>CAVUAH010000004.1:0-608782 GCA_963739405.1 uncultured Actinomycetes bacterium | reverse complement strand
GTCGCTGCCGCCGCAACGGAGGCCGGCATCACCGCGCCAGAGGCGGGGACGCCCACAGCGGAGCCGGCACTGACGGGCGCCGCGAACGCAGCCACGCACGGCGCAGCCCGGCGTGCCAGACTCCTCGCGAGAGCGGAGGGCAGGCCGTATGGGAAAGCTCGAGGTTCGGCTCCTAGGGCCGTTCGAGGTGGTCGTGGGCGGGGAGCCGGTGGACGTGCCGGGCGCGAAGCGGCAGGCGCTCGTCGCGTGCCTGGCCTTGCGATCGGGTCGGGTCGTCCCCACGGACACGTTGGTCGAGGCGCTGTGGGGCAGCGATCTTCCGAGCGCGCCTCGAAACGCCGTGCAGCACCACGTGACCCGGCTACGCCGGGCGCTGGGCGGGGACGCGATCCGGCTCGCCGCCGACGGGTACGCGCTCGAAGGGGCGGTCGTCGATGCCATCGAGTTCGAGGAGCTGCTTGCGGCTGCACGCGGCGCGCTCCGCGCCGGTGATGCGCGGGGAGCCGCAGACACGATCGCCGACGCGCTCGCCCTCTGGCGCGGGCCTGCGCTGCTGGGTCTGCCTCAGTCGTCGTGGGCGACGGCCGAGGCCGGGCGGCTGGACTCGCTGCGGCTCGACGCGTTGGAGGAGCGGTTCGAGGCCGCTCTCGCGCTCGGAGAGCACGCCGACCTCGCGCCCGCCATCCGCGCTGCGCTGGAGGAGAGCCCGTTCCGCGAGCGCCTGTGGGGGCAGCTGATGCTGGCGCTCTATCGGAGCGGACGCCAGGCGGACGCGCTCGAGGTGTTCCAGGAGGCCCGCCAGATGCTCCTGGAGGAGCTGGCGCTGGAACCGGGCCCGGAGCTGCGGCGCCTCCAGGAGGCGATCCTCGCTCACGACCCGGCGATCGCGCCCGTCCCCGTTGCTCCACAACGGCGCGGCAACCTGCCGGCGTCCTCGACCTCGTTCATCGGCCGCGAGGCGGAGCTCGCGCAGGTGGCCGAGCTCCTACGGGAGCATCGCCTCGTGACGTTGACCGGCCCGCCGGGAGTCGGCAAGAGCAGGCTCGCGCTCGAGGTGGCCCGTGCGCTCGAGAGCGAGCTCCGGGACGGGCGTGGCATGTCGACCTCGCGCGCGCGGCGACTAGCGCCGACGTCGTCCGTCTCGCCGCCCAGTCCCTCGACGTGCGCGGCGCCGACCCGCTCGCGCGCACCGTCGCGCGCCTTCGCGAGACCGACGCGATGCTCGTCTTCGACTCCTGCGAGCACGTGATCGAGGAGACGGCCCGCGTCGTCGAGGCGGTGCTGCGGGGCTGCCCGGGCGTGCGGGTGCTCGCGACGAGCCGCGAGGTGCTCCACGTGCCGGGTGAGGTGCGCTTCGCGGTGTCGCCCCTTGCGGTGCCGGACCTCGGATCGAGCGAGGCCGTCGGTGCCCCGGCCGTCGAGCTCTTCACCGCGCGGGCGCGCGCGGCGCGCCCGGGCTTCCAGCTGACGGACGAGGACGCCTGGCTCGCCGCCGAGATCAGCCGTCTCGTCGACGGCCTCCCGCTCGCGATCGAGCTTGCCGCCGCGCGGGTCAACGTGCTCGGCCTGGCGGAGATCCTCTCCCTCGTCACGCGGCGCCTGGAGCTGCTCCGCGACCAGCCGGCGACGGACGCCGGGCGCGCCGCCCTCGCGACGCTCGTCGAGTGGAGCTACGACCTCCTGCACGCGGACGAGAAGACGCTGCTCCACCACGTCGCACTGCACCGAGGCGGTGCGCCTCTCCCTGCACTCGTCGAGGCGGGCGCCGACCACGGGCTCGACGAGATGACGGTGGTCGAGTTGCTCGGCACGCTCGTCGACAAGTCCATCGTCACCGTCTCGTTCCCGAGCGCCGACGCGCGCTACGACGTGCTCGACACGGTCCGGGATTATGCGCTCGAGCGCCTTGCCGAAAGCGGCGGCCTCGCGGCAGCGAGGAAAGCGCACGCGGAGTACTTCGCCACGTTGGCGGACGCCGCGCACGGTGCCCTTCGTGGGCCCGAGCTGGCGAGCATGGGTCGGACGCCTCGAGCTCGAGCGCGACAACCTGTGGGCCGCTCTCACGTACGCGCACGAAGCGCCCGACGCCGGCATCGCGGGCCGGTTGGGAACACTCGCCTGGTACTTCACGCTTGCGGAGCGCGTCTCCGAAGGCCGCCGCTTCGTCGAGCTCGCACTCGCCTCCGCGTCCGAGGATGCTCCGGCCCCGCTCCGACTCGAGCTCGAGGCGTTCCTGTGCTTCTTCGCGACGGAGGAGCTCGATCTGGACACGGCGATCGAGATCGGCGAACGCGCGCTCGTCGCGACCGAGCCGCTACCGCCGCAGGCGGCTCTCGTCGAGGCAGCCCTCGCGCTCGCCCGGGCGGAATCCGGTGACAGCGAGCGCGCCGCCGTGTTGGCGGAGAGAGCGCACGCTCGTCTTCCGCCGACCGGCGACGACTGGAGCACCGCGGTGTGCAGCCTCATGCGGGCGCAGGTCGCCGCTCTCGCGGGAGACGTGTCCACAGTCGCCGCCATGGCGGCGCAGGCGCACCGTCATGCGGGAGCCATCGGGTTCGATGCGTTTCAAGTCCCCGCGCTGCTGCTCGAGGCCTGGGTTTCCGAGCGGCGGAGTGACGAACGCGCCGCGGCCGAGGCGTATCAGCGTGCGTTCGCGCTCGCGGGCAGTGCAGGGTTTGCCGACCACGCAGCCTTCGCGCTGGCAGGGCTCGGCTGGGTCGCGTTTGCGAGCGGAGACCTCCGTAAGGCCGAGGAGCTCGAGCGCCGGGCGCTCGCCGCCGCGGAGGCGGCGCGGTCGCCGTGGGCCGCGGCGCACGCGCGCGTCCGGCTGGGGCGCGTGCTGGCCGCCGCGGGAGACGTCGACAGCGCCGAGGCGCTCTACCTCAGCGCGCTCGAGTGGTCCGACAGGCAGCGACCGCACGAAGCACGCGAGAGCCTGTTCCTCGCGCTCTCCGAAGACCCGGGCACGGCCGCCCGGGCGGGTCTCGACGACCTCGGGCGGCCCGGAGGAAGTGCCACCGTGTCCACGGGCGCCGAGACCGCTCTGACGCCGTAGCGCCGCATCGCCCGCCCCTCCGCAGGTGGCAGCGAGGGCGTGGTGGGTGGCAGGGCGTTGGCAGCCGCCCGCGACAGGCTTGACGTCGTGGAGTACATCCGACGACGACAGGAGGCACGCGTGGCGACAAAGACGGTTGACGACACATGGGCGGATATCCGCCGGCACATCGACGAGCTAGAGGCACGCGCCGAAAGCGGCGAGCCTCGCGACGCGAGCGCGTCTCCAGGACAGGCTCGACCGGCTGCGCCAGGAGGAAGCATCGGCCCGGGCGGCCGTCCGCGAGAAGGCCGAGGCGGTCGACGAACAGGTCCGGCAACTCGAGATCGACATCGCGATCGCCGAGAACCGCCTGGCCTCGGAGATGGCCGACGACGCGACGTCGTTCGCGGACGCGGTCGAGGCGGAGCTGCACGACTGGGATGCCGCGATCGAGCGGCTCCAGACGCGCGCAGCGACGAAGGCACAGAACGCTCGCGAGCAGGCCGAGGCCGAGATCGCCGAGCTCAAGCAGGCGCGGAACCGGGCAGCCGAGCGTCTGACCGCGCTCCACGCGCCCTTGGACGAATGGCAAGAGCACAAGAACCGCGTCACGGAAGCGCTCGACGACCTCGAGCGGAAGGTCCGCGAGGCGGCCCTGAAATTCCACTGAGGAGGAAGACATGACGACTGAGTCGACACCGACCGAGACCTTCGAGTCGAAGGTCACCAACACGATCGACGACGCAGCGAGCGAGGGCGAACGGCTGCTCGCCCGCGTCTGGAAGATCATCGCAGCGAACGGCGCCGCCGCCGTCCTGTTCGGCTTCGTGCTCGTCCTGTGGCCGGACATCGGCCTGACGACCATCGTCGCCGTCGTCGCGGTGTACGCACTGGTCAGAGGCGTTCTGTCCGGTCTGGCAGCGTTCCTGACACCGCTCCCGCCGGGCGAGCGCGGATGGCTGGCGCTCGAGGCGGTCGCGGGAACGGCGATCGGCATCGCGCTGCTCGTCTGGAACGACATCTCCGCGCAGGCGCTTCTGTACGTGGTGGCGGCTTGGGCCCTGGCGATCGGCGCCCTGATGCTGGGCACCGCGATGCAAGCTCCACTGGAATGGCCGGCGAAGCTGCTGCTGGCGCTCAACGGGATCATCTCGAGCGCGTTCGGCGCTGTGATGTTCATCGAGCCCGACGCAGGCGCCGTCGCCATCGTCGCACTCATCGCCACGTTCACGATCGTGACCGGCGTGATGCAGATCGGGTTCGCGCTCGAGCTGCGCAATGTCGCCGCCGATGTCCGCCATCGCCTCCCGCGGCCGAACGCCGCAAAGCCCGTGGCGCACGCCTGACGTCCACGGAGAACGACTCGGGCGGCCGGCGCAGCTCGCGCCGGCCGCCGCGAGGACGACGAGTGGATCGGACGTGAGATCGACGACGTGGCAGGCCAACTCGATATCGACGACCAGACTCGGCCGGAAAGAATGTGGGACTCGAGGCGGACGCGCGTCGCGCGTCCGCGGCCGCAAGCGCCTATTTCGATCGGGCAGCAGCTGCTGACGACGGTCTGGAACGTCGTCCTCTCCGCCGTCCTCGTTGCTGCGGCGTTCGGCCGGTCGGGCGGAAAGCGACTCGTCGAGGAGTCGTCTGCCCGGGGCGCGCGAGTCTCAAGCCGAACCACGCGCGTGATCTCGCACGGGAAAGCGGCGGTCTGAGAAGCAACCGGCCCGCCCGCCCCAGAGGAAGCCGTTCGCCGCGCGAGCAAGGTCTCTCAGGTTCCGAGCGCGTCGGTGACCGCGGAGAGCTCCTCATCCTTCTCGGAGACGAGCTCGCGTGCACGCTGGTACAGGCAGGCGACGTTCTCAGGGCTCGAGTCGTCCATCGTGAAGCTGCACGAACCGACCGTGGTCTGCAGGCGCCAGTAGCGAAAGCGCTCGCCGTCGGCGAGACGAGCGAGGAGCAGGTGGGCCAAGCGCCCGCCACCGGTGGCGACCGCCTCGAGGAGTGTCCGGGCAAGGGCGGACGTATCCCGCATCTGCGCCCTCTCCGCCACCGGGAGCGGAGTCCGTGACGGTCGTACCCCTGTGCCCAGCGAGACGAGTACGAGTGGGAGGTCGTCTCGAGCCGCGGCTTGCCGACCGAGCAGGTAGCCGAGAACCGCCGGGCTGTTCACGTAGAGGCCACCGTCGACGAGCATCCGATCTCGATCCCCGTCCTTGACGATCTGAGGCTTGAAGAACATGGGCGCCGCGGACGTTGCTCGAGCCGCGACGACCATCGTCACGTCGCTGACGTCGCCGAGCTCCGGACTGCTGGAGAGCATCACCGGCTCGCCGTACGCGAGGTCGTAGCTCGTCACGACGACGCCGGTCAGCGCAGCTGTCAACGGGGTATCACCGAGGAAGCGACCGAGCGCCTCCTCGAGTCCCGCTACGGAGTACCGGGTTCCCTCGCGTACCCACGCCGAGCGCGGGAGTGGGATCGGCCCCCCACCAGGGAAGATCGTCTCTCCGTCGGACAGGTAGAAGTCGAGCAGCCGTTCCGCGGGATTTCGCGGGTGCTCGCCGTCGGGGGCCGTCAGGCCCAGCGCGATGATCCCGCCGGTCGACGTGCCGACGATCAGGTCGAAGACGGTCGCGAGGGAGCGTGGCGCGAGCCGCCGCTCCAGGTCGACGAGCACCGTGGCAGGGATGATCCCTCGGATCCCGCCGCCGTCGATCGCGAGCACGCGAAAGGGGGCAGCCACAGCGCCACCTTACAACCGCGTCAGCGCCAACGAGACCGGCGCCCGGTGCGTTTCGACATGGCCGGGGGCGCCTCTGTGCGTTGTCCGCCTCGACTCCGCCGCCCTGACGGGGGTGCGCAACCGGGCGCTGATCGCCGTGCTCTGGAGGTGTGGGCTTCGGATCGGCCAGGCGCTCGCGCTCAAGGCGAAGGACTTCGACCCGGAGGCGGGCACGCTGGTGGTGCAGCGGGGGAAGGCGGCAAGCGGCGGGTGGTTGGGGTGGATGCGGGGACGGTGGCGCTGGTCGGCCGCCGGCTGGAGCTACATCGCTGGAGGGGCATCTCGGGCGGCCCGCTGTTCTGCGCGCTGCCGCGACTGCCATCAGGCAGGCGCCGACGCCGTTCAGCTCGTGGCGTAGATCGGTGCGTTCCGCGGCTTTCGCCGCGGAACGCACCCGAAAGACCGACTACTTGAGCCCGTTCGCCTTCAGGAACGCGTCGGCGATCTTGGCAGGCTGCTTCTGGTCGACGTACACGGCGGTGTTCATCGCGAGCATCGCCTTCAGCGTCAGCTTCGCAGCTGACCGCGTTCAGCGTCGACGTGAGCTTCTGGCCGTACTCCGACACCAGCTTGTTCGAGACGATCGGGACGACGTTCTGGAACCCGAAGATGTTCTTCGGATCCTTCAGGACGACGTACTTGCTCGTCGCGAGCGGCGGGTCGGTCGAGAACACGCCGGCGGCGAGCACCTTGCCGTCGTCGAGCAGCTTGTAGGCGCTGATCCCGGCGAGCGGCGTGAACTTGACGTCGGTGATGCCGTACTTCTTCCCCATCCCGACGAGCCCGGTCTCCCGCGTGCGGAACTCGGGGAAGGCGGCGAGCGTCAGGTCGGGCACCTTCTTCAGGTCGGCGACGGACTTCAGGCCGTACTTCTGCGCGGTCGTGCGGAGCACCGCGACGGCGTCGACGTCCTGGAACGGCGTCATCCTGCAGGACGGTGTACCCCTTCCCCGCGTAGAGCCTCTTGACCGTTCCGTAGGTCGCCTGCGCAGATGCCGGGAAGGTCTTCTTCTTGAAGGTGACGGTGTAGGCGATCCCGACGTACTCGGGGTAGAGCGTGATCTTCCCGCTCGTGAGCGCCTTCTGGATCAGCTCGGTGGAGCCGATGTTCTCCTTGTACGAGACGTCGAAGCCCTTCGCCTCGAGCGCCTGCTTGTACAGCTCGCCGAGCACGAATGCCTCACCGAAGTTCTTGGTGCCGACGATGATCGGCGTAGCAGTCGACTGCGCGCTTCCGGCAGTGGCAGCCGTGGCCCCGCCGAGGATGATCGCGACCCCGAAGGAGATCGCGAACGCCGCTTTTGCAGCGCGCCGGGTGTGCTTGCGGATCATGGCCCTCCGATCGTTCGTTTGCCCCGGACGCTCTCGACCTTACAGGGTCGATCCCTGTCTCCCGGGGTCGCCGACGAGCATCGCGTCGCCCACATGCCGCCCGCGGAGCGGCCTCGGCGTCATCGCTCGCTGAGCGAGCGCGACCACCCCGTCGCAGGCGAAGGCCAGCGCGGAGACGAGGATCGAGGCGCCGATCACGCCCTCGATCCCGTAGCTCGCCTGGTTGACGATCACGTCGCCCAGCCCTCCGCCGCCGGCGATCGCGGCGATCGTCGCGGATGCGACGACGAACACGACGGCGGTGCGGATCCCGGCGAACAGGAGCGGCGAGGCGAGCGGCAGCTCGACCCGGCGCAGGATCTGCCGCTCGGTCATGCCCATCCCGCGCGCTGCCTCGATCGTCTCCGCGTCGATCTCGCTCACGCCGACGTAGGCATTCGTGAGGATCGGCGGCACCGCGAGCACGACGAGGGCGATCAGCACGACGACGAAGCCGACGGGGAGGAACACGATGCAGACGGCGATCACCGCCAGCGTCGGCAGCGCACGGCCGATGTTCGCGACGTTGATCGCCACGAACGAGTACCGCCGCAGGTGACCGAGCCCGATGCCGACCGGCAGGGCGACGAGGAGCGCGATGCCGATCGCGGCGGCCGACAGCTCGAGCTGCTCGACCGTCTTGTCCCAGAGAAGGCCGGGGTTGTCCAGGATGAAGCGGAGCGCGTCGCCGAAGACGGAGATGTCCGCGATCACGATCCTGCCCCGACCCGCGTCCAGGGGGTGAGCACGCGTTGTACGAGCACGAGCACGCCGTCAGCCACGAGCGCCAGGCCGATCGCGAGCAGGGCCGTGACGATCAGCTCCGTGTTGAAGAACTGGCGCAGCGCGAGGAAGATCGGGCGTCCGAGGCCCTCCGGGATCACGAAGGCCGCCACGGTGGCGAGCGCGATCGTGGACACGGTCGCGATGCGCACCCCGGCCATGATCGCGGGCAGCGCGAGGGGCAGCTCCACCCGCCGCAGCACCTGGAACGAGCCCATTCCCATCCCGCGCGCGGCCTCGAGCACGTCGGGCGGGACCGAGCGGAACCCGGTGAGGATGTTCCGGAACAGGATCAGGAGCGTGTACGAGACGAGGGCGACCTCGACGGTCGTCACGGTCAGCCCCGTCACCGGTACGAGCAGCTGGAAGAGGGCGAGGCTCGGGATCGTGTAGACGAGAGCGGAGACGAGGTCGAACGGGCGCTCGAACCACGGGCGGTGCCGGGCGAGGAGCGCCGCCGCGAACGCGAGCACGAAGCCGACCGCGACCGCGAGGATCGTGAGCTTGACGTGCTGGAGCAGCGCGGGCTGCAGCACCGGCGTCCAGTTGTCGCGCACCCAGTCGGGGCAGAAGAGCCGGTTCTCCTGCACGCAGGAGCTCGCCTCGCCGAAGTTCGGGATGACGGGCCCGGATTGCGCAACGAGCCCGGTCACGACGAGAGCCTGTCGGCGAGCGCATCGAGGCTGAGCGAGCCGCGCGGCGCACCGTCGCCGCCGAGCACGACGACGACGCGGCTCCCCTCGCTCAGCATCAGCGAGAGCGCGTCGCGGAGCGTCGTCGAGCCGGCCAGCGCAGGCCCGCGCGCACCGTCGAGCGGCTCGAGCGGCAGCTCGTCGAGCCTCGTCAGCGACAGCCGCTTGAGCCCTCGGTCGGCACCGACGAAGTCCGCGACGAACCCGTCGGCGGGCGAGGCGAGGATCGCCTCCGGGGTGTCGTACTGCGCGAGCCGTCCGCCGGGGCGGAGGATGGCGATCCGGTCGCCCATCAGGATCGCCTCGTCGATGTCGTGGGTCACGAAGATGACGGTCTTGCGGACCTCGCGGTGGATCCGCAGGAGCTCGTGCTGCAGGCGCGTGCGGGTGATCGGGTCGAGCGCGCCGAACGGCTCGTCCATCAGCATCACCGGCGGGTCCGCCGCGAGCGCCCGTGCCAGCCCGACGCGCTGGCGCTCGCCGCCCGAGAGCTGCGACGCGTACCGGTCACGATAGTCGACCGCGGGCAGCTCGACGAGGTCGAGCAGCTCGTCGACGCGCTCGTCGATCAGACGCGCGTCCCACCCGAGCAGGCGCGGCACGGTCGCGACGTTCTCCGCGACGGTCATGTGAGGGAACAGCCCGGTCTGCTGGATCACGTAGCCGATCCCGCGCCGGAGCTCCGTCACGTCCCGGTCGAGAATGCTCTCGTCCCCGATCCGGATGTCGCCCTCCGTCATGTCGATCAGGCGATTGACCATCTTCATGGCCGTCGTCTTGCCGCCGCCCGAGGGCCCGACGAGGACGCAGATCTCGCCCGCGGGCACGGTCAGGGTGAGGTCGTCGACGGCGGGCGTAGCCCGGCCCGGGTAGCGCTTCGTGACGTGGTCGAAGACGATACGGGCGGCGACGTCGGCCACCGGCAAAGCCTACGCGCCCGCGACCGGTCAACCGGCGCCGCGCGCCGCGCCGACGACCGTCGCGGCCACGACCGCGCCTGCGGCCAGCAGGACGATCGTCCCGCCGGGGGGCAGGTCCCCGTAGTACGAGACGCTCAGCCCTGCGAGCACCGAGCCGAGCCCGATCGCAGCCGACAGGCCGAGCGTGGAGCGGAGGCTCCAGGCGATCCGCTGCGCCGCGATCACCGGGAGCACCATCAGCGCGGCGATCAAGAGGATTCCGACGATCCGCATCGAGATCCCGACCGTGAGCGCGGCGAGCACGGCCACGACCGTGTTGAGGAGGGCGACGGGCGCGCCGGCCACCCGGCTTCCCTCCTCGTCGAGCACGACAGCGACGAGGCCACGGTAGAGAGCGGCGATCGCCGCGAGGGAGAGGCCGCCGAGCGCGAGCACGACCCACAGGTCGCCGCGGGTCACGGTCAGGATCGACCCGAAGAGGAACTGGAAGAGGCCCACGTCGAACCTGTTCGCGCTCGAGATCAGCACGATGCCCAGTGCGATCCCGGTATAGAAGACGAGCGCGAGCGCCTGGTCCCCGGAGGTCCCGCCGCGCGAGCGGAGCCATTCGATCGCGAACGCGCCCACGACTGCGAAGCAGAGGGCCGTCAGCACCGGCGAGATGCCGAGCAGGTACCCGGCCGCGACGCCCGCGAACGCGACATGACCGAGACCGTCTCCGACGAGCGACTGCTTCCGCTCGACGAGGAAGAACCCGACCACGGGCGCGAGGATGCCGACGACGATGCCGACGGCGAAGGCGAGGCGCATGAACTCGAGCTCGAGCATCAGTGCGCGTGCGACGGGTCGTGCCAGAGCGCGGGCAGGTCGTGCGGCTCCCCGTCGAAGATGATCCGCCCGCGCACGAGGACGAGTCGCGAGACGACCTGCTCGACGGCGCCGAACTCGTGGGACACGAACAGGATCGTCACGGCGAGCTCGGACCGGAGCTCGGCGAGCAGGGCGGCGAGAGCTTCCTGCGACTCCGCGTCGACGCCGGTCGTCGGCTCGTCGAGCGCCAGGAGCGAGGGCTCGGCTGCGAGCGCGCGTGCGATGAATGCCCGCTGCTGCATCCCCCCCGAGAGCGTCCGGAGCGGAGCGTCGACGCGATCCGCGAGACCGACGCGCGCGATCGCCCGTCCCACGGCCGCGCGGTCCGAGGCGCGCAGCCGGCCGAGGGGCCCGCGGACGGCGAGGCGACCGGCCTCGACGACCTCGCGGACGGTGACCGGCGTCCCCGAGGCGAGCTGTGCGCGCTGCGACACGTACCCGATCCGCGGCCCGCCGCGCCGGCCCGGAGGCGAGCCGAACAGGAGGACGCGCCCCGCCGTCGGGCGCTCGAGACCGAGCACGAGCCGAAGGAGCGTCGTCTTCCCGCCGCCGTTCGGGCCCGCGATCCCGAGGAACGCGCCGCGCTCGACCCGCAGGGACACGTCCTCGAGGACGCGGGGCCCGCCGCGATAGGCGAAGGACACGCCGTCGAGCTCGACGGCCGGGATGCCGCCCGCTACCGGCATCCGAGTGCTTCCCGCAGCGCGTCCAGATTCCGCTCCATGACGCTGAAGTAGTCCGCACCTGCGTCTACCTCATGGCCCGTGAGGCCCTCGAGCGGATCCAGCACCGCCGTGGTCACGCCGGCCTCGCGCGCCACCGTGTCGGCGAGCGCGGGCGATGCGAGCGTCTCCGAGAACACCGTCGTCGCGCCGGTCGCGCGGACCGTCTCGATCAGGCGCTCGACGGCCCGCGGGCCCGGCTCGGCCTCGGGCTGAAGGCCGACGAGCGGCACCTGCTCGAGCCCGTAGCGGGCGGCGAGGTACCCGAAGGCAGCATGGCTCGTGACGATCTCGCGACGCTCGCACCGGGCCAGGCCGCGGCGGTAGCGGGCATCGAGCTCGTGCAGGCGCTCGACGAGACCGTTCGCCGCGGCCGGCTTGCCCAGCGCCCGGGCGATCCCGCGCGCGATCGACGCGTACCGGATCGGGTCGAGCCAGACGTGCGGGTCGAGCCCCTCGCCCGCCCCGGACACGCGTCGGAGGCGGAGGCCGGCGAGCACATCCAGCGAGGGCCCGCGGCGATCCTCCACCGCATGCTGCAGCGCGGGCTGGAAGCCGCGGCCGACGTAGACGACGAGCGAAGCGCCCTGGATCCGTCCGACGTCCCGCGGCGACAGCTCGAGGTCGTGCGGCTCCGCACCGGGCGGCGTCAGGTTCACGACATCAGCATCAGGGCCGGCGATCTGCTCCGCCGCATAGGCAAGGGGGTAGAAGGCCGCGACGATCGACGTCGCGCCGGGCGAGCCTCCGCCGCATCCCGCCGCGGTCGCGGCCGCGACCGTGATCGCGCACAAGAGAACGATTCTCGAAAGCACGGCTGCCGAGCGTAGCAAAGGATGAGAATCGCTATCGTTTGACCATGTCGACCTGGAGTGATCGCGCACTGGAGAGGCTCCGCGCCGCGGGCCTCCGGCGCGGCGGCGCACGCCGCGCGGTCGTCGAGTACCTCGAGACGCAGGGCTGCTGCCGGTCGGCGCAGGAGATCCACGACGGCATCGCCGCGTCCGGCACCGCCGTCGGCGTCGCGAGCGTGTACCGAGCGCTCGAGACGCTCACCGAGCTTCGACTGGTGCAGCGCGTCGATGCCGGCGACGGGATCGCGCGCTTCGAGCCGTCACGCACGGACCGGCGCCACCATCACCACCTGGTCTGCGACGACTGCGGCCGGGTCGAGCCGTTCACGGACGAGCCTCTGGAGCGGGCGCTCCGCCGCGCGGCGGGTCGGCTCGGCTACGCGCTCGAGCAGCACGACGTCGTTCTTCGCGGCGCCTGCGAGGACTGCCGGGACGACCTGGCGCCCGCAGGCTGACCTGCGGGCAGACCCCCGATCAGCCCCCGGCCTCGTCCGGCCGGCCGGGTACGGCCGCGTGCGCGAGCGCGACCGCCTCGCGGCGCTCTGCGGTGAGCTCACGGATCACGATCTGGGCCGACGCGGTGAGCGGCACGGCGATCAGCGCGCCGACGACGCCGAGGAGCGCTGCTCCCACGATCACGCTCGCGATCACGAAGAAGCCCGAGATGTCTGCCGCACGCCCCTGGATCGTCGGCTGCAGGACGTAGTTCTCGACCTGCTGGTAGACGATGCAGACGGTCAGCATGGCGAGCGCCTGGGGGACTCCCTGCGTGAGGGCGACGAGCGAGAGGATCACGGCTGCGAGCGTCGCCCCGACCTGGGGGATCAGTCCGAGGAGCCCTGCGATGATCCCCAGCGCGAGCGCGAACGGGACGCCCAGAAGCCACGCTGCCGTCCCCTGGATCGTGCCCGCGATGGTCGCGATCACGACCGCGCCGATCGCATAGCGGCCGATCGTCCGGGTGATCCGCTCCTCGAGCAGCGCCGTCCTGGCCGACTCCCGCGGGAACAGCACGCTGTGCAACGACCGCGAGAGGTTGGGCAGGTCGATCACGAGGAACAGCGTCATGAAGGTGATCGTCACGGCGCCGAGCCCGAAGCCGAAGACGCGCCCGCCGACCTCGAACGCATCGCCGAGCTTCGTGGGCAGGTCTGCCGCGAGGGACTGGGCTCGCTCCTGGAGCTTGTCGCCGATGTCGGTCCGGGCGTCGATCTGCTGGAACAGCTCGGAGGTCCGGATCCGCGACACGATCGTCGGCAGGTCCTCGATCAGGTTTCGCACCGCGCTGACGAAGGGGCTGATGAGAAGGTAGGAGAGCAGCCCGAGGAACCCCATCACGCCGAGCACGACGAGCATCGCCGCGTTGCCACGCCGCAGACCGCGCTGCTCGAGCCACGTCACCGGCGTCTGCAGCACGATCGCCAGGAAGAGGGCGATGAACACCCAGAGGACGGCCTGGCGTGCGGCCATGAACGCCCACACGAACGCCGCCACTCCGAGGACGGTCGCAATCGTGCGAAACGAGACGGTGATCTCGACGCGCTTGGGCGGCGGCTCCGGCACGCTCGACACGCTGCGAGTCTAGGAACGACGTCGGCGGGCGCCGGCCGCCGCGCGGCGGGCAACGTCAGCCGGTCACGGGAGCCGCGCGCGAGATGCGGACGTCGCCGGACACGGTGCGCACCCGAAGCTCGACCTGGCCCTCGCCGCCGGCCGGCGCGTCGCCGACGTCGAGGTCGGAGGCGACCGAGCCGCTGACCGACTGCACGTCGATCCAGAGCGCCAGACCGGGGCGCGTCGCGACGTTCACGTCCCCCGAGACGGAGCTGACGCGCGCGCCGGCGGAGACCGCATCGAGGTCGACGTCGCCGGAGACCGTGTTCACCGTGGCGAGGGCCACGGTCTCCCCGAGACGGACGTCGCCGGAGACCGTGCTCACGGTCGAGGTGCCCGTGACGGACCGGACCGCGACGTCGCCGGAGGCGGACTTCGCGGAGAGCGATCCGGAGACGGCGCCCGCGACGAGGTCGCCGCTCGCCGTGGTGAACGAGAGCGCGGTGGCGTCGCCGGCCAGCACGTCGCCGGAGGCGGACCGGGCCGCGAGCTCGCCGAGCGGGCCGCGCGCGTCGAGGTCCGCGCTCTGGGTCGTGAGCTCGAGATCGGAGCCCTCCGGGCAGCGGATCGCCACGAGCAGCTCCGGGCTTCGGCCGAAGATCCCGAGACGGCCCTCTCGCTTGGGGACACGGACGGATACCTCGTGGCGCCCGCCGCGCTCGACCGCCTCGATCCGAGTCTCGGCTGCCGCCTGGGCCGAGGCCTCATCGCCGCGGAGCGGCGTCACGGAGACCTCGACCCGCGGCTCGTGCCAGGTGCCGACCGAGACCGAGCCGGCGGGGACGATCAGGTCGAGCGCAACCTGACCCGGTGTCTCGAACGTCGGCACGGCGCTAGCGGGGGCCGAAGCGGGGCGGGACGGAGGGCCGCGAGTCGACGCGGCCGTCGCCGCGGCGGGGCGGCCGACGCCGCTCGAGGGGGTCGGGGTCGAAGGGTCCGAAGAGCGCGAGCGAGAACATGGTGCTCCTTTCTTCCTTCCGTTAGCTCCGGGCGAAGCCCTGGAGCCGGTTGGCCGACCGCCGCGCGGCGCGCGGCTCGAGCGCTCGAGCGAGCGCCCGCACGATCCAGGCATTGGTCGAGACGGCCTCGCGGGCCGCCGCGACCTCGAGGCTCGCCTTGAGCCCCTCGGGCAGCCGCAACGTGATGCGGGCACTCAGGTCGTCGCCGGGGGCGGGCGGCTCCTCGGGTGCGAGCGGCTCGTCGACGAACACGAGCTCCGGGTCGCGGCCGGCCATCCGCACCTCGACGTGACCGATGTCGAGCTGGGAGTTCAACGACAGCGCCGCCTCCGAGAGGAGGTCGATCAGCCGCAACCGGAGCGAGGGCTCGATCGCGTCGGCGAGCCGGCGCCACTGCTCGACGACCTCCTCGTCGCCGAGGGCGGCGACGACGCCGACCAGATCTCGCTTGATCGCATCGATGTGCAGCTCCATGGGCAGCAGTATGACATCAAAATGATGTCTGTCAAGTGCAGATTGGCGTCTGTCTCGCATCGCGGACGGCATCGGCAGGCCCCGAACCCGCATGGAGAGGGCGGAAAACCGAACAATTGCCCTCGCATGGATCGACTAGGGTTCCTCTGCCCGGCTCGCGGCTCCAGCCCCGCCGGCGGTCGTTCCCGCCCCGCACGTGCAGGGCGGCATCCCGTAGGACACCGTGTCATCCGACACGGCGAGGAGTGCGCCCGTGACGAACGTCGATCCTCCGGATCTCACGCTCTGGCCGACCGCCAGGCACCTGTACCCGCTCTGGCGGGCGCAGTGGCGGCTGGTCTCGCTCGGGCTCGCATGCGCGCTCGGCTTCACGCTGCTCTCGCTCCTGATCCCGATCCTGATCCAGCGGACGATCGACAACGCGATCGACGGCGGCGACCAGGCACTGCTCGTCCCCTACCTCGCTGCGATCGTCATCGCCGCCGCCCTGCGGTTCGGGATCAACTTCACACGCCGGTACGCGACGGCACGGATCGGCATCACCGTCGAGGCGCGCCTGCGCTCGATGCTCTACGACGCGTACCTCCGGTATCCGCGCGCGTTCTACGACCGCCACGCGACCGGCGAGGTCATCTCGCGGGCGACGAACGACATCTACCCGGTGCGCTACTTCATCGGCTGGGGCGTCGTCCAGGCGATCCAGAGCGTGCTGATGCTGGTCGGCGCTGCGATCGTGCTCACCGTCGTCAACTGGCAGCTCGCCCTCACCGCCGCCGTGGCGATGCCCCCGATCGCGGTGCTCGCGTACTTCTTCGCGCACCGCGTGTTCCCGATCTCGCGTGAGGTGCAGCGGAAGAAGGGGCATCTCACCGAGGCGTCGGACGAGGCCGTCGTCGGGATCGAGATGGTGCAGGCGTTCGGGCGCGAGGACGACGTCCGCGACCGGTTCCACGACCGGGCCGAGGGGGTGCGCCACGAGACGATGCGGCAGGCGTCGGTCGAGGCACGGTTCCTGCCCGGGCTCGTGTTCCTCCCCACGCTCGGCATCGCCGCGGTCCTGCTCGTCGGAGGGCGCGAGGCGATCGCCGGGAACCTCACGATCGGGCAGTTCACGCTCTTCGTCACGCTGCTCCTCCAGCTCGTGTGGCCGCTCGAGGCGCTCGGCTGGATCATCAACCTCGGTCAGCGCGCCACGGCCGCCGCGTCGCGCAGCTTCGCGTGGCTGGACGGGATCGAGTCGCTGCCGGAGGCGGCCGAGCCCGCTTCGCTGCCGACCGGCCCGCTCCCCGTCCGCTTCGAGGGCGTCCACTTCTCGTACCCGACGGGCGGCGAGGTGCTCGCGGGGATCGAGCTCGACGCTGCGCCCGGCGAGATCGTGGCCGTCTGCGGACCGACGGGCGCGGGGAAGACGTCGCTCCTGCACCTGCTGCCTCGCTTCTACGACCCCACGGCCGGGCGCGTGCTCCTCGGCGGCGTCGATGCCCGGGAGGTCGGCCTCGCCGAGCTGCGCAAGGCGGTCGCGATCGTCACGCAGAAGCCTGTCCTGTTCTCGGTGCCCCTCCGCGACAACCTGCTGGCGGCGCGGCCGGACGCGGACTGGGCGGACGTCCTCGACGCGTGCGAGGCGGCGGGAGTCGCCGAGTTCGTCGACGACCTCCCCGACGGCTACGACACGCTGATCGGCGAGCGGGGAGTCAACCTCTCCGGCGGGCAGCGCCAGCGGGTCGCCCTGGCGCGCGCGCTGATCGCGGGGTCGCGGGTGCTGGTGCTCGACGACCCGATGTCCGCCGTCGACACGGAGACGGAGCGGCATCTCGTCGAGAACCTCCGGCCGGCCGTCGCCGGGCGGACGGTCCTCATCTCCGGGCAGCGGCTCTCGACGGTGCTCGTCGCCGACCGAGCGGTCGTGCTCCGTGACGGGAAGATCGTCGAGCAGGGCCTCCCGGACGAGCTGATCCGCGCCGGCGGCCCGTTCGCGGAGCTGTTCGGCGAGGAGGCGCTCGCGGCATGAGAGCCAGGCGGACAGGGCTCTCGCGCCTCTGGCGCTACACGGAAGGACGGCGCCGCCGCCTCGCGGTCGTGCTCGCGCTCGCCGCGGTCTCGGCCGCGGCCCCGGTCGCCATGTGGCACATCGTCGGGGACGCGATCGACAACGGCATCGTCGCCGGGGACACCGGCCGCCTCACCGAGGATGTCATCGCCTACGTCGCGATCGGCGTCGTCGCGTGGCTCCTGGGCACGGCGACCTGGCTGATGCTCGCAGCGATCGGCCAGCGCATGGTGCTCGAGCTGCGCCGCGACCTGTTCGAGCATCTCACGTCGCTCTCGCTGCGGTACTTCTCCCAGCAGAAGGCGGGATGGATCATCGCGCGCCTGACGAGCGACGTGGACGCCCTCTCGGACGTGCTCAACCAGGGGTTGACGACGCTCGTGGTCAACACCCTCACGCTGGTGGCGGCGATCATCGGGCTCTTCCTGCTCGACTGGCGCCTCGGGCTCGTCGCGCTGCTCGTCCTCCCGCCCGGCATCGTGATCACGCGCTGGTTCCAGCGTCGCTCGCACACCGCCTTCTCCGACGTCCGCACGCGGATCGCCGCGGTGACGGCGCAGCTCGCCGAGTCGGTCGCCGGCATGGCCGTCGTCCAGGCGTTCAATCGCGAGCGCGCGTTCCAGCGCGAGTTCGAGGAGCTGAACGAGGCCAACCGCGTGTCGAACACCTACGCGCAGAAGCTCTCGTCCGTGTTCTTCCCCGCGATCGAGCTCCTCGGGGTCGTCGCGCAGGTGGCCGTGCTCTACGCCGGTGCGCTGATGATCGAGGGCGGGAGCCTCGAGATCGGCACCCTCATCGCCGGGGTCGGCATGCTGTCGCTCGTCTTCCAGCCGCTCCAGGAGCTCTCGGAGCTCTACGGCCAGGTGCAGGCAGCGACCGCGGCAATGGGGAAGATCTCGACCGTCCTCGACGCCGAGCACGACATCGTCGACCGGCCCGGCGCGCGCGACCTCGGCCGCATCGACGGTCGGATCGACCTCGACGGCGTCGTCTTCTCCTACGGGGCGGAGCCCGTCATCCACGGGCTCGAGCTCGAGTTCCCTGCCGGCGGGTGCATCGCGCTCGTCGGCGAGTCGGGCGGCGGCAAGTCGACGACGGCGAAGCTCGTCGCGCGTTTCTACGACCCCGACCGGGGCGCGGTCCGCATCGACGGCACCGACCTGCGGGACGTCCGCCTCCGCTCGTATCGCCGCCAGCTCGGCGTCGTGCTGCAGGACCCGTTCCTGTTCAGCGGCACGATCGCCGACAACATCCGGTTCGCCCGGCCCGACGCGACGGACGAGGAGGTCGCGGCCGCGGCACGCGCGATCGGCGTCGACCGTGTCGCCGCGCGGTTCGAGGAGGGACTCGACCACGTCGTGCGGGAGGGCGGTGCCGGGCTCTCGGCAGGCGAGCGCCAGCTGATCTCGATCGCCCGGGCGCTCGTCGCCGACCCGCGGATCCTGATCCTCGACGAGGCGACGTCGAACATCGACCGGCCGACCGAGGTGCTGATCGAGCGCGCGTTCGACACGCTCCTCCGCGGCCGGACGTCCATCATCATCGCGCACCGGCTCACGACCGTCCGCCGCGCGGACGAGATCCTCGTCATGGAGCGGGGACGGATCACCCAGCGCGGCCGCTACGACGAGCTCATCGCCGTCGACGGGCCGTTCCGCCGGCTTGCCACGACACTCGAGGGCGTCAGCGCACGCCGGGTGGCCTAGATGATTGATGCCACGAGATCGTCGGCTCCGGGGCGTGAGCTGGCCGCTCTGGGGCGCGGACGAAGGTCTCGGCGATGCCGGCGGCATCGGTGAGACCTTCGGCACGCGAAGCGCACGGGGTGGTGAGCCCGCCCTGCGGGCTCACCACCCCTGGAAGCGACCCAGACCCGCCGGCTCGCGCATCCGGGCGCACGAGATCGTGGCATCAATCATCTAGAGAACCCAGAGGTTGTCGCGCAGGATCGGCGTCGTCGAGCCGTCCGCCGCGAGGCCGTCCACGTCGACCTCGGGACCGCCGATCATGAAGTCCGTGTGAACCGATGAGACGTTGACGCCTGCCTCGATCAGGCCATCCGTGCCGAGCCCGTCGGCGCCGTCGACCGCGAAGGGAAGGCCGCTGCCGTACGCGACGTGACAGCTCGCGTTCTCGTCGAAGAGCGTGTTCGAGAAGACGAGGCCGGTCTCGTTGACGCGCGACGAGCCGTCCACGAGCGCCACCTCGCCGAGGAACGCCGCGCGCACGTCGCTCGCGATCTGCGTGCGGATCAGGTCCGCCCCGCCGGCCTCGGCGACCACGTCCACGACCTTCCCGTCCTCGAAGCGGACCTCGAGCCCGTCGACGCGGGCGCCGATCCCGGGGACGACGAGCGGGTACGTCGAGCGGACGACACCCTCGGTCCGGCGCCAGTCCGGCGTCGTGAAGACCTCCTCCGTCGGGAGGTTCGGCAGGTGCGTGATTCCCGTCTCCGTCTCGAAGGTCGCGCAGAGCCACCGCGAGCCGTCGAGCAGCCCGACGACGAGATCGGTGCCGGGGCCGCGGAAGCGGATCGCATCGAAATGCGCGGCGTTCAGCCCGTCGGCACGTGACTGCAGCATCGCGGCGTGCTCCCGCCATGCGGCGACGGGATCGGCCTCGTCGAGGCGCATCGTGGTCGCCACGGCGTCCCAGAGGCGCTCGACGTCCGGCTCGCCGACCACCGCATCCGCCCAGCCGGGGTTCGGCGCCGGGACGATCGCCCAGTTGATCAGGCGGCCCGTGACGAGGGGGAGGTAGAGCGCGCGGAGGTCGGCGGGATCGGCCCTCGCGACGAGCACGGGGTCGAGGCCGTCGAACAGCCCCGGATCCGGGTCGCCGGTGAGCGAGATGAGGGCGGGCCGGCTCTCGCGCCAGCTCCGGATCCACTCGAGGAGGTGCGCCGGCGTCTGGCCGAGCTCCTCCTCCGGGCCGAGCTCGATCGCCGCCTTCCGCAGGTGCAGGTCGGTGACGAGCGGAAGCACACGCCGGGCGCCCGCCGCGAGCGCCGCGCGAGCGACGGCACGCGCGATGGCGGTGTGCTCGACGAGGTAGACGAGGACGACATCCTGGGCGGGCTGCACGTTCGCGCCGACGCGCACGACCAGGTCGGCGAACCGGTCGAGGCGTTCCTCGGACGTCATCGCGCGCGACGATACAGAGATCGACGCTGCCGACGGATGGTCGTCCGCGGTCGCGCGGGGACGGCGGGGCTACTCGCCCCAGTCGAAGTCCCGCGAGCGGCCCCAGAGGCCGTCGTCGAGCGCCGCGCCCTCGACCGTCTCGTCCTCGCCCGGCCAGGGAAGCGGCTGGGACGGCTCGGGTGCAGCGACGCCCTCGAGCGTCTCCTCGAGGCGGGCCTGCTCCTCCGACTTGAAGAGGGGGTGGTTCTCGAACGGGTCCTCGATCGAGTACCTGTCGAGCGGCATCTCGCCGTTCAGGTCGGCGTTGCGCTGCTTGAGATCGAGGTGCTCCTGGATCGCACGGGCGAGGGACGACGCGTCGTCCTCGGCGCTCGTATCTGTCGTGAAGGGGTTCTCGGGAATGCTCGTATCGACTGCCATCGGCTCTCCGTTGATGCGTTGTGGACGTTCCTGGGCCACGCCGCAGTGTAGCCGCGTGCCTAGGACGAGACCCCGAGGGCGGTTCGCACGATGCGGTCCTGCTCGACCTGATGGGCGGTCGGATATCCCTCGCTCGGGCTCGCCTTCCAGGTCCTCCCCACATACTGGAGGCTCTCCGCGCTGCTGGCGCGCACGGTCTCCTCGAGGCGATGGCGGATCGAGCGCCAGGGGCCCATGTTCTGGGGCTCCTCCTGAGCCCAGATCACCCGACGCAGCCCCGGGTAGCGGGCGAGAAGCGCCTCGACCGCTTCGACCGGGAACGGATAGAGCTGCTCGATGCGCGCGACGGCGACTCCGGCCGATTCCTCGTGCACGTCGTGCCCGACGATGTCGTAGTAGAGCTTCCCCGAGCAGAGCACGAGCCGCTCGACCTCGTCCGCCCGCGCCCTCGGGTCGTCGATGACCGGCTGGAACGCCCCACCCGAGAGCTCCTCGAGCGTCGACGACGCCTGCTTGAGCCGAAGCAGCCCCTTCGGCGTCATCACGACGAGCGGCCGGGCGACCGCGTCGAGCGCCTGCCGCCGGAGCAGGTGGAAGAACTGGGCCGCGGTCGTGCAGTTGCAGACGCGGATGTTGTCCTGAGCGCCCTGCTGGAGAAAGCGCTCGAGCCGAGCACTCGAGTGCTCGGGGCCGTTCCCCTCGTAGCCGTGCGGGAGCAGCAATGTCAGGCGCGAGGTCTGGTTCCACTTCGAGCGCCCGGCCACCACGAACTGGTCGATCACGATCTGCGCACCGTTGACGAAGTCACCGAACTGGGCTTCCCAGAGCACGAGCGCATCCGGAGAGGCGACCGAGTACCCGTACTCGAATCCCACCGCCGCATACTCCGAGAGCGGCGAGTTGTAGACCTCGAACGACGCGTTGGCGCCCGGCAGGCCCTGGATCGGCGTGGCCGTCTCGCCGGTCGCGGGGTCATGCAGGACGAGGTGTCGGTGCGAGAACGTCCCGCGCTCGGTGTCCTGACCCGAGAGTCGGATCGGGATCCCGTCCTCGAGGAGCGACGCGAAGGCAAGCGCCTCGGCCTGGCCCCAGTCGATCCCGCCCGCGTCGACCGTCTCGCGCCGCCGCTCGAGCTGACGCTCGAGCTTCGGGTGGACGACGAACCCGGCGGGCACAGTGAGCAGCTGGTCGTTGAGGGCGTGCAGCCGCTCGGGCGGGACCGCCGTCTGCACGACATCGGCGGTTCCCGTCGTCGACATCTGCTCCGGCGGCGGGGACGGAGGCTCGGCGATGGACGCCCGCAGCCGGTCGTGTGCGGCGCGCAGCGTCGCCGTCACCTCGGCGACGATGGCATCGACGGCCTCTGCGTCGAGGACGCCGTCGGCGACCAGGCGCGCGGCGTACTGCTCGCGCGCAGTGGGCTGCTGCTCGATGCGCTCGACCATGAGCGGCTGCGTGTACGCCGCCTCGTCCTGCTCGTTGTGCCCGAAGCGGCGGTAGCCGACGATGTCGATCACGAAGTCGTGCCCGAACTCCGCGCGATAGGCGAGGGCGAGCGCGACCGCGCCCAGTGCCGCCTCGGGATCGTCGGCGTTGACGTGGACGATGGGGACGTCGAACCCCTTCGCGAGGTCGCTCGAATAGCGGGTCGAGCGGCTCTCCATGGGATCCGTCGTGAAGCCGACCTGGTTGTTCGTGATCAGGTGCAGCGTCCCGCCGGTCGAGTAGCCCTCGAGGCTCTGGAGGTTGAGCGTCTCCGCGACGACGCCCTGTCCCGCGAACGCAGCGTCGCCGTGGATCAGGATCGGCAGCGCGACGCTCGGGTCGTGGAGGCCCGCCCCGCGCGAGCGATCGGTCTGCTCGGCCCGCGTCCACCCCTCCACCACCGGGTCGACGGCCTCGAGGTGGCTCGGATTGGGGGCAATCGTGACCTCGATCTCGCCGGCAGAGGTGACGCGTGCGCCGGATGCCGGCAGGTGGTACTTGACATCGCCGCTCCCGCCCTCCGGGTCGACCACGAGCGCGTCGAACGAGCGCTCTCCCTCGAACTCGCGCAGGACCGACTCGTAGGAGCGTCCGACGGTGTGGACGAGCGCGTTCAGCCGGCCGCGGTGCGCCATGCCGACGACGACCTCGTGGGCCCCGCCCTCCGCCCCGAGCTCGATCGCCTCGTCCAGCATCGGGATCAGCACGTCCAGACCCTCGAGCGAGAACTGCTTCTGGCCGAGGAACGACTTCCGCAGGTACTGCTCGAAGCCCTCGACCTGGGCGAGGCGCCGCAGCAGCCGGACGCGGCGCTCGGGCTCGAGCTGGACGCGGAACCGTCCCGACTCGATCGCCTTGCGGAGCCAGACGCGCTCCGCGTGGTCGGAGATGTGCTCGATCTCGTATGCGCTCGAGCTCATGTAGACCTCGCGGAGCCGCGGCAGCGCGTCGAGCAGTGTCTCGCCGGGGACGTAGAGGCGGAGCAGGGCGGCCGGGATTCGGGCCTGGAGCTCGGGCGTGAGCGCCGGCACGAGTCGCGTCTCGTCCAGCGCCGGGTCGCCCATCGGCTCGGAGCCGAGCGGGTCGAGCCGCGCGGCGAGGTGGCCGTGCATGCGGTAGGCCTTGACGAGCGCCATCGCCGCGGCGACCCCTCCGAGCAGGCCCGGCTCCGGGGGCTCCGGCGGCGGAGCCGGCGCAACGGCCGGCGCGCCCTGGACCGAGGACGGTGCCCCGTTCCCCGCTCCTGTGCCGTCCGGGGACCGCTTCGGCGTCGGTTCCAACTCCGCTTCGAAGATCCGACGCCACTCGGGTGGGACGCTCGCAGGGGCGTCGAGGTAGTCCTCGAGCAGCTGGGCGACGTAGGCCGCGTTCGGGCCCGTCGAGTCGGTCGTTGCCATCTCGATGTGTTGTAGCAGCGTGATCGGCGCGGCTCGAGCCGCCGCCGGAACGCTCAGCGGGGGGTGCTCAGAGCAGCGCGCCGTCGGTGACGATCACGACGACCATGCCGATCACCCACGCGACCGCGCCGAACAGGGCGGCCTTGAGCGCCAGCGACTGGTAGCGGGCGCTCATCCGCGCGGCGACGAGCGCGAGGATGATCGCGACCGGCGCGAGCCGGGCCGGATGCGCGTGGAGCTGGAGGAGCAGCCCGAAGCCCATCGCGATCCCGGAGAGGACGATCGACGCGACAGCGAGCAGGCCCGCGATCGTGTCGGCCGCGCTCGAGCGGTCGCCGCGCGGCTCGTCGACCGAGCTCACGACCGCACCTCGGCTCTCGACGCATGCGGCCGCGATAGCGTCCGCTGCCGCGCCCTCGCTCCGCGGCGGCCGCCGACCGGCCTGCCTCCGCGGGGCGCGCGCGGCAGACGCGGCGCGGGCGAGCCGCCGTCGTCGTCGGTGTGTCCGTGACCCGCACGGCGAGCGACCGCTGCTCGTCGCGCGGCTCTGCCCGGATCGCCCACCAGACCACCATGCAGAGGTACACGATCGGGATCTTGAGCAGCACGAGCATGAAGACGATCTCCCAGACCATGCGCCCCGAGTTTACGCGCTCGGGCGTTGCTTCGCGACGCCCGAGCCGGAGACCGGGGACAGGCCCTGGTTCGGGCGGTGCCGCGATCGACTGACAGGGTTTCTCGCGCCCGCGGCGAAGACGCGGGCTTACACCGCCCTTACGCGGTCGGGCTACCGTGCCCGCGACCCGAACCCGCCCAAGGAGGTCAACGTGCGTTTCATCGCCCGCCCGATCGTCGTCGCCTGTCTCGCCGCCGCCGTGCTCGTGCCCACTGCCTCGGCAGCCGACCGCATGTGGGTCGGCTTCCAGGATGATCCGATGTTCCGCTGGGACGACACACGCCTCGATGCACTGGATCGGGCGCGCGCGAACAACGCAACGATCCTGCGGACGATCGTCGACTGGTCGAAGGTCGCACCGGAGCGGCCCGCGCAGGCAACCGACCCGTTCGACCCCGCCTATCAGTTCGGGGACGTCGACGAGTTCGTGCGCAACGCCCAGCAGCGCGGCATGGAGGTGCTGATCACGCTCTGGGGCACGCCGTCCTGGGCGAACGGCGGTCAGAAGCCGCAGGCGATGCCGACGAAGATCGCGGACTTCCAGAACTTCGCCCGCGCCGTCGCTGCCCGCTACTCCGGACGCTACGCCGGGTATCCGTTCGTCGGCTCCTACACGATCTGGAACGAGTCGAACCTCGCGACGTTCCTCGTCCCGCAGTTCAACGCGGCGGGACGCATCGTCAGCCCCGCGAACTACGCGAAGCTCGCCAAGGCGGGCATCGCCGGCATCCGTGCCGGGAACGCCCGCGCCAAGGTCGCGATCGGCGAGACGTCGTCGAACGGCCGCGACAAGCACCGCGCCGGCCTGACGGACACGGTCGCCCCCGCGACGTTCATGAAGGGCGTCGCCGCGTCGATGCGAGGCGTCAGGTTCGACGCGTGGGCCCACCATCCGTATCCGTTCCCCGTGAACCAGAAGCCGACGCAGCTCGTCCGCTATCCGAACGTGACGCTCAAGAGCATGCCGCGATTCGAGAAGGACATGGACATCGCGTTCCGGCGCAAGAACATCCCGATCTGGATCACGGAGTACGGCAACGAGACGAAGCCGGGTGAGCCCAAGGGCGTCACCGAGGCCCAGCAGGCCGCATACATCCCGCAGGCGATCGCGATGGCGCGCTCCGACGCGCGCGTGCAGATGTTCGTCTGGTTCGTGATGCAGGACTCGCCGGGCAGCCTGTGGCAGAGCGGCATCTACCGCCAGGGGGGCGCGCCCAAGCGCGCTCAGCCGGTGTTCGCGAAGACGGCCGCGCCGCTCAGCCCGGTCAACGGCAAGCAGACGGTCAAGGGCGGGACGCGGAACCCGGTCGTGACCGTGTACCTGCGCGAGTACTGCGCGAACAACGCGACGGGCGCGACCGTCGGGTACACGATCCGCAGCTACCTCGGCACGAAGCTCGTTCAGGTCTCGCAGGGCGCATCGCCGCTCGGGATCGACTGCACCGTCCGCCCCCGCGTTGCGGGGCTGACCGTGGCCAAGAAGAAGACCTACCGCGTCACGGTGACGGCGAACACGGCGACGACCGCCGAGGTCCTCCGCACGATCACGCTCGTCGGCGCCTGAACCACGTCGGTCGTGGGGCGGGCCGGACGCGGCCCGCCCACACGGCCCAGGCTCCTGACGTGAGGATGGAGCCGAGGGGGCTCGAACCCCTGACCTTCTGGCTGCCAGCCAGACGCTCTCCCAGCTGAGCTACGGCCCCGGACCGCCGGATTGTAGACGCTCCGTCCCGTCCCGGATGCGGGCCGACGCCGCGAGCTACGCGGTCGCGGCGGCCTCGAGCTTCGGGACGTCGTCCCAGAGCTCCTCGAGGCGGTAGTAGTCGCGGGTCTCCGGGGTGAAGACGTGGAGCACGACGTCGAGGTAGTCGTCGACGATCCAGCTGGCCTCAGGGAGGCCGCTCGACGAGCGGGGTGTGAGCTTCGCGCTCCGCTTCAGGGTCGCGTAGACCTCGTCGTGGATCCCCTTCGTCAGGCGCGCGTTCTTCCCCGTCGCGATCACGAAGTAGTCGGTGTAGTCGCAGACCGACCGCATGTCCAGGATCGCGACGTCCGTCGCCAGCTTCTCCTCGCAGAGAGCGGCGATGCGGCGTGCGGTTTCGAGCGAGGTCAGGTCGGAGTCGTCCAGTCGGTCATAGCTTGTGTTGAATCAACACAAACGATCTCACGTCGAGAAGCATAGCCCTGGACGCGGCGGACAGGTCAACCGGCGCGGTACAGGCCGAGGCGCGCGATCTCCGCCTCGACCGCCGCAGGGACGAGGCCCGCGATCGGCTCCCCCGCCGCGACGCGGGTGCGGATATCGGACGAGGAGACGGGCAGACGCTCGATCTCGAAGAAGGCGACCCGGTCGGGCCGATCGAGCTGCCGGAGCACGGTGTCCAGCCGAGGCCGGTCGACCCCGGGGCGCGTCGCGACACCGATGCGCGCGAGCTCGAGCACCCGCTCGGGCTCCTTCCAGAGGAGGAAGTTCGCGAACTCGTCGGCGCCGACGAGGAACACGGGGTCGTCGAGGTCGAGGGCCTCGAGCGAGTCGACGGTCCGCGCGAACGGGTCGAGCGAGATCACCGCGTCGTCGAGCACGCCGAACGCGAGCTCGGCGAGGCGGAGACGGATGGACGGCGCCGTCGCGACCTCCTTGTGCCCGGGGGCCTCGACGACCCGGACGAGCAGCCGGTCGAGGCGAAAGCGCTCGATCCCGACGCGCGCGAGCTCGACATGACCCGTGTGCGGCGGGTCGAAGGCGCCGCCGAAGACGCCCACGCTCACGGCTCCCACTCCAGCTCCTCGTCACCGATCTCGACGAGTACGCCCGGACGGATCCCCGCCGCGCGGAGCGCCTCCTCGAGCTCCTCCTCGCCCGGGATCTCCCCCACCACGCGGAACCCGCGGTCGGTCCGCAGCACCCGGTACGAGCGGCGCGCCGGGGGAGTCGGCCGGTAGTCGAGGAAGTCCGGGAGCTCCGCTTCCTCGTCGCGAAGGTCGGGAGCGGACGGGCAGAGGGTGAACAGCGCGCGCTTCAGCTCCTCGATCCCCTCGCCGGTCGCGCACGACACGCGATGCACCGCGACGATGCGCGAGTCGACGACGGAGAAGGGCGCCGGGTCAGGCGTCAGGTCGGCCTTGTTCAGGACCACGAGCTGCGGCCGCTCGTCGAGGCCCGCGCCATAGAGCGCGAGCTCGCGATCGATCGTCCGGAAGCGCGTGTCCGCATCGCCATCCGAGGCGTCGATCACGTGGACGAGCAGTCGCGCGCGCTCGAGATGCGCCAGGAAGGCGTGCCCCAGGCCCACCCCCTCGCTGGCGCCCTCGATCAGGCCGGGCACGTCCGCGACCGTCAGCTGCGCACCGTCGGGTGCCTCGACGGTGCCGAGCACCGGCTGGAGCGTGGTGAACGGATAGTCGGCGACCTTCGGGGTGGCATTGGAGACGCGTCGCAGGAGAGACGACTTCCCGGCATTCGGAAGCCCCGCGAGCGCGGCGTCGGCCAGCAGCTTCAGACGGAGCTCGAGCGCATGCTCCTCGCCCGGCAGCCCGGTCTCGGCGAAGCGAGGCGTCTGCCGTGTGGGCGTCGCGAACCGTGCGTTGCCCCGCCCCCCCGTTCCACCTCGGGCGACAACGGCGCGCGCGCCGGGACGGGCGAGGTCGGCCACGAGGCCGCCGTCCTCACGGCTCACCTGGGTTCCCACGGGGACCGGGAGCTCGACCGGATCGCCGTCGGCTCCGTGCTTCCGCGTTCCCCGACCGTTGCCGCCTCGCTGCGCTGCGAACACCCTGCGACCCCGCAGCGAGGACAGGTCGCGGAGCGACGGGTCGGCAACGAGGACGACGTCCCCCCCGCGGCCGCCGTCACCACCGTCGGGGCCGCCCTTCGGGACGTACTTCTCGCGCCGGAAGCTCAGCGCGCCGTCACCGCCGCGCCCCGAGCGAACGATCACACGAACATGGTCGTGGAACACGGGCGCTCCGCTGCCGCCGACGCCGGGCGGCGGTCCGACGTCAGGCCGTCTCGGCGGTGGCCGCGACCGAGATCGAGCGCCGCTCGCCGCTGCGATGGAACTCGACCACCCCGGCGCGCAGCGCGAACAGCGTGTCGTCGCGGCCGATGCCGACGCCGGGCCCCGGGCGGAAGCGCGTGCCCCGCTGCCGCACGATGATCATCCCGGCCTTGACCTCCTGTCCGGCGAAGATCTTCACGCCGAGCCGCTGGCTCGCCGAGTCGCGGCCGTTCTTCGATGAGCCGAGCCCCTTCTTGTGTGCCATCAGCCCGTCGCCTCCTCCGCGATCGCCGCCTCGAGCGCCGCGATCGCACCCTTGCGCTTGCCGTGCGCCCGCTCGTACTCGAGCGCCGCTGCGCGCGCGTCGGCGTCCCACGTGGGGGCCGCCTCCTTCAGCTGTGCGACGGTCAGGCCCGCGTACCCCTCGGGGAGCGTGCCGCCCGCCGACTCCTGCGCCGGCGCGGCCACGGTGGGCTTGGCCCGTTCGCGCTTCGTCGAGCCGGCACCGATCGACTCGATCTGGATCCGGGTCAGGGACGCGCGGAAGCCCGTATGCCGCTTGTACCCCGTCCGCTGCTTGTACTTGCCGATGCGGATCTTGGGCCCCTTCTCCTGCGAGACGACCTTTGCCGTGACGACGACGTCGGACGGGGCGAGCTGTGGCCCCCCCGAGCCGCCCGTGAGCAACACGGTCGGCGTGAACGACGCCCCGTCCTCGAGCCCGAGGCGGTCGACGAGCAGCCGCTCGCCCTCGCGGACGCGGTACTGCTTGCCACCGACGGAGATGATCGCGTAGCTCATGCTCGAGGCCTTCTGACGAGGAAATCGCGAGCAGCGCCCGCGAGCCGCCGGATTGTAGCGGACGGCGGCGGCAAGAGTGCGCTCACGGACGGCGGTCGAAGTCCTCGATCCACTCGGACATCGGGACGTAGCCGCCGCTCTCGGAGGCGTCCGTCGGATCGGCCCTCTCGGGCGTCTCGGGAGCCTCGGGCGGAGCCGATGCAAGGACGGCTGCTCCCTCGGGCTCGCCGTTTCCCTGCGCTGCCGGCGGGGCGGCCTCCTGCGACTCGACCACGTCGGCTCCCACTCCGTCGCCGTTCGTCACGGCAGGCTTCCGCTTCCGGTTCCGGCCTCCCCTCGACCCTCGGCGCGTCCGCCTTCGGGCCGGCGGTGCGCCGTCACCGTCGGGGCTCTCCGCCTTCTCCTCCGCCACCGCCTCCCCGGTGTCCTGCCCGTCCGGTGCGTCATCCTCGTCCGGGGCGTCGTCGGCAGGGACATGGATCCTCGGCGCGCGGCGCCCGGGTCGCGCGGCCACGACCGGCGCGGCCTCGTCCGGCACGGCCTCGTCCGGCACGGCCTCGTCCGGCGCGTCGTCGGCCTGCGTCTCGGCGACCGGCTCGGCCGGCTGCGCGCCGTCCATGTCGACGTCGCCCTCGTCACCCGCCGCTGCCCCGGTGGGCTTCTTCCTCCGCTTGCCGCCGCGCGAGCCGCGCCGCGTCCGCTTCTTGGCGGGAGCAGGCGTCTGGCCGCCCTCCTCCCCGGCGGCGTCCCCGAGGCCTTCCGGCTCGTCCGAGGTCGTCTCGTCGTCGGGTGCGTCCTCCTCGGGCGCGTCGTCGATGGACGCGCCCTCGCCGGGCAGCGTGCGCTCGGGCGCCGGCGCCTCCGCCTCCGCCTCGACATCGGACGCGGCCGTCCTCCTCCGCCTTGCGGCGGGACGGCGCGCGGGTCGGCTTCTCCGCCTCGCTCTCGAACGTGATCGGCGCGGCGTGGGGCTCGCCGGCGACCAGCGTGGCGAATGCGGTCCCGTCGAGCACCCGGCCCACCGTGACCTTCGCCTTCCTGCCGACGAGCTTCGCCGCGTCGGCGACGACCACGTCGAGGCCGTCGAGCTTTCCGACGGCCGATGTGCTGTCGTACAGGTCGATCTCGACGAGCTTCAGCTCGATCTCGGCCCCGTCGGCCAGCGCCGAGACCGACGCGAGGTCGTCCCGGCGGCCTTCCGCGAGGACCTCGAAGTGGTCGAGATGCACGTGACCCTCGGCGGGCACGAGGTAGAACCGCCGTCTCGTCGCGTCCTCGAGCGCAGCGAGCCGCGCACCGCCGGGGCCCGCCAGCAGCGCGAGCGTCCTCGGGTGGAGCGCGATCCGGTATGCCTGGATCCGCGAGCCGGCACCGGCGGCCGCGAGCGCCTTCAGGCGACGCTCGACCTGGAGCGCGACCGTGGCGTCCGAGACGACGATCCCGTCTCCTCCGCACGTCGGGCACTTGCGGGTCATCACCTCGCGTGGGCCGTCGGTGACCTTCTGCCGCGTCATCTCGACCAGCCCGAGCGGCGAGATCTCGACGACGTACGTCTTCGTACGGTCGCGCTCGAGCTCCGTCCGGAACGCCTCCTCGACCGCCTGACGGTTCTTCGGGTTCGCCATGTCGATGAAGTCGATGACGACGATGCCGCCGATGTCACGGAGCCGCAGCTGCCGTACGACCTCCTTCACGGCCTCGAGGTTGTTCTTGACGATCGTGTCCTCGAGCCGCTGGGGCGAGCTCTTCGACCGCGATCCGACGAAGCTGCCGGTGTTCACGTCGATCACGGTGAACGCCTCGGCGTAGTCGAAGACGAGGTATCCGCCCGACGGAAGGTCGACCCGGCGGTCGAGGGTCGACTCGATCTCCTTGTCGACGCCGTAGCGCTCGAACAAGGGCTCCTTGTCCTTCGTCCGGTGGACCCGCTCGATCATGTGCGGCGAGGTCTTCTTCAGGTAGCCGACGATGCGCTTGTGGGTGCGCTCGGAGTCGACATGCGCGGCGGCGAAGTCGCCCGCGAAGAGGTCGCGAACGATGCGCAGCGGAAGCTCGGCCTCCTGGTAGACGAGCTCGGGGCCCGTCGCGAGCTTCGCGCGCGCCTGGACCGTCTTCCAGAGCCGCTGGAGGAAGACGAGGTCGCGCTCGACGTCCTCGGCCGAGGCGCCCTCGGCCGCCGTCCTGACGATCACGCCGCCGGTCGACGGCGCGATTCCCTTCAGGATGTCCTTGAGCCGCGTCCGCTCGGAGTCCTCGAGCCGGCGGGAGACGCCGAGCCCCTCGCCGTTCGGGACGTAGACGAGGAAGCGGCCGGGGAGCGAGATCTCGGTCGTGAGCCGCGCGCCCTTCGTCTTCATCGGGTCCTTGACCGCCTGGACGAGGATCTGCTGCCCACGCTGGATCAGGTCGGTGATCTTCTTGCCGTGCCGCTTGCCCTCGAGCTCGGGCACGACGATCTCGTCGACGTACAGGAACCCGTTCTTCTCCAGCCCGATCTCGACGAACGCCGCCTCCATGCCGGGCAGGACGTTGTCGACCCTGCCCACGTAGATGTTCCCGGCGATCGACCGCCGCTCGGGACGCTCGAGGTAGACCTCGGCGACGCGGTCGTCCTCGAGGAGCGCGACGCGTTGCTCGCCGACGTCCACCGAGATGAGAAGCTCGCGCTTCGCGGCGGGAAGCGGAGCCCGCCGCGGCGACCTGCCTCCGCCGCTCGCGGGGGCTCGATCGCTGTCCCGAGCGGCTGCGCGAGCCTTTCTCCGAGCCCTTGTCCGAGCCCTTGTCGGAGCCCGACTTCCGCCTCTGAGCGGGCTGCTCGGCCGCGACGGCGTCCTGCTCTCCCGCATCCGCGTCGGCCTCCGCAGCCGCGCCGGTGCCCGGCTTGCGGCGCCCGCGCCCGCCGCGGCTTCCGCGGCGCCGGCGCTTGCGTGCAGCGGCGGCATCGGTCGCAGTCGGGTCGTCCTGCTCTTCGGCCTCCTCGGCGGCGAGCTCCTCAGTCGGAGCCGGAGCCTCCTCCGGTGCCGCGGCGGCCTCTGCCGCCTGGTCGTCCTTGCGTCGTCGAAACCGGAACCAGGGCAATCCTCGTATCTCCTCGTGTAAGCGCGCGCGGGCGCAACCCCGCAGGAGCGGAGCGCCTCGCGCAGCGTTTGGTGGCGAAATCAGCGGCCATCAGACCTGACGCAAGGCTATCAGCGACTCCTGTCGGGGTCCGCCGGCTTCGCCCCGCCGGCTTCGCGGTCAGGCCGCCGCAGGACGCAACCGGGCACGCCGTGCCCGCACCGCGCGGAGACGCTGCGTGAGCCGCGCCCACGCCCACGGCTCGAGCTCCTGGTAGCGCCCCTCCCCCTGCCCACGGGTCGACTCGAGGTACTCGAACCAGGCGTCTGCCTCTTCGATCTGCAGAAGTTCCTCTGCGAGCTCCGTATCGGGCACCGTCGACCTCCGCGTCGATAGGACCGTGATCGCGTGCGATCCTAGGTCCCGGACCGGACGGAGCGGCTAGCGACTGCGAAGCGTGCGCTCGACGCGGCGGAACGCGCCGGCGAGCGCGTACGTTGCCGCCGCGGCCACGACCCCGTCGACCACCCGGCTGCGCAGCGGCAGCCGACGGGCGAGCGTTCGTGCGACGAGCCCTGTCGCGAGCGCGGCCCCGAGCGGAGCGGCGACCGCCTCGACCGTGGCACGCGGCGCCTCCGGGGTCGGACGCCCCTCCGCCGTGGAGACCTCGGAGAGCATCCGCGCCTGGGCGAGCGCGAGCAGAGGAAGGTGAGGCTCGCCCTTCTTCGAGATCGCAAGCGCTCCCGCGGCCAGCGCGCCGTCCGCCGAGCGTCGGTCCTGCACGGCGTCGCGCAGGACGGGAAGCGCAGCCGCGAGCGGGGCGGCGTCACGGCCGAGCACCCGTGCGAGCGCACGCGCGATCTCGGCCAGCGGGAAGCCGCGACCCGGCTCGCAGTCGACGACGTCCGTTGCGAGGACGTACGGGAGCTCGACCGACGCGGCCCCCGTCTGGACCGCGACCACCGGGACGAGCGCACGTGTGGCCGACCGAAGCTCCGCGCGATCCGCGGACGTCGCCGGGCCCGCGACGACGCGGACGAGCACCGCCGCCTCGGCAGGATCTCCCTGCGTCCGCACGAGCGACGCCGCCGCGGCCGGGTCTCCGCCCGCGCGAAGCTCTCCGCGCGAGGTGCTCGGCCAGGACCCCCGTCACGAGGATCGGCCCCTTCGCCGATCCACTCGACCGTGCGTGGCGCGCGAGCGAGACGACGTCTCGCGGACGGATCCCGACGCTCGTCACCGCAGGTGCGCCTCGGGCCGGCCGCGGACATGGATCGCCTGGAGGATCCCGATCGCGACGAGGTTCGCCACCATCGACGAGCCTCCGACCGTGACATACGGCAGCGGGATCCCCGTGACCGGCGCGATGCCCATCGTCATCCCGACGTTGACGAACACCTGGAAGAGGAACGCGAAGACGATCCCGCCGGCGACGACGGCGCCGTAGAGGTCGCCGGCGACGGTGACCACCCGCAGGCCGCGCCAGACGACGAGGAGGTAGAGCAGGAGCAGGATCGCCGTGCCGAAGAAGCCGCGCTGCTCGGCGAACGAGGCGAACACGAAGTCGGTCGCGTGCTCGGGCAGGTAATCGAAGCGGGTCTGGCTCGCCGCGTCGACGCCGCGGCCGTCGATCCCGCCGGATCCGACGGCGGTGATCGACTGCGTGACGTTGTACGTCAGCCCGCTGGGGTCGGCGGAAGGATTCGCGAATCCGGTCAATCTCGCCGTCTGGTACGGCTTCAGCACCTCGATCCCGGCCGCCGGGAGGAACCAGAGGACCCCGAGGACGAGCGTCGCGGCGAGCGTCACGAGCACCGCGAGATGGAGCCAGCGAACGCCCGCGACGAACAGGACGGCGGAGAACGCGGCGGCGTAGACGAGCGCCGTGCCGAGGTCTGGCTGGAGGAACACGAGGAGCATCGGCACGGCACCGAGCGCAAGCGCGGTGGCGACGGTCCTCAGGCGCCCGAGGTCGCGCTGGCGCTCGACGAGGAACCCTGCGATCGCCAGCACGAACAGCACCTTCCCGAACTCGGAGGGCTGGAACTGGATCGGGCCGACGTCGATCCAGCGCTTCGAGCCGCGAACGGCCTCGGCGAACCCGAACACGAACACCATCAGCCCGATCGCGATCGCGTAGACGGCGCGCCAGTGCCGTCGATACAGGTTGGGCGGGATCAGGATCGCGAGCACGAGCCCGGCGCCGCCGAACGCTGCCGCGATCGCCTGGCGCGTGAGGAAGTACCCCGGATCGCCGCTGACGTCGAAGCGGGTGATGCCCGCCACCGCCCACAGCCCGTAGCCGACGAGCGCCCCGGCGGCGAGCAGGAGCACGAGGTCGAGGCGCCGGACGAGCGAGGCGACGTCGACCGCGTCGCGGCGGAGCGGCATGCGCTGACGTCCGGCCTCGACGATCATCAGTCGGTGCTCACGAGGGTCTGGTTGCCGGCCTTGACGCCGAAGAACTTCTCGAACACGCGCAGTGCCGCCGGCGCGGCCGCCGTCGAGCCGTGGCCGCCGTTCTCGATCACGGCGCAGACGACGATGCGCGGCACCTCGGTCTGCGCCGGCCCGTACCCGCACCACCACGACTGGTCCTCGGTGTGACCCGCCGGGTACCCGGGAACCTGCACGACCTTCTCCGCCGTCCCCGTCTTGCCCGCGATCGGGATCGGGAAGTTGGCGAACACACCGGACGACGTCCCGAACGTCGAGTGCGTCGCCGAGTAGAGCCCGTCGCGGACGACCTGCAGCGCGGCGGGGTCGACTCCGACCGGCGTCGGCGGGTCGGGCGCGAAGCGCCGCTCGACGACCGGTGACTGGCCGTTCGGCGCCGCGGTCTCGACCTGCGAGACGACGTACGGCGTGACGAGCTTGCCGCCGTTCGCGATCATCGCGTAGAAGCGCGCCATCTGCAGGGGCGTCACCTGGACGTCCTGCTGGCCGATCGCGAGCTGGATCGAGTTCCCGGGGTTCCAGGCGCGGTCCCAGTCGCTGCGAAAAGGCCTTCTTCCGCCAGGCGGGTGTGGGCACGAGACCCGACTGCTCGCCGCCGATGTCGAAGCCCGTCGGGCACGCCGAAGCCGAACTTCCGCGCCCACTGCTGCATGCGAGTCCGGCCGCGGTCCCCCTCGAGGTAGAACTGGTAGCCGAGCTGGTAGAAGTACGTGTCGCACGAGCGCGCGAGCGCCTCGACCAGCGTCATCGGCTGGTTGACGTACGGGTCCCAGTTGCGGAACTCCTGCTTGTCGAGGCCGTACGTCGCGGTCGGCGTGCACTGGAGCGCCTGGTAGGGCTGGAGGATGTGCTCCTGCATCGCGGCGAGCGCGGTGACGGGCTTCCAGGTCGACCCGGGTGGGTAGACGCCGCTCGTGACGCGGTTGATCCCCGGGAAGTTCGCCGCTGCTGCCGCCTTGTCGTTCACGAGCGGCTCGATCTTCTTCGGGTCGACCCGCCCGACGTACACCGACGGCTTGTAGGTGGGGCTGGACGCCATGGCGAGCACGGCCCCGTCGTTCGGGTCGAGCGCGACGATCGCGCCGCCGTCCGCGTAGTACGACTTGCTCGCGATCGCGGTCGAGATGCCGTAGCGGAGGGCCTGCTCGGCGGCTCGCTGCAGCCCCGCGTCGATCGTCAGCCGCACCGCCTTTCCCGGCCGTGCCTCGCGCCTGAGCTCGAGCGGCCCTTGCGGACGCCCCATCGAGTCGACCCGGATCTCCGCCTGCCCGGCGTCTCCCCGCAGGTACTCGTCCTCACGCGACTCGACGCCCGTCTTCCCGACCTTGTCCCCGGGCTTGTAGACGTTCGGCTTGCGGTCGAGCTCGCCCTGGGACACCTCGCCGACGTAGCCGAGCACCTGGGCCGCGAGCGACTGGTACGGGTAGTGGCGCAGGTACGTCTGCTGGATCTGGACGCCGGGGAACTCCGAGGCGTGCTCGTAGAGGTAGGCAACCTGGTCCTCGCCGACCGCCGTCTTCACGGTGATCGGGTTGAGCGGGTCGGCAATGCGCTCGTCGACCTCCTTCGCCAGCTGAAGCGGCGGGACGCGCAGCACGGTGGCGAGGTGCTTGATCACCGCGTAGCGGCGGCTCACGGGCAGGTCGCCGACCCAGAGCTTCACCGCCGTCCCTGCGACGTTGTCGACGATCACGCGGCCGCGGCGATCGAGGATCGTCCCGCGCGGGGCCTCGAGCCGGATCGTTCGCAGCTGGTTCCCCTGCGCCTGGGCGAGGTACGTGTCGCCGGAGAGGACCTGCAGCGACCAGAGCCGGAAGAACAGCACGGCGAAGACGGCGAGCGCCACCACGCCGAGGATGCCGACCCGGAACGCGAGGCCCGGTGTGAGCCGGTACGGCGCCTCGACGCCGGGGTCCGGCGGGAGGAACCTGCTCGAGGGTGCACGCGGCTCTCCGTACGGCGTGTGCGTGCTCATACGAGCTCCACCTGTCGCGCACGCTCGAGGCCCTGCGGTCGCGAGAGCATCGCGCGCGTGACGCGGATGACGCCGAGCGCGAGCACGGCTGCGAGGACCGCGCTCGGGAGCGCCGTCACGAGCGCGTCGCGCGCGGCGACCGGCTCACCGAGGAGGAAGTGGAGGGCCACCTCGCCCAGGCCCGCGAGGATCGAGATGGCGAACGCTGCGAGGGCGGGCGCGTAGCGTCGCCCGCGACCGGTCGTCTCACCGTAGCGCCCGGCCCAGTAGCCGGCGACCGTGAGCACGATCGAGGTGGTGCCGAGCGTCCCGAGCGTCATCACGTCGACGAGGATCCCGGCCGCGAAGCCGGCCGCAGCGCCCGGGATCGAGCCGGCGGAGAGCGCGATGCAGACGACCGTCACCAGCAGCAGGTCGGGCTCGGCCCAGAGCAGCCGAGCGCCTCCGAGCATCGTCACCTGCACGACCGCCGCGACGAAGACGAGCGGCGTGATCCGGAGCGCGAGCCTCATCGCCCGGCCGTCGCGCGATCGACCGGGATCAGGACGAGGACGGCCTCGAGCGCGCTCAGGTCGGCGAAGGGTGTCACCTGAACCTGCGTGTAGAGGTCCGTGTCGGTGCGACCGACGCTCGTGATGCTGCCGATCCGGATGCCGCGCGGATACAGAGACGAGAGCCGCGGCGAGCTCCAGCCCGAGGTGGCGACCGTGTCGCCGACGCGCACGCGGGCCTCCTTCGGCACGCGGTCGAGGCGGAGCGGCGCGCGCGGGCCGGCGCCCGACCGGACGATGCCGAACGCCTGGGTCTCGACGTCGAGCGCCGAGGCGGCGCTGGAGTCGTCCGTGAGCAGGGTCACCCGGGCCGTCCGGGAGCCGGCGCGGCTGACCTTGCCGACGAGCCCGTCCTGGGTGACGACCGGGTCGTCGATCCGGATGCCGTCCTTCCGGCCGGCGGCGATCGTGATCGCCTGCGCATAGGCTCCGGCGGGACGCGAGATCACCGCAGCCGCGAGCCCCGAGTAGCCCTCCGGGAAGCGCGGCCCGCTGCGGTACTGGAGGAGCCTGCGCAGGGTCACGTTCTCGCGCTGGGCGAGGCGGCGCTCGGCGACCTGCTGGCGCAGCAGCTCGTTCTCCTTCTCCAGCCGTGCGGCGTCGGACCGGGCGTCGAGCAGGCTGCTCGTCCATCCGTACGCGTCGCGGAAGGGCTCCGCGACGCGGTCGGCCGCGACCTGGAACGGCCGGAGCACCGCACCCGCAGCGCTCTGCGCGCCGGAGACCGGCCCGTTGCCGTTCTCGCGGAAGGAGAGTGTCACGAGCACGAGCGAGAGCAGCACGAGGCTCCCCACGACGAGCCTGCGCCTGAGGGCGGCGGTGGTTCGGGTCGAGGGCTTGCCTTCCGCGGGACGCCGGACGCTCACGCCCAGCACCGCCGTCCGTGCGGTGCGGTTCCGGGGCACCCGCGGATGGTACCGGCCGCTCGGGCGGGCGCTGGCCTCATGCGCCTTCGACGCCTGAGGCTGAGGAGACCTGTGGTCGCAACGCACCAGTTCTTCCAGCCTCGATCGCCCGCGGGCGAGCGAGGCCTAGAAAAAACTGTAGCGCCGCGACCCGTTGCGCCGGGCGCGCGCCCGGTTGGAGCGGTGGATCGCCTCGAACTCCTCCAGGCTGCGGCCCGAGCCGACCGCCACGCACGTCAACGGGCTCTCGGCCAGGTGGACGGGCATCTGGGTCTCGTGCCGGAGCCGCTGATCGAGGCCCTGCAGCAGCGCGCCGCCGCCGGCCAGCACGATGCCGCGGTCCATGATGTCCGCCGCGAGCTCGGGCGGCGTCTTGTCGAGTGTCGACTTGATCGCGTCGACGATCTGGGAGACCGGCTCGTCGAGCGCCCGGCGGATCTCCTCGGACGTGATGACCACCGTCTTCGGAAGGCCGGTGAGCATGTCGCGGCCGCGGACCTCCGCCTGGACCTCCTCGGCCATCGGGTGGGCGGAGCCGATCTCGAGCTTGATCTCCTCCGCGGTCTGCTGGCCGACGAGCAGCTTGTAGTCCTTCTTGATGTGGTTGACGATCGCCTCGTCCATCTCGTCGCCCCCGACCCGCAGCGACTGCGAGACGACGATCCCGCCGAGCGAGATCACGGCGACCTCGGTGGTGCCGCCGCCGATGTCGACGATCATGTTCCCCGTGGGCTCCGCGACGGGGAGCCCCGCCCCGATCGCCGCAGCCATGGGCTCCTCGATCAGGTAGGCCTGGCGCGCACCGGCCGAGAGCGTCGCCTCCTCGACCGCGCGCTTCTCGACGCCGGTGACGCCCGACGGCACGCAGACGACGACGCGAGGGTGCGCGAAGCGATGTTGGTGGACCTTCTGGATGAAGTGGCGGAGCATCTGCTCGGTGACGTCGAAGTCCGCGATCACGCCGTCCTTGAGCGGGCGGATCGCGGAGATCGAGCCCGGCGTCCGGCCGAGCATCCGCTTCGCCTCGACGCCGACGGCGTGGACGTCGCCCGTCCGCTGGTCGATCGCGACGACCGACGGCTCGGAGAGCACGATGCCTCGTCCGCGGACATAGACGAGCGTGTTGGCGGTACCGAGGTCGACGGCCATGTCGCGGCCGCCGAAGCCGGTCATCGAGCGGAAGATGCTCACGGGGAGTCGAGTGTAGCGACCCGTCCTTTGCAGGGACGTTTCGCGAAGGCTCGCGAGTTGTGAGAATTGCGGCGATGGCGGTGACGAGGCCCGAGGACATGAACGCCGCGTTCGCGGACGCCGTCAGCTCGGGCGACGTCGAGCGCGTGCTCGCGCTGTACGAGCCCGACGCGCTCCTCGCGCCGCGTCCCGGCGCGCGCGCACGAGGGCTCGACGAGATCCGCAGGGCGCTCGAGGAGCTTCTGGCACTCCGAGGCGCGATGCGCTCGCGCAACGTCTGGTGCATGGAGGTCGGCGACCTCGCACTGCTTCGGGGCGAGTGGCAGCTCGACGGAGTTGCGCCGGACGGCTCGCCGCTCGAGCTCTCGTCGCGAACGGCCGAGGTCGTGCGCCGCCAGCGAGACGGCACGTGGCTGTACGTGCTCGACCACGCCTTCGGCGACGACGGCTGAGCGCTCAGCCGCCGAGGAGATGCGGTGCGCGCAGCTCCAGCAGGCCGACGAGCAGCGCCGCCGGGAGGCCGACGACGTTCGAGTAGTCGCCGTCGATTCGCTCGACGAGCCGTCCCCCGAGCCCCTGGATCGCGTAGCCCCCCGCGCGGCCCTCCCACTCCCCGCTTCCGACGTATCGGTCGATCACGTCGTCGTCGAGCCCGCGGAAGGTGACGAGGGTCTCCGCGTGCTCGAGCGTCTCGCCGTCGGGCGTGATCAGGCAGACGCCGGAGAGCACCGCGTGCGTCGCCCCTGCGAGCTCGCGCAGCATCGCGCGCGCGTCGTCCGCACCGGACGGCTTCGCGTAGACGCGTCGCCCGAGGTGGACGGTCGTGTCGACGCCGAGCGTGACGTCGCCGGCCCCGTGCACGGACCGTGCCTTGCCGAGCGCGTGCTCGCGCACGAGCGTGACGGGGTCCGCGTCGGGCGGGTCGTGCTCGACGTACCGCGGCGCCACCACGACGAACGGAATCCGGAGCTGCTCGAGGATCGCCCGCCGCTGCGGCGAGGTCGACGCGAGGATCAGCTCCGGCTTCACCGCGGCTTCGCGGCGACCCAGATCTCCTCCGCCGGCCACTTCCTCGACCAGGCGGCGGAGTTCGAGACGTAGTACTCGTGGTCGGTGGCGTCGTCGGGGGCGTACAGCTCGACGAGGTCGACGACGTCGAAGCCCGTTCGCCGGAGAAGCCGGAACAGCTCCCCGTGCGGGAGCTGCCACTCGACACCGATCTCGCCGGGCCACTCCATGCGCCCCATCCCTCGTTGCGGACGAAGGAGCACCTCGCCGGGAGGCCCCTCTTCGTCGGGCGCGCACAGGATCGAGAGCGTCGAGTTGCGGAGGAACCAGAGGCGCCCCCCGGGACGTAGCAGCCGGTACGCCTCGGGCAGCCAGCGGTGCGGGTCGCACCAGATGCTGGCCCCGTACTCGGAGACGGCGAGGTCGAAGCTCTCGGACTCGAGCGGGACGTCCTCGGCGCTCGCCTCGACGAGCGGGAACACGATCCCCGTCTCCTCCTGGCAGCGACGGGCGGTTGCGAGCTGCGCCTGCGTCACGTCGACGCCGACCGGCCGCGCGCCGCGGCGGGCGAGCCACGCGGACACGTACGCCGTGCCACAGCCGAGCTCGACGACGTCGAGCCCGTCGACCTCGCCCAGCGTGTCGACCGACGCCTCGGGGACGCCGAAGACGCCCCAGGTGATCTCCTCCCGCGCCCACGCGTGGCTTGCGCGGCCGTCCGTGTACTCCGCGTTCGCCTGCGTCCACGCGTCGCGGTTGCGCCGCGCGTCGTCCGAGATGCCGGACACCGACGCTAGAGCAGGCCGTCGGGGAAGAACAGCCCGAGCTCGCGCCTCGCGCTCGCCCGCGAGTCCGAGCCGTGGACGACGTTCTCGGAGAGGAGCGTCGCGAGGTCGCCCCGGATCGTGCCCGGCGCCGAGTCGGCGGGGTTCGTCGCACCCATCAGGCCGCGCACCCCGGCGATCGCGTTCTCGCCGCGGACGGCCAGGGCGAGCACCGGCCCGGAGGTGATGAAGCCGACGAGCTCGGCGAAGAACGGCTTGCCGCGATGCTCGGCGTAGTGCTCGCGCGCGAGGGCTCTCGAGACCTTGAGCAGGCGGGCTCCGCGCAGCTCGTATCCGCGCCGCTCGAAGCGCGCGAGGATCTCGCCGCAGAGCCCGCGGCGGACACCGTCCGGCTTCACGAGGACGAGGGTGGTCTCGACCGCCATGGCGCGGGACTCTAGTCGCTGCGGCGCGAGCGGCGCAGGCGGAGCGGCTGCAGGACGTCCTCGCCCGAGACGACGCCGGGAGGCACGGGCGTGGCGCAGTACGGGCACACCTGCCAGATCGGCTCGAGCGGTGACCCGCACTCCTCGCACGCCTGCTTGAGGCGGGTCGTGCAGACGGGGCAGACGAGGAACGACGGGTCGACGGCGCCGCGGCACACGGGGCAGCGGAGGTCGCGCTCGGCGAGCTGCTCCTCGATCGCGAGCAGCTCGAGCTCGCGCTCGCGGACGTCCTCGAGGTACTCCGGCGGGCGGAAGAGCATGTAGATGAGCGGCCCGAGGAACGGAGGCACGGCACCGAGGAGCGTCGCGATGGCGACGAGCCAGGGATCCTCGATCCGGCGGCGCGCGTCCTTGAAGACCCAGTAGGCGGTCGCAGCCCAGAACACGACCACGAGGACGAGCGCGACGTTGCGCGACACGGTCCACGCGCTCGAATCGAAGAAGCTGTCGGCGGCGACGATCATCAGAGAAGGAGCTTGCCGAGGATATACCCGACGGCAAACGCGGTCCCCACGATCGCGAGCAGCAGCGCCAGCGCGAACGTGAGCACCGTGACGCGCTCGCGCACCGTGGTCACCCGCCCGCTTCGAGGTCGGCGAGGAGGTAGAGCGAGCCGGTCACGAGCACCGGCTCGCCGAGCTCGTGCGCGAGCGCGAGCGCATCGAGCGGCCCCTCCCGGGCGTCGACGAGCTCGAAGTACGGGCGGGCGCGGTCGGCGAGCTCGGCTGCCGCGAGCGCACGCGCGTTCGACGAGCGGCACGCGACGAACCGCCGCCCGACCCCGGCGAGCGCCGCGAGCATCGTGTCTACGTCCTTGTCGGCGAGAATCGACGCCATCACCGTGTAGTCGCCCGGCGGGAGATGCTCCACGAGCCACCGGACGCCGTCGGCGTTGTGGGCGCCGTCCCTGATCTCGCCGGGACGCCGTTCGAGCCGTCCTGGGAGCGCCACGCTCACCGCCGCTCGGGCGTCGACCTCGTGCCCGAGGAACGCTCCGGCGGCCGCGGCGGCCACCGCGGTCGAGCCTCCCGTCTCGACGAGCACGACGCCGGCTCCCGCGTCTCGCGCGAGCGCCTCCCACTCCGGCTCGCCGAGCACCACCGCGCAGCCCGGGCGCACGACCGCGAGCTTCTCGGCGGCGATCGCCTCGCGCGTCCCGCCGAGGACGTCGGTGTGCTCGAGCGAGACGTTCGTGAGGACGACGACGCGTGTCCCGTCGAGGACGTTCGTCGCGTCGTGTCGCCCGCCCAGCCCGGCCTCGATCGCAGCAGCCTCGACGTTCGCCGAGCGAAACGCGACAAGGCAGCGGCGGTGAGGACCTCGAACTGCGTCGCCCCGAGTCGCTCCGCGGCGGGACGGACGAGCGCGAGCGCGGCCTCGAGATCGGCCTCGGCACCGTCGACGCGGATCCGCTCGGCCCAGGAGCGGACGTGCGGGGAGAGGTACGCCCCGACGCGGAGGCCCGCGTCGCGCAGGAGCTCCTCGGTCATCCGCGTCGCCGTCGACTTGCCGTTCGTGCCGACGACGTGCACCGCCGGCAGTCCCGCCTGCGGCTCGCCGAGCGCGGCGAGCAGCGCGTGCATCCGCTCGAGCCCGAAGCCGTCGCGCGGCCAGGGCGAGAGCGTCTCGAGCCACGACGACGTGCGTCATGCGGCTACGCGCCGAGGAGCTCGAGCTCGCGGCGGTAGCGCTCGAGCTTCGCCCGCTCGCCGTCGACCACCTCGGCGGGCGCGTTCGCGACGAACCGGTCGTTCGCGAGCATCCCCTCGGCGCGCGCGATCTCCTTCGCGAGCCGCGCGCGCTCGGCGGCGACGTCGCCGGCGGCCTGACGCCGCTCCGGCCGCACGACGGCGGCGAAGATCCGGCGCTCCTCGTCCGAGCCGAGCTCCACCTGCACGCCGCTGCGGCGGAAGACCTGCGCGGCCTCCTGCACGCGGTCGAGCGCCGCGAGCGCGTCGGCGTGGGAGCCGTCGGAGCTCGGCCAGGCGGAGACGACGAGGCGTGCCTCGCGGTCCGGGAGATGCGACCAGATCTCCTCGGTCACGTGCGGCATCAGCGGGTGGAGCAGCGAGAGAAGCCTCTCGAGCGCCGCGAGCGCCGTCGCACGGCAGTCCCCGTCGCCGTCGTAGAGGCGCGGCTTGATCGCCTCGGCGTACCAGTCGCAGAAGTCGTCGAAGGTCAGGTGGTAGAGGACGCCGGTCGCGGCGGCGAAGTCGAACCGCGCCCAGGCGTCCTCGGCCGCGGCCCGCGCCGAGTCGAGCCGGGCGAGGATCCACCGCTCCTCGAGCGACGCCGGGCGCGCGGCAGGCGCACTCCCCTCGGCCTGCTGGAGGATCAGGCGCGCGACGTTCCAGAGCTTGTTCGCGAGCTTGCGGCCCTCCTCGATCGCACCGACGGCGTAGCGGACGTCCTGGGTGGACGAGATCTTGAGCAGGCCGTAGCGGGTCGCATCCGCCCCGTGCGCCTCGATCGTCTCCATCGGGTCGACACCCGTGCCGAGGCTCTTCGACATGCGCCGTCCGTCCGCCGCGAGCACCGTCGAGTGGATGAGCACGTCCGTGAAGGGGACCTCGCCGAGGAGGAACAGCCCGGAGAAGATCATCCGGTTCTCCCACAGCCGGATGATCTCCCGCGCCGTCGAGTTGACGTCTCCGCGGTAGTAGCGCTCGAGCTCCGGCGTCTCGGCCGGCCAGCCGAGCGTCGCGAACGGCCACAGCGCGGAGGAGAACCACGTGTCGAGCACGTCGGGGTCGCGCTCGAGCTCGCCCGAGCCGCACTCGGCGCACGCCTCGGGCGGCGGCCAGGCGCACGTGAGGTGGCCGTCCGGGCACGTCCAGATCGGGATCTGATGCCCCCACCAGAGCTGCCGCGAGACGCACCAGTCGGGCGCCTGCTCGAGCGACTCGATCGCGAAGCGATGCTGGCTCTCGGGATGGAAGCGGACGCGGCGCGCACGGAGGGCGTCGAGCGCCGGCGCTGCGAGCCCGTCCATCGCGCACCACCACTGCGGCGAGACGAGTGGCTCGATGCGCGAGTGGCAGCGCTCGCACGTCCCGACCGCATGCCGGTACCGCTCGCGCTTCTCGACGAGGCCGCGCTCCTCCGCCCAGGCGATCACGCGCGCGTCGGCCTCGGCCTGGTCGAGCCCCTCGAACCCCTCGGCCATCATCCGCCCGTCGGGGCCGATCACGGTCAGCGTCTCGAGGCCGTGGTCGCGGCCGATGTCGAAGTCCATCGGGTCGTGGCCCGGCGTGACCTTGACCGCGCCCGTGCCGAACCCGGGATCGACGCGCTCGTCCGCGATCACCGGCACGCGGCGCTCGACGACGGGGACGACGACCTCGCGCCCGATCGCGTCGAGGTAGCGCGGGTCGTCGGGGTGCACTGCGACGGCGACGTCCGCGAGCATCGTCGCCGGCCGCACCGTCGCGACCGCGATGCCGCCCTCCCCGTCGGCGAACGGATAGCGGATGAAGGACAGCGTGTCGTCCATCTCGACATGCTCGACCTCGAGGTCGGAGATCGCGGTGGAGTGGTACGGGCACCAGTTGACGATCCGGTTCGCCCGGTAGATCCAGCCCGCCTCCCAGAGGCGGACGAAGAAGGTCATCACCGACTCGACGTACCCGTCGTCCATCGTGAAGCGCTCGCGCGAGTAGTCGAGGGACGCCCCGAGCCGGCGGTACTGGCCCATGATCGTCCGGCCGGTCGTCTCGAGCCAGCTCCACGTCCGCTCGAGGAAGGCGTCGCGACCGATCTCCCGGCGCGACGTGCCCTCGGCGAGCAGCTGCTTCTCGACGACGTTCTGGGTGGAGATGCCCGCGTGGTCGTAGCCGGGCTGCCAGAGCGTGTCGAAGCCGCGCATCCGGTGCCAGCGGATCAGGACGTCCTGGATCGAGCCGTTCAGGGCATGGCCCATGTGCAGCTCGCCGGTGACGTTCGGCGGCGGCACGCAGATCACGAACGACTCGTCGCGACGGCGGCCCGCGCCGGCGGCGTAGAGCCCCTCGGCCTCCCACGTCTCCTGCCAGCGGCGCTCGACGGCGGACGGGTCGTAGAGCGTGTCCATGGGGGCGCAGTCTAGGGAGCGCGGCGTCCGACCTCAGTCGGACACCGCGCGTGGGAGCACGAGGATCGTGCTCGTCGCGTGCGCCAGGAGGCGGCCGCCGGCGTCCTCGAGGCGCGCGTCGGTGAGCACGACCGTCCGGCCGGGATGGACGATCGTCCCCGTGCAGCGGACCGGGCCCGTGTCGGCCGTGATCGCCCGCGTGAAGTTCGCCTTCAGCTCGAGGGTCGTCCAACGCGCGCCGGCGTCCGCGACCGACACGTACGCCGTTCCCATCGCCGAGTCGAGGATCGTCGTCGCGAAGCCGGCGTGCACGGTCCCGATCGGGTTGTAGTGCTCGATGCCCGGCCGCGCCTCCCACACGACCCGCCCGGGCTCGGCCTCGAGGAGCTGCATGCTCATCAGCGACGTGATCGGAGGCAGCGCGAGCTCGCCCGAGATCATCCTCCGGAGCAGCTCGATGCCGGGGAGCACGGACGACGCCGCGAGGACCTCCCCCGGGTCGGACCAGGTGAAGGTGCGCGAGGTCGGCTCTGCCAAGGGACGGGCGCCCGCGGTCAGGCGGAGCCGTCGGCGACCGCCCCGAGCTCCTCGTCCGGCACGCCGTGCGTCACGAGGGTCGGGTTCAGGCCCTTCGAGATCGTCTCGCGCGTGATCACGCACTTCGTCACGTCGCGGCGCGACGGCAGCTCGAACATCACGTCGAGTAGCGCACCCTCGATGATCGAGCGGAGGCCACGGGCGCCGGTCTCGCGCTCGAGCGCGCGGTCGGCGATCTCCCAGAGCGCGTCGTCGGTGAAGACGAGCTCGATCGTGTCGTACCCGAAGAACCGCTGGTACTGGCGCACGAGCGCGTTCTTCGGCTCGGTCAGGATCCGCACGAGGTCGTCGCGGCGAAGCTGGTGCACGGCGGAGACCACCGGCAGGCGTCCGATGAACTCGGGGATCAGGCCGAAGTTCATCAGGTCCTCCGGCATCACCTGCGTGAGCAGGTCGGCCGACTCCTCGGCGTGCTTCGAGCGCACCTCGGCGCCGAAGCCGACCGCGTTCTTGCCGATGCGCCGGGCGATGATCTTGTCGAGCCCCGCAAAGGCACCGCCGCAGATGAAGAGCACGTTCGTCGTGTCGATCGTGAGGAACTCCTGGTGCGGGTGCTTGCGCCCACCCTGCGGCGGCACCGACGCGACCGTGCCCTCGAGGATCTTGAGCAGCGCCTGCTGGACGCCCTCGCCCGAGACGTCGCGCGTGATCGACGGGTTGTCTGCCTTGCGCGCGATCTTGTCGACCTCGTCGATGTAGATGATCCCCGTCTCCGCCTTCTTGATGTCGAAATCGGCGGCCTGGATCAGCTTGAGGAGGATGTTCTCGACGTCCTCACCGACGTAGCCGGCCTCCGTCAGCGCGGTCGCGTCGGCGATCGCGAACGGGACGTTGAGGATCCGCGCGAGCGTCTGGGCCAGCAGCGTCTTGCCGCAGCCTGTCGGGCCGAGCAGGAGGATGTTCGATTTCTGCAGCTCGACCTCCGCCTCGTCGGTCTGGCCCATGCGGACGCGCTTGTAGTGGTTGTAGACGGCGACCGCGAGGATCCGCTTCGCCTCCTCCTGCGAGACGACGTAGTCGTTCAGCACGGAGTAGATGTCCCGGGGCCGCGGGAGGTTGTCGAGGTCGAGCGTCGTCGGGGCCGTGAGCTCCTCGTCGATGATCTCGTTGCAGAGATCGATGCACTCGTCGCAGATGTAGACGCCGGGACCAGCGATCAGCTTCTTGACCTGACGCTGACTCTTCCCGCAGAAGCTGCAGAGCAGCTGCTCGTTTCCCTCGCTCGCTCGGGCCACTGGTCTCCTCTTTTACTCCGATTGTGCGGGTTCGGCTACCCCGGGTGCACCCTCTGACGGGGTCAGCGGTGCGTGATCACGCGGTCGATGATCCCGTACTCCTGGGCCTCCTCGGAGGTCATGAAGTAGTCGCGATCCATGTCCTGGCGAACCTTCTCGACGTCCTGACCGGTGTGCGCCGACATGATCTCCTCGAGCTTGCGCTTGAGCGCGATGGTCTCCCTCGCATGGATCTCGATGTCGCTCGCCTGTCCCTGGTATCCGCCCCACACCTGATGGATGAGGACTCTCGAGTTCGGCAGCGCCGTGCGCTTCCCTTTCGCGCCGCCGGCGAGGAGGAGCGCTCCCATGCTCATCGCGATGCCGACGCAGGTCGTCGCGACGTCGGGCTTGATGAACTGCATCGTGTCGTAGACGGACAGGCCGTCGTAGACGGACCCGCCGGGGGAGTTGATGTAGAGGTTGATGTCCTTGTCGGGGTCCTCCGACTCGAGATGGAGAAGCTGCGCGTTGATCAGGTTGGCGATCTGCGAGTCCACCTGCGTCCCGAGGAAGATGATCCGTTCGTTGAGCAGGCGGGAGTAGATGTCGAACGATCGCTCGCCGCGCGACGTCTGCTCGATCACCATCGGGATCAGGGGCATGTCGCTTCCCTCCCTTCGGTCGGGAAGCGACTGGAAGTGCTGGATCTCGCTGTCCCCATCGCATCCTTTCTTCTCTCCGGTTCTTCTAGCGATCCTGCGGAGCAGGATCGCCAGGGTCCACAACTTCGTCTCGCCGGCGGGCTTCTCCTTGTCCGGCGTCCAGATCGCCTCGCGCGCGGCGTGCGCCTCCGGCGCGATCGGCTTCACGTCAGTGGCGAGCCGGTCGAGCGCCGCGCGCATCCGCAGGTCCTCGCGGAGCGCCTCCTGGTGCCCGTGCGCCCAGATGTCGGCGATCATCTCGTCCGCGTCCTCGCCCGACGCCTCGGCCTGGTCGCGGATCAGGTCCTTCACCTCGTCGTCGGAGACGGCGATGCCCGCCTTGTCCGCGACCGCCTCGAGCGCGAGCTCGCGGGCGACCGACTGGGATGCCTCGGCCCGGATCTGCGCCGTGAGCAGCTCCGGCGTCTGGCCTGTCGCCGCGAAGTAGGCCTCGGGCGTCAGCCCGCGGTTCGCGAGCGAGCGCACGAACCCGTTCAGGAGCTCGCGCGCGCGCGACTCGACGAGCGGGCCGGCGCCCTGCACGTTGGAGGCACGGACGAGCTCGTCGACGGCGGCGGCGCGGAAGGCGGAGTCGATCTGCTCGTCGACGGCGGCGCGGACGCGGCCCTCGATGTCGGAGCGCAGCTCTGCGATCGTGTCGAACTCGCTGGCGGAGCGGGCGAGGTCGTCGTCGGCCTCGGGCAGCACCTTCTCGTTGACGTGCTTGACGGTGACCTCGACGGCCGTCTCGCGGCCGTCCGCGAGGTCGTACCGCACGGTGCGGGTGTCGCCCACGCTCGCGCCGATCAGCGCCGACTCGATCTCGGGGACGAGCCGGCCCGAGCCCGAGCTCGACGACGGTGTCGGACTGGCCGGTGCCGTCGGCGCCCGCCAGGTCGACGACGACGGTGTCGCCCTCGAGCGCCGGCCGCTCGTCGGCGGGCACGAGCTCGGCGATCGAGCTGCGCAGGGCGTCGATCTCGGCCTGGACGAGCTCGTCGGGCACGACCGACTCGGCGCGCGGCACCTCGAGCGTCGTCCAGTCGACGATCTCCGGCGTCGGCTGAACCTCGACGGTCGCGCTGAAGCTCCACGGCTCCGTCTCGCTCGCCGGCAGCTGGAAGTCGTACTCCGGAGTCGCGACGGGGCGCAGCCGCGAGCGGGCGGCGGCGTTCCAGAACCAGCCGCCGATGTGCGACTCGACCGCCTCGACCCAGAGCCGGTCACGGCCGACGTTCGCGAGGAGCACCTGCCGCGGCACCTTCCCCTTGCGGAATCCGGGGATCTTGACGGACCCCGCGAGATCGTCCGCCGCGTGCTCGACGGCGTGCTCGAGCTCGTGCGGCGAGACGTCGACCGTGAGGCGGACGCGGTTCCCGCCGAGCTCCTCGACCTGGGCCATGCCCGGATTCAAGCAGTTGCCGCACGGCTCGCCGGAGGGATGCCTCCGCGGCGGATCCGCGTCAGAGGTGCTCGAGCAGCCACGCGTGCACCTCCGGCACGCGGTGCTCGGTGAGCGTGAGGTGACCGTCCTCGCTGCTCAGGCGTGCGTCGACGCCGGGTATCCGCCCGGCCAGCCAGCGGAAGTGCGACGGGGGCACGAAACGGTCGTGCTCGCCGTGGAGGAGGAGCACGGGAATCCCGATGTCGGCGACGTCGAAGCCCCACGGCGCAACGAAGGCGAGGTCGTCGTCGACCCAGCCGTCGACACCCGGCGCGAGCGCCTCGTTCACGTTCTCGAGGAGGAAGGCCGCGACGTCCGCGGTCGCGACCGCAGCGTCGACGGGGCTCAGCAGCGACGCCCACTGCGTCCGCAGGTCGTCGGGCGCGGCCTGGGCGAACGCCTCGCGGTGAGCGAGCTCGTACGGCGTTATCGCCTCGCGACCCGCGAGCGTGGCGTTGAACTCGACGATGTTGTCCTCGCCCATGCCCTCGGTCCAGTCGAGGCCGGGAGCGTCGTACGGAGCGACCGAGGCGAGGCTCGCGACAGCCGGCACCCGCTCGGAGAGGAGCGCCGCGCACGCGAGGGCGTGCGGGCCCCCGCCGGAGACGCCCCAGACGCCGAACCGGGCGAGCCCGAGCGAGTCGGCGATCGCGGCCACGTCCTCGACGACGTCGGCGACCACACGGCCCGGCCGAGGATCCGAGCCGCCGTAGCCCGCCCGGTCGAAGGTGACGAGGCGAATCCCTCGCGACCGGGCGTCGGCGGCGTGCGGCTCGTAGATCGTGCCACCGGACGGCGTGCCGTAGATCGCGAGGATCGGCCGCCCCTCCGGGTCACCCGCCTCGAACACACGGAGCGCACGGCCGTCCGGCGTCGTGATCGTCCTGACCGTCACGCGACGATCCTAGTGGCTCGGCGACGGCGTGACCGTCGCTCGACGACGCTACCCTGCGACGGCGCGGGCGTGGCGGAACTGGTAGACGCGCCGGGTTTAGGTCCCGGTGGGACGCGAGTCCCTTGGAGGTTCGAGCCCTCTCGCCCGCATGGCGCCTGCGCTCCGCCCCGACGTGCAGTCGGTGGTCAGCGACCGAGCAGGAGCCCCACCGTCTCGCGCACCGAGTCGACGACCAGCCCCACGAGCACGATCAGCGCGAACGCCGCGAAGGCGGCGAACGGATCGTTCACCTGGATCACGAGCAGCGCGCAGAAGGCGCCGACCACGACGCAGGCGGTCGCGAGGGGGCGGCGGGTCCTCGTCCCGACGGCGAGCCCGGCCAGGAACACGAGCCCGAACACGACGATTCCCACTGTCATGGCCGGAGCGTAGGACCCGGTCCGGACGGAGCCGGCGTCGAGGCCCCGGGTTCAGCGCTCGAGAGCGAACGACCGCTCCAGGCGAGGCCCGTATCGGTAGATCGCGAAGTGGTCGTCGAAGCTCGCCACACGAGTCATGCCGAGACGCTCCATCACGACGAAGCTCGTCCGATCGACGAGCGAGAAGCCCTGGTCGGGGAAACGCCGACCGACCTCCCACGCCCGCTCGAGGTCGACCTCGCCGACGATCTCGACCCGGGCGACCCCGGCCCGGATCCCATCCCACCAGCGGTCCGCGGCGACGGCGGAATGTCGGTGGGCGAGGAGGCGCCACGTCTCCGCGAGCACGTGGTCGGTGAGGACGCGCCGCTCTTCGCGCAGGAGCTCCTTCGCGCGCTCGTTGCTTCGATCGCCGGTCGAGGCGGCCGCGTACCAGACCGAGGTGTCGACGAAGAGGCTCACCCGTCGGACGGGTGAGCTCCCGCGACCGCCTCGCCGATCAGGCGGTCCTTCTCGCGCGCGACATCAGAGCGGCCTCCGTCTCCGAGATCGAAGACCGATCGCACGTCCGCCTCGCTCGCAACCCCTTCGTCGAGGTCTGCGTCGACCAGCCGGCGGACGTACTCGGCCAGGGAGACGCCGAGGTCGCTCGCGCGCTGCTTCGCCCGCCGGTGCGCCTCCGACTCGAGGCTGATCTGCGTTCTCACCACCATGCTGGTACATCATGATATCAGAGTGGTGGTGCTGCGATGACCGGCTTGTCCAGATTCGCGACGTTCAGGAATCAGGGCGAACGCCACCGCCCGTCGGCGAGCACGGGTGCGGCGGCGTGCGCGCGGGGCTCCCGCAAGGTGCTGACGAGAACGGACGAGAGTGTGTCGAACACCTCTGGGGCCGATCGCGGTGCCCGCGCGGGTTTCGAGACCGCCGGCAATCCGAATGGCCCCGGGAGGAGTCGAACCTCCGCTCGCAGGTTCGAAGCCTGCCGCTCTATCCGCTGAGCTACGGGGCCGGTGCCGCCCGATCGTAGTGCCGGGCGGAGAGAGGTGGCGGACGGGACTCGAACCCGCGACCACCGGGACCACAACCCGGGGCTCTACCAGCTGAGCTACCGCCACCGCGCGGAACCGAGGATAGCCGCTCGCATCTCCCCGCCTCGCCGCCGCGTGCCCCCACGTCGGGCACGGAAGGGACCTTGTGGTGATTCAACACAAGCCCCAACGCGGCGCAGGGTCCGGCGGCCGTTTGGGCGCGGCGGCACGACGCTTGTGTTGAATCACCACAAGCGTTGTCCAACGCTCCGCGCGGGAGGCCCCGAGTAGGCTCGCGCGGTGGGCGGCGTGCGGCACACGCGGTACGGCTGGTGGCTCGAGGAGGCAGGGCCGGTCGAGGCGACGAGGCCGCTCGAGGGGGACACGGTCGCGGACGTCGTCGTCGTCGGTGGCGGGTATCTCGGCCTCTGGACGGCGTGGCAGCTGAAGGCGCTCGAACCGGCCTGCGACGTGGTCGTCCTCGAGTCGGGGCTCGCGGGGCACGGGCCGAGCGGCCGCAACGGCGGGTTCGTCTCGACGCTGTGGGACGACCTGCCGACCCTGCGGGAACGTGTCGGCGACACGCCGTGCGGTCGACGTCGCGCGCGCGTCCGAGCGCGGTGTGCGCGGAATCGGCGAGTGGTGCGACCGCGAGGGCGTCGACGCCTGGTACCGCGCCGCGCCGACGCTCGTCGTCGCGACGCATCCGGCGCAGCTCGACGCGAGCGCCGACGCGATCGCGGCGTGCGAGGCGGTCGGCGAGCCGGAGGAGGTGCGCTCGCTCACGGCAGCCGAGCTCCGCGCGCGCTGCGACGCGGGCTTTCTCGGCGGCGCGATCCTTCGCACCTCGGCGACCGTCCAGCCCGCACGGCTCGCGCTCGCCCTCCGGGCGAAGGTGATCGAGGCGGGCGTCCGTCTCCACGAGCGGACGCCGGTCCGCCGGCTCCGGCGCGACGGATGTGTGACGACCCCCCACGGCCGCGTGCGCTCCGGCTCGGCCGTGCTCGCCGTGAACAGCGCGACGGCGGGCTTCCCGGGCTTTCGGCTGGCCCATGCGGTCGCGTCCAGCCATATCGTCCTCACCGAGCCGGTGCCCGACGTGCTCGACGAGCTCGGGTGGACGGGCGGGGAGCCGATCGCGGACGGGCGCACGCTCCTCCACTACCTGCGGACGACGCGCGACGGCCGGATCGCGTTCGGCTGGGGCGGCGGCCGGATGGGCTTCGGAGGGCGTCGGCTCGGTCGGCTCGAGGTCGACCGCGATGCCGTCCGCACCGCCCGCGACGACCTGCTCCGCTTCTTCCCGCAGCTCCGCGGGAGGAGGATCACGCACGCCTGGGGCGGGCCGATCGACGTCTCCCCGACCCATCTGCCGATCTTCGGCAGCCGGGGCGCTCTCCACCACGGCTTCGGCTTCACGGGGAACGGCGTCGGCCCGGCGTACCTCGGAGGAGAGATCCTCGCCCGCCTCGCGCTCGACCGCCGCGACGAGCTGACCCGCCTCGCGCTCGTCGACCCCGAGCGGAAGCTGATGCCGCCCGAGCCGCTCCGCTGGGCCGGCGGCTCACTGATCCGCGCGGCGCTCGTCCGCGCGGACCGGTCCGAGGATGCCGGGCGCAGGCCGGGCCACACGACCCGCTTCGTCGCCGGCCTTCCGCGGCGACTCGGTCTTCGTCTCCCGCGCTGACACGGCCGCTGCGGCCGAGGCCGAGGGCGTTCTCAGCCGCCTCACAGGGAACTCCAAAGGACGCCGCCTACGGTGGATCTGCATGGACGACGTGGTGGCGATCGACTCATCGACGCGGTCCGCCCGCCGGTCGCCGTCACTCGGACGGCAGGCGGCGGCCGTGGCCGTCTACGTCGTCGTCGCGGGCAACGCCGCCGTCATCGTCTGGCTGTGGGTGCACGGTGGCAACCTCCAGCCCGCAACCGCCGGCGAGGCGCTCACGAGCCTCGGACGGCTCACGGGGCTCCTCGCGGCCTACCTGGCGCTGCTCCAGGTGATCCTCCTGGCACGGCTCCCGGCGCTCGAGCGCGCGGTGGGGCTCGACCGGCTCGCCGTCTGGCATCGCTGGAACGGCCATGCCTGCATCGACCTGGTCGTCGCGCACGTCGTCCTCACGGTGTGGGGCTACGCGCTGATGGACAGGATCAGCGTTGGCAACGAGGTCTCGACGATGCTCGGGGGCGGCGTCTACCCCGGCATGATCACCGCGACGATCGGTACCGCGATGCTCCTCGCCGTGGTCGCGACCTCGGTCGTGATCGTCCGCCGACGTCTCAGCTACGAGTGGTGGTACGCGGTGCACCTGCTCGCGTATGCCGGGATCGCCCTTTCGTGGTTCCACGAGATCCCGACCGGCAACGAGCTCGTCCTCGACCCCAAGGCGGCCGACTACTGGCGCGGGCTCTACCTCGCGACGATCGCGATCCTGGTCGTCTTCCGGATCGGCGTTCCCCTCGCCCAGACGCTTCGCCACCGGCTCCGGGTCGCGGACGTCGTCGCCGAGGGGTCCGACGTGGTGTCGCTGCACATCGTGGGGCGCAAGCTCGACCGGCTGCGGGCCGAGCCCGGACAGTTCTTCCTCTGGCGGTTCCTCGACCGCCGCCGCATCTGGTCGGCGCACCCGTTCTCGCTGTCGGCCGCGCCGGACGGCCGCTCGCTGCGGATCACGGTGAAGGCGCTCGGCGACCACAGCGCCAGCCTCGCCGGCATACGACCCGGGACGCGTGTGCTCGCCGAGGGGCCGTTCGGCGTCTTCACCGAGTCTGCGAGACGCCGGCGCGACAAGGTGCTGCTCGTCGCGGGCGGCATCGGGATCACGCCGATCCGCTCGCTCGTCGAGCGCATGCGCGGGGACATCGTCCTCGTCTACCGGGCGCTCCGCGACGAGGATCTCGTCCTCCGCCCGGAGCTGGACGCGCTCGCCGAGCGCGACGGCATCACGGTCCACTACGTGGTCGGCGACCACACGGGAGAGGGGCAGCGGCTGCTCTCGCCCGAGCATCTGCGGGAACTCGTGCCCGACGCTCCCGAGCGCGACGTCTTCCTCTGCGGCCCTCCGGCGATGACCGATGCCCTCCGCCGCCGACTGCGCGCCGCGGGCGTCCCCCGCCGTCACATCCACCTCGAGCGCTTCGCCCTCACCTAGAGAAGGAGACCACCATGCGACGAGCGATTACCGCCCTCCTCGGTACGGCGACCCTTGCCCTCCCGGGCGTGAACGCCTGGGGAGCGGCGACCGCCCAGAAGGCGACGACCGCCAAGGCGAAAGTGAAGGTCGTCACCGCGACCAAGTCGTTCACCGGTTCGCCCGGTACCGCCGGCCGCTGGGGGGACGTCCAGGTCACCATCGTCGTGAGGAAGACGACCACGACCAACCTCACGACGAAGAAGAAGACGGTCAAGCGGCGGATCACGTCGGTCACGGTCCCGGTCTACCCCGACCACACCGATCGCTCGGTCTTCATCAGCCAGCGGGCGTTGCCGACCCTGATCGCGGAGACGATCCAGATGCAGAGCACCGCGATCGACCTCGTCTCGGGGGCGACCGACACGAGCGAGGGCTACGCCCAGTCGCTGCAGGCCGCGATCCTGGCCGCGCGAGCGTGGTAGGCGTGGCCGTCGCTTCCTCGACTCGGCGAGGCGTCACGCGCGTCGAGCACGTGATGGGGATGCCGATCGTCGTCGACGCGCGCGACGCCGACGACCCGGCGGCGCTCGAGCCGCTCTTCGACTGGTTCCGGCTCGTCGATCGGACATTCAGCCCGTTCATCCCGGAGAGCACGGTCAGCCGAATGAACCGCGGCGAGCTCGCCCTTGCCGACTCCGAGCCCGTCGTCCAGGCGATCCTCGCCCGCTGCGACGAGCTCCGCAGCCTGACGGACGGGTTCTTCGACGCTCACGCCGCCGGGGACGGGGTCGACCCGTCAGGCCTTGTCAAGGGCTGGTCGGTCGACCGTGGCGCGGGGATCGCGGACGAGCTCGGCCTCCGCAACTACGCGATCAACGCCGGGGGCGACATCCGGCTGAGAGGAGGGGCGCTCCCGGAGCCGGTGTGGCGGGTCGGGATCCGCGACCCGAGCGATCCGCTCGCCGTCGTCGGCGTCGTCGTCGGCGACGACCTCGCCGTTGCGACGTCCGGCGCATACGCGCGTGGGGCGCACGTCGTCGACCCGCACAGCGGCCGCCCGCCGGACGGCGTCCTCTCGGTGACCGTCACGGGGCCCGACCTCGCCGCTGCGGACGCGTTCGCGACGGCTGCGTTCGCCATGGGCCGCGACGGCCCCGCTTGGACGGCCCGCCTCTCGGGGTACGAGGCGCTGACGATCCTCGACGACGGGCGGTCGGTGCGGACGCCGGGATTCCCCCTCGTCACCGACGAGGGTGCGCCGTCACACGGCGTCTGAGAGCCGGGCGAGGACGGACGAGAGATCCGCGTTCTCCTCGACGTCCTCCGGCGCATGAGCGACGGCTCGGTCTGCGAGCTCCGTGTAGACGGCAGCGAACGCGCGGAAGAGCTCGGGCGTGAGGCCGGCGGCCTCCTGGGTCGCGGCGATCTCCTCCATCTCGGCGACGTAGCGCCACGCCTTGGCCGACGCCCGGCCGACCGTCGCACCCGCGTGCGCCGGATCGGCGGCGCCCGTCTCCGCGAGGTCGCCGAGCACATGCTCGAGGACGCCGTGCGCGTGCGCCGCGCGGAGGGCCTGGGCAAGGACCGCGACGCGTCCCTTGTAGACCGACGCGGTGCACATCTTCACCGCCGAGGCTGCGCCGACGACCTCCGACACGACGACGCGGTCGACACCATTCAGCGGAAGCGCCGCCACCTCGGCTGCCCGCGGGCCCGAGAGGTAGACGCGGGTCGTGCCCGGAGCGCGCGGCGGCGGGCCGGAGATCGAGCCGTCGACCAGGTCGAGCCCCGATCCGGCGAGCGCCGCCTCGATGCCGAGGGCGGTCGACGGCGCCACGGCGTTGAGGTCGGCGACCAGCGGCTGCGCCGAGCCGGCACAGGCGGCGATCCGCGTCGCGACGTCGACCGCGGCGCCGGGCGGCACGACGGAGAGGACGACGTCGGCCTCGCCGACGAGCGACGCGAGCGAGCCGACGTCCTCGAGCCCGCCGTCCGCTGCGAGCGCCCGCGTCCGTTCGCTGCGTCCGTCGAGGGCGACGACCACCCGCGCGCCGCCGTCCCGCAGCCGCGCTCCGAGCGCGCTGCCCATTGCCCCGGCCGAGACGATCCCGACGACCTGCACGCCTGGACGGATACCAGACGCGCGCCGGAGCGGCGCGCCGCGGCGAGGGGCGGCCGAGCGTCGTGCGCCCGGCTCGTGCAGCTTCACCCGAGTAGGCTTGCGCGATGGCGACCGAGCCCGCGGCCTTCGATCTGCGCGCGCTCGGCGCCGCTGTCGCGGGCGACGTCGTTCACCCGGACGACGAGGGCTGGGACCAGGCGCGTCAGGCGTGGAACCTGGCAGTCGATCAGCGGCCGGTCGCCGTCGTGTACCCGGAGTCGGTCGACGACGTCGTCGCGACGGTCGAGTTCGCCTCGGTCAGCGGTCTACGGATCGCCTTCAACGCCGGGGGGCACAACTCGGGCCCGATCGACTGGGCGGAGGACACGCTGCTCCTGAAGACGGAGCGAATGCGTGGGATCGAGATCGACGCGACGGCGAGGCGTGCGCGTGTCGAGGCGGGTGTCCTCGGGAAGCCCCTCGCACAGGCAGCGGCCGAGCACGGACTGTGCTACCTCGCGGGCACCTCACCGGACACCGGTGTCCTCGGGTACACGCTCGGCGGAGGCTTCAGCTGGATGATCCGACGATACGGCCTCGCGGCGAACAGCGTGCTCGCGGCAGAGCTCGTGACCTGCGACGGGCGGCACGTCCGCGTCGACGAGGATCACGAGCCGGACCTCTTCTGGGCGATCCGCGGGGGCGGCGGCAACTTCGGAGCCGTGACCGCGCTGGAGCTCGCCCTGTACCCGCACTCCGAGATCTACGCCGGCTGCCTCTTCTGGCCGATCGAGCGCGCGACCGACGTCCTGAACGCCTGGCGCAGGTGGGTCGACACGGTCCCGGACGAATGCGAGTCGATCGGCAGGATGCTCCAGCTCCCCGACGTCGACTTCCTCCCGGATCACCTTCGCGGCCGCTCGTTCGTGCTCGTCGAGCTTGCGTTCATCGGCTCGGAGCGAGACGGCGCCGAGCTGGCGCGACCCCTCCGGGACCTCGGGCCGGAGCTCGACACGGTCGCGCTGATGCCGACCGGGGACCTGAGCCTCGTGAACATGGATCCCGACTTCCCGCTCCCCTACGCCGGCGACGGGATCCTGCTCGACGACCTTCCGCCCGCGGCGATCGACACGGCGGTGGAGTGCTTCGTCGGCTCTCCGCTCCTCCACTGCGAGGTGCGGCACCTGGGTGGCGCCGTCCGGACGGTTCCGGAACGGCACGGCTGCCTTCCCACGATCGAGCAGCCGTTCATCCTGTTCACGTTCGGCCTCGCCGCCGACGCCGACATGAAGGCGGCCGTCGAGCGAAGCGTGGAGCATCTGCTCGAGCGCTTCTCCGACTGGGACAGCGGACGCAGGTACCTGAACTTCGTGGAGTCCCCTGTCGATGCCCGGTTGCTGTTCCCGGAGGCGTCGTACCAGCGACTGCGCGAGCTCCGGGCGAGATACGACCCGCAAGGGATGTTCGTGGCGAACCACGCCATCCCGCCGGCGGACTGAGCCGCCGAGGCGGCGCGGCGTCGAAGCCGCGTAGGGTAACGCCGACCTCGCGATGGACGCCGCTCGTCCGCGACGCCGGGACCGAAAGGACGGTTTGCGTGCCCACGACCTTCGGCATCTTCGATCACATCGAGGGAATCCCGGGCACCTCGACGGACCGCCTGCTCCGGGATCGGCTCGAGCTCGTCCGTCTGGCCGACGAGAACGGGTTCTCGGCCTACCACCTCGCCGAGCACCACGGTTCCGACCTCTGCCTCGCGCCCAATCAGGAGCTGTTCATCTGCGCCGCGGCGCAGGTGACCGAGCACATACGCCTCGGGCCGATGGTGAAGCTCCTTCCACTCCACCACCCCGTGCGGATCCTCGAGGACATGTGCGTCGCCGATCAGCTCACGGGCGGTCGGCTCGACTTCGGCGTCGGCCGCGGGGTCGCGCCGATCGAGCACGCCTGGTTCGGCAGCCGGTGGACGGAGTCCCGGGAGCGCTTCGAGGACTCGCTCGGGATCATCTGCCGCGCGCTCGCGACCGGCGAGATCTCGAGCGAGGACAGCGCGTTCTGGGACTTCCCGACGGTTCCGCTCGCGACGAAGCCGCTGCAGGATCCGATCCCGTTCTGGTATCCGGGCAATCCCGTGGTCGCCGGCCGCTACGGCATGAGCCTGATGTCCGCCGGTCCGATCGACCAGCGCACGTACGACCTCTACGTCGACTCCTGGCACGAGCACGAGGGCGACGCCCTGCGAGTCGACGGGCCGAACGCGCGCCCGCGCGTGGGCTGCACGATGCTGGTGGCGATCGGGCCCGAGGACCAGGCGCTCGAGATCGCCCGCCGTGCGATGGAAGGGCTCGTCCGCCGCACGACCAGCGTCCATCGCCATGACCGTCTCATCCTCTCGGAGGAGGAGTGCGAGGCCGCCCAGGCCCCGCTGCGCTCGATCCTCGCCCACATCGAAGACGCGATCAGCCTCGGAGCCGGAACGGCCGATCAGATCGCCGAGCGCTGGGCCGCGTTTCTCGAGCCGGGCCTGATCGACTACGTCGCGCTGCAGCTCCCGGCCGGCGACATGACCTTCGACGAAGCGAAGCACACGCTCGAGCTCTTCGCCGCGGAGGTGAAGCCCCGGCTCGAGCAAGCGTCTCTCGCGGTCTAGGGCCAGAGGCGGATGGGTAGACCGCGGCATCTCGAGGGCGAGCTCGTCACCTCCCGCCGCGGCGTGTTCTGGGTCGGCGACGACACCGTCTCGCTGCCGCAGGGAACCGTTCCGCGCGGGCAGATGTTCGTGCAGTGGGAGGCTCCGGCGACCGTGACCAAGCCCTACCCGATCGTGCTCGTCCACGGGGGCGGCGGCCAGGGCACGGATTGGCTCGGCACCCCGGACGGCCGTCCGGGGTGGGCGACCTTCCTGCTCCAGGAGGGATACGCGGTGTACGTCGTCGACCGCCCCGGGCACGGCCGCTCCCCCTTCCACCCGGATGTGCTCGGGCCGATGGGCAGCCCGCTCTCGATCGAGCTCGTCTCCCGGCTCTTCACGAACGCCGCCGGCTCGCCGGGCGCGCACCCCACCGCACATCTCCACACCCAGTGGCCGGGGAGCGGCGACCCGGACGATCCGTGCGTGCGGCACTTCGCCGCCGGGACCGGACCGATGCTCGCGGATCTGTCCGCCGCACACGCCGTGGAGCGCGAGCGCGGCGCGGCGTTGCTCGACGAGATCGGGTCGGCGATCCTGATGACCGCCTCGGCCGGCGCCCCGATGGGCTGGCTGACGGCCGACGCGCGCCCGTCGCTCGTCTAGGCGATCGTCTCCCTCGAGCCGCTCGGTCCCCCGTTTCGCGCCGACGGCGACTTCCCGCTCGACTGGGGTCTCACCGCCGCACCGATGACCTTCGACCCTCCTGCCGCGTCGTCCCGACGAGGTGCTCAGGACGGCTGCGGGGGCGTCGACCGTCCAGGCGGAGCCTGAGCAACTGCTCCCGGCGCTCGCCGGGATCCCGATCGCGATCGTCGAGGCCGAGGCGTCGTCGTTCGCCGAGTCCTGCCCCGCCACGGCGGCATTCCTGGAGCACGCCGGCTGTCGGGTCGACCGGATCGCGCTCGCCGAGCACGGCGTACACGGGAACGGGCACCTGATGATGCTCGAGCGCAACAGCCGCGACGTGCTCGAGCCGATCCTTCGCTGGCTGGACGGCACCGTGAACCGCGCCGCGTAGACCTGCGACGAGCTCGCGCGGTCGCACCGGGCATACTCTCGTCGTGGACGGCGTCGTCGCCCTGGGGCCCGAAGGCGGCGAGCACGTCGAGCGCACGGAGCGCCACCACCGGATCCTCGCCGAGCTGCCACAGCTCGAGGTCATCGAGCTGCGCTTCGGCCCCGGCTTCGAGGGTGTCGAGCCGCATGTCCACGACGACTTCGTCGACGCGTTCTTCGTGATCGCAGGCGAGGCCGAGTTCGTGGTCGGAGACGAGGTGCTCCGGGCGGAGGCCGGGAGCTTCGTGGCTGCACCACCCGGGGTCGTCCACGGCTTCTCGAACGCCGGGAGCACAGAGCTCCGCCTCCTGAACGTCCACGCGCCGAACGTCGGGTTCGCCGACGCCCTGCGGCGCGGATAGCCGCCGGACGCGCCCCGGGGGGATTCGAGCCTCCGACACGCGAACGACAGGCCCTTCGGACTCGGCGGCTCGTTTCGTGTACATGCCGGCCGCGACACGCGGCACCTCGGGGTTCGGCCAGTTGGCAAACGGTGCAGCGCCCGACCTCCCACCTCGGCCGCGCGCGACAATGAACCAAAGCGAGAGGGAGGTCATAGTGGCGGCACCTAGCCAACAGGGAGCACTCGCCGACGCGGTGCTCCAACGCATCGGCCAAACGGTAGGCCAGGGTGCGACCGTCTCGGCCGTCTTCGGCGAGCCTGTGGAGCGCGAAGGGATCACCGTGATCCCGGTCGCGAAGGCACGCTTCGGTTTCGGCGGCGGTGGCGGTGCTGGAGCGCATGGCAGCGCGGACGGGTCTGGTGGTGGAGGCGGCGGCGGCGCGATCGTGAGTCCAGTGGGGTACATCGAGGTGAGCCACGGAGGCGCCGAGTTCAAGCGGATCTCCGGTCCCTTCGAGCGGGTGGCGCTCGTGGTGGCCGCGTCGCTCGCGCTGCTCGCCGTCAGGCGGCTGATCGTCGAGTAGTACCGGCGATCGGACGCGCGTCAGCGCCACCGCCTTGACTCCCGCCAGGTGGGAACAACCAACTGAGACGACCGATCCTCATACGCGGGGGCCTTCACGCGACCATCTCGACGCCGTCATGAGCAGTGCCCCAACCTGTCGCTGAGCACGGCTGATGGGTCACTGGCAACAGGAGGAGGTTCCTGAAACCAAAGGCCGAACACACCAGCAGCGGGTGTCGATGCCGGCTCCCTCCCCCTTTGCCGGCCGCCCCGCCTTCAACGGTCGCCACGGGCGGGGTACTGGCCGCAGTTATCCCGCCCGGCGGCCGCTCGGGTACGAGATCGCCCCCGCGACGACGCAACGTCCGGGGCCTGGTGGCGAGGGAGTAGCCCCAACCGCGATCACATGGTGCCGTGCATCGACCGACTTCGCGCCGGTCCCGTGCAACGGTCCCGGCGTGGCACACATTCGTGGCAGGGAGGCCCGGAAACGGCCTCGCCGGCTTCCGCGTCGCTCCTACGGTTCGGGCGGCCGAACCCGCCGCGACTGCTGTATCCATCGGGCCGGTGGCGGTTCCTGGCGTCGTCTGTCACGACGTGGCAGAACCTGGCTCTCTATGCGCCCGGCAGGAATCGGAGCCCCCTGCAAATGGGCACTTTTTGCGCGCCGATGTATGCACCGGCGTATGCACGCCACCGCACGTTATTGGCCGCGGCAGAGACAACGAGGTCGAGGTCAGTACGCGCCAGCTGCTCGTCTATCCGACACGACGTACGCGAGGATCAACGAGAGCGGGAAGAACACAAGACTGAGGAGAAAGTAGAGAAGGAAGCTGTGTCCCTTCCGGCTCGCAACCCTGGCGGGCCAGAACGCGATCGCAATCCAAATGATGAAGAACAAGATCGAGCCGAGCCACCAACCGTTCGCCGCGACGACCACTCCAGCCTCCTTGTAGGTGGGAGCACTATGCAGCACCTCCGGCGCCCGCGCGTATGAGCGCGATCGTGCGGTCCACCTCGCGATAGTCCGTCAGCGCGTAGACGTAGTGGTCGGCAGCGACGCGCTTCGAGTCGCCGAGCAGAGTCGCGACCTCGGCGAGCGAGCCCGTCCGCTTGTAGTAGAGCGAGCCGCGTCGGCGTCGCAGCCCGTGAGGCGAGAAGCGCGGCGTGCCGGTCGCGACGCACGCCTTGTTGATCGCCGTCCGCAGCCGGGCGTCGGTCAGGTCGGGGAACAGCGGCGCGTCGAGGTCGCGGTCCTCGCGCGGCGGCAGGGTCGCGAGGAGCGCCTCGAAGAGATCGTCGGGGAGCTCCAGCAGCCGGTATCGCTCGTTCTTCTCGTGCGTCCAGCGGACACGGATCGCGCGACGGTGCTCGTCGAGGTCGCCGACGGCGGCGGTCGCGAGCTCGTTCACACGCGGGCCGCACTCGTCGATGATCAGCAGCGGCAGCACATGGCGGCGCGGCATGATCTCGGCCACCCGCTCGATGTGCTCGGCGAGCGGCGGCGGGACGTGCGGCTTCGCTTCCTTCGGCAGCTTGCGGGCCTTCTTCGTCTTGTGACCACTAGAGCCCGTCGCGCTTAAGCCAGACGTGCTCCTGTAGAAGCGTCGGGGTACCGGAACTGCGCGAGCTCCCGTCCTGCCTGGTGCTCGACGGCGAACTGGTCGCATTCAACGACGCCGGCGCACCACTGGCCACTCGTCGTCGCAATCCCTGGAGTCAGCGGCGCGCACTTCTGGAAGGCATCTGGAGAGAGCGCGGTTGCGCCCGGCTCGCCGACGTGTTCGACGACGGCGACGCGCTGTTCACCGCGGTGGTCGAGTATGACCTGGAGGGGATCGTCGCGAAGCGCCGCGACGGCGTCTACGGGTCAGGTCATCGGGGCTGGGTCAAGGTGAAGAACCCGGCCTACTGGCGGAGCGAGTCCGAGATCGAGGCAATGCGCCGGCGCCGGGAGCGGATCGAAAGGTGAACCTGGCCAAGGTCTAGTCGCGGTCTAGCCGAAGAGGCGAAGAGCGTGGCACGGTCGGCGCCTACGCTCGTCCCTGGAGCATGTGCGACGCGCTCCAAGGCCGCGGGGTCTGCCGGTCAATCACCTTGGGGGATCTTGGTGGACCGGCAGCCCGCGGCGGCATAGACGCTTCAGGCGGTCGGAGGGGAAGCCGCCGCCGGGGCCTCATCTCGTTCGCGCTGGCCAGCGACGTTGTCGCTTGCGCCACCCGATTGCCCCGGCTCGGTCGCCACTGCCGTGGGTGGCGCAGCGGCGGTCGCGGGCTTGGCATGTGTGGGCGACTTGCGAGTGGCAGCCTTCGTCGGCTTCTCAAGCGCGTCGAGACGCATTTCGATCGCGGCAACACGGCGTTCGAGCGGATCGATAGCGCGCAGCCTCACCGCGATGTCGTGGAGGCGGTCTTCCAGCCCGTGAATCGCCCCGTCCACCATCCGCCGCGGTCGGTCCACGATCTGTCGGAGTGTGTCCTCGCCTTTATCTGCGATCTGCGAGATGAAGTCCCGGTCGTCCGTCGTCTTCTGCGGGGTCGCCATGGCCCGGAGGATAGCGCGGTCGATCGGGGCGAAACTGCAAGTCGGCCTCGTTGCGGCCGTCGCTGATGGGCGGGTTAGGCGAGATCCGATGTATGCACCGATGTATGCACGCTTGCGCCGAACTGGCACAAATCGCAGAGATGACCCACGGTTTCAAGCCGTTTCCGCATGGCCAAGGCCGCTTAATGCGCCCGGCAGGATTCGAACCTGCGACCCGCGGATTAGAAGTCCGCCGCTTTGTTACGGAACGCCGGTTCAGGCGCGTGTTCAAGCCAAACGCGGCGCTCCTCTCCAGGGATTTCTTACCCGAGAAGACGTCTCTCAGACGCCGACCCCGAGACTACCGGCCAGCCGGCGCTTAGCCGGTTCCAAGGGAATACTGGGTCGTCAACGCGATCTCCGAGCCGCACCATCCTTGGATTCGGGAACGGGGAAGGGCCCGTCTGCACGGGCCCTTCTCGTGACCTTCGTTGAGTCGGTGTCGCTTTCGTCTACCTCATCGAGAAGGTGTTCGGTGGGTTCTTCCTACGACCTTGTCGGTGGGGCTTCGTCCTACTCGCGATCCGGACTTAGCGCAGTTGCAATGTTGCCGCCGGGCGTGCGTCGCGGCATCAGGGATTTCGCTGATTCGGCGGCTGCTCACCAAGGCCCGTTCGTCTCGCTGTTGGCCTCTCGCAGCGCGCCGACGTAGCCCGCCCGCTCGTAGACCGCCTGGTCCGCGCCACGCGGCACGGCGAGCATCCCGCGCAGGTCGTCGACGGCCGCGAATCCCTTGCGTGCCATCCATTCCTCCAGGCCGTCGATCAGCACGGTTGCGTGCTCGGGCCCGTGCCGTAGCAGCGCAGAGGCGGTCATCACGACGTCCGCCCCGGCGAGCAGGTACTTGGCCACGTCGGCCGGGGTCTCGACGCCGGTGGTCGCGGCGAGCGACGCGCGCACCCGGCCGTGCAGGAGCGCGATCCAGGTGCGCGGCAGCCGGGCCTCGCCCGGGCTCGAGAGACCGACGTGCGGCACTACGGTGAGGGTGTCAGGGTCGATGTCGGGTTGCAGGAAGCGGTTGAACAGAACAAGCGCGTCCGCGCCCGCCTCGTCCAGCCGCAGCGAGATCTCGCCGGTCGAGCTGAAGTACGGGCTCAGCTTGACCGCCACCGGCACGCTGACCCCTTCCCTGACCCGCGTCAGGATGTCGAGATGCCGCTGCTCGACGTCGCGGCCCGAGATGCGCGGGTCGCCGGGCAGGTAGTAGATGTTCAGCTCGATCGCGGCGGCTCCGGCCTCCTGCATCGCCCGCGCGTAGTCGGTCCAACCGCTGGGCGTGACGCCGTTGAGACTGCCGATCACGGGGATCTCGACGGCAGCGGAGGCGCGCTCGAGCAGGCTCAGATAGCGCCGTGGGCCCGTCTCCTCCTCGGCGGTGGCCGGGAAGTAGGAGAGCGACTCGGCGAAGCTCTCGGTGCCCGCGTCGATCAGCCGCGCGTTCTCGGCCGCCTCGCGCCGCAGTTGCTCCTCGAAGAGCGAGTAGAGGACGACCGCGCCGACGCCGGCATCCGCGAGCCGCCGCACGCCATCCACGGTCTGCGAGAGCGGGGACGCCGACGCGACGATCGGGTTGCGTAGCGTGAGGCCCATGTAGCGGGTCGAGAGGTTCATCGGCGGTCCCTACGCGAATCGGCGGCGAACCGCTGGGCGCCGCGGGTCGCCATCTCCTCGTACACGTCCCAGCGCTGATCGACCGCTTGCTCGGCCAGCCCGTGCAGGCGTTCGGCTTCGGCCGGATCGGTGTTCGTCAGCGTGCGATAGCGCAACTCCCGATTCGTGTAGTCCGCGAGCGGGATGCGTGGCCGCTGCGAGTCGAGCAGGAACGGGTTGCCGCCGGCCGCCCGGAGCACCGGGTCGTAGCGAATCAGCGGCCAGTAGCCGCTGGCGACGGCGCGGTATTGCTGGTCGAGCCCGTTTCGCATCTCGATCCCGTGCGCGATGCAGTGGCTGTACGCGAGCACCAGCGACGGACCGTCGTACGCCTCCGCCTCCCGTAACGCGTTCAGTGTCTGCTGGGGATCGGCGCCCATCGCGACCCGGGCGACGTAGACGTTGCCGTACGCGATCGCCTGCAGGGCCAGGTCCTTCTTGGGCACGGTCTTGCCCGCAGCGGCGAACTTGGCGACCGCGCCGAGCGGGGTCGCCTTCGACATCTGGCCACCGGTGTTGGAGTAGACCTCGGTGTCGAGCACCAGCACGTTGACGTCGCGCCCGCTCGCGAGGACGTGGTCGAGCCCGCCGGAGCCGATGTCGTAGGCCCAACCGTCGCCGCCGACGATCCAGACGCTGCGCCGGACCAGGAGATCGACGACGCTCTGCAGGTCGGCGACGGCCGCACCGTCCAACCCGTCGAGCCGCCGCTTCAGCTCGCCGACACGCTCGCGCTGCGCTCGCAGCTCCGACTCGCGCAGCTGCGGCGCAGTCAGGATCTCGTCCACCAGCTCGGGACCGACCGCCTCGCGCAACTCGGCGAGGCGACGGCGGGCCAGCTCGGTGTGACGGTCGGCGGCGAGCCGGAAGCCGAGCCCGAACTCGGCGTTGTCCTCGAAGAGGGAGTTCGACCAGGCGGGCCCGCGACCGTCCGCGTCGGTCGTCCACGGCGTGGTCGGCAGGTTCCCGCCGTAGATCGACGAGCAGCCGGTTGCGTTCGCGACCATCAGCCGGTCGCCGAACAGCTGCGAGAGCAGCTTCAGGTACGGCGTCTCGCCACAGCCCGCGCAGGCGCCGGAGAACTCGAACAGCGGCTCCAGGAACTGGGTGCCGCGCACCGTGCCGAAGTCGACCCGCGACCGGTCGCTCGGCGGCAGCGTCTCGAAGAACGCGATGTTGTCCCGCTCGGCGGCGACCAGCGGCTCACGGTCCGCAAGGTTGATCGCCTTGACGACAGGGTCGCCCGGCGCGACCGCCGGGCACGCCTCGACGCACAGCCCGCAGCCGGTGCAGTCCTCGACGTAGACCTGCAGCGTGTACCGCGCGTCGGGCAGGCCGACAGCCTCGAGCGGAGCCGACCGGAACCCGTCCGGCGCGCCGTCCAGGTGAGCCTGGTCGTAGTACGTCGACCGGATAACGCTGTGCGGGCAGACGAAACCGCAGTTGCCGCACTGGATACAGAGGTCGGAGTCCCAGACCGCGACCAACTCGGAGATGTTGCGCTTCTCGTAGGCCGCCGTCCCGCTCGGATACGTGCCGTCCACCGGCAACGCGCTGACCGGCAGGTCGTCGCCCCGGCCGGCCAGCATCTCCGCCGTGACGGTGCGAACGAACTCGGGCGCGTGCGCGGGCACGACCGGGGGCAGCCCGCGCGTCGCCGTCGCCCGTTCGGGCACCTCGACCCGGTGGAGACCGTCGAGTGCTCGGTCGACGGCCGCCTGGTTGCGCGCGACCACCTCCCCGCCGCGGCGACCGTACGTCTTGGCGACCGCCGCTTTGATCCGCTCGATCGCCTCCTCGCGCGTGAGGACTCCCGAGAGAGCGAAGAAGCACGTCTGCAGCACGATGTTCGTCCGGCCGGCGAGGCCGACGTCGCGCGCGATCCGGTTGGCGTCGATCGCGTACACGTCGACGTGCTTGGCGAGGACCTGCTCCTGCACCGGGCGCGACAGCGCGTCCCACACCTCGTCCGGCGGGAGCGAGCAGTTGAGCAGCAGCGTCGCGCCGTCCGCCGCGGGCCCGAGCACGTCGACCCGGTCGAGCAGCCCGAACTGGTGGCAGCCGACGAAGCCCGCCCGCTGCACGAGGTAGGGCGCCCGGATCGGCTTCGGCCCGAAGCGGAGATGCGAGACCGTCTGCGAGCCGGACTTCTTCGAGTCGTAGACGAAGTAGCCCTGGGCATGCAGCCCCTCGTCCCCGAGGATCTTGATCGTGTTCTTGTTCGCGCCGACCGTCCCGTCCGAGCCCAGGCCGAAGAAGATCGCACGCACCGTCTCGGGCGGCTCGATGTCCAGCGACGCGTCGTAGTCCAGGCTCGAGCCGGAGACGTCGTCCTTGATGCCGATCGTGAACCGGCGTCGCGGCCGATCTCCTGCCAACTCGGCGACCACGCCCGCAACCATGCCCGGCGTGAACTCCTTCGAGGACAGCCCGTAGCGGCCGCCGACGACGCGCGGCATCACCGTCCGCTCGCCGTCCGCGAACGATTCGCTCAGTGCCGCGACCGTGTCGAGGAAGAGCGGCTCGCCCATCGAACCGGGTTCCTTCGTCCGATCGAGGACAGCGATGTGGTGCACGGTCGCAGGCAGCGCCTCGACCAACGCCTGCGCCGGAAACGGCCGGTAGAGCCGGACCTGCGCCACGCCGACACGCTCGCCCCGCGCGGTGAGCGCCGCCACGGTCTCCTGCACCGTCTCCCCGCCCGACCCCATCACCACGAGCACGCGCTCGGCCTCCGGGTCGCCGAAGTAGTCGACGACGTGGTAGCCGCGGCCGGTGCGCTCGGCGAGGAGCGCCATTGCGTCTTCCACGGCGTCGGGGACGCGGGCGTAGAAGGGATTGACCGTCTCGCGCGCCTGGAAGTAGACGTCCGGGTTCTGCGCCGTACCGCGGATGAACGGCCGCTCCGGCGACAGCGCCCGCCCGCGATGCGCCCACACAAGCTCCTCGGGCACCAGCGCGCGCAGGTCGTCGTCGGAGAGCAGCTCGATCGTGTTGAGCTCGTGCGACGTCCGGAACCCGTCGAAGAAGTGCACGAACGGCACCCGCGTCCGGAGCGTCGCTGCCTGGGCCACGAGCGCCAGGTCGTGTGCCTCCTGAACCGAGGCCGATGCGAGCAGCGCGAAGCCGGTCTGGCGGACCGCCATCACGTCGGAGTGGTCGCCGAAGATCGACAGCCCTTGCGCCGCGAGTGACCGGGCGGCGACGTGCAGCACCGTCGAGGTCAGCTCGCCCGCGATCTTGTACAGGTTGGGGATCATCAGCAACAAGCCCTGCGACGCCGTGAACGTGGTCGCCAGCGCACCGCTCTGGAGCGCCCCGTGCAGGGCACCCGCCGCACCGCCCTCGCTCTGCATCTCGACAACCCCGGGCACCGTGCCCCAGACGTTCGCCCGCCCCTGGCTCGCCCACTCGTCGGCGAGCTCGGCCATCGCCGAGGACGGCGTGATCGGGTAGATGCAGCAGACCTCGTTCAGCCGGTAGGCGACGGAGGCTGCCGCTTCGTTGCCGTCGATCGTCGTCCGCATCTCAGTCGCCTTCCGCGACCATCTCGATCGCATGCACCGGGCACTGCTCGAAGCAGGCGCCGCAGCCCGTGCAACGGTCGTAGTCAAACCGGTACCGGTATCCCTCGCCGAGCTTGACCACGGCGTCCTCGGGGCAGGCGCCCAGGCACCCGTCGCACTCGAAGCAGTTGCCGCACGACAGGCACCGGCCCGCCTCGTAGACCGCCTCCTCGGCGGACAGCCCGCCGACCACCTCGGCGAAGCCCTCGATCCGCTCCTGCGGCGGGAGCTCCTGCTGCTGCCGGCGGGCGTTGTCGCCGAAGTACCAGAGATGGAGCTTGTCGAAGCTCGCAAGCTCGTGCTTCGGCGGGCCAACGAACGCGGCATCGCGCAGCCAGGCGTCGATGTGGCGCGCGGCCTTCTTGCCGTGGCCCACGCCGACCGTCACGGTCTGGTCGCTCGGCACCATGTCCCCGCCCGCGAACATCCACGGGCAGCCGGTCTGGAGCGACGCCGAGATCCCCACGGTCCCGTCGTCCTCGAGTTCCACCCCGGGGACCACACGGAGGAAGGCGGTGTCCGACTCCTGGCCGAGCGCCAGGATCACCGTGTCGGCGGCGAGCGTCTCGAACCGGCCCGTCGGCTGTGGGTAGCCGGACTCGTCGAGCTCCATCAGCTCCACCTGCAGCTCGGGGCCGTCGAAGGCCGTGATCGTCCGGAGCCAGTGGATCCGCACGCCTTCCCGCTCGGCGTCCTCGGCCTCGTCGAGATGGGCGGGCATCTGCTCGCGGGTCCGCCGGTAGACGATCAGGGCCTCGTCCGCGCCCATCCGGCGGGCGACCCGCGCGGCGTCCATCGCCGTGTTGCCGCCGCCGTAAACCGCCACGCGCCGCCCGATCACGGGCCGCTCGCCGGAGGCGACGCTGCGCAGGAACGACACCGCGTCCACGATGCGGCCTGCATCGCGGGCCGGGATGTCCACCCGCTTGGAGAGGTGTGCGCCGACGGCGACGAAGACCGCGTCGAAAGCGCCCTCGTCGCGCTCGGCGACCAGATCCTCGACCCTGTGCCCGCAGGTCACCCGCACGCCCAGCGCCGGGATCCGGTCGAGCTCGCCGGTGAGCACGTCGCGGGGCAGCCGGTAGGCCGGGATGCCGTACCGCATCATCCCGCCCGTCTCCTCACCCGAGTCTCGGATCTCCACCTCGTGGCCGAGCCGGCTCAGGTGGTAGGCGGCCGACAGACCGCACGGCCCGGCGCCGACCACTAGCACCCGTTTGCCGCTGCAGGCCGGTGGGTCGTCGAAGAGCCACCCTTGCTGCAGCGCGAGGTCGCCGAGGAACCGCTCGACCGAATGAATCGAGACGGCGCTGTCGAGGTCGGCGCGGTTGCACACGCTCTCGCACGGGTGGTAGCAGACTCGCCCGTGGATCGCGGGCAGCGGATTGTCGGCGACCAGCTGGCGCCACGCTTGCTCGTGTCGGCCTGCCTTGGCGTGCGCGAGCCAGGCCTGGATGTTCTCGCCGGCCGGGCAGCCGGCGTTGCACGGCGGCAGCAGGTCGACGTAGACGGGGCGGCGCTCGCGGACGGGGCCGGTATGGGAACGCCCGTGCAACAGGTCGGGCAACGGCGTCACGTCCCGCATCGGGTCGTTCATGCCGGTCGCCACGGTCGAACGCCCATGGCGTTCAGACTAACCCGCTTGGGCCGCAAACCGTGCTGCGCCGGCCGCCGGGCGAGCAGCCGCAGGAACTTCTTCGGTTGGCTGGCGTATCGGTCTGTCCACCGGCTGGCAGCCGAGTCCGGCCAGCCGCATGGGCTGACTTGTCACCTGGAAGATCGGTGGTCGGGAAGCAGTCGGCACCTCCACACACGCGTGACGCTCGTCGGACTGGGGCGACGACATGGTGCGTGCTCGCCTCGTCCGGATCGCCCGCACAGGCAAGTCGGAAGCGTACAAACGCGCTCCGAGGCGCGTGACGCATGGTCTGCATATCGTGGAGGGATGGCGCAGGCCCCGGGATCGACAGTTGCCGGGCAAAGCCCGATCGGGCCGATCGGCGCCTTCCTCGAGCGGTTTCGGCGCACCCCGGGGATGCCCGCCCGGGTCGGCGACGAGACGGCCGTCGAGCTGGCCCCCGTCTTCGCCGCCCTAGACGTGCTCGAGCGCGAGGCGCAGGCGCTCCGCGACGGCTCCGAGCGCATGGCCGCGCAGCGGCTCCACAAGGCGCGTGAGGAGGCCGCGGCGCTCGCAGCCGAGGCGCACCAGCGCGCGGGCTTCGAGCGGGGAGACGCTTTGAAGGCGGGCCTGCGCGTTGCCGACGTGGAGACGGCAGAGATCCTGGCCGCGGGAGAGGCGGACGCGAGCTCGATCCGGAGCCGCGGCGAAGAGCGCCTGCCGGAGCTCGTGGCCGAGGTCGTCGAACGCGTGCGCGAGGGGGCCTTGTGAATCCCGGGTGGATCGCGGGAGGCGTTCGCGCCCGCCTGCTGCTCGAGCACCGTGCCGGGGCCGAGACCGCACGAGAGCTCGGGCGGTCACCGTCGCTGGCGCGCGCGCTGGAGGTGCTCGCCGGAACGCCGTACGCGCCCGCCGCGGGCGCGGGACAGCGGCTCGAGGACGCGCAGCGGGCCGTCGCCACCTCGGTCGCGTTCTCGTGCCGCGTGCTCGCCGCCTGGCTCCCGCGCGACGCGGCGGTCGGTATCAGGGCCATGGCCTCGTGGTTCGAGCTCGCAAACATCGAGGACCGCATCGCCTATCTGGAGGGCGGGGAGCTGCGGCCCCCGTTCGAACTGGGTGTCCTCTCGTCGGTCTGGGAGGCGGCAGGTGACGCCGGGAGCCTGGACGAGTTACGTCGGGTGCTGGGCAGTTCGGTCTGGGGCGACCCGGGCAGCGACGAGCCGCAGGAGATCCAGCTGTGGCTGCGGGTGTCATGGGCGAGGCGGGTCGCGAGGCAGGCGCCCGCGGCCGGCTCCTGGGCGGACGGGGCGCTCGCGATCCTGCTTGCCGCGGAGATGTTCGTCGCGGGCCGGTTCTTCGACCCGGCGGTCGCGCGTCGGCTGGGGCTCGACGAGGCCTGGCGCGACGCGACGACGATCCCGGCCCTGCGCGAGCGCCTGCCCGGCCGGGCAGCGTGGGCGCTCGCGGGCGTCGACGAGCCGTCCGACCTCTGGCGTGCCGAGCCGACGTGGTGGCGGCGGGTGGGAAGCGACGCAGAGTCGATGACCCGCCGACGCCTCGACGATCCCGGGGTGGTGCTCGGCGCCGTCGCGCTTCTCGCGCTCGACGCAATGCGGGTGAACGCTGCGCTCGCCGTCGCCGCTCGGTCGGGCGCCTCGCCGGCGGCGGAAGTGCTCGATGCCCTCTGCTGACGTCGTCCTGCCGGCGAGGATGAGCCGCGTCGCCGTCGTCGCCCCGCGATCCCGTGGGCGCGACGCGCTCGTTGAGCTCGCGCGCAGGGGCACCGTGGAGCTCGTGGGCAATCTGCCGCCGCCCGAGGGGGAGGAGGCAGAGGCGCTGCGCCGCCTCTCGCGGCGGGGGCAGCAGGATGGCGAGGTGCCGGCCCTCCTCGCCCACCGGCCGGACCTCGCTGCGCTCGAGCAGGCCGGCGGGCAGCGCCTGCTCGAGGGCGAGGTCGAGCTGCAACGCCGTGCACGCCTGGCGGTCGACCACGGCTCCTTCACCGCCTGGCTCGGGTGGACGCCGAGCGGCGAGATCGAGGATCTGAACGACGGGCTCGCGGCGCTCGACGCGGCGGTCGTGGAGCTGCCGGCACCCGCCTGGGTCGAGCCGCCGACGCTCCTCAGCCCGGTGGCTGTGCAGGAGCCCTTCCGGCCTCTCGTGCGGAGCTACGGAACCAGCCCGTACCGGGACGTCGACCCCACGCTGTTCACGCTGGTCTCGTTCATCTTCATGTTTGGGATGATGTTCGGCGACGTGGGTCACGGGCTGATGCTCGTGCTGATCGCGCTCGTGCTCCGCCGATGGAGCGGGCGGCGATTCGCGGGCATCCGCCACCTCTGGCCGATCGTCCTGGCCGCCGGGCTGTCCGCCGTGGTCTTCGGCTTCCTCTACGGCGAGGCGTTCGGGCCGACCGGCCTCCTTCCCACGCTGTGGCTCGACCCGCTCGACGAGCCGATCAAGCTCCTCGTCGCCGCCCTCGGCGTGGGAGCGGTGCTCCTCGTCGTGAGCTACGTCCTCGGCATCGTCAACCGCTGGCGTCGCGGCGGGCTGCGCGAAGCCCTCTTCGCGCAGTTCGGCGTCGCGGGGCTGCTGGTGTTCGTCGGCGGGCTCGTCGCCGTCGGAGGCGTGTACGAAAGCCTTCCTGCCGTCACGGTCGTCGGCGGGATTGTTGCAGCGGTCGGCCTGGTCCTGCTCGCACTGGGGCTCGTGCTCGACGCGGGCCGCGGAGCGGCCGCCGTCACTCAGGCGACCGTGGAATTTGTCGATGCGGTGATTAGGCTCGCCTCGAATCTCGTCTCGTTCACCCGCCTGGCTGCGTTCGGGCTGATGCACGCAGCCATCGGCGCGATCGTCTTCGCGGGGGCCACGGCGCTCTGGGGCGGTGTTGCCGGCTCCATCGCCGCCGCGCTCGTGTTCGTCGGAGGGAATCTCCTCGCGTTCGCGCTCGAGGCCCTCGTCACCGGCGTGCAGGCGCTGCGCCTCGAGTACTACGAGCTCTACTCGCGCATCTTCACCGGCGAAGGACATCCGTTCTCGCCGTGGCGGATGACCGTCCTTCAGGAGGAGGAACCATGATCGTCACGCTGGTTTCGGCCCTGCCCGCGCTCGCGCTCGTCTTCGCGGTGACCACCGCCGCCCTGCGCCGCGCGCCGGCCCGGGGCTTCAGGCGGCTGCTCGCCGTCAACGGCCTCGTGCTCGTCGCGACGCTGGGCCTCGCTGCGCTGCTCCTGCTCGGCGTCGTGGAGCCCGCTCAGGCCGCGAGCGCACCGGCGACGTCCGACTCCTGGGCCGCGCTGCTGGGCGCGGGAATCGCGGTCGCGGGGGCGGCGATCGGCGCCGGCTTCGCCGTCGCCTACACGGGCGCCGCCGCTCTGGCGGCGATCAGCGAGAAGCCCGAGATCTTCGGCCGCACACTCGTCATCGTGGGCCTTGCCGAGGGGATCGCCATCTATGGGCTCGTCATCGCGATCATCCTGATCGGCAAGGCGTGAGCCGAGTCGTCGCGATCGGAAAGGCCGTCGAGCTCGCGGGCTACGCGCTCGTCGGCGTCGAGGTCGTGGACGCGCCGGAGCCCGCGCTCGTGCGACGGGCGTGGGCCGACGCCGCCGGCGCGGCCTCGCTCGTGCTTCTGACGACGGAGGCTCGGGACGCGCTCCCCGACCCTCTCGAGGCCGGCGGCTTCCTGTGGACGGTCGTCCCGGCATGAACCTCGAGCCCCTCCGGCGCGCGCTCAGCGCTGAGACGGTGGCCGCAGGCGACCGCCGCCGGTCCGAGGTCACGGCGGAGTGCGAGCGCATCGTCGCGGAGGCCGAGGCAGGCGCGCACGAGCTCTCCCATGAGGCACGGGTGGAGGGCGAGCGCGCTGCCGCGCGCGAGGCAGCGCGCCGTCGCGCTGCCACTGCCCGCCGCGCGCGCGAGACGAGGCTGGCGGCGCGGCGCGGCCTCGTGGACGAGCTGCGCCGACGGGCGCGGGAGGCCGTGCTCGAGCTCCGCGAGCGGCCCGACTACCCGGAGCTGCTCGAGCGCCTGTCGGACGCGGCGCGGTCGCAGCTCGGCGACGACGCGGAGCTCGAGGTCGATCTTCCGGGCCGCGGGGGGGTGATCGGCCGCCGTGGCGACGCGTCGGTGGACTACACGCTGCCGGCGATGGCCGACCGGACGATCGACGAGATGGGCGTTGCCCTGGAGCGGCTTTGGGCGTGACCACTGGCAGCGTCTACCGGGTCAGCGGGCCTGTGCTCGAGGTCGAGGGGCTCACGCCGGAGATGCTCGAGCTCGTCGAAGTCGGCGAGGCGCGGCTGCCCGGCGAGGTCATCTCCCTCCGGAACGGGCGGGCGACGGTTCAGGTCTACGCGTACACGGGCGGTGTCCGCCCCGGCGATCCCGTTGCCGCCACCGGCCATCCACTGCGCGCCACCCTCGGGCCGGGCCTGCTCGGAGGAATCTTCGACGGGATGCTGCGGCGTCTCTCGGGGGCGGACACCCTGCTCGCGGACGGCGCTCGCCCGGGGACGCTCGACGAGGCACGTCGCTGGCCGTTCACGCCCGTCGGCTCCGTGGGCGACGAGGTCGCGGCCGGTGCCGTCGTCGGCGAGGTCCAGGAGACCGAGGCGATCGTGTTCCGCGCTCTCGTCCCGCCGGGGCTCGGGGGGACGCTCGAATGGATCGCACCGGCGGGCGCATACACCGTCGCCGACCCGGTTGCCCGAGTGTCGGGCGAGGACGTGTGCCTCGCCACGCAGTGGCCCGTCCGGCGCCCGCGTCCTGTCGCCGAGCGCTTGCGCGCCGACGTCCCGTTGCACACGGGCCAACGCGCGCTCGACCTCTTCTTCCCGGTGACTCTCGGCGGCAGCGCCGCCGTGCCGGGCGGGTTCGGGACGGGCAAGACCGTCTTGCTGCAGCAGATCGCGAAGTGGTGCGACGCCGACGTGATCGTCTACGTCGGCTGCGGCGAGCGGGGCAACGAGATGGCCGACGTCCTCGAGGAGATGGCCGCCCTCGAGGACCCGCGCACGGCCCGTCCGCTCCTCGACCGCACGGTCCTCGTCGCCAACACGTCGAACATGCCGGTGCTCGCGCGGGAGGCGAGCATCTACACCGGCGTCACCGTGGCGGAGTTCTACCGCGACATGGGCTACGACACGGTGCTGATCGCCGACTCGACGTCCAGGTGGGCCGAAGCGCTGCGGGAGGTGTCCTCCCGCACGGGTGAGCTTCCCGCAGAGGAGGGGTATCCGGCGGGCCTCGCCTCCGCGCTCGCCGCCTTCTACGAGCGGTCGGGGCGGGTGCGAACCTCCGGGGGCGCGGACGCTTCGGTCACGATCATCGGTGCCGTCTCTCCCCCCGGTGGCGACATGACCGAGCCCGTCGGAGCCCACACGCGCAGGTTCGTGCGTTCCGTGTGGTCGCTCGATGCCGATCTCGCGTACGCACGCCACTACCCGGCCGTGAGCTGGCGCGACTCCTCGTCGCGGGACGTCGATCGCGTCGCCGAGTGGCACACGACCAGCCAGGAGCCACAATGGGCTGCTCGGCGCGCCCGTGCCCTGCGCCTGCTGGCCGATGCCGACCATCTGGAGTCGGTCGCGCAGCTCGTGGGCGCCGGCTCGCTGCCCGACCACGAGCGCCTGACGATGCTGGCGGGCCGCCTGCTCCGCGACAGCGTGTTGCAGCAGAGCAGCCTGAGCGTCAACGACGCGTACTGCCCGCCGGAAAAGCAGGAGGCCCTCCTCGACCTCGTGCTCGAGGTGCACGACCGTTGCGCGGCGCTCGTGGAGCGAGGTGTCCCGTTCGCCAGGATCGAGGAGGTCGACCTCGCGCCCGTGACGCGGGCGCGAGACACGGTGCCGCCCGACGACGCTGCCGCGGTCGGTGAGATCGCGACGGGCGTCCTCTCCGCCCTCGGGGAGCTCACGTGAGCCCGCGTGCGCCCGTCGAGTACTCGTCGGTGACCTCGATCGACGGCCCGCTGGTCTGCATCGAGGGCGTGCGGGACGTCGGATGGGACGAGGTGGTCGCCATCCACCTCGAGTCGGGCGAGACACGCCACGGCGTCGTCCTCGAGGCCAGCGGCGAGCTCGCCGTGGTGCAGGTCTTCGAGGGAACAACCGGACTCGGTCTCGACAGCATTCGCGTCTCGTTCGGCGGCGGCCCGATGCGCGTCCCCGTGGGTGAGGCGTGGCTCGGCAGGGTGTGCAACGGCCGCGGCCAGCCGCTCGACGGCGGCCCGCCCGTCTTCGGCTCGGAGCTCCGTCCGATCGGGGGCCTGGTGATCAACCCGGCCGAGCGTGCGACCCCCGGCGACCCGATCATGACCGGCGTCTCGGTCGTCGACGGTCTGGCAACACTTGTGCGCGGGCAGAAGCTCCCGATCTTCTCCGTCGGCGGCCTCCCGCACCTCGAGCTGGCCGCCCAGATCGCCGCGCAGGCCACCGTGCGAGACGAGCCGTTCGCGGTCGTCGTCGCGGCCATGGGCGTGACGAATGCCGACGCATCGGCCATGCGGGAGCGACTCGAGAGACGGGAGTCGGCGGCCGACCTGGTGCTCGTCCTCAACACTGCGGACGACCCCCTGGTCGAGCGGATCACGGCTCCCCGTGTGGCGCTCACCGTGGCCGAGCACCTCGCCTTCGATCTCGAGCGGCACGTGCTCGTGGTGATGGCCGACATGACGAGCTACTGCGAGGCCGTCCGCGAGGTCTCCTCGTCCCGGGGCGAGATCCCCAGCCGGCGCGGCTACCCCGGCTACCTCTACAGCGACCTGGCGAGCATCTACGAGCGGGCCGGGCGGATCCGGGGCAGACGCGGGTCGCTCACGCAGGTGCCCGTCCTGACCATGCCGGGCGGGGACATCACGCATCCGGTGCCCGACCTCACGGGCTACATCACCGAGGGGCAGGTGGTGCTCTCGCACGAGCTGCACGTCCGCGGCGTCTATCCGCCGTTCGACCCCCTGCGCTCGCTCTCCCGCCTCATGCGCCTCGGAGCCGGCCCGGGAAAGACCCGAGCCGACCATCTCGAGATCGCGTCACAGCTGTACGCACTGGTCGCCGAGGCCCGGCGCATCGCCGACCTCGCGGAGGTCGTCGGCGCCGACGCGCTGAGCGACGCCGAGCTCGCCTACCTCCGCTTCGTCGAGTCCTTCGAGACGGATTTCGTGGACCAGGGAGTGGAGGAGCCACGTGCGCTCGAGGAGACGCTCGACCGCGCGTGGAGCGTTGCATCGCTGCTGCCGCGACGCGAGCTGACGATGCTCTCCGAGGAAGCACTCGCAGCTCACTACGTGGAAGGTGGACATGGCGATCAGGGTGCCGCCGGGTAGAGCGGGCCGCCTCTGGCTCATGCGCCGGCTCGAGGTGGCCGCGCGCGGCACCGAAGTGCTCGACCAGAAGCGGCGCACGCTCCTGCGCGAGCGGCAGCGCACGGCGACCGCACTCGCGGACGCGGCCGCGGCCTGGGAGCGCGAAGCGCGCCTCGCCACGCAGTCCAACGACCGCGCCCTGGCCCTGGCGGGAGAGCGCCGGCTTCGCCTCGGCGCCGTCCATTGCAGACGCCCCGCGACGGCAAAGGTCACCTGGCGTAACATGATCGGGACGGTGATCCCGACCGAGGTGCGCGTCGACATCGCGGAGCCGCCGGACTTCGTCGCGCTGGGCGGCGGCGCCACCGTCGCCCTGGCGGCGGAGGCGCACCGACGGGCTCTCGCCGCGGCCGCCGCCCACGCAGCGGCACGGGCCGCCCATGAGGCGATCGAGAGGGAGTTCGCGGCGACCACGCGGCGGCTGCGGGGGATCGAGCGTCGCTGGATCCCAGACCACGAGCAGGCGTTGCGGCGGCTCGAGCTCGAGCTCGCCGAGCGTGACCTCGAGGACATCGCCCGCGCGCGCTTCGCGCGTGACCGGTCATAACCTGTCGATCATCGGTCGGACAGCGTCGCTCCTCGTACAGGCTGCGAGACACCCTCGGCAGAAATCAAGACGGGCGCGGACGGAGACGTCTCGGAGTCGGGAAGGGGTCGGACGATCCGCTCCAGACGCTGCCACTAGCTTGTCCGGCTGCTGTCGGCTGCAATGGTCACATTCCGGGTCACTCGTTCAGGCGCACACGGGTCGTGGAGCGTGGAGCGCCGGTCGGGGGACGACGCCCGGGGTTTACCGACCGGTATCACTCTCTGGGTTTCGATTCCGCACCCAATTACACTCGCTGTGATGGCGATGGAATACGTTGTGCAGCGGCTCGAAATGGGCGATGTCGTGCTGATCGATCTTCCCGAGCAGGGAAAGGACGTCGAGGCGAAGGTCGTGGAGCCGATCGATCGAACCAAGACGACCGTGCGGGTTTCGCTACGAGTGGCAGGGCGTGAGGACTTCGTGAAGGAGTGGCCTCTCGGCGAGAAGGTCACTGTTGTGCGCGGCCCTTGAACCGCCGGGCCGCGGATGATGACCGGTAGGACCTTGCGGCGAGCGCGCAGCGCGGCAGCCACCCGCGGCTCCTGAGCCTCTGCGAGGAACTCTCGGGGGTCGCCGAGCGCGAGCCGGTCATCTGACCAATTTCTTGCCTCGCGGTTTCGGAGCAATAGTGGGCACGTCTATGGTCCTTTCGCCCAAAGTGGCGGATTCAATCCGAAGGTGTGGCTGCGACAGCGACGCGCCCGGCAGGATTCGAACCTGCGACCCGCGGATTAGAAGTCCGCCGCTCTGTCCCCTGAGCTACGGGCGCTCGGCGATCAGGGTAGACGGTTGCCCGGACCCGTCGCCCGGCCGCGCCATGGGCGACCCGGGGGACGCACGAAGCGTGCCCCGCCGCGCGATGGCGAGGAGCGCGCCGCCGAAGGCGATCGCGGCGCCGGCGGCGAACGCCGCGCGCACGCCCCGCTCGTCCACGAGCACCCCGGCCGCCGCCGCCCCGGTCGCGACCCCGATCGAGATCGCGGTGCCGAACCACGCGAACGACTCCGCGGCCGTCCCGGCGCGTGCCGAGCGGTCGATCAGCGCGTAGAGCGCCCCGATGGTCGGCGCGATCGGCAGTCCGGCCACGAACGCGAGCAGGCAGAGGGTCGGGATCGAGACGGCGAGCAGGAGCCCCAGCAGTGCCGCTGCGAGCACGAGCGAGCCGGCCACGAAGCGGCGCAGCACGCTCCGCGGCGGGCGCATCCCGGCGACGAGCCCGCCGACGAGGCTGCCGCCCGAGAAGGACGCGAGCGCGAGGCCGCCGAGCTCGCGCGAGCCGTGCGCCTCGGCGAACGCCGGCATCGCGAGCTCGACGGCGCCGAAGCCGATCCCGATCGTCGTGGCGTAGAGCACCACGGTGCGGACGCCGGGCGACCCGAGCGCGCCGAGCAGCCCTGCGCCGCCGACACGGGACGGCGGCGTGTCGCGCACGGGAGCCAGGAGCGCCGTGGCCGTTGCCCCGACGAGGCTCGCAAGACCCGCGCCGGCCAGGGCGGCCGCGGGGCTCACCGCCGCGAGCGCGGCGGCGAGCAGCGGTCCCCCGACGAAGAAGATCTCCTGCAACGTGGCCTCGAGCGCGTACGCGGTCGAGCGCAGCTCGCCCGGCGCGAGACGGGGCCAGACGATGCGGACGGTCGAGGAGAGCGGCGGGAGCGAGAGCCCGGCGAGCGCGGCGACGGCCGCGATCGGCACGACGCCGGCGTCGAGCAGCGCGAGCGCGACGACGCCTGCCACGAAGACGGCATAGACGACAGCTCGAACGCGGAGCACGAGGGTCGGGCCGATGCGATCGACCTGTCGCCCGGCAATGGGTGCGCCGACGCCGACGGCGACCGCGTAGAGCGCGACGACGACGCCGGCCGCGCCGTAGCTCTTGCCTTCCGCTCGCACGAGAAAGAGCAGCGCGAGGGGCGTCATCCCGAGCGGTAGCCGTCCGAGGAGCGACCAGCCCACCATCGCGCGTGCGTGCGGCAGCCCGAGGAGCTTCCGGTAGTGCGCCGTGCCGCTCATCGCCCGACGATCACGTCGTGCGGACGACACGGGGTGCGCGCCGAGCGCCCGGCGCGCTGCCGGCGTCGGCGAGCGCCGCCGCGGACGCGAGGAGGACGCGGAGCGGCATCGCGTCAGGCTACTTCCTCGAGTCGCTCCTGCTCGGCGAGGAAGCGCGCGAACCAGAACGCGAAGACGGCGAAGAAGACGATCGACTGCTCGCCCGCCATCGTCATCCCGCCGAGCTGCTGGTCGGCGAGGCGTGACAGCCCCCAGACGCGCTCGGGCGCCCCGGAGTAGAAGTCGTAGATGGGCCGCGGGACGAGCGCGAGCACGAGGCCGAGCGGCGCGGAGAGGACGAACGCCGCAAAGACGTACCCGGCTCGGATCATCGACGTGAGCCTGTGCGGAGCCTCCTGCCAGACGCACCACCAGAACACCACCCCGGACGCGACGTACGTCGCATGCTCGAGGGCCAGGAGGCTCGACGGGTGCCGCAGCGCGGCATCGTAGAGCGCGGGGACGTGCCAGACCGCGTACGTCCCGACCCAGAGCGGGAGCGCGACGTACGGCGCCGTCAGGAGCCGAACGATCGACGGCCCGGTGAGTCGCTCCGCGAGCCCGGGGGGCACACCCAGCACGAGCAGGAGCGGCGCCCACTCGGCGAGGACGACGTTCTGCAGCAGGTGCGCCCAGACGAGGTACTCGCGCGCGAGCGTGTCGAGCGGCGTCACGAGCGCCGCGACGATCAACCCGCAGCCGGAGAGGAACGAGGCGGTCCGGAGCACGTCACGGTCGCCGCGTGTCCCGGCCAGGTACAGCACGGCGAGCGCGACGGGAAGGAGCGCCTCCCAGTTCGGAGACCAGTCGGAGGGGCTCATCCGGGCACCGTACGCGAGACGCGGGCTACGCTTCCGCCTCGTCCGCGGGTGTAGCTCAATGGTAGAGCCCTAGCCTTCCAAGCTAGTTACGCGGGTTCGATTCCCGCCACCCGCTTCGCCCCTCGGCGACGCTCAGCAGGTGCCCGGGCTGCGTCGGTACACCCGCCAGCCCGAGGGCTCGGCCGCGACGGGCTTCCAGCGTCCGCACAGTGCGGGAGAGACGGACGACGCCGCGCCGGGGCTGACGAATGCCCAGGTCGCGTCGGGCGCATCGCGCGCGCCCCGCTCGAGCAGGTCGAGTCGCCGGTCGAGGCCCGGGCCGAAGAAGGGGTAGCCGGCGTCGCTCGCCGTGAGCGCGACACCGACTCGCGCGGAGGTCGGGACGCGGGTGTCGACGAAGCGGACGAGGTCGGGCACGTGCAGCTCCTCCGCCCTGCGCCCGCCAGCGCGGCAGCGACCAGTAGGAGGTGGGCGCCGGCCGCTCGAGCAATGCCACCCCCGAGGGTCGCTTCGAGTCGTTCAGCACCGCGAGCGCGACAGCCGTGACAGCGACACCCGCCAGCCCCCAGGCGAGCGGACGCCAGCGCAGCACGAGCCCCCAGATCGCGCCGGCGAGCGCCATCGGCGCCATGAGGAACCGTCCCGCGGCGTCCTGGTAGAAGAGCAGCGCGGCGAGCATCGCGATCCAGTAGACAGGCGTCAGCGCGAGCAGCAGCGCCAGGCGAGGCGCCCACCCGCGTCGGACCGCGATCGCGGCGAGGACGATCCCGCCGGCAAGGAGCATCAACCCGAGCGGCCCGTACCACGTCACGTTCGACGCGGAGAGCGTGATGTCGCGTCCCGGCGAGACGGCGAGGTCGTCGCGCCCCACGGCGCGCCAGAGGTCGACGTACGCCTGGTCGAGGTGGCGGCGGAGATCCGGGACCAGGACGGGAATCGAGACGACGACCGCGGCCGCTGCTGCGAAGGCGAGCCGCCCAGCGGTGCTCCGCGCCCGGAGCGCAGCGACCAGCACCACGAGGAGCACGAGCCCGACGACGAGGTAGAGCCAGCGGTCGCGACCGACCGCCCCGGGGAGCTCGACGAGCTGGATCGCAGAGCGCAGGCCGCGGGCGAGCGCGGCCACGACGCCCGGCTCGGCCTTCTCGTCCGGGAACCCGCCGTCCCAGCTCCCCGTCTGCCGCCAGTTGACGACGTACCAGTAGGCACCCACAGCGCTGCCGCCGAGGGCGGCGGCCAACCGCGGGCCGCGCCGCGAGGGTGACGCCGCGAGCGCGGCAACGACCAGCACGGGGATCCCGATCACCGCCGTCAGCTTCGTCCCCACGGCCAGCGCCGCCGCGACCGCCGCGAGCCACGTGGCGCCCCTGCCCTGCGCGAGGAGCAGCACGACTGCGGCAACGATGAACGACGCGACGACGAGGTCGTTCTGCGCCGTCGAGGACTGCAGCGCGATCACCGGGAGGGTGGCCACGAACAGGCCCCCGAGGAGCGCCTGGGGCCTGGCGAGCCCCAGACTGCGCGCGACGCCCACGACCCCGGTCGCGAGCGCCACGTACGCCGATGCCTGGACGACGGCGACGTAGCGGTCGGCGCCCCCGAGGACCATCGTCGCGAGTAGGCCCATCTCGCCGTGCGGCGGGTAGGCGTTGATGTACGGCGCGCACGAGCAGTCGGGGTACCCGACCGCCCGGTGCTGCTGCCAGAGCCCGGCGCGCCAGAGGTGGTCGACGAGGGTGTCGAAGTCGTTCTGCGGCGTCGAGAGCCCGAGGACGACCGCATAGGCGAGCACGAGCCCGACGGCGACGGCGAGGACGCGGCAGACGGGATCGGCGAGCGCCTCGCGAAGCGCCTCGATCCCGTCCCGCAGGCGCGCGCCGACCAGGCTCCACCCGCGCGTGTCGAGGACCAGTGCGGCGCACACGAGGCCGATCCCTGCGAGCAGCCCCCATCTCGTCACCCACCCGAACAGCGAGAGCGCCCAGAGGACGACGATCAGCTGCGCCCAGGCGATCACGTACGCACCGAGGAGGAACGCCGCGGTCGACCGCGGCGCGAGGGCGGCGGAGAGGCGCAGCGAGCCTGCCGCCAGGAGCACGGCCCCGGCGACGAGCGCGACCGCTCCGATCACCGACCGCTCGCAGAGAAGTGCTGGTAGTCCCGAGCGCCCGACCAGCGGCCGCCCCACGACCAACCGACGTCGGCGAAGGCGCGGACGACGGCGCCGCCCTCGACCGCCATGCCCTGGCGGTACGGCGCGCGCCGGAGGAAGGGCCGGCTCGCCGCGTGCGAGGTCGTGCCGGCGGTGGTGACGTACGGGTTCTCGATCGGGTTCAGGTCGATCGCGCGACCGTACGCATGCTCCGACCAGCGGGTGGTGCCGTCGACGTAGCGGCAGTTGAAGGCCGAGGTGTTGTCCGCCTCGATCGAGCGGAAGTCCGATCCGCCGTAGGCATCGACCGGCACCATGCGGCGGATCGGGAAGCGCGCGGCGTACAGCCGCCTGAGCACGGTCAGGACGTCGGCCGCGACGTCCCGGTGGACGACGATCCGCCCGGTGTGCGGACGGCTGTCGAACCCGATGTAGCCGGCGCGCACGAGGCGCAGGTCGTCCATCGCAACGGGACAGCCCTGCCGCCACGAGACACCGCTCATCGTCTTGCGCAGGTCGGTCGACAGCGGCGCGATCGTCCCGTGAAAGGGCGGGACGGCGGCGGGTGCGGACGATGCGGCGCCCACGACGGTCGTGGCCAGCAACGCGATCAGCACGGGGAGCGGGCGACGCATCCGAGTCGGGGCGGCCGGATCCGAACCGACGACCTCCCGCTCCCAAAGCGGGCGCTCTACCAGGCTGAGCTACGCCCCGTCGGGGGAAGTCTACGGTCGGCTACGGAACGAGCACGACGACGAGCCGCCGCGGGCCGTGGACGCCCTCGACCCGCTCGAAGCCGATGTCCGACGTCGCCGACGGCCCGGACACGAGAACGATCGGCCTTCCCTGCCGTGCGGCGGGGGCGAGCCGGTCGAACAGCTCGGGGACGGTCTCGACCACCTGCCCGTGGCGGACGACGCACACGTGGAGGTCGGGCACGAGGGTGATCGCGCGGCGGCCCTGCCCGGGACCACCGTCGAGCGCGATCGTCCCCGTGTCGGCGCAGGCGGCAGCGCAGGTGGTGACGGCGCCGTCGAGGGCGTCGAGCTCGCCGGGGGCGAGGCCGGCGTCCTCGACGACCTCGATGCCGACGGGCCGGAGGTCGTCGCCCAGATCGGTGGCGACGACGACACGTGACGCCCGCTGCGCGGACAGCGCGGCCGAGATCGCCGCCGCGGCAACATCCGCCGCGACGATCGTCGCCCCAGTCTCCTCGACGCGCGCGACGAATCGTGCGACGACGTCGACGGCCGGGCTCGCGCCCTGCATGACGTAGCCCCGCGGCACCGCGGGGACGGGCGGGCCGTCGGCGAGCGCCGCCCGGATCCGGCCCAGGACGACCTCACGCGCCTCGCTCACGCGTCTCCCACCACTCCCGGAAGGTCTGGGACGCGACGCCCGGCAGCGTCCGCGAGCGCCCCCAGCCCGAGAGCGGGCCGGGGAACCAGCGCAGCCGCTCTCCCCTCACGGCGGGCCGTTGGAGGACGCGTGCGACGCCCTGCGCCCGCTCGTACCGCTCCTGCGTGGAGAACGCGCGGGCGAGCGCCCGTAGCGCGCGTCCGTCGAGGCCGGGCCGCGACGCGCGGACGACCTTGGCGCGCTCGTGCACGAGGATCCGCGGGATGTCGATCCCGACCGGGCAGACGTCGGCGCACGCGCCGCAGAGCGAGGACGCGTAGGGCAGCGACGCCGCCGTCCCCTGCTCGCCCGAGAGCTGCGGCTGCAGGATCGCGCCGATCGGCCCGGCATAGACGGTGTCGTACGCATGCCCACCCGTCTGGCGGTACACGGGGCATGCGTTGACGCACGCCGAGCAGCGGATGCACCGAAGCACCGGCCTGCCGTCCGGGTCCGCGAGGGCGCGCGTCCGCCCGGCATCGACCAGCACGAGGTGGAAGGCGCTCGGGCCGTCGCCCGCCGACACCCCGGTCCAGAGCGACGTGTACGGGTTCATCCGCTCGCCGGTTGCGGAGCGTGGGAGGAGCTGCATGAGGACACCGAGGTCGCCCCACTCCGCGACGACCTTCTCGATCCCCATCACCGTCACGAGCGTGTCCGGCAGCGTCGTGCACATCCGGCCGTTGCCCTCCGACTCGACCACGCCGACGGTCCCGGTCTCGGCCACGGCGAAGTTGGCCCCCGACACGGCGACGCGCGCGCGCAGGAAGGCGTCGCGGAGATGCCGGCGTGCCGCGGCGACCAGCGCAGGCGCGTCGTCCGGCAGGCCGGGCTCGTCGAGCGCCTCCCGCAGGAGCTCCGCGATCTCGAGGCGGCCCCGGTGGAGCGACGGCACGAGCAGGTGGGAGGGCCGCTCGCCCGCGAGCTGCACGATGCGCTCGGCGAGATCGGTCTCGATCGGGTCGATCCCCGCGTCGAGGAGCGCGTCGTTCAGTCCGAGCTCATCGGTGGTGAGCGACTTCACCTTGACGACCTCGCTCACAGCCGCGCGGGTGACGAGGTCGACGACGACGGCGTTGGCCTCCGCTGCGTCGCGTGCCCAGTGCACCCGGCCACCCGCCGTGGTCACCGCCGCCTCGAGCCGGACGAGCAGCTCGTCCAGGCGCAGCAGCGCCCGCTCCCGCACGGCCGCGCCGGCGGCCCGGAGCTCCTCCCAGTCGGGCGTCTCCGCGACGACCGCCGCGCGGCGGGCACGGATCGTCGCCGTCGCGCGGAGAACGTTCGCGCGCGTCGCGGCGTCCTCGAGCGCCTCCGGCGCGCTGCGCTCGAACGGGAGGCGTGGCGCATCACGGGCTGCGGCGGCGCTCACGTCGCCAGCACCTCGGCGAGATGGACGGCGCGAACCGGCGAGCCCCGTCGCTCGAGCCCTCCGCGCAGGTGCAGGAGGCACGAGGCGTCGCATGCGCAGACGGCGTCAGCGCCGGTCTCCTCGACCCGCCGCAGCTTGTCGGCGAGCATCGCCGTCGAGACGGCGGCGTTGCGGATCGCGAACGTGCCGCCGAAGCCGCAGCACTCGCTCGCGTCACCGAGCGGCCGCAGGTCCACCCCGGCCGCTGCGCGCAGCAGCGACTCGGGCCGATCGCCGAGCCGGAGCCCGCGGAGCGAGTGGCATGTCGGGTGGTAGGTGAGCGCGCCCTCGTACGTCGAGCCGACGTCGCCCGCGCCGAGCCGGTCGACGAGGAACTCCGACAGCTCGAGCGTCCGTCCCGCCACCCCCTCCGGATCCGGCGTCAGCTCGGGCACGTGCGAGCGGACGTGGGCGACGCACGAGCCCGAGGGCCCCACCACGACCTCGTACCCCGAGAACGTCTCCACGAAGCGACGCGCGAGCGCGGCAGCCGGCTCGGCATAGCCGGCGTTCAGGTGCAGCTGTCCGCAGCACGTCTGCGCCCGCGGGAAGACGACCTCGACGCCGAGCCGCTCGAGGACCGTCACCGTGGCGCGTCCGACGCCGGGGTCGAGGGTGTCGACGAGACAGGTGACGAAGAAGGCGACGGCCATCGCGCGAGCGTAATCGATCATCGATCATTCTCCCAGAGGCGCAACGGGCTGTCGCTAGGTTCCCGCGGTGACCGAGATCACCCTCCACGGCGCGCGTCGGCACGGCGTCCCGCATCCGCGGCTGGGCTACGCGATGGTGACCGCCGCGTCTGCGCTGTTCGCGGTGAACGGAACGGTCTCGAAGATCATCCTCACCGAGGGCGGGATCTCGAACCTGCGGCTGACCGAGCTCCGGGCGACCGGAGCCTTCCTCGGCCTCGCGGCGTTCGTCCTCGCCACCGCTCCCGGGCGGCTCCGGATCGCGCGCGAGGAGGTTCCCCTGCTCGTCGTCTACGGCATCGTCGGCTTCGCGCTCGTGCAGTGGCTCTACCTGGTGGCGATCGAGCGGCTGCCGATCGGGATCGGGCTGCTCCTGGAGTTCACGGCGCCCGTGCTCGTCGCGCTCTGGGCGCGCCTCGTCTGGCACGAGCCGGTCCGCCGCCGGGTCTGGGCGGCGCTCGCGCTCGCCCTGTCGGGGCTCGTGCTCGTGGGCGAGGTCTGGCGGGACGTCCGCCTCGACACGATCGGTGTCGTCGCCGGGCTGCTGGCCGCCGGCGCCCTGGCGACGTACTACCTCGCCGGCGAGCACCAGACCCAGCGACGGGACGCGCTGTCGCTCACGTGCCTGTCGCTCGGCGTCGCCGCGCTGTTCTGGGCGGTGCTCCAGCCGTGGTGGGGCTTCCCGTTCGACGCCCTCGGCGCCACGATCTCGCTCGACGGTGCGCTCGATTCCGTCGATGCGCCCGTCTGGGCGCTCTGTCTCTGGATGATCGTGCTCGGCACGATCCTGCCGTTCGTGCTCTCGCTCGGTGCGCTCCACCACCTTCCGGCGACGCGGGTGGCGACCGTCTCGATGCTCGAGGTGCTGCTGGCCGCGCTCGTCGCATGGGTCTGGCTCGGCGAGGCGCTCTCGGCCACGCAGCTGGTCGGCGGGGCCGTCGTCCTCGTCGGCGTCGTCCTCGCGCAGACGTCGCGTTAGTACCCTTGTCCTCGTGAGCGTGAAGCGCGTCCTCCTCGCCTCTCCCCGCGGCTACTGCGCCGGGGTCGAGCGCGCCGTCGAGACCGTCGAGCGCGCCCTCGAGCACTACGGCGCCCCGGTGTACGTGCGCAAGCAGATCGTCCACAACATCCACGTCGTGCGCGACCTCGAGGCGCGCGGCGCGATCTTCGTCGAGGAGGAGACCGACGTCCCGCCGGGCGCGACCGTCGTCTACTCCGCGCACGGCGTCGCGCCGTCGGTGCACGAAGCGTCGCGCGCGCTCGGGCACGACGTGATCGACGCGACCTGCCCCCTCGTGACGAAGGTGCACGTGCAGGCGAAGCGCTATGCGGCGGCAGGCCTGACGGTCCTGCTGATCGGCCACGAGGGCCACGAAGAGGTCGTCGGGACGATGGGAGAGGCGCCCGACGCGACGATCCTCGTCCAGGACGTCCGTGAGGCCGAGGCGCTCGAGCTTCCGCCGGGGACCCCGGTCGCGTACGTCACGCAGACGACGCTGTCGGTCGACGAGACCGCCGAGATCATAGGGACGCTCCGCCGCCGCTTTCCGGCGATCGTCGGCCCGAAGAAGGAGGACATCTGCTACGCGACCTCCAACCGCCAGTGGGCGGTCAAGGACATGCTCGCGGAGATCGACCTCCTGCTCGTGATCGGCTCGCGCAACTCGTCGAACTCGAACCGGCTGGTCGACGTGGCCCGGGCCGACGGCGTGCCCGCCCAGCTGATCGACGACGACACGGAGATCGACGAGTCGTGGCTCGACGGAGTCGAGACCGTCGGGATCACGTCCGGCGCATCGGCGCCCGAGCGGCTCGTCACCCGCGTCTGCGACTGGTTCCGCGCCGGAGGCGTCGAGCGGATCGAGTCGCACCGGATGGTCGACGAGGACGTGACGTTCCGGCTCCCCGTGGAGCTCCGCCGGGAGCTCAAGCTCGCGGAGTCGCGGGTCGGCTGAGCCGCACGTGCGGCTGAGCCTCGTCGTCCCCGCGACGGACGATCCGCCGACACTCGACCGCTGCCTCGCCGCCGTCGGCGCAGCGGACGTCCCCCCGGAGGAGGTCGTCGTCGTCCGGCAGCCGCGCCGCGCCGGCCCGGCCGCCGCGCGCAACGACGGCGCCGCGCGCGCGACCGGCGAGGTGATCGTGTTCGTCGACGCCGACGTGCTCGTGCACCGCGACGCGTTCGCGCGCATCCGCGCGGCCTTCACGGCCGACCCGAGCCTCGTCGCGGTGTTCGGGTCGTACGACGATCAGGTCTCGACACATGGCGTGGTGGCCGGGTTCCGCAACCTCCTCCACCACACGGTGCACCAGCGCTCGGCAGGCGAGGCGGCGACGTTCTGGGCGGGCCTCGGCGCCGTCCGGAGGGACGCCTTCGACGCCGCCGGCGGGTTCGACGCGCGCCGCTATCCGAGAGCCTCGATCGAGGACATCGAGCTCGGGACCCGCCTGACTCCTTTCGGCCGGCTCCTCCTCGATCCCGACCTCCGCGGCACGCACCTGAAGGAGTGGACCCTGCGCTCGATGGTCGCGACCGACTTCGCGCGGCGCGGGGTCCCGTGGGTCGCGTTGATCGCGCGAGCGACGGCTCACATGCCGGCGACGCTCAACCTCGGTGCTCGCGAGCGGGCGAGCGTCCTCGCCGCTCTCGTCCTCGCCGGGGCGATCGTGCCGCGCCGTCCCGTCGTCGCCGGCAGCGCGCTCGGTGCCTGCGTCCTGCTCAACGTCGACCTCTACCGGCTCCTGGGCCGACGAGTCGGGCTGTCCGGCGTGCTCGCCGGCGTCCCACTCCATCTGCTCCATCAGCTCGTCGCCGCTGCGGCCGTCCCGGGGGGATTCCTGGTCGCAGGGGTGACGCAGCGTGGCGGCCGCAGTCAGGCGTCTCGCGCGGCGCCGTGCCGGCGTCCCGACACATAGCCGACCGCAGTCGCGACCTGCGCGAAGACCACGAGCGCGCCGACAGCCGCTCCGCAGCGGAAGCCGTCACCGACGAAGCGTCCGTATGCTCTCGCACCGCGCGGCGACCGCTCCTGGTCGACCCGGGCGCCGCGCCCGTATCGGACGTGCTGGCGCCAGTACCCGACGAGGTCGAGCTCGGGGTCGTGCCGGACGACGGCGCGCGGGACGGAGAGGAGCGACCTTCCGGCGGCGACCAGCCGGCGACACCACTCCCTGTCCTCCCCGCCGGCCGCCCGAAAGCGCTCGTCGAACGGGATGTCCACTGCGAGCTTGCGGAGGATGCCGACATTGCGGGTCGCGGCGAACCCGTCGAGCCGCTCGGCACTCCTGACGATCGCCTCCGACGCGGCGACGAGTGGTCGCCGGCGGTCGTGGACGGTCCGCCCGACCCGATCTCGTGCGTTTCCTCGACCGCTCGCGCGAGCTCGGCAGCCCAGTCAGGCGACGGAATGCAGTCGTCGTCGGTGAGGAGGACGACGCTGCCTCGGGCCGCACGGATCCCGGCATTACGCGCCGCGGCAGGGCCGCCTCCCTCGAGTCGGAGCAGGCGCACGCCGTGCGATGCGGCGATGCGGCGGATGTCGGCGGGGTCTCTCGACCCGTCGTCGACGACGAGCACCTCGAGCCTCACGCCTCGTTGCCCGTCCAGCGCTGCGAGACACCGCGCGAGCGGACCGGGCGGTCGCGGGTAGGGACGACGACCGACGCCATCGGGGCGCTCATGCCGCTGCCCGCGTAAGGACGTCCCGAAGCCACGCGACGTGGGTTGCCGGGTCATGACGCCGGGCAAGCGCTGCTGCGGCGTCGGGGTCGACTCGACGCTCGGGGAAGGCGGCCCCGCTGACGATCTCCCGAAGGGCGGCCGTGAGCCGGTCCGGCGCGCCCGGAGGGACGAGCAGCCCTGTTCTTCCGTGCTCCACGATCTCGACGAGGCCTCCGCTCCCGGTCGCCACGACTGGCACGCCTCGAACGATTGCCTCGAGAGCGACGAGCCCGAGAGGCTCCTCCCAGACGGAGGGGATCACGACCGCCCACGCGCGCGCCAGCTGACGATCGAGCTCGTCCGGGCCGGCCCAGCCGCGCACCGAGACGCGATCGTCGAGCCCGACCGCGACGATCTCTGCCTCGAGACGCCGTCGGAGCGGGCCGTCCCCGATGATCTCGAGTCGCGCTCGCGCCCCTGACTCAGCCGGCAGCCGGGCGAACGCGTGGACGAGCTCGAGAACGCCCTTCTCGGGCGCGAGTCGACCGGCGTAGACGAGGACGGGCTCGTCGGCGGGTGCTCGCTCGAAGCCGGGCGGCACGGGCCCCGTGGGCCACGGCGAATGCTGCGCCACGATGCCCGCGCGCGCGAGGCGCGCGCGCATGTGCTCGCTGCAGGTGACCACGCTCGCCGCGCCGCGCACGGCACGTCCGATCAGCGCGTATCGCGGTCGATCGCGGAGCCAGTGGGCGTTGCCCACGCAACCGGACTGGACACACGCCCTGCCTGCGGTTCGCGTGCAGATGCAGCCGTCGGGGAGCAGCTTCAGCCCGGTCGGACAGATCGGCTTGTAGTACGCCACGTTGAGAACGACCGGGATCGGCTGAAGCGCGGCGACGACGGCCGGCGAGAGCCGCATCTCGAACATCGAGACGAGAGCGACGTCGGGGCGGAACGAGCGCACGACTTTCCGGGCACCGCGCACGGCGAACGGGTTCACGATCTGCAGGAAGGCCTGGGCTGCAGGGTTGTCCGAGGTGCGGACCAGCTCGTCGGCGGCCGCGGAGGCGTCACCGACGCCGGCGGCAAGAAGGCACACGTCGTCGCCCGCCGTGCGAAGAGCGGCGAGCATCTCCGTGACGTAGCGCTCCACGCCGCCGCCCGTCTCTGTCCAGTCGTTGACGAGCAACGTCCGCATCACGGCACCGCAAGCTGCTCGACGCCGAGGATCGCCTCGAGACTCGCAAGCCCGTCCGCCATCGAGGCGGGCGACCCATGGGGCTCGGCGCCTCGGATGCGGTCGACCCATGCACCGAGCGACGGGCGATACGAGCAGTCGGCCAGCGGACGGAGGAGCGCTCGCGAGCGGGCCGCAACAAGGCTCTTCGTCCACTTGCGCCGACCGCCAATGGTCAGCTTGCAGCTCCCACGATCGAGCTCGATCGTCCGGCCGGCCTCGTCGCGGAGCTCGACGACGTCCCGCCGGCCCCTGACGAACGAGCAGAGGATCTCGACGTCGCACCCCTCGGCATCGAACCGGAGGATGCAGTCGTCGTGCTCACTCCGGACCGACGCGAGCTCGGCCCGGACGGGGGTCAACGACACGCCGAGGAGGTGCCGGACGAGGTCGACGTGGTGCGATGCGAGATCGAGTGGCGCACCACCGCCGGTCGCGCGGCGCCGCTTCCAGAGAGGCAGCGACCCGCCTGCGAGCGGCTCCTCGAAGGCCGAGGAGACATGCACGATATCGCCGAGTGTCGACTCGACAAGGGCCGCGGCCTCCACGACGACCGGGTGGAACCTCCGGTTGAAGCCGATCACGACCTCGAGTCGTGGGTCGATCTGCATCCCTGCGAGACTGCCCGCCTCCTCCCGGCCGATCCCGACTGGCTTTTCGAGGTACAGATGCTTCCCTACCTCGAGTGCGCGCGCAGCGAGCGCGGCGTGGGTCGCCGGGGGGGTCGCCACGATGATCGCATCGACGTCCTCGCGCTCTGCGAGGTCGGCCGCGTCGGGGATTGCCGCCGCGTCGGGGACCAGCCGTGCAGCGTGCGCGAGCGCACCCGGGTCCGGGTCGGAGATCGCCGAGACGATGGTCCCGCGCAGCCGCCTCGCATTCCGCAGATGAACGGCAACGGCGTGCGCGCCACACCCGGCCACGCCGAGACGGAGGGGCGAGGTCAGAGGTAGGCCTCGCGGTGCAGCTCCAGGTGCACGTGTTGGAGCTCCGCATCACCCACGCCACGCACGTAGCCGAGAACCTCGCCGGCCGACTGGAGCGCGGCGAACGCGACGAGGAGGGATGCCGTTCCCCGGGGCGCCTCGCCGCCGAGTCTGTGCCAGCCGTCGGAGCCGAAGATGCGTCGGGCCATGACGGCCGGGGCAACCGGAGCCCCGGCGACGTGTGCTGCCCGGCGCCTCGCGCTCCACGAGCGCGACCGCATCCCCGCCCACAGGCGTCCACCGATCAGCCTGTCCGCGAGGATCCCGCCCGGCCGCACGACGTTGAGATGATCGACGACGGCCTCGGGGACGAACCGCATCTCGGCTCCATCCTGCCGGAGCGCGGCGGTCAAGCCCACGCCGTACACGAGATCGGGCGGGTGCGACGCGACCGCACGGAGGCGCTCCCCGTCGAACATGCCGTTGTGGAGAGCGACCTGAGCGAGCGTCCGCGCCCGGTCGCCGGTGAACGCGCCGTACGTCGCGAACAGGCTCGCGTGCGAACGCGCCGTCAGGGGGTTGGCATTGACGATTCTGGGCATCACTGCCCCGGCACCGCCGTCGACCGCGGCATGGAGCAGCGCGAGACAATCGGGCCTCGGGAAGCCGTGGGTCTCGGCGACGAACACCGCATCGCCGCGTGAAGCCGCGATTCCGGCCGCCCGGGCCCCCGAGAGCGGATGCGTCGGCACATCGATCGTCCGGAGGGCGCCGAAGCCGTCGGCAGCGCCGGTCGGGGCGGTGACACCCGGACCGACGACCAGGAGCTCGACCTTGTCGGCCATCGTCTGTGCTCGAAGGTTCTCGATCGTCGCGCTGCCGGTCGGATAGCGGTCGACCGCCAGCACGACGGTGACGGGGAACTGGCTCATGCCGCTCGTCGGGTGTGCGCCCGCTTGTGCGTCTCGAACTCGAGCATGTGTCTCTCCGCTCGACCGGAGCCCGACGGGCCGACGTAGCCCGCCGCCTCTCCGACGGCGGACAGCACACATCCGAGCGCGAGGGCGTGAACGGTGCCCCGCGGTGCCCCGCCTCGCGGGGCGCGGAGCGCCCGCCGGAGCACCACGAGCGCGATCAGCGGCCATGCGAGTGCGTATCCGACCCGACGGCCGCGACCGAACGACGTGCGGCGAGTGCGTGCGAGGAGCAACCCGCCGAGCATGCGCTCTCGGGCCCAGTCCAGAGGCCGGTCGACGTTGACGTGGGCGAGTGTCGCCTCCTCCGGGGGCTGGGCGACACTCACACGACGCGCGCGGAGCACCTCCTCGAGGGTGAGCCCGGGTTGGAGGGCCTGCTCGAGCTCGGGGAGCTCGAGGAGCACAGCCCGCCGGATGGTCGCGTTGTACGTCGGAACGGGCGTCGAGGAAGACGCGACGCCTGCGTAGCGACCGTAGTCCATCAGGAAGGCACCCCAGCTCAGTGCGCTGTCCGGGTTGGCGTTCTGCATCCTCGGCAGCACGACGGCCGCGCCCGCGTCGTGCGCGTCGAGCACCGCTTGCGCCCAGCCGGGCGAGGGGACCACGTGTGTCTCGCCCAGAGCGACGACGTCTCCGACGGCGGCGCGAACCCCGGCCACCCGTGCGCCGCGCCCACCCGCCGCCACGACCTGCCTGACCGAGGTGGCGATTGCAGGCAGCTCGAAGGGCTGGTCGGTGACCAGCACGAGCTCGACGTCCTGCGCCGCGGTCTGACGGCCCAACGACTCGGCGAGCCGAGCAACCGGCTCCCAGCTGTCCGTTGCGACGACGTACGAGAGCCGAGTCACGCGCGAGCCACTGCGAGGTCCTCTCCGACGGCCTCGAGCGTGGTGGCAAGCGTCTCCGCCTCGATCCAGCGGGAGTGGGCGAGCAGATCGGCGTCCGCCTCCGGGATCGAGAGCACGATGCGGTCGGTGAGCGCGAGGCCGGCCTCCTTGCGCATCGAGTTGACCCGGTGGATCAGCTCGTAGACCCGCGCCTCGCGCTCGAGGGCCTCGTCGAGCGTCGTGTCGAGCGCGACGGTGACACCATCTGCCGAGGCGATCGCCCAGCCGTCCCGCCCCGAGCGCTCGACGAGCACCTCGTCGGGCGCGAGCTCCCTTCCCGCCGCGCGGAAGCGACCGTCGCCGAGGTCCTCGAACGTGCCTGCCGCGAGCGCGGCGCGCACGGCGCCGAGCTCCTTGCCGAGCTTCGGCCCGAGCACCGGGAGGTTCGGCTTGACGACGAGCTCGGCCTCGACGTGCCCCAGCTCGACGGCCTTGACGCGGAGCTCGTCCCGCACGATCGCGACGAGGTCGTCGGCGGGCGACGCTCCTTCGACCACGAGCCGGGCGAGCGGCTGGCGGAGCTTCACCCCCGAGGTCGACCGCGCTGCGCGTCCGAGGTCGACGATGCGACGCGCGTCCGCCATGGCCTCGAGCGTTGCTCCGTCGGGTGTCGCGAGCGATGGCCAGGCCGCGAGGAACACCGAGTCGGGGGCACCGTCACACGGCTCGCGCACGAGGATCTGCCAGAGATGCTCGGCGAGGAACGGCACCACCGGCGCGATCACGCGGAGCGCCTGCGCGACGCGCGTGCCAGAGCACACGGAGCGCGGCCTCGTCCCCTTCCCAGAAGCGTCGTCGCGAGCAGCGGATGTACCAGTTCGAGAGGTCGTCGACGAACGTGTCGAACGCGCGGATGACGTCGACCGTGAGCCAGCGCTCGTATCCCTCGGTCGCCTCCTCGACGAGCTGCCGCACCCGCTCGACGAGCCAGCGATCGAGCGGGCCGAGGTCGCCGTCGAGCCCTTCGAGATCCGCGAGCCGAGGCGTGAACGACTCGACGTTGCCGTACTGGACGAGGAACGTGACCGAGTTCCACAACGTGAGCAGCCTGCGCTGGATCTCGCGCGCGGGACCGAAGCCGAAGAGGAGGTTCCGGTCGGGCGGCTGCGCGCAGTACTGCCAGCGCATCACATCCGCGCCCATCCGGCCGAACGCGTCCTGGGCGTCGATCATGTTCCCCCACGAGCCGTGCATCTCTCGCCCGGTCTCGTCCAGCATCTTCTCGTAGCCGAGCACCTTGCGGAACGGCGCGCGGCCGGTCAGCGCAACCGACATGAAGAGCTGCGAGTAGAACCAGAGGCGGATCTGCTCGCGCATCTCGGAGACCCAGTCGGCCGGGAACCACTCCTCCCAGTACGCGTGGTCGGGCAGGTCGGCGCGCGTGAGGCCCCGCGCGGCGCCGGTCGCATACCCCTCGTGCACGTACTCCGGGCTCTCCCAGCCGAGTGTCGAGAACGGGACGATCCCGGCGTCGAGCCAGACGTCCCCGACCTCTGCGATCCGCTCGACGTCGCCGCCGCAGGCCTCACAGCGGATCCTGATCGCATCGACCCAGGGCCGCCGGAGCTCCTCGAGCCCCTCGACGGGCCCGGTCGCGCGTTCGAGCAGCTCGGCCTTCGACCCGATCACGTTCAGGTGCCCGCAGGAGCAGGGGTAGAAGGGGAGCGGGAGCCCGTAGTAGCGGCGGCGGGAGATGTTCCAGTCGCCCATGTTGCGAAGCCAGTCGTCCATCCGCTTGCCCATGTAGGCCGGCGTCCACTCGACCGTCGCGTTCGCGTCCAGGAGCGGCTGGCGCAGCTCCTCCACGGAGAGGAACCAGTCGTCGGAGATGCGGAAGATGAGCGGCGTGTCGCAGCGCCAGCAGTGCGGGTAGCGATGCTCGTAGAGCCCCGCCTGGACGAGGAGCCCCCGCTCGGCGAGGTCGCCGACGATCTGGTCGGCCGCGTCGCCGGTCGAGAGGCCGTGGAGCCAGCCGTAGTCGTCGTAGAAGCGGCCGGACTCGTCGACGGGCGTCAGGATCGGCAGGTCGTGGACGGACGCGAGCTCGAAGTCCTCGCCACCGCAGCCCGGGGCGATGTGGACGATCCCGGTGCCCTCGTCGACCGAGACCTCCTCCCACCCGATCACGCGATGCTCCACCCCCGCGCCCGGGGGAAGGGTGTCGAACGGGCCGTCGTAGCGAAGCCCGACGAGCGCGGCGCCGGGGACGGTCTCGAGGAACGTCTCGTCCGGGTAGCGGGCGACCATCACCCATTCGCCGTTCTCGCGTCGGCCGTACGCGGCCTCGGGATGCACGGCGGCGGCGACGTTCGCAGGGAGCGTCCACGGCGTCGTCGTCCAGATCACGAGGGACTGCCCTGGACGATCGACGAGCGGAAAGCGAACCGTGAGCGACGGGTCGGAGCGATCCTGGTAGACGCCCGCCTGCGACAGCTCGTGCTGCGAGAGCGACGTGCCGCAGCGGGGGCACCACTCGGTCGAGCGATGCCCCAGGTAGACCCGCCCGCGCTCGTGCATGAGGGCGAGGAACCGCCAGATGTACTCGATGTTCGTGTCGCTGAAGGTGAAGTAGTCCGCGCCCCAGTCCATCCACTGGCCGAGGCGGATCGAGCCCTCGGTGAGCTCGCGGGCCGACCAGATCACCTTCTCGCGGCAGCGGCGCGCGAACTCTGCGAGGCCGAACTCCTCGATCTCGCGTTTCGAGTTGAGGCCCAGCTCGCGCTCGACGCCGACCTCGATCCAGAGCCCCTGGCAGTCGAAGCCGTTCTGGTAGCGCTGGTGATGGCCGCGCAGCGCCTTGTAGCGCTGGAAGACGTCCTTCAGCGTCCTCCCCCAGGCGGTGTGCACCGCGAGCGACTTGTTCGCCGTGACCGGGCCGTCGACGAAGCTGAAGCGAGGGCCCCCCGCATTCCGCTCCTGCAGCCGGCGGAACGTCTCCTCCCGCTCCCACAGGTCGAGCACGCCGCGCTCGAGCGCGTCATGATCCGGCTTGTCCGGCAATCGTGCGAACATGCCGACGATTCTAGGGAAGGCTTTTTCGGCGCCCGTCGTTGTACCTGGTACTTGCACTTGCAATATCGAAGACGGAAGGACACATGGCACTCAACGTGACGACCGAGACCTTCGAGCAGGAGGTCATCAAGAGCGACAGGCCGGTACTCGTGGATTTCTGGGCGGAATGGTGCGGCCCCTGCCACGCCGTCGCGCCCGTGCTCGACCGCATCGCGGCCGAGCACGAGACGGAGCTGAAGCTCGTGAAGGTCAACATCGACACCGAGCACGAGCTCCAGCAGCGCTACGGGGTCGCCTCGATCCCGACGATGATCCTGTTCAAGGACGGCGAGCCGTCCGCGTCGGTCATCGGCGCGCAGCCGAAGGGCGCGATCGAGCGCTCGCTCGGTCTAGCGGTCTGACGCTCCCCCTCGAGCCCCTTCCTCCCCGCGAAGAGCCGGCGCCCGTCGGCTCTTCTGCGGGAGGCCGGGCTACCCTCTCCGGGTGAGCCCGCGCCACGTCCCGGCCTCGGTCACCGAGCTGTCACGCGTCGGTCTGCTCACGTCGCTCCCCGGCGAGACGCTGACGCGGCTCGCGGAGCGCATGGCCCGCGAGGACCTGCCGGCCGGGCACAGGATCGTGTCCGAGGGCGAGGCCGGCGACCGCTTCTACGTCCTCCTCTCCGGGATGGCGCGGGTCACGCAGGAAGGCCGAGGCACCCGCTCGGTGCTGCGGCCCGGCGACACGTTCGGCGAGGTCGCCCTCGCGATGGGCGTTCCGCGGACGGCGACCGTGACGGCCATGCTGCCCTGCGTCGTCGCGAGCTGCGACCGCGCGACGTTCGACGAGCTCCTGCGCCCGATCTACGCCGACGACGAGTGACGCGTCCCCGGCGCGCTCGCCCCGCGCCACGCGCGCAGACAACGCTTGTGTTGAATCAACACAAGCGGCGTCAGTCGAGCTCGCGGAGGACGGCGTCCGAGAGCCGGGGCCACGCCTCCTTGGCCCAGTCGCCGAACTCGCGGGTCGTCAGGGCGGCGCACGCGATCCCGCGGTCCGGGTCGACCCAGAGGAACGTGCCGCTCCCACCGAAGTGCCCGAACGTCCTCGGCGACGTCGACGTCCCCGACCAGTGCCCCTCCTTCGTGCCCTTGAGCTCGACGCCGAGGCCCCAGTCGAGCGGGCTGAACCGCCCGAAGTCGGGGAGCACCCCGCCGAGCCCCGGGAACTGGACACTCACCATCTCACCGTGCGTCTCGCCCGCGACGAGCACGCGGCGCGAGGAGCTCGCGACCCAGCGCGAGCACGTCGTCGAGCGAGCCGTGCATGCCCGCGCCGGGATGGCCGCCCGGGTCGAGCCCGAGGCCGAGGGGCTCGGCGACAGCCGCCCGGACGTAGTCGGAGAACGGCATCTCCGCGCGCTCCGCGACGTGCTCGCCGAGCACGCGGAAGCCCTCGTTCGAGTAGATCCGCCGCCGCCCTGGAGGCGCGATCGGCGACGCGCCGTCGAACGGCAGGCCGGACGCATGGGCGAGGAGGTGCCGGACGGTCGAGCCCGGCGGGCCTGCGGGCTCGTCGAGATCGACGACGCCTTCCTCGGCGGCGACGAGGGTGGCGAGCGCCGCGATCGGCTTCGAGACCGACGCGAGCCGGACCGACCGCACGACGTCGCCGCGGGCGGCGACGGTCTGCTCGGCGCGCGTGACCCCGGCGGCGGCGAACGGGACGTCCCAGTCGTCGATCTGGTGCAGAGCCTGCACGGGGCGCGATACTACGCACCCCCATGCGCCGCAGGCTGATCCCCGGCAGCTCGCCCTACGAGGGCGTCGCGGGCTTCTCACGCGCCGTCGTGGCAGGCGATCGCGTCCACGTCGCGGGGACCGCTCCGATCCCGGCGGACGGCTCGCCGCCGCCCGGCAGCGCGTACGAGCAGGCGCGGCTCTGCCTCGAGCTCATCGGCGCCGCGCTCGAACGGGCCGGCTCGTCGCTCGAGCACGTCGTCCGGACGAACATCTACGTCACCGCGCCCTCGCACTGGGAGGACGTCGCGCGCGCCCACGGCGAGGTCTTCCGCGACGTCAGGCCCGCGGCGACCTGCGTCGTCACGGCGCTGCTCGACCCCGCCTGGAAGGTCGAGATCGAGGCCGAGGCGACCCTGCCGTGAAGCAGATCCTCCCGGGCTCGATCACCGGTCTCACGGACGCGCACGCCGCCAGCGTCCTCGAGCACCGCTTCGGGGCGAGCGACCCGTACACGCTCGGGGTCGAGGAGGAGTACATGCTCCTCGACCCCGACAGCTTCGACCTCGTCCAGCACATCGAGATGGTGCTCGACGCGATCCAGGGCGACGAGCTCGCGAGCCGGCTGAACGCCGAGCTGATGCAGTCCGTGCTCGAGATCGCGACGCCGGTGTGCCGCACCGCCGGCGACGTGATGCGCGAGCTCTCGACGCTCCGCGGCTACGTCCGCGACGTCGCCCGCAACCAGGGGCTCCGGGTCGGCTCGGCGGGCACGCACCCGTTCAGCCTCTTCGAGCGGCAGCGGATCACCGCGAAGGACCGCTACCACGCGCTGATCGACCAGCTGCAGTACGTCGCGCGACGAGAGCTCATCTTCGGGATGCACATCCACGTCGCGGTCGACGATCCCGACAAGGCGATCCAGGTCGTCAACGGGCTCCTCCCTCAGCTGGCGCCGCTCCTCGCGCTCTCGGCGAGCTCGCCGTTCTGGCGCGGCGAGCCCACCGGCCTCGCGTCGAGCCGCCAGATCGTCTTCTCCGCCTTCCCGCGCTCCGGCCCGCCGCCGCGCTTCCGCGACTACGAGGACTACGCCTCGGTCGTCGGGCAGCTCGAGCGCACCGGCTGCATCGCCGACTACACCCACATCTGGTGGGACATCCGCCCCCACCCGAAGTGGGGGACGATCGAGGTGCGCATCTGCGATGCCGTGACGCGCGTCGAGGACGCGGTCGCGATCGCGGCGTACTGCCAGGCGCTCGTCAAGCAGCTCAGCGAGCGCTACGACGCGGGCGAGCAGATCCCCTCGTACCACCGGATCCTGACGAGCGAGAACAAGTGGCTCGCCGCCCGCTACGGGCTCGACGCGCCCGTGATGGACCTCGCCACGGGGAGCAGGATCCGCACGCCGGTCGCGAAGCTCGTCCGGCGGACGGTGCGCGAGCTCGAGCCGCACGCGCGCGAGCTGGGGTCGGAGCGGGAGCTCGAGGGCATCGCCGCGCTGCTCGGCCGCGGCAACTCGGCGGAGCGCCAGCTCCGCGTCTTCAACGCGAACCGCGACATCGTCGAGGTCGTGCGCGCGATCGCGGACGCCACCGAGCCGGCGGACGCCGTCGCGCCCGCCGGCTGACGGCCCCTCTACGCCTGCACGGAGAACGTCCGCGTGTCGATGCGGGACAGGACCGTGCCGCTCCTGCCCGACAGCACGAGCATCCGGCCGGCGACGGTCAGCTCTGCGCCGTCGAGGATCGACTGGGCCTGACCCGACCACGGCAGGTCGATGCAGCGCGCTGTGCGGGTTCGCGTGTCGAGCGCGTGGACGAACGCATGGGACGTCCCGCCGTTGTAGAGCGTGTACGCCCAGGCGCCGTCGCGGCTCCAGGAACGAGTGAGCGCGATCCCGCTCATCCGCTCGTCGGGCTCGGTCTTGTCGACGATCGCACCCGGCTCGAGCCTCCCTGTGCGGAGGTCGACCGAGCGGACGACGTAGCGGACGCCGCCCTCGACCCCGCCCGGGAACTGGAGCAGGTACAGGCGGCGCCCGTCGGGCGACACCGCGTCGAAGGCGAACGACCCGTGGAGCACGACGGTGCGGAGCGGGCGGAGCGTCCTCGTATCGAGGACGACGAACGTGCTCCGGAGCGCGTCGTCGTAGATCGAGGATGCGAGCACGACCCGTCGGCCGTTCGCGAACGTGCCCTCGAGGAGCGAGCTGTCGAACGTGATCGCCGGGACGCCGAGCGGGCCACGGAGGACACGGCTCGCGAGCTCCTTGCCGTCGCGGTCGCGGACGAGCGCCACGCGTGTCGTCGTCGGCCCCTGTGCATGGGCGATCACGTGCGCGGCTCCCGCGACCGCTATCCCCGGCGCCCCGCGAGCCACCTGAGGGGCAGGACCGGCCGCCGTCGCCGCGCCGGCGACCACGAGCCCGGCGAGCGCCGCGAGCGCGAAGCGCATCTTCATGAGAACCTCCTTGCTCGACGAACCTGGTACACCGCTCGAGCGGCTCGGGTTCCTCGGCCCGCGACGGCGATGCACGCGTCGTGTGCGGGGCAGGTGGCGGGCGCTCCGGATACCGTCGCGCCACGTGGCCGCCCGTACGCGCTTCGCCCTCGTCGCCCTCGCGCTCTACGCCGTGTGCGCCGTCTGGGCGACGTGGCCCGCGATCCGCCACATCGACGACCACTACCTGGCGCGCCCCGCGCCGGGGTACGGCGAGGCCGCCGCGGGCGACCACCTCCAACTCGGCTGGGCGTTCTGGCTCGTCGGGCACCAGCTCGGGCAGGGTGCCTCCCCCCTGGCCGACCCGTACTCGTTCCGCCCGGAGGCGGAGGCGCCGCCGAGCCTCCAGGGATGGCTGCTCGGGATCCCGTACTGGCCGCTCGGCGCGTCGCTCGGCGACGTGTGGGCATACGACCTGATCGTCCTCCTGACCTTCGTGCTCGCCGGGGCGGTCGCCTGCGCGTGGCTGCGCGCGCTCGGGCTGTCCCGGCCGGCGGCGCTCCTCGGCGGCGTCGTCTTCTGCCTGATGCCGTACCGCGTCGGCCAGTCGACGGGCCACCTGCTCGGGCTGATCTCCTTCCTCCTGCCGGCGGTGCTCCTCGCCCTGGAACGACGGCGGTTCGCTCTCGCGGCGGCGTGCCTCGCGGCGATCCCGCTCTCCGGGCAGCTCCATCTCGCGCTCGGGGCGATTCCCCTCGCGCTCGGCTACGCGTGGGCGAGAACGCCGCGGGCCGACTGGTGGAAGGCGGGCGCCGGAGCCCTCGCCGCGCTGGTCGCGGGCCTGCTCGTGGATCGGTGGGCCGTCGCGGGCTCGATCGGGACAGGCCGTTCCTTCTCCCAGGTCGCCCGCTACTCGGCCGAGCTCGCCGACTTCGTCACCCGGGGCGTCGGAAGCGGGATCGAGGAGCTGGTCTTCGTCGGCTGGCTGACGCCGCTCGTGGCGGTCGGCGGGCTGATCGCGCTCCGGAGCCGCCCCGGGCTGGCCGTCCTGCTCGGGCTGGCGGCGCTGATGCCGTGCCTGCTCGCCCTCGGCGCCAACCTTCCCGGCTACGAGACCCTCTGGCGTCGGCTGCCCGGCCTCGACGCGACGCGCGTACCCGAGCGCTTCATGCCGATCGCCTGCCTCGCCCTCGCCGCCCTCGTCGGGTGCGCGTTCGAGCAAGTAACAGTCTGTTACAAGCGCATCTCTCCCGCGGCCCGGTGGCGGCTCGCGGGAGCGGCGATCGCCGTGCTGGCGGCGGATCTGCGGGTGCCGGTGTTCGGCGCGGTCGCCGCCGACACGCCGAGCGCCGCCTACGCAGCGATCCGCGGGCACGGGCGGCTGCTCGAGCTGCCCGTCTTCCGACCGGACGTGCACTACGGGAGCGTCTACCTCGGCTACGCCCGGCAGAGCCCGCAGCGAGCGGCCGCAGGGGTACTCGACGATCGCGCCCAAGCGGGCCGTCGGCCTCGCCCGGGAGCTCCGGCCACTCTCCTGCGGTCGCGGGACGATCCCGCCCGGGCTGGGGATCCGGTTCGTCGCCGTCCACCGGGGGCTCTACGAGCAGAGCGGCTTCTTCGCGCCCGGGTGCGCCGCCCGGGCCGAGCACGCACTCGTCGCCGAGCGGATGGCGGCGGCTCGCCCGGGACGGGACGATCACGGTCTTCACCAGGTGAGAGGAGGGCCGCCGTGGCGGCCCTCCCTCCTCCCTACCGGCTCACGAGACGGCGGATCCGCGTCGTGACGCTCGGGCCGGCGTATCGCCCGCCGAGCATCCGGGCCAGCGTCTCCTCGATCTCGCCCTGCGAGCACCCTGCTCGGACGAGTCGCTCGACCGCCGCCCGGAGGTGGAGCTCGTCCTGCGAGTCCAGCCTGCGATCCATGTCGCAGCTCCTTCCTGTCGAACCTAGAACGACCGGCGGCATCGCCGTGCTGGTCGCCGCGCGCGCTGACCGGACATCCGGCCGGCATCCATCGACGACCGCTCCAAGGTAGCAGCCGACCGCGACGGCGCCGTGACGCGAGCGCTACCGCTCGTCGGCGCGCAGTGGGACGATCTCGAACAGATCGACGTCCACGAGCCCCCGGTCGGTCAGCTTGAGCGACGGGATCACCGACAGCGCGAGGAAGGCGAGCGTCAGGAACGGGGTGGCGCCGCTCCAGCCGAGCGCGTGCGCGGCGTCGTTGCAGGCGCGGCTCTGCGCGACGACGACGTCGAGCGGCTGATCGGAGAGGAGGCCCGCGACCGGCAGCGGGCACTCCGCGACGACCCGACCGCCGTCGACCACCACGATGCCGCCTCCGACCTCGGCCAGGCGGCGCCCGGCGAAGGCCATGTCCTCGTCGTCGGCCCCTACGACGACGAGGTTGTGCGCGTCGTGGGCGACGGTCGAGGCGAGTGCGCCGCGGCGCAGCCCGGACCCCGAGACGAGCCCCATGCCGACGCGGCCGGTCCCCAGATGCCGCTCGACGACGGCGATCTTCACGAGATCGGCTTCCGGATCGGAGACGAGACGGCCGTCGCGGACGAGCGGCTCGACCTCGAGCGACTCGGTGACGACCTGATCGGCGACGAGCCCGATCGCGCGGGCGGCGCCGCCCTCCCACGGGATCGCGAAGTCCGCGGCCGTGAAGGGCTTCAGGCGGACCGTCTGACGGACCCACTCGGGGACCTCCGCCGGCGGGACGTCCTCGATGCGGCGGCCGCGCTTCAGCACGAGCTCCGGAACGAACTCCTCGAGGTCCGGCAGGAGCAGCAGGTCGGCGACGTAGCCCGGGGCGACCGCCCCGTGCTGCGTCAGGCTGTGCCACTGCGCCGGGTGGAACGAGGCCATCAGGATCGCGTCGGCCGCGTCGATCCCGGCGGCGACCGCGTCGCGCACCATCCCGTTGACGTGGCCGTTGTCGGCGATGTCCTCCGGATCGCGGTCGTCGGTGCAGAACGCGATCCTGGTCGGGCCGTACTCCTCGACCAGGGGGAGCAGCGCCCGCAGGTTGCGCGCCATCGACGCTTCCCGGATCAGGAGCCAGATGCCCGCGCGCAGCCGCTCGCGCCCCTCCTCGAGCGTCAGCATCTCGTGGTCGGAGCGGATCCCCGCGGCGGCGTAGGCCTGGAGGCCGTTCCCGAGCACGCCCGGCGCATGCCCGTCGACGTGCTCGGCGCCCTCGAGCCCGAGCTTCGCGAGCTCGGCCGGGTCTCCGGCGATGACGCCCGGGAAGTTCATCATCTCGGCGAGGCCGAGCACGCGCTTGCGCCGCATGAGCGCCTCGAGGTCGCCCAGCTCGAGCGGCCGTCGAGGTGACTCGAAGGCGGACGCTGGGACGCACGAGGACGCCATGAAGAACACCTCGAGCTGGAGGCCGGCGGACACGTCGTGGAGCCAGTGGACCCCGTCCGTCCCGAGGACGTTGGCGATCTCGTGCGGGTCGGCGACGATCGCCGTCGTCCCGAGCGGGAGGATCAGCCGTGCGAGCTCGTCCGGGAGCAGCTTCGTGGACTCGATGTGCATGTGCGAGTCGATGAACCCGGGCACGACGTAACGCCCGCCCGCGTCGATCGTCTCGTCGCCCTCGTACGAGCCCACCCCTGCGATGAACCCGTCGACGATCGCGACGTCGGCGTCGAGCCACTCCCGTGTGAAGACCGAGAGCACCTTCCCGCCGCGGACGACGAGCTCGGCCGGCTCGTCGCCGCGGGCGACGGCGAGGCGACGCGCAAGGTCGGTCATGGCGACGGACGATAACGGCTCTCTCGACCCCGCTCGTGGGCGCGCGGCGCGCGTGAGGGGCTACATGCCCATCGCGTGGTACCCGGCGTCGACGTAGAGCGTCGTGCCGGTCACGTTCCGTGCGTCGTCGGAGAGGAGGTAGGCCGCCGCCGCGCCGCAGTCGGCCGCGTCGATCGTGCGATGGAGCGGTGCGCGCTGCTCGAACATCTCCTCCATCGTCGTGAACCCCGCGATCGACCGCGCCGCGAGCGTCCGCACCGGGCCGGCAGAGATCGCGTTGATCCGGATCTCCTTCTGGCCCAGGTCCCACGCGAGGTAGCGCATCGACGCGTCGAGCGTCGCTTTCGCGACGCCCATCACGTTGTAGTGCGGCACCGCGCGCACGCCGCCGAGGTAGGTCATCGTCACGATCGAGCCGCCGCCGCGCGCCTCCATCAAGGGCTCGGCGCGCTTCGCGCACGCGACGAGGGAGTACGCGCTGATGTCGACCGCAAGCCAGAACCTGTCGCGGGGCGTGTCGGCGAATCGTCCCTCGAGATCCTCGGCGGCGGCGAAGGCGACCGAGTGGACGAGCACGTCGAGACCGCCGCCGAAGGCGTCGGCCGTCTCGGCGAAGACGCGGTCGAGGTCGTCGTCGGAGCGGACGTCGCACGGCGTCACGAGCTTCGAGTCGACGGTGGCGGCGAGGTCGCGCACGTTCTTCTCGATGCGCTCGCCCTGGTAGGTGAACGCGAGCTGCGCGCCCTCCGCGGCAAGGCGCTCCGCGATCGCCCACGCGATCGAGCGCCTGTTGGCGACGCCGAGCACGAGCGCCTGCTTGCCGTCGAAGCGTCCGGGCATGCGGGCGATCCTATGCGAACCCGCGTTGCGGGTTCACTAGGCTGCCGTCCGTGCCCGCAGCGACGTCGTCGAACGAGCCGGGCGCCGGCGTGAGGGTCGCCGTGGTCACCGGGGCCTCCTCCGGGATCGGCGAGGCAACCGCCCGCCTGCTCGCGCGCAAGGGCTGGCGCTGCGTGCTCGTCGCGCGGAGGGAGGACCGGCTCCTCGCCCTCGCGCAGGAGCTCGACGGTGAGGTCGAGCTGTGCGACGTCGGCGACCGCGAGGCGGTCGAGGCGATGGCCGCGCGCGTGCTCGAGCGGCATCCGGCGATCCACCTGCTCGTGAACAACGCGGGCATGCCCGCGCGCGGCACCTTTCTCGTCGTCGACCCCGACCTCGTCCGCCGCGTGACGGAGGTCAACTACCTCGGCGGCGTCTGGTGCACGCGCGCACTGCTCCCCGGTCTTCGCGCGGCCGCGGAGAGCCGCCCCGACGCGCACGTCGTGAACCTCGTCTCGGTCGCCGGCACCACCGCCTTTGCCCCGGCGGGGGCGTACGCCGCGTCGAAGCACGCCCAGCTCGCCTTCTCACGCTCCCTCGCGGCCGCGCTCCGCGGCAGCGGGATCGCGGTGCACGCGGTGCTCCCGGGGTTCGTCGAGACGGAGGGGTTCCCCCAGAAGGGCGTCCTCAAGAGCAGAGTGCTCGGGCGGTTCGTGATCCAGCCGCCGCGCGTTGCCGAGGCGGTCCTCACGGCGGTCGAGAAGGGCAAGCACGAGGTCACCGTGCCGTGGTTTCCCTACCGTCTTCGTCTCGATCCTGCAGACGCTCGTCCCCGGCCTCGTCGGGCGCTTCTCGGGGATGTCGGACTTCCGGCCGGGATCGGTCTGAGCCGCGTCACTCGTCGCCGGGCCGGTCGTTGAGGCGGTCGACCCAGGCGGCGAACAGCGGGTCGACGATCGCATAGCCGCCGCCCTCGCGCTCCTCGATCTCCGCGGTCGCCGCCAGCCGCGGCAGTGCGCGCCGCACGACGTCCTTCGTCAGCTCGAGCCGCCGCAGCGCCGTCGTGCGATAGGGCGACCCGTCCCCGAGCAGGATCGCCCGCAGCGTCTTCTGGCCGGACGGGTCGAGGCCGCGCCACTGGGCGTCGAACTCCGGCTCGAGCTCGCGCATCGCCGCGGCGTGCGCCGCGTGCCAGTCGTCGAGCGTCGCCTCGCGGCCGCGCTCGACCTCCGCCCAGAGCCGGTGGGCCAGCAGCATCGCCCGCTGGGGGTGGCCGCGCGCGAGCGCCGAGCAGCGGGTTCAGCGCCTCGCCGACGCCCCGCTCGGAGCCCTCGAAGCGCTGCGCGACGTACCCGGCGAGGTCGGCGTCGGCCAGCCGGCCGAGGCGCATGGGCACGGCCGAGCCGTACAGCGGCCGGTCCTTCGTCTCGAACAGGAGGCGCATCAGCCCCGGCTCCGATCCCGCGAAGACGTAGGAGGCGACCTCGCCCTGGTGCTGGATATGGCTGCGCAGGAGGCCGTCGAGACCGTCGATCCGGCCGATGTCCTGGAACTCGTCGAGCACGACGAGCGCCCGGTACCCCCCGACGCCTCCAGCCGGAGCGGGAGGTCGAGCAGCGCGTGGAGCGCCGGCAGCGGATCGCGCAGCGGGTCGAGCTGGAGCCGGGCGCTGATCCCGAACGCGCCGAGCGAGAGCCCGACGCCCGTGCGCTGGAGGAATGCCTCCACGCGCCCTCGCAGGTCGCCGCGGAGATGCCGCGCGTAGGCCCGCTCGAGCCGCACGGTCACGTCCGCGATCGACGACACGCGGTAGAGGTCGACGAGAACGCCGATCAGCCCTTCGTTTCGCTCGCCGTCTCGGAGCACGCGGGTGAGAAGGCTCGTCTTGCCGTACTTGCGGGGAGCGTAGAGCCGCACGTAATGGCCACCGACCGCGCTCGCGAGGAGCGCCTGGACCTCCTCGTCGCGGTCGACGACGTCCTCGGGCGGGACGGGCCGCGAGTAGACGAACGGGTTGACGTCCTCGATCATGCGTCCTGCAGACTACCTTCTATGCGTCAGTGAGACTACTCGCCGGGCGCCCGGCGACGCAGGTCGCTCACGCCTTGCGGGCGACGTACCAGCCGATCTCGACGTCGTAGACGGATGGCGCCATCCGGGCCACGCGCTCGCGGGCCTCGCCCTCGAGCCCCGCCACGTCGAGGTATTGCTCCATGTCCCGGCGCTCCTCGGACGATCTCGTTCGCGATCACCACGAGGTCGTTCGCGTCGAGGTAGCCGCGGATGTCCGCGTCGGGGAGCAGCCGGGTGTGGGTCGGGTCACGCGCCTGCTCGAAGCGGTCGAGCTCGAGGCTGCGGATCGGGTCGATGTCGCCGAGCTGGTCCCCGATCAGGATCCTCCCACCGGGCCGCGTGACGCGGGCGATCTCGCCCACCACGAGCTCGGGCCGGCCCACGTGGTGGAGGACTCGGAGGCACCCCACGAGATCGAAGTCACCGTACGGGAAGGCGAGCGCCTCGGCGTCTCCGGCGACGAACGTGCAGTTCGCGGGCGCGTGCTCTCGGGCCGCCGCGAGGTAGTCCTCGGAGGCGTCGATCCCGACGACCTCGCCGACGAGCGGCGCGAGCGCGTAGGAGAGGGCGCCGGTGCCGCACCCCACGTCGAGGACGCGCTCGTCGCCGCGCAACGGGGCGAGCAGCGCTCCGGACGCGGGCGGCGAGCGCGTCGTGGCGCTCGGCCTGGAGTGCTCGCCGGTGCTCGACGCGGTCCATCACTCGACCACCGTGCGGGTCGACCGCGCCGCTTCGGCACGGATGCCGCAGGCCAGCTCGTACCCGATCGTCTCCGCGACGAGCGCGTGGCCCTCGAGGGTGATCCCGTCACCCACGAGCACGACCTCGGTCCCCACCGGGATCGGCTCCGGCAGCCTGACGGCCAGCGCGTCCATGGAGATCGTCCCGACCACCGGCGCGCGCGCGCCCGCAACGATGACCTCGGTGCCGGTGAGGTCGCGCCGGAAGCCGTCCGCGTACCCCACGGGAACCGTCCCGATCCAGGTCTCGCCCTCTGCGACGAACCGCCGGCCGTAGCCGGTTGATTCACCGGTTTCGAGCCGGCGCACCCGGGCGAGCTCCGACGTCCAGCGGAGCGCCGGCCGGAGCCCGAAGCGGGATGCGTCCCGGCCGAAGGGATCCACCCCGTAGAGCGCGATCCCGCAGCGCGCGGCATCGAGCCTCGCCTCCGGGAGCTCGAGCGCTGCGGCGCTGTTCGCGGCATGGCGGAGGTAGCGGCCCGCGTACGGCCCGGTCGCCTCGAGGAACCGTGCGAGCTGCTCACGAGCGAACGCAGGGTCGGTGTCGGCGGTGGCGAAGTGCGTCATCAGCCCGACGACCGAGCGGCCGGGAGCGGGAAGCTCCTCGATGCCCCACCGCCCCATCCCCGTGTCGAGCTTGAGGTGGACGGGGATGTCCTCCGGGACGCGCCCGTCGACCACGACCAGCTCGAGCGCCGCCTCCCGAGCCGCGCCGAGCTCGTCGTCGGCTGCCGGCCCGAGCACGACGATCCGCGCCGTCGGAAATGCCGTCGCGCAGGACGACCGCCTCGCCGACCGTGGCGACGCACAGCGCCGTCGCGCCGCCGTCGAGCGCAGCGCGGGCGACGTCGACCGCGCCGTGCCCGTACCCGTCGGCCTTGACGACCGCCCAGAGCTCGGCCGGAGCGAGCACGTCCCGCAGGCGGCGGGCGTTGTGACGGATCGCGCCGAGGTCGATCGTGACGAGTGAGCGTGGCATGCGCACATTCTCGCGGGCGCGCCGGGTTGCGGGGATCACCGAGGTCACCCGTCGAGCACGGCAGGAAGCCCGGCCGCGACGTCGGAGGCGACGAGCCCTGCCTGGTGGGGAGCCGCTTGCGCGGCCAGGCCGTGGGCGATCGCCGCGGCGGCCGCCGCATCGACCGCGTCGAGCCCCTTTGCGAGGAACGCGCCCACGACACCGGTGAGCACGTCGCCCGTGCCGGCGGTCGCAAGCGACGGCGGCCCCGTGTCGCAGACGACCGTCCGGCCGTCGGGCGCGCGCACGATCGTGTCGGCGCCCTTCAGCAGGACGACCGCCCCGAAGCGCTCCGCGCAGCGCGCGGCCGCCTCGAGCCGATGCTCCGATACCCAGGCGGACTCGACGCCGAGCAGCCGCGCGAGCTCGCCCGCATGCGGGGTCAGGACGGTCGGCGCCGCGCGGTCGAACGGCTCGAGGCCGAAAAGGGCGTCCGCGTCGACCACGGCGGGCAGCGTCGAGCGCGCCAGGACCGCCCGGACGAGCGCGCGCGCATCGTCGGTGCGGCCGAGCCCGGGGCCGAGCGCGAGCGCGGACGAGCGCGCGATGTCGGCCTCGAGCGTCTCGGACGCGCTCTTCCAGTCGAAGCCTCGCTTGACGGGCTCGAGCGCGAGCGCCTCGGCGACCGGGAGGGCCGCGGCGGGGACGGCGAGCGTGACGTAGCCCGCGTCGGCCCGCAGGGCAGCCGTGGCGGCGAGGACGGCCGCGCTCGTCGTGCCCGGTGCACCCCCGACGACGAGCAGCGAGCCCGAGGAGAACTTCGAGTCCCTCGCTCCGCGTCGCGGCACGCGCTCCAGCAGCGCGGACGTCGCGCGCACGATCGCCGTCGGCGCGGGCTCGAGGCCGATGTCCGCGACGACGACCCGGCCGGCGAGGAAGCGCCCCGGGGCGACGACCAGCCCGACCTTGCGAGCATGGAAGGTGACCGTCAGCGTCCGCCTCGACCGCGGCGCCGGCGATCTCCCCGGTCGAGGCGTCGACCCCCGACGGCAGGTCGACCGCCACGACGGGTGCCCCGCTCCGGTTGATCCGCTCGATCGTGGCCGCAGCGTCCTCCCGAGGCGCGCCGTGGAACCCCGTGCCGAAGAGCGCGTCGATCACGACCTCTGCGCCCTGGCCCGCGGGGTCGTCGGTCTCGACGACATCGCGGCCGGCCTCGCGGAGGATCCGCGCCGCGATCCTCCCGTCGCCGCCGTTCGCACCGCCGCCGCAGACCGCGGCGATGCGCCGGGCGTCGGGATGGGCCCGGAGCACCTCGGCCGCGACCGCAGCCCCCGCCCGCTCCATCAGCTCGCCGGCCGAGGCGGGGTACTCCGGGTACCGCTCCTCGGCCACGCGCATCTCGGCGGAGCTGTAGAGCGGCTCGTGCATCACGGCCGGGGACGGCGGGGCAGTGGCGTCTCGAGATCGGCGACGCACGTCGCGGCGGCGACCGTGTGCGAGTGCGTCAGGGAGACGTCGATCTCGCGCATGCCGACACGCTCCGCGAACGCGAGCGTCTTGCCGGCCAGCGTCACCCCCGGCTTGGGCGGCCCCACGATCTCGATCTCCTTCCACGTGAAGAGGACGCCGCAGCCGAGGGCCTTGCCCACGGCCTCCTTGCCGCAGAAGCGCGCGGCGTACGACTCGGCAGGGTTGCGGCGCGACTCGCAGTAGGCCTGCTCGTCCAGGGTGAAGCACCGATCGCGGAAGCCCGGACGCTCGAGTGCACGGCGGATGCGCTCGATCTCGATCACGTCCGTGCCGATCCTGACCGCCATCGGCCTCAGCCGGACCGTTCGAGCCAGGCGGGCAGATCGGCGACCGAGCTGAGCACGACGTCCGGCGTGACGTCGAGGCTCTCGAGCGTGTCGGGGCGGAACTTCCCGGTGCGGACGAGCGCCGTCCGCATCCCGAAGAGCTGTGCGGGCCTGATGTCCGCTTCGGCGTCGTCACCGACGAGCCAGGTGAGCTCGGGCTCCGCGCCGAGCGCGTCGAGCGCCGCGGCGAAGTACGCAGGGCTCGGCTTGCCGAGGACCGTCGCCTCGACGCCGGTCGCGTACTCGAGGCCGGCCACGAACGCCCCCGCATCGAGCAGCGGCCCGCGGCTCGTCTGCCACCACCGGTTCTTGTGGAGGCAGTAGAAATCGGCACCGAGCTGGATCTCCGCGAACGCCCGGGCCAGGTTCATGTAGCTGAACACCTGATTCGGCTCGAGCGTCTCGTCGCAGCCGCCGATCAGCACCGCCTGGGCTCCCTCGCCGACGAGCTCGAGGCCGTCGAGGTCGGGCACGACCCCCGCCATCACGAGTGCGAAGACCCGCTTGCCGGCGAGCTCGCGGGCGGCGGCGAGAGCCGTCGTCTGGATCTCCTCGACGTCGAGCTCGAGCCCGAGGGCGCGGAGCTCGTCGGCCAGCTGCGCGCGCGGCCGCGTCGAGTTGTTCGTCACGAAGCGGAGAGCGTGCCCGGCGGCACGGAGCTCGGCGACCGCGTCCGCGGCGCCCGGGATCGCGACTCCGGAGACGTGCAGGACCCCGTCGACGTCGAGGAGAATGCACGCCATGGGGCGTGAGTCTATTCGCGTGACGCGCTCCGTCTCGCTCGACCCCGACGAGATCGAGCTCCGCGTGTCCCGCTCGTCGGGCCCCGGGGGCCAGCACGCCAACACGGCCGAGACCCGGGTCGAGGCGGTGCTCGACGTGGAGGGGTCGAGATGCCTCTCTCCCGCGCAGAAGCGTCGGGTCGTCGGGCGGGCCGGGCCGGTGCTCCGGGCAGTCGCGCAGGACGAGCGGAGCCAGGCGCGAAACCGCGAGATCGCCGTGGAGCGGCTCGTGGCGAAGCTCGCCGACGCGCTGCGCGTCGAGCGCCGCCGCGTGCCGACGCGTCCGACCACCGCCTCCCGCGAGCGCCGCCTCACCGACAAGCGCCGCCGCGCCAACGTGAAACGCAACCGCGCGCAGCCAAGCGACGAGTAGGGAGCTTGTGTCGGATTCAACACGATGTCCTCTCGCCCGACGTGGTGGAGCCGCTCCTCGGAGGGCGCTTCGGCCGGCCGTACCTCTGGCGCGAGACGTGCGAGTCGACGCAGGACCTGCTCCGCGGGACGGACCTCCCCGAGGGCGCCGTCGCGGTGACGGAGCACCAGACCGCAGGACGCGGGCGCGAGGCCCGGCGGTGGGAGGACGCGCCCGGGAAGTCGCTGCTCTGCTCGCTCCTCCTCCGCCCGCCGCCAGCCTTGCCGGCGCAGCAGCTCGCGCTCGTCGCAGGGCTCGCGGTGGCCGAGGCGGTCGAGGAGCAGCCGGGACACGGCCGGGATCAAGTGGCCGAACGACGTCATCCTCGCCGGGACGAAGGTCGCCGGCATCCTGCTCGAGGCATCTGACGGCGTCGTCGTCTGCGGGATCGGGATCAACGTCGCCCAGGCGGAGGAGGAGCTTCCGGTGGGAACGACGGTGCCGGCAGGATCGCTGCGGGTCGCAATCGGAAGGGCGCCGGGCCGCGCGACGCTCCTCGCGGCGCTGCTGCGGATCCTCGAGCACCGGTACGACGCGTGGTGCCGCTCCGGGCTCGCGCCGCTGCTCGACGAGCTCGAGGCACGGAACGTGCTGCGCGGGAGCCGTGTCGAGGTCGGCGGCGTCGTCGGGGTCGCCGGGCAGATCGCGCCGGACGGCCGGCTGACCCTCGAGCTGGACGACGGAACGACGGTGCTCGTGGGAAGCGGTGAGGTCCGTCGCCGGTCGGACACCGGTCCCGAGGGCAGGTAGGTGTCCGACTCCGAGTCGGACACCTGGCGCTCAGTCCTGCACGTGCCAGAAGCCGAAACGGCCCTTGATGCAGAGGTTGCCGAGCGTGATGTCGTGGTCCGCCGGGCTCGTCACCTTGACGATCCGGTTCGTCTGGACGTGGAGCTCGAGCGAGCAGCCGACCCCGCAGTACGGGCACGTCGTCTCTGTCACCGTCTGCTCGTCCTCGCGCCACTCGCCCTCGGCGCGGAGCTCGTGCTCGGAGCGGAACATGAGCGCGCCGGTCGGGCAGACCGCGATGCAGTTGCCGCAGTACACGCACGCCGACTCGGGCAGCGGCGTCGCGAGCTCGGTCGAGATCCGCGCGTCGAAGCCGCGGCCCGCCACGTGGATCGCGAAGGTGCTCTGGTGCTGCTCGCCGCAGGCGTCGACGCACCGGTAACAGAGGATGCACTTCGAGTAGTCGCGGACGTAGAGCTCGTTGTCGACCTTCACGGGCTGGTGGACGGTCGCCGCCGTCCGGCCGTCGGGGACCGTGTGGTGGCCGGTGCGTGCCTCGTCGCGGCCGTCGGCTCGGCGGCGCGGGCGGGCCGAAGCGCTCCGGCTCGGCGGCGTAGCGCTCGAGGTAGCCAGGCGCAGCGGGCGTGGTCGACAGGTCGACCGACGAGGCGAGCAGCTCCATCACGAGCCGGCGCGAGAGCCGCACGCGCTCGGAGTCCGTCTGCACCTTCATCCCCGCCTCCGCCTTGCGCGAGCACGACGGGACGAGCACGCGCGACCCCTCGAGCTCGACCACGCAGACGCGGCACACGTTCGCCGGCCGGAGAGGGTCGTCGAAGCAGAGCGTCGGCGTGTCGAGCTCGAGCTTCCGGCAGGCGTCGAGGATCGTCGCTCCCTCGAACACGCGCACCGGCCGGCCGTCGACCTCGAGCTCGATCATCCGGCTCGGTGCGAGGAGCTCGGTCACGAGCGCCCCGCCTGGAAGACCTCGAGGCGGCGGATCGCCGACTCGATCGCGCTCGACGCCGTCTGCCCGAGCCCGCAGATCGAGGCGTCGCGCATGCACTGGCCGACGTCGGCGATCAGTGCGAGCTCGCGCTCGACGCCCCCGCGCGGCTCGCCGGCGACGAGGCGCGCGAGCGCCTCCTCCTGCCGCACCGTGCCCACGCGGCAGGGGACGCACTGGCCGCACGACTCGTCGCGGAAGAAGGCGGCGATCCGCTGGAGCAGCCGCGGCAGGTCGACGGTGTCGTCGAGGACGAGCACGACGCCGGAGCCGAGCGTCGTTCCCGCGGCGCGTGCCCCCTCGAACGTCAGCGCGACGTCGAGCTCGCCGGGCCCGAGGAAGCCGCCCGCGGCGCCGCCCATCAGCACCGCCTGGAGCGGCCGCGCTCCCGGGACGCCCCCGGCGAGGTCGAGCACCTCCCGCAGCGTCGCGCCGAAGCGCACCTCGTACGTACCCGGCCGGGCAACGTGCCCCGACACGCAGAGCAGCTTCGTCCCGCTCGAGCCCTCGGTGCCGACGGCCGCGAACGACGGGCCCGACCCCAGCACGACGTCGAGCACGTTGACGAGCGTCTCGACGTTGTTGACCACCGTGGGCCTGCCGAACAGGCCGACCTCGACGGGGAACGGCGGCTTGTTGCGCGGCTCGCCGCGCTTGCCCTCGATCGACTCGAAGATGGCCGTCTCCTCGCCACAGATGTAGGCGCCGGCGCCGCGGCGGATCTCGACGTCGAACGAGAAGTCCTCGCCCATCACGCTGTCTCCGAGGAAGCCGCGCGAGCGGGCCACCTCGAGTGCGTGGGCGAGCCGCTCCCGCGCCTCCGGGTACTCCCCGCGGATGTAGAGGTAGCCGTGCTCGCAGCCGGTCGCGTACGCCGCGATCGTCATCGCCTCGATCACCGCGAACGGGTCGCCCTCCATCAGCTCGCGGTCCTTGAACGTTCCCGGCTCGGACTCGTCCGCGTTGCAGACGAGGTAGTGCGGCCTGGCGGGCTGGCGCGCGACGGCCTCCCATTTGACGCCCGTCGGGAACGCGGCGCCGCCGCGGCCGACGAGCTTCGAGTCCTTCACCTCGCGCAAGACGCCCTCGGGGCCGAGCTCGAACGCCCGTCGGAGCGCCGCGTACCCGCCGTGCGCGCGGTAGTCGTCGATGCTCGACGGGTCCGCCACCCCCACCCGGCGGAGCAGCCGGAGCATCGGGTCGCCGGCCTGCGGCAGCGGCGATGCCGGCGATCCGCCGGGCTCCCCGCCCGCGAGCAGGTCGAGCACGGCGGCGGCCGTCACCGGCGCCTGTGCGCGCTCGAGCGGCTCGTCGCCGGCAACCGTGACCATCGCCGCGGGCGCGCGGTCGCACTGGCCGAGGCACGGGCTCCGGTACCACGTCGCCGAGCCGTCGTCCGACAGCCCGCCCTCGGGCCCGAAACGCTCCTCGAGCTGCGCGATCAGATCCTGCGAGCCGTGGCAGCGGCAGGCGACGTCCTCGCAGACGTGGACGACCCGAGGCGGGCGCGGCTCGAGCGCGAGGAGCGCGTAGAAGGAGGCGACGCCGTACGCGTCGGCCGGCGGGACGGTCAGCCGGCGGCAGATCTCGTTCAGCCCGCCCGGGCTGATCCAGCCGATCCGCTCCTGCAGCGCCCAGAGCGCCGGGAGCAGCAGGTGCCGCCGCGCCCGCGCGTCGTGTCCCCCCGCAGAGGTGTTGCCGTCCGCGCCGGCGACGCGGGCGCCGCCCTCCCAGCTCGACCCGGGTTGCCCGAGCACCTCGTCGAGCGCCGCGCGCTCCGACGGCGTCGGCTCGGCGCCGGCGATGAAGCGCAGGTCCACTACCCGCGCGCCTCGGCCGGCTCACGAACGCGCTCGCCGGCCTCGCGCTCGGCGGGCTCGAGCCGGTCGACGCGGATCGCCGCCGCCTTGAACTCGGCGGTGCCGGACTTCGGGTCGGTGGCGTCGATCGTCAGCTGGTTCACGTCGACCTCGTCGGGGAAGTGGAACGACATGAACGCGAGCCCTGCCCGCAGCGAGTCGTCGATCCGGACCGGCGCCTCGACCGCACCGCGACGAGACGAGACGCGGACGACCTCGCCCTCCGAGACCTCGAGTCGCGCTGCGTCCTCCGGCGAGAGCTCGAGCGCCTCGCCGCGATGCAGCGGCGAGCGGTAGCGCCCCGACTGCGCGCCGGTGTTGAACGACTCCAGCCGGCGACCGGTCGTGAGCCGGATCGGGTAGTCGGCGTCGAGGGCCTCGAACGGCGGCTTCGCCTCGACGACGCTGAACGGCGCGCGCGGCCCCTCGACCGGCTCTGCCCAGAGCCGCTCGTGGAGGAAGAGCGAGCCCGGGTGCTCCTCGTCGGGGCAGGGCCACTGGAGGCCGCGCTGCGCCTCGAGCCGGTCGTAGCGCATCCCCCCGTGCATCGGCGAGAGCGACCGCAGCTCGTCCCAGACCTGCTCGGCGCCCGGATGGCCCCAGTCGCGGCCCAGCCGGCGCGCGAGCTCGGACAGGATCCACGTGTCGTCGCGCGCCTCGCCCGGCGGGTCGAGCGCCTTTCGCACCCGCTGGACGCGGCGCTCGCTGTTCGTCACGGTCCCCTCCGCCTCGCACCACGACGCGGTGCCGGGGAGCACGACGTCGGCCATCTCGGCAGTCCTGGTCATCACGATGTCCTGCACGACGAGGAGGTCGAGCTCCGCGAGCAGCCTGCGGGTGCGGTTGACGTCGGCCTCGGACTGGGCCGGGTTCTCGCCGATCACGTACAGCGTCCGGAGCTCGCCGCGCTCCATCGCGTGGAACATCTGCGTCAGGTGCCAGCCGTAGTGCGGCGGGATCGGCGCGCCGCAAGCGGCCTCGAACCGCGCTCGGGCGTCCGTGTCCCGCTCGACGTCCTGGAAGCCGGGGAGCTTGTTCGGGATGGCTCCCATGTCGCCGCCGCCCTGCACGTTGTTCTGGCCGCGCAGCGGGTTGAGGCCTGACCCGTACCGACCGACGTGGCCGCAGAGCAGGGCGAGGTTGATGAGCGCGAGGACGTTGTCGACGGCGTTCGCGTGCTCGGTGATCCCGAGCGTCCAGCAGATCATCGCCCGGTCGGCGCGCGCAAAGGCATGAGCCGTCTCGCCGATCACCTCGGCCGGGACGCCGGTCAGGCGCTCGCCCTCCGCGAGCGTGAACGGCTCCACCGAGGCCGCGTACGCGTCGAAGCCCTCCGTCGCCCGCTCGACGAACGGCCGGTTGACGAGGCCCGCGTGGATGATCTCCCTGCGCCATCGCGTTGGAGAGCGCGATGTCCGAGCCGACGTCGAGCCCGAGCCATCTGTCTGCCCAGCGCGCCGAGGTCGTCCGCCGCGGATCGATCGCGTACAGGCGCGCGCCGTTCCGCACCCCCTTCAGGAGGTGGTGGAAGATGATCGGGTGGGTCTCCCGGGCGTTCGAGCCCCAGAGGAGGATCACGTCCGTCTCCTCCATCTCGCGGTACGACGACGTCCCGCCGCCCGCTCCGAACACCGTCGCCAGACCGACGACGCTGGGCGCGTGTCAGGTGCGGTTACACGAGTCGACGTTGTTCGATCCCATCACCTGGCGCGCGAGCTTCTGCGCCAGGTAGTTCATCTCGTTCGTCGCCTTCGAGCACGAGAACATCCCGAAGGACCGCGAGGCGTCCGCGTCGCGCGCCCGCGCGAACCCGGCGGCGACGACGTCGAGCGCCTCGTCCCACGACGCCGGTCGGAGGTCCCCGCCGTCGCGGACGAGCGGGTGTGTGAGACGGCCGTGCGGCTTCGACATGCGAAACACTCCTTCCGACGCTTGCAGGGAGAATCTACCCCGACGGAGGGTGTGCCCCGCTCACTGCAGACCGAGGAGCCGGGCCGCGTTCTCCTTGAGGATCAACGGCCGTACCTCGTCCTTGAAGTCGGCCTGCGCGAAGTCGGCGAGCCAGCGGTCGGGCGTGATGAGCGGGTAGTCGGAGCCGAAGAGCACGCGGTCGCGGAGCTGCGTGTTCGCGTAGCGCACGAGCTGCGGCGGGAAGTACTTCGGCGACCAGCCCGAGAGGTCGATGTAGACCTGCTGCTTGTGCAGGGCGACGGAGATCGCCTCGTCCTGCCACGGGAAGGAGGGGTGGGCGAGCACGATCGTGAGGCCCGGGAAGTCGACCGCGACGTCGTCGACGTACATCGGGTTCGAGTACTTGAGCCTGATGCCGCCGCCGCCGGGAAGCCCGGTGCCGATGCCGGAGTGCCCGGTGTGGAAGAGCGCGGGCAGGCCCGCCTCCTCGATCGCCTCGTACAGCGGGTAGAACGCGCGGTCGTTCGGGAAGAACGCCTGGACGTTCGGGTGGAACTTGAAGCCGCGCACTGCCGTGTCGCGGATCAGGCGGCGCACCTCCTCGACTGCGTTCGGGCGATGAGGGTCGACGCTTGCGAACGGGACGAGCACGTCGGGGTTCGCGGCGGCGACCTCGAGGATCTCCTCGTTGCGTACCGCGGCGCGGCCCGTCACGGTCTCCGCGTCGACGGTGAAGACGACCGCGAGCATGTTCCGCTCGCGGTAGTAGGCGGCGACGTCCTCGACCGTCGGCGTCCCGCCCTCGCCGAAGTACTTCGCCGCCGCCTCGCGCCACTCGGGCAGGAGGCCGTCCTCGCCGGTGCGCCCGACCTCCGCGTGGGTATGGAAGTCGATCGCGACGATCCGCTCGAGATCGACCTGCCCTGTTCCGGTCACGTCAGGTCGTCATCCCTGTCGTCTGGCCGCCGCTCGCGGTGATCACCTGGCCGTGCACGAAGTTCGACCACTGCGAGCAGAGGAAGAAGATCGGGCCGGCCGCGTCCTCCGGCGTCGCCGGCCGGCCGAGCGGGATGATGATCGGGGCCATCTGGCGCATCCGCTCCGGGATGCCGAGCGGGATCTCGACGCCGTCCTTGACGAAGCGCTCGCCCCCCTCGTCGGAGGCGGCGGTGAGGCGCGTCTCGACGAACCCGAAGGCCACCGCGTTGACGTTCACCTTGAACGGGCCCCACTCGCGGGCGAGCGTCTTCGTGAGCCCGACGAGCCCGGCCTTCGCAGCCGAGTAGTTCGCCTGCCCGAGGTTCCCCTGCGTGCCGGAGATCGACGTGACGTTGACGACCTTGCGGAAGACCTCGCGCCCCGCCTCCTTGTCGGCCTTCCCGGCCTCGCGGAGGTACGGGGCGGCGGCGCGGCACAGCCTGAACGGGACGACGGTGTGGATCTCGAGCATCGCGCGGAACTGCTCGTCGCTCATCTTGTGCGCCATGCCGTCCCACGTGTACCCGGCGTTGTTGACGAGGATGTCGAGCTGTCCGAACGCGTCGACCGCCCGCTGGACGACAGCCTCGGGCACGCCGTCCTTCGTCAGGTCGCCGCCGAACACCGCGGTCTCGCCGGCGAGCCCGGCGGCCGCCTCCTCGGCGACGTCCTCGTCGAGGTCCGTGACGAGTACGCGCGCGCCGTGCTCGCCGAGCAGCCGTGGCCGCCGCCCGTCCGATCCCGCGCGCCGACCCGGTGACGATCGCGACCTTTCCGTCGAGCACTCCCATGCAGCCCTCCTCCGTCTCCTCGGGTGGGTCAGGCTAACCGCTCGAGCTCGGCCAGGGCGGCAGGCGTGTCGACGTCGACGAGCAGAGCGGACGGGACCTCGAGCGTGGCCGGATTGACGCCGCGGAGCGACAGCTCGCCGGAGGCGACCCGCAGCTCGAGCGCGGGCAGGAGCGCCCGGGGGTATGCGCCCGGAAGCGGGATGCGGGGCGAGGGGACCGCGCCCGTCTCGCCGAGCGCGCGGAGCACGGCCGGCGTCACCAGCGGGACGTCGACGGGGAGCGCGACAACCGTGTCGTGGCCTGCCGCCCGCAGGCCGGCGATCAGGCCGTGGACAGGCGCGCGGTCGTCCGTCCCGTCGTCGAGGACAGGGAAGGGAAGATCCGCGAGCTCCCCCGCCTTGCCGACGACGAGCACCTCGTCACAGGCCTCGGACAGCAGCCTGTGGCCGCGCGCAGCGAGCGTCTCGCCCCGAAACAGGGCGAGCGCCTTCGGCGAGCCGAAGCGATGCGATGCGCCACCCACCAGCAGGACGCCCGTCAGATGCAAGTAACAGTCTGTTACTTGCGGGTCGTCACGCTCCGGCGTCACGCCGCGATGCGCGCGGAGTGGGTGTAGACGGTCGCCGAGCCGTTCCGGACGAAGCCGCAGAGGGTGACGCCGCGGTCATCGGCGAGGCCGACTGCGAGCGACGACGGAGCGCCGACGGCGACGACCACCGGACAGCCTGCGACCGCCGCCTTCTGGACGAGCTCGAACGAGAGGCGGCCGCTGACGCAGAGGATCGAGCGGGTCAGGGGCAAGAGCCCCGTGCCGAACGCCCAGCCGATCACCTTGTCCATCGCGTTGTGGCGGCCGACGTCCTCCCGTGCGCAGAGGAGCGCGCCCTCCGCCGAGAAGAGCCCCGTCGCATGGAGCCCGCCGGTCACGGCGAACGTCTCCTGCGCCTCCCGGAGGAGATCGGGGAGCTTCGAGACGAGATCGAACCCGACCACCAGATCGCTCTCCACCCGCGGCGCCTCCACGGCCACGGACTCGAGCGCACCCTTGCCGCACACCCCGCACGACGACGAGGTGTAGAACGAGCGCTGGACGCGGCCGAGGTCGGCACCCGGGGCGTCCACCTCGACGACGTTGGCGGCGAGGTCCGACGTCGGGTGGGCGGCAGCGGGGCGCACCCCTTCGGTGAGGCAGAACCCGAGCGCGAGCTCCTCGTCGTGACCGGGCGTCCGCATCGTGACCGCGACCGGGATCCCCTCCACCCGGATCTCGAGCGGCTCCTCGACGGCGAGGCGATCTGTCTCGACCCGACGACCGGGCAGGCGCGTGACGGTCGCCCGTGAGGACTCGTACGGCACCGGCGCCATGGCCGGAGCGTAGTGGCGAGGCATGTCGTGGCGGCGACGCAGGGCCGCCGCGCCCCTCAACCCGTGTGGAGCGCCTCGACCTCGCCGAGCGGCTCTGTCGCCTTGCCGTCGCGGACGGTGATCCTGCGCGGCGCGATCGCGGCGAGGCTCTCGTCGTGGGTGGCGACGATCACGGTCGTCCCCCGCGCCGACGCGAGGCCGGCGAGCAGCGAGACGACGTCTGCCCCCGTGGCGCTGTCGAGGTTGCCGGTCGGCTCGTCGGCGAGGATCACGCGCGGCTCCTTGACGAGGGCGCGCGCGATCCCGACGCGCTGCTGCTCGCCGCCCGAGAGATGCGACGGCAGGTGGGTCGCGCGATCGGCGAGGCCGACCTCCTCGAGCAACGCGAGCGAGCGGGTGCGCGCCTCGTCGTCCTCGACGCCGGCCGGGGCGATCGCCGCCTGCACGTTGTCCACCGCGGTCAGCGTCGGGATCAGGTTGAACTGCTGGAACACGAAGCCGAACGTCCGCAGCCGGAGATCCGCAAGTGCTGCGTCGCCGAGGGCGCCGAGGTCCTCGCCCTCGAACCGGACCGTTCCCTCGCTCGCGCGGTCGAGCGCCCCGAGCAGCTGGAGCAGCGTGGTCTTCCCCGACCCGCTGGGGCCGACCAGCGCGACGAGCTCCCCGGCGCCGATGTCCAGGTCGACGCCGTCGAGCGCCCGCACCGTGGAGGGGCCGCGCCGGAAGAACCGCGCCGCGCCCCGCACCTCGTAGAGCCGCTCCGCAGCCATCACTCGACCTGCCTCAGCGCGTCCGCAGGGCGCATGCGAGCGGCGCGCCAGCCGCCCGCGGCCCCGGCGACGAGCCCGCCGAGGATCGCGACGAGCAGACCGAGCAGCAGGATCGGTGAGCGCAACCGGCGCGGTGAGCGCGACCTGGTCGGTGACCGTCCGCGCCGTGCCTCGCCGAGCCCGAAGAAGTCCGACGCCGCGGCGCCGCCGCCGCCCGTCGAGGACGAGGCGGTCAGCGTCGGCCCGACGGCGCCGATGATCGCCGCGAGGGTGACGCCGAGGACGACGCCGATCAGCCCACCGAAGACGCCCTGGGCGAGCGACTCGCCCACGATCTGGCGGACGACGACACGCTGCTTCCAGCCGAGCGCCTTGAGCGTCCCGATCTCGCGGACGCGCTTGCCCACGGACGAGAGCGTCAGGAGCAGCGCGATCAGGAAGGCGGTCAGCGCCGCGAGCATCGCGAGGGCGACACCGAGGCGATGCGAGAGGTTCGCCGCGTCGACGAGCGAGCCGGAGATGCGGTCGGCGACGTCGCGGGCGCTCGCGACCTGCGCGCTCGGGAACGCCGTCTCGATGTTCTGCTGGACGCTGGCGACGTCCCCACCGCTGTCCGCCCGGACGAGGACGACGTTGACCTGCCCCTTCAGCGAGGAGAGCTTCTGCAGCTGCGCGAGCGGCACGTACACGTCGGCGGTCTGGCCGCCGAGCGGCGCGCGCACGAGCCCGACGACGGCGAAGCTCGTCCCGTTGAGATCGATCGTCGAGCCGACCTTCAGGCCCTCACGGCTCGCGTAGGTCTGGGTCACGAGTGCCTCGCCCGCCTTCCGGAGGAACGTGCCCTTCGTGACGAGCGCGGGCGTGACGATGCCGATGCCGGTCTGCGTCAGGTCGACGCCGCCGATCGTGTACGTCGTGCTCTCGATGTTGGTCTGCGGCGGGTCGACCACCTGCCGGAGCGTCTGCTCGGGCGTCGTGATCGTCGCGCGGAACCGGCGCAGGCGCTCGGGGAGGCACTCGGCGAAGGCGCCGCGGTCGACGCCGCCGGGGCCGGCCTGCTGGTTCGGCGAGCCGAGGCCGCCGCCCGTGGCCGCCCTGACCGTTCGCGCCACCGCCCTGCTGCGCGCCGCCGGCCGGGCCGAACTGGATCCCCTTCGCCTGCAGGCAGGTCTGCATCTTCTGGATCTCGGCCTGCGTGGGGCGCGCGATCTGGCGGTCGACCTGCACCTGCTGGCCCCCGGCCTTGATCCGCGCCACGATCTTCGGGACCGTCCCCGACTGGTGCACCGCCGTGAGGATCAGCCCCGCCGCGGTCGCCGAGACGCCGTCGACCTCCTCGACGTCACGCGCCTGGCTCCGGGCGAACGTGAGCTGTGTCCCCGGCAGGAAGAACGTGTGGTCGAACTTCTCACCGGGGTCGCCGAGCTTCGAGAGGTCGGTGATCACCGAGCTGTTCGCCTGGACGACCTCGCGGCTGCCGCCGCCGCCGCCCGGCCCGAACCCGCCGCCCGAGTCCTCCGACGGCGCAAGGGTGACCGTCAGGTCGGTGCCGATGCTCGCGAGCGGATCGAGGGCCTTGTCCTGCGCCTCGTCGAGGCCGCGCGTGAGCGAGGCGATGACGATCACGAGCGCGACGCCGAGCGCGAGCCCCGAGACGGTGACGATCGTACGGCCGCGCCTGCGCGCGAGCTCGCTCCGTGCGTAGCGGACGAAGAACACCGCCGCAGCATGGACCCGCGCCCTGAGAGCATCCTCGGAGCATCCTGGGAATCTCCTGGGAGAACGACGCCCGACGGGGGCGCCCGTCGAGAGCCTGCTACTCGACGGTGACGGTCTTCGCCAGGTTCCTCGGTTGATCCACGTTGAGGCCGCGCAGCCGCGCGATGCGGTAGGCGAGCAGCTGGAGCGGGATCACGGCGAGGATCGCCGACAGGAACGCCGGCGCCTTCGGGACGTAGATCACGTCGTCGGCGTGGTGCTGGATGTCCTCGTTCCCGTCGGAGGCGATCGCGATCACGTGCGCGCCGCGGGCCCGCACCTCCTGGATGTTCGAGACGAGCTTGTCGTAGACCCGGTCCATCCGCGTCGCCACGACGACGACGGGGGTCGACTCGTCGAGCAGCGCGATCGGCCCGTGCTTCATCTCGCCGGCCGAGTACGCCTCGGTCGGGATGTAGGAGATCTCCTTGAGCTTGAGCGCGCCCTCGAGCGCGACCGGCAGGCCGATGTTGCGGCCGAGATAGAGGAAGAACGGCCGATCGTGGAACTTGCGGGCGATCTCGTCGATCGGGTGGTCGCCGGAGAGGAACTGGCTGATCTTGTCAGGCAGCCCGTAGACCGCGTTGAGGATGTACTCGAGCTCGCCGGGCGAGAGTGTCTCTCGCACCTGCGCGAGCTTCAGCGCGACGAGGAAGAGCAGCGAGAGCTGCGCGGTGAACGTCTTCGACGCGGCGACGGCGACCTCGATCCCGCAGCGCGTGTAGAGGACGCTGTCGACCTCACGGGTGATCTGCGAGCCCATCATGTTCGTGATCGCGACCGTGTGGGCGCCCATCTCGCGGGCGAGCTTCATCGCCTCGATCGTGTCGCGCGTCTCGCCCGACTGCGAGATGCCGATCACGAGCGTGTCCTCGTCGAGCACGGGGTTCCGGTAGATCCACTCGGACGCGATGTCGTGCTCGACCGGCACCCGGCCCCACTCCTCGATCGCGTAGCGCGCCGCCACGCCGGCGTGATAGGCGGTGCCCGCCGCGAGGATCACGATCCGGCGCAGGTCGCGGAGCGTCTCGTCGTCCATCCCGAGGCCCTCGAGCTCGAGGCGTCCCTTGCGTACGCGGTCGCCGATCGTCTCCGCCACCGCGTCGGGCTGCTCGTGGATCTCCTTCAGCATGAAGGTCTCGAAGCCGGCCTTCTCGGCGCCCTCGTCGTCCCAGTCGAGCTCGACGACGTCGTGCTCGACGGGCGACCCGTCCTCTGCCCGGAAGAAGCTCGAGCCCTCGGCCGTGACCGCGACGACCTCGCCGTCGGAGGGGAACTGGACGTCGCGTGTCTCGCGGAGGAAGGCCGCGGCGTTCGACGCGAGGTACGTCTCACCCGCGGCGAGGCCGACGACCATCGGGCACTGATGCCGCGCCCCGACGAGCAGGCCGGGATGGTCGCGGTGGATCGCGACGAACGCGTAGTGCCCCTCGAGCTCGTTGTACGCACCGCGCACCGCCTCGACGAGGTCGCCCTCGTAGTGCTCCTCGATCAGGTGGGTGACGGTCTCCGCGTCGGTCTCGGACGAGAACACGTGGCCGCGGCCGGAGAGGCCCTCGCGGAGCTCGCGGTAGTTCTCGACGATGCCGTTGAGGACGACGGCGAGGGTCTCGGGGGCCTCCGCGGCGAGCGGATGGGCGTTCTCCTCGGTGACGCCGCCGTGCGTCGCCCAGCGGGTATGGCCGAGGCCGGTCGTCGCCGGCGACTCGGTGTCGCCGGCGCGCTCGCGCAGGTTCTGGAGCGGACCGACCGCGCGGGTATAGGCGAGGCCTGCGTCCTCGAGCAGCGCGATCCCGGCCGAGTCGTAGCCCCGGTACTCGAGGCGCTCGAGGCCGTGCAGGAGGAGCGGCTTGCACCGACGCGGCCCGACGTATCCGATGATCCCGCACATCCCTGGCCACTCCTTTCAGCCCGACGCGCAATGTCCGGCCGGATCGCGCCCTTTGCAGGACTTTTACCGGGCTCCGGCCTCCTGCCGGACGAGGGCAGCGATGCTACCACAGAGCTCCGCGGCGTCCTCTGCGCGCTCCGCCTCGGCAAGCACGCGAACGACGGGCTCCGTCCCCGACGGGCGGACGAGCACGCGGCCGCGACCGGCGAGCTCGGCGTTGACGCGGTCGACCTCGGCCGCGACGCCGGCGCCGATCTCGAGCCGCGGCACGCGCACGTTCTCCTTCACCTGCGGGAAGCGCGGCATCACGGCGGCGGCCTCGGCGAGCGGGCGCCCGTCGAGCGCACGGCACAGTGTCAGCGCGGCCGCGAGGCCGTCGCCGGTCGCGTGTCCCTCGAGCACGATCAGGTGGCCCGATTGCTCCCCGCCGAGGATCCCGCCCTCACGGCGGAGCGCCTCGAGCACGTAGCGGTCGCCCACGTCGGTGGTCACCACGCGGATTCCGTGCTCCTCCATCAGACGGTGGAAGCCGAGGTTCGTCATCACCGTCACCGCGACGACGTCGACGCCGAGCGCGAGGGCGCAGATGGCGATGATCTGGTCGCCGTCGACGACCTCGCCCCGCGCGTCGACCGCGAGCATCCGGTCCCCGTCGCCGTCGAACGCGATCCCGAGGTCGTACGCCCCTGCGCGCACGGCGGCCTGCAGCATCCCCAGGTCGGTCGCGCCGCACCCGGCGTTGATGTTCGACCCGTCCGGCGTGGCGGCGAGCGCGGTGACGTCGGCGCCGAGACGCTCGAACACACCGGGGGCGATCGAGGAGTACGCGCCGTTCGCGCAGTCGACCGCGATCCGCAGCCCGCTGAGCTCCGAGCCGAACTGCTCGAGCACGTGGTCGACGTAGCTCTCGACGACATCCTCGGCGTGCTCGACGCTGCCTCCGCCCGGCCCCGGTGATCCGACCAGGGCCTCGATCTCGAGCTCGTCCGAGTCCGTCAGCTTGTGGCCCTCGCGGTCGAAGACCTTCACGCCGTTGTACTCCGGCGGGTTGTGCGAGGCAGAGACGACGAGCCCGAGGTCCTGCGAGAGCAGAGCGACGGCCGGCGTCGGCAGGACCCCGCCGAGCACGGCGATGCCTCCCGCGTCGACGATGCCGCGCGTCACTGCTGCCTCGAGCGCGGGCCCGGAGCCGCGCGTGTCGCGGCCGACGAGGACACGGCCGCGCCCGGACCACAGCGTCGCCGCGCGCGCGATCCCCTCGACGAGCTCCGGCGTCAGCGTCTCGCCCACGACCCCGCGGACGCCGTCCGTCCCGAACCACCGCCGGGCTGCGGCTTCGAGGGAATGCGTTCCTGTACCCACGGCCTGCACGTCAGTCAGAACGGTGACCTCCCCCACGCCTCTAAGCGTGAGTCCTGGAGGCGCATCCCGCAAGGGAGCGCCTCTAGCGCTTGCTGAACTGCGGCGCCTTGCGGGCCTTGTGCAGCCCGGCCTTCTTGCGCTCGACCTGGCGAGCGTCGCGCGTCAGGAAGCCCTGGCGCTTGAGCGGGACGCGAAGCTCGGGATCGGCCTCGACGAGGGCGCGCGCGATCCCGTGGCGCACGGCGCCCGCCTGTCCGCTGGTGCCGCCGCCGTGGACCCGTACGCGAAGGTCGTAGCGCCCCTCGGCGTCGGCGACCTCGAGCGGCGAGAGCGCGAGCTTGCGGAGCGTCGCCCGCGGGAAGTACTCCTCGAGCGAGCGGCCGTTGACCCAGGTCGCGCCGTCGCCGGGACGGAGGATCACGCGGGCCACGGACGTCTTGCGCTTCCCGGTGCCGCGATAGTGCGCGAGCTCAGCCATGCGGCAGCTCCTTCGGGGACTGGGCCGCGTGCGGATGCTCGGGGCCGGAGTAGACCTTCAGCTTGCGGAGCTGCGCTGCCGCGAGCCTGTTCTTCGGGAGCATGCCCTTGACCGCCTTGCGGATCACCTCGGTGGGACGCCGCTCGAGCTGCTGGCGAAGCGTGCGCTCCTTGAGCCCGCCCGGGTACCCGGAGTGCGAGCGCACCATCTTCTGGTCGAGCTTCTTGCCGGTGACGTGCACCTTCTCGGCGTTGACGACGATCACGAAGTCGCCCGTGTCGACGTGCGGCGTGTACTGGGGCTTCCCCTTCCCGCGCAGCGTGTCGGCGATCTCGGTGGCGAGACGACCCAGGGTCCGGCCCTCGGCGTCCACGACGTACCAGTCGCGCTCGATCTCGCCCGGCTTGGCGGTGTAGGTGGTCATCGCTCGGAAAGAGGGCGGTCGCGGGACCGCCGGCGGGGGAGTGTAGCAGCCACGCCCGGCAGCCGAATTCCGTCATTATCTGCGCATGGTCGGCGTGACGGAGGCACGGCAGCGACTCACCGAGATCCTCGACCAGGTGCTGGCGGGCGAGCACGTCGTCGTGACACGCCACGGCCAGCCCGTTGCCGAGATCGTCCCGGTCGAGCCGGAGGACGACGTCCGGCCGCTCGGGCTCCTGGCCGTTGCCGGGGCCATGGCGCGCCGCCGCGAGCTGCTCGAGATGGTTGCGGGGGTCGTCGCCATGCGCTCGATCGCCCGCGACAGGGAACCTCCGGGTTTCGGTTAGCCGTGTACTGCTTCGACACCGACGTCGTCGCCGCCGCGCTCCTCCGCGAGCCGCCGATGTCCCTCGTGCGCCGGCTCGGGCGCACACCGCCCGACGAGCAGTACACGACGTCCGTCACCGTCGCGGAGATCGCGTATGCGGCGGCGCGGAGCGGCGACGGTGAGCTGATCGACCGTCTGCGGCAGCTGATCGCCGTCGCGAGCAGGATCGTGCCCTTCGACGACGCGGCGGCCGTCGTGTACGGATCGCTCCGTGCGCAGCTGGACCAGGTCGGTGTCCGGCTCGACGAGCCGAGCCTCCGGATCGCCTCGATCGCGCTCGCCCACGACCTGACGCTCGTCACGGGAAGCGTGCGGCTCTACGACCGCGTCCCGAAGCTTCGGATCGAGAACTGGCTCGAGCCGGACGAGCTCGACGTGCTCGACGAGCGAGCAGGAGGAGGGCGAGCCCGCACCCGAGCCCGACGCCGTCTCGTCGCAGTGGAACGGCAGCGTCCGTCATCCGGGCATGGTCGCGAGCCTGGAGGCGCGCGCCGCCCAGGCAGCCGCCGAGCCGGCGGCGGGCGACGAGGCGACGCTCGACGGGTGAGGCGCGGCCCAGGGCGCGGCTGCCGGCGCGGCTGCTCCGGGTGTCGTGAGGCGTCCGGCTCGCATCGACCACCTCGTTCGCCGGAGAGTCGTCGTCCGGGGGCGGGTCCAGGGCGTGTGGTTCCGCGAGAGCGCCCGACGCCGGGCCGAGGAGCTCGGCGTGTCGGGCTGGGTCCGGAACACGGCCGAGGGCACCGTCGAGGCCGAGCTGGAGGGGGCGGCCGCGGATGTCGGCGTGCTCGTCTCGTGGTTCGGCATCGGGCCGTCGCAGGCGAGGGTCGACACGATCGACGTCACCGAGCTCGTGCCGTCCGGCGACCGGGGATTCCGCGTCGAGTAGGCGCTCGGGGCGCTACGATGGCCCGGGAGCGAACCGGGGAGCTCGGGCAACCGTGCTGAGAGGGCGGCTAGTGCGCCGCCGACCCGCAGAACCTGATCTGGGTAATGCCAGCGGAGGAATGCGTGATCGAGCCGGACGTCGTCGTCGTCGCAGCGGGCAAGGGCCCGGCGGTCGAGGTGCCCGAGGCGGCGACCGTCGTCGCGGCGGACGGCGGGCTGGAGCGGGCCGTCGCACTGGGGCTCGAGGTCGACGTCGTGATCGGCGACCTCGACTCGGCCGCCGATGCGGCCGTCGCAGCCGCTGTCGCAGCCGGCGCACGCGTCGTGCGGCACCCGGTCGCCAAGGACGCCACCGACCTCGAGCTCGCCCTCGACGAGGCGGTCTCGCTCGGCGCCCGCCGCGTCCTCGTCGTCGCAAGCGCAGGCGGACGCCTCGACCACCTCCTCGCGTCGCTCCTCCTGCTCGGCTCGGATCGCTACGCGGCGCTCGACGTCGACGCGCTGGTCGGCGACGCGCTCGTCCACGTCGTGCGCGGCGCGCGGACGTCTCGGAGGCCGCGTGGGCGAGCTGTTGACGCTGCTGCCGCTCGGCGGCCCGGCGGCGGGGGTCACCACGTCGGGGCTCGAGTATCCGCTCGACGGCGAGACGCTCGAGCCGGGCTCGACGCGGGGCGTGTCGAACGTCTTCGCGGAGCCGGAGGCGCGCGTGACTCTCGCCGACGGCGTCCTTCTCGCCATCCGCCCGGAAGGCGCGATGCCGTGAGAGCGCTTGAACAGTCTGTTACAAGGTCGTTCTCGGCGCCGGCAAGGTCGTTCTCGGCGCGGGCGTGGTCGCCGCTGCCGCCCTCGTCGCGGCCGGGCTGCGGCGGGGGCGGCGAGCAGCCGACGGACGTCGTGCTCGTGACGCACGACTCGTTCGCCGTCTCCAAGGACGTCAAGCAGGCGTTCGAGCAGGAGACGGGCCTCACGCTCCGCATCCTGCAGGGCGGCGACGCGAACGAGACCCTCAACAAGGCGCTCCTGACCGCGGGCGACCCGCAGGGCGACGTCATCTTCGGGATCGACGACAGCATCCTCTCGCGTGCGCTCGACGGCGACCTCCTCGACGAGTACCGCTCACCCGAGCTCTCCACGCTCGAGCCGGACTTCTCGTCTCCGGACCCGCATGTCACGCCGATCGACCACGGCGAGGTCTGCCTCAACGTCGACCGGGCCTGGTTCGCCTCGCACGGCGTCGCAGCCGCCCACGAGCCTCGCCGACCTCGTCCTCGCCCGCGTACCGGAACCTCCTCGTCGTCGAGAACCCGGCCACCTCCTCGCCGGGGCTCGCGTTCCTCCTCGCCACGGTCGCGACGTTCGGCGAGCCGCGGTGGGAGACGCTACTGGCGCGGCTCTGCGCGCGAACGGCGTCCGCGTCGTCGACGGCTGGGAGGAGGCGTACACGCAGCAGTTCTCGGGTGCGGCCGGCAGCCCGGGCAAGCGGCCGATCGTCGTCTCGTACGCGTCGAGCCCCGCCGCCGAGGTGATCTTCGCCTCGAAGCCCCTCGCGGCGGCGCCGACCGCGGCGGTCGAGAACGGCTGCTACCGGCCAGGTCGAGTACGCCGGGGTCCTCCGCGGGTCGCCCACAACGAGGAGGGAGCCCGCAAGCTGATCGACTTCATGCTCTCGGCAGCGGTTCCAGGCCGACGTGCCCGGGTCGATGTTCGTCTACCCGGTCGCGGGCCGGCGTCGCGCTTCCCGAGGCCGTTCATCGAAGTACGCGGTCGTGCCGCAGGACCCGCTCGAGCTCTCACCTGCGGAGATCGACGCCAATCGCGACCGCTGGGTCGCCCGGTGGACCGACATCGTCGTCCGCTGAGAGCCGCGGGCACCGGCCGCCTCGCCGCGGTCGCGATCCCGCTCGCCTTCCTCGCCGTCTTCTTCGTCTGGCCGCTCGTGGCGATCCTCCGGAGGAGCCTCGTCGTCGACGGAGGGCTCGACCTCCCCTGGAGCGTCCTCACGAGCGAGGCCACGCGCAGCGTCGCGTGGTTCACGCTCTGGCAGGCGACCGCCTCGACGGTGCTGACGCTCGCCGCCGGGCTGCCGCTCGCATGGGCGCTCTCACGGTTTCGGCTTCCGCGGCCGCTCCGTGGTCGAGGCGTTCGTGCTCGTCCCGTTCGTCCTGCCGACGGTCGTCGTCGCAACGGCGTTCGTCGCCCTGCTCCCGGATGGAATCGAGCGGTCGGTGTGGGCGATCCTGCTCGCGCACGTCTTCTTCAACATCGCCGTCGTCGTGCGCGTCGTCGGCGCGTTCTGGGCCGGGCTCGACCGCCGGCTCTGGGACGCCGCGGCGACGCTCGGTGCATCTCCGGCCCAGCGGGGCCTCCGACTCACGCTGCCGCTACTCGCCCCCGCGCTGGCGTCCGCCGCCTCGATCGTGTTCCTCTTCTGCTTCACGTCGTTCGGGGTGATCGTCGTGCTCGGCGGCCCGCGCTACTCGACGCTCGAGTCGGAGATCTACAACCAGGCCGCCCGCCTCTTCGACCTGCGCACCGCTGCCGTGCTCGGGCTCGTCCAGCTCACTGCCGTCGCGGCGACGGTGATCGTCTCGGGACGGCTCGAGCGGCGGCTCGGAGGGGCCCGCCGCCGCGGCCGGGTGGATGCCCCGCGCCCGGCGGGGCGCGAGCGGCTCGTGGTCGGCGCGGTCGTCGTCGCCTCGGTCGGGCTCCTGGCACTCCCACTCGTCGCGCTCGTCCTCCGCTCGCTCCAGGTCGGGGCGGGCTACGGCCTCGATCACTACACCGCGCTCGCGCACGAGACACCCGCACTCCTCGTCGCACCGTGGCACGCGATCCTCAACTCCCTCCTGTTCGCGACAGCCGCGACGGCGATCGCGCTCGCGGTCGGGATCCCGGCGGCGATCGCCGTCGCGGGCGGGCGCGGCGCGCTCGACGTCCTCGTCATGCTTCCCCTCGGCGCGTCCGCAGCCATGCTCGGGTTCGGCTTCCTGCTCGCTTTCGCCGACCCGCCGCTCGATCTCCGCTCGTCCCCCGCCATCGTCCCGATCGCACAGGCGCTCGTCGCACTGCCGTTCGTCGTACGCGCCCTCGTTCCCGCGCTTCGCGCGGTCGATCTTCGGCTGCGCGAGGCCGCCGCGGTCCTCGGCGCGGCGCCCCGCCAGATCCGACGGGAGGTCGAGCTCCCGCTCCTCGCACGGCCCCTCGCGGTCGCGGCAGGGCTCGCGTTCGCCGTCGCGCTCGGCGAGTTCGGTGCCACGGTGTTCGTCGTTCGGGCGGACTGGCCGACCGTGCCGGTCGCGATCTTCCGCTTCCTCGGCCGACCGGGTGAGGACAACGTCGGTGCCGCGATGGCGCTGTGCGTGGTGCTCATGGGCCTCGTCGCGGCGGTCGCCCTCGTCTCCGAGCGCGTGCTCGTCCGCGGAGGGCCGCGGTGAGGCTCTCGCTCGTCGGCGTCGCAGTCGAGCTCGACGGGGTGCTCGATCCTCGACGGTGTCTCGCTCGACGTCGCGGACGGCGAGCGGCTCGCGCTGCTCGGGCCGAGCGGCGCGGGCAAGTCCACGGCGCTCCGGGTCGTCGCGGGGCTGCAGCGGCCCTCCACCGGCCGGGTCCTGCTCGACGGCGTGGACGTCACCGGCGTGCCGCCGCACCGGCGCGGGGTCGGGCTCGTCTTCCAGGACGCCGCCCTGTTCCCGCACCGCGACGTCGCCGGGAACGTCGGCTTCGGCCTCCGCGTGACCAGCGTCCCGGACCGCGAGCGCGCGGTGCGCGTGGCGGAGGCGCTGGAGCTGGTCGGCCTCTCGGGCACGGAGCGACGGGACGTGTCGACGCTCTCGGGCGGCGAGGCGCAGCGGGTCGCGCTCGCGCGAGCGCTCGCCACCCGCCCGGCGGTGCTCCTCCTCGACGAGCCGCTCGGCGCCCTCGACGGGCCGCTGCGACGACGGCTCCAGACCGACCTCCGCTCGCTGTTCGAGCACCTCGCGCTGACCGTCGTCCACGTGACCCACGACGTCGGCGAGGCGTTCGAGCTCGGTGACCGCGTTGCCGTCCTCCGGCAAGGTCGCGTTGCGCAGGTCACGGCGCCCGACGAGCTCTGGCGCCGCCCGGCCGACGACTGGGTGGCCGGCTTTCTCGGGATGACGAATCTCGAGCGCGACGGCGACCGCGCGACCGTGATCCGTCCGGAGGCAGTGCGCGTGCGACCGGGGGACGGCGCGATCGTCGTCGCGGCCGACCGCGACGGAGCGGTGGTGCGGCTGCGGGTGCGCCGCGACGACGGGGTCGAGCTGGAGTCGGTTGCCGTCGGCGTCGAGCTTCCGCGCGTCGGCGAGCGGGTGGCGGTGGACGTCGCCCCAGAGGGCGTCGTCGACGTGCCCGTCTGGCGTCAGGAAGCGGAGCGCGGCTGACGCGGCGCCCCACGGCCGAGCGGGTGGGCCTCTACTCCCACTCGATCGTGGCCGGCGGCTTCGACGACAGGTCGAGGGCGACCCGGTTGACGCCCGGGACCTCGTTGACGATCCGGCTGGCAATCGAGTCGAGCAGGTCGTACGGCAGGCGCGCCCAGTCTGCGGTCATCGCATCCTCCGACGTGACGGCGCGGAGGAGCACCGGGTACGCGTAGGTCCGCTCGTCGCCCTGGACACCCACCGAGCGGATCGCCGGGAGGACGGCGAAGCACTGCCAGAGCTCCCGATAGAGGCCGGCGCGGCGCACCTCGTCGAGCAGGATCGCGTCGGCGGCGCGCAGGATCGCGAGTCGCTCCTCGGTGACGTCGCCGATGATCCGGATGGCGAGGCCCGGCCCGGGGAACGGATGGCGCCAGACCATCCGCTCGGGAAGCCCCAGCTGCTCGCCGACCCGCCGCACCTCGTCCTTGAAGAGCGAGCGGAGCGGCTCGACGAGCTCCATCGTCATGTCGGCCGGGAGGCCGCCGACGTTGTGGTGCGACTTGATCTTCGCCGCGACGCCGACCTCGCCGCCGGACTCGATCACGTCCGAGTAGAGCGTCCCCTGGACGAGGAAGCGGACGTCACCCGAGGCGCGTGCGCGGCCGGCCGAGAGCTTCCGTGCCTCGTCCTCGAACACGCGGATGAACTCCTCGCCCACGATCGCGCGCTTCTCCTCCGGCTCGGTGACGCCGGCAAGGCGCGCGAGGAAGCGGTCGCGCGCGTCGACGTGGACGAGCGGGACGTGGAAGTGGCGCCCGAAGGTCTCGACGACCTGCTCGGCCTCGTTCTCGCGCAGCAGTCCGTGGTCGACGAACACGCAGGTGAGCTGGTCGCCGACCGCCTTGTGCACCAGGAGCGCGGCGACCGCCGAGTCGACGCCGCCCGAGAGCCCGCAGATCACCCGCTCTGCTCCGACCTGCGCGCGGATCCGCTCGACCTGCTCCTCGATCACCGCGGCGGGCGTCCACGCAGGCGGCGTGCCGGCCACGTCGTAGAGGAACGTCTCGAGCATCCCCTGCCCCTGCGGCGTGTGGACGACCTCGGGATGGAACTGCACGCCGTAGCGGCCCCGCTCGGGGTCCTCGAACGCGGCGATCGGGGTCGTCTCGGACGAGGCCGTGACGCGCGCGCCGGCCGGGGCGGCCGTCACCGAGTCGCGATGGCTCATCCAGACCACCTGCTCGGCGGGCAGGTCTCGGAAGAGCGCAGCGGAGCCGTCGAGCTCGACCTCCGCCTTGCCGTACTCCGAGACGTCGTTCGCCTCGACGACTCCTCCGAGCTCGCGCGCCATCAGCTGCATGCCGTAGCAGATGCCGAGCGTCGGGACCCCGAGCTCGAAGATCTCCGGGTCGGCGAGCGGGGCGCCCTCGGCGTAGACGGATGCCGGCCCGCCCGACAGGATCAGGGCGGCGGGGTTGCGGGCGCGGAGCTCGTCCGCCGACAGGCGGTGGGAGACGAGCTCGGAGTAGACGCGCGCCTCGCGCACGCGGCGGGCGATCAGCTGGCTGTACTGGCCGCCGAAGTCGAGGACGAGCACCGGGCGGTCCTCCGGGGTCGGCCCGGCGCCGGGTGGAAGCTGTGTGGGAGCCAGGCTCAAGCCCGGCACCCACTCCTCTTCCTTCGCGGCGACGTCAGCCACGGCGGTAGTTGGGCGCGTCCTTCGTGATCGTCACGTCGTGCGGGTGGCTCTCCCGCAGGCCCGGCCCCGGTGATCCGCACGAAGCGCGCCTCCTTGAGCTCCTCGAGCGTCGGGGCCCCGCAGTACCCCATCGCCTGGCGAAGTCCGCCGACGAGCTGATGGACGATCGGCCGGAGCGGCCCCTTGTAGGCGACGCGCCCCTCGATGCCCTCGGGGACGAGCTCGGCGACGTCCTCGACGTCGCCCTGGAAGTACCGGTCCTTCGAGAACCCCCGCGCCTTCATCGCCCCGAGCGAGCCCATGCCGCGGTACTCCTTGAAGCGCTCGCCCTGGACGACGATCACGCCGCCGGGCGTCTCGTCGGTGCCGGCGAGCATGCCGCCGACCATCACGGTGTCGGCGCCGGCGCCGATCGCCTTCGCGACGTCCCCGGACGAGGTGATGCCCCCGTCGGCGATCAGCGGCACGTCGTGCTCGGAGGCAGGCTGCGCGCAGTCGAAGATCGCGGTGACCTGGGGAACACCGGCGCCCGCGACCACGCGGGTCGTGCAGATCCCCGAGGGCCCGACACCGACCTTGAGCGCGTCGGCGCCGGCGTCGATCAGCGCCTCGGCCGCCTCGGCGGTCGCGATGTTGCCCGCGACGATCTCGATGTCGTGCGTGTCCTTCAGGCGGCGCACCATCTCGACGACGCCGAGCGAGTGCCCGTGGGCGGTGTCGACGACGAGCGCGTCGACCTCCGCCTCGACGAGCGCGGCGGCGCGCTCGACGGCGTCCGTGCCGACCCCGACGGCTGCGGCCACGCGGAGCCGCCCGCGCTCGTCCTTGGTGGCGAGCGGGAACGCCTCCCGCTTCGAGATGTCCTTGACGGTGATCAGTCCCTTGAGTCGCCCGTCGAGGTCGACGATCGGGAGCTTCTCGATCCGGTGGCGCCCGAGGATCGCCTGGGCCTCCTCGAGCGTCGTCCCGACGGGGGCGGTGACGAGGCCTTCCCTCGTCATGGCGTCCGCGACGCGCATCGTCGACGGGACGCCGAAGCGGAGGTCGCGGTTCGTGAGGATCCCGACGAGCACGTCGTCGTCGTCCGTGATCGGGATCCCCGAGACGCGGTAGCGCTCCATCAGGGCGAGCGCGTCGCCGACGAGCGCCTCCGGCGAGAGCGTGACCGGCTCGACGATCATGCCGGCCTCGGAGCGCTTCACCTTGTCGACCTCGGCGACCTGGTCGGCGATCGAGAGGTTCCGGTGGAGGACCCCGATGCCGCCGAGACGTGCGAGGGCGATCGCCATCCGCGCCTCGGTGACGGTATCCATCGCCGCCGAGAGGAGCGGGATCTCGAGGGTGATCGAGCGCGTCAGCCGCGTCGCGGTCGAGACGTCGTTCGGGAGCACCGCCGACTCGGCCGGCACGAGCAGGACGTCGTCGAAGGTGAGCCCTTCACGCACGAACTTGTCCTCCCGCTCACCCAAGTGGATCGATCCTAGCGGGCCGCTCGGAAGCCGGCTCAGGAGACGGGCTGGAGCTCGCGCACCTCGGCGGCCGCGACCAGGCGGCGCGCCTCCGCCGGGTCGAACCGGCCCGCGCCCACTTGGAGGACGGACGCGGCCCCGGCGGCGACAGCCAGGCGGAGCGACTCCTCGACGGGAGCCTCCGTGTCGAGGACCGAGGCGAGCCACTGCGCGAGGAACGCGTCGCCGGCACCCACGACGGAGACGGGCTCGAGACGTGGCACGTCGACGCGGTAGCGGCGGACCTGCCGGTCCTCGCGGACGAGCGCGAAGCACCCGCTCTCGAGCGTGATGTGGACGTTGCGGGCGCCGAGCTCGGCAATCGTCTCGAGTGCCATCACGAAGTCCTCCTCGTCGTTCAGCTCCTGCCCGACGAGCTGCTCCGCCTCGTGCTGGTTCGGCGAGACGAGCCAGGGCTCGGCCTCGAGCCCCAGGCGGAGAGGCTCTCCCTCCGAGTCGAGGACGACCCGGACGCCGCGTCGGTGGAGCTCGCGCGCGGCGTCGGCGTAGATGCTGTCCGCCACCCCCCGGGGCAGCGACCCGGCCAGAACGAGGGCGTCGGCGCCGCGCGAGAGGTACCGCAGCTTGTCCATCAGCGTCTCGAGCTCGGAGTCGGTGATCTTCGGGCCCCACTCGTTGATCTCCGTCTGTGTCCCGGAGGTCGGGTCGACGACCAGGGTGGATGTCCGTGACTCGTCCCCGATGCGGACGAAGTCGTTCAGGATCGCCTCGCCTGTCAGCTCCTCGACGATCCGGGTGCCGGTGCGCCCGCCCGCGAGCCCGGTGGCGACGACGGGGACGTCGAGCCTCTTCAGCGCCCGCGCGACGTTGATCCCCTTGCCGCCGGCGAGCGTCAGGACCTCGCTCGCTCGGTGGCGCTGGCCGAGCTGGAGTGTCGGCACCGTGAGGGAGCGGTCGAGCGCCGCATTCAGGGTGACGGTGACGATCACGGGACGAGCCCCGCGAGATTGCCGACCGTCCGGCGGGCGACCCACCACGCCTTCGCGGAGATGCTGGGCGCCGGCCGCGACGTGGCCGCGACGAGCGGCGAACGGGCGACGACCCGGCGTCCGTCCCTGATCACGACCGTCCCGAGCCGCTCGCCCGCGACGACCGGCAGCGACGCGACCGCGCGCACCACCACCCGCTCGGTGAGCGGGCGATCGGTCGAGGTGGGACGGGCGATCGCACGCGGCGCGACCGCGCGAACCGGAGGCTGCCCCCACCCGACGGGAACGGCCGCATAGGTGCGGGCCGGGTCGACGACCTTCGCCGACCGGTAGCTCGCGAGCCCGTAGCGCAGCAGCGCCTCGAGGTCGCTGTCTCGCTGCGCCTCGTCGGGAGAGCCGAGCACAACCGCCGTGATGCCCACGCCGCCGACCCGCGCAAACGCGGCCTGCGACCAGCCGGCGTTCGCCGTGTGGCCCGTCTTGCCGCCGACGATCCCACGGAACCGGCCGAGCAGGTTGTCGGTCGACTCCACGACTCGCCCGTCGGCGAGCGTCGCGCGCGACGTCCCGACATAGCGGCGGATCGTGGGGACGCGGAGCGCGTCGCGGAGCAGCACGGCGAGGTCGCGCGCAGTCGAGACGTGTCCGGTCTCGTCGAGCCCGTGCGGGTTGCGGAAGTGCGTGCCGGTGAGCCCGAGCTCGCGGGCCTTGCGGTTCATCAGGGCCACGAACCGCGCCTCGCTCCCGGCCGAGGCGACGGCGAGGGTCGTCGCCGCGTCGTTGGCGCTCGGCACCAGCGTCCCGACGAGCAGGTCGCGGACGCTCATCCGCTCGCCCGCGCGGAGGCCGAGCGAGGACTCGCCGACCCGCGCCGCGACAGGCGGGACGGTCACGACGTCGTCGAGTGAGAGGTGCTCGAGCGCGACGAGTGCCGTCATCAGCTTCGTGATGCTCGCCATCGCGCGTGGAACATCGGCGTCGCGGGCGGCGAGCGTGTGCCCGTCGACAGAGCTCTGGACGATGTAGGCCCGCGCCTGGACGGACGGCGCGGCTCCCTGAGCCGGCCCGCACGCGAGGAGCGCGGCGACCGCGACGGCGAGACCGAGGCGAATCACGGTGCCGAATCTACCCGCCCGACCCCGCCGGGGGTCACCAGCCTGCGGCCGCCCACACCGCCGCCGAGAGCCGTGCGGCCTCGGCTCCCGCGGCCGAGCGCCAGTCGTCGGGCGGTGCGTCGCGGTACGCATAGATGACCGACCGCGAGGCGTTCACGAGTGCGCTCGCGGGGCCGCTCGTGAACGCGCGGGCGACGTCCGCAGGTGTTGCTCCCTGCGCGCCGACACCCGGGAGCAGGATGATCGCACGCGGCATCTCGCGACGGGCCTCGCCCACGATCCTCGGGACGGTCGCTCCGACGACCGCGCCGACGCTCGAGAGCCCTCGCGCGCCGACGAGGTCCTCGCCCCACTGATCGACGAGCTGCGCGACATGGCGCCAGAGCGGCCGCCCGTCGACGAGCATCGCGTCCTGGAGCTCGGCAGCGCCCGCGTTCGACGTGCGGACGAGGAGGAACAGCCCCGCGCCGTCGCGGCGGCAGGCGGCGAGGAACGGATCGAGCGAGTCCCGGCCGAGGTAGGGGTTTACGGTCATGGCATCCGCGAGCGGCGGCTCGCCGTCCGTGTGCTCGAGGAACGCGGACGCGTAGGCCCGGGCCGTCGACCCGATGTCGCCGCGCTTCGCGTCCGCGACCACGAGCAGCCCTGCCTCGCGCGCGTAGCGCGCGACGACCTCGAGGGCCCGCCAGCCGTCGCTGCCGAGCGCCTCGAAGAACGCCACCTGCGGCTTCACGGCGACGACATACGGCGCCACGGCGTCGACGATCCCCTTGCAGAAGCGCTCGACGGCCCCGGCCGCAGCCGCGCGGCCGGCGGTCGCCTCCCCGCGGAGCTCGACGGGCAGCAGGTCGACGAGTGGGTCGAGCCCGACGACGAGCTGCGAGCGCTTGCGCTCGACGGCGTCGGCGAGGCGGTCGGCAAACGGCGTGGGAGCGCCTGCGACATCGCTCGTCACGCGGCCAAGGGTAGCCCGTCCACCAGCGCGCAGATCGCGGCGACCTCGAGCCCGCATACGCGCAGCTCGGGCGGCGGCCGTCGGAGGAACGACGCGACGAGGCGCAGCTCGTCGGCGTCCTCCGCGGCACGCGACTCCGCGGCACGGCTCGCGTCGGCGACGAGCGCCGCCGCCTCGTGGGCGACGCCGCCGCCTCGCGGGAGGAGGCGCGTGGCGGCGACCCGCCCGCCGGCGATCGCGTGGGCGCGGGCGAAACCGGGCTCGCCCGCGGGCACGACGACGCAGACTCGGAGCAAGCGCAGCCGCTCGAGCTCGCGCAGTGCCGCGACGGCCTCCTCGAGCCCCTCGAGACGGTCCCGCAGCCGCGCCGCGTCCTCGAAGCGGAGCTCGCGCCCGAGGCGTCGCACACGGTCGCGCAGGCCGGGGAGCGCCGCCTCCAGGTCGTCGGACTCGTGGCCGTCCAGCGCGCGCGCGGCCAATCGCCCCACCCGGCGGCCCGGGAGCGGCCCGAGCACGGTCGGATCGGTCGTGGCGCTCCAGCGGCTCCCGCGCCGCCGCAGGTACACGTGGCGATCGGGCCGGGTGCTCCGCGCGTTGGCGGGAGGGCGCAGCTCACGCAGGAGCCGCAGCTCCTCGAGCGCCGCGTCGAGCTCCGAGCCGGTCTCGCGCCACTCCACCAGCTCGAGCGCGCCGAGCGCAGCCTCCACGGCCGGCCGCTGCCGGCCGCCCGCGAAGTACGAGCGGAGCCGGGCGCGGAGATCCCGCGCCCGCCCGACGTAGAGCGGGAGCCCGCCGGGGCCGCGGAAGACGTAGACCCCGGGACGCGGCGGCGCGCCCGCGACGAGCGAGCGCTTCGTGTGCAGCCGGCGCGCGCGGGGGGCGGCGAGCTCGACCAGGTCCGCGAGCGTCCGTGCCCCCCGTTCCTGGGCGAGGCCTACGAGGACGACGAGGATCTCGGCCGTGGCGCGTGCGTCGGGCAACGCGCGGTGGCACGGCTCCGTGGGAACGCCGAAGAAGTGCGCGAGCGCCGCCAGGCCTACCCGACGCGTTCGGTCGCCGAGCAACCGGCGTGCGAGCCAGACGGTGTCGACGACCGGCGCGGCGATCCGGCGGCCCGTGAGCAGCTCGACCTCGCGATCGAGGAAGGAGAGGTCGAAGCGCGCGTTGTGCGCGACGATCGCCGCGTCCCCGGCGAACGCCAGGAACCTGCGGACGGCGAGGTCGCTGCGGGGCGCGCCGCGAAGCGCCTCGGCGCGGATCCCCGTGAGCGAGACGACCGCTGCGGGGAGCGCGACCCGCGGGTCGACCAGGGTCTCGAACGAGTCCTCGAGCCCGAGCGCGCGGACGCGCTGCGCGCCGATCTCGCAGATTCGCGAGGTGCGCGGCGAGAGCCCCGTCGTCTCGAGGTCGACGACCACGAAGTGCGCGTCCTCGAGCCGGACGTTCGCGCCCGGAGGCGCCGAGAGGCCGACCGAGGCGCCCCGCCAGGCGAGGCGCGCGTCGCCGGTCACGACGTCGTCGAGGAGCGACCGCGCGAGCGCAGCCGGGGCGCTCGCGAGCGCGAACAGGACACGCGCCGCCTCCTCGGCGGGCACCGGCCCGCGTCGCGCCTCGACGAGCTCCACGAGGCGGTCGGCCGCATCGAACGACAGCTGCATGCGGAGCATGGTAATCGAACGTATGTTCGTTTACCAATCGCTCCGCGCGGCGGGAAGCGACTCGCCGGTGAGCAGTTGCGGCCCGCGAACGCGGGACGCCTTCAGGGATCTGCCCGCCGGAGGCGGGCCGCGGGACGGAAATCCGCTCGGCGGATTTCCGTCCCGCAGACTGAACTCAGTTCACCGCCTTCTTCAGCTGCGAGCCGGCCGAGAACTTCGGCACGTTCGCGGCGGCGATCTGCACCGGCTCGCCGGTGCGCGGGTTCACGCCCTGGCGGGCGGCGCGCCGCGTGACGTGGAACTTGCCGAACCCGGTGAACGTGATGGCGTCGCCGTTTCTGAGCGTGCCCTCGATCACGTCGAGAGCCGCGTCGACGGCGGAGCCGGCGTCGCGCTTGGTCATGCCGGCCTTCTCGGCGACGGCGTCCACGAACTCCTGCTTGGTCACGTTTCGATCCTCCCTGGTCGATGGTGTCTCGATGTCCCCGCCCGAGCCTATAGCCCACGCGGATCCGGCTCAACCATGCGGGTTCATCCCTTGCTCCCGTGTCGCGAGCAGATCGGCCGCCCGGTAGAGCGCGGCGAGCCGCACGCCGAGCCGCGCGAGGGCGTCGGCGCCCCCCTCCTCCCGGTCGACGACGCACACCGCATGGCGGACGACGAGCCCGGCTGCGCGAACGGCCTCCACCGCGTCGCAGAGAGCGCCGCCCGACGTGACCACGTCCTCGACGAGGCACACGAGCTCGCCCGGCTCGTGCGGCCCCTCGATGCGGTTCCCGGTGGCGTATTCCTTGGTTTCACCGCGCACGATGATGAACGGCAGACCGGACGCCATGGCCGCGGCGGCGGCCAGCGCGACGGCACCGAGGGCAGGTCCCGCGATCCGGGCCGCGCCCGGCTCTGCCTCGCGAATCAGCGGCGGCGAGCCGGTCGCCGAGCGCGCGGAGGAGGTCGGGGTCGGTCTCGAAGCGGTACTTGTCGAGGTACCAGCGCGAGCGGCGCCCCGAGCGGAGGGTGAAGTCGCCCTCGAGGAGCGCAACGTCGAGCAGACGTCGGCCCAGGTCGTCGACGGCGCTCACCCGAGCGCGCCCTCGGCGATCGCGAGCAGCCGGTCGCCGCTCGGGCGACCCGCTTCCGAGCTCGAGCTCCGACCCGTCCGCCCACGCGACGACGACACGGCGGCGGTCGCCGCCCCGGCGCCGGAGGACGAGCCACGCCGCGATCGCGGCGCCGGCGAGCACGACGAGCCTCACGCGGGCTCCGGGGCGATCCGACGAAGCGCCGTCCGGAGGTCGAAGGCGACGAGGCCTGCCGTGGGCTCCGCGATCGTCGTCGCGACGACGATCCGTCCGCCGCCCCGGACGGCCACGAGCGACCCGTGGTCGAGGTCGACCTGGACGCGCTCGACGTCGGCAGCCGGAGCGGCCGCAGCGTCGTCGCCTCGGCGAGGAGCGATGCGCCGGCCGCGGCCAGCGCCCGAGCGCGCTCCTCGCCCGCCGCATGCGCCGCCTCGACCGACCCGTCCTGCCCGGCGATCACCGCCTCGACGACCTGGGTCGAGAGCCCGACGAGCTCCGAGAGTGCGGCGGAAGCATCCATCGCGGCGCCCGAAGCTACCAAACCGGCGGTCGTGCGACCGCTGTCTCGGGCACGATCCCCCGGTGCACGCCGTCGGAGCGACGTTCGAGCGCTTCTTCGCGGAGCGGGGGACCCACCTCGCCGCGATGGTCGCGTACTTCGCGCTGGCGTCGTTCGTCCCGCTCATCTTCCTCGCGCTGTCGGTGCTCGGCTTCCTCGACCAGGCCGACTCGTCGAGCGCGCTCGTGTCGTACCTCGAGGACGTCTTCCCCGACCGGTCGGTCGAGTCGATCGTCAACGTCGTCGACGCCGTGCAGCGGAACGCGACCGCGCTGTCCGTCGTCGGCGCCGTCGCGCTGCTCTGGAGCTCGCTGTCGCTCTTCTCTGCGCTCGAGTCCGCGTTCAACATCCTCTACGGCCGTCCGAACCGGCCCTTCCTGCGCGGCAAGGCACTTGCGAGCGTGTACATGAGCATGGCGCTCGTCGTCCTGTTCGCAGGCCTCACGGTCGGCACGTTCGGCTACGACCTGCTGCGCCGCTACGCGACGAGCACCGTCTCGAACCAGTGGGTGGCGCTCGCGCTGACCCTGCTGGCCTCCGGCCTGGCGCTGTTCGCGTTCCTCCAGTCCGCGTACTACCGGCTCCCCAACGCCCGGCTCACCCACCGCGAGGTCCTCCCCGGCGCCGCTCCTCGGGGCGACGGTGCTCGTCGGCACGCTCCAGGCGCTGCCGCTCTTCGTCTCCCTCACCTCGGAGGTCGTCGCGCTGCAGGCGCTCGGGACGACGTTCCTGCTCCTCGTCTGGCTCTACGTGATGGCGAACGTGATCGTGTTCGGCGCGGCTCTCAACTACGTGCTCGCGTACGTCGACACGGGGCGGGAGGTCCGCCCCCGGCGCGAGCCCGCGCCCGTCTCCCGCGGCTACTGACAGGGGGAGAAGCGCGGCGGCGGCCCGGGCGCGGTGGGAGTGCGCCTGCTTCCAGGCATCACCGAGCGCCGCCACCGTGCGCGACTCCCCCGCGGGGACGAAGACCGGGTCGAAGCCGAAGCCCTCGCTACCCGACGCCGAGCGCGCGATCGAGCCCTCGAGGACACCCTCCCCGACGCGCTCCTCGCCCCCGGGGCCGATCGCGACCATCACGCAGACGTAGCGGGCGCGGCGCTCGTCCTCGCCGGCGAGGGCCTCGAGCATGCGCCCGACGGGATCCCCGGCTGCCCAGCGCGCGGTGAGGACGCCGGGGCCACCGCCGAGCGCAACGGCCTCGATCCCCGAGTCCTCGCCCACGACCCACGCGTCCGCAGGCGCATGGCGCCTGCCCCACTCGGCCTTGATCCTCGCGTTGTCGGCATAGGACGCGCCGTCCTCGGGAGGCGGGTCGTCCCGGTCGAGGAGGTCGAGCTCGAGCGTCGGCCACGCGCGGCGCAGCTCCTCGAGCTTGTGCGGGTTCCCCGAAGCCAGCACGACCTTGCAACAGTCTGTTGCAAGCATCCGTTCCGTCCTCCCGCCGGCCATGCCTGCCCTGCCCGCTCCGCCCGTCGAGCCGCGTCCTAGAGGAGCGACGCCGCTTCGCAGGCCGCTCGCTGGGCCGCCCCGAGCTCGTCGATCCCACCCGCCGCGAGGTCGAGCAGCCGGTCGAGCAGCTCGCGCGAGAACGGCTCGCGCTCGGCCGTCGCCTGCACCTCGACGAGACGGCCGTCGGCGGCCATCACGACGTTCATGTCCGTCTCGGCGGACGAGTCCTCGACGTAGTCGAGGTCGAGGACGGGCTCGCCGTCGACGACGCCGACCGAGACGGCGGCGACGGACGAAGGCAGCGCGTTCGTCAGGCCGAAGCGGCCGAGCGCACGGTACGCCGCAACGTACGCCCCGGTGATCGCGGCGCAGCGCGTGCCGCCGTCGGCCTGGAGGACGTCGCAGTCGAGCCACAGCGTCCGCTCGCCGAGCGCCTCGAAGTCGCACACGCTGCGCAGTGCGCGGCCGATCAACCGCTGGATCTCCACGGTGCGCCCGTCCGGCCGCCCGCGCGAGGCGGCGCGCTGCGTCCGCTCGCCCGTGGAGGCGGGAAGCAACGAGTACTCGGCCGTCATCCACCCCTTGCCCTTCCCGCGGAGCCAGCGGGGGATGTCCTCCTCGACCGTCGCGGTGCAGAGGATGACGGTGCGACCCTGCGCGTAGAGCACCGACCCGTGCGGCTGCTCCAGGAAGTCCGGCTGGAGGTCGAGCTCCCGGAGCTGGTCGGGCGTGCGTCCGTCGTGGCGTGTCAAGGCATCTCCCTCGGAGGTTGACCGGCGTCGCGCGGCATCATGCCGCCTGCGAGGCGGCCGGTGCGAGCGTCACCTGCTCGACGTCGCGCACCGGGAGCTGCAGGAACCGCTTGCCCATCTCGGCGAAGTCGGCCGGGTCGCCCGTCGTCAGGAAGCGGACGTCCCCCTCCCGCCCCTCCCCGTTCTCGATCCCCTTGCGCGCCAGGGTCTCCGACACCTCGCGCGCCGTCTCGTCGGCGGAGAACACGAGGGTCACGCCGCGCCCGAACACCCGCTGGAAGATCGGCCGGACGATCGGATAGTGCGTGCACCCGAGGATGACCGTGTCGACGCCCGCCTCGCGCAGCGGCGCGGCGACCTCGCGGACGGCCTCGGTCGTCTCCTCGCCGAACGGGTCGGGCCCCTCGATCAGGGGCACGAGGCGCGGGCACGGCACGGCGACGACCTCGACGCTCGCGTCGTGGGCGTGGACGAGCTCCTCGTAGCGCCCGCTCGTCACGGTCGCCTCGGTCGCGAGCAGCCCGACGCGCCGGTTCCGGGTCGCGAGCGCTGCAGCGTGCGCCTCCGGGTGGAGGACGCCCACCACCGGCACGTCCAGCGCCCGCTGGAGGTCGGGCAGCCCGGCCGCGGTCGCCGTGTTGCACGCGACCACGACGAGCTTGACGCCCTGCTCCTCGAGGTGCCGGCCCACCTCGAGCGCGAAGCGGCGCACCTCCGCGAGCGGGCGCGGCCCGTAGGGCAGCCGTGCGTTGTCGCCGAGGTAGACCGCGTCCTCGTGGGGCAGCGTGACGAGCAGCTCGTGGAGGACCGTGAGGCCGCCCACGCCCGAGTCGAACACGCCGATCGGCCGCGCGTCCATCGCGCGGATGATACGGGCGGCACCGCCGGTCACCCGTCGCAGCGCCCTAACAAGCGTGGGCTACCCTTGGCCGCCGTGACGGTGCCCGCCAGACGCGCGCTGATCCTCGTGCTCGCGGTCGCGGCGGCGCTTCTCGCCTCGGGGCCCGCGGCCGCGTTCTCGAAGCAGGACGTGACGATCACGTCCACCGACGGAACGCCGCTCGCCGCGACGCTGACGCTGCCCGACGCGCCCCCACCCGTCCGGCGGGTGGCCGGCGGTGATCTTCATGCACGGCCTCGGCGGCACGCGCGCCAGCACGCTCGCGGTCGCGCAGGCGATGGGCATCGGCGAGCGCTACGCCGTCCTCGCCTACGACGCGCGCGGCCACGGGCAGTCGGGCGGCCTGATCGGGATCGACGGGCCGAAGGAGATCGCCGACGTGAAGTCCGTCTTCGCCTGGCTCCGCGACCGGCCGACGTTGCCGACACCCGGATCGGCGGCTGGGGCGTCTCCTACGGCGGCGGTGCCGCCTGGAACTCGCTCGCCGCGGGCGTGCCGTGGGCCGCGCTCGAGGTCTCGATGAGCTGGACCGACCTCCGCGACGCGCTCCTCCCGCAGGGGCTCGCGAAGACCGGGGTCATCGCCGGCTTCCTCGGCTCGCTCGACCCGAAGCGCGTCGACCCCGAGGTGCTCGCGATCCGCGACGCGGCCTACACCGGGAACCTCGCGCCGGTGCTGCCGTTCGCGGCCGCACGCTCGTCGCTTCCGCGCCCTCAAGGGCGTGAAGACACCGGTCTTCATGATGCAGGGGCGCCGCGACTTCGCGTTCGGGATGGAGCACGCGCTTGGCCGCCTATCGGGCGCTCTCGGGACCGAAGGCGCTGTGGTTCGGGCTCAGCGGGCACGCCCCGTCGCCCAGCGTTGCCGCCGACACCCCGGCGATGCTCGCCGAGGGCGCCCGCTGGTACGACCGCTACCTCCGCGGCGACACCGCGGCGCCACTCGCCAAGCCCGTCGCGATCTCGCCCGAGAGCTGGAAGGGGCAGCCGGTCCGCTTCTCCGGCCTGCCGAAGTCACGGTGACGACGCGCACGGCGTTCACGGCCAAGGCCACGTTCGCGCAGCCGGGGAAGCTCCAGCGGACGCTCCGCGCGGCTCGGCTCGCGCGACCGAGGTGTTCGGCTCGCCCGTCGTCCAGGTCAGGGCAACCGCGACCGGCGGCTGGTCGCGCATCGTCGCGGTGCTGAGCGCGCGGACGCCCGCGGGCAAGGAGATCGTCGTCGCGGGCGGCGGCGTCCCCACCAGTCCCGGGCGCACGGTACGTACACGATCGCGCTCGGCAGCCAGGCGACCTTCCTGCCCAGGGGCTCACGGCTGACCGCTGACGGTCGCCTCGTCGTCCCTCGCGCAGAACCCCGCCAACCTGCTCTACCTCGACCTCCCCTTCCCGTCGGCGGCACGGCTCGCCGTGACGGGCGGCGTCGCTGAGCCTGCCCCGGCTCGCGACGCCGGTCTCGCGATGACGCGGTCGCTCGCCGTCCTCGCCGCCGTCTCCCTCGCCGTCGTCGCCGCAGCGGGCGCGTCGACGTCCGCCGCCCCGGGGGTCACACCGACCTCGGTCCTGATCGGCGGCACCGTGCCGCTGTCGGGCGAGGCCGCGGCCTTCGGGGCCGTCGGCCCCGGCGCGAAGGCGTACTTCGACTACGTCAACTCGAAGGGCGGGGTCAACGGGCGGAAGATCGAGTACCGCTACTACGACGACGCCTACAACCCTGCGCAGACCGTCCAGCTGACGAGGAAGCTCGTCGAGCAGGACAGGGTCTTCGCGATCTTCGACGCCGTCGGCACGGCGAACAACCTCGCGATCCGGGACTACCTGAACGCGCAGCAGGTGCCGCAGCTCTTTGCGGGGGACGGGTCGCAGGCGCTCGGCGGCGCATCGGCCCGGTACCCGTGGACGGTCGGCTTCCTCCCGAGCTACCGCGGCGAGGGCGCGGTGCTCGGACGCGACCTCGTCGCGACTCGGCCGAAGGCGAAGATCGCCGTGCTGCTCGAGAACACCGACCTCGGCAAGGACATGGCGCGCGGCCTCTCGCGTGCGATCGCAGGCAAGGGGCCGAGCGTCGTCGCGTCCGAGCCGTACGAGCTGACGGCGACCGACGTCGTCGCGCAGGTCGCGCAGCTGAAGGCCTCCGGTGCCGACACGCTGATGCTGTTCGCGACGCCGAAGTACATGATCCAGGCGATCGTCGCCGCGAAGAAGCTCGGCTGGAAGCCGCAGCTGTACCTCGCGTCGGTCTCGATCGAGCCCACGATCATGGCGATCGCCCGCGCGAACGCACCCGACCTGACGCTCGGGGCGCGCGCGATCGCGTTCGTCAAGAACCCGAACGACCCGATCTGGCGCAGGGACCCGACCGTCGCTCTCTACCGCTCGATCCTCGAGCGGTTTGCTCCGGCCGCGAAGGCGACGGACGTCTACAACTGGTACGGCATGACCGTCGCCTGGACGATGGTCGACACGATCCGGCGCGCGGGCAAGGACCTCACGAGGGCCGGGCTCCTCCGCGCGGCCCGGAGCCTCGACACGACGGCGAATCCGTTCCTGCTTCCGGGCACGCGCCTTCGCACCTCGGCCAGGGACGCGTTCCCGATCGACACGGTCTACCTCTATCGCTACGACAACAGGCAGTGGGTCCGCACCGCCGGCCCGTTCGCCGCACGATGACGTCACCCACCAAGGAGGGAGCACCACGATGAGGAACCGGACACGCACGGCCGTGGTCGCGGTCGCGGCGGTCGCCGCGCTCGCGCTCGCCGCCGTGGCCACGGCCGCGTACACCTCCCCGAAGCTGTCGGTCTCGTACGCGCCCGGCAACGTCACGCAGATCGTCGCCTCCGCCTCCGTCAACGACGACTCGACGGCCCGCGCAGCGATCGTGATCCCGAACGGCAGCGCGATCACCACGACGGCGGCCCCGGGGACGAAGGTCGGGACGGCCAAGGCGCAGGTGAGCGCCCTCGCGCTCGGCGGCGCGCTGCTGCCGCTCGCCGGCGACATCGTCATCGCGCCTCCGGGTGCGGTGAACGCGACGACGCAGGCCCAGTGCACCCAGGGTGCGACACCGCAACTGACGCTGCTGCTCGTGCTCCAGGCGGCCGGGCAGACGATCAACCTGCCCGCGTACATCTTCCCGACGAGCGGCGCCCAGGCGGCGCTCGGGTCGACCCAGCTCGTGTTCTGCCTCCCTCCGCCGGACATCCCCGTCGAGATGGGCGGCGCGACGTTCGGAGCGAAGTTCCTGAGCGCGGACCTGACGCTCACCGGCGTGATCGGCCCGGTCGTGCAGGGCGCGTGGATCGCGTTCTGGACGCCATGGAACCCCGGCGTCGGCACGGTCAACGCCGCGGCGACCGTGGTCTCCCCGGCCGTGATCGCACCGGGCGGGATCACGCTGTCGGGCCGCAAGGTGAAGGGGCTTCGGCGCCTCGCCGGCCGCGTGACGCAGGCCGGGACGGGTGTCGCGACGAGGGTCACGATCCTCGCCGGCACGAAGCGGATCGCGACCGTCACCGCCAAGGCGAACGGCACGTTCGCCTATGCGGTGCCGCGGGCCTCGAAGGCGACGACGTTCCGCGCCCGCGCGATCGTCGCGGGCAGGAGCGCCCCGGCGGCCTGCACGCCCTTCGCAGCGCTCGGCCTCCCGTGCGTGAACCCGACCTCGAGCGGCTTCACCGCGACATCGGGGATCGTCCGCCTGCGCTAGACCTGCCGTCGCGTACCGAGGTGGGTCGGGCCGCGCCGATCCACCTCGGGCCTACCTGCAGACGCGAGGTCGAGGCACACGCGCATCGAGGCGGGGAAGTGGCAGCCGAAGTAGGTCTGGCCATGTGGCCCGCCGAGCACCTGGTCGTGGGTCGAGAGGATGTCGACCTGGCCCGAAGGGCTGACTCGGAGCTGCACGCTCGGGCTCCGGAGCCCCGGGCCCTCGATGCGCTCCTCGATGATCCCGCCCTCGGCGTCGAGAGCCCCGAAGTACTCGTCCACCCCGATCTCGGTGTCCTCGAGCTCCACCGCGGCTCGGACGTCGCCGTCGGCCGCGTCGAGGTCGATGAGCGCATTCCCGAGCCCGCTCACCCCGCGGTCGAGCTTGAGCACCGCTCCACGTGCCTCCGGGCGCCGCCGGCGGAGCTCTGCGAGCGCGGCGCCGATGTCCGCCTCGCCGTCGATCTCGAGCCCGGCGGGATGCGGAACACCCTCATCGGCGAACACGCGCCGGCTCCCGGTCTTGGTGCCGAGCGGCGCCAGCCACGGGTCGCACCCGTAGGCCGGGATTCCGAGCCGGACGGCCAGCTCGACCTCCGCCTCCGACATCGCGAACGGCACGACGAACGCGAGCTCCGGCGCGCCGATCAGGGCGCGGATGCGCTCGATCGCCCCGGGTCGCCGCAGGAGCTTCTCTGCGAGCGGCTCGTTCCTCCCGTCGACGAGCGAGACGGAGACGAAGCGCCCCCGTGCCTCGGGCGTGTCGAGCTCGGGCACGAGCCCGAAGTAGTAGTCGAGGACACGCGGGTGAATGGGTTGCGAGGTCACGTACACGACCCGCGAGCGCGGGGCGCGCAGCAGGCTCAGCACGAGGCAGAGAAAGCGCTCCTCGTAGGCGGGGAACACCGGCACGAGGTGGTCGGGGAGCCCCGCCGGCACCGAATGCGCGACGACGACCACGCGCTCGATGTCACCGATCGAGCGGAGGGTGATCTGCGGCCAGAATGCGCGGAGCCTCGACTGGAGGGCGACGAACTCCGCGCTCGACATGCGCGGACGCTACTCCAGTCGCTCCCGCCCGTCGAGAGGGCTCCTGCGATCTCCCGAGGGCAGGACGACGCTCGGCCGATGCCCGACCGACCGGTCCGACGGTCTCTCCGCCCCGCCGGTCGGAGGATCGCCCTGCAGTGGCCCGTACGACACGCTGGGTACATGGATGCGGTGCCCTGTCACCTTCGCTCGGAGCCCCCGGCTGAGCAGGACGTGGGGTGCGCCGGTCGCTGACGATCGCCACCGTCGCCGCAGGTGGCCTCGTGCTCGCCGGCGCCGCTCTCTGGGCCCTCGCCGGACACGACGACGACCCGCGCGAGCGCCTGCTCGCGCCGAACGACCCCGCCGGCCGCAGGGACGGGGCACCGCGTCCGATCGGTGTCGCGGAAACCGAAAGGAGGCCCACGATGTCCACCCGCTTCGTCTCGAACCTGGTGATCGCGCTCGCCGCGGGATTCGTGATCGTCGCGACGCAGGCGTTCGCGCCCCACCTCGTTGCGTGGATCGCGTTCGCCGTGACCGGCGTCGGCGTCCTCGCCGTGACCGCCGCGACGGCGCTCGCACCCGCCCGGGGGCACGTGCAGCGGACGCTCGACGCGGTCACGGCAGTCCTTGCGGCGTGGACGATCATCGCGAGCCTCGTGTTCTCGGGGATGTCGATGGTCTGGCTGACCTTCGGAGCCGCCGCGGCGATCCTCGCGGTCGCCGTCGTCGGCCTCGTCGCCCACGAGCTCTCCACCGAGCGGGTCGTGCACTCCCTGGAGGACGTCCGCACCGCCGACCGGCAGATGGAGGCGCTCGCCTGAGGACGTCGGGGGGCGGGCCGCCGAGGCCGCCCGCCCCCGGGCGCGTCACGCGCGGACTTCGACCGACTCGAGCACCACGCCCTGCGCGGCCTCGCCCGTCAGACTGTCGTCCATCGCCGCGTCCACCTGCGCCCCCTCGGCGAGCGTGCCGGACGAGGCGTCGAGCCAGTGCTCGACGAAGTGCGCCGGCGTGAAGTGGGAGAGCGCGCCGAGGCGTACGCGGATGCGCGTCACGGACACGGCGCCCTCCGCCTGGGCGACGGCGAGCACCTTGCGGACGAGGTCGTCCATCAGGGCGCGCTCGTGCACGGCACCGCCCCGAGCTCGTTGAGAACCGACGAGACCAGCGCGTCGAGCGCGTCGGCAACGGCCGGCGTCATCGCGTCGCCCATCCCGAACGAGGCGCCCTCGAGGCCGAGCACGACGACCCGCCGTGGTGCGCGGCCGAGCGCGCGGCCGAGCGCGAGAGCATCGGCGATCCCCATGGCGTGCGTCGACGCGAGGCGGAGATCCCGCGGGAGCGGGCCGTCCTCCCCGGCGTCGATGCGGTGCAACGTCCCCGGCGCGGCACCACTCGCGAGGGCGTCGACCACGACGACCATGTCGAGCCCGTCCCACAGGTCGAGGAGGCGGGTGGGCTCGTCGGCGCAGTCGAGCACCGTCGCGCCAGCTGCATGCAGTCGCTCGGCGACGACGGGCCCGACGGCGTCGTCGCCGCGGAACGGGCTCCCCAGGCAGACGGCGGCCGCGTTCAGAGCCGCTCGACCTCGAAGCGGAGGAAGTGCGTCGCGCACGAGATGCACGGGTCGTAGTTTCGGATCGTCTGCTCGCAGCGGTGCGCGAGCTCGTCGTCGGGAAGGTGGAGTGCGCCGCCGACGACACCGACGAGGTCCTCCTCGATCGTCTTCTGGTTCTGCGACGTCGGAGGCACGATCTTGGCGTCGACGATCGTCCCCGCGTCGTCGATCCGGTAGCGGTGCCAGCAGATCCCGCGCGGCGCCTCGGTGCAGCCGTGGCCCGCGCCGGCCCGTGGCAGGCACTCCACGGCGGGCTCGTCGGGCCGCTCGTACGCCGCGATGATGCGAAGCGCCTCGTCGGCCGCGTACACCGTCTCCACGGCACGCACGACGATCGAGCGAAACGGGTTCGAGACGACCGGCCCGAGACCGGCCTCCTCCGCAGCCTCCTTGGCGGCGTCGGACAGCTCGTCGTGGTTCAGCGCGTAGCGGGCGAGCGGGCCGACCAGGTAGGCGCCGACGCCGGCGAGCGTCGAGTGGAGCGCGTTGGAGCGCTCGACGTGCGACTCGGTGAAGTGCTCCTCGTACTCGTCGACCGGGATGTCGAGGCCCGTGCTCGAGACGATCCGGCCACGCTCGATCGGATACTCGCCGGGGTGCCGGAGCGACACGAACGCGTAGTCGCGCTCGTAGTCGGGAAAGTCGAACCCCGAGGTCCAGCGCACGAGCTCGCGGCCGGCCTCGCGCGCCCACTCGAGCTCGGGCACGAGCGAGCGGAGCTCCGCCGACGTGGGGGCGCGGTAGAAGCCGCCGACGCGGAAGTTGACCGGGTGCACCTCGCGGCCGCCGATCACGCGCATCAGCTCGTTGCCGAGCTTCTTCAGGCGCAGCGCGATCTCGACGAGGTCGCGCCGCTCGCGCGCAAGCTCGATCGCGCCGTCGAAGCCGAGGAAGTCGGGAGCGTGGAGCATCGCGACGTGCAGGACGTGGCTCTCGATCCACTCGCCGCAGTAGATGAGCCGCCGCAGCGCCTGCAGCTGCGGCGTCAGCTCGACGCCGCAGACCTGCTCCATCGCGGCGGCGGAGCTGGCCATGTACGCGATCGGGCAGATGCCGCAGATGCGCGCGGTGATGTCGGGCGCCTCCGTGAACTGCCGGCCGCGGAGGAGCGCCTCGAAGAAGCGCGGCGGCTCGAAGATCTTGAACTGCACCTCCTCGAGCTCGCCGTCGCGGACACGGACGAGCATCGCGCCCTCGCCCTCGACGCGGGCGAGGTAGTCGGTGCGGATCTCGCGGGTCTCACTCATGGTCGAAGCTCGCCTCCCGGAATGCGGGCGCGTTCGCGTTGAAGGTGCGCAGCGCACGCAGCATCACGTCGTCGCCCGCGCCCAGCTCCTGCCACTGCTGCGCCAGCGCCTTGATGTTCGGGGACTCCATCGGGCCGAAGCAGCCGTAGCAGCCCCGGCCGTACGCGGGACAGATCGCGCCGCAGCCCGCCTGCGTCACCGGGCCGAGGCAGGGCGTCCCACCCGCGACCATCACGCAGGGCGTGCCGCGCGCCTTGCACTCCATGCAGACGCTCGTGGACGGGAGCCGCGGCTGGCGCGCGTTGAGCAGCGCGCTCGACGGTCTCGACCAGCTGCGCCTTCGAGATCGGGCAGCCGCGGAGCTCGAGGTCGACCGGGACATGGTCGGCGATCGGCGTCGAGGTCTCGAGCGTCGAGATGTAGTCGGGCGAGGCATAGACGAGGGGAATCCACTCGCGGACGTCTGCGAAGTTGCGCAGCGCCTGGATGCCGCCCGACGTGGCGCAGGCGCCGATCGTGACCAGGACGCCCGACTGCTCGCGCACGTCGTGGATCCGCTCGACGTCGTGCGCCGTCGTCACCGACCCCTCCACGAGGGAGACGTCGTACGGGCCTTCGACCTCGGCGCTCGTCGCCTCGGGGAAGTAGGCGATCTCCAGGCCGTCGGCGATCGCGAGCAGCTCGTCCTCGCAGTCGAGCAGCGAGAGCTGGCAGCCGTCGCACGAGGAGAACTTCCACACCGCGAGCTTGGGGCGGGTCGTCGCGGTCACAGCTCGCGCACCTCCATCAGGCGCTGCATCGCGCCCGCGGGGAACACGGCGCCGTCGCGGCAGATCAGCGTCGGCCCGAGCTGGCAGTGGCCGCAGTGCCCGACGGCGCAGCGCATGTTCCGCTCCATCGAGACCCAGATCCGCTCGAGCTCGACGCCGCGCTCGAGGAGCGAGCGCACGACGAAGGTCATCATCACCTCGGGCCCGCAGACGAGCGCGGAGGCCTTCGCCGGTTCGATCACCGCGCCGGGGATCAGCGTCGTCACGAGCCCCACGCGCCCGCGCCACCCGACCGCCGCCGCGTCGACCGTGACGTCCACCTCGGCGTCGAGCCTCGCGCGCCAGCCCTCCAGCTCCTCGACGTAGAGCAGGTCCTGCGGCGTGCGGGCGCCGACGAGGACGGCAACGGCGCCGTAGTCGTCGCGTCGCTCGAGCGCGTGGCGGATCGCGGGCCGCAGCGGCGCGAGGCCGATCCCGCCCGCCACGACCACGAGGTCGCCGCCGGCGACCTCGGCCAGGGGCCATTCCGTGCCGAACGGCCCGCGCACGCCGATCACGGCGCCGGGCTCGAGCGCGCACAGCGCGCGGGACACGGCGCCGACGGCGCGAATCGTGTGGGTCAGCGGTCCGTCGCCCTCGTGGTCGCCGCTCGTCGAGATCGGCACCTCGCCGACGCCGAACGCGTAGAGCATGTCGAACTGACCCGCGCGGGGCCGAACCCGCTCGGCGCCGGAGGCGCCGAGCGGCTCGAGCTCCAGCGTCCACGTGTCGGCCGTCTCTTGCGCGCGCGAGACGACCCGGTGCGCGACCGGGGTCATCGCGCCGCGCGGGGCGGCCTCAGCGGACGCCGACGCCGCCATACACGTCCAGCAGCCGCAGCCGGGCGTGCTGCAACCGGTCGATCATCACCTGGGAGAAGCGCTTCATCAGCTCGTACCCGAGCTCCTTGTCGTCCTCGCACTTGCCGCGCAGGCAGGCGCCGTCGAACGCGATGGCGCGGACCGGCGTGGCGGCCCTCGCGTCGAAGTGCCAGCGGTAGGGCTCGAAGAGCCACGACCAGCCGACGACCTCGCCCGCCTCGATCGTCTCGATCACGATGCCGCCCCGCTCCGGTGTGTGCAGCTCGAGCGCGACGCGGCCGCGCCGGACGACGTAGAAGGTGTCGGCAGCCTCCCCCTCGCGGAAGAGGAGCCCGTTGTCGTCGAAGCCGACGTTCTGCGCGCAGCCGGCGATCAGCGTCAGGTGCTCGGGCCCGAGCCCTGCGAAGACCGGCGCGTCCGCGATCAGCTCATCCAGCGTGTGCACGGTCGACCTCCCCGTCCGTGGCACGGATCGCGGCCAGCTCCTCGGTCACGTCGATGCCGACGGGGCACCAGGTGATGCACCGTCCGCAGCCGACGCAGCCCGACGTCCCGAACTGGTCGAACCACGTGCCGAACTTGTGGGTGAGCCACTGGCGGTAGCGCGCGCGGGGAGACCGGCGGATGCTGCCGCCGTGGATGTGGGAGTACTCGGTCGAGAAGCAGGAGTCCCAGCTGCGCCACCGCTCGGCGGAGCCGTCAGCGAGGTCGTTGACGTCCTCGACGGAGGTGCAGAAGCACGTCGGGCAGACGAGGGTGCAGTTCCCGCAGGTGAGGCAGCGCTCGGCCACCTCCGCGAAGCGGGGATGCTCGAGGTTCGCCGCCAGAAGCTCCTGGATGCCCGCCGTCTCGAGCTGCCGGCCCATCTTCTCGGCCGCCTCCTCCGTCACGCGAAGGGCGGCAGTGCGATCGTCGTCGCCGGCCTCGCCGACCGGGAGCGCCGCGAGGAGATCGCGCCCCCGTTCCGAGCCGACCTCGACGAGGAATCGGTGCTCCCCGTCGGTGAGCTCGGTCAGCGCCAGGTCGAAGCCGCTCTCGGCGCGCGGGCCCGTTCCCATCGAGGTGCAGAAGCACGTGCCGCCCGGCTCGCCGCAGTTGACCACGACCACGAACGCCCCCTCGCGGCGGAGCGCGTAGTCGCGCTCGACGTAGCGCCCCTCGAGGAAGACCCGGTCCTGGATCGCGATCGCGTGGAGGTCGCAGGAACGCGCACCGAGGAGCGCGAGCGGACGTTCGGGCGGAGGCTCCTCCTCGATCACCGGCGCTGCGCCGTCGCCGGCAGCCGAAGCCCGCCAGAGGCGGACGCGCGAGGGCATGAGCTCCTGCTTCCACGAGTGCGGGCCGACCGCCCAGCCGAAGACGGCATCGTCGTCGCGCCGCTCCATCCTGTAGGTCGCCGCCTCGTGGTGCGCCGTCCAGCCGCGCGGCAGCTCGTCGGCGGAGACGATCTCGTCGAGCACGATCGCGCCGTCCCGCACGGTCGGGCCGACCACGCGATAGCCGCGCGCGCGCAGCGCCTCCACGAGCGCCTGGAGCCCGTCCGGGCCCATCAGGTGCGTGTCGGGAGTGTGGCGCTCGCTCACGTGGTCGCCTCGTGCCCAGGATGACCACCGGCCGGGCCGACGGCATCCGTAGGCGTCCCGGCGATCATGCGGCATTTCCGCACGCCTTGCACGGGACGACGCGTTGCGCCGCGCGCGCCGGGTCGGCACGCTCCAGGTGTGAGCCACACGATCCCGGACGTGGTCGAGCGGCGCCGGATCCGCGTGCGCGGCGTCGTGCAGGGCGTCGGGTTCCGCCCGTTCGTCCATCGCGTCGCGACGCGAGAGGGGCTCGGCGGGCAGGTGTGGAACGACGGCGACGGCGTCGTCGTGGAGGTCGAGGGCCCCAGAGCGGCGCTGGACGCATTCACCCGGGCGCTCTGCGACGAGGCACCGCCGCTCGCCCGCGTCGCCTCGGTCGCGTCGGAGCTCGTCGCGCCTGTCGGCGGGCACACCTTCGCCGTCGTCTCGAGCCGCGGGGGCGGCCGGTCGGCGATCGTCCCGCCCGACGTCGCGACATGCGAGGACTGCGTGCGTGAGCTCTTCGATCCCGACGATCGGCGCTACCGCTATCCGTTCGTCAACTGCACGAACTGCGGGCCGCGGCTCACGATCGTGGTGGGGGTCCCGTACGACCGGCAGAGCACGACGATGGCCACCTTCCCGCTCTGCTCGGACTGTCGGCGCGAGTACGAGGACCCGACGGACCGCCGCTTCCACGCCGAGCCGATCGCCTGCCCCGTGTGCGGGCCGCGGCTCTCACTGCCGCTCGAGGACGCGGTTGCCGCGCTGCGGGAGGGCGCGATCGTCGCGGTGAAGGGGCTCGGTGGCTACCACCTCGCCTGCGACGCGACGAGCGAGCGGGCCGTGGCGCGGCTCCGCGAGCGCAAGGGCCGGGAGGAGAAGCCGCTGGCGGTGATGGCCGCAGACCCGCTCGCGCTCGCCGACCCGACGCCCGCCGAGCTCGATCTGCTGCGCTCGCCGGCGCGCCCGATCGTCCTCGTCCGGCGGCGCGGCGACGCCGTCGTCGCTCCCTCGGTCGCACCGGGAACGCCGTGGCTCGGATTGATGCTCCCCTACACGCCGCTGCACCACCTCCTCGCCGCGGACACCGGGCTTCCCCTCGTGCTGACGAGCGGCAACCGCACCGATGAGCCGATCGCGTTCGACGACGACGAGGCGCGGCGTCGTCTCGGCGGCGTGGCCGACGTGTTTCTCGCGCACGACCGGCCGATCCACCGCCGCTGCGAGGACTCGGTCGTCCGCGCAGGCTTCCCGCTGCGACGCTCGCGCGGCTATGCGCCGTCGTCGCTCGCGCTGCCGGTGGCGCTCGAGCGGCCGCTCGTCGCGGCGGGCGCCGAGCTGAAGAGCACGTTCTGCGTCGTGCGGGGAGCCGACGCGTTCCTCTCCTCGCACCTCGGCGACCTGACCGGCGAGGAGGCGTATGCGGCCTTCCGGCACGACCTCGAGCTGTGGCTCGACATGCTCGGCGTCGAGCCTGCCGCGATCGCGTGCGACCTGCACCCGGACTACCTCTCGACGCGCTGGGCGTGGGAGCAGGCCCTCCCGGTCGTCGAGGTGCAACACCACCACGCGCACGCCGCGGCCTGCCTGGCCGAGCACGGCGAGACGGGACCGGCTCTCGCGGTCGTGCTCGACGGCACCGGCTACGGGACCGACGGGACGATCTGGGGCGGCGAGGTCCTCCGCTGCGACCTCGCGGGCTTCGAGCGTGTCGCGCACCTCGAGCCGCTGCCGCTCCCCGGCGGCGAGGCCGCCGTGCGCGAGCCGTGGCGCGTCGCCGCCGCCCACCTCGAGCGCGTGGGCCGGCCGGTGCCCTGGGAGCGCTGGGAGCTCGTGCGGCAGAGCCTCGCGGTCAACGCGCCGCTCTCGTCGGGCGCCGGCCGCCTGTTCGACGCCTGCGCCGCGCTCCTCGGCGTCCGCGAGCGGATCTCGTACGAGGGACAGGCGGCGATCGAGCTGGAGCACCTGGCCGGAGCCGTTCCGGCTCCGGCCTATGCCTGTGCCGTCGAGGCCGGGGTGATCCGGGGAGCCGACCTCGTGGCAGCGGCGCACGACGACCTCGACGCCGGCCGCCCGCCGGAGGAGATCGCTGCTGCCTTCCACGAGGGCGTCGCCGCCGCCTTCGCGGCCGCCTGCGTCGAGGCCGGCGGGCCCCGGAACGGTGGCTCTCTCCGGAGGGTGCCTCCAGAATCTGCGTCTGCTCGGCTCGCTCCGGGCGCGTCTCGAGCGCGCGGGCTTCCGCGTCCTCTCCCACGCCGCCGTCCCCCCGAACGACGCAGGGGTCAGTTACGGTCAGGCTGCAGTGGCCGCAGCGAGACTGTCATGTGCCTAGGGATCCCGGGCCGGATCGTCGAGATCCCCGACCGCGGGGCCGGGCTCGCCACCGTCGACATCTCGGGCGTCCGCCGCTCGGTCAGCATCGCCCTCGTCGACGAGCCGGCCGCGCCCGTCGAGCCGGGGGACTGGGTGCTCGTCCACGTCGGCTTCGCGCTCTCACGGATCGACGAGGACGACGCGCGGGAGACGCTCGAGCTGCTCCGCCGCGGCGCGGAGCTCCAGCGGGAGCTCGACGAGATCCGCCACGGGACGGTCGCGTGAGCGCCGCGCCGAGCCGCGGAGCCGGCTTGTGTTGAATCGACACGAGCTGCTCGCGCCCGAGCACTGCCTCACCTGCTCGGACGAGGCGGTCGCGGCGCGTGTGCGCTCCGTCGACGGGCTCGAGGCCGTGATCGCGGTCGGCGATGCCGTCGAGCGGGTCGCGATCGACCTCGTGCCCGACGCCCGGCCCGGGGAACTGCTCCTCTGCCACGCGGGCATTGCGCTCGAGCGGCTCGAGGAGGCACCTTGAGGTACGTCGACGAGTACCGCGACCCCGCGCTCGCGCGCGGCCTCGCCGCCGAGATCCGCTCGCTCGTCACGCCCGGCGAGGTGGTCCGCGTGATGGAGGTCTGCGGCGGCCACACCCACGCCATCTACCGCCACGGGCTCGAGGAGCTCCTCCCGCCCGAGGTCGAGCTGGTGCACGGGCCCGGCTGCCCGGTGTGCGTGATCCCGATGGGCCGCGTGGACGACGCGATCGCGATCGCCGAGACGGACGGCGTGACGCTCGCCACGTTCGGGGACATGCTGCGCGTCCCCGGCGGCCGCGGCTCCCTGCTCGAGGCGAAAGCCCGCGGCGCCGACGTGCGGATGGTCTACTCCCCGCTCGACGCGCTCGCGCTCGCCGCGCAGGAGCCCGACCGGCACATCTGCTTCTTCGCGATCGGCTTCGAGACGACCGCGCCCGCGACCGCGGTGACGCTCCTCCGCGCCCGCGCCGGGCGGACACCGAACTTCTCCGTCTTCTGCAACCACGTCCTGATCGGGCCGCCGCTCCGCGCGATCCTCGAGACGCCCGGCCTGCGTGTCGACGCGTTCGTCGGGCCGGGCCACGTGTCGTCCGTGATCGGCACCGACGCCTACCGCTTCATCCCGGAGGAGTACGGCCGCCCCGTCGTTGTCTCCGCGTTCGAGCCGGTCGACCTGCTCCAGTCGATCGCGATGCTGCTGCGGCAGCGTGCGGAGGGGCGCTGCGAGGTCGAGAACCAGTACACGCGGGTGGTCCGGCGCGAGGGCAACGAGCGCGCGGCGGCCGCGATCGCCGAGACGATGGAGCCTCGGGAGGACTTCGAGTGGCGCGGCCTCGGGCTCCTGCCGTGGAGCGCGCTCCGGGTGCGGGACGCATTCGCGGCCTTCGACGCAGAGCGGTTGTTCAGGCTGCCCGGGGCGCGCATCGAGGATCCGAAGGCGTGTCGTTGCGGCGAGGTCCTGACGGGCCAGATCAAGCCCTGGGAGTGCGGCGTCTTCGGCACCGCCTGCACCCCCGAGCGGCCGCTCGGGACCTGCATGGTCTCGAGCGAGGGCGCCTGCGCCGCATTCTTCTCCTACGGCCGCCTGCGCCGCCCGCGCGAGGAAGCCCCCGTCGGTGCCTGAGGCGGCACGACGGCGCCGGCCGGTCCTCCGCGACGAACGCATCACGCTCGCCCACGGAGCGGGCGGGAAGGCGACGCACGACCTCGTCGAGGCGCTCTTCCTCGAGGAGCTCGGCAACGATGCGCTCGCGCCGCTCGGCGACAGCGCCGTCGTCTCCCCGCCGCCCGGGCGGATCGCGCTGACGACGGACAGCTACGTCGTCCGCCCGCTCGTCTTCCCGGGAGGGGACATCGGCGAGCTCGCGGTCAACGGCACGATCAACGACCTCGCGGTCGCGGGCGCCCGGCCGCTCTGGCTGACGGCCGGCTTCGTGCTCGAGGAGGGGCTGCAGGTCGAGAGGCTGCGGGAGATCGTGCGCTCGATGGCGGCGGCTGCGGAGCGCGCCGGGGTCCCGGTGGCCGCGGGCGACACGAAGGTGGTCGAGCGCGGGAAGGCCGACGGCCTCTACGTCACCACCTCCGGTGTGGGGGTGCTCGAGCACGGCCTCGAGCTCGTCCCGGAGAGCGTCCGCCCGGGCGACCGGATCCTCCTCTCGGGGACGCTGGCCGACCACGGCATGGCGGTGATGATCGCGCGCGGCGACCTCCACCTGGAGGGGGACGTCTCGAGCGACACGGCGCCCGTCCACGAGCTGACCACGGCGCTCCTCGGCCTGGGCGGCGCGCTCCGCTGGATGCGGGACCCGACCCGGGGGGGTCTCGCGACCGCCCTCAACGAGCTCGCTGCACAATCGGGGCTCGCCGTGCGGCTCACGGAGACGGCGCTTCCCGTCCGGCCGCCGGTGTTCGCCGCGTGCGAGATCCTCGGCATCGACCCGCTCTACGTCGCGAACGAGGGCAAGCTCGTCGCCGTCGTCGCGCCCGGAGAGGCCGACGAGGCGCTCGCCGCTCTGCGCGCTCACCCGCTCGGCAGCCGATGCGGTCGAGATCGGGGTGATCGAGGACGAGCCGCCGGGGATGGTCGTGCTCGACACCGCGCTCGGCGGCAGCCGCATCGTCGACGTGCTGGTCGGCGACCCGCTGCCGCGGATCTGCTGAGTCGTCGCGGAGCGCGTCGCAGGAGGACCGGACCTAGCGCGAGTCGAAGCCGCCCCTTCGGCCGGTCCATCCGCGCCGCAAATGGTTATAGGCTCCGCCGGTGGTCGAGCGGCTCGACGAGGAGCGGATAGAGATGCTCCGAAGCTGGGGAGAGGGCCTCGAGACGAGCGACCGCGACGAGCTCCGCGCCGCAGGGCGGGCGATCCTGATGCTCATCGAGGAGATCGACCGGCTCGAGGCCGACCTCTGGAACGAGCGCGCGGAGGCGATCCAGGCGGTGGCCGGCCAACGCTCCTCCGCCTCGCTGGCGACCACGCTCCGCGATCGACTCGCGCAGCGCAGCGTGCCGCCGGAGCCCACCGGGTAGACCGTCGGTTGTCCCTCGCGGGCGAGGATGACCCTCACGCCACGGCGCGGGCGATCGCGTCGAGATCGTCGCTCGACGCGTGCCAGGTGCCGGCCGCCGCGTTCGCGCGGACCTGCTCGGCGCTGGTCGCGCCCGCGATCACGGAGGCGATCCCGGGGACGGACGCGAGGCCCCCCACGGCGACCTCGAGCAGAGTGCGACCCCGCTCGGCTCCGAACCGCTCGAGTGCCTCCATCGCGTCGAGGTCGCGCTCGTCGAAGGAGCTCCCGTGGAGCCGCGTGCCGGGCGGCGCCGGCTCGCCCCTCCGGTACTTGCCGGTGAGGAGCCCGCTCGCGAGCGGGAAGTACGGGACGTAGCCGATCCCGAGCTCGCGACAGAGCGGCACGACGTCGGCGTCGTCGTCGCGGTGGAGGAGGCTGTAGCGGTTCTGCACCGCGACGACCGTGACGCCGCTCCCGGCGGCCGCGCGGATCAGGCTCGCGTCCACGTTGGAGAGCCCGAGCCAGCGGACGCGGCCCTCGTCGACGAGCTCCTGCATCGCCGCGAGGGTCTCCTCGATCGGAGTGACGCCGTCCGGACGATGGTAGGTGTAGAGGTCGATCACGTCGGTCCCGAGCCGCTCGAGCGAGGCGTCGAGCGCCCGTCGCATGTGGTCGCGGGAGCCGCCCTGGCCCGGGATCGACGCGTCCTGGCCGAACTTCGTCCCGAGGACCACCTGCGTGCGCCGTTCACCGAGCGCCGCGCCGATGAACCGCTCGCTGTCCCCCGAGCCGTAGACGTCCGCCGTGTCGAGGAAGGTGACGCCCACGTCGAGCGCGGCGTCGATCACCGCCCGTGTCCCGACGCGGTCGACCCGTCGCCCGAAGTTGTTGCAGCCGAGGCCCACGCGCGACACGTCGAGGTCCGAGCGTCCGAGGCGCGTCGTCTCCACGCGTCAAGGCTATGCGAGCCGCATCAGCTCGCGCGGAGCCGGACCTCCGAGATCTCGCCGGCGCTCGCCGGCGGCAGCGAGGTGATCCAGATCACGACGTAGCGGCCGGCGCGCCGCGGAACAGGGAAGCTCGTCCTCGCGGCCAGCGCCTTCGAGGGCGAGACCTTCGTGAACGGCCCCGTCGGTGAGCTCCCGAGCCGGATCTCGGCCCGCACACCGGGCGTCGGGCTGTCGACGACGACCTGCACCACGCGCACCGGTCGGCGCGCGTCGAGGACGAGGCCGACGCCGGTCTTGAAGAACCGGGCGTAGCGCTCGGTCCGCCAGAAGGTGTCTCGCTTTCCGTCGACGGCGAGAGGCGCCTCCTCGTCGCGCTCGTGGCCGTCCCCCTCGGGATCGAACGCGCCGGCTGCCGTCAGAGGCACGAGCCGTGCGGCCGGCCGCCGCGGCGCGGCCGGCTTCGGCTGCTGTCTCGGCACCGTCGCCGGTGTCGTGCGCACGGGAGGCGACGCGTCGTCCTGCTCGAGACCGCGCGCGACCGCGTAGCCCAGCGCGACGAGCAGGAGCGCGAGCGCCGCGGCGGCGATCGCCCGCGTTGCTCGCGGCGGCCCCGTCATGCGCCCGGGTCGATCACGCCACGAGCTCGACGCCCTCGTCGACGGCGAGAACCTCGCCGGCATCCTCGAGGTACGAGTCGTCGGTGTTGACCGACCAGACGTCGTGCTCCGCGCCGTCGAGCAGGTTGAGCGTCGCGAGGGCGGCCGTCCACATGGAGTGGTCCTGATTGTTGTACCGGTGGAGCCCGTTGCGGCCGAAGGTCTGGAGGTTGGCGAAGCCGGAGAGGTACTCGCGGATCACCGCCACCGCCGCCTCGTAGGCGCCGTCGTACATGGGATAGGCGCGCCGCACCCGGACGCGGGCGCCGTCGACGACCCGGGTCGCGTCGACGAGGCCGATGCGCGACAGCTCGTCCGTGGCAAGGCGCACCGCCTCGTCCTCGGACAGCTCCCAGACGTCGTCACCGGCGAAGCAGAAGTACTCGGCGCCGAGGCAGGCCGTGCCCGGCCTGACCATGTCCTCGCTCCACGCGCCGAAGTTCTGGACCCGGCCGGCACGGGTGTCGGGGTCGTGCAGGTAGATCCAGTTGTCCGGGAACGGCTCGGCTCCCTCGATCACGAGGGCGACGAGGCAGAGGTCCCGGTAGCGCAGTGCGCGCGCCGCCTCGAGCACCGCGGGCGGCGGGGGCGGGTCGAGGGACAGGACGAGCGTCGAGAGCGGGATGCTCGAGAGCAGGCCGTCGACCTCGGCCTCCGAGGCGCCGTCCACCCCTTCGATCACGAGGCCCGTGACACGCCCCGAGACGTGCCGGATCGTCCCGGCACGAGACCCCAGCTCGATCCGGACACCGCCGGCCTCGGCGCGGCGGGCCACCTCCTCCCACATCTGACCGGGGCCGAGGCGGGGGTAGTGGAACTGCTCGATCAGCGTCGTGTCCGAGCCCCGGCGAAGACCGAGGATCGCCAGCACTGCCTTGGCGAGCGAGAAGTTCCTGATCCGCTGGGCGGCCCACTCCGCGCGGATCTCCGAGCCGGGGATCCCCCAGACCTTCTCGGTGTACGGCCCGAAGAACGCGTCGTACAGGCGCCTCCCGAACCGCGACTCGACCCAGTCCTCGAACGTCTCCTCCCGGCCCCGTCGGCGGAGCACGCGCGCGCGCAGGTACGAGAGCGTGCAGAGCAGCGACTCCCGGATGCCGAGCCGGCCGACGACGTCCTTCGCCTGCAGCGGATAGGCGTAGTACCGGCCGCCGAAGTAGATGCGGGAGAGACGCGGGCGCACCAGGAACTCGTCGCCGAGCATCTCGTCCCAGAAGCGCCGGATCGGCGGCAGCTTCGTGAAGAACCGGTGACCGCCGAGATCGAAGCGGTAGCCGTCGTGCACGACCGTCCGCGCGATGCCGCCGACGACGTCGTCCGCCTCGTACACGACTGCGTCCGCACCGCGGCGGGAGAGCAGGTAGGCGGCCGTGAGCCCTGCCGGGCCCGCCCCGAGCACGGCTGTCCGCCCGCCCGAGGCCGGCGTCGGTCTCGAGCCGTTCTGCGACACAGCCATCCCGATACGAGTCTATGGTCCCGACCGCCGGCCGGCCTGGCCTGCCTCGCGGCGCAGGATTGCGGTCGGGCGACCGCGCTCGCGTACCCTCGGACGGGTGGAGGTCGCCCGCGCGCTGGTCGTGGTGCTCGCGCTGGTCGTCGGTGTCCCGCTCGTGATTCTCGGGCTCGCCCTCGCGGGGCCCGTCGGCTGGATCGCCGCCGCGGTCGTCCTGCCGCTCGCCACGCTCGGCGTGATCCTCCGGCTCGGACGCGCGCACCCGGGCGACGGCGAGCCGCCGGACCGGCCGCGCTGAGCCGCGTCAGGAGAGGACGGGGAGCGACGCCGGGTCGATCCCGAGCCAGGTGCGCGCGAGGCGGCCCAGCGTGCCGTCGCGCCGCAGCCGGCCGAGCTCGCGATCGACACGCGCGACGTCGAGGCCCGTCCCGCGGGGAACCGCGACGACCAGCCCACCGCCGTTGGCGATCCGGCCGACGACGGCGCCGATCGCGCCGCGCTGCCCGGAGACCAGCCGTCCGGCCTCCGAGGCCCGGACGAGGGCAGCGTCGCACGCCCCGGTGCGCAGGAGCGTCCGGAGCCGCTCGCTGCCCGAGACGACGAGCGGCGCTCGCAGCGGGCGAACGGCCTGCACGGCACCCGCAGGCTCGCCGCCTCGCGCGGTGCACAGGAGCAACGAGCGGAGGTCCGCGAGCCGCCGCGGCCGGGTGAGGCCGCGACGCGCGACCACGGCGATGTCGGTCGTGAGGTAGGGGACGCTCAGGTCGACGGCCCCGCGCCCGGCCCGACCCGGCTCGATGCCACCGAACGCGAGCTGCCAGGCGACACCGCTCGACGCCAGCAGGCGGGATTGCGACGGGACGTAGCGGAAGCGCGCGACATGGCCGCCGAGCCGGCGCGCCAGCTCGCGCGCGAGGCCGACCTCGAACCCCCGGGCGAGGATCACGTCGCTGCCGCGGACCACGCCCGCCTGCAGCTCGGGGCGCTGGAGCGCGAGCGCGACGACGAGCGCCGTCGGCGCGGGCGCCGACGTCGAGGGCGAGGGCGTGTCGTCCGCCTGCGCCGCCGCAGAAGCGACGAGGGCCGCGAGCAGCGCGACGGCGACGATGCGGGCCCGGCTCACGCGATCGTCTCCCGGATGACGTCCACCGGCGTCCCGTACGTGGCGAACGCGTACATGAGCGGCGCGTCGCGCGCCATCATCCGCACGCAGCCGTGCGAGGCGGGATAGGCGGGAACCGACGGGTACGCGTGGAACGCGATGCCGCCGACGAAGTAGCTCGCGAACGGCATCCACACGGAGAACGGGACCGACCAGGAGAGGCGCTCCTTGCGGTAGACGCGGAACGACCCGCTCGGCGTTCGCCCGTAGGAGCCCGACGAGATGTGGAACACCCGCTCCACGCGGTCGTCGACGATCGCGAGCGCAACCTGGCGCCCGAGGAGAATCTCGACCCGCTTGCCCGGCCGGCGCAGGACCGGCTGAGGCCTCGTGGCGCGGAGGAGCGCGTCCGTCACGCGGTCGTCGAGCACCCCGGTGCGCGGGAGGCCCGACCACTTCTGGAATGCGAGGACGGCGACCGATGTCTCGTCCCCTGCCTGCCCCGTGACGCCGGACGGCGCCATGTAGCCGAGGCCGGCGAGCAGCTCCTGGGCCTCGCGGACGCCGACCGGACGGGTGTCGTCGAGCGGCTCCCGCACCGTCCGGCGCAGGTCGTACCCGGGGAAGAGGCCGATGGGGACGCCGCCCTCGATCCTGACCCGCACGCCGACGACCCCCGGGACCGCGCGCACGGTGCGGACGAGCTGCCCGACGCGGGCGGTGAGCGAGCCCTCGTCGCGACCTGCGACGAACCGGGCGGCGAGGTCGACGGTCACGACGCGCCGCTCGATCCGGAGGTCGCGGAGCTTCGTGCTCGAAGGGATCGCGGTGCGCAGCCCCTCCGCGCGCTCACGCCGTGTCGGGCCGGCGAGCAGCGCACGGACGATCCCGGGGACGCCCGGGGAGGCCCGGTGGACGGCCACCGCGCGGCCGTCGCGGAGGAACCAGACATCGGCTCCGAGCCCGTCGGTGCCGGCCCGCGCCGGCGCGGGGACGAGGAGCGACGCAAGGAAGACGAGCGTGATCGTGGCACGCGTCACGCGCCGTGGGTTCCCGGTCGCGCACGCGGTCTCCTGCGTCGACGAGGCGCATCACGCCTTTCCCCATCGGCACCGAGGCGGTGCGGCTCGACCGGGTGTCAGCTGCGTGGGTGCGCGCGGACGATCACGACCGGGCACGGTGCGTGGTCGGCGACCCGCCCGGACGTCGAGCCGAGGAAGATCTCCTTGAGCGCGCCGCGGCCCCTGTTCCCCACGACGAGCAGGTCGGCGCCCTGCGCCGCCTCGAGCAGCGCGTCGGACGCGTCGCCCTGGACGAGCGAGAGCTCCACCCCGTGCCCGGCCCCGAGGACACCCGTCACCTGCTCCTCGGCGATGCGCGCCGCGGCGTCGTGTGTCGCCTCCAGCATCTCGGAGCTGTCCGACCAGGCCATCGGGACGAGCCCCGAGTCCGCGGCCGTCGTCATCGGGACGAAGCTCCAAGCGTGCACCGCCTCGACGCGCGCGTCGCGAAGGCGCGCCTCCTCGACGGCCCAGCGAAGCGCCGCGGCGGACTCGTCGCTCCCGTCGACACCGACCACGATCCTGCCTGCCACGCCGACATCATCCACGATCTCGAAGCCGCCGCCGTCCCGGAAGCGCTCAAGCTGAGCGGCGCGCACGCCGATCCTTGACCAGAGGACCGTGAACCCTCGCTCGGACATCCCTGCGGCGAGCCGCGAGACACGCCTGCCGGAGACGGCTCTCGACCCGCTCGTCGAGTCGTACCGCAAGCTCGCCGACGTCTTCCACGAGCTGCTCTCCGAGCAGTCGCTCGACGACCTGCTCCAGAGGATCGCGGCCACGGTGGGCGAGCTGATCCCCTTCGACGACATCACGTTCTACGAGGCGGACGAGGCGAAGCGCGAGCTCCGCGCCGTGTTCGCTTCGGGCCACGACGCGGAGAAGGTGCTCGCCGACGAGCCGTTCTCCTACGGCGTCGGGATCACCGGCTGGGCCGTCGAGCACCGCGAGCCGGTGCTCGCGAATCGCGCCGAGCTGGATCCGCGCGTCCGGTTCGTGGCCGACACCCCTCCCGACCCCGAGTCGCTGATCGTCGTCCCGCTCGTCGCCCGCGGCCGGCTGAAGGGAACGCTCAACATCTACCGCACCGGCTTCCAGGAGTTCACCGAGGACGAGTTCCTCCTGGCCGTGCGCTTCGGGGACGCCGCGGCGCTCGCGGTCGACAACGCCCACATCCGGGCGTCGCTCGAGCGGCAGGCGCAGACCGACCCGCTGACCGGGCTCTGGAACCATCGCGCGTTCCACGAGCGCCTCCGGCAGGAGCTCGTCGACGCGTCGACCACCCAGTCGTCGGTCGCCCTCGTGATGCTCGATCTCGACGACTTCAAGCGCGTCAACGACGTGTACAGCCACGCCACGGGGGACCACGTCCTGTCCGAGGTCGCGCGGGTGCTCCTCGCCGCGGTGCGCACGTCGGACTGCGTCTGCCGGATCGGCGGCGAGGAGTTCGCGATCATCGCTCCGACGAGCGGGCTCGCCGACGCTTTCCGGCTCACCGAGCGCGTCCAGGAGCAGATCGCGTTCGCGGAGTTCGGCCCGGTCGGGCCGGTCGAGCATCTCGGTCGGGATCGCGTCCGGCCCCGAGCACGCCGCCAACCCGCGCGAGCTCGTCGCGTGCGCCGAGGTGGCGATGATGACCGCGAAGGCGCGCGGGAAGGGCCAGATCGTCGTCTTCCAGGAGGGCGGCCGGGAGCGGCCGGCCGCGAGCGCCGACTCGCGGCGGGCGGAGTTCCGCTCGATCGCGCACCTGAAGATGCTGCACGGCGTCTCGACGAAGCTCAGCCGCCTGAACGACGTGGCCGAGATCGGCGCGACGATCGCCGACGAGCTCCGGCTGCTGATCGACTACCACAACTGCCGCGTCTTCGTCCGCGACGGCGACGACCTGCGGCCGGTCGCCTTCCGAGGCGACCTCACCGCGTCCGGGTCGGCGATGGAGGTGCTGCAGACGCGGGTCGGCGAGGGAGTCACGGGGCACGTCGCCCTCACGGGAGAGCCGTTCCTCACCGGCGACGCGGCGAACTGCGGGATCGGCGTGCGGATCCCGGGGACGACGCAGATCGAGGAGTCGCTGCTCGCGGTGCCGCTTCGCTACGGGACGACCGTCGTCGGGGTGATCGTCGTCTCGAAGCTCGGCCTCGACCAGTTCGACTCCGACGAGCTGCGCCTGCTCGAGGTGCTCGCGGGGCACGTGTCGGTCGCGCTCGTCAACGCACGCCTGTACGAGTCGCAGCGGCGCGAGGCGGAGAGCGCCAAGGCGCTGCTCGAGCTGACGCGCGAGCTCTCCGCGGTCACCAACCTCGACGGGGTGCTCCAGCAGGTCGTCCGGGGCGCCGCCCGCATCATGGGCTCGACCCGCTGCTCGATCTGGCTGCCGGCGCACGACGGCGGGCTCATCTGTCGCGGCGCCGTCGGCGACGGCGCCTACACCTCGCTCGAGGGACGCGCGCTGCCCGCCGACGTCGTCGCGCGGTTCTCGTCCCGGGGGGCGCCGTTCGTGACGACCCCCGAGGAGGCGGCGCTGATCGGGAAGACGGTCTCCACGCCGGCCGCGGGCTCGATCCACGCGATCACGCTGATCCCTCTCGATCAGGGCCTCGCGGCGCTCGCCGTCGTCGCGGAGACCGCGATCCGCTCGCGCGAGCTGGAGCTCCTCGCCGGGATCGCGAGCCAGGCGCGGCTCGCGATCACGAACGCCGGGAGCTTCGCGACCCTCGAGCGCACGTTCCTCTCCACCGTCGAGGCGCTCGCGAACGCGCTCGAGGCAAAGGACTCGTACACGTCCTCCCACGCCCGCTGGATCTGCGACATGTCGATCGAGGTGGGTCGGGCGCTCGGGCTCGACGCGGTCCACCTGAAGCGCGTCGAGCTCGGCGCGCTCTTCCACGACATCGGCAAGATCGGCATCCCCGCCTCGATCCTCATGAAGCCGGGGCCTCTCACCGTCGAGGAGCGCTCGATGATCGAGCGGCACCCCGAGCTCGGTGAGCGGATCCTCGCACCGATCGACCAGCTCGAGGCGGTGCGCCCGATCGTCCGCGCCTGCCACGAGCGCTACGACGGGCTCGGCTACCCGGACGGCCTGCAGGGCGAGGAGATCCCGCTCGAGGCGAGGATCATCTTCGCGTGCGACGCCTTCCATGCGATGACGACCGACCGCCCCTACCGCGACGCGCTTCCCGTCGACGAGGCGTTCCGCCGCCTCGTGAGCGCAGCGGGGACGCAGTTCGACCCGGTCGTCGTCGAGGTCTGCCTGAAGGTCCTGAAGCAGCCGCCGCCTGCGGTGGGCTGAGCGACGCTACCCGGCGCGGCGCAGCACGCGAAGCGCACGCCCGCCGAGCGGCACCGCAGCGCGGGCGCGGAGCGTGGCGCCGTTCGCCGGAAGCTCCGGCTCGGCCGTGCAGAGCTCGTGCGCCCAGCGGCGACCGAAGCGGGCCGGCGGCAGCACGAACGTCACGGGCTCGCGCCAGGCGTTGAACAGGACGATGAACGACTCGTCGGTGATCGGCTCGCCGTCGACGGTCAGCGTCGGGATCTCGGAGCCGTTGAGGAAGGCTCCGAGCGCGAACGCGTCGCCGCGCGACCAGTCGGCCTGCGTCATGCGACGGCCGTCCGGACGGAACCACCAGACGTCCGGGGCGCCCGAGCCCTGCCGCTCCTCTCCGCTCAGGAACGCGGAGCGCCGGAACACGGGGTGCTGCGCGCGGAGATCGAGCAGCCTGCGGGTGAAGTCGAGGATCCCCCGCCCGCGCTCGTCGACCTCCCAGTCGATCCACGAGAGCTCGTTGTCCTGGGAGTAGGCGTTGTTGTTCCCCGACTGTGTCCGCCGGATCTCGTCGCCGGCGAGCAGCATCGGCGTGCCCTGGGAGAGGAGCAGCGTCGCGAGGAAGTTCCGCGTCTGCCGGTCGCGGAGCTCGTTGACCTCGGGATCGTCGGTCTCCCCTTCCACGCCGCAGTTCCAGGAGCGGTTGTCGTCGGAGCCGTCCCGGTTCCCCTCGAGGTTCGCGTCGTTTCGCTTGCGGTCGTACGAGACCAGGTCACGGAGCGTGAAGCCGTCGTGGCAGGTGACGAAGTTGATCGACGCGGAGGGGTGGCGTCCGTCCGACTGGTAGAGGTCGCTCGAGCCGGTGAACCGCCGGGCGAACTCCGCCACGGCCGTGTGCCCCCGCCAGAAGTCCCGCATCGTGTCGCGGTACATCCCGTTCCACTCCGACCAGAGGATCGGGAAGTTCCCCACCTGGTAGCCGCCGGGGCCGACGTCCCACGGCTCTGCGATCAGCTTCACCTGGCTGAGGACGGGGTCCTGGTGGATCACGTCGAAGAAGGCCGAGAGCCGGTCGACGTCGTAGAGCTCACGCGCGAGCGCCGAGGCGAGGTCGAAGCGAAAGCCGTCGACGTGGCACTCGGTCGCGAAGTAGCGGAGGGAGTCCATGATCAGGCGGAGCACCGAGGGATGCATCGGGTTGAGCGAGTTCCCCGTCCCCGTGAAGTCCATGTAGTGCCGGGGGTCGTCCGGCCGGAGCCGGTAGTACGCGGCGTTGTCGACGCCCTTGAACGAGAGCGTGGGCCCGAGGTGGCTCCCCTCGGCCGTGTGGTTGTAGACGACGTCGAGGATCACCTCGATCCCGGCACGATGGAGCGCCTTCACCATCCCCTTGAACTCGCGCACCTGCTCGCCGCGCGTCCCCGTCGCCGCGTACCCCGCGTTGCGGGGCGAGGAAGCCGATCGTCGAGTAGCCCCAGTAGTTCGAGAGCCCGCGCTCGACGAGGAAGTCCTCGTCGGCGCTGTGATGGACCGGCAGCAGCTCGACCGCCGTCACGCCGAGGTCGCGAAGGTGGGCGACGGCCGCCTCCGACGCGAGCCCGGCGTACGTCCCGCGGAGGTCCTCCCGCACGCCGGGCATGCGCCGGGTGAATCCCTTGACGTGCAGCTCGTAGATCACGGTCTCCGCCCAGGGGCGCCCGAGGGGGGCGTCGCCCTCCCAGTCGAACGAGTCGTCGATCACGACCGAGCGCGGGATCGCGGGGGACGAGTCCTCGCCGTCGGGCGTGTCCTCGTCACCCGGCGCGTAGGCGAGGACGCGGGCGCGGCCGAACTCGATCGGGCCCTCGACCGCCTTCGCGTACGGGTCGATGAGGAGCTTCGCGGGGTTGAAGCGGTGGCCGGCGGTCGGCTGCCAGGGGCCGTCGACGCGATAGGCGTAGCGCTGGCCGGGACCGACGCCGGGCAGGTAGACGTGCCAGTTGTGCGCCGTCTGCTGACGGACCTCGATCCGCTCCTCGCGTTCCTCGTCGTCGAACAGGCACAGCTCGACGCGCGAGGCGTTCTCGCTGAAGAGAGAGAAGTTCGTCCCGTGCCCGTCCCAGATCGGGCCGAGGGGGAACGGCCTTCCGGGCCAGGTCGTACGGCTCACCGGGCCACCGTACCGACGGCGCCCGACGGCTCCCGGCGCGGATGATCAGCCGGCGGCTTCCGCGCGCCGCAGCCCGCGAAACGCCCAGAGCACGAGCGCGCCGGCGAGCGCGGCGGCAAGGACGAATGCCAGCGCGACCTCCTCCGGCTCCCCGGAGATGAGGCTCCGCCCGGCCTCCAGCACGTACGTGATCGGATTCAGCACCGCCACGGCATGCATCGCGCCGGAGAGGAGGTCGAGCGGCACGTAGACGGGCGCGAAGAAGAGCAGGAGGAAGACGGGCATCTGCATCAGCGGGCCCGGCCTGGATCGAGCGGAAGCGCATCGCGATCCCGGCGGACCACATGAAGCCGCACACGTTGACGAGCAGCGCCAGCGAGTACATCGCGACGAGCTCGACCGGGTCGCCCGAGACCTCCATGCCGGCCACGAGCGCGACCACGGTGACCGCGGAGGCGACGATCACCCAGCGGAGGAAGGCGGCGATCGCGTAGCCGAGGACGATGCCGCTGCGCCTGGGCGACGCGAGGAGCAGCCGCCGGGCGAAGCCGCCCTCGAAGTCCCGGGCGACGCCGAAGCCGGTGAAGACCCCGCCGAAGGCCGCCGACTGGAGGAGGACGAAGACGAACTGGAAGGCGGTGTAGCCGTCCTCGAACTCGAACCCGGGCAGGTCCTGAACCTGGGAGAGGCCACCGGCGAACGCGGTGAACATGAACAGCGGGAAGAGCAGCGACGGCAGGAGGATCGACGGGGTGGTGACGACGTTCTTGATCGTGCGCCACGCGACGCCCTGCGCAACCGGCCAGACCCCCGACCCGTTCACGTGCGCTCCATCCGGTTGGCGAGGGCCAGTGCGGCGAGCGCGATCGCCACGACGCAGATCACCGCTCCGATGCCGAACCCGAGCGCGAGCGCGGTCCAGTCCCAGCCCTCGATGATCAGGCTGCGGACGCACTCGAGCAGGTACGAGACCGGGTTGATCGTCGCGAGGAACCGGAACCAGTCGACGGCGATCAGGTCGCGCGGCGTGTTCATCGAGGAGATGAAGAGCAGGACGAAGAAGACGGGGAAGAACGCCTGCACGGCCTCGCCCGATCCGGTCCGCAGCGCGAGGAAGGAGCCGAGCGCGCCGAAGCCGAGAGCGACGATCGCCGCGAAGCAGAGAAGCACGGGCACGCCGGCCCAGCCGGCGGCGAAGTCGACGCCGAACACGAGCCCGACGGCGAGGTAGAAGATCGCCTGCGCGACACCCATCACGACGATCCCGGTGAGCGTGCCCGCGAGGAGCGTGGAGCCGCGGATGGGAGTCAGTGCGAGCCGGTTCAGGAAGCCCGTCTGGATGTCGCGCGCGAGGTCGGTACCCGCGTTCATCGTCGCGAACAGCGCACCCTGCATGAACGGGACGGCGAGCGCGAACGCGAGGAACGAGTCGGTCGGGAACCCGGGCAGGGCGGTCGAGGCCTTGAGGCCGCCGGTGTTGACGAGCAGGAGCATGACGGGGAAGACCAGCGGGAAGACGATCGCGGCCGGCTGCCGCAGCGTGCGGCGCACCGAGCGCTGGGCGACCGCGCCGACCTGCGTCGCGGCGACGCTCACCGCTGCACGACGGCGCGGATCGGCGCTTCCCCGTCGTCGACCTCTTCGCCGGCCGGCTCCTCCCCGGAGCCCTCGAGCGATCGACCGGTCTTGGCCAGGAAGACGTCGTCGAGCGTCGGGGCTCGGAGCTCGATGTCGGCGATCGCGAGCCCTTCCGCGTCGAGCCCGCGGACGACGTCGGCGAGGGAACCGCCTTCGGCGAGCCGTACCGCGACCTCGGTCTCGCCGGTCGGCGGCAGCGACTCGCCGAACCGCTCCAGGATCGCGCGCGATGTGCGCTCGCTCATCGGCTCGGGCCGGGAGCGCGTGCACGCTCGGCCGCCCGATCTCGGCCTTGAGCTCCGAGGGCGTGCCCTCCGCGACGATCCGGCCGTGGTCGATGATCCCGACCCGATCGGCGAGCACGTCGGCCTCCTCGAGGTACTGCGTCGTCAGGAACACGGTGACGCCGTCCTCCCTGCGCAGGCGCGCCACCTCCTCCCACAGCGCAAGGCGGCTCTGCGGGTCGAGGCCGGTCGTCGGCTCGTCGAGGAAGATCAGCCGCGGGCGATGGACGAGCGCGAGGGCGAGATCGAGCCGCCGCTTCATGCCGCCGGAGTAGCCGCCGACCTTGCGGTCGGCGGCAAAGCCGAGCCCGACGCGCTCGAGCAGCTCGTCGGTCCGCGTGCCGCGCTCGGCCCGCGGGATGCCCTGGAGCATCGTCTGCAGGCGGAGATGGTCGCGGCCGGTCAGCATCGGGTCGAGCGCGGCCTCCTGGAGCGCCGCGCCGATCGCCCGGCGCACCTGCGGGCCCTGCTTCACGACGTCGAAGCCCGCGACCCGCGCGCTCCCGGAGGTCGGGGGCAGGAGGGTCGTCAGCACGAGCACCGTCGTCGACTTGCCCGCGCCGTTCGGACCGAGGAAGCCGTAGATCTCGCCGGGAGCGACCTCGAGGTCGATCCCGTCGACCGCCCGCGGCCCCTTGCGGAACTCCCGGACGAGGCGCTCGACGACGATGCTGTTGTCGGCGGCGGCCACCGGCCTACGCTACTGGCTCAAGACGTCCCGCCGGGCGGTGTACTCGGCCGCGTCGATCTCGCCCCGCGCGAAGCGCTCCGCCAGGATCTCGCGTGCGTCGACGCGGCGGTCGCAGCGGCGTCGCCACGGCGAGAACCGGAACACGACGACGATCACGGCGGCCCAGAGCAGGATCCAGAACGGGACGAACCACCAGTGCCAGGCACCGGCCTCGTGGAGCAGGAGCTGAGAGAACATCCGACCTCCTTCTTCGAGTGCTAATGATTAGTATACTAATGATTAGCACAGGAAGCGAGGGAATAGGATCGAGGCATGCGGCCGCGCGGGACTCCGATCGGGCTCCAGCTGGCCCGGACGTCGAAGATCGTCGGCCGGGCCTTCAACGACGCCCTCGTCGGCGCCGGCGGCTCGCTCCCCGTCTGGCTGATCCTCACGACCCTGCGCGGCGAGGCCCACGCGTCGCAGCACGACCTCGCGCGTGCGATCGGCATCGAGGGCCCCACGCTGACGCGTCATCTCGACCAGCTCGAGGCGGCGGGGCTCGTGCGGCGCGTCCCGCACACGAGCGACCGGCGAGCGGTCCGCGTCGAGCCCACGGAGGCCGGCCTGGAGCTGCACGATCGGCTGCTCGGGGTCGTGATCGCCTTCAACCGACGCCTCACCACCGGCCTGCCGCAGCACGAGCTCGACGCGTTCCGGCGGACCCTCGAAGCGCTGGAGGTGAACGTCCGACCGTCGGGGTAGGCGCGCAGGCACCGGCGCGTGCCGCCGAGGCCCTAGAACCGGTGCCAGACCGGCGGCGGCCCTAGCCGGCCGGCGCCAGCCAGACCGCCGCGAGCGGCGGCAGCGTCACGCCCGCCGAGCACGGCCGGCCGTGGAGCGGCTCCGCGACGGCCTCGACGCCGCCGAGATTGCCCACCCCGGAGCCGCCGTACTCGGCGGCGTCGGTGTTGAGCACCTCTCGCCAGCGGCCCTCGAAGGGCAGCGGCACGCGCCAGGCGTGGCGGACGACGGGCGAGAAGTTCACGAGGCAGACGAGGGCGCGCGACCCGTCCGCCGAGAACCGGGCGTAGGCGAGCACGTTGTCCTCGCGCCCGTCGCCGACCAGCCACTCGAACCCCGCGGGGCGGAAGTCCACCTCCCACAGCGCCGGCTCGTCCCGGTAGACGCGGTTCAGGTCGGCGACGCACCTCCGGATGCCCTCGTGGAGCGGGTAGTCGAGCACGTACCAGTCGAGCGACCGCGCCTCCGACCACTCCGTCCCCTGCCCCAGCTCCCCGCCCATGAAGAGGAGCTGCTTTCCGGGATGCGCCCACATGTGCGCGTAGAGCGCGCGCAGCGTCGCGAACTGCTGCCACTCGTCGCCCGGGATCTTGCGCAGGAGCGCGCCCTTGCCGTGCACCACCTCGTCGTGCGAGAGCGGCAGCACGAAGTTCTCGTCCCAGGCGTAGACCATCGAGAAGGTGAGGTCGTCGTGGTGCCAGCGCCGATGGACCGGCTCGTGCGCGACATAGCCGAGCGTGTCGTGCATCCAGCCCATGTTCCACTTGAACGTGAAGCCGAGCCCACCCCCGTCTGTCGGTCGCGAGACGCCGGCCCACGCGGTCGACTCCTCCGCGATCATCGCGACCCCCGGGTGCGCAGCGTGGACGACCGCGTTCAGCTCCTGGAGGAAGGACACCGCCTCGAGATCCTCGCGCCCTCCCAGGCGGTTCGGCAGCCACTCCCCCGGCTCGCGGGAGTAGTCGAGGTAGAGCATCGAGGCCACCGCGTCGACCCGCAGGCCGTCGGCGTGGAACTCCTCGAGCCAGTAGAGCGCGTTCGCGAGCAGGAAGTTCCGCACCTCGTGGCGGCCGAAGTTGAAGACGAGCGTGCCCCAGTCCGGGTGCGCGCCCCGACGCGGGTCGGCGTGCTCGTAGAGCGCCGTGCCGTCGAAGCGGGCGAGCGCCCACTCGTCACGCGGGAAGTGGGCCGGGACCCAGTCGAGCAGGACGCCGATCCCGCTGCCGTGCAGCGTGTCGACGAAGGCGCGCAGGTCGTCCGGCTCGCCGAGCGGCGCGTGCGGCGCGTAGTACCCGCTCACCTGGTAGCCCCATGAGGGCCCGAACGGGTGCTGCATCACGGGCATCAGCTCGACGTGCGTGAACCCGAGCTCGACGACGTGGCGCGTCAGCTCGTCGGCGAGCCCGCGCCAGCCGAGGCCCTGCCGCCACGAGCCCGCGTGCACCTCGTAGACGGACATCGGAGCCGTGAGCGGGTCGGCGGCTGCCCGCCGCGCGAGCCAGTCGTCGTCGTCCCACGCGTACCGCGAGCGGTAGACCACCGACGCCGTCTGCGGCGGTGGCTCCGCGCGGACCGCGAACGGGTCCGCCTTGAGCCGCGTGACGCCGTCGACCCCGCGCACCGCGAGCTTGTACGCGTGTCCCTCCCTGGCGTTCGGCGCAACCGCCGCCCAGACCCCGGAGGACGCCTGCGGCTCGAGCGGGTCGGCGCCGTCGCTCCAGTAGTTCCAGTCGCCGACGACCGACACCGCGCGCGCGTTCGGCGCCCAGACCGCGAAGCGGACACCTCCGTCGTCGTCCAGCGGGTGCGCGCCGAGCTGCTCCCAGAGCCGTTCGTGGCGCCCTTCGCCGAGCAGATAGAGGTCGATCTCGCCGGGCCGGCTCATGCCGTGGTCTCGAGCAGGCGGAGCAGCGCGACGAGCGGGATCGAGGCCCAGTCCGGTCGGTTCCGCGCCTCGTAGCGGAGCTCGTAGACGAGCTTCTCGAGCTCGAAGAGCGCGAGCAGGCGGTCGAAGCCCGCCCGGCTCGGCGGGAGGAAGCGCTCGTCGGCGACGGACAGGTAGCCCTCGAGGAAGCTGTCGCGGCTCGCCTGGAGCCAGCCGGCGGGGGGCTCGACGCCGTTCAGGAGCACCGACGCGTCGGCGGCATAGGCGAACGAGCGCGTCATGCCGGCGAGGTCGCGGAGAGGCGAGCGCTTGCGCCGCCGCTCGGGGAGCGACCGGGCGGGCTCGCCCTCGAAGTCGATCACGACCCAGTCGCCGACGTTCGCCCACAGGACCTGCCCGAGGTGGAAGTCGCCGTGGGTGCGGATCGCGAGCCCGCCCGGCCCGGTCGCCGCGATCTCCTGCACGAGGTCACGAAGGTCCTCCGCGCGGTGGGCGACCGCACCGAGCGCGTCGTCCTCCGGCAAGGTCGCGAACGTCGTCGAGATCTCCTCGTCGATCGCCGCCGTGAGCAGCCCGAGCGACTCCGCGCTCGGCTCCTCGGGCGCGAACGCCGGATCCGCGTCGTTCGCCGCGAGCGCCCCGTGCAGCCCGGCGGTCACCTCCCCGAGCCGCCAGGCGCGGTCGGGGAGCCAGGACGGATCGTCCGCGAACGAGTCGAGCGCCAGCTCCCATCCGCCGCCCGCGGCGGGCACGAGCGCCGTGACCGACGCGAGCGCGGTCTGGAGCGGCGGCCCCGGGGTCTCGAGCGCACCCTCGAGCCGCGGCGCGTTCGCGAACCGCTGCGCCCCGAGCACGCGGAGGATCTCGAGCTCGGGGTTGGGCCCGGCCTCGAGCCGGCGGAAGAGCTTGAGGACGTGGAGCTCGTCGAGCACCACGGAGCTGTTCGACTGCTCGACGCCCAGCGACCGGACGCGGGCGCCGTCGGCCGGCACGCCGGCAAGCGACGCCAGCCGTGCCGCGACCTCCGGCCGCTCGAACGCGTCGACGGGCGCGTCGTCGTTCCCGAGCGCGACGAGGTAGTGCTCGTGGGTCCCTGCGGCGAACCGCACCTCGACGATCGCGAGGGAGACGAGCCCGTCGCTGACCGGGACGCCGACGACCTCGGCGCTTTCGACGGCACGATCCTTGGCCGCGAACCAGCGTGCGTCGGCGACGAGCGCGAGCAGCTCGTCGCTCGTGAGGGTCGCGGGGTCACGCATCGGCGTCTCCCTCGGGCAGGAGGAACCAGTAGAAGCCGCGCGGCCCGAAGGTCAGCAGGTACGGGAGATCGCCGACCGGCGGGAACGACGTGCGGCCGATCATCTCCACGGGCGTGCGGCCGCGGAACCGCGAAAGGTCGAGCTCGACCGCCTGCGCCGAGCGGGCGAGGTTGTGCACGCAGAGGACGGTGTCGCGGTCGTGCTCGCGGACGTGCGCGAACACGCGCGGATTGGTCGTCTCCAGCGCCTCGTACGCTGCCGAGGCCGAACACCGGGTGCTCCTTGCGCAGCGCGACGAAGCGCTGGAGCCAGCGCAGGAGCGACGTCGGCGACCGGAGCTGCGCCTCGACGTTGACAGCCTGGAAGCCGAAGACCGGGTCCATCAGCGGCGGCAGGTAGAGCTGCGCGAAGTCCGCGCGCGAGAAGCCGCCGTTCCGGTCGCCCGTCCACTGCATCGGGGTGCGGACACCGTCGCGGTCTCCGAGGTAGACGTTGTCCCCCATCCCGATCTCGTCGCCGTAGTAGAGGACCGGCGTGCCCGGCAGCGAGAAGAGGATCGCGTGCATCAGCTCGATCTCGTCGCGGCCGCCGTCGAGCAGCGGCGCGAGCCGGCGGCGGATCCCGAGGTTGAGCTTCATCCTCGGGTCCATCGCATACTCGGCGTACATGTAGTCGCGCTCCTCGTCGGTCACCATCTCGAGCGTCAGCTCGTCGTGGTTGCGCAGGAAGAGGCCCCACTGGCAGTGATCGGGGATCGGCGGCGTCCGGTCGAGGATCTCGACGATCGGACGCGCCTCCTCCCGCCGCAGCGCCATGAACATCCGGGGCATCACCGGGAAGTGGAATGCCATGTGGCACTCGTCGCCGTCGCCGAAGTAGTCGACGACGTCCTCCGGCCACTGATTCGCCTCGGCGAGGAGCACGCGGTCGGGATAGACCGCGTCGATCTCCGCCCGAACCCGCTTCAGGAACGTGTGCGTCGCAGGCAGGTTCTCGCAGTTCGTGCCTTCCTCCTCGAAGAGGTACGGGACTGCGTCGAGGCGGAACCCGTCGAGCCCGAGGTCGAGCCAGAAGCGGAGGGCGTCGATCATCGCCTCGCCGACCTCGGGGTTCTCGTAGTTGAGGTCGGGCTGGTGGTGGTAGAAGCGGTGCCAGAAGTACGCTTCCCGCACCGGGTCGTACGTCCAGTTCGACTGCTCGCTGTCGACGAAGATGACCCGCGCGTCCTCGTAGCGGTGCACGGTGTCCGACCAGACGTACCAGTCCGACTTCGGGCTGTCGGGCCCCTGGCGGGACTCCTGGAACCACGGGTGCTCGCTCGACGTGTGGTTCATCACGAAGTCGGTGATCACCCGCACCCCGCGCTCGTGCGCGGCCTCGACGAACGCGGCGAACTCGTCGATCGTGCCGAACTCGGGCGCGACCGAGAGGAAGTCCGCGATGTCGTACCCCCCGTCGCGCAGCGGGGAGGGATAGAAGGGCAGCAGCCAGACGCAGTCGATCCCGAGCCACTGCAGGTAGTCGAGCTTCTGTCGCAGACCGCGGAAATCGCCGACGCCGTCGTCGGAGGAGTCGAAGAACGTCCGCGTGTGGAGCTCGTAGAAGACGGCGGTCTTGAACCAGTCCGGCTGCGACTCGAACCAGTGCTCGCTCATGAGCTTGCCCGCGAAGCGGGAATCCGCGGAAGCGGATCCCCGCCGCTCGATCCCCGCCTCCGGCGGGGCAGACCCCTGAAGGCCGCCGCTTCGCGTCCGGCGGTCGCGGTCGCAACTACCTCTCCGGCTTGCATGCTCACGTCCCCCCGGTGTCCGACGTCGGTCGGACACCATCCACCGGAAGCGACCCCTGGGTGTCGGACTTCAGTCCGACACCACCCAACGGAAGCGACCCCTGGGTGTCGGACTTCAGTCCGACACCGTCCGACGGGAGCCAGCGGTGTACCAGCACGGAGGTGTCCGACTGAAGTCGGACACCGCGTCGGACACCGGGTCGGACACCGTCGGACACCTCATCGCTGCACCGCCATCACATGGGCCTGGCCCGGGCCGAGGCGGACGTAGTTGCGGGCGCCCCAGTCGTAGGCGACGCCCGTGAGCGCGTCGACGACCTGCATGGCGTCCCCGGCCCGGAGCGACGGCGGGATCACGCAGACGCCGTCGTGGACGGCGAACGGATCGAGGTTGACGACGGCCAGGACGACGTCGTCCCCGTGCACGCGCGCGTAGCCGAGCAGATGGTCGCTCTCGGTCTCGAGCCAGGTCAGCCGCTCGAGCCCCGAGCCGGTGAGCGCCGGATGCGCCCGGCGCACCTCGTTGAGACGCCGGATCAGCGGGAGCAGCGCGCCCTCGAGGCGGCGCTCCTTCACCTCGTACTTCTCCGAGTCGAGGTACTCCTCGCTGCCGGCGCGGGCAGGGACGTTCTCGCACGCCTCGTACCCGGAGTAGACCCCGTAGCTGGGCGAGAGGGTCGCCGCCAGGACGAGACGGCACTCGAAGGCCGGCCGGCCGCCCTGCTGGAGGAACGCGTGGAGGATGTCGGGCGTGTTCGGCCAGAGGTTCGGGCGCAGGAACGGCGACCACGCGCGCAGCTGCTCCACGAGCTCGACGAGCTCCGCCTTCGTGTTCTTCCAGGTGAAGTACGTGTACGACTGCGAGAAGCCGGCCTTCGCGAGCAGCGTCATCATCGCGGGTCGCGTGAACGCCTCGGAGAGGAAGACCGTCTCGGGGTGGCGCTTCCGTACCTCGGCGATCAGCCATTCCCAGAACGGCACCGGCTTCGTATGCGGGTTGTCGACGCGGAACACGGTCACGCCGGCATCGCACCAGCGCAGCACCACGTCGCGGATCGCGTTCCAGAGCCCCTTCCGGTCGCGCGTCTCCCAGTCGAGGTTGTGGATGTCCTGGTAGCGCTTGGGCGGGTTCTCGGCGTACTTGAGCGACCCGTCGGGACGATGCTGGAACCACTCGGGATGCGCGACGAGCCACGGATGGTCCGGCGACATCTGCAGGGCGAGATCGAGCGCGAGCTCCATCCCGTGCTCGCGCAGGGCCGCGACGAGCGCGGCGAGATCCGCGTCGTCGCCGAGCCCCGGGTCGATGGCGTCGTGGCCGCCCTCCTCCGCGCCGATCGCCCACGGGCTCCCGACATCTCCGGCCTGCGCGCGCTCGGCGTTGTTGCGGCCCTTGCGGTTCGTCCGCCCGATCGGATGGACGGGCGGCAGGTAGACGACGTCGAACCCGAGCTCCGCGAGCTCCGGGACCACCCGGGTCACGCCCTCGAGCCCGCCCCACGAACGAGGGAAGAGCTCGTACCACGCTCCGGAGCGGGCGCGCTCGCGCTCGACGTCCACCTCGAGCGTGGCGCCGCGGGCGGCCTCGTGGCGCTTGTTCGCACCGAGGCCGGACGCCGCAGCGCGCCATTCGTCGACGCTGCCCGGCCCGAAGAGTGCGGCTCCCTCGGCGAGCTCGCCGGCAAGGTCGGCCTGCCCGGCGGCGACCTTCCGGTCGTGCTCGTCGATCCAGCCGGAGTGCCGATCGACCCAGGCCTCGACCTGGAACCGCCAGCGTCCGACGCGTCGACGGCGAAGGAGCCGCCGAAGCGGTCGTTGCCGAGCGCCTCGAGCGGCTCCTCGCGCCACCGCCCCTTGGGACGCCGGAACCGCACCACGCCCCGCAGCGCGTCGTGCCCGTCCCGGACGATCGTCGCCGTGACCGCGACGCGGTCGCCGACGCACGCCTTCGCGGGCCAACGGCCGCAGTCGACCTGCGGCGAGACGTCGGAGACGTAGATGCGTTCGGCACTCACCCGCGGCACACGGTAAACAGTCCGGCGTGCGGCTGGAACGGTCACTGGGCGTCCAGCTCCATCCGACGTCTCTCCCGGGCGGCCGGCTGGGGCCCGAGGCACACGCATTCGTCGACTGGCTCGCCGACGCCGGCGCCTCCTGGTGGCAGGTCCTGCCCCTCAACCCGCCCGACGAGTTCGGCTCGCCGTACGCCTCGGCCTCCGCCTTCGCGACCTGGAGCGGGCTCCTCGCCGACCCGGAGGCCCCCGTCGCCCGGGCGAGGTGGACGCCTTCCGCACGCGTGAGCGGAGCTGGATCGACGACTGGGAGGCCTTTGCCGGCGTCGGCGCGGTGGAGGACCAGGTGCGGTTCGACCGCGAGTGGCGCACGCTGCTCGGACATGCCGCCGAGCGTGGCGTGCGGATCGTCGGCGACGTCCCGATCTACGTCGCGGTCGACGGCTGCGACCATGCCGCGCACCCGGAGCTCTTCCTGCCGCTCGAGGAGGTCGTCGCGGGCGCGCCGCCCGACGGCCTCAACGACCTCGGCCAGCTCTGGGGGAATCCTCTGTACGACTGGGATGCGATGGCCCGCACCGGGTATCGCTGGTGGATCGAGCGGATGCGACGGGTGCTCGAGCTCGTCGATCGCTTCCGGATCGACCACTTCCGCGGCTTTGCGGGCTACTGGACGGTCCCGGCAGGAGCCGAGACCGCGCGCGAGGGCCGGTGGTCTCGAGGGCCGGGCGCGGCGCTGTTCCGGGCGGCGGAGGCCGAGCTCGGGGGGTTGCCCGGTGATCGCCGAGGACCTCGGCGTGATCACCCCGGACGTGCGGGCTCTCCGCGACGAGCTCGGCTACCCGGGGATGGCCGTCCTGCTCTGGTCGTTCGCCGGCCCGCCGGACAACCCGCACCGACCCGAGAACCATCGCGAGAACCAGGTGATCTACACGTCGACCCACGACACCGACACGCTGGCAGGCACCACCGGCGACCCCGACACGTGGCCGCTGATCGAGCGTGCGCTGTCGTCGCGGTGCGCGCTCGCGATCGTCCCCGTCCAGGACGTGCTCGGGCTCGGGAGCGAAGCGCGGATGAACCGTCCGGGCGTCGTGGGCGACGGCAACTGGGAGTGGCGGCTCGAGCCGGGCCAGCTGACCGCCGCCCACGCGGCGCGGCTCCGCGAGTCGGCGAAGGCGAGCGGCCGTGCCTGACCGGCCCTCCCCGCCCCGGCGACCTGTGGGTCCCGAGCTACGGCGGCGCCGACGTCCGCCGCGTGCGGCACTGACGGCTCTAGAAGAGGATCTGGAGCGCCGTGTCCGGCGGGCAGCCGCGCTCGAGGAGCGAGACCGCCAGGTGGAGGTCGACGTCGCGGTCGAGCGCGAGGACGAGGGCGGCGTCTGAGGGGTAGCCGACCGCGGTCAGGCGCTCCACGCGCCAGGCGGTGACGTCGCCTCGCTCGCGCGCGTCGTGCGCGGGTGCGATGGGTGTCTGGATTGCCATGTACGGAACACAACGCGCGACATGTGTGGAGAGACTGAAGCGAGGTTAGGACGATGTTCCCGCGATGTTGCGCTTGCGTTGCGCCGCCTACGCCGGCGACGCTCGAACGGCAGCTTCGAGGCGACCGTCGGGCCGGCCCTCGCGCTCGTAGACGACGTCGACGGTGTCGTTCTTGCCGTACGAGCCCGCGATCCCGAGCACCATCGACGTCCACCGCCCCACGCCGATCTGCTCCGTGCGCGAGCTCGCGCTCGAACACGAGCGTCCCTCGCGCACCACGAAATCGACGCCCTCGTGCTGCTCGACCCCGTTCAGGAAGACCTGGAACGGGTCGCTGGACGTCCGCGGGCAAGCGCACGAAGGTTGCCTGACGCGGGCCATCGCTCACGTTCATAGAATGCCTCGCACCGTGAGGCCGAAGATCCTTGTCGTCGTCGGCGCCGCTCACCGCGTCGCTCGTCGCCGGCCGCGACGGCCCTCGCAGGCAACGGCGGCTTCGCCCCCGTCGCGCCCGTGTCGCCGAACGCGCACGCGATCAAGCAGAGCTACCTCTTCATCTCGATCTTCACGATCGCGATCTTCCTGCTCGTCGAGACGCTGCTGATCGTGTTCGTGATCCGCTACCGCCGCCGCAAGCGGCCCCGCGACGCGGACGGTGCCCAGGTCCACGGCGCCAACCGGCTCGAGCTGGCCTGGACGGTCGGCCCGGTGCTGATCCTGTTCGTGATCGTCGCGTTCGTCTTCGTCAAGCTCCCCACGATCCAGGACGTCCCAGCCTCGGCTGCGGGGTCGCGGAACCTCGTCGTCGACGTGATCGGCACCCAGTTCACGTGGCAGTTCCGCTACCCGAACGGGGTCGTGACGATCGACCACCTCCGCGCGCCGGAGGGCCGGACGGTCGAGCTCCACGTCACGTCGCCCGACTGGGACGTCATCCACTCCTGGTGGATCCCGGCGCTCGGCGGGAAGATCGATGCGATCCCCGGGAAGCTGAACAAGACGTGGTTCAAGGGAACGCGGGCCGGCGTGTCTCCAGGGCCAGTGCGCCGAGCTCTGCGGCCTCTACCACGCGAAGATGCTCGCCTCGGTCGAGGTGATGCCCGCGGCGGAGTTCGACTCCTGGTACGAGGAGCGGCTCGCGCAGCAGCAGGCCGGCACGTCCCCGCTCGGCGAGGAGCTGTGGGACGGGACGTGCGCGAAGTGCCACGGCCTCGACGGCGAAGGCGGCTACGGGCCGCGCATCGCCGGCACCGACCTGATCAAGAACGACGCAGTCGGTCGAGGCGCTCCTGCGCAACGGAGGCGATCCTGATGCCGCCCGTCGGCCGCGACTGGACCACGGCCGAGACGGACGGCGCTGACCGCGTACCTGAAGGAGCACGTTGGCAACCAGGGTTGAGCAGCCGCAGGTCCCCGCCTGGCAGCGCGGCAAGGTCGCCGAGCTGGCTCGTCACGGTCGACCACAAGCGGATCGGGATCCTCTACATCGCCACCTCCGGCCTGTTCTTCGCGATCTCCGGCTTCCTGGCGCTCCTGATCCGCACGCAGCTCGCGCAGCCCGACGGGCACGTGATCACGGGCAACTCGTACAACGAGGTGGTCACGATGCACGGGACGGGGATGGTCTTCTTCGTCGTCGTCCCGATCCTCGCCGGGCTCGCGCAACTTCCTCGTGCCCCTGATGATCGGCGCGCCGGACATGGCGTTCCCGCGGCTCAACGCGCTCTCCTACTGGCTCTACGCGTTCGCGGGTCTGATCTTCTGCTTCTCGTTCCTCGCCGCCGGGGGCGCCGCGAACACCGGCTGGACGGCGTACCCGCCGCTGTCGCTCGCCGCGCAGGGCAACGGCCAGGACCTCTGGATCCTCTCGCTCCACATCCTCTCGATCTCGTCCGCGGTCGGCGCGATCAACTTCATCGTCACGATCCACAACATGCGCACGCGGGGCATGTCGTGGATGCGGATCCCGCTCTTCGTCTGGTCGATCGAGATCTACTCCTGGCTTCTCCTGCTCGTGCTGCCGGTGCTGTCGGCGGGCCTGACGCTCCTGCTGCTCGAGCGCCAGTTCCCCGACACCTTCCACTTCTTCCGGCCCGAAGGCACCGACGCCGGCGGGTCGCCGATCCTCTACCAGCACGTCTTCTGGTTCTTCGGGCACCCCGAGGTCTACATCATGATCCTGCCGGCGATGGGGATCATCTCGGAGATCCTCCCCGTCTTCGCGCGCAAGCCGATCTTCGGCTACAAGGCGATCGCGTTCTCGACGGTCGCGATCGGGTTCTTCTCGCTGCTCGTGTGGGCGCACCACATGTTCACGGTCGGCCTGCCGACGTACCTGAGCATCTGGTTCATGCTCGCGTCGATGGTGATCGCGATCCCGACCGGGATGAAGATCTTCAACTGGCTCGCGACGCTCTGGCGCGGCAACATCTCGCTCGACACGCCGATGCTGTTCGCGCTCGGGTTCCTCAGCATCTTCACGATCGGCGGGCTCTCCGGGATCTACCTCGCCGCGTTCCCGGTCGACTGGCAGGTGCACGACACCTACTTCGTCGTCGCGCACTTCCACTACGTCCTCTTCGGCGGCTCGATCTTCGCGATCCTCGGCGGCCTCTTCTACTGGTGGCCGAAGATCTTCGGGCGGATGCTCTCCGAGACGCTCGGGAAGTGGACGTTCTGGCTCCTGTTCGTCGGCTTCAACGTCACCTTCTTCCCGCAGCACCTCCTCGGCCTGCTCGGCATGCCGCGTCGCATCTACACCTACCGAGACGACGGGCTCTGGCACGCCTACAACCTGACGTCGTCGATCGGCTCCTACGTCATGGGCGTCGGCTTCCTCTGCCTCCTCGCGGCGATCGTGAAGAGCGTCCACGGCCGCCGGGTCGGGAACGACCCCTGGCAGGCCGACACGCTCGAGTGGTACACGACCTCGCCGCCGCCGCCGCACAACTTCGACGACGTGCCCTACGTGACGAGCGCGCGACCGCTCTACGACCTGAGGCGCCGGCTGCGCGCAGGCGAGTCCGCATGAGGACCGACCGGGCGCCGGGCCCGCTTCTCCGACTTGCCGCCCTCACGGCGGCCCTCGCTGCGGCCGCGGTGGTGGTGAGCGCCGCGCTCCGGCTCGGCCGCGGGCACTGGGGCGCGGCGCTCGTCGCGCTGCCGCTCCTCGTGGCCGTGCTCGTCGCGGCGCTCGTCTCGTACCGGCGCCTCGTTCGCCCGGCCGCCGTCGCCGTGGCGCTGATGCTCCTCGCGATCGCCACGGGCGGCCTCGTCGCATGGTCGGACACGGGCCTGACGATCGCGGTCCACGTCGCGGCCGCGGGTGGGGCGCTCGCCGCCGCACTCGTCACGCTCGCGGTCTCCCTCCGCGGCGAGACGCTGCCCTTCGGGCCCTGGCGGGACTACGTGACGCTGACGAAGCCGCGGATCATGTCGCTCCTGCTCCTGACCGGCGCGGGCGGGATGTTCGTCGGCGCAGGCGGCTGGCCGGGCGGCGTCGAGCTCGCGACGATGCTCGCCGGGCTCGCGCTCGCCTGCGGCGGCGCGAGCGCGCTCAACCACGTGATCGACCGCGACATCGACCGGCTGATGGGCTCGCGGACGGCGGCCCGGCCCGTCGCCTCCGGTCGCGTGCCCGCGCCGCGCGCGCTCGAGTTCGGGCTCGTCCTGTCGGCGCTCTCGTTCGCGCTGCTCGCCTCGACGGTGAACGTCCTGACGGCGCTCCTCGCGCTCGTCGGGAACCTCTTCTACGTCGTCGTCTACACCGGCTACCTGAAGCGGTCGACCGACCAGAACATCGTGATCGGCGGAGCGGCCGGCGCCGTGCCGCCGCTCGTCGGCTACGCCGCCGCGACAGGCAGCCTCGCGCTCCCCGCCCTCTGCCTGTTCCTGATCGTGTTCCTCTGGACGCCGCCGCACTTCTGGGCGCTCGCGCTGATGATCAAGGACCACTACGCGGCGGCGAACGTGCCGATGCTCCCCGGGACGCGAGGCGACGCCGAGACGACGCGGCAGATCCTGCTCTACTCCGTGGCGCTCGTCGTCGTTCACGCTCCTCGTCGGCCTCTGGCTCGGGCCGCTCTACACCGCTCGCCGCGGCGGGCGCTCGGCGCCTACCTCCTGATCCTCGCCCACCGGCTGCGCGCCGACGCGTCGAAGCGGAACGCGGTCGTGCTCTTCCACTACTCCCTCGCCTACCTCGCCCTGCTCTTCGTCGCGGCGGCGATCGATCCCCTGGTGCTCTAGTGCCCTGATGCTGTCACCCGAGCTCTCGCGCAGGAACAACCGCTTCGGCCTCGCGCTCGCCGCGATCTTCGTGGCGCTCTTCGTCGGCGCCTGCCTGATCGCGCTCGTCTACCTCCAGGTGGACTGAGCGTGGGGAACCCTGGTTCCCGGACGTCGCCCGGGACGAATCGAGGCGGCGAGATGAGCCCTGACCTCGAGCTCGCGCTACGGCTCGCGGACGCCGCCGACGCGATCGCGCTCGGGCGGTTCCGCGCTCGAGACCTCGTCGTCGAGACGAAGCCCGACCTGACTCCCGTGACCGAGGCCGACCGCGCGGTCGAGCACGAGCTGCGCGCGATGCTCGGCGAGGAGCGGCGGCGCGATGCGATCCTCGGCGAGGAGCAGGGCGCGTCGGGCTCCGGACGGCGGCGCTGGATCGTCGACCCGATCGACGGGACGCGGAACTACTCGCGCGGGATCCCGGTCTGGGCGACGCTGATCGCGCTCGAGGAAGACGGTCGGGTCGTCCTCGGAGTCGTCTCGGCGCCGGCGCTCCACCGCCGCTGGTGGGCCGAGCGCGGCAGCGGGGCGCACGCCGGAGGCGACGTCGTCCATGTCTCGGCCGTTCGGCACCCCGAGGACGCCGTGCTGAGCTTCGCGCTCGAGCAGGCCGTGCCCGCGCTCGCGGCGCGCGCCTGGCACGCCCGGGGCTACGGGGACTTCTGGAGTCACATGCTCGTCGCCGAGGGCGCGATCGACGGCGCGATCGACGCGATCGGCGTGTCGGTGTGGGACCTCGCCGCCGTCCAGGTGATCGTCGAGGAAGCCGGCGGCACGTTCACCGACTTCGCCGGCACGTCCCGCATCGACGGCGGCAGCGCGATCTCGTCGAACGGCCATCTGCACCCGGTCGCTCCTCGACGCGGTGCGCGAGCTCGTTCCCCGCAGCGCGCCGAGCCGTAGCCAGCGCCTCGCGTCGCCTACGACGCCGCGCGCGCCGCTGCCTCGTAGATGCGGTCGCGCATCAGGGTGTCGAGCTCGGCAGAGAGGAGATCGCTGCCCGGAGAGCGCGGGCTGAGCCGGCGGCGCGACGGGGTCGCCGTCGAGGCGGACGGCGCACGAGGGCGGCGGCCGTACGCCGGGTGAGGGCGACCTCGCGTCGCAGCCGCGAGCGGAGCCAGCCGGCGAGGAGCAGTGCGTCGGCGCGCGGGCCTTCGACGGAGACTCGCTCGACCCTGCGGATTCCCGGCCAGCGCTCGGCGAGCGCCGCCCGCCAGTGGAGCCCGCGCCGCCAGGCGAGGTCGGAGACCGCGATCCGCTCGAAGAGCCGCGCGAGCTCCGCGTAGGCGCCGGGGAGCCCCTGCCACTCGGTCGAGTCGACGACGAGCCGGTCGCAGACGTCGACGATCTCGTGCAACGCCTGGCCGCCCCAGTCGGGCCTGCCCCGCCAGCGGCAGAACGCGGGCAGATCGGAGATCAGGAGCGGCAGGACGATCGAGGCCGGATGCCGGGCGGCCTCGCCGCGGAGGCGCAGCTCGATCACCTCCGAGATGACCTCGCGCCCGCCGCCGATCGCGAAGTCGTGGACGGCGACGTCGGCCTCGACGCCGGCTTCCGCCGCCCCGGGACGCGGCACGAGGAAGATCGTGCGCGCGGGATGGCGCTCGGCCAGCCCTGCGAGGACGCGCTTCGCCCGCGGCAGCCACCGGGGAGGCGCCCAGACGACGTGGGTCATGGTGCTCGTGCGGAGCTCGGGGTCGCCGTCGTCCTCCTGCCGGCAGCGCTGGCGCGCCAGCTTCCGCTCGACCTCGGCGACGACGCCCATCAGTGCCTCCTCAGGTGATGTGCCGCGCGGAGGGCATTGCCTGAGGAGGCACTAATGCCGCCGCCAGGAGCGGCCGTCGCGGTGGAGCAGCTCGTCGGCGCGCGCCGGGCCCCAGCTCCCGGCCGGCGTAGTCGGGGAAGGTCGGCTGGTCTCGTCCCCACGCGCCGACGATCGCGTCGACGAGCTTCCACTGCTCCTCGACCTCGTCCTCGCGCGTGAACAGCGTCGCGTCGCCGAGCATCGCGTCGAGGATGAGCCGCTCGTAGGCCTCGGGCACGCCCTCGCGGAACGCTCCGCCGTACAGGAAGTCCATGTGGACGGTGCGGATCGACATCCCGGCGCCGGGCACCTTCGCGCCGATCGCGAGCGAGACGCCCTCGTCGGGCTGGACGTGGATGAGCAGGACGTTCGGTCGCAGCCCGTCGCCCGCGATCGCCTCGAACGGCGGGTGCGGCGCGCTCTTGAACTGGATCGCGATCGTCGTCTCGCGACGGGCGAGCCGCTTGCCCGCGCGGACGTAGAACGGCGTGTCCGCCCAGCGCCAGTTGTCGACGATAGAGCTTCGCGGCGATGTAGGTGTCCGTGAGCGAGCGCGGATCGACGCCCGCCTCCTCGCGGTACGAGCGGCGACCGGCTCGCCCTCGATCCACCCACGCCCGTACTGGCCGCGCACGACGGACTTCGGGCCCGGCGTGTGCATGGCGCGCAGCACCTTCACCTTCTCGTTGCGGACGGCGTCGGCGGAGAAGTCGATCGGCGGCTCCATCGCCGTCAGCGCGAGCAGCTGGAGGAGGTGGTTCTGGAAGATGTCGCGGATCACCCCGGCGCGCTCGTAGTAGCCGGCGCGCCCCTCGATCCCGATCGACTCGGCGACCGTGATCTGGACGTGGTCGACGAACTGACGGTTCCAGATCGGCTCGAAGATCCCGTTCGCGAACCGCAGCGCCATCAGGTTCTGGACGGTCTCCTTGCCGAGGTAGTGGTCGATCCGGAACAGCTCGTCCTCGTGGAACCAGCGCTTCACGGCCGCGCCCAGCTCGCGTGCGGACGCGAGGTCGTGGCCGAACGGCTTCTCGATGATCACCCGCGCCCAGCCCTCGCGCTCCCGCCGCTCGCCGATCTCCCGGACGACGACGGGGAACGCCTGCGGTGGGACGGCGAGGTAGTGGAGCCGGTTGCCGCCCGTGCCCGCGCGTCGCGTCGAGCTCGTCGAGCACCGTCCCGACCGCGTCCTCGCCGGCATCGTTCGAGAAGTCGGTCGCGACGTAGCGCATCCCCGCGGCGAGCGACTCGAACACGTCCGTGCGGAACGGGTCGCGCGAGAACTGCTTGACCGCCTGGCGCATCGAGGAGACGAACTGCCGCGTCGGCTGCTCCGTCCGCGCGACGCCGACCACCGCGAACCGCTCCGGCAGCAGCCCCCGGAAGGCGAGCGAGTAGAGCGCCGGGAGCAGCTTCCGCTTGGTCAGGTCGCCCGACGCGCCGAACACGACGAGCACGCACGGGTCCGGCTGCCGCCGGATCCCGAGGCCCTGCGCGAGCGGGTTCGCGCACCTACCCGGCCGCGACGACGCGGAGCTTCTCGGCGATGCCCGGCGCGGAGCTCGTCGAACGAGTCCGCGAACTTCCGCACGCCCTCGTCCTCGAGCGTCGCGACGACGTCGTCGTAGTCGACCCCGGCGGCGGCGAGGTCGTCGAGCAGGGCGTGCGCCTCGTCGACACCCTCGGTCGAGCGTGTCGCGCACCTCGCCGTGGTCCTGGAAGGCCTGCACCGTCTCGAGCGGCATCGTGTTGACGGTGTCCGGGCCGACCAGCTCCTCGACGTAGAGCACGTCGCGGTAGGCGGGGTTCTTCGTCGACGTGGACGCCCAGAGGCAGCGCTGGGTGCGGGCGCCCTTGCCGGCGAGGAATGCCCAGCGATCGCCCGAGAACGCCTGCTGCCAGTGCTCGTAGGCGAGCTTCGCGTTGGCGACGGCCAGCTTCCCCTGGAGGTCGGTGCGCCCGACCTCCTCGAGCCGACGGTCGGCCTCCGTGTCGACCCGAGAGACGAAGAAGCTCGCGACCGACAGCACCGAGCCGGGGTCGCCGCCCGACGCGACGAGCCGCTCGAGCCCGCGCAGGTACGCCTCCACGACGGCCCTGTAGCGCGCGAGCGAGAAGATCAGCGTGACGTTGATCGAGCGGCCCTTCGCGATGCAGTCCTCGATCGCGCCGAGGCCGGGCTGCGTGCCCGGGATCTTGACGTAGAGGTTCTTGCGCTCGACCTCCTCGTGGAACCGGATCGCCTGGTCGAACGTCGCGTCGCGGTCGTACGCGAGCCTCGGGTCGACCTCGAGCGAGACGAAGCCGTCGATCCCGCCCGTCCGCTCCCAGACCGGCGCCATCAGGTCGCAGGCGTCGCGGATGTCCTCCTGCGCGAGCGCGACGAAGATCTCCGTCGGGTCATCGGTCTCGCGCGACACCGCGCGGAGCTGCTCGTCGTACCACGCGCCCTCGGCGAGGGCCTTCTGGAAGATCGTCGGGTTGGACGTGACCCCGACCACGGCGTCCTCGTCCATCAGACGGGCGAGCTCGCCCGTCTCGAGCATCTCCCGCGAGAGCGAGTCGATCCACACGCTCACACCGTGCGCGCTCAGCTCGTGCAATCTCGATGCGGCCATTCCGTTCCTCGCTTTCACCCGGCGCTCAGGCGTTCGAGCTCCTCGACCATCACCAACCGTGCCAGATAGCGCCCCTCTCCGACGAACCGCGCGCCGAGGAACCGCTCGACGAGCTCGCGCGCGAGCGACGGCCCGACGATCTCCGAGCCGAGGCAGAGGACGTTCATGTCGTCGTGCTCGACGCCCTGATGGGCGGAGTACGCGTCGTGGCAGATCGCCGCGCGGATCCCGGGGATCTTGCACGCGGCCACCGACGCGCCGACGCCGGACCCGCAGACGAGGACACCCCGCTCGGCACGTGCCTCTCTGATCGCCATCCCGACGTTGCGCGCCACGACGGGGTAGTCGACACGCACGGCGTCGCTGTCCACCCCGAGGTCGAGCGCGTCGTGGCCGGCTGCCGCCACGCCGGCGAAGACGGCCTCGCGAAGACGGCTGCCCCGGTGATCGAACCCGAGCGCGACCCGCATCAGACGAGGCGGCGAACGGCGTCGGCGACCGCCTGCCCGGTCAGGCCGAGCTCCTCGTAGATGCGCTCGTACGGCGCCGACGCGCCGAACCGGTCCACGCCCACGCTCGTGCCGCGATCGCCCACGTACCGCTCCCAGCCGAAGGTCACGCCCGCCTCGAGCGACACGCGCGCCGTCACCGACGGCGGCAGCACCTCGTCGCGATAGGCGTCGGGCTGGTCGTCGAACAGCTCCCAGCAGGGGAGCGAGACGACGCGGACGTTGAGATCGAGCGAGCGAGCGCCCTCGAGCGCGATTGCCAGCTCCGACCCGGTCGCGAGCACGATCGCGTCCGGTTCCGAGCCGGTGTCGCGCTGCCAGAGGACGTAGCCCCCGCGCAACGCGCCCTCGCGCGTGTCGGCGACGCCGTCGCCGCCGAGCACGGGCAGCTTCTGACGGCTGAGCGCGAGGCCGACCGGGCCGCCGTCGCGCTCGAGCGCGATCCGCCACGCTGCGGCCGTCTCGTTGGCGTCGCCGGGCCGGACGAGCCACAGGTTCGGGATCGCGCGCAGCGACATCAGGTGCTCGACCGGCTGATGCGTCGGGCCGTCCTCGCCGAGGCCGATCGAGTCGTGCGTCCAGACCCAGACGACGGGGAGGTGCGAGAGCGCGGACAACCGCACCGCGGGCCGCATGTAGTCGGAGAAGACGAAGAACGTCGAGCCGTACGGCCGGAGCATCGCCGGCTCGAGGGCGATGCCGTTGACGATCGAGCCCATCCCGTGCTCGCGGATCCCGAACGGGACGTTCCGGCCGGCGTGCGACGCGGCGAAGAGGCCGCCGCCCTCGAACTCCGTCTTCGTGGACTCGACCAGGTCGGCGGCGCCGCCGATCAGCGTCGGCGTGAAGTGCTTGAGCGCCTGCATCACGGTCTTGCCCGCGTCGCGGGTCGCGATCTGCTCGCCCGCCTCGAACGTGGGCAACGCGTCGAGCCAGCCGTCGCGTGGACGCCGCTCGAGGTCGCGCGTCCGCTCCGCGGCGACCTCCGGGTCCGCCTCGGCCCAGGCACCCAGCCGCTCGTCCCACTCGGCGCGGGCCGCCGCCCCGCGCTCCCCGACCGCGGCCATGTGCTCGCGCACGAGGTCCGGGACGACGAACGTCGCGTCGGGATCGAAGCCGAGGATCTCCTTCGTGCGGCGCACCTCGGCGTCGCCCAGCGGGGCGCCGTGCGCCTTCGCCGTGTCGATCGCGTTCGGCGCCGGGTAGGCGATGTGCGAGCGCAGCACGACCAGCGACGGCCGCGCGTCCTCTGCGCGCGCCGCGGCGAACGCAGCCCGGAGCGCGTCGAGGTCGTTCGGGTCGTCCACGTGCTGGACGTGCCACCCGTACGCCTCGAACCGCTTGCCCTTGTCCTCGGTGACGAAGCTGATCGACGTCGTGCCGTCGATCGTGATGTGGTTGTCGTCGTAGACGTAGACGAGCCGCCCGAGCCCCAGCTGGCCGGCGATCGACGCCGCCTCCTGCGAGACGCCCTCCATCAGGTCGCCGTCGGAGCAGATCGCGTAGACCCACGAGTCGACGATCTCGTGCCGCGGCCGGTTCCAGCGGTCGGCCAGGAACCGCTGCGCGAGCGCGAGCCCGACGCCGTTCGCGAACCCCTGCCCGAGCGGCCCGGTCGTCGTCTCGATGCCGGGCGTGTGCCCGAGCTCCGGATGCCCGGGCGTGCGCGAGCCCCATTGCCGGAACTGCTTCAGGTCGTCGAGCGTCACGTCGTAGCCCGAGAGATGGAGCGAGACGTACTGGAGGATGCAGGCGTGGCCCGCGGAGAGGATGAAGCGGTCGCGACCGGGCCACTCGGGAGCCGCGGGGTCGTGGCGCATCTCCTCCGCGTACAGGAGGTAGGCGACGGGCGCCAGCGCCATCGCGGTGCCTGGATGACCCGCATTCGCCTTCTGCACCGCGTCCATCGCGAGCACGCGGATCGTGTCGATCGTCAGGCGGGCGGGGTCGGTCGCGGCCATGCGGCGAACACTACGCGCCTGCCGGTCGGCGGGGAGGCGGACGAGGCCTCGCCCGGCCGAGGTCGGGAGCGCGCGTGCGAGCCGTCTCCGCACGCGGCAGCGCATTCGTCGGCACCCTTCAGTCCATGGCCGTCCTGATCGCCTCCGGGCTGCGCAAGGAGCTCTCCGGCGACCCCCTCTTCGACGGGGTCTCGTTCCGGCTGCGCCGTGGCGATCGCCTCGCGCTCGCCGGGCCCAACGGCGCCGGGAAGACGACCCTCCTGCGCGCGATCACGGGCGAGACCTCGCTGCAGGGCGGCGAGCTCGCGTTCGCGAAGGACACGCGGGTCGCGCTCCACGACCAGCGCCCCCCGCGGGGCCAGGGGCTCACGCTCCGGGAGTACGCGCTCTCGGGCGCCGGCGATCTCGTCGCGATCGAGGACGAGCTCCGGCGGCTCGAGGAGGCGATGGCCGGCGGCGACCACGGGCAGGCGACGCTCCGGCGCTACAGCGAGGCGCAGGCACGGCTCGAGCACGCCGGCGGCTGGGCCTGGCGCGATCGAGCAGCGTCGATCGTCCGGGGCCTCGGGTTCGCGGACGACGACCTCGACCGGCAGCTCGACACGTTCTCGGGCGGGGAGCTGACCCGCGCCTCCCTCGCTCGCGCCCTCTCGTCCGACCCCGACCTGCTGCTGCTCGACGAGCCGACGAACCACCTCGACGTCGAGAGCCTCGAGTGGCTCGAGCGCGAGCTGACGTCGCTCGACGCGGCCGTGATCCTCGTCGCGCACGACCGCTGGTTCCTCGAGGCGGTGACGACCGCCGTGCTCGAGCTCGGCGGGCCGAAGCCGTTCTTCTTCGACGGCCCGTGGCATGCATGGCGCCGTGAGAAGGCGGCCCGCGCGTCGGCGGCGTCGACGCAGCTCGACCGTGTCAGCGACGACATCGAGCGTCTCGAGCGGTTCGTGGCGCGGTTCCGCTACAAGAAGTCCAAGGCGAAGCAGGCGCAGGCGAAGCTCAGCCAGATCGGCCGGCTCGAGAAGGAGCGCCGTGCGGCAGCGCAGGAGCTCGAGGCGATGACGAAGCGCCGCCGCACGCTCGGCTTCGAGTTCCTGAAGCCACCGCGAACGGGACGGATCGTCCTCGACGCGGAAGGGCTCGTCGTCTCGGCGGGCGACAAGCTGCTCCTCGACGGCGCGGCGCTCGTGCTCGAGCGCGGCGAGCACGTCGCGCTCGTCGGCCCGAACGGGTCGGGGAAGACGACGCTCCTCGAGACGCTCCTCGGGCAGCGCGAGGCGGACGAGGGCCGCGTCAAGCTCGGCCACGGCGTCGTCCCGGCGTACTTCTCGCAGCACGAGGCGGAGCTCCCCGAGCACGGCTCGATCCTCGACGTCGACCGCCGCGGCCACCGGGCTGCCGCGCCCCCAGGCGCAGAGCCTCCTCGGGCGCTTCCTGTTCTCCGGCTGGGAGACGCACGAGAAGCAGGTGTCCGTGCTCTCGGGCGGCGAGCGTCGGCGGCTCGCCCTCGCCCTGGTCGTCGCCTCGGGGGCGAACCTGCTCGTCCTCGACGAGCCGACGAACCACCTCGACCTCGAGAGCCGCGAGGCGCTCGAGGCCGCGCTCGAGGCGTTCCCGGGAACGGTGCTGCTCGTCTCCCACGACCGGGCCGTCCTCGACGCGGTGCCCGACCGGATCGTCGCCGTCGAGGACCTCACGCTGCGCTCGTACGACGGCGGCTGGGCCGACCTCGTGCGCGTCCGGGACGCGTCGGCGTCGGCCGCCCGGCCTCCGGCGCCCGCGCGAGAGCCGCAGGCGAAGACCGTGAAGCCGAAGGCCAGGGCGAAGCCGCAGCGCCCGACGGAGCTCGACCGGATCGAGAAGCGGATCGGCGAGCTCGAGACGCGGGTCGCCGAGCTCGAGGCGCGCCTGGCCGAGAGCTGGACGGACATGGACCTCCTCGCGTCCTACACGGCGCGCGCGCGAGGAGCTCGACGGCCTGCTCGAGCGGTGGGAGGTCCTCTTCGCGGAGGCCCAGGCCGAGGCGGCCTCGCACGTCGAATCCGGATGAGCGACACTTGACCGAAGGCGATCCGTCCGGAGGAGCCACGATGTCCGCACACAGCCGGTTCTCGAGCTACGACGAGGCCGTCGCCGCTCACGAGTGGAGGTCCCCGAGCGCTACAACATCGCCGAGGACGTCTGCGACAAGCACCCGCCGGAGAAGCTCGCGATGCTCTGGGAGGACTTCCGCGGCGCCGAGCGGACCGTGACGTGGGGCGAGCTCCAGGACGCGAGCAACCGGCTCGGAAGCGTCCTCCGGCAGCACGGCGTCCAGGTCGGCGATCGCGTCGCGATGCTGCTGACCCCGCGGCCCGAGACCGCCGCGGCGTTCCTCGGGACCTTCAAGGCGGGCGCGATCCTCCTCTCGCTCTCGGTGCTCTACGGGGACGAGGGGATCCGGCATCGCGTGACCGACTCGCAGGCCCGCGTGCTCGTCACGAACGCGGAGAACGTCGAGCGCGTCCGCGCGCTCGAGCTCCCCGTCGAGCACGTCCTCGTCCTCGACGAGGACCTGATCGCGTCGGGCGACCCGGCGTTCGAGCGGGTCGACACTGCGGCCGACGATCCGGCGCAGCTCTACTACACCTCGGGCACGACAGGGCTCGCGAAGGGGATCCTCCACGCCCACCGCTATCTCCTCGGGCACACCGAGTTCGAGCTGTGCCACGACGTCCGCGACGGGGAGCGCTTCCACGGGATGGGCGAGTGGGCCTGGGCGGCCGGGATCGCGCCGCTGCTCGGCCCGTGGCGCTTCGGCGCCGTGCAGGTCGTCTACGAGCGCGAAGGCGGCTTCGACCCGCACACGCAGCTCGCGTTCCTCTCGAAGTACCAGGTGACGAACGTCTTCTCGACGCCGACCGCGATCCGCTCGATGATGGCGATCGAGGACGCGGGGACTCGCTACCCGCAGCGTTCCGCATCGTGTGCGCCGCCGGAGAGCCGCTGAACCCGGAGGCGATCCGCTGGTTCCGTGAGCAGTACGGCGTCACCGTGCTCGACTTCTACGGCCTCTCGGAGAGCTATCCACTGTGCGGGAACTTCCCGTTCATGGACGTCCGCGAAGGCTCGATGGGCCGGCCGATGCCGGGCTGGGACGTCGCGATCCTCGACGAGGACGAGCGGCCGGTGCCGCGCGGCGAGCGCGGGGAGATCTGCCTGCGCGCGCGGACGAACCCGCACTACCCGCTCGGGTACTGGAACAACGAGGAGGCGGCGCGCGAGACGTTCGACGGCGAGTGGTTCCACACGAAGGACGCCGCGCGCATGGACGAGGACGGCTACGTCTGGTACGAGGGCCGTGCCGACGACGTGATCATCTCGGCCGGCTACCGGATCGGCCCGTTCGAGGTCGAGTCGGCGTGCCTCGAGCACCCGGCCGTCGCAGAGGCGGCCGCCGTCGCGTCGCCCGACGAGCGCCGGGGCAGCATCGTCAAGGCGTTCGTCGTCCTCGCCGAGGGCTACGAGCCGACCGACGAGACGGCGCGGGCGATCCAGCAGCACGTGCGCACGCAGCCTCAGCGCCTACCACTACCCGCGGCAGGTCGAGTTCGTCCCCTCGCTGCCGAAGACGCTCACCGGGAAGATCCGCCGGATCGAGCTGCGCGAGGCGGAGGCGCGGCGCGCTCACGAGGCCGCGGCGGCGTCCTCGTAGGACGCGGACAGCGACGGGATCGAACCCGGTACCGGCCGTCGGGTGTGCTGTGACTCGCTCGCACCGGGCGGGGACGCGGCCGACAACGCTCGTGTTGAATCAACACAAGCGTTGTCACGTCGCGCGACGATCGAGACCGGCCGCCGCCGCGAAGACAATGTGCGTGTGACGTGGGCGCGGCCGTGCGGCGTAGAGAGGGCGTGCAGGCGATGACCGCTCGAGCAGCCGCTCGCCGTGCGCCCGCCCCGGAGCCTCGCCGAGGCCGCCGAGGCCCACCTCGACGACGTCTTCGGCTACCTCCTCTACCTGACGCGCGACCGCGAGACCGCCGAGGACCTCGTCCAGCTCGACCTTCGAGAAGGCCCTCACGCCGCTGGGACCGGTTCGACCCGCGGCGGGGGAGCGCGCGGACCTGGCTGCTCGGGATCGCGCGGACGACCGCCCTCGACTGGTTCCGCGCCGAGTCCCGCCGCCGCAGGCGCGAGGAGGCCGCCGCGCTCTCCGAGCGGGTCGACGAGGCGTTCGTCGAGGGCCTCTCGCCCGAGCTCGAGACCGCGCTCGCGGCGCTCTCGGCCGGCGAGCGCGAGGTGCTCGCGCTGCGGATCGTGCTCGAGCTCGACGGCGACGCCACCGCACGCGTGCTCGGGATCAGCCCGACCGCGGTCTCGACCCGGCTGAGCCGGGCGCTCAAGCGACTCGAGGAGAAGGTGAACGAGAGATGACCGTGAACGAGATCGTCGACGAGCTCCGGGGCTCCCGCCCGCGTGCGAGCGAGGCGCTGCGGCTCCAGGTCCTCACCCTCGCCTCCGCTGCCGCCCGAGCGGCGGCCCTCCCTTGCGCGAGCGGCTGCGGGGCCGGCGCCGGCTCGTCCTCGCGCTGCCCAGTCGCCGCCGGGCTCGCCGTCGCCGCGGCCGTCGCCGTCGGCGTCACGCGGCCCTCGCCGGGCCCGGTCGCGCAGGAAGCCGTCTCCACTCGAGACTCGGCGCAGCGCAGCGTCGGCGCGGCGCCGCCGACCGCCTTCGCAGGGCCCGCGCTGGGCGCCGCCGGCGCGCAGGCGAAGGCTCCCGCGCCGACGAGCGGCCGCGCGCAGCGGTACGCCGCGACGCTCACCCTCGGTGTGGAGGACACGGACGCGCTGTCGAGCGCGACCCAGCAGGCGCTCGCCATCGCGCGTGACCTCGGCGGCTACGTCGTCTCGGTGCAGTACGCGACCGGACGAGAGCGGCGCGGCGTCGCTGACGCTGCGCGTCCCCTCCGGCCAGGCGGCGACGGCGGTCACGCGGCTCTCCGGGCTCGGCACGATCCTCGGGCAGAACGTGCAGATCGACGACCTCCAGGAGTCGCTCGACACCCTCGACGGCCAGATCGACGCGCGCCCGCGCCCAGGTCGCGGCGCTCTGACGGCCGCGATCGAGCGTGCAGAGACCTCGGCCGAGCGGGCCCGCCTGCTCGAGCGCCGTTCCCAGGCGCAGGCAGCAGCTCAGGAGCTCCGGGCCACCCGCGCGGCGACGACCGAAGCCGCGCGGAACGCGACGATCCAGCTCGAGCTCCGCACGGACGACTCCTCGCTCGCGCCGTCGCCCGGATCGCCGCTCGACCGCGCGCTCGACAAGGCGCTCGCCGTGCTCGCGTGGGAGGCGCGTCGTCGCCCTCGCGATCGCCGTCGCTGCCGTCCCGCTCGTGCTCGTCGGGCTCGCCCTGTGGCTCGCACGTCGCACGAGGCGCCGGCGCGAGGACGACCGGCTGCTCGCCGCGTCCTGACGGACGCGGCCGGCGCGGCTACCGGGCCGGCGGTGGCCCGGTCGACTCACGGACGACGAGCCGGGTCCCCACCTCGAGCCGGACGGGGTGCAGCGGCGGCTCGTCCATGATGCGTGCGAGCAGGTTCACGGCCATGCGACCCACCTCTTCGAGCGGCTGGTGGACGGTCGTGATCGCGGGGATCGCGATCTGCGACACGGTCGTGTCGTCGAACCCGATCGACCGAGAGGTCCTCCGGGACCCGGAGGCCGCGCGCGCGGCCCTCCTGCAGCACCGCGACCGCCATCTCGTCGTTGCAGGCGAAGATCGCGGTCGGGCGCTCCGGGAGGTCGAGGAGCTGGGCCGCGGCGGTCCTCCCCTCGACCGTGCGGAAGTCGCCGTACACCTCGAGCGACGGATCCGGACGGATGCCGGCGGCCGAGAGCGCGGCGCGGTAGCCGCTCGCACGGTCCTCGGTCGCCACGAAGCCGGGGATGCCCTTGATCAGCCCGATCCGCCGGTGGCCGAGCCCGAGCAGGTGCTCGGTCGCCTCGATCGCGCCGGTCATGTTCGCCGCCGCGACGAGCGGGAAGTTCCCGTCGAGCGGATAGGCCTCGTCGGCGATCACGAACGAGAACCCCTTCCGCTTCAGGAGCAGGAGGTCGTCGCTCGACTCCTCGGGCAAGACGAGGATCGCGCCGTCGATGCGGCCCTCGAGGAGCTGGTTGACGAGCGTGATCTCGCGCTCCTTGTGGTGGAACGTCGGGCAGAGGACGACCTGCATGTCGCGCTCGTAGAGGGCTTCGGTGACGCCGGTGATCAGCTGCGCGAAGTAGTCGCCCAGCACCATCGGGATCGTCACGCCGATCAGCCCGGTGCGACCGGACGGGGCGGGCCGCGTCGTGCGGCTCGGGGCGAAGTCGAGCTCGCGGATCACGTCGAGCACGGCCTCCCGCGTCTCCTGCGCGACATCGGGCCGGTCGTTGAGCACGCGCGAGACCGTCGTGATCGACACGCCCGCGTGGGCTGCGATGTCCCGGATCGTCGGGCGTCCGCCCTGTCTGTCGCCGTTCGTGGCCATCTCCCCGAAGGTGTATCACGTTTCCGGTTCAATTTCCGGAAACGAGCCGCCCGCCCCGGAGAATGATGAGGAATCACGGGCTTCGAATGTCGCCATCCTGGCGCTTTCTGGCGGGTCCCTTGAATATTTCCGGAAACTCTGGCACGCTCCACCGGAAACAGTTTCGGAACATCGTCGCACGGTGTTCCGCCGATCCGAGTGAAGGGAGCGCGACCGACGAATCGACCGTGACGCTCGCAGGGCGCACTGCCCGATGTTCCATCGTCGGCGCGTTCGACATGCCGAGCGCAGATGACCCCGAGCCCGTCGGCACGAGCCGGCTGGCCTATCTCACAAAGGAGTGAAGGGGATGAAGCATCCCGTACGGAAGGGAACCATCTTCGCCGTCGCGGCCGTGCTCGTGACGGCGGTCGTCTCCGCCACCGCGGTCGCCGCGACCGCGAGGTCGAACGCCAGCGGGCATCCGTGCGTCGTCGCCGCGGGCTCGGGCGATCAGGCGTTTGCGCGGAACTTCAATCCGTTCAACCTGGGCGCCTCAGCGTGACTTCACCTGGGGCGGCATCTACGAGAACCTGCGTCATCTCGACCGCGGTCGGAGGCGGGCACCAGTACAACGTCCTCGGCAAGAGCTTCACCTGGTCGAAGAACGGGAAGGCGCTCACGATCGCCGTGCGGCAGGGAGCGAAGTGGTCGGACGGCAAGCCGCTGACCGCGGACGACGTGCTCTACAGCCTCACGATCGGTCGCCAGGACAAGGCCGCCGACCGCATCAGCCTCGTCGCGGCGAACAGCAACATCGCCGGCGTCTCGAAGCTCGGCAGCGACAAGGTCGTGATCCGCTTCAAGCAGGTCGACTCGACGTTCCTCGGCTCGCAGCTCGTGAACGTCCCGATCGTCCCGAAGCACATCTGGTCGAAGGTCAAGGACGTCACCAACTACGCGAACCCGAACCCGGTCGGGTCGGGCCCGTTCAACCGCGTCACGCGGTTCAGCGGGCAGTCGTACCAGCTCTCGAAGAACCCGAACTACTGGGCGAAGGGCCTGCCGCGGATCAACTGCGTCGAGCGGATCTACACCGCCTCGAACGACGCCGGCCTGCTCCAGATCGTCAGCGGTCAGGCCGACTGGACGCACAACTTCGTGCCGAACGTCGAGTCCGCCTACCAGGACAAGGACCCGGCCCACTTCCACAACGCGTACCTGACCACGGCGCTGCCGGTCAGCCTCACGTTCAACACGACGCAGTACCCGTACAGCCTCGTCGCGTTCCGCAAGGGCGTGAGCCAGGCGATCGACCGCAAGTCGGTGTCGAAGATCGGCGAGTACGGCTACGCGCCGGCCACGACCGCCCTCGGCCTCGAGCAGCTCTACCCGAAGTGGATCAACCCCGCGCTCAAGGCCACGGCGACCAAGCTCGCGACGTACGACCCCGACGCGGCGAAGAAGGCGTTCACGGACGGCGGCTTCACGTACAAGGGCGGGAAGCTGATCGACCCGAAGGGCAACCCGGTCAGCTTCCAGATGCACGTCATCGGCGGCTGGTCCGACTGGGTCGCCTCGCTGCAGATCGTCTCGCGCAACCTGCAGGCGGTCGGCATCGACGCCTCGGTCAAGATCGAGCCCGACTGGGCCGCATGGACGTCGGACAGCGCCGTCAGCGGCACCTCGCCGAGCCTGATCTGGTCGAACGGCCAGGGTGACCCGACGCCGTACGCGTACTTCTTCTCGCACTTCGACCCGTCGCAGGTCGTGCCGACCGGGCAGGACGCGCTCGCGCTCGGCAACTTCGAGCGGAACTCGGTCGCCGCGGCGATCCCGTACCTGAAGACGTTCAAGGGGACACTCGACAAGAAGAAGCAGCTGGCCGCGGCGTACAAGCTGCAGCAGATCTTCCTCGACGAGCTGCCCTACATCCCGCTGTTCATCGGCCCGCGCTGGTCGACCTACAGCACGAAGTACATCGACGGGTGGATCAACTGGCGGAACCAGTACGCCGACCCGATCTTCTCGACGCAGCAGCAGGTGGAGATCTCCCTCCTGTCGCTCTACTACGCCGACGCGAAGAAGAAGCCCGACGGTCCCGGCGCTTCCGTCGGTGCCGTCGGTCTAGGACGCCGAGGGCAATCACCGAACAGGCCGGGGGCGCCGAGGCGCCCCCGGCCCTCCCTTCCGGTACTACGATCCGAGCGCGCCAGAGAGCCAGCCGATGCGTTTCCTCGCCCGACGACTGCTGTTCTACCTCCTCGCATTCTTCGCGGCGATCACCCTCGACTTCCTCCTGCCGCGACTCATGCCCGGCTCGCCGCTCGACGGCCTGATCCTCCGCTACGGCGACGCGATCCGCTCCAACCCGGACATGCTCAAGCAGCTCCAGGCGTCGATCGGGTCGGAGGACCCGATCTGGATCGCCTATCCGAAGTTCCTCGAGAACACGGTCACCGGCAACCTCGGGATCTCCACGGCCAACCAGGTGCCCGTCACCGAGGTGATCCGCAACACGTTGCCCTGGTCGATCTTCCTCGTCGGCATGGGCTTCCTGCTCTCGTTCGTGATCGGCACCTTCCTCGGCATGGTCGCCGCCTGGCGCCGCGGCGGCTTCGTCGACACCGTCGGGACGCCGACCCTGATGGCGCTGCTCTCCTTTCCCGCCTTCTTCCTGAGCCTGCTGGCGGTCTACTTCCTCGGGTTCCGGCTGGGCTGGTTCCCGTCGCAGCACGCCTACTCGACCGAGGTCGTGCCGACGTGGTCGTGGGGCTTCGCGACCGACGCGTTCCGTCACGCGCAGCTGCCGATCCTCGTCGTGATCGTGCTCAGCGTCGGCGGCTGGATGCTCGGCATGCGCAACGTGATGATCACGACGGTCCAGGAGGACTACGTGACGATGGCGCGGGCCAAGGGCCTCTCCGATCGCAAGATCCGGAACGGCTACGCGGCGCGGAACGCGATCCTCCCGCCGCTCACGGCCTTCGCGTCGTTCTTCGCGAGCGCCGTCGGAGGGCTGATCCTCGTCGAGGTGGTCTTCAGCTACCCCGGCGTCGGGTTCACGCTCCAGCAGGCGGCCCTCGGCCACGACTACCCCGTCGTCCAGGCGCTGCTGCTCGTGATCTCGTTCTGCGTCCTGCTCGCCAACTTCATCATGGACTGCGTCTACGTGGTCCTCGACCCGCGCGTGAGGGCAACCTGATGAGCGAGCTGACCGAGGCTGCAGCGAGCCACGGCGCAGGGACGGACCGCGCGCATCGCGAGCGCTCGCCCCGGCTGCCGGCGCCTCCCGGAGTGGCTGCGGCTCCTGCTCGCGCAACCGGATGTCCGCGATCGGCATCGCGATGCTCAGCGTGATCGTGCTCGTGACGCTCTTCGCGCCGCTGCTCACGAGCCAGGACCCGAGCGTGCCGATGTCGCTTCCCGGCCAGTCCCCCTCCTGGACGAACCCCATGGGCACGACCGACCAGGGGTACAGCGTCTACGCCCAGGTCATCCACGGTGGGCGGATCTCGCTCGTGGTCGCGCTCGCGGCGACCACGATCGCCATGACGATCGCGATCGTGCTCGGGCTCCTTGCCGCCTACATGGGCGGATGGGTCGACGACATCGTCAACCTCGTCGCGAACATCTTCATCGTCATCCCCGGCCTGCCGCTCCTGATCGTGATCTCCTCGTTCCTCGAGCAGACGGGCCCGATGGTGATGGCGCTGATCATCGGGCTCACGAGCTGGGCGATCGAGACGCGCGTCCTCCGGGGCCAGGCGCTCTCGATCTGTCAACGCGACTTCATCCTGGCCGCGCGCGCCGCCGGCGAGTCGACCGGCCGGATCGTGTTCCGCGAGCTCCTCCCGAACATGCTCAGCAGGATCGCCGCCGGCTTCGCGTTCGTCTTCATCCAGGCGGTCTTCTTCGAGGCGGCGCTCGAGTTCCTCGGCTTCGCCGACGTGAACAAGGTCAGCTGGGGCACGACGCTCTACTGGGCGACCGTCAACTCGACGCTGCTCCAGGGCGAGTGGTGGCACTTCGTCTTCCCGGGGCTCGCGATCTCGCTGACGCTTCTCTCGATCGTGTTCATCAACTTCGGCATCGACGAGCTCGCCGACCCGCGCCTGCGCCTGAAGACCGGGCGCCGGGGCGTGATTCGGCGCATGCTCAGGCCACGGAGCGCGCTGTGAGCGCCGTCGCGGACCCGACGAGCGCCCGCGCCGGGCAGGAGCACAGGGCTCCGCTGCTCGAGCTCCGGGATCTCGTCGTCGAGTACGGCACCGACCGCGGCCCCGTGACCGCCGTCAACGGCATCTCGCTCGCGATCGAGCGGGGCGAGATCGTCGGGCTCGCCGGAGAGTCGGGCTGCGGCAAGAGCACGATCGCGAACGCGATCCTGCAGGTCCTCCGGCCGCCGGGGCGCATCGCCGGGGGCGAGATCCTCTTCAACGGCCGGGACCTCGTCGGCCTGCCGCAGTCCGAGCTCCGCCGCATCCGGTGGCGCAACGTCGCCCTCGTGATGCAGAGCGCGATGAGCTCGCTCAACCCCGTGACGCGGATCGGCGACCAGTTCGTCGACATGTTCCTGGCCCACCAGAAGATCCCGCGCCGCTACGCGCAGATGAAGGCCGGCGAGCTGCTCGAGGTCGTCGGCATCGAGAAGAGCCGTCTCCGCTCCTACCCCCACGAGCTCTCCGGCGGGATGCGGCAGCGCGTCGTGATCGCGATGGCGATGGCGCTCGGCCCCGAGCTGCTCCTCCTCGACGAGCCGACCACCGCGCTCGACGTGATCGTGCAGCGCGAGATCCTGGAGGAGATCCAGGAGCTGCAGCGCGAGATGGGCTTCGCGGTGCTCTTCATCACGCACGACCTGTCGCTCCTGGTCGAGTTCTCGGACCGGATCGCGATCATGTACTCCGGCGACATCGTCGAGGAGGCGACGGCAGCGGAGCTGTTCGCCCACCCGGCGCACCCGTACACGGCGGGGCTGATGGCGTCGTTCCCGCCGCTCACGGGCGAGCGCCGGCTGATGACCGGGATCCCCGGCAACCCGCCCGACCTGTCGAGGCCGCCCTCCGGCTGCCGCTTCCACCCGCGCTGCCCGTCGGCCCGCAGCGAGCCGTGCCACGTCGACATGCCCGAGCTGCACGCGCTGGGCGCCGTCGGGGCATCGCGTGGCCTGTCACTTCCCGGCCGGTGGGGCGGCGTGAGCGTGGCGTTCATCTCGCCCGTCCTCGAGGCGCGGTCGCTGTCCCGCTCGTTCTCGGTCGGAACGAGCTTCTGGGGCGCACGGGAGACGCTCCGTGCAGTGGACGACGTGGACCTCGCGCTCCGGCGCGGCAAGGTCACTGCGCTCGTCGGCGAGAGCGGGAGCGGCAAGAGCACCGTGGCGCGCATGCTGAGCCACCTCCACGAGCCGACCTCCGGGTCGATCCTGCTCGAGAGACGAGGACGTCACGCGTCTCCACAACCGCCGCCGGCTGCTGCGAGTACCGGGCCCAGGTGCAGATGATCTTCCAGGACCCGTTCGCGTCGCTGAACCCGGTCAAGAAGGTCGGCCACCACCTGCCGCGGCCGCTCCGCATCCATCACGTGGTGCCCCGCGATCAGGTGCGAGCGCGCATGCTCGAGCTGCTCGAGATCGTCGGCCTCGTGCCCGCTGCAGCCGTCGCGGAGAAGTACCCGCACGAGCTGTCCGGCGGGCAGCGCCAGCGCGTCGCGATCGCGCGCGCCCTCGCCGTCCAGCCGAAGGTCGTCCTCGCGGACGAGCCCATCTCGATGCTCGACGTGTCGATCCGGCTCGGGATCCTGAACCTCGTCCGGGAGCTGAAGGAGCGTGAGCACATCGCCTTCCTCTACATCACCCACGACCTCGCGAGCGCGCGGTACGTCGCCGACGAGATCCACGTGATGTACCGCGGTCGCATCGTCGAGCACGGCCCTACCGAGGCGGTGCTGCAGACGCCGCTCCATGCGTACACGAAGCTCCTGCTCTCGGCCGTGCCCAAGCCCGAGTCGGGGCTCGACAGCGGCCCGTGGGAGGGGCGCACGGGTGAGACCGCGGCGCTCGCGGCGCACGGCTGGGATCCGGACGTCCCGACGACGCTCGTCGAGGAGCGCCCCGGGCACTACGTGCGACGGGAGGGGACGACGGGATGAGCGCGCGACTCGGGCTGGCCCTGTACACACTGCGCGAGGCGTGCGCAGCCGACTTCGAGGGGACGCTGCGCTCCGTCGCCGAGATGGGATACGAGGGGGTGGAGCCGCAACGACCTCTTCGGTCGGGACGCGCGCGCGCTGCGGGTGCTCCTCGACGACATCGGGCTGGTCGTCACGAGCCGACACGCAGGGCTCGAGGCGATCGAGACGGGCCTCGACGGGCTGGCCGAGGAGCTCGGCGAGCTCGGGAGCGACCGGCTCGTGCTCTCGTGGATCGCGCCGCCGGCCACGGTGGCCGACGCCCAGCGGGTGGTCGAGCGGATCGGCGCGGTTGCCGAGCGGGTGAGGGCGGCCGGGCTTCGCCTCGGCTTCCACAACCACGACGGCGAGCTTCGGCCGCTCGAGGACGGCCGTACGGTGCTCGACCGGCTGCTCGAGCTCGACGACGACCTTCTCTTCCTCGCAGCTCGACCTCGGCTGGGCCTGGTTCGCCGGCGTCGAGCCCGTCGGCCTCGTCGAGCGCGTTGCACCGCGCGTGCCGCTCGTGCACGTCAAGGACCTCGCGGCCGGGACCGCCCCGCGCTTCGTCCCGGTCGGCGACGGCGCCGTCGACTATCCCCGCGTCCTCCCCGCGATCCGCGACCTCGACGTCGAGTGGCTGCTGGTCGAGCAGGACGAGGCAGACGGCGACGCGCTCGAGGCAGTCCGCCGCTCGTTCGCGGCGGTCACCTCGATGGCCGCGGAGCCCCGCATGAGATCGCCGGCCCAGGTCGGGATCGTCGGCTGCGGCGTCATCAGCCGGACGTACGCCGCGAACGACGCGGCCTTCGACACCTTCGACATCGTCGCGTGCTCCGACCTCGACGCCTCGCGGAGCGCGATCATCGCGGCCGACTTCGGCCTCGAGCAGCTCCCCGTCGACGAGCTCGTGCGCTCGGACGCGATCGACGTCGTCCTCAACCTCACGCCGCCGGCCGCGCACGCCGCCGTGACGCGGGCGGCGCTCGAGGCCGGAAAGCACGTCTACTCGGAGAAGCCGCTCGGGACGACCGTTCCCGAGGCTCAGACGCTGGCCGCGCTCGCGGAGGAGCACGGCCTGCGTCTCGGGTGCGCACCGGACATCTTCCTGAGCGGGGCCTATCAGCGGGCGCGATCGCTGCTCGACGAGGGCGCGATCGGCGCTCCGCTCGCCGTCTCGGCGGCGATGCTGTCCGGCGGCCAGGAGACCTGGCACCCGGATCCCGACATCTTCTTCCGTGACGGCGCCGGCCCGCTGCTCGACATGGGGCCGTACTACGTGACCGCGATCGTGTCGCTCCTCGGGCCCGTCCGGCGCGTCGCCGGGTTCGCATCGACGTTCGTCCGCGAGCGCACGATCGAGATCGGGCCGCGAAGCGGAGAGCGGTTCGTCGCCGAGACGCCGACGCACATCTCGTCGATGCTCGAGCTCTCGAGCGGCGCGACGGCGATGCTCGTCGCCACGTTCGAGTCACCGGGGCACTACGCCTCGACGATGCTCGTGCACGGCGCGGAGGGCGAGCTCGCGCTCCCGGACCCCAACGGGTTCGACGGGCAGCTGCGGATCCGCGGGCGGCGCGGCGATTGGGAGACCGTGTCCTACCCGACCCGTGGCGAGGCGGACGCTCGGGGCCTCGGCCTCCACGACATGGTCGAGGCGATCGCCGAGGGCCGGCCTCATCGCGCGTCGGCGGCACTGGCCACGCACGTCGTCGATGTGGCGCGCTCGATCCTCGATTCGTGCGACACGGGATCGGCGGTCGCGATCGGCACGACGGCGGAACGACCCGACGCCGCGCCGGTCGTCCTCGCCCAACGTGCCGGCGAGCGGGCCCGCGGGTGACGAGCATCGGTACCGCGCCCGCCGCCGGAGGCGGCGGCTGCCGGCGGGTCACCGACGACGGCGTCTCGTTCCGCGACCTGAACGGCAACGGCGTCCTCGACCCGTACGAGGATCCGCGCGTCCCGGTCGACGAGCGCGTCGAGGACCTCCTCGCCCGCATGACGCTCGAGGAGAAGGCCGCGCAGCTCTTCCACCAGGGCCTCGGCGTCCCGGACGACGGCACGGTGAGCGACGAGCCCGACGGGCTGACCCAGGTCTCGACCCTGGGCCTCGTCGAGCTCGGGCTGACGCACTTCAACATCTACTGGGCGCCCGGCCCGCAGGTGCTCGCGCAGTGGCACAACCGGGTGCAGGAGGCGGCCGAGCGGACGCGGCTCGGGATCCCCGTGACGATCTCGTCCGACCCGCGTCACGGCCTCGGCGCGAACCCGGCGACGAGCATGGCCGGGGCCGGGTTCTCGCAATGGCCCGACCCGATCGGCCTCGCCGCGACCAGGGACGAAGGGCTCGTGGGCGAGTTTGCGGACATCGCGCGGCGCGAGTATCTCGCGGTCGGGATCCGGCTCGCGCTGCACCCGACGGCCGACCTCGCGACCGAGCCGCGTTGGTGCCGCGCGTCCGGGACCTTCGGCGAGGACGCCGAGGTCGCCGCGCGGCTCGTGACGGCATATCTCCGCGGCATGCAGGGCGAGACGCTCGGCCCGCAGAGCGTCGCCTGCATGACGAAGCACTTCCCGGGCGGCGGACCGCAGCTCGACGGCGAGGACGCCCACTTCCCGTACGGCCGCGAGCAGGTCTATCCGGGAGGAGCCTTCGACTATCACCTGATCCCGTTCGAGGCGGCGCTCGAGGCGGGGACCGCCCAGGTGATGCCCTACTACGGGATGCCGATCGGGACCGAGCACGAGGAAGTCGGCTTCGGATTCAACCGCGGCGTGATCACCGGGCTCCTCCGCGAGCGCTACGGCTTCGAGGGCGTCGTGTGCTCCGACTGGGGGCTCCTGAGCGACACGCTGATCGCGGGCGCGCTCTGGCCCGCCCGTGCCTGGGGCGTCGAGCATCTGAGCCGGGAGGATCGCGCGGCGAAGGTCCTCGACGCTGGCGTCGACCAGTTCGGCGGCGAGTCCTGCCCCGAGGTCGTCGTCGAGCTCGTGCGCTCCGGCCGGATCGACGAGGCGCGCATCGACGCCTCGGTGCGGAGGCTGTTCCGCGACAAGTTCCGGCTCGGACTGTTCGACGATCCGTATGTCGACCCGGGCCTGGCGGCGGAGGTCGTCGGCACACGGGAGCTCCTCGAGCGCGGGCACGTCGCGCAGACGCGCTCGTTCGTGCTGCTCGCGAACGGCCGTGACCTTCTCCCCTTGCGCGGCGAGCCGCGCGTCTACCTGCGGGGCCTGGACGTCGCCGAGCTCCCGGCCGGCTCGATCGTCGAGCGCCCCGAGGACGCCGACGTCGCGCTCGTGCGGATCCAGGCCCCGTTCGAGCCCCGCGACGGGAACTTCCTCGAGTCGCTCTTCCACGCGGGTCGCCTCGACTTCGAGGCGACCGAGATCGCCTGGCTGCTCGAGCTGATGGGACAGGTGCCGACCGTGGTCGACATCCGGCTCGACCGCGCCGCCGTGATCCCCGAGATCGCCGCAGGCGCGGCGGCCCTCCTTGCCGACTTCGGCGCGACCGACGCCGCGCTGCTCGACGTCGCCTTCGGCCGCGCGGCGCCCGAGGGCATGCTCCCGTTCGAGCTTCCCTCCTCGATCGAGAGCGTCGAAGCCCAGCTCCCCGATCTGCCGTACGACTCCCGCGACCCGCTCTTCCGGTTCGGGCACGGGCTCTCCTACCGAGCCGATCCGACCGCTCTCCCTCCCCCGCGCTGACCCTCGGCCGTGGCGCGATCCGCGATCACGGCTCGCGCCGCGGCCGGGCAGCGACGCGAGCCGGCTCGTCGTCCGCACCTGCGGGCGGCGTATCGAGCGTCGCGATGAGCGCCTCGGCGACGACCTCGAGCTTGCGGCCCGAGATCTGGCTCGCCTTGCGCAGACGGGCGAACGCGTCCCGCTCGCTCAGCCCCTCGCGCTCCATCAGCAGCCCCTTCGCCCGCTCGATCGCCTTGCGGGCCGCGAGAGCCGCGGCCAGCGAGTCGGCCTCGGCGCGGAGCGCAGTGAGCTCCTCGTGCCGGGCCTGCGCCATCTCGATCGCCGGTAGCAGGTCGGTCTCCCGGAACGGCTTCACGAGGTAGCCGAAGACCCCGGCCTCCACCGCACGCGCCACCAGCTCCTGCTCCCCGTACGCCGTCACCATCACGATCGGCATGGGCCGCTCCTCGAGGATCCGGCGCGCCGCGTCGATGCCGTCGAGATTCGGCATCTTCACGTCGAGCAGCGCGAGGTCGGGCTCCTCGCTCATCGCCAGCGCGACCGCTTCCTCGCCGTCGCGCGCCTCCGCGACGACCTCGAAGCCGGAGCGCTCCAGCAGCTCCCGCAGGTCGAGCCGGATGATCGTCTCGTCTTCCGCAATCAGGATTCGCATGTCGTCTCGCTCCTCAGGCTGGGAATCTGACATCGGCACGGAGGCCGGCGCCGCCGGAGAGGTCGAGCGAGCCGCGCAGCTCGTCACGGACGAGCGCACGCACGATCGAGAGCCCGGTTCCGTCGGAGGCGCCCTGCATGCCCTGGCCGTCGTCGGCGATCGAGAGAACAGCGTCGCTCCCGTCGCGTCCTAGAGTAATCGACACCGTGCCCGCCGCCGTGCTCGAGGGCGTTCGAGAGCAGCTCGGAGAAGACGAGCGCGAGCGCGGTCGCGCGGTTGCCGGCGAGCTCGACCGGCTCGAGCTCGGCGGTCACGCGCTTCCCTGCCGCCGAACCCCTGGACGAGCATCGCGCGCAGGCGGTCGAGCAGCTCCGCGAGGTCGACGACGTCCCCGTGATGCTCGGTCAACGCCTCGTGCACCGCGGCGATCGCGAGGATCCGGTTGACCGAGTCGCCGAGCGCCTTGCGCGGGTCGACGCCGTCGGCGCGCGCCTGGAGCCGTAGGAGCGAGGCGACGGTCTGGAGGTTGTTCTTCACCCGGTGGTGGATCTCCTGGGCGAGCACGCCGCGCAGCGCCATCCGCCCGTGCTCGAGCGCGACCGCCGCCTGGTTCGCGATCGCGTCGAGCAGCTGCCGGTCCACCGTCGGAGAACGGTGTGTCGCGGTCGACGACGAGCTCGCCGATCGTGCGGCCGCGCCAGCGGAGCGGCAGCCGCACGGCGAAGGCGCCCGCCCGGCCCTCCGGCCAGGCGATCCGGCCGTCCTCGAGCACGACCGCGGCGCCGGTGGCGTGGAGCGACTCGACCGTCGTCTGCACGATCGCCTCGAGCGACTCCTCGAGGTAGAGCGACTCGGACACCGCCTCCGAGATGCGCGCCAGCGCCTCGAGCTCGTGGACCCGGCGGCGCGCCTGGGCGTAGAGCTTCGCGTGCTCGATCGACTGGCCGACCTGCGACGCGATCGAGGTGAGCAGCGCGATCTCGGCGTCGGTGAACGCGCGCGGGGCGCGCGTCCTGACGTTGAGCGCGCCCTCGAGGACCTGGCGTGCGAGGATCGGGACGGCGAGGATCGACTCGTACTCGTCCTCGCGGAGGTTCGGGAATGCCTTGAAGCGCGGGTCGAGATGCGCGCCCGACGGGATCATCACCGGCCTCCGCTCGGCCGCCGCCACCCCCGTGATGCCGACGCCCTTCCGCATCCGCGGCGCGCTCGTCGCGTCCTCGACCAGCGTTCCGTGCGTCGCGCGGAGCACGAGCTCGTGGGCGCGCTCGTCGTAGAGGTACACGAAGCACGCGTCGGTCTCGAGGGCCGCCGCGACCTCGTGCGCGATCGCCTCGAGCACCTCCTGCAGGTCGAGCGACGAGTTGACCACCTCGGTCGTACGGGTCAGGAGTGCGAGATGCCGGGCGGCGTCGTCCATCGAGCCTCAGTCGAGCGTGGTGAGCACGACCGCCCCGAGCGCGGGCACGAGCGATCGTGAGGCCGAAGTTGAACCAGCCGACGAGGACGAGCCGGCTGCGCGTTGCCGGCGCAGACGCGCTTCGGGCGCGGAGCTCGTGCTGCAGCCTCGGGCCGAGGACGTAGTCGTGCAGGATCCCGCCGACCACGAGCAGCGCGACGAGCACCGACTTGACGATCAGCGTGCGGTCGAAGTCGGTGTCGAGCGCCGCATGGTGGAACCCGCCGTGACGCTCGGTCAGCCAGAGCCCGGAGAGGATCGCCACCGCCATCGCGCGTCCAGCCGATCGGCCGCCAGCGCCGTCCGAGAGCCCGCATCGCGGTCGCGCGAGCCTCGCCCTCGAGCTGCCGGATCGCGGGGACGCCCACGAAGACCAGGGCGACGGTGCCCCCGACCCACACGCAGGCCGAGAGGACGTGCAGGATGCGCAGGGCGGTCGTCACCGAGCCTCAGGCTACGGGTTTCGACCGAGGCGTCGGCCGCTCTGCGATAGCTACGTTCGAAGACGGATGGCACGCGACTGGGCCCTCTTCCTCCACCTCTCGGGAGTGCTCCTCTTCGTCGGCGGCACCATCGCGGTGACCGCGTTGCGTCTCCTGGCGATCGGCAAGGAGCGCCCGTCGGAGAGCGCGGTGCTGCTCCGTGCGGCCCGTCCGCTCGTGCCCCTCGTCGGCTCCGGGCTGCTCCTGACTCTGGCCGCCGGCGTCTGGCTGGCCGATGTGCTCCACGTTCCCGTACGACTCCGGCTGGCTCCAGGCGGCGTACGTCCTGATCGTCTGGCTCGGGATCGCCGGTGCGGTCGCCGGCAAGCGCGACCGCAGGACGCGAGAGCTCGCCGAACGCGAGGCCGTCGACCGTCGACCGGACCCTCGCGCGAGCTCGCGCGGCGGCTCCGCGACCCCGTCGCCCTGACGCTCGACGCGTCGATGCTGGCCGCGGCGGTCGCGATCGTCGCGCTGATGGTCTGGAAGCCGTAGCCGAGGCGGCCGAGTGCGACCACGGGGGCTCGCCCGGCGAATCCGGTGACCCGTGCCCCGACCGTGGCGGCCGGAGGCCGGCTTTGCCGGCCGGGAGGCCAGGTCGCGGTCGACCCGTGCGCGATCCAGGAGGAGGGGGCCGACGGGGGAACCAGGGGTTCCCCCATCCCGAAACGACCACGGGCCCCCACCGGGGACCCGCGATCGGCCGTCAGACACAGTCAGAGCCGCTCGCCTTGCGGCGCTGGCTGCACCGGGATCATGCGCCTTCGGAGGACGTTGTCCAGTGCCGAAGCCGGCGCCTGTCGGGCCCGCGTCGCGGCCCGCCGTCAGGGTCTACAGCGCCGACAGGTAGCGCGCCTTCTCCCACTCGCTGACCTGGATGCGGTAGTCGTCCCACTCGCGCCGCTTGAGCTCGACGTAGCGCGGGAAGATGTGCTCCCCGAGCGCGCGCGCCATCAGCTCCGAGCCCGCGAGCGCCTCGATCGCCTCGCCGAGCGAGCCGGGAAGCGCGTCGACGCCCTGCTCCTCGCGCTCCGCGTCCGAGAGCCGGTAGAGGTTCGTGGTCATCTCGTCGGGCAGCTCGTAGCCGCTCTCGATCCCCTCGAGCCCCGCGTGGAGCAGCGCCGCGAATGCGAGGTACGGGTTGCAGGCGGGGTCCGGGCAGCGGATCTCCGCGCGGGTCGCCTGCTCCTCACCGGGCTTGTAGAGCGGGATCCGGATCAGAGCCGACCGGTTGCGCTGCGACCAGGCGACGTACACCGGCGCCTCGAAGCCCGGGACGAGCCGCTTGTACGAGTTGACCCACTGCGCGAGCACGGCGGACATCTCGCGCGCGTGGACGAGCAGGCCGGCGATGAACGCCTTCGCCAGTCTTCGACAGGTGGTGCGGGTCCTTCGCGTCGAAGAACTGGTTGCGTCCGTTCTTGAAGAGCGACATGTGCGTGTGCATCCCGGAGCCGTTCTCGCCGAAGAGCGGCTTCGGCATGAAGGTCGCGTAGTAGCCGTGCCAGGCCGCGACCTCCTTCACGATCAGCCTGTAGGTCATGCGTGGTCGGCCATCGCGAGCGCGTCCGCGTACCGCATGTCGATCTCGTGCTGCGACGGCGCGACCTCGTGGTGGTGGTACTCGATCGGGATCCCGACCGACTCGAGCGCGTGGATGGTGTCGTTGCGCACCTCGGTGGCTGCGTCCTGCGCCGTCATCGCGAAGTAGCCGCCCTCGTCGAGCGTCTTCGTGTCGGAGTCGTCCTCGAACAGGAAGTACTCGAGCTCGGGGCCGACGTTGAACGTGTCGAAGCCGAGCTACCGCATCCGCTCGAGCGCGGCGCGCAGGACGTAGCGCGGGTCGCCGTTGTACGGCGTCCCGTCCGGCCTGACGACGTCGCAGATCATGCGCGCGACCTTCGAGCCCATCTCGTGACCGTGCTCGTCGACCGGCCGCGGCATCACCTGGAAGGTCTCCGGGTCCGGGATCGCGACCATGTCCGACTCCTCGATCCGGTTGAAGCCGGTGATCGACGAGCCGTCGAAGCCCATCCCGTCGTCGAGCGCGTCGGGGATCTCGGACGGCGTGATCGCGAACGACTTGAGGTGACCCTCGAGGTCGGTGAACCAGAAGAGGACGTGCTCGATCTCCTCCTCCCGCATCCGCTTGAGCACCGCCCGGCGCGCAGCGACGCTCGACGTCGCACGGTCCTTGCTCTTGACCATCGCAGCGGCGCGGCCGGCCGCCGCGTTTCTCGGTCTCGCCATCACGCACTCCTTCTCCGGGAACCGACAGCAGTCGACTCGGGGCCGACCTCGACGCTCGGGTGCTGCGACTCTATCGGAGTGGTTGGCGGCTTGACGCTCCTGCCGAGCGCGGCTATAAGAGGCGGCAGCGGCGGCCGCAGAAGGCTGTCGCGAGGCAACGGCGCCTCAGGACCCACAGGGTCCTGGGGCGCTTTTTCGTGGTCCGAGACGGAGCACAGGACGGGAACAGACGACGAGGGGCGTGGACGCCATCGGGCCGCCAGGAGCCCGGGCGCGCCTGCGCCGAGGGAAAGGAGCCCGATGCCCCACTTCAAGCTCGAATACATCTGGTTGGACGGCTACGAGCCGGTTCCGAACCTGCGCGGGAAGACGAAGGTCGTCGCGTACGACGACTTCCCGACGCTCGACCAGCTGCCCGGAGTGGGGCTTCGACGGCAGCTCCACCAAGCAGGCGGACGGGAGCGACTCGGACTGCATGCTGCGTCCGGTCGCCGTCTACCCCGACGCGGCTCGCACCAACGGCGCGCTCGTGATGTGCGAGGTGCTCCTACCCGACGGGACGCCGCACCCGACCAACACGCGTGCGCGCATCCCGGACGACGCCGACACCTGGTTCGGGTTCGAGCAGGAGTACTTCTACTACAAGGACGGCGCGCCGCTCGGGTTCCCGGCCGCAGGCGGCTTCCCCGCGCCGCAGGGCGGCTACTACACGGGCGTCGGCTACGCGAACGTCGGCAGCATCGCGCGAGAGATCGCCGACGCGCACCTCGAGCTCTGCCTCGCCGCGGGCATCGCCCACGAGGGCATCAACGCCGAGGTCGCGAAGGGCCAGTGGGAGTTCCAGATCTTCGCGAAGGGAAGCAGGGAGGCCGGCGACGCGATGTGGATCGCCCGCTACCTCCTGCTGCGGCTGTGCGAGCGCTACGGAGTCGACGTGAACTTCCATCCGAAGCCGCTCGGTGCGGACCTCGACTGGAACGGCTCGGGCATGCACGCCAACTTCTCGACCAGGCACATGCGCGAGATCGGGGGCAAGGACTACTTCGACGCGCTGATGGCGGCGTTCGCGGCGGCTCAGGACGACCACATCGCGGTCTACGGCGCCGAGAACCACCTCCGCCTGACCGGCCTCCACGAGACGCAGGCGATCGACACCTTCAGCTTCGGTGTCGCCGACCGCGGCGCGTCGATCCGCGTTCCGCACAGCTTCGTGCAGAGCGGGTACCGCGGGTACCTCGAGGATCGGCGGCCGAACTCCCAGGCCGACCCGTACGCCGTCACGGGGCGGATCGTCGACACGATCCTGACCATCGTGACGCCCGAGCAGAACGGCGCGGCACCCGCGAAACGGTGGCGGCGGGCGCCGCCGCCTGAGATACGGGCTCGGACGACGAGGGGCGGGCGCCGGGGCGCCCGCCCCCGTCGCTGGATCGCCGTCGCCCTGACCCGTCGCGGCGCGTGCATCGAGCCTCCCGAAGGCGCCGCCCGGAGGGCGCGCGCCGGCCGTGAAGTCGACGCCTGCGTTTCGGAAATGCCTGCACACCGGGGGTGTCGGTGTTGACTCCCGTTCACACCGGTCACCACCGACGTGGGTGGTAAGGTCCTGACCTTCCGTTCACGGCCTGCAGCCGACGCCAAGCATGCCCCCCCATGCAAAGCGACCGAACCCCCCAACGGAAGCGTCAAACTGCGCGTGACACGCCGCTGCGGTCGCCCCTGTCCCCCACCCAGGAGGCGCGATCCTCGCATGACCGAAGAGACGCTCGTCGAGCAAGCACTTCATCTGCCCCGCCGCGAAGCCCGGCGCTGGCGGCACATCCCACTCGAGCAGGAAGACCTCGTCGCCGACGGCAACCTCGCCCTCGCCAAGGCGGCGAAGCGCTACGACCCGTCGTACGGCGTGCCGTTCCCGGCGTTCGCGACACCCTATGTCCGCGGTGCGATCGCCGACACGATCCGGACGCGCGCGCGTCGCAACACCCTCGGCGACGGCCGTATGCGGACGTCGTCGGCTTCCCCGATCTCGCCCACCGGGCCCGCGAGGACTACACGTTCGAGCCGCCGACCCGGGCCCGACCCCGCACGACACGGTCGAGAACCTCGACCGGCTTGCGCGTGCTGGGGACGATCCCGGAGCGTGAGCGCATCGCGCTGATCCGGACGGTCGTCGACGGCGACACGCGCAGCCGACGTCGCGAAGGACCTCGGCGTGACCGCCGACCGCGTCTACACGCTCGTCCACAACGGCTCCACCCGGGTACGGAGGCGCGCGGCGTGACGGGTCTGCTCGCCGAGGTGCTCGAAGGAGAGCCGCTCACCGAGCGCGAGACCGAGATCCTCGCCGCCGCCGCCGAGGGCGAGACGGCGGCGCAGACCGGCGAGCGCCTCTACCTCTCGTCCGAGACGGTCAAGGGCTACCGGAAGCGCATCATCGCGAAGCTCGGCGCACGGAACGGCACCCATGCCGTCGTCCTCGCGATCCGGCGCGGACTGCTGCCGCTGCTCCACAGCACACGGCGGAGCCGGTGCGTCGGGCGGCGGCCGGCCGCCCGCACGCACCGCCGCTAGACGTCAGCGGCGTCTGCTCGCGTCCTGCGGCCAGCGCCGCCTCCATCTCGTCGAGCGGCCCTTCGTAGCGGATCCAGGCCGGGCGCGGCTCGTAGCCGAGCTTGTCGTTCACGGCGCGCATCGGCGCGTTCCCGTCCTGGGTCGACGTCATCAGCTCGCGAAAGCCGTTGCTCGAGGCCCATGCGATCTGGGCACGCTTGAGCGCGGTCGCGATCCCGCGGTTCCGGTGGCTCGCGCGACCAGCGTGAGGCCGTGCTCGGCGAGATGCGGGTCGGCAGCGCGCGCGATCAGGCTGACGAAGCCGACGACTCGATCGCCGTCGAGCGCGAGCAGCGTCCCGCCCCCGAGGACGTCGGGGCCGGTCGCCTCCTCGTCCAGCCAGCGCTCGTAGCTAGGGCACCTCGAGAGGCGCGTGCAACGGCATCTGGGGCAGCGCCTCGCAGACGACCGCGTACGCGGCGGGCAGGAGGTCGGGCCGCTCCGACGATCTCGACGAGCACGATCCCGGCGGGCAGGTCAGGCTCCGGCTCGTCCGGCGGAGACGTGGCGGGAGATCTCGAGCTCACGCAGCACCTCGCAGAGACCGAAGCGCGCCGCGAACCGCTCCCCCGCGCTCGTCCCCTTCCTCGACCCCCGCGGCGAGCACGTCGCTCCCGTGCGCCCGCGCCGCGACGACGACCCGCTCGAGCAGCGACCGGCCGAGCCCGCGGCCCCGATACTCGGGCAGCACGACGTTGCCCATGTAGGTGCGCCCGGGGAGGTCGGAGCGGATCGCGGCCGCGCAGCCCGCGACCGCCCAGTCGATCCGCCCGATCACGCGCACGTCGTCCGGGACGTCGCGCGCGGCGCCGCTCGAGCTCCTCCGCGGTGATCGGATACCGGGGACGACGGCGTTCCAGAGCGCCGCGTAGGCCTCGTGCCCGGCGCGGTCACCCGGTGCGAGCTCGGTGATCTCGAGGTCGTCGTCCATCCGCGCTATCCCGATCGTTTCAGCTTGCCATGTCGCTTGGCGTAGACCTCGCCGCGATTGAAGATCGCGAGGCCGAGCGGGATGCACGCGGCGCCGATGATCGAGAAGCGGCCAGATGTCGTGCCACAGCGACGCGAGCGGCGCGCCGTCGAGGATCGCCGCGCGGATGCCCGTCGAGCGCGTACGTCGCCGGCGAGATCTTCGCGAGCCACTGCATCCACTCCGGCAGCACCTCGACCGGGTAGTAGACGCCCGACACGACGAGCAGCATGCCCTGCGCGACGAACCCGAGCTGCGCGCCCTTCTCGGGCGAGATGAGCGGGAGGACGGCGGTCATCATCCCGATCCCGAAGAACGAGACGGACGCGACGATCAGGATCACGAGCGCGGCCGCGAAGTTCGCGTCGTCGAAGGCGAGGCCGAAGAAGGCGGCGACGACGATGAACAGCAGGATCGCGCGGACGAGCCCGTAGAGCACGGCGAAGACGCCCGACCCGCCGAGGTGCATGGCGCGGGAGAGCGGCGCCATGAACGTGTACTCGATCGTCCCCTCCCAGCGCTCCCAGGCGACCGTCTCGGTGAGGAACTCGAAGATGATCCCGAGGTACGCCCACACGACGGCGCCGATCAGGAGCGTCGTCGTTGCGCGTTCGACGTCGATCGTTGCCGCCGCTCGCCTCGAACCCCTTCGCGATGAAGACGATCGTCAGCGTGTTCGCGACCGTCCAGACGAAGAACGCGATGTCCCAGTAGATGTAGCGGCGGGTGAGGTAGACGTTTCGCTCGACGACGCCGGCGAGGCCGATCAGCTCGTGCTTGAGCTCCAGGGCGACGGCTCTCATGCGAGCACCTTCCTCTCCTCCGCGTCCAGCTCGTCGTGCTCGTCCTCGAAGCCGCGACCCGTCGCGGCGAAGAACGCCTCCTCGAGTGTCTCCGCCTCGAACCGGGCCTTCAGCTCGCCGGCAGGCTCGAGCGCGAGCAGGCGGCCGCGGTCGAGGATGCCGACGCGCTCGGCGAGCGACTCGGCCTCGCCGAGATCGTGGGTGCAGAGCAGGATCGTCGAGTCGTGCACGGCGCGCATCTCGCGGATGAAGTCCTGCACCTCGAGCTTCGAGCGCGGGTCGAGCCCCGTCGTCGGCTCGTCGAGCAGGAGCAGCACCGGGCGAGGTGAGCAGCGCGCGTGCGAGCGCGACCTTCTGCTGCATCCCGCGCGAGAGGTTCTCCATCGGCTCGGTCCGCCGGTCGGGCGGGAATCCGACGCGCGCGAGGATCTCGGGGATCCGCTCGCCGACGTCTCCGAGAGCCCCATCCCGTAGAAGCGCGCCGCGTAGTGGAGGTTCTCCGAGGGCGACATCTTCTTGAAGAAGCTCGCCTCGACCGAGACGCGGTTGACGAGCCGCCTGACAGCCTTGTCCTCGCGCACGACGTCGTAGCCGAAGACGCGCGCGCTGCCGCCGTCGGGCAGCAGCAGCGTCGACAGCAGACGCACGAGCGTCGACTTCCCGGAGCCGTTCTGGCCGAGGATCGCGACGCACTCGCCGCGGGCGATCTCGAGCGTGACGTCCTCGAGCGCCGCGACGCGGCGCTTGCCGCGCTGCCGGTCCTTGCGGACGAACTCCTTGCGCAGGTCGCGGGTCTCCACGGCCAGTGCATCAGGCGGAACGGGCGACAACTCCTTCACGATGGTGCTCTCCCTTCGAAACGGCGATCAAGGACGTGCGAAAAGAGGCACCGCGCCGGGCGGGCCTCGGCAACGGGTGTCCTAGATACGACCGAGCATCATCACGGCCCCGAGCCTAGCACCCTCGTCGAAGAGCCTGACGGTACGGAGAACCGCACCACGCGCCGACGCGTGCAACTTGCGCACGGCCCGACGCCGCCTCTATGGTTCCGCGGACGGGCGGGGACGACGTCGGTCCCGCCGAAGGCAATGAAGCCTCGTTTCTCCCGTGGGAGAGGCGGGGCTTTTTTCGTGGACCAGGAAAGGAGCCGGCGGTGACACACACGCCTGCGACAGTCCCCGAAGGGCCGGCGCGCGCGAAGCGCGCGGCACTTCCGGTCGACGGGCGCCAGTCCCCGCGGTCCGGCGCGCGGGAGCACGGATCGGCGACGGCGAGCGCCCCGCGGAGCGGTGAGCGCGCCGTGATGAAGGTCGAAGCAATCGTCGTCCGCGACCGGGTGGAGACCGTCATGGAGGCGGTCGAGGAGCAGACGGGCCACGTCGGCGTCACCGTCGTCGAGGCCGTCGGGCACGGCCGCGAGAAGGGAATCACGCACGAGTACCGGGGCCGGGTCTTCGAGTCCCGGTTCCTGCCGAAGGCCCACCTGACGTTCGTCGTCCGTGACGAGATCGCCGAGAGCGTCGATCGAGGCGATCGTCGATGCGGCGAAGACGGGCCATGCCAACGGCGACGGGATCTGCTGGATGTCGCCTGTCACCAACGTGACCCACAACCGAACGGGTCAGAAGCTCGAGGAGGTGGAGGTCGTATGAGCACCAAGGAGCTGGCATTCGCGGCGAGCACCGTCTGGGTCCTGATCGCGGCGGTGCTCGTGATGTTCATGCAGGCGGGCTTCGCCTTTCTCGAGGCGGGCCTGACGCGCATGAAGAACGTCGGCCACATCGCGGCGAAGAACGTCCTCGTCCTCGCGATCGCGTCGATCGTCTACTACCTCGTCGGCTTCGGCATCGCCTTCGGCGACGGGGGCAACGGCCTGTTCGGCGGCTCCGGGTTCCTGCCGACCGTGGACGAGCTCCTCACGATCGGCGCAGGCGCCGTTCTCGTGGTTCTCAGCGATTCCCGCTGCGGCCGGCTACATGTTCGAGGTCGTCTTCGCCGCGGTCTCGCTGGCGATCGTCTGGGGCGCGATGGCCGAGCGCACCCGGCTCTGGGTGTACTTCGCCTTCGGGGCGATCTTCACGCTCATCTACTCCGTCGCCTCGCACTGGGTCTGGAGCCCCGACGGCTGGCTCTTCTCGAAGGGCATGCAGGACTTCGCCGGGTCGACGGTCGTCCACTACCAGGGCGCTCTCGCGGGCCTCGCCGGAGCCCTGCTCCTCGGGCCGCGAATCGGCAAGTACGTCGACGGGAAGCCCCAGCCGATCCCGGGGCACAACATGGCGTTCACCACGCTCGGCGTGGTGATCCTCTGGTTCGGGTGGTTCGGCTTCAACCCGGGGTCGACGCTCTCGCGTCGACTTCGGCGGCGTCGGCTTCTTCGCGTACGTCGCGCTCAACACGAACCTCGCGGCCGCCGCCGGCGTGTTCGGGGCCGTCGTGACCTCGTGGATCGTGATCAAGAAGCCCGACCTCTCGATGATGCTCAACGGCGCGGTCGCCGCGCTCGTCGCGATCACCGCCGCATGTGCGTTCGTCGCGCCGTGGGCGGCGATCCTGATCGGGTTCGTGGCCGGCGTGATCGTCGTGCTGGGGTCGCTTTTCGTGGAGAAGATCGGGATCGACGACCCGGTCGGAGCCCTCGCGGCCCACGGGATGTCGGGAATGTGGGGGACGCTCGCGCTCGGCTTCCTCACGGTGCCGAAGCTCGCCGAGAACCTCGCGACCGGGAAGGGCGGCCTCTTCTACGGCGGCGGCTTCCACCAGCTCGGCGTGCAGGCGCTCGGCCTCCTGGCCGTCGGCGCCTTCACGTTCACGGCGTCGTTCGTCGTCCTCTGGCTGATGAAGGTCACCGTCGGCATCCGCACCGAGCCCGAGGTCGAGACCCTCGGCCTGGACGTGTCCGAGCACGGCATGTGGGGCTACCCGGAGTTCTACATCCCGGTGCCCGGCGGCTACGGCACGGAGCACCAGGGGCACGGCATCGTGACGGCGCCCAAGGAGGCCGTCGCGACGGCCTCGCCGACCTCGGCCGCCCCGGCGGCCGGGTGAGCCGTCGCGTCCCGGCGCCCGGCCCTCGCGGCCGGGCGCCGGGACGGCCGTCCTAGCGCAGCTCGTAGGTGACCGTCACCTGCGCCGTCGTCTCCTGCGGGCCGGAGACGACCGGCGTCGAGTCCTGCGCCGCCGACGCCTTCGCGTAGACGGGCATCGGCGCCGACCCCGACTCGACGATCGCCGTCACGCCGCCGAGCGCGCGGCCGGCGGCCTTCGCGAGGACATCCGCGCGAGCCTTCGCGTCGTCGACCGCCTTCGCGAGCGCCTGCCGGTAGAGCGCGTCGGCGTCGGAGCGCGAGAGCGTCGGACCATAGATCGTGTTCGCCCCGGCGGCGACCGCGGCGTCGATGAGCGCACCCGCGCCGTCGAGGGTGGTCTCGGCGGACGCGACGTTCGACGCGACGAAGCCGTTCGGCTGGCCGTTCTGGTCGAAGGCGGTCGAGAGCGACACCGTCTGCGTCGTGACGTCCTTGCCGCCGCCCGCTCGGAGCGCGGCGATCACCTTCTGCATCGCCGCGCCGTTCGCGGCGAGCGCGCGACCTTTCCGTCGCCGCCCGGCTCTCGACCCCGGCCGAGATCTCGGCGCGGTCGGGCACGGCCGAGACGGACCCGGTACCTGTGACCGTCACGATGTCGGCGGCCGGTGCGCTGTCCTCCGCACCGGCGCCCTCGGGGCGGAGCACGCCGGCAAGGGCGCCGGCGACGAGGAGCAGGCCCGCGGCGAATGCGATACGTCTCATGGATGTCGTCCTCCGAAGTCGGGTACCTGGCTCAGGTACGCCGCCGGACCTCGGATCCGTCACGCTCTGGTGTCGGCCTCGGTGTCCGACTTCGAGTCGGACACCCCATGCCTTTCGGGTGCGCTCGTGTCCGACTTCGAGTCGGACACCGGTCGGTCAGCGTCCCTGGCCGAAGCGACGCCGGGCGGCGGCGATCGCCTCTCGCACACCGCCGGGGCCGGGCGCCGGCCGTGCGGCGACGCTCTCCGCTGCGGTCGTTCCCGCCGAGAACGACCCGTCACGGACCGAGGCCGCGACCTGCTCGTGGGCCTCGCGAAACGGGATGCCTCCGCGGACGAGGTCCTCGGCCACGTCGGTCGCGAGGAGAAGCGGGTCGGCGACGACCTCGGCCAGGCGCTCGCGATCGGCGGCGAGGCCGCTGACGAGGACGGTCATGCCCCGCAGCGAGTTGCGGATGTCCCCGCGCGCGGCGAACACCGGCGGCTTGTCCTCCTGGAGGTCGCGGTCGTAGGCGAGCGGAAGCCCCTTCAGCGTCGCGAGCAGGCCGGTGAGCCGGCCGATCGCGGTGCCACCCTTGCCGCGCACGAGCTCGGCGACGTCGGGATTGAGCTTCTGCGGCATCATCGAGGACCCGGTCGACGCGTTCTCGGGCAGTCGCACGAAGCCGAACTCGGCCGTCGACCAGAGGACGATCTCCTCGCCGATCCTGGAGAGGTGCTGGGCGAGCATCGCCGCCGCGTAGAGGTAGTCGAGCGCGAAGTCGCGGTCGGAGACGGCGTCGATCGAGTTCCGCATCTGGGCCATGGGCGGGTCGATCCCCAGCGTCGATCCCGCGATCGCGCCCGCCCCGAGAGGGCTCGGCACGGCTGCCGCCTCCGCCGCCTCGAACCGCGTCCGGTCCCGGTCGAGCATCTCCACCCAGGCCACGAGATGGTGGCCGAGCGTCACGGGCTGCCCACGCTGGAGATGCGTGTACCCGGGCATCAAGGTGTCGGCCTCGGTCTCCGCGAAGGAGAGGGTCACGAGGGCCAGCGCGTCGATCTCCTCCCGCGCCTCGGCGCACGCGTCGCGCACGTAGAGCCGGAACGCGGCCGCCACCTGGTCGTTCCTCGACCGCCCGGCATGGACCCTGCGACCGACCTTGCCGAGGAGGCGCTCGATCGCCGAGTGGACATCCTCGTCGCTCTCGAGGATCGCCGACGGATCCTGCGCGATCTCGGCCAGGCGCTCCTCGATCTCGGCCAGCTCCTCGGCGCCGAGCAGCCCGGCGGCGTGGAGTCGCCCGGCATGCTCCGCCGTCGCCGCGCAGTCGTACGGGAGGAGCTCGGCGTCGTTCGCGCGCAAGAGCTCCCACACGGCAGGATCGAGGGACCCACCGACACGTCCGGACCAGAGCGTCATGGACGCGATTCTGGCGCATCCGGCACGCTCGCGTCCGGGAGCGCCGCGTCCTCGGCATGTGTCATACATGTTAGATTGAGCGTATGACGATGCTGAGCTTCCGGGCTCCTGACGGCGATGCGCAGGCGATGGTCCGGTGGGCGGAGCGCCTGGGGATCGATCGGTCGGAGCTCCTTCGCGACGCGCTCCGACTCCATCTCGTCCGCCTTGCGGGAGAGGACGATGTGAGCGCCTGGGCGGCTCTCCCCGCCGACGTGGGCGAACGCGCGCTCGACGAGATCGCCGAGTGGGGACCGGCGGAGGACTGGGCGGACTGGGCGAATGCGCGGTGAGATCTGGTTCGCGGGAACGCCGGGAGGCGACCGGCCGGTGCTCGTCCTCACCCGTGACCCGGTCGCCGACCGCATCGGCAGGGTCGTCGTCGCGGCGATCACCCGCACCGTCCGCGGGCTCGTGTCCGAGCTCGAGCTCACGCCCGGCGCAGACGGCGTCCCCACCGCCTGCGTGGTCAACTTCGACAACGTCCACACGATCGAGCGGGCGGCCCTTCGCCGGCATGTCGCAACGCTCTCTCCGCCGCGGATGGCGCAGGCCTGCCGCGCGCTGAACGACGCGCTCGGCTGCTGACCCCGACACGCACGAGGGGCCGCCCGGTGGGCGGCCCCTCGTGCAGTGCCCGAGCCCAAGGGCTTGTTACATCATCCCGCCCATGTCGGGCATGCCGGCGCCGGCGGGCGGCCGCCTTCTCGGGCGCCTCGGCGACGATCGCCTCGGTCGTGAGGATGTTCTTCGCGATCGAGGCGGCGTTCTGCAGCGCCGAGCGCGTGACCATCGTCGGGTCGATGATCCCCGCCTTGACGAGGTCCTCGATCTCGCCCGAGTCGACGTTCAGGCCCTGGCCCTTCTTGGCCGAGCGGACCTGGTTGACGACGACCGAGCCCTCGAGCCCGGCGTTGTAGGCGAGCTGGCGGAGCGGCTCCTCGAGCGAGCGGAGGATGATCGCCGAACCGGTCTTCTCGTCGCCCTCGAGCGTCTCGAAGCCCTTCTTCACCGTGTCCGCCGCGTTGAGGAGCGCGACGCCGCCGCCGGCGACGATGCCCTCTTCGAGCGCCGCCCGGGTCGCCTGCAGGGCGTCCTCGACGCGGTGCTTCTTCTCCTTCATCTCGGTCTCGGTCGCAGCGCCGACCTTGATCACGGCGACGCCGCCCGACAGTTTCGCGAGGCGCTCCTGGAGCTTCTCGCGGTCGAAGTCGGAGTCGGTCGTCTCGATCTCGGACTTGAGCTGCTTGATGCGGCCCTTGATCGCGTCCGACTCGCCGGCCCCGTCCACGATCGTGGTCGAGTCCTTGTCGATCACGATCTTGCGGGCCCTGCCCAGCTGCGAGAGCTTCGTGTTCTCGAGCTTGAGACCCATCTCCTCGGTGATCACCTCGCCGCCGGTGAGGATCGCGATGTCCTCCAGCATCCGCTTGCGACGATCACCGAAGCCCGGCGCCTTGACGGCGACCGCGGTGAACACGCCACGGAGCTTGTTGACGACGACCGTCGCGAGCGCCTCGCCCTCGACGTCCTCGGCGACCATCGAGCAGCGGCCGGCCGGCCTGGATCACCTGCTCCAGCACCGGCAGCAGATCCTTGACCGCGCCGACCTTCTGGTTCGCGATCAGCACGTACGGGTCGTCGAGCACGGCCTCCATGCGCTCGGCGTCGGTGATCATGTACGGCGACAGGTAGCCCTTGTCGAACTGCATCCCCTCGGTGAACTCCAGGTCGAGACCGAACGTCTGGCCCTCCTCGACGTTCACGACGCCGTCCTTGCCGACCTTCTCGATCGCGTCCGCGATCACATCACCGATCTCGCGCTCACGCGACGAGATCGTCGCGACCCGGGCGATGTCCTCCTTGCCGGACGACCTCGACCGACTGCTTCTTGAGGTCGTCGACGATCTTCTCGACGGCCTGCTCGATGCCTCGCTTGAGACCCATCGGGTTGGCGCCCGCGGCGACGTTCTTGAGACCCTCACGCACGATCGCCTGGGCAAGCACCGTCGCGGTCGTCGTGCCGTCACCGGCAACGTCGTTGGTCGCCGTCGCGACCTCACGAACAAGCTGCGCACCCTGGTTCTCGAACGGGTCCTCGACCTCGATCTCACGCGCGATCGTGACACCATCGTTCGTGATCGTCGGCGCACCGAACTTCTTGTCGAGCACGACATACCGGCCCTTCGGGCCAAGCGTCACCTTGACCGCATCGGCAAGGGTGTTGACCCCCCGCTCCAGCGCCCGGCGCGCATCCTCGTTGAACTTCAGCTCCTTGTGAGCCATATCCCTACCTCCTGAGCGAACGAACTAGGCAGCGGCGCCGGCAAGCTTGCGCTTGCCCTTGCCACCCGTGGCTACGACCTTCGCGAGCACATCCGATTCGCGCAGGATCAACACCTCGTCGGCGCCGAGCTTGATCTCGGTGCCGCCGTACTTGGAGAAGATGATCTCGTCACCCTCCTCCACATCCATCTTGATGTACTCCCCATCCTCATCACGCGGACCGGGACCAACCGACAAAACCCTGCCGCGCTGCGGCTTCTCCTGCGCCGTGTCGGGCAGCACGATGCCGCTGACCGTGGTGGACTCCTCGTCGAGGACCTCCACGATCAGGCGGTCACCAAGGGGCTGCAGATTCATGCGATGTGCCTCCCTGAGAGACTGGTTGGCGGGATACTGGCACTCTCGATCCGAGAGTGCCGACGTCCTGGGTTATACCACGTTCCCGCACGCTGCGGGAGGGATGATCTCAGTCGACTCGACGCAGATCTCGAATCCGGCCGGGATCGGCGAGAATCACCGGGATGCGACGCGAGCTCTCCGCCGGGGGCGTGATCGTCCGGCGCATGCGCGGGCGCTGGTGGGCGGCGGCCGTGCGACCGCGGCGCGATGCCGGCCGGCCGCAGGTCTGGGCGCTGCCGAAGGGCGTGATCGACGCAGGCGAGCGCCCGCTCGAGACCGCGCTCCGAGAGGCATACGAGGAGACGGGCGTCCGCGTCCGCGCCGGGCAGAAGCTCGGCGACGTCCGCTACGTCTACACCTGGGAGGGCGAGCGGATCTTCAAGATCGTCTCCTTCTTCCTCCTCCACGCGACCGCGGGGAGGATCGGCGAGCTCCCCGCGGGGATGGAGATCGAGGTCGCCGAGGCCCGGTGGGTCCCACTCGACGACGCATCTCGGCTCCTCTCCTACGGCGGCGAACGCGAGATGATCGACCGTGCCCGCGAGGCGCTCGCCGAGGGTTCCATCTAGGGGGGCGAGCCGATAGGCTCGACCCCCTTGCCGACGTTCGCGCTCAACTTCTACTCGCCGGTCGTCGCCGACCAGCTTCGTACCGGTCGCAAGACGGCGACCATCCGGCTCGGCGACAAGTCGGCCAAGTACCGCAAGGGCATGATCGTCACCGTGCTCGTCGGGGCCCGCTACGGCCAGCGCGAGAAGGTGTTCGACGCCGTGATCGACAAGGTCGAGGTCAAGTCGCTCGCCGAGCTCTCGCCCCGCGAGATCGAGCACGACAATCCCGAGATCCGCCGCGTCGACGAGTTCATCGAGTGGCTCTCGCGGCTGTACAACCGGCCGGTCGCCGACGAGGACACCGTGACGGTGATCCGCTTCTCGCAGATCGTCGGCACCATGTTTTGATCGTGGGGGAACCCATGGTTCCCCCACGTGCCCCCTCCTTCGGCGCAGCGCACGGATCAACCGTGCCTGGCCTCCCGGCCGGCCAAGCCGGCCTCCGGCCGCGCAACCGCGAACGCATGGATCGACCGGCCGCGCACGCGATCGTTCCTCGGCGCTGCCCCTTCGGCGAGCCAGCCTACCGCCCGGGGCGCCGGATCGGGCCACCGAAGAGCTCGCTCGCCCGCAGCGCGGCGCCGCACTCCTCGCACTCCACTTGGAACGCGGACGGCAACCGGGCGTCGCAGGACGGGCAACGCGCGATCAGCTCCGTCGCGCATTGCGGGCAGGTCGCCGGTCGCTCCTCCTCGTGGTCCTCGAAGTAGCGGACGACGTGACCGCAGGAAGGGCAGAGGGCCACCCAGTCGCCGAGCGTCCGACGGCGCTCCTCCTGGATCCAGTTCCGCTTGCCCTTCGCCACCGCTCCAACTTCTACCGGCAGCCGGTGCCCGTTCGTCGCACGGCCGGCTCCCGCGCTCGACGCCCGGGGTCGAACCGCCGGGCGAGCGGGTAGAGTCCGGACCGGTCGTCGCCCAGGAAAGGGAGTCTGCGCACATGGCGGTACGCGAGGCTGAGCCGGTCGAGACGCTGCAACAGGTGAAGGACGCGGGACTCGACCGCGAGGACCTCCTCGGGATGTACCGCGCCATGCTCATCACGCGTGCGGTCGAGGAGCGCGGCCACATCCTCTACAAGCAGGGGAAGATTCCCGGGTCGTTCTACACGGGGCGCGGGAACGAGGCGTCCGCGGTGGGCGTCGCGACGGCGATGGGGCCGAACGACGTCGGTACGCCGCTCCAGCGCGACATGGGCGTCCACATCGTCCGCGGGATCGAGCCGTGGCGCATCTTCGCCCAGTACATGGGCCGCCTCGACGGCCCGACGCGGGGCCGCGACGGGAACGTCCACATGGGCGACGCGCGACTCGGGCTGCACACGATGGTGAGCCACCTGCCGGCGATGCTCCCGGTCGGAGTGGGGATGGCCCTGGCGTTCAAGATCCGCGACGAGCGACGCGTCGCCGTCGCGTGGTGCGGCGAGGGGGCCTCGGCACGGGGGGACGCACACGAGGGCATGAACCTCGCGGGCGTCCGCCGGCTTCCGGTCGTGTTCGTGATCGACAACAACCAGTGGGCCTACTCGACCCCGGCCCACCTCGAGTACGCGGTCGACCACCTCGCGGACCGCGCCGCTGCCTATGGCTTCGACGGGGTCGTCGTCGACGGCACCGACGTGCTCGCGGTGTACCGCGAGGCCAAGCACGCGATCGAGAAGGCGCGTGAAGGCGGGGGCCCCACGCTGATCGAGTCCGTCACGCTCCGGATGGAGGGCCACGCGGTCCACGACGATGCGTTCTACGTCCCGAAGGAGCTCTTCGAGGAGTGGGCGCGGCGTGACCCGATCGAGCGCTTCCGCACGTGGCTGCGCGACAACGCCGAGCTGACGGACGACGAGGAGGACGAGATCACGGCGGGCGTCAAGCGCCTGCTCAACGAGGCGATCGAGCGCGCGGAGGAGTCGCCGCTACCGGACCCGTCGACCGTCACCGACGGCGTCTTCGCGGCCCCCGACGAGCTCGAGACGCCGCACCACCGGTGAGGCGAGGCTGATGGCGGAGAAGACCTATCTCCAGGCGATCTCGGACTCGCTGCGCCTCGAGATGCGCCGCGACCAGCGGGTCTTCGTGCTGGGCGAGGACGTCGGCGTCTACGGCGGGGCGTTCAAGGTGACCCAGGGCTTCCAGGAGGAGTTCGGGGCGAGCCGCGTGCTCGACATGCCGCTGTCGGAGACCGCGATCGTCGCAGGCGCGACCGGGGCGGCGCTGATGGGGATGCGGCCCGTCGCCGAGATGCAGTTCGCCGACTTCGTGTCCTGCGCCTGGGACCACCTCGTGACGGTCGCGGCGAAACAGCACTACCGCACGGGGACGCCGATCCCGATCGTCCTCCGGCTTCCCTCGGGTGGCGGCTTCTCCGGGCGGCCCGTTCCACTCGCAGAACCCGGAATCGAGCTTCGCGCACATCCCGGGGCTGAAGGTCGTCTGCCCGGCGACGCCCGAGGATGCGAAGGGCCTCCTCGCAACGGCGATCGAGGATCCGAACCCCGTCCTCTTCTTCGAGCACAAGCATCTGTACCGCCGGATCCGCGGCGAGGTGCCCGATGACCGCTACACCACGCCGTTCGGCGAGGCGCGCATCCATCGCGAGGGTGAGGACGTCACCGTGATCACATGGGGCGCCATGGTCTACACGGCGGACGACGCGGCCGCGAAGCTCGCCGAGGAGGACGTGTCGGTCGAGGTCGTCGACCTGCGCACGCTTGATCCCCTGGGATCGCGACGCGGTGCTGGAGAGCGTCGCACGCTGCTCCAAGGTGCTCGTCCTCCACGAGGACACGAAGACCGGGTGGCTTCGGCGGCGAGATCGCGGCGACGATCGCCGAGGAGGCGTTCGAGCAGCTCGACGCCCCCGTCCGCCGGCTCGCGGCACCCGACAGCCCCGTGCCGTTCGCGCCCTCGCTCGAGAAGGCGTACATCCCGCAGGTCGACGACGTCGCGACGGCGCTCCGCGAGCTCGCGGCGTACTAGGAACCAGGAGGCTTGACGACGTGAGCACCGGCACCGAGGTCGAGGTCGTGATGCCCCAGATGGGCGTCTCCGTCTCCGAGGGGACGGTCACCCGCTGGCTCAAGCAGCCGGGCGAGGCCGTCGCGCTCGACGAGCCGCTGCTCGAGATCTCGACGGACAAGGTCGACACCGAGGTCCCGAGCCCTGGGGAGGGGATCGTCACCGAGATCCGCGTCCAGGAGGGCGAGACCGTCGAGGTCGGGACCGTGCTCGCGTTGATCGGCTCGGCCGGCGCGGTGTCCGCGCCCGAGGCGCCGTCCTCGCCGGAGCCGGAGCCCGCAGCCACGAGCCCGGCCGCTCCCGCCTCCGCCGGGCCGCCGCCTGCCGAGGGCGCCGTCTCGGGATCAGCGGAGGAGGCACCGGGGGCGCCCGTCGAGACGCCTGCGTCGGAGCCCGGCGGGAACGGCCGGACGTTCGTCTCTCCGGTCGTCGCGCGCATCGCCGCACAGCACGGGATCGACGTCAGCGCCGTCCCGGGCACGGGCCAGGGCGGACGCGTCACGAAGAAGGACATCCTCGGGTTCATCGAGTCCGGTGCCGCCTCCGCCGCCGCGGAGCCGCCTCCCGTGCCGGTCGTCCCCGAGCCTGTGGCGCCCGAGCCTGTGGCGCCGCCGAGCCTGCGGCGCCCGAGCCTGCCGCCGAGCCTGCGCCGACTTCGCCCGGCCGCGCGGCTTCGCCCGAGCCGCCTGCTCCCGCAGCGCCCGCTGCACCGCCCCCGGTCGCGCCGCCGCGCCGCCCGCTCCCGTGGCGCAGGCGACCGAGCCGACGACGCCCGCACCCGCGCACTTCGGCGAGCGCGAGGAGCCGATGACCGCGATGCGCCGTGGCGTCGCCGAGCACATGCGCCGCTCGCTCGACACGTCCGCACACGTGACGAGCGCGATCGAGGTCGACATGTCGCGCGTCGTCGCCGCGCGCGAGCAGTTGAAGAAGGAGTACCAGTCGTCCTACGGCGTCAACCCGACGTACCTCGCCTTCATCGCGAAGGCCGCCGTCGAGACGCTGGCCGAGTGGCCGTGGGTCAACGGAGAGATCCGGGGCGACAAGATCGTCACGCGGTCGTTCGTCAACCTCGGCATCGCGGTGGCGCTGGAGGACGGCAAGGGCCTGATCGTCCCCGTCATCCGGAACGCGCAGGACCTGAACCTGCTCGGCGTCGCGCGCTCGATCGCCGAGCTTGCGGAGAAGGCGCGCACGAAGCGGCTGATGCCCGACGACGTCCAGGGCGGCACGTTCACGATCACGAACCCGGGCGGCTTCGGCACCTTCCACGGCACTCCGATCATCAGCCAGCCGCAGGCCGGCATCCTCGGTACCTATGCGGTCGTCAAGCGCCCGTGGGTCGTCCAGGACGAGCTCGGTCAGGACGTGATCGCGATCCGGCCGATGATGAACATCACGCTCACGTACGACCACCGCCTCGTCGACGGCGCGTACGCGGGCGGCTTCCTGCGCGACCTCCGCGCCCGGCTCGAGGACTGGGACGACGGCGGCGCCGCGTAGCCGGCGGTGAGCCGCCCGCTCGCCCGCGGCGTGGACTCGCGAGGGGCGTCGACACACGATGCCGACGGCGCACCTCCTCGACCTCCACGGCCTGACCCCGTACGGCGAGGCGTTCGGGCTTCAGCGCGCGCTCGCCGAGGAGGTCAAGCAGGGCGCACGGCCGGACACGGTGCTCCTGCTCGAGCACGAGCCGGTGGTGACGCTCGGGCGACGGACGGACGAGGCAGTCGAGCTCCACCTTCCCGACGGAGTCGATGTCGAGGTCGTCGAGACCGAACCGTGGCGGCAAGTCGACGTATCACGGCCCGGGGCAGCTCGTCTGCTACCCGATCCTCGACCTCAACCGGCACGGGCGCGACCTCAAGCGATACGTCCGCGACCTCGAGCGGGCGATCGTGAGGACGATCGCGGCCTTCGGCCTCGACGCCGTCACGCTACGACGGCCTCACCGGTGTGTGGATGCCGCCCGCGAGCGGGCTCGGACCGCGCAAGATCGCGTCGATCGGCGTGCATGCCTCGCGCTGGGTGACGACGCACGGATACGCGCTCAACGTCGACCTCGACCCGGCGCCCTTCACGCAGTGGATCACCGCGTGCGGACTCGAGGACGCGCAGTTCACGTCGATGGCGACCGAGCTCGGGTCGCGGGTGACCGTCGCAGACGTGCGGCCGGCGGCGGCGGCGGCGCTGGCGGAGGTCTTCGCCCTCGACCTCGAGGAGACTCCGCTCGAGATCGCCCCGGGAGCCCGCGCCGCCGGGCGCCCACCCGATCCGGCCGCAGCGCGCTGACAACGCTTGTGTTGATCAACCAAGCTCGACGGCGGGGCTCCGCGGACGGGGCCACCCGTAGACTTGCCACCGATGGAGACCTCGCTCCCCGTCGCCGAGCGGCCGCGCCGCCCTCCGTGGATGAAGGTCCGCGCGCCCAGCATGGACGGCAAGTACTGGGACGTGCGCAAGCTGCTCCACGGCGCGAGCCTCGTGACCGTCTGCGAAGAGGCGCGCTGCCCGAACATCGCGGAGTGCTGGGGACGGGGAACGGCGACCTTCCAGATCCTCGGCGACACGTGCACCCGCGCCTGCCGCTACTGCTACGTCCACTCCGGAAAGCCCGACGGCCCGCCCGACCCGCTCGAGCCGCTCCGCCTCGCTCAGGCGGCGGCGACGATGGGGTTGTCCCACGTCGTCGTGACGTCGGTCGACCGAGACGACCTCCCGGACCGCGGCGCCGGGCACTTCGCGGCCACGATCCGTGCGCTCGAGGCGAAGCTCCCGGAGGCGCACGTCGAGGTGCTGACCCCCGACTTCCTCGGCGTCGAGGAGCAGGCGCTCGCGACCGTGATCGGCGCGCGGCCCGAGGTGTTCAGCCACAACATCGAGACCGTACGCAGGCTCCACCGTAGGATGCGCGGCGCGAAGACGACGCTACGACGGGGCGCTCGCACTGCTCCGCCGGGCCAAGGAGATCGCCGACTACCCCGTCCTGACCAAGTCGGGGATCATCGTCGGGCTCGGCGAGACGAACGACGAGGTCGTCGAGACCATGGGCGACCTGCGCGAGAACGCCGTCGACGTCGTCACGATCGGCCAGTACCTGCAGCCGTCCTCACAGCACGCGAAGATCGACCGCTGGGTGCACCCCGACGAGTTCCGCTGGATGCGCGAGCAGGGCGAGGCTCTCGGCTTCGGCTCGGTCTTTGCGGGCCCGCTCGTCCGATCGAGCTACCGCGCCGAGGAGCAGCGGCACGCCGCAGAGACCGGTCGAGGCGCCGTCGCCTACTGAGCGTCGGCCGCTTCCGGGCACTTCACCCACTCCTCACACCGTCGCGCTAGCCTCGATCCCATGAGGAGAGCACTTGTCGCATTCATAGCCTCGTGCGTCGTGCTCGCCGCGTTCGGTGCTGCGGCCGACGCGGCGACGGTGCCGACGCTCCGCGTCGCCGGTCAGCAGCCGCTCGCCGTGCGCGGGGAGTCGTTCCGGCCGGGAGAGCGGGTCGTCGTGACGGCATTCACGCCCATCGGCCCGAAGCGGCTCGTCGTGCGTGCGACCACACGCGGTCGCTTCGGCGCGACGTTCCGGCTCCCGGATCAGCCGTGCGGGAAGGCGTTCGCCGTCCGTGCGGTCGGCGGCGCTCGGCAGCCGGGCGACGCTCGCGGTGCCGAGCCGCGTCTGCGTGCCGCCGCCGATCGACTGACCGCGCGACCTCGAACGAGGACGGGCGGGGAAGTCCCCGCCCGTCCTCGTCGTTCCCTGCGCCCGCGGCTACTTGGCCGGAGGCGTCACCTGCACCTGCATGAAGCCACCCGGCGTCACGCTGGTGACACGGATCGTGGTGCCCGTCTTCGGCACCTTGACGCTGTTCCACTCCGACTGATAGCGGGTGGTGCCCGGAGCGTCGCCCGGGTCGCCAGAGACCCAGTAGCTCTGGCTGTCGTCGAACGTCGACACGCCCGGCCGCGACGGGATCGTCGTCGCGACGCCCCCGTTGTGGACGGTGATCGCGTCCGTCGCCTGCGTCGTGAACGTCGCGTCGAACGACTGCAGCCGCGGCCGCATGACCGAGCCGTTGGCCCAGTGCAGCGGTGCGGGGTTGGCATCGACGGGCAGGATCAGCCCGCCGCCGGGATGGTCGCCGACGTTGTTGTCGCCGAACGAGTTGTCCCAGTACCAGACGAGCAGGCCGTCCTGGAGCGGGAACCGCTCGGCCCAGTTCGCCCCGACCGTGCCGCCGAAGTTGTACGGCCCGGTCTTGAGGCCTGCGTCGTAGCCGAGGTACTGCCGGTTCTCGCCGACGTACGCGTTGAAGAACGACCGCGTCACGCTCTGGCTCGTCGCGGAGAACCCACCCTCCGTCGGCGAGAACGTCCAGCCGGCGTTGCTCTCGGCTCCGTCGACGGGTTGCCCGGAGATCTGGATCTCGTCGAGCTGGAAGCCCGGGACGTTGGCGGAACCGGAGTTCCCTTCGACGGCGCCGTCCGTCACGTACCGGAATCCGACCGTGTGCGTACCGGCCGGAAGGCTGGCCGTCAGGTCGACCCAGCCAGTGCCGGGCGTCGATCCGGTGATGCCGGTCCCGAGATTCGTCGGAACCGGGTTTCCGTCAACCGTCACGTATGCGTAGTCGTAGTCCTGCTCGATGTTGTAGCGCACCTTCGCCGCGAGGCTCGCCCCGGCGGGGAGGGTGACGGACTTCGTCATCGTGGTCGTGAAGTCGTTGCCCGTGCCCGAGTAGTAGAACTTCGAGCCGGCATACGGCGCTCCGAGATCGAACGTCACCTGCTTGTCCGGGAGCACCACGATCACGGCCTGGTCCTGCTTGGTCGTCGCCTCGGCAGGGCCGAGCTTGAGCGACGCCTTCTTGTCCCCCGGTAGGAGGACCGTTGCCGCCGAGCCAGCCGAGCTGCAGCTTGTCCCACGCGTTCATGTGGAACGGCCGGTCGCCGATGCCCTCGGCGGCGGTGCCGTTGTTGCCGTACGAGCCCTGCGACATCAGCGTCCAGAAGCCCGTGCCGTTCTCGGCGCCGCCCGTGTTGCCCGACGTGTCGTACTCGTCCGGAAGGCCGAGGTCGTGGGCGAACTCGTGCGAGAACACGCCGACACCGCCGTTCTCCGGCTCGATCGTGTAGTCGCCGATCCAGTAGTTGGAGTCGCCGATGCGCACGCCCTGGAACCCGTGCGGGCCGGCGCCGTCGGGGCCGACCGGGGAGCCGGGGAAGTACGCATACCAGCGGTGGCTCCAGATGGCGTCGGTGCCCTGCGCCCCGCCGCCGGTCTCCTCGCCGACGCCGGCGTGGATCGACTGGAAGTGGTCGATGTAGCCGTCGGGCTCGTTGAAGTTGCCGTCGCCGTCGTAGTCGTAGCGGTCCCAGACGTCGTACTTGCGCCAGCTTCGGCGTTCGAGCTCCGCCGTGGACATGGTCGCGGCCCAGGAATCGGCCGACGCGTTGACGAACGCCAGACCGTCGAGCAGACGATGCTCGCCGCACAGGTTCGTGCCGTAGCGCGCCTCGTTGAACGGCACGTGTCCCCCAGTTGGTGACCTCGCCGTTGACCGTGTAGCGGTTCGACGACTGCTCCTTGTAGAAGTTCGCGCATCGAGTTCTCGCCGGCCCTGTCGTCGAACAGCAGGTCGCTGTAGTACGACTGGCTGAAGTCTGGCGCCCAGATCGTCGTGTTGTCGACCGCCCGGTTGGGGGCCGGGATCTGGTTGTGCACCGGGCCGGGCGTGCCGCCGTAGCACGGAGGTTGATCGATTCCCGAACTCGCCGAGCACGGTGAGGATCGAGTCCTCTCCTTCACGTGCGAGCTGCACGTACTGGCCCTTCGCGACCTTCCCGACCTTCGTGCCTGCGGGAATCTCGCCCTTCGCGAGCTTCTCGAGCGCCACCTGCCGTAGCGCTTCCTGCTTCTCGCCCATCGGGTGCGAGAGATTGTCCGTCCCGCCGAACGTGGCGGGATCCGTGCCGCTCGCCTGTGTGCCGGCGACCGAAAGGCCGACTCCGGCGGACAGGACGAGGACGAGCGCTCCGCTCAGGAGCGCGAGGAACCTCTTCCTCATGTGTCTCCCCTTGTGATGGATGTGTCCCTACATCTGACGGCAGCGGCTGTGGGTGGCAGCCGCAGCGCGAGACCCTACCGCGATCCGGCGTGAAAGGGCAAGAGAAGTACGCAGATACCCCTTTCGGGGTGACATGCCACCCCGAGGGCGCCTATCCGTGGGGCTTGGCCATCGCGTGGTAGTCGAGCGCCTCGTCGAGGACGCTCTCCTCGACTCCTGCGGCGCGCGCCACCTCGCGCAGCGAGCGGCCCGACGAAGCGGCCTCCTTCACGATCTCGGAGGCCTTGTCGTAGCCGATGAACGGGTTGAGCGCGGTCGCGGCGCTGAGCGTGCTCTCGGCGTACGCCTCGTTCCGATCGCGGTTCGCCTCGATCCCGGAGACGCACCTGTCGGCGAGCAGGCGTGAGGCGCTCGCGAGGAGGCCGATCGACTGGAGCAGGTTCCTGGCGATCAGTGGCACGTAGACGTTCAGCTCGAAGTGGCCGTTCATGCCGCCGATCGTGATCGCGGTGTCGTTCCCGATCACCTGCGCGGCGACCTGCGTGACGACCTCGGGGATGACCGGGTTGACCTTCCCCGGCATGATCGACGACCCCTTCTGCAGCTCCGGGAGGTAGAGCTCCGCGAGACCGGCACGCGGCCCCGAGCCCATCAGGCGGAGGTCGTTCGCGATCTTCGTCAGCGACACAGCGACGACCTTGAGCGCCCCGGACGCCTCGACGAGACCGTCCCTTGCCGCCTGCGCCTCGAACGGGTCGGCAGGCGCGGTGACCGGGAGCCCGGTGTCCGCGTGGAGCAGCGCGCGGACCTTCGCGGCGAACTCCGGATGGGTGTTGAGACCGGTGCCCGTCGCGGTGCCGCCGAGCGGGATCTGACCGAGGCGCGGGAGCGCGTCCTCGACCCTGGCGATGCCCTGGCGCACCTGGGCCGCGTACCCGGAGAACTCCTGGCCGAGCGTCACCGGGACGGCGTCCATCAGGTGCGTCCGGCCCGACTTGACGATGTCGTCGAACTCCTTCGCCTTCCCCTCGAGCGCGTGCGCAAGCAGCTCGAGCGCCGGGAGGAGATCGTTCACCGCCCTGTCGAGCGCTGCGAGATGGACCGCGGACGGGAAGACGTCGTTCGACGACTGCCCCATGTTGACGTGGTCGTTCGGGTGGACGTCGTCGCCGGCGAGGGTCGCGATCACCTCGTTCGCGTTCATGTTCGAGCTCGTCCCCGAGCCCGTCTGGAAGACGTCGATCGGGAACTGGTCGTCGAGCTCGCCGGCCGCGATGCGATCGCCCGCCGCGGCGACGCGGTGCGCGAGCTCCGGGTCGAGGAGCCCCAGGTCGGCATTCGCTCGCGCGGCGGCGGCCTTGATCCGGCCGAGCCAATGCGCGACGGCGGCCGGGATCGGCTCGCCGGAGACCGGGAAATTGTCGACGGCCTTGGCCGTCTCGCCGCCCCACAGCTCCTGCCGCTCGGCCGTCTCGCCCACGCCGCGAGTCTAGCCCCGAGCAGGTGACGCCGGTATCCGACACCGCTTCGCCGCTCAGGGCGAGACGCGGTCGTGGCCCGCAGCCTCCAGAAGCGTGTCCCACTCGGCGAGCTTGACGCGCGGCCTGCCGTGCGGCTCGCCTGCCGCCCGCTCGACGGCGTCGATCGCCTCCCAGCCCGACTGGTCGACGACCGCAACGCCTCGCTCCGCGAGGAGACGGTCGATCGCCTCCGCGGGACGGCCGCGGCCGAGCTTGCCCGCTCGCGCATCGTCGAGCAGAAGCTCGATGGTCTCGGTCGCGTCCTTCTTGTTCGTGCCGATCACGCCCGTGGGGCCGCGCTTGATCCAGCCGGCGCAGTAGGCGCCCGGCACCGTCGCGCCGGCGCCGTCGTGCACCCGGCCGCCGTCGTTGGGCACGGTGCACGAGCCGTCGTCGAACGGGACGCCCTCCAGCGGGATGCCGCGGTAGCCGACGCTGCGGAACACGATGCCGCACTCGAGGAGCTCGCGGTCGCCGGTCGGCACCGCGCGCCCTCCGACGAGCTCGTTCCGGACGAGCTCGATCGCCTCGACCCTGTCCTCGCCGAGGAGCGCGACCGGGGAGCGGAGGAACCGCAGGCGGATCGCCCGTGCCTTGCCGCCCGGTCTCCGTGTCGCGTACTCGCGCAGGTGCTCCATGCTGCGCTTGACCGTGGGCGGCGCCGCCTCGAGCTCGGCCGCGCTCGCCCCGTCGAGCTCGAGCTCGGTCGGGTCGACGAGGATGTCTGCGCCGGCCAGGTGACCGAGCTCGCCCACCTCGACGGGGGTCCAGGCGGCCTGTACCGGGCCGCGCCGGCCGACGACCACGATCTCTTCGATGCCCGCCGCGTTGATCGCCTCGATCGCAGCGTCGGTCGTGTCCGTCGGAGCGAGCTCGTCGGGAGTCAGCGCGAGCATCCGCGCAACGTCGAGCGCGACGTTGCCGTTCCCGATCACGACGGCGCGCTCGTGGGAGAGATCGAACTCGAGACCCTGGAAGTCGGGATGGCCGTTGTACCAGGCGACGAACGAGGTCGCCGGCCACGAGCCGGCGAGGTCCTCGCCGGGGATCCCGAGCCGCCGGTCGGTCTGCGCCCCGAAGGCGTACACGACCGCGCCGTAGAGCTCCGCGAGCTCGGCGTGCGTCAGGTCCCTGCCGACCTCGACGTTGCCGAGGAACCGGAACCCCGGCCGCGCGGCGGTCTTCTCGAAAGCACGCGAGACGACCTTGATGTTGGGATGGTCGGGCGCGACGCCGAGGCGAACGAGCCCCCAGGGCGTCGGCAGCCGGTCGATCAGGTCGACCTCGACCCGCGGAGCGTCGCTCGCAAGCAGAGCGCCCGCGGCGTAGAAGCCTGCCGGCCCGGAGCCGACGACGGCGACGCGCAGAGGATGCTCGCTCATGCCGTGAATCTAGGCACTTCGCGGAGCGAAGTGCCCGCGAACCGCATCCTTCTAGTGGCTACAACCCGAGCCGCAGCCGCCGACCTGCGTTCCCTCGGGAAGCTCCTCGCCTTCCTCGACCTGGAACGAGTGGCCGCAGCCGCAGGAGGAGACTGCATTCGGGTTCTCGATCTTGAACCCTGACTCCTGGAGGCCGTTCAGGTAGTCGATCGTCGCGCCCTGGAGGTACGGCACGCTGAACGGGTCGACGACGATGCGCACACCCTCCAGCGTGAGCTCGTGATCTCCCTCGGCGGCACCCGCGTCGAACCCCAGGCCGTACTGGAAGCCGGAGCACCCGCCGCCCTGGATCGCGACGCGCAGGACCAGCGTGTCGGCGTCGGGCTCCGACGCCATCAGCTCCTTCACCTTCTCGGCCGCGAGCGGCGTCAGGTCGAGCAGCGTGTCGGTGGGGCGCTCGGCGATCTCCATGACCTGATGGTACCCGAGCGACCGGCCGCTGCGAGCCCCCGACTTTGTGACACCGAAATCGACGGCCTGGAGCGGGTTCCCGTTCGATCTCGTGAGGGGAGAGCGGAGTGGTAGGTTTCGCGAGCGACCCCGGCCGGGATCGAGGAAAGCGTGCTGTCCGACTGGCTCCCGTTTCTCATCTACGCCCTCCTTGCCGCAGTCATCCCGGCGACGATGATCGTGGGTTCGTTCGTCTTCTCGACGCGGCCGACCTCGCGGACGAAGCAGCGCATGCTCCCGTTCGAGTCGGGCGTGTCGCAGGAGGCGCCCGGGCAGCAGCGCCGCTTCACGGTGAGCTTCTACCTCACCGCGATGCTGTTCATCCTGTTCGACATCGAGATCGTCTTCCTGTACCCGCTCGCGGTGCAGCTCGACGCGCTCGGCTGGTTCGGGCTGGTCGAGTTCCTCGCGTTCGTCGCGATCCTCGCCGTGGCCTACGTCTACATCTGGCGGAAGGGGGCGCTCGAGTGGCACTGAGCCGCCGACTCCCTCTCGTCTCCGACCGGCCGGCCGCGAAGGCAGGCCTCCGCTCCGAGCGCGTCCTCTGGCCCGAGCGCGGGCCCGGCGTGTTCGAGCAGGAGCTCGAGTCGATCGAGGACGCCCTCATGACGACGACCCTTCAGAAGGCGGTCGCCTGGGCCCAGTCGGGCTCGATGTGGCCCGACACGTTCGGCCTCGCGTGCTGCGCGATCGAGATGATGTCGATCGTCTCGTCCCGCTACGACATCGCCCGCTTCGGGATGGAGCGCTTCAGCTCCTCCCCACGCCAGGCCGACCTGCTGATCATCTCCGGCCGGATGACGCACAAGATGGCCGCACCGGCGCGCCAGGTGTACGACCAGATGCTCGAGCCGAAGTGGGTGATCGCAATGGGCGCGTGCGCCTCCTCCGGCGGCATGTTCAACAACTACACGGTGCTCCAGGGCGTCGACAAGATCTTCCCGGTCGACATCCACGTGCCCGGGTGCCCGCCGCGGCCCGAGGCGCTGATGGAGGGCATCGTGCGGCTGCACGAGAAGATCCGCGCGGGCGTGCCGCCCGCCTACCAGATCCGCGGAGTCGCGGAGTGACGCCGACCGGCGTCCCGGGCGTCGTCGAGACGGTCGAGGCTCATGGCGAGACGACCCTCGTCGTCGATCCCGCCCGGATCGTCGAGGCGTCGACCCACCTGCGCGACGCGGAGGGCTTCAACGTCCTCGTCGACCTCTCGGGCGTGGACTATCTCGGCTGGGGCGCGACCCAGGTCGCGGGCTACATCGGCACGCCCGCCGGTCGCGACATCCATTCGCCCGGCTCCCAGGGCCTCGAGCGCGTGCCGGCCGCGAAGGCGAAGCGCCTCGCGGTCGTCTACCACCTCCTCCGGGTGTCCGAGGCGCCGGAGCGCGTCCGTGTCGAGGCCCGCCTCGACGACGGCGAGGAGATCGACTCGGTCGTCCCCGTCTGGCCCGCGGCGGACTGGTACGAGCGCGAGGCCTACGACCTCTTCGGGATCGTCTTTCGCGGCCATCCGAACCTCGTGCGGATCCTGATGCCCGAGGACTGGGAGGGACACCCGCTGCGCAAGGACTACCCGGTCGGCGGCGAGCCGGTCCGATTCTCGGGGGAGGCGTGATGGCGGTCGTCCCGGCGGAGCGGATCTACGAGGGCACGCGGATCCCGTCGCGCTGTCCGACGATCCTGGACATCGACCCTGCCGAGCACGACCTCGACGACATCCTGACGGTCAACTTCGGCCCGAACCACCCCTCGACGCACGGCGTCCTCCGGCTGATCGTCCAGCTCGACGGCGAGCACGTCGCAGGCATCGAGGCCGTGATCGGGTACCTGCACACGGGCTTCGAGAAGACGATGGAGCACAAGACGTACTGGAAGGGCATCACGTACCCGGAGCGGATCGACTACCTCTCCTTCCAGGCCAACGAGCTCGTCTTCGTGCTCGCGATCGAGAAGCTCCTCGGCCTCGAGACGCCGGAGAAGGCCACGTGGATGCGGATGTGCCTCTCCGAGCTGAACCGGATCCACTCCCACCTCGTGTGGCTCGGGACGTCCGCGCTCGAGATCGGGGCGATCTCGATGTTCTGGTACGCGTTCCGCGAGCGGGACATGGTGCTCGACCTGTTCGAGATGGTCACCGGAGTCCGCATGCACACCCGCTACTTCCAGGTCGGCGGGCTCGCGGAGGACATCCCCGAGGGCTTCTATGCGCAGGCCCGCGAGCTCGCCCGCCACATGCCGCGCGCCGTGAACGACTACGAGGGCCTCCTCGACCGCAACAAGATCTGGCTCGAGCGCACGAAGGGCATCGGGCCGCTCTCCGCCGCGGACGCGCTGGCGCTCGGGCAGTCGGGGCCGATGCTGCGCGCGTCCGGCGTGGACTGGGACCTGCGCAAGGCGATGCCCTACCTCGCCTACGACGAGGTGGACTTCGACGTGCCCGTGTACACGAACGGGGACGTCTACGACCGCTACAAGGTTCACATGGACGAGATGCGCACCTCGGCGCGCATCGTCGCCCAGTGCGTGACGCGGCTCGAGGAGCTGCGGGGCCAGCCGTGGATCGCCGACGACCGCAAGGTCGTGCTCCCGCCGCGCGAGGAGCTCCACACCTCGATGGAGTCCCTGATCCACCACTTCAAGATCGTCACCGAGGGCTTCCGGGTCCCGGAGGGACAGGTGTACGTCGCGATCGAGTCGGCGCGCGGCGAGTGCGGCTGCTACCTGGTCTCCGACGGCGGCCCGAAGCCCTGGCGCGTGAAGTTCCGGGCGCCGAGCTTCGCCGCCCTGCAGGCGACCGCGACCTGCGTGCGCGGGACCGCCGTCGCAGACCTGATCGCCGTCGCAGCCTCGCTCGACCCCGTGATGGGAGACGTCGACAGATGAGCAACGCTCGCCTTCGGCTCGCGTTCGCGGGGGAAACCATGTTTCCCCCGCGGGCCCCCTTCTTCTGGAGAGCGTGGGGATCCTCCCGGTTCCCCACACCCCTCCCCGCTCACCGTCCGACAGGAGTCGGCCGGTGAGCACCACGCTGTACGACGAGATCCAGAAGGTCAAGGCGCTCTACCCGGACCCGCGCTCGGCCATCCTGCCGGCATTGCAGCTCGCCCAGGAGCGACACGGCGGCTGGCTTCCCGAGCAGGCGCTCCGCGACGTGGGCGAGGCGCTGGACGTGACACCGGCCTACTGCCTCTCGATCGCGTCGTTCTACGACATGTTCCACGTCGAGCCGGTCGGCCGCCATTCCGTCGAGGTGTGCACCAACGTCTCGTGCGCGCTCTCGGGCGCCCAGCAGGTGGTCGAGGCCCTCGAGCGCGAGCTCGGCGTCGACGTCGGCGGGACGACCGACGACGGGAACGTCACGCTGCGCGCCGTCGAGTGCCTCGGCGGGTGCGGCTGGGCGACTGTCGTCGCAGTCGACAACAAGCACCATCTGCACGTTCGCGCGAGTGACGTCCCGCGCATCGTCGGGGAGCTCGGCGAGTGAGCGCGGCGCCGGAGATCTACCGGTGTCCGACTTCAGTCGGACACCTTCGCGCGCCGCGGCCGCTCCAGGGCGACAGGTGTCGGACTGAAGTCCGACACCGGGAGGACAGCGAGTGAGCGCTGCGCCCGAGATCGTCTTCGCCGGGACCGACGGCGGCGCGCTGACCGACCTCGCCGCGTACGAGGACGTCGGAGGGCTCGCAGCACTGCGCCGCGCGCGCGAGATGACGCCGGAGGAGATCATCGCCGAGCTCGACGCCTCGAGCCTGCGCGGTCGCGGCGGCGCGTTCTTCCCGACCGGCCGCAAATGGAGCTTCGTCCCGAAGCCCGACCAGAACCCGCGGCCGCACTACCTCGTCGTCAACGCGGACGAGTCCGAGCCGGGCACGTTCAAGGATCGCGAGATCATGCTCCGTGTCCCGTTCCGATTCCTCGAGGGCTGCCTGATCGCAGCGCGGGGCATCGAGTCGACGCACGTCTTCGTCTACATCCGCGGCGAGTACGAGCGCGAATGGGAAGTGCTCGTCTCGGCCCTCGAGCAGATGCGCAAGGCGAAGCTCCTCGGCGACGTGACGATCGTCCTCCACCGCGGGGCGGGCGCGTACATCTGCGGCGAGGAGACGGCGCTGCTCGAGTCGCTCGAGGGGAACCGCGGCCAGCCGCGGACGAAGCCGCCGTTCCCGGCGATCGCGGGCCTCTACGCCTCGCCGACGGCGGTCAACAATGTCGAGTCGATCACGACCGTGACCCCGATCATCGAGATGGGCGGCGCGGAGTACGCCAAGCTCGGCGTCGAGAGCTCGACAGGCACCCGGGTCTTCTCCCTGTCGGGCAACGTCGAGCGGCCCGGCAACTACGAGCTGCCGCACGGCTATCCGCTCCACGACCTCATCCACGAGGTGGGCGGCGGCATCGCCGAGGGGCGCACGCTCAAGGCCGTGATCCCCGGCGGGTCATCGACGCCGATCCTGACGGCGGCGGAGGCCGAGAGGGTGACGCTCGACTTCGACTCGCTCAGCCAGGCGGGTAGCGCGATCGGGTCGGCGGCGGTGATCGTGCTCGACGACCGCTGCTGCATGGTGCAGCTCGGCATCCGCGTCTCGCAGTTCTACGAGCACGAGTCCTGCGGAAAGTGCACGCCGTGCCGCGTCGGCACCCGCTGGCTGACGCACATCCTCAAGAAGATCGAGGCAGGGCGCGGCACGCACGCCGACCTCGACCTGCTGCTCGACGTCGGCGAGCGGATCAACGGGACGTGCCTCTGCCCGCTCGGAGACTCGGACGCCATCGCGGTGGCGAGCTACGTCGCGAAGTTCCGGGACGAGTTCCTCCAGCACGTCGAGGAGGCCGGCTGCCCCTTCCACGGGTCCTCGTCGCTCGACGGGCTCGTCGCGCCGACCGACGTCCACGAGGCCCACGTCGGCCCGGCCGAGATCCACCGGCCGCTCGAGGTGGTCGCATGACCCGGGTGTCCGACTTGAAGTCGGACACCAGCCGGAGGGGCGCGTGACGGATCTCGTCAAGCTCACCGTCGACGAGCGCGAGATCGAGGTGCCGAAGGGCACCGGTCTCGTCGAGACGGCCGAGGCGGCGGGCATCGAGATCCCCGTCTTCTGCTACGAGCCGCGGCTCGGCCCGCCCGTCGGCGCGTGCCGCATGTGCCTCGTGGAGATCGAGGGTCTGCCGAAGCTCCAGGCCGGGTGCACCCTGACCGCGCAGGACGGGATGGTCGTCCGCACCGCCGCGACGTCGACCCGCGCGGCGGAGGGGCAGCAGGGAACGCTCGAGTTCATCCTGGTCAACCATCCGCTGGACTGCCCGGTGTGCGACAAGGGCGGCGAGTGCCCCCTCCAGGACCTGACGTTCCGCTACGGGCCGGGCTCGACGCGGATGACGTTCCCGAAGCTGACGTTCGACAAGCCGATCCCCGTCTCGCCGCTGATCGCCCTCGACCGCGAGCGCTGCATCCTCTGCTACCGGTGCACGCGCTTCTCGAGCGACGTCGCAGAGGACGAGCAGCTGATCGCGCGGAACCGAGGGGCGTACTCGGAGATCGCGACGTTCGGCGAGGACCCGTATCGCGCGCCGTTCTCGGGCAACGTGATCGAGCTGTGCCCGGTCGGGGCGCTCACCTCGACCCAGTACCGGTTCGAGGCGCGGCCGTGGGAGATCCAGGACGTGCCCACGGTCTGCGGGCTGTGCCCCGCCGGCTGCAGCGTCCGGGCGACGACCCGGGAGGGCGCTGTCAAGCGCGTCCAGTCCCGCAACCATCCCGAGGTCGACGGCGGCTGGATCTGCGACAAGGGGCGCTTCACGTTCCCGCACCTCCGCGCCGAGGACCGCGTCCGGGAGCCGCTCGTCCGCGGGGCGCTCGGGCTCGAGCCCGTGGCCTGGGATGCCGCGCTCGACCGTGCCGAGGAGCTCCTGCGCGCGGCGGACGGGAAGATCGTGACCGCGCTCTCGGGATCGGAGACGAGCGAGATCGCCTACGGGCTCGGCGTGCTGCTGCGCGCGCGGCCTGGGCGCCCATTCGGCCGTGCTCGACGAGTCGACGTCGTCCGCCCTCGACGCGTTCCGTGCGCCGCTCTCGACGATCGGGGACGCGGAGCTCGTGGTGATCGTCGGCGACGACGAGGTCGTCGACCGGGCGCCGATCGTCGATCTCTGGCTCAGGAAGGCTCGCCGTGGCGGCGCCGAGATCGTCACGATCGGCGCTCGCGGCAGCATCCCCACCTCGATGGGTGGCGCCGGAGAGGCGCTCCGCGAGCTCGTGTCCGAGACGAACCCGCTCGGGAAGCGCCTGCGCGCATCGGAGCGCGCGGTGCTCGTCTGGTCGGGGCCGGGTGGCGGCGGCGGCGCCAGGCTCGCCGAGGCGGCGCACGAGCTCGGCTTCGAGGGGAGGCCCGGCTGCGCGGCGTTCCACCTGCCCGCGACGCCCAACCCACGCGGCGTCTCCGAGGCCTGGGCCGCCGCCGCGGACGAGGACGAGGGGCCGCACGATCACATCGGGCTGCTCGTCGTCTCGGGCGACGAGGCGGCCGGGTCACCGGGCGTCAGGGCGCTTGCGGAGCACGCCGACGCCGTGATCGCGATCACCATGTTCCACTCCCTGGCTGTCGGCTGGGCCGACCTCGTGCTCCCGGCAACGGCGGCGCTCGAGCGCGAGGGGACGACGATGAACCTCGAGGGCCGCGTCCAGCGGCTCCGTCGGGCCGTGACCCCGCCCGTGCCCGACGAGCTCGCGTGGATCGCAAAGCTCGCCTCCCGCTTCGGCGTCGAGCTCTCGCCGCATGCCGCGGTCGTGTTCGAGGGGCTCTCCGAGCGAATCTACGGCGGGCTCCGGCTCGAGCAGCTCGGGGAGCACGCCGCGCTCCCCACCCGCCGCGCGTACGAGGCCCCCGAGCCCGCGAGGAGCGCGCCCACGGTGGCACCGGACGGGCCCGACGGCCACTTCGTCGGGACGCTCCGGCTGCTGCGATACACGCCGCTCTTCTCCGGGCCCGAGATCGAGCGGGTGCCGGAGCTCCAGTTCCAGCGGCCCGACCAGGAGATCGCCCTGTCGAGCGCCGACGCCGACCGGCGCGGCGTCGCGACCGGCGACCTCGTCTCCGTCCGCTCCAACGGGACCTCGGTCGAGCTCCGGGCGCGCGTCGACCGCAGGCTCGTCGAGGGTGTCGCCCGCGTCGCGGACGAGCATGCCGCCGACCTCCACGCTGACGTCGAGGTGGTGAAGGCGTGAGCTGGCTCGTCGCCGCGACCGGATCGAACGGCGAGGTGTGGTGGATCTCGCTGATCAAGGCGGTCATCGTCATCAACCTCGTCCTGTTCGGCTTTGCGTACCTGACGCTCGTCGAGCGCAAGCTGATGGGCCGGATGCAGCTGCGGTACGGCCCGAACCGCGTCGGCCCCTACGGGCTCCTGCAGCCGATCGCCGACCTGGTCAAGCTGATCCGCAAGGAGAGCTTCTTCCCCGCCGCCGCAATCGACGTGCTGTACATCCTCGGGCCGTTCCTGGCGGCGTTCACCGCGATGACGACCTTCTCCGTGATCCCCTTCGGACCGGGCTGGGAGATCGCCGGGTACCAGGTGAACGGCTACGTGGCCGACGTCCCGATCGCGTTGATCCTCGTCTTCGCGATCGGCTCGCTCGGGATCTACGGCTTCATCATCGGGGGCTGGGCGTCCGACTCGAAGTTCGCGCTGCTCGGCTCGATGCGGACCTGCGCGCAGCTCGTGTCCTACGAGGTGTCGCTCGCGCTCTCCGTGCTCGGCGTCGTGATCATGGCCAAGTCGCTGTCGCTCGTCGACATCGTGGCCGCGCAGGAGTCGGAGCTCTGGTACGTCATCCCGCAGGTCGTCGGCTTCGTCATCTTCATCCTGGCGGGGACGGCGGAGACCGCGCGCGCGCCGTTCGACCTGCCCGAGGCGGAGCAGGAGCTCGTCGCGGGCTACCACACCGAGTACGGCGGGATGCGGTTCGGGCTCTACTCGATGTCCGAGTACATCAACCTGATCACCCTCTCGGCGCTCGCCGTGACGCTGTTCCTCGGGGGCTGGCACGGGCCGTGGCTCCCCGGCCCGATCTGGTTCGTGCTCAAGCTCGCGCTCCTGCTGTTCCTGTTCATCTGGATGCGGACGACCCTCCCGCGCCTGCGCTACGACCAGCTGATGCGGTTCGGCTGGAAGGTCCTGCTCCCCGTCGCGACGGTGAACGCCGTCGTCACCGCGATCCTCGTGGTCTGGATCTAGGGTGACGCGCTGACATGCAGCCGTTCGGGACACTCAAGGGCTTCGGCGTCACCTTCAAGCACATCTTCCGCAAGCCGATCACGCAGCAGTACCCCGAGTACAAGCGGCCGGTGTACCCGCGCTTCCGCGGCCGCCATCGGCTCAACCTCCACGCGAACGGCCTCGAGAAGTGCGTCGGCTGCTCGCTGTGCGCGGCCGCGTGCCCGTCCGACTGCATCCGCGTCGTCGCGGCGGAGAACACGGCCGAGCACCGCGTCTCGGCCGGGGAGCGGTACGCGCGCATCTACGAGATCAACCTCTCGCGCTGCATCTTCTGCGGCTACTGCGAGCTCGCCTGCCCGTTCGACGCGATCACCCTCGGCAACGAGTTCGAGCTCTCCGAGTACTCGCGCGACGACCTGATCTACACGAAGGACATGCTCCTCGCCGAGCCGATCAAGCGCATCCCGGTGCAGGACCCCGATCTGTACGACACGCCGATCCCCGCCTACAAGTCGTCGTCCTGATGGGGAACGTGCTCGTGTGGCTGGTCTGGCTCGTCGCGGCGGCGGCGTGCGTCGGGACCGGGCTGCGGGTCGTGACGGCCTCGAACCCGTTCTCCTCGGCTCTCTCGCTGATCGGGAACCTCGCGTCGCTCGCGGTGCTGTTCCTGCTCGCGTCGGGGGAGTTCGTCGCGGCCGCCCAGGTGCTCGTCTACGCCGGCGCCGTGATGGTCATGTTCCTGTTCGTGATCGCCTACCTCGGCGGACGCGCCGACGCCCCGTGGGCGGGCGGCACGCGCCTCTTCCAGACGGTGTCGGTCGTCGCCGCGGCGTCGCTGCTCGCCGTCGTCTTCGTCGCCCTGATGCTGAACGCGAGCGGACGACTCTCCGACGAGGCGCAGATCACCGGCTCGTTCGGCTCGCCCGCGGCGATCGGCGAGCTGTTCCTCACCGATCACCTGCTCGCGTTCGAGATCACGTCGATCGTGCTGCTCGTCGCCGCGGTCGGCGGCGTCGTGCTCGGGATGCGCTCCGTCGACGAGGAGGACAGCCCTCCGTGATGGGACCCGGCATCCCGTGGTACCTGGCCATCTCGGCGATCCTGTTCTCGATCGGCGTCGCCGGCGTGCTCCTGCGCCGTAGCCCGCTGATCGTGCTGCTCTCGCTGGAGATCATGCTCAACGCGGCGAACCTCTCGTTCGTCGGCTTCTCGCGGCTGTTCGGCCAGATGGACGGCCAGATCTTCGCGCTCGCGGTGATGGCCGTCGCGGCCGCCGAGGTCTGCGTCGGCCTCGGCCTGATCGTCGCGATGGCACGCCGCAACCTCACGCTCGACGTCGACACGCTGACGGAGCTCCGGGGCTAGCCGATGGTCAACGGGGGCTGGGTCTGTCTCCTCGCGCCGCTCGTCGGCTTCCTCGTGATCATGCTCGCGGGCGAGCGGATCACGCGGCGGCGGGCGGGGGTCATCTCGACCGCCTCGGTGTTCGTCGGGTTCGCGGGGGCGCTCGTCGCGTTCATCGACGCGCTCGGTCGTGAGCCCGACGACCGATCGGTGACCACCACGGCATGGACCTGGCTCGCGGCAGGCGACTTCAAGGTGAGCATCGACCTGCTCGTCGACCCGCTCTCGATCGTGATGATGCTCGTCGTCACCGGTGTCGGGGGCCTGATCGTCCTCTACTCGAACGGCTACATGGACGGGCGAGGACGAGGAGCGGCGGTACTTCGCGTACATGTCGCTCTTCGTCTTCTCGATGCTGATGCTCGTGATGGGCGGCAACCTGCTGCTGCTGCTCGTCGGCTGGGGCCTCGTCGGGCTCGCCTCCTACCTCCTGATCGGCTTCTACCACGACCGCTCGAGCGCGATCGACGCCGCCAAGAAGGCGTTCGTGGTCAACACGATCGGCGACGCCGCGATGGCGCTCGCCCTCTTCCTCGCGATCGCGAAGGTCGGAAGCCTCGACTACGGCACCGTCTTCGCCGCCGCCCAGAGCGGGCAGCTCTCGGACACCGTCGTGACGCTGATCGCGCTCGGCCTGCTCGCGGGCGCGGTCGCGAAGTCGGCGCAGATCCCGCTCCACACCTGGCTCCCCGACGCGATGGAGGGACCGACGCCGGTCTCCGCGCTGATCCACGCGGCGACGATGGTGACGGCGGGCGTCTACCTGATCTGCCGCACGCATCTGATCTTCGAGGCGGCGCCCGACATCCAGCACCTCGCCGCGATCCTCGGGCTGATCACCCTCCTCGCCGCCGGCGTGATCGCGCTCGTGCAGTGGGACATCAAGCGCGTGATCGCGTACTCGACGATGAGCCAGATCGGCTACATGTTCGTCGGCGCGGGCATCGGGGCGTACCCGTTTGCGATGTTCCACCTCGTCACGCACGCGTTCTTCAAGGCGCTCCTCTTCCTCACCGCCGGGCTCGTGATCCACCACCTGGACGGCGAGCAGGACATCCGCAGGATGGGCGGCCTCGCGAAGTCGATGCCGTACACGCGCTGCGACGTTCCTGATCGGATCGCTCGCGCTCGTGGGGATCCCGATCTTCGCCGGCTTCTGGTCGAAGGACGCGATCATCAGCTCGGCGCTGGCATACGGCGGGCCGCTCGGCTGGACGCTCTACATCGGCGGGCTGCTCGGCGCGCTGCTGACCGGGCTCTACACCTTCCGCCTCTACTTCCGCGTCTTCCACGGCGCGCCGAGCGAGCTCGTCGCGGCGCACACGCACGGCGAGCACCACGGCGAGGGAGCGCGCTCGATGCTGATCCCCGTCGGTGTGCTCGCGCTCGGCTCGACGTTCATCGGCTTCCTCGCGATCCCGGGCGTGTGGGAGCCCTTCGAGACGTGGCTCGAGCCCGTCGTGCCGCCGCTCGTCCAGGCGACGGCAGGCCAGGACTGGCTCACGAGCCTCTTCGCTGTCACGCTGGGCTCGATCGGGATCTTCCTCGCGTGGCGCGCGTTCCAGGCCGGCCGCGAGCTCGTGGCGGACGGCGCCGTCCGCACCGCGCTCGAGCACAAGCTCGGGTTCGACGAGCTCTACGACGCCGTCTTCTCCAGGCCGGCGCAGCTGATCGCGGTCCTGCTCCGCGACCGGGTCGAGGCGCCCGTCGTCCAGGGCGGCCTCGACGAGGTCGCGGAAGGCACCCTGCGCGGGGCGACCGCCACCGCCGGGATCCAGAGCGGCCTGCTCCGGACGTACGCCCTCGCGTTCACGGTGGCCGTCGCGGTCCTGACGCTCGTCTTCCTGGTGGTCCGCTGATGCTGACGACCGCGCTGATCGTGCTGCCGCTCGCCGGTGCGATCCTCGTCTGGATCCTCCCGCTCTCGCGCGAGTCGACGAGCGGGCTGGCGCTCCTCGTCGCGCTCGCGGAGGTGGGGCTCTGGCTGGGCAGCGCGCGGAACTTCGACTTCTCGAGCGATGTGCCGCAGTACTCGACCCAGCGGGACTGGTTCGACCAGCTCGGGATCTCCTACTCGGTGGGCCTCTACGGATTCCAGTTCTGGCTCGTCGGGCTCACGGTCGTCGTCGGCGCCTGCGCGATCGGCTACGGCGCCTGGGCCGAGCGCGAGCGGAGCCGGGCGTACTTCGGCCTCCTGCTCTTCCTCGCCGGGTCTCTCGTCGGGGTGTTCGCGGCGCAGGACCTGATCGTGTTCTACGTCTTCTTCGAGGCGATGTTGATCCCGATCTACGTGCTCGTCGGCGTCTGGGGCGGGCCGCTGCGGGTGAAGGCGACGGTCACGTTCGTGCTCTACACGATGGTCGGGTCGCTGCTCATGCTGGCGTCGATCGTGGCGCTCGGCATCTCGAAGGGGACGTTCGAGCTCGCCGACCTCGGGACGAGCTCGAACGACTGGATCTTCCTCGGCTTCCTCGCCGCGTTCGCCGTCAAGGCGCCGCTCTTCCCGTTCCACGGCTGGCTCCGGCTGGCGTACACCCAGGCGCCGCCGGAGGTGGGCGCGCTCCTCTCCGGGGTCGTCTCGAAGGCGGCGGTGTTCGGGCTCGTGTGGATCGTGCTGCCGCACTTCCCGCAGCCCGTCGAGGACTTCCGCACGCTCGTGCTCGTGCTCGCGGCCGGGACGCTCGTCTACGGGTCGGTGCTCGCCTTCCGCCAGCCGGACATCCGGGGAGTCGTCGCGTACTCCTCGATGGGCCAGATGGGGCTGATCGTGCTCGGCATCTTCGCCGCCAACGACCTCGGCCTCGACGGCGCGGTGCTCCATTCCGTGAACCACGGGCTCGTCTCGGCAGGGTTCTTCCTCCTCGCCGGGATGATCGAGACGCGCGCCGGGACGGGCGTCCTCGCCGAGCTGGGCGGGATGGCGAAGGGGCGCCCGATCCTCGCGACGCTCGTGATGGTCCTCGGGATGTACACGCTCGCGGTGCCAGGCTCGACGAACTTCGCCGGCGAGTTCACGATCCTCGCGGGTGTCTTCGACCGCGGCTGGGGCTACGCGGCGGTCGGGGTCCTCGCCATGGTGCTCGCGGCGCTCTATGCGCTCCGGCTGATCTCCGGGATCCTCCACGAACGGCGCGGTGCCGCAGTGCGAGACGAGTCGGGCGACCTCGTCGGCGGCGAGCTGATCCTGCTCGTCCCCCTGGTCGCGATCCTCGCCGTCCTGACCGCGTGGCCCGCGGGGATCACCGAGCGGTCGTTCCCGTCCGACCAGCCCGCGGCGTTCATCGCCTCGCAGGAAGAGCTCGCGCCGTGATCGACACGCCGTCCGTCGACTGGCTGGCGCTGTCGCCGACGCTCGCGCTCCTGGCGAGCTCCGCGCTCACCCTCCTCGGCGCCGTGATCGTTCCGCGCGCGAGCGAGCGCGCGTTCTCCGTCGCCGTCTCGATCGCCGGGTTCGGCGCGTCGGCATTGCTGGCCGGCTGGGTCTTCGATCGCTCGCCCGAGCCGTCCCCGGTCGTCGCGGACTCCATGACGCGCGACCGCTTCGGCGCGCTCGCTGCGATCCTGATCGCGCTCGTCGGCCTCGCGGTCGTGCTCCTCTCCGCCGGCGACCGCCGTCGCTCCCACGTGGGCGAGTACTACGCGCTCCTCGCGGCGGCGACGGCCGGGATGGTGTTCTTCGTCTCCGCGGCGAACCTGATGACGATGTTCCTGGCGCTCGAGTGGTTCTCGATCTCGCTCTACGTCCTCTGCGCACTCGACACGCACCGGCGCGCCTCGCTCGAGGCGGGGCTCAAGTACCTGATCGTCGGCAGCTTCGGCTCGGGGATCCTGCTGTTCGGCTGCGCGCTCGTCTACGGCGCGACGGGCGAGCTCGGGTTCACGGCGATCCGCGACGCGACCGGCGCCGACGACCCGCTCTTCGTCACCGGCATGGCGATGATCCTGGCCGGGCTCGCGTTCAAGGTCTCGGCCGCCCCGTTCCACATGTGGACGCCGGACGTCTACCAGGGGGCGCCGACCACCGTCACCGCCTTCATGTCGGCAGCCACGAAGATCGCGGGCTTCGCCCTCATGCTCCGCATCCTCGTCACCGCGTTCCCCGAGCAGTCGGAGATCTGGACGGTCGCGGTCGCCGTGCTCGCCGTCTGCTCGCTCGCGATCGGCAACTTCGCGGCCATCGCGCAGCGGGACGTGAAGCGCATGCTTGCCTACTCGTCGGTGTCGCACGCGGGCTTCCTCCTGATCGCCGTCGCTGCGGACTCGACCGCGGGCGGGGAGGCGCTCCTGTACTACCTCATCCCCTACGCCGCAGCGAGCGTCGGCGCGTTCTCCGTCGTCGCCGCACGCGAGCGCGAGCAAGGCCGCGCCGTCACGCTCGACTCGCTCGCCGGGCTCGGCTGGGAGCGTCCCTATGTCGGCGTCGCCATGTGGTGGTTCATGCTCTCGATGGCCGGCTTCCCGCTCACGGGAGGCTTCCTCGGGAAGCTGTTCGTCTTCTCGGCGATCTACGAGGCAGGATGGTGGTGGCTCGTGGTGATCGGCGTCCTCGCGACCGCGCTCTCGCTCGCCTACTACCTCAACGTCGTCCGCGCGCTCTACATGCGCTCGGGCGAGCTGACCGGGCAGGTCGTGGCGGCGGGCGGGTCACCGCCGAGAGACCTCCTGCTCGATGTCACCCTCGCCGCGGCGCTCGCCGTGACGATCGGGTCGTTCTTCTTCGTGCAGCCGCTCGTCGACCTTGCGAGCGACGCCGTCGCCTCCCTTCCCCTCTGACGCCGCGCCCGGGCGGGCGGTCACCCGGGCGCGAGCCGTCTCGCCTGCAGTCGAGCTCAGTGCTTACCCTTCGCATTGCCGTTGCCGTTGCCGTGCTGCCGTTCGCGTCCGCGTTGCCGTTCCCGTTGCGGCGTTCCCGTTCGCGTTCCCGTTTCCGTTCGCGTTGCCGTTCGGCCCGACGTCCTGCTTCGTCGCGGCTTGCCCGCTCGAGGAGGCAGGGGTCACCGACCCGCCGACGAGCCCGGGCGGCCCGCAGTGGTCGTGGTTCGTGTCACCCCACCCCCAACCCGGCCAGCACGTGGAGGTGACCGTGACGGCGAAGCTGCCGCTGTTGTCGGAGAACAGGTCGTCGTTGACCGCGAAGACGAGCTCACCGGTCCCGGAGAGCACCGTCGGCCCGCTGCCGACCTGCACCCACGGGCCGTCGCCGACGCGCGCGACCAGGCCCCAGGCGGGTGCGCCCGGGAGCACAAAGGCGCCGTACCAGCTCTGGGACGTGTCCACGGCGGCATCCCCGTTCGGCCCGGGGCAGTAGCTGTTGCCGTACGGGCACACCGCGCCGGTGGCGGTGACGGTCACCGATCCTCCGGCGAGCACGAGCCCGGTCGTCGCCCCCGGGACCCCCTGGCCGCCGACCGTGTACTCGGCGACGGTCGTCTTCGGTCCCGCCGCGCCGTCACTCGCGCCCGCGAGCGCCGCGACGGCGACGACGACGAGCGCCCAGCGTCTTGGACTCTTCATGATCTCCCCTCTCGATCTCTGCCGTGCCCGGTGACACGGCGTCCGCCCTACCGGCATCGGGCGACGGCGACCGTGGTCGGATCCCTCGTCCGTGTACCTCGGCGAGCCCCGGCGGCGACGCGTCCGTAGACGTTCTCCGACGCGCTAGATGCTCGATGCCACGATCTCGTGCGCCCGAATGCGCGAGCCGGCGCGTCTGGGTCGCTTCCAGGGGTGGTGAGCCCGCCAGGCGGGCCACCACCCATCCCGCGCCCCGAGCGGCCAGCTCACGCCCCGGAGCCGACGATCTCGTGGCATCGATCATCTAGGCTCGCCCCATGGCTACCACACTCACCTGGCTGGGCCACGCGGCGTTCCGGATCGACACGGAGGCCGGCACGCGCGTCTACGTCGACCCGTTCCTGAACGGCAACCCCATGTGCCCGGACGCGGAGCGCGAGCCCGAGCGCTGCGACCTCGTCGTGGTCACCCATGGGCACGGCGACCACATCGGCGACGCCGTCGCGATCGCGAAGCGGTTCGAATGCCCCCTCGTCGCGCCTGTCGAGCTCCGTGACTGGCTCACCGTGAGCGCAGGGCTGCCGGAGGACGACGGGCAGGCTCCGAACAAGGGCGGCACGGTCTCCTTCGCCGGCGTGCGCCTGACGCTGACGGACGCGAACCACTCCTCCAGCACCTGGCACGAGGGCGCGATCCTCTACACCGGCGAGCCGACGGGCGTGGTCATGCGCCAGGACGGTGGGCCGACGGTCTACGTCGCCGGCGACACCAACGTGTTCGGCGACATGGCGCTGATCCGTCGGCTGTACGCACCCGACGTGGCGGTGCTGCCGATCGGCGACCACTTCACGATGGGGCCCGAGGAGGCGGCCGTCGCGGCGGAGCTCGTCGGAGCCACCCGCATCGTCCCGTCGCACTACGGGACCTTCCCGATTCTCACCGGCACGCCGGACGCGCTTCGTCCGTTGCTTCCCGCGGGGGTCGAGCTGCTCGTCCCGGAGCCGGGCGAGACGCTGACGCTCTGATGCACGAGCGCTGGTTCGGCAGGACGGGGCGTCGCGTGCCCGCGATCGCGCTCGACGGGTCGATCGCCGTCGAAGGGGCGCTCGTCCTCGACGGGGTCGACGACGTCGACGCTCTCGTGGCGGCTCACACGAACGGCACGCCGGTCGTCGTCCGGGCGGACGACGCGGCCGCGGTCGCGCGCGCGCTCGCTCGGCCGGAGGTGGCGTGCGTGCTCGTCTCGGAGCCGTCCCTCCTGGAGCTCGATCTGCCCGAGCTGACCTATGGCTGAGCCGGTCGCGACGTACTCGATCTGCGCCGCCGACCTGGACCGGGGTCAGTGGGCCGTCGCGACACAGTCGAAGTTCCTCGCGGTCGGCTCGGTCGTCCCCTGGGCCGCGCCGCACGTCGGGGCGATCGCGACCCAGTCCTACGCGAATCCGCGCTACGGGCCGGACGGGCTGGCACTCCTCCGTGAGGGGCTCGCGGCCGCCGAGGTCGTCGATCGCCTCACAGCGGCCGATGACGATCGCGCGGTGCGCCAGCTCGGCATCGTCGACGGCGAGGGTCGAGCGGCGACCTTCACCGGCGAGGACTGCCACGCGTGGGCCGGGGGGCGGACGGGCGCCGGGTACGCCGCCCAGGGAAACATCCTCGTCTCGGGCGCCACCGTCGACGCGCTCGCGGAGACGTTCGAGGCAACTGCCGGCCGGCCGCTCGCCGAGCGGCTGCTCGACTGCCTCGACGCGGCCGAGGAGGCAGGGGGCGACAGCCGCGGCCGCCAGTCGGCCGCCCTGCTCGTCGTCGAGCGGGACGGTGGGTACGCAGGGCTCTCGGATGTGCTCGTCGATCTGCGGGTCGACGATCACACCGACCCCCTCGTCGAGCTCCGCCGGCTCCACAGGCTCCACGACGCGCTCTTCGGCCGGACGCCGCGCGAGGACTGGCTCCCGGTCGACGCCGCGCTTCGCGCAGAGCTGGACGAGCTCCTCGCACGGGCGGGGCACGAGAGCCTCGCGTCGTGGGCCGGGGTCGAGAACCTCGAGGAGCGTGTCGAAGGCGAGGACGAGATCGACCCGGTCGTGCTCGAACGACTGCGTGAGGCGACGTGAGCGAGCGCTACGAGGTGACCTCGCTGGACCGGCTAGCCGCGCCGGTGATCCCCGGCCAGGCGAGGTGGCACACGGTCCGCCGGACGCTCGGCATCCAGGCCTTCGGCGTCAACGCCTGGACCGCGACGGCCGACGGGCAGCGGATCATCGGCGAGCACGACGAGGCCGAGGGCGAGGCGCACGAGGAGCTGTACCTCGTCCTCAGCGGTCGCGCCTCGTTCACCGTCGACGGCGCCGAGGTCGACGCCCCCGCGGGCACGCTCGTGCATGTTCCCGATCCCACGGTCAAGCGGAGCGCGGTGGGCGACGAAGGCACCACGATCCTCGTCGTCGGGGCGAAGCCCGGGGAGGCGTTCACACCGTCGTCGTGGGAGCGCACGGCCGAGGCGCTCCGCTTCTGGCCGACCGAGGAGTGGGACAGCGCGATCGCCGTGCTCGAGCTGCACCTGTCGGAGACCCCCGACCATGCCGGCACCCGTTACAACCTCGCGTGCGCCCACGCGCGCGCCGGACACCCGGAGATCGCCGTCTCCCACCTCCAGGAGGCAATCGAAGTGGATCCGCGCTTCGCCGCGCTGGCGCGGGAGGACGAGGACCTGGCCTCGATCCGCGACCGGCTCTGATGGTCTCCGTGCACTCGCGTCGGTCATAGTTGAGCCTGGTGCGCGAGCCGCGCGCACGCGGAGGAGATCCGAGCCGAGAGGAGCCGACGTGGATGACACCGTCAAGTACACGCTCGACGAGGGGGCCCTGCCGGAAGCTTGGTACAACGTCGCCGCCGACCTCCCGGAGCCGCCCGCGCCGGTCCTCCATCCCGGGACCGGCGAGCCCGTCGGCCCCGACGACCTCGCGCCGCTCTTCCCGATGGAAGTGATCCTCCAGGAGGTCTCGACCGAGGAGCGGATCGCGATCCCGGACGAGGTTCGCGCGGTCTACCGGCAGTGGCGGCCGACGCCGCTCTTCCGGGCGCGACGGCTGGAGCAGGCGCTCGACACCCCGGCGCGGATCTTCTACAAGTACGAGGGCGTCTCCCCGACCGGGAGCCACAAGCCGAACACGGCGGTCGCGCAGGCGTTCTACAACGCGCGTGAGGGCGTGGAGCGGATCACGACCGAGACGGGCGCGGGCCAGTGGGGCTCGTCGCTCGCCTTCGCGGGCGCGCTCTTCGGCCTCGAGATCGACGTCTACATGGTCCGGGTCTCGTACGACCAGAAGCCGTACCGGCGCGCCCTGATGGAGGTGTTCGGCGCCCGGTGCGTGCCGAGCCCCTCGGAGGAGACGGCGTCGGGGCGGGCCATCCTGGCCGAGCACCCCGACTCGACCGGCAGCCTCGGGATCGCGATCTCGGAGGCGGTCGAGCAGGCGGCGCAGCGCGAGGACACGAAGTACGCCCTCGGCTCGGTGCTCAACCACGTCCTCCTGCACCAGACCGTGATCGGCGAGGAGGCGCTCGCGCAGATGGACCTCGCCGATGCCTATCCCGATGTCCTGATCGGGTGCGCCGGCGGCGGCTCCAACTTCTCCGGGCTCACGTTCCCGTTCATCGGCGAGAAGCTCCGCGGTGGTCCCGACGTGCGCGTGATCGCCGTCGAGCCTGCGGCCTGCCCGACGCTCACCCGTGGCGAGCTCGCCTACGACTTCGGCGACACGGGCCATCTCACCCCGCTCGTGAAGATGCACACGCTCGGCTCGACGTTCGTGCCGCCCGGCTTCCACGCCGGCGGGCTGCGCTACCACGGCATGGCGCCGCTCGTCAGCCACCTCCACCAGCTCGGGCTGATCGAGGCGCGTGCGTATCACCAGACGGCGGTGTTCGAGGCGGGCGTCCGCTTCGCCCGCGCCGAGGGGATCCTTCCGGCGCCCGAGGCCAACCACGCCGTCAAGGCCGCGATCGACGAGGCGCTCCGCTGCAGGGAGGAGGGCGTGACCGAGACGATCCTCTTCAACCTGAGCGGTCACGGGCACTTCGACATGGGCGCGTACATCGACCATTTCGCGGGGAAGCTCCAGGACCTCGAGTACGACGAGGAGGAGCTCGCAGCGGCGCTGGCTGCGCTGCCGTCGGTGGCGGTGTAGCCGCCTGCGTCAGCCGCGGCGATCGCCCGGCAGACGCAGGCCGTCGGCGAGCCGACGGAAGCTCGGAACCGGGTCGTGCTCCGGGCGGGCCGCGAGCAGCACGGCACCGTGCTCGGGCCCCGCGAGAGCGCCCACGAGCAGCTCGACGCCGGCTGCGAGGGCGAACGCCTTGTGCGCCTGCGGCCCGCCGAACGGGACGAGGTCCTCGGGCCGCGCGCGCCCGAGCAGGACATCGCCGTGGGTCACCGCGCCCATCGACACGTCGGCGACGTACGGGCGGCCGTCCGACGAGGGCACCGCGATCGCGATCGGGTTCGTCCCGGTCAGCGGCGGGCCGCCGGCCGGGTGCGGCAGACGTCGCGGGGAGGTCGCGGTGACGAGCGCGACGAGACCGGAGTCGGCGAGACGCCGCGCCCACAGGCCGAGCACGCCGGTCGGAAAGCACGACTGGGCGACGACGAGGCGGGCTCCCGCCGGCGGGTCGGAGGCGAGCGCGGCGCAGATGGCGTCGAGGGTGATGTAGCCGAGCGCACGTCTTCCGTCCCAGCGCTCGAGCCCCTCGCCGCGCTCGATGCGCCCGGGACGGCCGCCTGGATCATGAGTCGTGCCGAGCAGCTCCACGAGCCACGGGACGCGAGCCAGGCCGTGACCGGGCTTTCCGTCCGCGTCCGCCGCCGCGAGGTGATCGACGACGACGCGGGCGTCGGCCTCCGAGAGCCCCCTCGCCCCGAGCACGTCGCGGGCCTCGTCTGCGTCCACCGCATGACCCTAAAGGGTCGAGCTTCCGAGGGCGGGTTTCGACGACGACGGCGGAGGGTACGCTTACAACGTCCTCACACACGCTTGTGAGGATATGAACTGGATGGCCGCGCCTCCCCCCGGCGCGGACGTGCAGGACGGCAACGGGGCCCACCGCCGCAGGGCTCGCCGTCATCGGAAGGGAGCCTCCGGGCTCCCTTCCCTGCATCGGGCTCAGAGAACGGTGAGCGCCTTGCGAATGCTGCCCGCCCGACGGGCCGCGACCGACTCGGCGAGGGCGCGGATCGCGCCGCTGATCTCGGCGTCCGGGGCGGCTTCCAACACCGGCTGCCCGTTGTCGGACGCCTCGCGGAGCGCCGGGTCGAAGGGAATCCTGGCGAGGAGGGGCGCGTCGATCTCCGCCGCGAGCGCCTCGCCGCCGCCGGCGCCGAACAGCTCCTGGCCGGAGCCGACGAGCCACGACATGTTCTCGACCACACCGAGCACGCGCATCCCGGTCTTCTGGGCCATGACCGCCGCGCGCACCGCGACCTGCTGGGCGGCCGGCTGCGGCGTCGTCACGATGATCGCCTCGGCGCGCGGAAGCAGCTGACCGATCGAGATCGCCACGTCGCCCGTCCCCGGCGGCATGTCGACGACGAGCGTGTCGAGCTCGCCCCAGTGGACGTCCGAGAGGAATTGCTCGAGCGCCTTGTGGAGCATCGGCCCGCGCCACATGATCGGGCCGTTGTCCTCCGCGAAGAGGCCGATCGACATCACCTTCAGGTCGCCCCGCACCGGGGGGACGATGAGCGAGTCGACGACCACCGGCCGCTGCGTCACGCCGAGGAGGTGCGGGATCGAGTAGCCGTACACGTCCGCATCGAGCACGCCGACGCGCTCGCCGCGCTCGGCGAGAGCCGCTGCGAGGTTCGCGGTGAGCGTCGACTTCCCGACGCCGCCCTTGCCGGACGCGATGGCGACGACGCGGGTGGCCGGGTCGAGCCGGATCTCGCGCTCGGCGCGCCCGCCCCGCAGCCGCGAGGCCAGCGCCGCCTTCTCCTCGGGCGTCATCACGTCGAACGCGAGCGAGACCCTCGTCACGCCCGGCACCGCCCCGACGTGCTCCGCGACCTGGTCCTGGAAGCTCGCCCGGAGCGGGCAGCCGGCGACGGTGAGGGCGATCGTGACCCCCACCGCGCCGTCGTCCGCGACGGCGACGTCCCGCACCATGTCGAGATCGGTCACGGGGCGCTTGAGCTCGGGGTCGATCACCCGCTCGAGCGCCTTCAGGATCGCGTCGCGGTCAGGGGCCATCGAGGTCAGCCTAGCTAGGCGCGACCGCGCGAGGTCACGGAGTGCGACGTGACTGTTGTCACAGCGGTGTCAGACAACGCAGCTCCTCCCCGGTCCAATCTGGGCGTCGCCGCGTGTGGAGCGATCGGCACACATCCGGCTCGCCATGCCCTTGACAGGAATCGGTGTCTGACACCGATTCCGCCACGCCACGGCGTTCGCGTCCTCGCGAGGTCAGGACAGAGCGGCTGCCAAGCGCTCGCAGGCGCCCTGCGAGGCCGCGGCGACGACGCGGGAGCGTTGTCCGAGATCGAGCGGGGCGGCGCCGAACGGCGGATCCTCGAACAGGTCGATCGCCAACCCTCGCTCGCGGACGAGCAGCTGGGCCGCCGCGATGTCGATCGATCGCGCCGGCTTGAGGCAGCAGACGGCGTCGACGCGCCCGGCGGCGAGATGGCAGAGCGACAGGGCGAGGGATCCCATAACCCGGAGCCGGCGCGCGACACCCCGCAGCGCCGGCGCGACCGCGGCGATCGCCTCGGTCGTCGTCCCCTCGAGCGAGAGGATCTCGATCAGTCTCCCTCGGCAGGGGGGACTCCAGTGGCGCGCCGTCGAGCCGGGCACCGCGCCCACGCTCCGCAACCCACTCCTCGCGAGCGCCGAAGTCGTACACGTAGCCGAAGACGACGTCGTCCATCGTCGGCCCGTCCGCCACGGCGACCGACAGCGAGAAGAACGGGATCCCGCGCTTCGCGTTGACGGATCCGTCGATCGGGTCGACGACCACCGTCGGGTGCCCGCCCGCGCCGAACACCCGCATCCCGAGCTCCTCCGAGACGAGCGTGAGATCGGTTCCGAGCGCCTCGAGCCGCCGCACGACCGCATCCTCCGCAGCCGCGTCGATCGCGGTCGTGTCGTCGCCTCCCGCGCCCGTCCGCAGGACAGGCTCGCGCTCGTCGCGCGTCGGCATCGCCCGCAGCACCGCCTCGAGGTCACCGACCGCGGCGCGGCAGAGCGCCAGCCAGTCGGTCACGGGTCGACGGGGTGCAGGAGGAGCCCGGACACGAGCTTCGGGAAGAAGTACGTGGCCTTCTGGGGCAGCGTCCGCCCGGCCCGCGCCCGATCGAAGACGTCGGCGACGTGCAGCGGCCGGACGAGCAGCGCCGCGTCCGCCTCGCCGCTCTCCACTCGCCGCACGGCCTCGTCCCGGTCGGGCGTGTAGGCAAGGCCGTCGTGCCCGAGCCGGTCGACGAGCTCCACGTCGAGCTCGCCCTCGCGGCCCTGAACGAGACGCACCGCGTCGCGGCGGACGAGCACGGCCGCGGCGTGCGTCGTGGGCTCGCGGTCGAGCTCGGATACCGCGTCGCCGACACTCGCGCGCTCCTCACCGGGGAGGTCGACGTCGGAGCGACCGGTGAACACACGGTGGGTGGGGAAGATCACGAGGCCCGGGTCGGCCGTCGACACGAGCACTGCCGAGGATCCGGTCGGCGCCGTCCTCGTCCGCGAACGCAACCGCGGTCTCGTACCGGTGGTGCCCGTCCGCGATCAGCAGCTCGGTGTCGGCGAAGAACGCCGACACGCCGGGATCGCCGTCGAGCCGCCAGAGCCTCGAGCCGTCGAGCTCGAGATCGGGCGGGCGCGCCGGCGGCCCATCGATCGGCGGCGCGCCGTCGTAGAGCAGGAAGATCGGCTCGAGCTGGGTGCGCGTCGCGCGTAGGAGCGCGAGCCGGCCTTCGATCGGACCGCGATGCGTCCGCTCGTGCGGCAGCACCGCACCCGTCGAGTACGGCTCGGCGCGAAGCGATCCGACGATCCCGCTGCGCGAGCGCGGGATGCCGTCCGGACCGACGAAGTCCTGCTCGAGCCACCACACGGCCGGCGTCTCATCACGGACGAGGACACCGTCGGCGAGCCAGGTGCGCAGACGCTCGGCGGCGCTCTCGGCGTCGGGCTCGAGGGTCAGGTGCGCGACGTTGTGCGGGTCGCGGGCGCGCAGAGCTGCCAGCTCGTCGTCCGCGATCACGTCGTACGGCGGTGCGGTCAGCGCCTCGGACGGCCGCGCGTAGCGGACGGCGCGGAACGGGCGGACGTCGGCCACGGTCCGAGCCTACACTCACGCCGTGGCGACGATCGCCGAGCTCGTCGAGGATCGAACGGTCGACGGCGTCTACGCCGTCGCCCGCAAGCGCCGGCTGACGACGCGCGCCGGAAGACCGTACCTCGCGCTCGAGCTCGTCGACCCGAGCGGCCGGATCGAGGGTCGCGTCTGGGACGACGTCGAGCTGCTCGACCGACGCTTCTCCGAGGGAGACGCGGTGCGCGTGCTCGGTCGGGTCGAGCGGTTCGACGGCCGCCTGCAGCTCGCCGTGCGCACGGTGGAGGCGACGGACGCCGATCCGGCCGCGCTCGCACCCGCGCTCAGGCGCGACGCCGACGAGCTCGAGGGGTTTCTCGAGTTCCTCGCCGCGGAGATCTCCCATCCAGCGCTGGCCGAGCTCGTCGGCCGGCTTCTCGGCGAGGCCGAGGTGCGCGAGGGGATGCGGTTGCTCCCGGCCGCGGGCGCGGACGGGCATCACGGCTATGCCGGCGGCCTGCTCGAGCACACCGTGGGCGTCGCGACGCTCTGCCGCGAGACCGCCCAGCTCCACCCCAGGCTGCGCGCCGACCTCCTCCTCTCGGCGGCGCTCCTCCACGACATCGGTCGCGTCGCCGAGCTCGGTCGCGGGCCGGCGTTCCGGCCGACGCCGGAAGGCGCGCTGCTCGGGCACGTCCAGCTCGGCGTGCGGTTCGTGGACGAGCACGCGGGCACGCTGGGCACCCAGGCGCGCGCGGAGCTCCTCCACGCGATCGCAGCGCACCACGACCGCGGCGCCGCCCGGACGGCCGAGGCGGCGGTGCTGTACCACGCCAACCAGCTCGACGCCGTCGCCGCGACGCGCCCCGTCGGCGACGACTGACCCCGGGTGGGCGTCGCGGCTCTCGCGCTCCTCGGCGCCGCATCCTGGGGCGCCGGCGACTTCCTCGGCGGCCTTGCGGCGCGGAGGACCCACGTGCTCACCGTGCTCGTCGTCTCGCAGGCGATCGGCCTGGCCGGCGCGGCGGTGTGGCTCATCGCGTCCGGGGACGCGGCTCCGGGCCTCGACGACCTTCTCCCGGCGGCCGGGGCCGGGCTCTGCGGCGCAATCGGCCTCGCCGCCCTCTACCGCGGGATGGCGGTCGGGGCGATGGGGATCGTCGCGCCGATCTCGGCCGCAGGCCCGGTCGTCCCGCTCGTGGTGGACCTCGGCCGAGGAGTGTCTCCGTCGCCGCTCCAGTGGGCGGGGATCGCGGCGGTGCTCGGAGGCATCACGCTCCTCGCACGCGAGCCGGGGGCGACACCGGGCACGCGGCTTGCCGCCGGTGTGGCCCTCGCGCTCGTGGCAGCCCTCGCGTTCGGCCTCTTCGTGGTCGGCCTCGACGCCGCGGCCGACGGTGGTGTCACCTGGACGATCGTCACGGCCCGCGGGGCATCGACCGTGCTCGCGCTCGTCCTGGCGCTGACGGCATCGGTCTCGGTCCGGCCGCCCTCACGCCTCGTGCCGGTGATCGTTGCGGTCGGGGTCTTCGACACCACTGCCAACGTCCTCGTCGCCTTCGCGACCACGAAGGGTTCGGCAGGGGTCGTGGCGGTCCTGAGCGCCCTCTATCCCGTCGTCACGATCGTCCTTGCCCGGGTCGTGCTGGGCGAGCGGCTCGACCGGCCGCGCCGCGTCGGCGGGGCGCTCGCCCTCGGCGGAGCCGCGATCGTGGCGGCCGGCTAGACGTTGAACCGGATGTTGAGGACGTCGCCGTCGGCGACGACGTACGTCTTGCCCTCGAGGCGCTGCGTGCCGCGCTTGGCCGCCTCCGCGTGCGAGCCGGCGTCGAGCAGGTCCTCGGCCGAGATCACCTCGCAGCGGATGAACCCGCGGGCGATGTCCGAGTGGATCGCCGCGGCAGCGTCGAGCGCGGTCTGACCGCTGCGGAGCGTCCAGGCTCGCGTCTCCTTCTCCCCGGCGGTGAAGAACGTGATCAGGCCGAGCGCATCCTTCAGCCGCCGGACGACCTCGTCGAGCGCAGACGGGCCGTCGCGGAACTCCGCGGCCTCCTCGTCGGAGAGCTCCGCGAGTTCCGACTCGAGCCTGCAATCGATCCCGCCTGGGCCGTTCTCGACGGCGATGAGCGGCTTCGTCGTGAGCGGGTCGAGCTCGGCGGGCAGCTCGGACGTCCAGTCGGAAAGCGTCCTGCCGGCGTCGAGGTGCGCGAGCAGCGCCGTCAGGGTCTCCAGCTCGGCTCGCTTCCCCGCATCCCCGGACTTCGCCTCCTTCTGGACACGCTCGTGGCGGCGCTCGACGTGGTCGCGGTCGGCGACGAGCAGCTCGAGCTTCAGCGTCTCGAGGTCGTCCGCCGGTGTCGCGTCGTCCGAGAACCCGTCGAGGACGGCGAGGATCGCGTCGACCTGGCGCAGGTTCCCGAGCAGCTGGGGCCCGGTCCCCGGCACGTCGACGACGCGAATCGCGGCGGGCGTCACCTTCTTCGCCTCGACGAGGGAGGCGAGCCGCTCGAGGCGATCGTCGGCGATGGCGGCCATCCCGACGTTCGGCTTGTCGGTGACGGACGCGTAGGCGGTGATCTCAGCCCCGACCCGGGTGAGCGCGTTGAACAGCGTCGTCTTGCCGCTGTTCGGTAGCCCGACGATCCCGACCTCGAGCGCCATCGGCGGCCAGGGTAGTCAAACGCTTCGGCACGTCGCGTCTCGAGATGCGCCGTGGAGACGCTTGTGGTGATTCAACACAAGCGCTGTCTCAGGCCGCGCCGCGGGCCGCCCAGGCGCTCGCGGCGACGACGAATGGAGCCGGCCCGGCGAGCGCTCGGCACCGCTCGCGCAGCGCGTCCCGTCCGTCGGGCTCGAGCCCCGCGACGTGGGCCCCGGCCGGGCCGACGCCGAGCGTGAACGGCTCCCACCACTCCTCGAACGTCGGATGCTCGACCTCGACGGTGAGCAGCTGCTCCTCGACGTCTGCGAGACCGGCCTCGCGGGAGAGCCGCACGAGATCGCCCTGCCGGGTACCGGGGAGCAGCGACTCGTCGACGACATCGGGCTCGAGCGCGCGCGCCGCCTCCCAGAACCGGGAGAGCGGGCCGTTGCCCCCGCCGTGGTCCCACACACAGGCGGCAACGGTGCCGCCCGCCCGCGTCACCCGCTTCATCTCGCGCAGCCCCTCGACGGGGTCGGTCATGAACTGGACGACGAGCTGCGCCGACGTGACGTCGAACGCGTCGTCGGCGAAGGGGAGCCGCTCGGCCGAGGCGGCGCGGACGTCGACGCCGGGATGGCGCACGCCGGCAGCCTCGACGAACGCGTGCGCCGGGTCGACGGCGGCCACGGACTCCGGGCCGACGCGCCGCACGAGCTCGCCCGTGAGCGCGCCCGGCCCGGAGCCGACGTCGAGGACCCGGCTGCCGGGCCCGACGGAGGCAAAGTCGGCGAACAGCGGGGCGAGCGCGCACGGAGTACCGCCCCATGAACCGGTCGTACGCGTCGGCCCCGACGGCGAAGCTCACGCGCTCAGGAATCCCGGCTGCGAGCCCTTCGTGAACCGCTTGAAGTAGACGACGCGCGCGACCACAACCGCGATGCGACCGTCGTCGGTATCGAGCTCCACGGTCCCGCCGGCGCTGGCGGTGACCGCGCGCTCGACGCTGTCGGCCGTGGCCGGCGAGACCATCGCCGCGATGATCTGCCCGCCCTCGAAGGCGAGCTCGATGCGGATCGTTTCGTCAGACAGGGCACACCACCTCGGTCAGGACGCCGTGGACGGCGTCGGGATGGACGAACGCGACCTGGAGCCCGAAGAGCCCGCGCCGCGGGAGCTGGTCGATGAGCGCAGCGCCGGCCCGCTCGAGGTCGACGAGCGCGACGCCGACGTCCTCGACCTCGTACGCGACGTGGTGCATCCCCGGCCCGCGCCGCGCGAGGAAGCGCCCGACCGGGGTGTCGTCCTCCGCCGGGGCCAGGAGCTCGATCCGGCTCGGCCCGACGAGCACGGAGGCGGCGTCGACGCCCTGCTCGGGCACGGCGTCGCGATGCTCGAGGATCGCGCCGAAGAGCCGGCGGTAGGTGGCCACCGCTTCGTCGAGGTCGGTCACCGCGAACCCGAGATGGTGGACCCCTCGAAAGCTCACGCCGCGATCGTACTCGGACGGTTTCTCGGCGCGACGAGGACCTCGTCGACGAGCCCGTACTCGACCGCCTCGGCAGGAGTCATGAACCGGTCGCGGTCGATGTCGTCCATGACCTGCCCGACTTCGCGGCCCGTGTGGCGGGCGATGATCTCTGCCATCTGTCGCGTGGTCGCCTCGACCTCTCGGGCGGCGATCGAGATGTCCGTCGGTGCGCCGCGGAAGCCCGCGGACCCCTGGTGGATCATCAGCTTCGCGTTCGGCAGCGCAAACCGCTTGCCGGGCGCGCCCGCGGCGACGATCATGGCCGCCGCGGACATGCCCATCCCGAAGCAGATCGTCGAGACGTCGGGACGGACGTGCTGCATCGCGTCGTAGATCGCAAGCCCGGCGTACACCTCGCCGCCGGGCGAGTTGACGTAGAGCGCGATGTCCTTGTCCGGGTCCTCGGCCTCGAGGTACAGCAACTGGCCGACCACGAGGTTCGCGATCTCCTCGTCGACGGGTCGTCCGAGGAAGACGATGCGGTCGCGCAGGAGCCGCGAGTAGAGATCGAACGCCCGCTCGGCGCGGCCGTCCGCCTCGAGCACGGTCGGGATCAGCGGCATGGCGACCTCCTCGTCACGTATCGTGCAACCATCGGGTTGCTCGAATGGTAATGCAACTAGGAGGTTGCGCGTGGAGGTCGAACGGGAGATCGTGCTCCCCGTGCCGCGTGAGGAGGCGTGGGAGGCGCTGACCGAGCCCGACCGGCTCGAGGAGTGGTTCGCGAACGACGTCGAGCTGGACGCGGTGCCCGGTGGGGAGGGCGTGTTCGAGTGGGACAACGGCGAGGTCCGCCATGCCGTCGTCGAGACGGTCGAGGAGCTCGAGCGAATCGTCCTCCGCTGGGACGACGAGGGCACGGTCGAGCTCGAGCTCGCGGAGCATCCGGCGGGGACGCTCGTGCACGTCCGCGAGACGGCACCCGAGTGGGGCATCGCCCTCGACCTGCACGCGAGCGCCGCGTGGGCGATCGCGTAGGCGCCGTCTTCGCGGCGCTCGCCGACCCCAGCCGGCGCACGATCGTCGAGCGGCTCGCGCACGCGGGCCGGGCGACGCCGACGGAGCTCGCGGGCGAGCTCCCGATGACCCGGCAGGCGGTCGCGAAGCATCTCGCGGCTCTCGAGCACGCGGGTCTCGTCCACGCGCGTCGCGAGGGCCGAAACGTCGTCTACCGGCCCGATCCGGCCCCGCTCCGCGACGCGGCCGAGTGGATGGACCGGGTCGGGATCGAGTGGGACGCGCGGCTCGCCGCCCTCGCCCGTCACGTCGCCGGCCGCGGCTCGACCTGAGATCGGCCGAGATGATCGATGCGACGATCTCGTGCGCCCGGATGCGCGTGGAGCCGACGTCCGGGTCAGTCAGTCTCTCGCCGGTAGCCAGCCGTCCGAGCGGTCAGCGTGCTGTCGCCGAACCGCGAATACGCCTCGCGCGGGTCTGTCGTCTCCCGCTCGACGCCCGCACCGTGGCGCAGCGCGGCCTCGTCGACCGTGTATGCACCCAGTCCCCTCCGGTCGGCTCGTTACGGGCGCCGACGGCGGCCACGACGCAGCCTGTCTCGCCGGCGCCGACGAGACCGTGCTCCGTCTGCACGAGCTCCGCCTCTGCGCGCACCGGCGGAGCATGCCGGGGCTGCGAGCGTCAACGGCGGACGACCGCGACGATCGCGCGCGCGTTGCCTCCCGTTCCGAGCTCCACGCAGGCGAGGCCCGGGTGCCCGAACCATCGGTCTCGGCGCGAGTCGGGCCCCGGCCAGTCGGCGGAGAAGTCGTCCATCACGATCGTCGCGCGCGGGGCGGCGAGCCGGAGCACGGCATCCGGATCGTCCTTTGCGTCGCCTCCGTCGACGAAGATCAGGTCGAACGGGGCGTGGTCGGGGAGCGCGTCGCGCCAGTCCCCCACGACGACGCGGACGTCCGGATCGGGCCCGAACAGCTCCGCGGCGGCGCGGGCGAGCCGGGGGTCGAGCTCCGCACTGACGAGCGGCACTCCCGGCGGGAGCGCGGAAGCGATCCAGGCGGTCCCGACTCCGGTCCCGGTACCGATCTCGGCCACGCGCTCGACGCCTCGGCGTCCCGCGAGGACGTGCAGCAGCAGCCCGTCCTCGTCGCGGCAGCTCCTCGCGAACCCGAGCTCCTCGGCGGCGGCCTTCGCGCGCGCGACGAGCGGCGGCAACACCGTCACGACGCGCGGGAGACGACCTCGTCGGTCGTGGTGAACCGCACGCCCCGGCGCCGCCACTCGTCGAGCACTCCGATGACGCGCTCCTCCGACAGCGCCCGCGAGGCGTCCTCGACGAAGGCGACGTCGTAACCGCGGGCGAGGAGCCCCATGATCGCCGCGTGATTGCACACGTCTGTGGCCACGCCGAAGACGATCACCTCGGTCGGCGCGAGCGCCGCGAGGACGTGCTCGAGGTTCGGGTTCGAGAACGCGCTGTAGGTCTTCTTCAGGACGAGCAGCTCGCGATGGCCCTCCACGAGGCGTGGCAGGAGCCCCGGCGGGTATGGGGTCAGCGAGATCGGCAACGGGTCGAGCTGCGCGGTCTCGGGGACCTTGGCGGCTCCCGGCGTGCCGCGCAGGCAGTGCGGCGGATACGTCGTCTCGTAGTCCGGCGCCTCGGAGATCTCGGGATCGGTCAGCTCGTGGTCGTCGACCGTGGCGAGATGCGTCACGCCCTGCTCCGCCGACCAGCGCACGAGGCGCGCCATCGCCGGAGCCGCGGCCTCGGCTCCCGGTACCGGGAGCTTCGCGCCCGCTCGAACGAAGTCGACCTGCGTGTCGACGTCCCACAGCAACGGGCCGCTCACGCCGGCACTCCCGCGGCGGCGCCCGTCCGCGGCCCGACGGTGTACTCCCAGCCCTCGCGCCAGGCGAAGGGCCGGGTCGACCACGCTCCTCGAGCGTCTTCGCCGGCGAGCAGGTGGTCGAACGCCCAGCGCGTCGCCGTGTGCCCGATCACCAGGATCCGCGTCGTCGGCGTGCGCACGAACGTCGTCGAGGAAGGCCGCGACGCGCTCGGCGGCGTCACGGTAGCTCTCGCCGCCGGGAAACGGGACGTCGACGCGGTGCGCGCGCTCGCGTTCGATCTCCGCCGACCCGCGCGCCGTTGAGATCGCCGTAGTCGACCTCCCGCAGGCGCCAGTCGAGCTCGACCGGGATCCCCGTACCGGCGAAGGCGATCTCCGCCGTCTCGACGGCGCGCGCGAGGTCGGAGACGAGGACGGCGGGATGCCGTCGCCTGCCCGGCGAGCGCCGAGCTCGGCTGCCAGCCCGCGACCGCGCGGGGAGAGCCTGCCGCCGAGCCAGCCGGTCGCGACCCCCCGCTCGTTGTCGGTCGCTCAACGAATGCGTCTCGAAGACGAGCTGCGTGCCGTCGCCTCACTCGGACGAGCTCGAGCCGCGGGCTCGGCCGGTAGCGCGCGACCGACCTTGGCCGTCGGCCTCCCGTCGGTCATCACGATGTCCGCGGTGAAGTCGTTCTCGCCGCGGATCAGCGACGAGCCGACGCCGTAGGCGTCGACCGGGCACGCCGCGGCGCTCGAACATCTCGATCTTCTCGACCGTGAACCCGCCGGAGGCGACGATGCGCACGCGCTCGAAGCCGTCCTCGTCGAGCGCCGCTCGCACCTTGTGGACGAGGCGCTCGTTGACGCCGCGCGGATCGAAGTCGCCCATCTGCTCCCACAGCGCCCGGTCGACGAGTTGCCCCGACGTGTCGAGGCGGACGCCCCAGAGCCTCGGGCCGAGCGCACGGGCGACGTCGAGCGCCGTCCGCACCGAGTCGTTGTCGAAGTCGACGAGCACCGTGATGCGGAAGTCGTCGCTCGCCCACTCGGCGAACTTCGTCGCGGCGAGGACGGTGTTGCCGCCGTAGGCCGCGATCAGCGAGTGCGGCACCGTGCCCACGCCGCGACCGCCCCACCAGGACGCCTGGGCGTCCGAGGTCACGCCGATCTCCGCGCCGAGCACGGCACCCGCGACGTACGCGGCGTAGCCGTCGCCCGTCTGCACGCGATGGTGGTCGTGCCGCGCGGGCATGAAGATGATCGGCTTGCCGTTCGCGGCCTCGAGCACCCGGGCGGTGTTCGTCGCGATCAGCGTCCGGCGCGCGAGCGTGCCGAGCACGACGGTCTCGAGGTGCGCGAACGTCGTGTAGTCGCCCTCGATCGTCATCACCGTCTCCCACGGCTCGACCCGGTCGCCGTCGCGGAGCGCATGGACGGTCAGGCCCGGCCAGTCGTGCGAGCAGAGCTCGAGGATCGGCGAGCGCTTCGTCCATCCCGCCGAGCATCGCGTGCCGCCGCTGGAAGAGCTGCATCACGACGCGCGGATGACGGCCGTCGTGCAGCAGCGCCGAGCGAGTGTGGTTGAAGTACGCGTCGCTGTAGTAGCCGTCGCGCATCTTCTCGATCGGCAGGTCGAAGATCGACGGGTCGAGCCGCCCGTGTCGGGTCCGCGTCGCGCGCCGTGCTCACGCCGCGTCGCGCTCGGCCTCGAGGCACCGTCCTGAGCGCGGCCTCGGCGACCTCGAGCTGGTCGGCGCTCGGCTCGCTCGTCGAGAGTCGCCGCTGGAGCTCGGTCCCCGGGAAAGGCGAGCGCACGCGAGAGCCGCCGGTCGGGGTTCCTCGACATCCAGCCGAAGACCTCGACCGCCGCTCCGACCGCGCCGACCGTACCCACGAAGCGCGCGGCCGTCCGGTGGCGCGCCGGGACGAGCTCGGCGGCCGCGCCGGCAAGCGCTGTCGCGAGCGTGAGCGGGCCCGACGAGGTGGGAGCCGCAGCGCTCGTGCTCCTTCGGCGCGCGCTCGCCTGTCTCGTACGTCCCGATCGAGACGTGCTCCGCGCCGTGGTACGAGGTCAGCTCCTCGCCCGCGAAGCGCGATCAGCGCCGGCACGAGCGATGCGATCACCACTGCCGCCTCGCGCGGGACGACCGGCAGCGAGGATCGTCGCACGAGCGTCGCGCCCGTCGAGGCCGCGACGAGCGCGACGCCGACCGCCGGCCGCTCGAACGGCAGGCGCGCCTCGGGCAGCCCGCGCTTCATCGCGGGCAGCACGGCGAACGCCTCGGCGAGACGCAGCGGCCCTCGCACGAGCGGTACCGATCCCCCGAGCGCGATGCGTCGGCTTCGGCCCCGATGCAGACTTGATCGTCCCGTCGGGCAGCCGAACGGCGGCCCCCCAGGTGCGCGGCCCGTGCACGAGCACGCCGTTCTGGAGGGCCATGCCGCCGAGGCGAAGCTTCTCCATGCCACGGAGGGTAGCGAGCCGGTCGTGGCGCCCGCGGGCCGCAGCGTCTCGCGTCCCGGACGGCCGCTCGCGGCAGCAGGTGGCTCAGCGCCCGCCAGCCGGCGGAGAGCGAGCTGGAGCGTCTCTGCCGCACGCGGCTTTCGAGCGCGCGGCCGTCGAGGAGACGACGGGCATCACCTCGCGGACGGAGGAGGTCGTGAACACCTCGTCGGCGTCGAGGAGCCGGCCGAGCGGAAGGCGCCGGTCTCGACGGCATAGCCGGCGTCGGCCGCGAGCCCCAGCAGCGCTGCCCGTGTCTCGCCGGCGAGGATGCCGAGCTCGAGGGCGGGCGTCACGAGCACGTCGCCCTCGCGCCACCAGACGTTCGTCACCGTCCCCTCGAGCACCGTCCCGTCGAGGTCGACGAGCACCGCGTCGTCTGCGCCGCGGCGCTTTGCCTCGGCCTCGGCCGCGACGTGCGTCGCGTAGCTCACGGACTTCGTGCCCGGAAGGAGCCACGGTGCGGAGCGGCTGGGAACGCGAGCGAGACGAGCTGCTGCCCTCGTGCCCGCGACCGACTCGATCCAGTCGGGGACGGCGGACGACGAGCACGATCGCCGAGGGCCCGGCACCGGCGGCGCCGGGTGTCCAGTAGAGCGCTGACGCTGAGGTCGCCTGCACCGCGCCGCGGCGAGCGTCTCGACCACGAGGGCGCGGAGCTAGGCGATCTCCGGGTGCGGGCAGCCCGAGCCGCTCCGCCGATCCGGCGAGCCGCACGAGATGCTCCTCGAGCCGGAACGGCCGGCCCGCCGTAGACCCGCAACGTCTCGAACGCGGCACGCCCGCGCGAGAACCCCTCGTCGCTTGCTGCGACGACCGCCCGCGCCGGGTCGACGACGCCGAGGCCCGACACGCCGGCGGCGATCGGCCGGTCGCTCATCGCCTGCCTTCCGGGCATGGCGCGGAGCTCGTCGAGCGGCGCGCCGATCGCGTCCAGCAGCGGCGCCGCCTTGACGAGCGACTCCGCGACCTCCTCCGCCGGGTCGGAGTCCCAGACGACTCCGCCGCCGACCCAGAGGTGGATGCGGCCGTCCGCGATCGGCGAACGTCCGGATCGTGAGCGCGAGCTCGAGGTCACCGTTGCCGTGCACACGTCCGAGCGCGCCCATCGACGCCCCGCGACCCACGGGCTCGAGCGCGGCGATGAGGTCGACCGCCGCGATCTTCGGCGCTCCGGTCACCGACCCGCCCGGGAACAGCGCCCCGAGGATCTCGGCCACCCCGACGCCCGCGCGCACCTCGCCCTCGACGGTCGAGACGAGATGCTCGACGCCCGCGAGCGGCTCGGCGACCATCAGCTCCGGCCAGCGCACGCTGCCGGGGACGCAGACGCGTGAGAGGTCGTTGCGCTCGAGGTCGACGATCATCACGTGCTCCGCCGCGTCCTTCGCCGAGGCGAGCAGTCCCGCTCGGTCGCCCAGGGCCCGCGTCCCCTTGATCGGACGCGTGCGGAGCGTTCGGCCCCGACGCGAGAGGAACAGCTCCGGCGATGCGGAGACGATCGCCCAGCCGGTCCCTCGAAGAGTCGCCAGGCGCTGTCGCCGAGCGGCGCGTCGTTCGGTTGTGTCAGAGGAGCGAGCCGGGCGGCGAGCGCGCGTGGGCTCCCGACGAACGGCGCGGAGAGGTGCTGGACGAGATTGACCTGGTAGACGTCGCCCCGGGCGATCGCCGCGCGCACCCGTCGACAGCGGCAGCGTACTCGCGCGCAGTCCAGGTCCTGTGCCACCTTCCGATCTCCAGACTCCGTCCTCTGCTGTTGCCATTCTCGACATCATGGACATCTCGTCGGACGGCACAGGCGGCGAGCGGGAGCGCGCAAGGCTCGGGTGGGGAGGCGCGGCCGTGCGGCGGATCGTCTCGGAGAGCCCGTAGCCGAGGTAGAGGTCGGCGACGAGCGATTCGCCGCCCGGGACGAAGAAGCCCTGTCCGCGCAGCCATTCCTCGATCCGCTCGAACGCTCCCTGCGCCGCATGCACCTCGAGCATCTTGGCCGGCGGGCACTCCCCGGTCGAGCCGGTTTCAAGCGCCCGTGCGGCCATCGTCGCATCGCGAGTCATCCCGGCCGACGCATGCGGCCCCGCCGCCGCCCCGGCTCGACTGTAGTCGGTCGCAGGAGCGGGCGCCCGGCGCGCAGGAGCGAACGACCATCTCCGGCCGTCGCGTCCGATGGACCCGTCGACGCCCGACAGCGCAGCCGTGAGCTCGAGCTCCGCCAGGAGGCAGCGCAGCACGTGGCGCACCCCGGCCTCACCCGCCAGGCGAGCCCGTAGACGTACGGACGGCCGAGCAGAACCGCGCGCGCCCCGAGGGCCAGCGCCTTGACGACGTCGGCCCCCGTCCTCATGCCGCTGTCCACGAGCACCTCGATCCGGTCGCCCACTGCGTCCACGACGGCCGGCAGCGCATCCAGTGACCGCGACGGCCCCGTCCACCTGGCGCCCGCCGTGATTCGAGACGACGACCCGTCCATCCCGGCATCCGCCGCACGGCGCGCGTCGTCCGGGTGAAGGATCCCCTTGAGCGCGATCGGCCCGCTCCAGTGCTCACGCAGGAACGCCGAGGTCGCTCCCACGTCAGCGCGGGATTGCCGAAGTGGCCCCCAGTGCTGCAGCGCGGCAAGGCGATTCGCCTCCTCGACGGCGCCACCGACGGCGCGCTGGAACACCGGGTCGGCGAGGTAGTTCTGGTTCCCGACTGCGCGAAGGAACGGCAGGAACGCGTTGTCGAGGTCGCGCGGCCGCCATCCCATCTCGGCGTGTCCAACGTGAGCACGAGCGCGCGATATCCCGCGCGCGCCGCGCGCTCGAGGAAGCTCACCGCCAGATCGCTGTCCTTCGGCCAGTAGAGCTGGTACCAGCGCGGCCCCTCGCCACTCGCCGTCAGCGACGTCCTCGAGGGTCGTCGACGCGGCCGTGCTGACCACGATCGGCAGTCCCGAGCGAGCGGCGGCTCGTGCCGCAGCGCACTCGCCGTCGGGGTGGACGATCGACGGACGCCGATCGGCGCCAGCGCCACCGGCGCCGGCATGGTCGTCCCCAGCACCGTCACCGAAGATCGGTGCTGTGACGTCGCGCAGCATCCGCGGGACGATGCGCCACGACTCGAAGGCAGCTCGGTTCGCTCTTGCGGTCGCCTCGGAGCCCGCGGAGCCCGCGACGTAGCCGAACGGCGTCGCGGGCATGCGCTCGCCGGCAAGCGACTCGAGGCTGCGTGAGGTCGGTCGGCAGCTCGGGCCGAATCGTCCCCCAGCCCGCCGAGGTAGATCTCGTTCTGGTAGCTCCCGAACGCGCCCATCCGCTCCCCTCCGGTCGGTCGCGACGGAGTCTCTCACGACCCCTCCTCCCCGGCGCCCGGCGAGCCACGCCGGGGGTTCTCGCCGTGACGCGTGCGGCAAGACCGGGAAGCGCGCCCGGCGGCGCGTTGGTTCAGGCCTCGGCCTGCGACCGCGCCGTGAGCTCGTTGCGGACGTCCCAGAGCTCGGGGAAGAAACCGTCTGCACGAGCCGCCCGAGCACCTCCACCGGCGTCCCCTGCGTCCCGACGACGCCGTCACCGATCACGCGGGCGACGACGCGGTAGTGCCGCACACGCCACGCCTGGCACCACTCGTCGAGCTCGATCATCGACTCGGCGAGCCGGTAGAGCGCGTCGTGCTCGCGCCGCCGGACGTACAGCTCGGCGAGCGACAACCCGGCCTCGCGGCGGCGCGCATGGAACGACTGCCCGAGCCGCGGCAGCGCACACGCGAGCGCCGCGCCAGCCGGGCGAATCGAAACCGCTGCCGTGGCCGAGCACCTTGCGGATCTCCTGGTACTCCCACGGCGACAGCTCCTCCAGCATGTCGAGCTGGTCGGTCGCGTACCGCAGGCAGCGAAGCGGACGCCGAAGCTGCCGTGCGGCCTCCTCGACCTCACCCGCGTCGACGAGGCGTACGGCCTCCTCGACGTCGCTCGTGGAAAGCTTCAGCCAGAGCTCGGACGACTGGTGGACGACCTGGAAGAGCAGCTCGTCGCGATGGACCCACTCGTCCGGGCCCTTCTGCAGCGCGAGAAGCTCGTCGGTTCGGATGTATCGCTCGTAGTCGCTCGGCGCGTCGCCCGGCAGGATCGGGACGTCGAAATCCTCGCCCGTCGCGGACATCGAGATGAGCATACTGACCCCCGTGGGCGACCTGTTCAGCGACGCGGCGGCGACGCGCGCGCACGCGGTCGCACCGCTTCCGCACCGCGTCCGCCCGCGGACGCTCGACGAGCTCGTCGGCCAGCGAGGAGGTGCTCGGGGAGGGGACGGCTCTCCGCCGCGCGATCGAGGAGGGCACGGCGCCCTCGATGATCCTCCACGGCCCGCCGGGCGTCGGCAAGACGACGATCGCACGCATCGTCGCGGAAGCGTCGTCGCGGCCTTCGAGGAGCTCTCCGCCGTCTCCGCGCGGGTCGACGACGTTCGCGCGGTCCTCGCACGCGCGCGCGATCGCCTCGGCGGCAACGACGTCCGCACGCTGCTCTTCATCGACGAGATCCACCGCTTCGACAAGCGCCAGCAGGACTCCGTGCTCCATGCGGTCGAGGACGGGCTCGTGACCCTGATCGGCGCGACCACCGAGAACCCGTACTTCGAGGTCAACCAGGCCCTGCTCTCGCGATGCACGGTCATCGAGCTCCAGCCGCTCACGGTCGAGGAGCTCGGCAGGTGCTCGCCCGCGGCGCCGCGGAGCTCGGCGCGGACGTGCCGGGCGACGTGCGCGAGGCGATCGCGCGACGCGCCGGCGGGGACGCGCGCACGGCGCTGCAGACGCTCGAGCTCGCCTGGGAGACGGCGACCGCCGCGGGCCAGCCGTTCTCGGTCGCCCACGTCGACGACGTCGCGCGCAAGCGGCCGCTCCGCTACGACCGCGCCGGGCGATCGCCACTACGACCTCGCATCGGCATTCATCAAGTCGATGCGCGGCAGCGACCCGGACGCCGCCGTCTACTACCTCGCGGCGATGCTCGAAGGGGGCGAGGACGCGCGGTTCCTCGCGCGTCGGATCGTGATCGCTGCGAGCGAGGACGTCGGCAACGCCGACCCGCGGGCGCTCGCTCGTCGCCGTAGCCGCCGCGCAGGCGGTCGAGCACGTCGGCCTGCCCGAGGCGCAGCTGAACCTCGCTCAGGCCGCGATCTACGTCGCGCGCGCGCCGAAGTCGAACGCCTCCGCGCAGGCGATCTGGCGTGCGCGTGAGGACGTCCGACGCGACGGGATCGCAGCGCCTCCCGCCGATGCTCCGCGACACGCACTATCGCGGCGCCGATGCCCGAGGCCACGGCTAGGGCTACGTCTCGCCGCACGACGATCAGAGCCGGGCCGGGATCGACCACCTCCCCGAGGGGCTGCGCGGGCGCTCGTACTATCGTCCGTCCGCACACGGCGAGGAGGCGGAGGAGACCGCGCGATGACGATCGGCACAGGCGACAAGGCCCCGGAGTTCGATCTCGAGGAGACACCCGGGCGGCCGCGGGTCCGCCTCTCGGACTACCTCGGCCGCTCGAACGTCCTCCTGGTCTTCCATCCGTTCGCCTTCACCGCGGTGTGCACCGAGGAGGCACCGGACCTCCAGGAGAACCTCGCGTCCTTCCGGAACGCCAACACGGAGATCGTCTTCGTCTCGTGCGACGCGTCCGCCGCGCGCCAGGCGTGGAAGCGCGAGCTCGGCGCCGAGTACACCTTCGCATCCGACTTCTGGTCGCACGGGGAGACCGCCAAGAGCTACGGCGTCTTCAACGAGGAGAACGGCGCGCCGATCCGCGGCACGTTCCTGATCGACACGGACGGGACGGTGATCTGGTCGCTCGTCAAGGACACGAGCACGCGCCGGACCGAGATGGTGCCCGAGTCGCTCGAGACGCTTCGCGAGGACGGATGACCGCCACGCGCCGGCGCGCGACCCGCCATGCGCCGAGCCCGCACGCAGTGGGAGTGCACGTGACACAGACGGCTCGATGCCGGCACCCATTCGTCACATGTTCGACGCTACGGTGACTCCAGGGGTCTCGTGCCCCCTTGGGACGTGGACCGAGGGAGATCTCACGGCCGGCTGGCCTCCGACCGCGGGGCAGCGTCGCGACACTCGACCGCCGCGCACCCCGACCGTCGCCTGCACCGGGGCGTCCCGCCGGGCGTCCGCCGAGACCGGCGCGCGGACGCAATCGAGCGGCGTGCCCCCGACGCCCGGCGCACCGAGCCGCGACACCGTGCGACCGCGCGGGCGAGCGCCGCCGACCCGCGGCTGCACGTCCACGCCTGGGGCGACGAAGGCGCGCCCGCGCGTCGCGTGCCTCCACGGCATCACGGGCAGCGGCCGGCACTTCGAGGCGCTCGCCGCCGGCCTCGGAGGGCGATACCGGGTGGTCGCCCCGGACCTGCTCGGGCACGGCGACTCGCCCCGCGAGCCGCCGTGGCGCATCGAGGATCACCTCGACGCCTCGAGCACGGTCCCGGATGCGAGCCGATCTGGCTCGGCCACTCGTTCGGCGGACGGCTCGCATTCGAGCATGCTGCGCGGCACCCGGGCTCGGTCGACCGGCTCGTCCTCCTCGACCCGGCGATCCTCGCTCCCGCCTCACGTCGCGCTCTGGGCAGCGGAGAACGCGCGCCGCGAGCGCGTGTACGACGACCTTCGAGATCGCCGTCGACCGCCGCTACGAGGAGAGCCAGCTTCACGGCGCGCCCGCGCGAGCTCGTCGAGGCCGAGCTCCGCGCGGCACATGGTCGAGGAGCCGGACGGCTGGCGCTACCGCTACTCGCAGGCATGCGTCGTCACCGCCTACAGCGAGATGGCATCGCGCCGCCTCCGTTCGACGAGGTGCGCATCCCGACCCTGGTCGTGCTCGGCGCCGACTCGTTCCTGCCCTACGACCACCTCCTCGACGCGCATCGCGACGCGCTCGGCGACCTTCTCGAGGTCGTCGTCGTCCCCGGCGGGCACACCGTGCTCTGGGACGCGCTCCGGCAGACCACGGACGCGGTCGCCGCCTTCCTCGCCCGGACGTAGGCGCCCGAGACGGCGCGGTCCGAGCGCGGCTCAGCTCGACGTACTCGTCCGCGATCGCGAGCACGTCGTCGAGGATCGCCACGCCCGTGGTCGACCTCCTCGCGCGTGACGGTGAGCGGCGGCACGACCATGACCACGTTCCAGTGCGTCATCAGGTAGAGGCCCTGCTCGAGCGCCGCCTTCGCAAGACGCGCGACCGGCGCCGCCGCCTCGCCGGAGGCGTTGAACGGGACGAGCATCTCCCTCGTCTCGCGGTCCTTGACGAGCTCGATCCCCCAGAAGCAGCCGAGGCCGCGGACGTCACCGATCGACGGGTGCCGCTCGGCGAGGGCGTGGAGCGCCTCGCCCAGGTACCCGCCGACCGTTGCGGCGTTCTCGACGATGCCCTCCTCCCGGAACGCCTCGATCGACGCGATCGCGGAGGCGCAGGCGAGCGGGTGGCCGGCGTACGTCAACCCGCCCGGGAAGAATCGGCCGCGCACCTGGTCGACGATCTCGCCGCGCGCGATCATCGCGCCGAGAGGGACGTACCCCGAGTTGATGCCCTTGGCGACCGTGATGATGTCCGGGACGACGTCCCAGTGCTCGCAGGCGAACCAGCGGCCGGTGCGGCCGAACCCGGCCATCACCTCGTCGAGGATCAGCAGGATCCCGTGCCGGTCGCACACCTCGCGGATCGCCTGCAGATAGCCGTCGGGCGGCGGGATGATCCCGTTCGTCCCGGTCACCGTCTCGAGGATCACCGCCGCGACGGTGTGCGCGCCCTCGTACTCGAGGATCTCCTCGAGGTGCGGCGCGCCCGTGCAGACGGGGCACGGGTCGGGATGACCGGCCGGGCAACGGTACGTGTACGGGTCGAACATCCGCACGACGCCCGGCATGCCGGGCTCGACCGCCCAGCGGCGCGGGTCGCCCGTCAACGTCACCGCACCGTTCGTCGCGCCGTGGTACGAGCGGTACCGCGCGACGATCTTGTTGCGACCCGTGACGAGGCGTGCGAGCTTGACGGCGTTCTCGTTCGCCTCCGCGCCGCCGTTCGTGAAGAACGAGACCGCGAGGTCGCCCGGGGTGACCTCGGCGAGCATCCGGCCGAGCCGCGAGCGGGACTCGTTCGCCATCGGCGGGCCGATCGTGCAGAGCTGATCGGCCTGGTCCTTGATCGCCTGGATGATCTTCGGGTGCTGATGCCCGATGTTGACGTTGACGAGCTGCGAGGCGAAGTCGAGATAGCGCTTCCCGTCGAAGTCCCAGAAGTGCCGGCCCTCGGCGCCGGCGACCGCGATCGGGCTGATCTGGTCCTGCACCGACCACGAGTAGAGGACGTACTCCTTCGCGTCCGCGACGATCTGGGCTCCGAGGTTCGGGTTCGCCTCGACGATGGCCATCTCCACGCTCCTTCGCTTCGCTCGCTCGAGCGATCGTAGCCGCGCTCCGAGCGCACCGCGGGCTGCGCGTCAGCCGTCGAGGAACCCCCCGTCGAGCGCCGCAGCGGCCGCCTCGCCCCTCGTGCGCACGTCGAGCTTGCGGAGGATCGCCGACACGTGATGGTCGACGGTCCTGGAGGAGACGACGAGCGCCTCGGCGATCTCCGCGTTCCGCTTCCCGGCCGCCACCAGCCGTAGGACGTCGAGCTCCCGTGTGGTCAGCTCGCCCGGGTTCGCGCGGGTCGACCGCCGGGCCTCGTGGAACCGACGCTCCGAGCTCCCGCAGCCGCTGCCGGACACCGCGTGCGGCCGGGGCCGCTCCAAGGCCCTCCAGGATCGCGAGCGCCTCGAGAAGCGGCCGCTCGACCTCCGCCTCCCCGAGCGCGCGAGCCGCCTCGTACGGGCATCCCTTCGCGCTCCAGGCGGCGGCGGCCTCCGCCGCGGCGCCCTCCAGCTGGAGGCGCCACGGCTCGGCGAGCCATTCCGGCCACGCGTCGAGCTCGCCGGCCCGTCGTTGCCAGTAGGCAAGCTCGCCGGCGAACCAGAGATGACCCTTCTCGAGCGCAAGCGGATACGCGGCCCTCGCCTCCTCCGCCGCGCCGCTCGGGGTCGCCGGCGAGCCACGCGGCCTCCGCTCGCGCCGCGTGAACGTGACCCAGGCGCTGCAGGTGACCGCCGGGGAGGGAGAGCTCGAGCGCCTCGTCGAGAACCTCGTCCGCGCCCGGATCGCCCCGCCGCGCGCGCACGCGCCCGAGCGCGATCGACGCGCTGATCCTGCTGATCGAGTCGCTCGCGTTGGCGAGCACGTCCTGGGCTGTCGCGGAGGCTGCGTCCCAGCGGCCGGTGTAGGCCTGGACCAGCGCGAGCCAGGCCCGGGAGTAGTGCGGCCACAGGTCGTGCTCGTCCGCGTGCGCGATGTGCTCGAGCAGGTACTCGCTCCGACAGCTCGAGCTCGTACATCTCGCCGAGGCCGCTGCCGAGCATGCTGAGAGTCGGCCCGACCCACAGCCAGAGGCCGTGCTCGCGGCCGATCGTCAGGCTCCGCCGGAGGTTCTCGACACCCGTCTCGATCTCGCCGGCCATCAGGTACGACGTGCCGATCATGGTGAGTGCATACGCCAGCGTGTCGACGTCGCCGAGCCGCTCCGCCAACTCCGCCGAGCGCTTGCCCCACATGACGCCGTCCGCGTTGTCGCGGTTCAGCATGCGGACATACGCCTGGGCGGCATACGCCCGCGCGAGCTCGGGTCCCGCCTCGACCGACTCGAGCACCCGGATCGCCTCCCCACTCGCCGCCTCTGCCTCGGCATTGCGCCCGATCGGGATGCAGGCCCTCGTCAGCCACGCGAGGCTGCGGCCCTCGGCCAGCCGGTCGCCGACTGTTCGATGGAGCCCGATCGCCTGGCGCCACGCCTCTGCGGCCTCGGCGGACAGCCCTGTCAGCTGCGCCTCGAGGGCGTAGAGGTCGAGCAGATCCGCCCGGTCGCGGTCGGCGAGCTCCCCCGCGCGAACCCCAGCGCCCGGGCGTACTGCTGAGCGGCCTCCCGGTGCGACGCCGAGGCGGCGGCCCGACGGGCGGCCTCGGGCGCGAACTCGAGCACGGCAGCGGCGTCTCCCGCTCGTTCCGCGTGGTGCGCGAGGCGTGCGGGGTCCCGCGTGGCCGGCGCCCCGTCCAGCAGTCCCCGGAGAAGCTCCGAGTGGAGGCGTCGACGGCGCCCAGCCGGGACGGAGCCCTCCAGTGCGAGCCGCGCTAGCTCATGGCGGAACGCCACCGCGGGCCCGTCCTCACGGAGGACGCCGGCGGCAAGGCAGCCGTCGAGCTGGTCGAGCTCGTCCGGTGCCACAGACTCGAGCAGCGAGAGCTCCACCTTGCCCGGAACGAGCGCCACGACGTCGAGCAGGCGCCGGGCCGCGGCGCCGAGCTGAGCGGTTCGTGCGAGCACGGCGTCGCGAACGGTCTCGGGCAAGGATGTCGAGTCGACCGCGAGGACCTCGGTGACGAAGAAGGCGTTTCCTCCCGTCAGCGCGTAGATCGCGTCGCCGTCAGCGCCGAACGACCCTGCGAGCGTCCAGACGGCGTCCGCCGAGAGCCGCGGCACCGACATCCGCACGACGCCGCGTGCGGAGGCGAGCTCGCCGAGCACGATCCGCAGCGCATGGCCGGCGTCGACCTCGTCGTCGCGGTACGTCGCGACCACGAGCCCCCGCGTGTCGTCGATGCGCCTGCCGAGCACCCGCAGCGCGTCCAGCGTGGCCTCGTCCGCCCAGCGGACGTCCTCGAGGACGGCGACCGCGGGCTCGGCGAGCTCCTCGAGGAGGGCGCGGGCGACCCTTCGGGCGTCGGCTCCCTCGGCGAGCAGGTCTGCCATAGCGCCCCCCGTCCGCGCCGCGATGTCCGCGAACGGGCCGAGCGGCGTCGGCGTCGCGAGGTTCTCGCACGATCCCTGCAGCACGCGCACCGCCGACTGCGCGACGAATGCGCGCACGAGCGCGGTCTTGCCGACGCCTGCCTCACCACCGAGGAAGACGAGCCGTCCACCACGCGTTGCCTCCGCAGCGAGCGCGGCCAGCAATTCGTCCCGTTCGAGCAGCGCCGCCACCGTCCCATGTTCGTGTGCCACGCGGTGCGGTTCAAGCCACGTCGGCGCTGACAGGCCGTGTCTGGACGCTTGATGCCGCGACCTCGTGCGTCCGAATGCGCCGGCCGGCACGTCCGGGCGTTGCCGGCCACTCGCGCCGCGGCTTCGACGATCTCGCGGCGTCGATCATCTGGGCGTACGATCGGTGGATGGCGGTCGATGCGGCAGCGTCGGGAGTCCGTTGCTCGTGAGCGAGGTGCTTGCTCGGGGGCTCCGAGATCCAGAGGAGGCGCGCGACGTCGTGCTCGCCCGTGTCGCCCGGTTCAGCATGTTCGCCGCGGCCGTGGCAGGGTCGACCGCACCCCCGTCGCGGTAAGCACGTCGAGGCGCGGCACGATGCAGCTCGATACGTCGACGATCGCGGAGCGTCACCCCGACAGCCTCGAGCTGGTCGAGCGCGAGCACGAGGTCGCGATGCTCTCGAGTCCGCACTCGCCGAGGCCGCTTCCGGCCACGGTGGGTTCGCGTGGTCACGGGCGAGGCCGGGCGCCGGGAAGACGGCGCTCCTCCGGCCTTCTGCTGAGCCCCACGCCGGATCGCCACGGGTCTTCTGAGGGATGTGCGACGCGCTGCTGACGCCGCAACCGCTCGGCCCGCTCCACGACATCGCGGCCGACGACGGGTGATGCGTTGCGCGAGCTCCTGCGCGGGGACCCGGTCCCCTATGCGGTCTCCACGGCGCTGCTCGACGAGCTTCGACAGGGGGCCGACGATCCTCGTGGTCGAGGACATCCACTGGGCCGACGAGGCGACGCTCGACGTCCTCCGACTCGTCGCTCGCCGCATCGAGACGGTCCGCGCCGTACTCGCCGTCAGCTACCGCGAGGAAGAGCTCGACCCACGTCATCCCGTTCGGCTCATGCTCGGCGAGCTCGCATCGGCGGTCTCCCTGCGGCGTGTTCCGCTGTCTCCGCTCTCGCCCGACGCGGTCGCGCAACTCGCCGAGCCCTCCGGGATCGACCCGCTGGAGCTGCACCGGACGACTGCGGGCAACGCATTCTTCGTCACGGAGGTGCTCGCCTCGGGTGGAACGGAGATCCCGGCGACGGTCCGGGATGCCGTCCTCGCCCGCACGGGACGGCTCTCGGCGGACGCGCGGGCCGTTCTCGACGCGGTCGCCATCGCGCCGCCGCACGCGGAGACCTGGCTTCTCGAGACGCTCTCGGGCGCGCTCGACGCGCGGCTCGACGACTGCATCGCCTCCGGCGTGCTCGTCTCGGTGGGCGAGAACATCTCGTTCCGGCACGAGCTCGCCCGCCTCGCCGTCGAGGGGTCGATCCCACCGGCCCGCGCACGCAGCCTGCATCGCGTCGCCCTCGACGCGCTCCTCGCACGGCGGCGCGGAGACCGCGACCTCGCCCGACTGGCGCACCACGCCGAGGCGGCCGGTGACAGGGACGCTGTGCTCGAGCTCGCACCGCTCGCGGCCGACTACGCCTCGTCGGTCGGAGCACACCGGGAGGCGGCCGACCAGCTCGCCCGAGCGCTCCGCTTCTCCGACGGCCTGCACTCCGACGAGGTCGCTTCGCTGCTCCGGCGCCGAGCGGAGGAGTGCTATCTGACCGACCAGGCCGACGATGCGATCGGCGCCCTCCGGGAGGCCTCGGCCCTGTATCGCACGCAGGGCGACACGCGGCGACAGGGCGAGACGCTCACGCGCCTGGCGAACATCCTCTGGTGCCCCGGCCGCGGGGCCGAGGCCCGTCCGGTCGCGCATGAGGCAATCGACGTGCTCGAGTCCCTCCCCGCGGGGCCGGAGCTCGTCCACGCCTACGCGACGATGTCCTTTCTCTGCCACTCCTCGTCGGACGGCGTCGGCGCGCTCGAGTGGGCCACACATGCCGACGAGCTCGCCTCGCGCACGGACGATCCCGCCGCGCTCGCGCACGCGCTCTTCGCCCGCGGCCGATGCGAGTACGACGCCGACCGCGCGCAGGGGAAGGAGACGGTGCTGCGCGCGCGTGCGCTCGCGGAGCAGAGCGGGCTCCAGGCGATCGCCGCCGAGTCGTTCCTCACGCTCGGCGAGATCGACGCAGGTCTCGAGTACTGCCATGCCCACGGTGTGGAGCTGATCGAGCTGTACCTCGTCGCCGTCCGCTCCCTCCTCGAGCTGAACGAGGGCCGCTGGACCGACGCCACGAAGTCCGCGCGCATCGTGCTCGGTCGCCGCGCCGTCTCGACCTTCCCGACGACGCTCTCGCTCGCGGTGCTCGCGCGGGTGCGTGCTCGGCGGGGCGATCCCGGCGTCGCGCCGCTGATCGAGGAGGCGCGGCAGTTGGCGGATTCCACCGGCGAGCTCCCGAGGATGCACCCGGTCGCCCTCGCGGGGGCGGAGGCGGCATGGCTTCGGGGGGACACCGAGGCGGCCCGCGCCGCCACCGACGGTTCGCTCGAGATCGCGACGCGAATCGGGGCCGCGGACATCGTCGTCGAGCTCCAGGCCTGGCGGCGGCGCGCGGGGATCCACGAGGCGCCGCTCGTCGCGGACGCAGGCCCGTACGGGCTCGAGCTGTCGGGTGACTTCGAGACGGCCGCGGAAGCGTGGACGGAGTGCAAGCGGCCGTACGAGGCGGCGCTCGCCCGTGCGGACGTCGGCACGGAGGATGCGCTTCGCACGGCGCTCTCGGAGCTGGACGCGCTCGGGGCGCGCGCCGCGGTCACGGTTGTCTCACACCGCCTGCGCCGGCTCGGCGGGCGCGACATCCCACGCGGACCGCGGCGCACGACCCGCGCCAACGCCGCCGGGCTGACCGTCCGGGAGATCGAGGTGCTGACCCTCGTCGCCACCGGCCTACGCAACGCCGACATCGCCGAGCGGCTCCACCTCTCCCGCCGCACCGTGGATCACCACGTGTCGTCGATCCTGCGCAAGCTCGACGCGCGCACCCGCGGCGAGGCCGTCGCCCAAGCGGGGCGGCTCGGTCTCCTCGAAGACCGGTAACGCCGACGCCAAACCTAGGTAGTTCCGCCGATTCCGGGCGACGTCCCTCGCCCTACCGTCGACTGGGTCAAGCGACGAGGAGGAGCGGATGGAGACCTACGTGATCCTGAGGCGCAACGGCTGGCGAACCGCGGACGACCTGACCGAAGCCGCGGCCCGCTCGACCACCGAGGGCGACCGGATGCCGGACGACATCGCCTGGATCCGCAGCTACGTGCTCGAAGAGCTCGACGGGACGGTGGGGACGGTGTGCATCTACCAGGCGTCGAGCCCGGAGGCGATCCGCCGCCATGCCGCCGCCGCGGACCTGCCCGTCGACGAGATCGTCAAGGTGGCCGACACGGTGATCGTGCGGCCCGACCCGGCCGCCATCGCGGCCTGACAAGGGGGGAATCCAGATGCGAGGTTTCCGTGCACTGCTGACGCTCGTCGCCGCTCTCGTGGTGGCACTCGCCGCAAGCGCTTCAGCTCCCGCGGCGCCGTCGACCGGCAGGCTCCTCGTCTCGGGCCTGCAGGGTGGGTCCGGCAGCACCGTCGGACCGGACGGCGCGCTCTACGTGACCGAGAGCCTCACCGGGAGCATCTCGCGCGTCGACCCGAGCACGGGCGCGAGGACGACGTTCGCCACCGGGCTGCCGACGCAGTTGCCGGCAGTCGGGCTCGGTGGAGCGATGGACGTCGCGTTCATCGGCAACACGGCGTACGCCCTGGTCACCGTCGTCGGATCCGACGTCGGCGGCAACAGCATCGTCGGGATCTACCGAATGGACGGGCCGAGCCACTTCACCCCGATCGCGGACATCGGTCAGTTCGCCGTGGACAACCCGCCGAACGCCGAGATCTTCGTCCCCACCGGTGTCCAGTACTCGCTCGAGCCGTTCCGGGGCGGGTTCCTCGTCACCGATGGCCACCACAACCGCGTCTACAACGTCACGCGCGGCGGCGACGTCAGCGAGATGATCGCGCTCGGCAACGTCGTGCCGACCGGGTTGGCGGTGTCGGGCGACACCGTGTACATGGCCGAGGCAGGCCCGCTGCCTCACAATCCTGCGGACGGGAAGGTCGTGTCGTTCCGCCCTGGGTCGACCAGCACCACGACGGTGGCGGCCGGCGCTCCACTGCTCGTGGACGTGGAACGGGGCCGCGGCCGAGGGCTCTTCGCACTCTCGCAGGGCCATCACACGGGCGATATCCCGGGCACGCCCGCAGACCCGAACACCGGCAGTCTGGTCGGTGTGAACGACGACGGCACCTTCACGCCGATCGCGACCGGCCTCGACCGGCCGACCTCGCTCGAGATCATCGGAACCAGCGCGTTCGTCGTCACGCTGACCGGTGAGATCTGGAGGATCGACGACGTCGCGGGCCCGCCCTACGGCAAGTCGCACTAGCACGACCCGGTTCGTCGCAGTTCCGGGGGGAGGCGAGGGCGACTCGTGACGAGTCGCCCTCGCCGGCAGGCCGGCAACTCTTGCTGCCGCCTGCGTCGACCCGGGCCGCTCCACTAGGCTCCGCCACATGAAGGCCGCCGTGATCCGCGAGGTGGGCTCGGCGCCGGCGATCGACGAGGTGGCCGAGCCGTCCGGCGGCATCGTCGACGTCCTCGCGGCGCCCGTCAACCCGATCGACCTCGCCGTCTCGCGCGGCGTCCTTGCCACGGGTCATCCCGAGCTCCCGTACGTGCCCGGCTGCGAGGGAGTCGGCCGGACGGCCGACGGCAGGATCGTGTGGGTGTTCGGCGGCGCGCTCGGCCGGACGGCCAACGGCGCCATGGCCGAGCGGGTCGCGATCGGAGACTCGATGACGATCCCGGTACCGGAGGGTGCCGACCCGGCGGTCGCGGCCGGGCTCGGGATCGCAGGGCTCGCGGGCTGGCTTCCCCTCGCGTGGCGCGCGCCGCTCTCCGGCGGCGAGAACGTCCTCGTCCTCGGCGCGACCGGCGCGGTCGGGCTCGTGGCGGTGCAAGCGGCGAAGCTGCTCGGCGCCGCCCGGGTCGTCGCGGCGGGTCGCAGCGAGAACGGCCTCGCGCGCGCGGCCGAGCTCGGCGCGGACGCCACCGTGCGCCTCGACGCCGACGACCTCGTCACCGCGTTCAAGGACGCATTCGGCGGCGGCGGCCCGAGCTACGTCTTCGATCCCGTCTGGGGAGCACCGCTCGTGGCGGCGGTGCAGGCGGCGACCCCGCGGGCGACGATCGTCAACCTCGGCCAGTCGGCCGGCGCGACGGCCGAGCTCGCGTCCGGCCCCGTGCGCTTCAAGAACCTCTCGATTCTCGGCCACACGAACTTCGCGGTGCCCGAGGACGAGCTCACCGAGCACTACCACCGCCTCGTCGGCCACGTCACGGCCGGCGAGATCGTGTTCGACGTCGAGCGCCTGCCGCTCGACGACGTCGCCTCCGCGTGGCAGCGCCAGGCAGAGGGCGCCGGCGGCACGAAGCTCGTGCTCGTCCCGTAGCCGTTCAGGCGGTAGCGGCCGCCGGGTGCAGCTCCTCGCCGAACTTCGCGCGCTCGACGAACTGCGCCGAACCCCGGCTCGACCCGGAGCTCGCCGTCGTCGACGACGACCGTGCCCGCGGACCAGCACCGTGTCGACGTCGCCCGTCACCTCGGTGCCCTCGTAGAGGTTGTAGTCCGTCTTCGAGTGCTGGTCGGCGGCGGTGATGTCGTCTTCCGCTTCGACGGGTCGAAGATGACGAGGTCGGCGTCGGAGCCCGGGGCGATCGTCCCCTTGCGCGGATAGAGGCCGAAGAGCTTCGCCGGGTTCGTGCAGAGCAGCTCGACCATCCGGTTGAGCGTGATCCGGCCCTCGCCGACGCCGAAGTGGTGGATCATCTGCAGCCGATTCTCGAGGCCCGGCCCGCCGTTCGGGATCTTCGAGAAGTCGTCCTTGCCGAGCGTCTTCTGGCCGTCCCAGAGGAAGGCGCAGTGGTCGGTCGAGATCGCCGAGAGGACGTCGGTCCGCACCGCGTCCCAGAGCACGTCCTGGTTCGCCTTCGGCGCGCGGGGGCGGCGTAGAAGACGTACTTCGCGCCCTCGAAGTCGGGCCGCTCGAGAACGTGATGTCGATGAAGAAGTACTGCGTGCACGTCTCGCCCCAGACGTCCCAGCCCTTCTCGCGGGCGAGCATGATCGGCTCGACCGCCTCCTTGCAGGTGACGTGGACGACGTAGAGCGGCGCAGCCCGCGATGCGGGCCAGCTGGATCGCGCGGTTCGTCGCCTCGCCCTCGAGCTCGGGCGGCCGCGTGAGGGCGTGGTAGTGCGGCGCGGTGTTGCCGGCGGCGAGCGCCTCCTTGACGAGCACGTCGATCGCGTCGCCGTTCTCGGCGTGCACCATCACGAGCGCTCCGGTCTCGCCGCGACCTGCATCGTGCGGAAGAGCGTCTCGTCGTCGACCTGGAGCGCGCCCTTGTACGCCATGAAGAGCTTGTAGGACGTGACGCCCTGCGCCGGGAGCGTCGCGAGCTCCTCGAGCGCGCCGCCGGCTCGGAGAGGTCGGTGACGGCGATGTGGAAGCCCATGTCGATGATCGCCTTGCCATCGCGCTTCTCGTGCCAGTCGCCGAGCGCCTCGGCGAAGGACTGCCCCTGCCCCTGGATGCAGAAGTCGACGTGGCAGGTCGTGCCGCCGAATGCCGCCGCGGTGTGACCCGGACGTGACGTCGTCGATCGTCGTCGTGCCGCCGAACGGCATGTCGAGATGCGTGTGCGGGTCGATCGCGCCCGGGGAGCACGAGCTTCCCGGTCGCGTCGATCACCGTGTCGGCGGCGATGTCGAGCGCCACCGAGCAGGGAGACCCGCTCGCCGTCGACGAAGACGTCGCCGACGTAGTCAGTCGGCCGCCGTGACGATGCGGCCGCCCTTGATCAGTACGGACATCAGGGCCTCCTCTCCGACTCCGATCGCCCCCGGGCCGTCGCGACCCGGGGCGGGCGCTCTGCCTCGACTTCCAGTCTACTTGCCGCCCGGCGTGACCGTGACGACGACGGCCTTCCAGGTCTTGCCGGTCATGTTCGACGCCCTGCACCTTGCAGCATCGCGTTCGCCGCTTCGGCGAGGTCGGTGCGGTACGCAGCCTTCGGCGCGGGCTTCTTGATCACCTTGAACTGCTTGGCGATCGCAGCCGTCCGCGCGAACGCGACGGGGTTCATGACGCCGACGCCGAGCGAGCTCGGCCAGATCAGCTTGTTGATCTCGTTCATCTGCCAGGTCTGGTGGCCCTTCGCCGAGCGTCGGTGCCGTTCTTGAGCGACGATGCTGACGCACGCTGCGTGGTGGTCGCGGCAGTACGCCCAGCCCTTGAACGACGCCGCGAGGAACTCGCTTCGCGATGTCCTGGTTCTTCGCGTCCTTGATCCAGTCGCCGTTGACGAAGATGCCGTCCTCGAGCATCGCCGTGCCGGCCTTCTCCATCGTGATGACGTTGAGGTCGGTGAGCTTGTAGAGCTTCCCGGTCTTCGGGTTCTTCGTCTCGAGCACCTGCGCGAGCTCGTTGTACGTCATCGCCGCGGCAGCGTCGACCTGGTTCTGGAGGAACAGCGTTCATGTCGAACGGCTGGTTGACGATCGTGACGTCGCTCGTGTTCTTCGGGTCGATGCCGTTCTTGACGAGCGCCGCGTAGAGCTCGTTCTCGTTCCCGCAGCACCAGACGCCGACCTTCTTGCCCTCCATCTTCTTGATCGTGTTGATCCCGCTCGACTTCCACGTCAACTCGGTCATCCCCGAGCGTGTGAACACCTGGGCGATGTTGACGAGGTCGTCGCCCTTGTCACGGGTCGCGAGGAGCGTCGGCAGCCAGTCGAGGCCGAACTGCGCCTGGCCCGAGGCGACGACCTGCTCCGGCGTGATGTCCGGGCCGCCCGGCTTGAGCGTGACGTCGAGGCCGAACTGCTTGTAGTAGCCCTTCGCCGCTGCCGCGTAGTAGCCGGCGAACTGCGCCTGCGTCACCCACTTGAGCTGGAGCGTGACCTTGTCCGCCTTGGCCGCGTCGGCCGGCGTGCCGAGCCCGACGCGAGCGCGAGCGCCGTCGCGGCGACGACGATCCACCGCCGCCAGCGCGATGCACGATGCGCGCTTCTTCACATACGCCCTCCTTCGTCCGTCGTCGTTGTCGTCGACCATCTCATCGTCCGCGGCGCCGTTCGCGCGGCACGGGATGCCAACGCAGCGTCACGACACGCTCGGCCAGCGACCACGGCCAGGTAGAAGCGCGATGCCGAGGAGGCATGCCACGACGATCGCCGCCCAGGCCGTACTCGAAGCGGAACAGCGCGGCCGAGTTCTTGATCTGGATCCCGAGCTGCTCCTGCGAGCCGCCGAAGTACTCGCCGACGATCGCGCCGATCATGGCGAGCACGCTCGCGACCTTCAGGGCGGTGAAGACGTAACGGCAGCGCGGTCGGGATCCGGACGCGCCGGAAGACGGCCACGTCGCCGGCGGCGTAGGAGCGCATCAGCTCGATCGACGCCGGGCGCGACGGAGGTCAGCCCGCGCAGCGTGTTGACGAGCACGGGGAAGAAGCAGAGCACGGCCGCGATGAAGATCTTCGAGCCCTTCTCGATCCCGAACCAGGCGTTCGCGATCGGCGCGAAGGCGATGATCGGGATCGCGCTCGCGGCGATGAAGTACGGCATCAGCGCCGCTGCCGACCGAGCGGAACCGCGCGAGCACGAGCGCGCAGAGCGATCCCGACGAGCCGATCCGACGACGAAGCCCCAGAACGCCTCCGTGAACGTGTACCACCCCGCGCGTCCAGAGCGCGTCGCGCTCGTCCCAGAACGCCTGCAGCGATCTCCGACGGCTTCGGGAGCAGGAAGCTCTGGATGCCGAAGGCGCGGATCAGGAGCTCCCACACCGACGAGCGCCGAGCACGAGGACGACGAGCGCCGGTGCCCACTCGCGGGCGAAGCGTGCAGATGCTCACGCCTCGCCCTCTCGGCGCTGCCCGCCTGCTCCGTCGCCTGCCGGGCCGCCTCGGCCGCGGAGCAGCTCGCGCACCTCGGTGACGAGCTCGAAGAACCGCGGCTCCTCGCGCGTCTCACCGTGCGGGGCTGGGCGAGGTCGATCGGCGACGATGCCCGCGATCCGGCCCGGCCGCGGCGACATGACGACGACGCGCGTCGACAGGAACACCGCCTCGGAGATCGAGTGGGTGACGAAGACCACCGTCGAGCCCGTCTCCTCCCAGATGCGGAGCAGCTCGAGGTTGAGCCGCTCGCGGGTCATCTCGTCGAGCGCACCGAACGGCTCGTCCATCAGGAGGAGCGCCGGGTCGAACGACAGCGCCCGCGCGATCGCGACCCGCTGCTGCATCCCGCCCGAGAGCTGCCACGGCTGGTGCTTCTCGAACCCGGTCAGCTCGACGAGCTCGAGCATCTCGCCGACGCGCGCGTTCCGCTTGGCGCGCGTCCCAGCCCATCAGCTCGAGCGGCAGCGCGATGTTCTTCGCGACGGTGCGCCAGTCGTACAGCACCGCCTCCTGGAAGACCATCCCGTAGTCGCGGTCGAGTCGCGCCTGCTGGGCGGACTTGCCGCTGACGAGCACGTCGCCCTCGGTCGGCTCGATCGAGGTCGCCGATCACGCGCAGCAGCGTCGACTTGCCGCAGCCCGAGGGCCCGATCAGCGAGACGAACTCGCCCGGCGCGATCTCGAGGTCGATGTCCTCGAGCGCGTGCGTCCCGCCTGCGCGGAAGATCTTCGAGATGCGCTGGATCGCGACCGCGGCGGGGCGTGCCCGTCCCCGCGTCACCCGACCTGCTCCGGCGGCCGGTGGACGACGAGGCTGCTCGGCGAGCGCGACGACGAGGAAGAACAGGATCCCGAGGACCGCGGCGATGAGGTTGGTCGCCCAGAGCTCCTCCGGCTCGATCGAGTAGTACTGGTCGAAGTTGAGGATCGCGCCGCCGAGGCCGTCCTGGATCGACGAGGGCAGCTCGCCGATGATCGCGCCGACGACGCTCGCGGTCGCGGCGACCTTGAAGCGCGGCGAAGAGATACGGCAGCGAGGCGGGAACCTGCACGCTTCCAGAGCGTGCTCCAGCTCCCGGCCGCGTAGGAGCGCATCAGCTCGAGCGCGCGCGGCTCGGCCGACGTCGAGGCCGCGCAGCGTGTTGACCGCGACGGGGAAGAAGGTCAGGTACGCGGCGATCACCGAGACCGGCATCCAGACGGCAGCCCCTCGCCGCCGAGCCAGATCACGACCATCGGCGCGATCGCGAGGATCGGCACCGTCTGCGAGGCGACGACGTACGGCAGCAGGCCGCGGCGCAGGACGAGCAAGTGGTGCAAGACGACACCGAGCGCGAAGCCGATGACCGCTCCCGATGACGAACCCGACGGCCGCCTCCTTCGCCGTGAACAGCGCGTTGTCCAGGAGGACGCGGAGCGAGCGCTCGGTCGCTGGCGCCGCGCGCCGGCTCCCAGAGCGCGCCACGATGTCCGTGCAGCGTGCGGCATCGTGACGTCGTCGACGACGAACGGGCGCGTCCAGCTCGGTCGGTCTCCCAGACCCACTTGTAGAGCTCCCGACAACCCCGCAGAACGCGCCGAGCACGAAGAGGCCGACGAGGACGCTCGTGACCGCCGAACGCACTCGGGATGCCTATCACGCGTCGCGGAGCGGCGAATGCTCGCCCGCCGTCCTGGGTTAAGCTCGCGCCGTGCCGCTCGATCCCGCACGCGTCGTCGCTCGTCTGCGCGAGCTCCGGTCGCTGACCGGCGACGAGAACGGCGCGCAGCGCGTCGCGTGGACCGACACCTGGGCGCGGGCGCGGGCCTGGCTCGCCGAGTCGCTCGCCGACCTCCCGCTCGAGGTCGAGCGCGACGCGGCCGGCAACGACTGGTACACGCTGCGCGGCGACTCGGAGCGCGCAGTGCTGATCGGCGGCCACATGGACTCGGTGCCCAACGGCGGCTGGCTCGACGGCTGCCTCAACGTGCTCGCCGGCGCCGAGGTCCTCCGCCGGATCGCCGAGGACGGGACGCCGGCCGTCACGGTCCGCCTCGTCGACTGGGCCGACGAGGAGGGCGCGCGCTTCGGCCGATCGCTGTTCGGCTCGTCGGCGGCCGCCGGCTCGATGGCCGACCAGGACGAGCTGCGCAGGCTCGTCGACCGCGACGGCGTCTCGCTCCCCGACGCGCTCGGCGCGTTCGGCGTCGATCTCGACCGGGCGCTCGACGCTCGCGCCGAGCTCGAGAGCGCGGCGGCCTACCTCGAGCTCCACATCGAGCAGGGCCCGGTGCTCGAGTCGCTCGATCTCCCGCTCGGGGCCGTGCTCGGCACGTTCGGCGTCGAACGCAACCGGATCACGTGGACGGGCCAGGCGGCGCACGCGGGCTCGACGCCGATGGACCAGCCGCCGCGACGCGCTCGCCGGCGCGGCCAAGCTCGCGCTCGCGATTCGGGGCATCGCGCACGAAACGGGGGACGGCGCCGTCTGCACCTCGGGCGGGGTCGTCTGCAGGCCGGGGATCGTGACGTCGGTCGTCGAGACCGCCGAGCAGCTGCTCGACCAGCGCCATCTCGACGCGGGCAAGCTCGCCGCGATGCTCGCGCGGGCGCAGGAGCTCTCGCGCGCGCTTCGCCGAGGAGGAGCAGATCGAGGTCGCGTGGGAGAGGATCTGGTCGATCGAGCCGATCCTCTTCGACGAGACGTTGATCGGCTTCGCGGACGAGGCGATCCGCGACGTGACCGGCACGTCGCACCGGCTCCCGTCGGGGCCGCTCCACGACGCGGCGGAGGTCTCGCGCGCCGGCGTCCCGACCGTCATGCTGTTCGTGCAGAGCCTGCGCGGCCTCTCGCACACGAAGCTCGAGGACACGAAGCCCGAGCACCTCGAGCTCTCGGTCGCCGCGCTCGACCGGCTTGCGTCGAAGACGATCGACTGGATCGCAATGGGATGAGATACGAGCTGGCGGTCGAGATCGAACGGCCGCCGGCGGAGGTCTACGCCTACCTCGCGGACCCGGCCCATCTACCGGACTGGCAAGGTGACGTCGAGGAGGTGCGCGACGCGCCGGGTGGGCCGCTGATCGTCGGAGCGACGTTCACCGAGGTGCGCTCGTTCCTCGGCAAGCGGGCCGTGTCGACCATCGAGACGACGGCAGCGGAGCCGGGGCGCGAGCTCTCGCTGCGGACGGTCTCCGGGCCGGTGCAGGCCTCGATCCGACACGTGCTCGAGCCCGCCGGCGACGGGACGCTCCTCCTCCTCGAGGCCGAGGCGGAGGCGGGGAAGCTCCTCGGCCTCGGCGGCCCGCTCGTGCGCAAGGCGGCCGAGCGACGCGCACGCGGCGACTTCCAGCGGCTGAAGCACCTGCTCGAGGCCGGCTGAGCAGCCGGGAGTCTCCTGCATGTCCTCGCAGGTCGAGCCCACGCGCTCGACAGTGGTGCGGAGTGCACCCGCCCTCCGGCTTCGACGCTTCACAACCGTCCTATGCTTCGCAACGTGCACGACGTGGTGATCGTCGGCGCCGGGTCGGCGGGCTGCGTGCTCGCCGCGCGCCTGACCGAGGACCCCGACACGAGCGTGCTGCTCATCGAGGCAGGCCCTGGAGACCGGAAGCTCCACGTTCGCGTCCCGGCCGCCTTCTCGAAGCTGTTCCGCTCCCCGCTCGACTGGGGCTACGACACCGTTCCTCAGACGGCACTCGACGGGCGGCGGCTCGTGTTCCCCCGCGGCAAGGTGGTCGGCGGCTCGGCGTCGATCAACGCGATGATGGCGATCCGCGGCCACCGCGCAGACCACGACGCATGGCCGCGAGGCTGGGGCTGGGAGGACGTCGCGTCCGCGTACGAGCGCAGCGACCTGCACTTCCCGCGTGCCGGGCAGCGGCGCCCGAGCCCGCTCACCTTCGACTTCCTCGCATCGGCCGCCGCCGCGGGCATCCCGCCCGCGTCCGACCTCAACGGCGCGGACAACGAGGGCGCCGGCCTCACGCCGGTCTCGATCCGGCGCGGGCGCCGCTACAGCGTCGTCGACGGCTATCTCCGCCCGGCGCTGCGCCGACCGAACCTGACGCTCCTGACGCGGGCGCGCACGACGCGCGTGCTGGTCGACGGGGGCCGGGCCAGGGGCGTCGCGTATCGGCTGGATGACACCCACGACGAGGAGGAGGCACACGCGGCGCGCGAGGTCGTCCTGGCGGCGGGAGCGATCGACACGCCGAAGCTGCTCCTGCTCTCGGGAATCGGTCCGCGCGAGGAGCTCGAGCGCCATGCGATCGCGGTCGTCCACGCCTCGCCCGCGGTCGGACGGAACCTCCGCGACCACCTGGCCAACGGGATCCTCGCCGCGGTGGACGCCGAGACCCTCTACAGCGCCGAGCGGCCGCGGCACGTGGTCGCCTGGCTCACGCTGCGACGCGGGCCGCTCACGTCGAACGTCGCGGAGGCCGCGGCGTTCGTCCGGGTCGACCCGGCCGCCAGAGCCCCCGACGTCGAGCTGATCTTCGCGCCGGTGCTGTTCGAGGAGGAAGGGCTCGTGCCGCCCTCGCAGGACGGCGTCACCGTCGCCGCCGTGCTGCTGCAGCCGCAGAGCGTCGGCGAGGTCCGACTCGCCTCCGCCGACCCGCTTGCGCCACCGGAGATCGATCCGCGGTACCTGAGCGACCCGGACGGCCACGACGAGCGGACGCTGATGGAGGGGTACGGCTTGCCCGTCGGGTCCTCGGCACCTCCCCTCTCCCGGTCGCGTCACCGGCGAGCTGCTCCCCGGCGCCGAAGCCGTCGACGACGAGGCCCTCGCAGCCCATCTCCGCGCGCGGTCGCAGACGCTCTATCACCCCGTCGGCACCTGCCGGATGGGCGGGGACGACGACGCGGTCGTGACCCCGGATCTCCGCCTCCGCGGGATCGACGGCCTGCGCGTCGTCGACGCTTCCGTCATCCCGGCGCTCCCGCGTGGTCACACGAACTGGCCGACCGTGATGGTCGCCGAGCGCGCCGCGGTGCTGATGCGGACGACGTGACCGACCCCGGGGCCGTCCTCTGCTGCCCGGACAAGTTCCGCGGCACGATGACTGCGCGCGAAGCCGCGGGCGCACTCGCGGCGGGCGTCGAGCGCGCGGGCCGAGCCGCCATGCTCCTGCCCCTCGCGGACGGCGGCGAGGGGACGCTCGACGTCCTCTGCCCCGAGCCGACCGACCGGAGACGCACACGGGTGACCGGGCCCCTGGGCGAGCCGGTCGACGCCGAGTGGGGGCTGCGCGGCGATACCGCGGTCGTCGAGATGGCCCGGGCGAGCGGCCTGGCGCTCGTCGCCGGCCGCAACGACCCGCTCCAGGCGACGACGTTCGGCACCGGCCAGCTGCTTCGTGCCGCGCTCGATGCGGGCGTGCGCCGCGCGATCGTCGCGGTCGGCGGCTCGGCCACCGTCGACGGCGGCCTCGGCGCGCTCGAAGCGCTCGACTTCGACCTCCGCGGAGCGGACGTCGTCGTCGCGTGCGACGTGTCGACGGGCTTCATCGACGCCGCCCGTGTCTACGGGCCGCAGAAGGGCGCCGACGACGATGCGGTCGCGGAGCTCGAGCGGCGGCTCGACGAGCTCGCCGGCCGGTACCGGGACGAGCGCGGGGTCGACGTGCGGGCAGTCCCCGGGGCGGGCGCGGCGGGCGGGCTCGCCGGCGGGCTTGCGGCGCTCGGCGCGAGGCTCGTCCCGGGTGCAGCGCTCGTCGCCGACACGGTCGGGCTGTGCGAGGCCGTCGCCTCGGCGTCGCTCGTGCTCACGGGCGAGGGCCGCGTCGACGCCACCTCGTTCGCGGGGAAGGTCGTGGGGCACGTCCTGGCCGAGGCACGACGACTCGGCGCGCCCGCGGGAGTCGTCACCGGCGACGCAGACCGCGACGCGGTTCCCGACGACGTCCCCTGCCTCACGCTGGTCCAGCTCGCAGGGTCGGTCGACGTCGCTCTCGCGGATGCCGAGCGCCTGACCGCAGACGCGGCCGAGGCGCTCGCGCGGCGGCTCTGAGCGAAGACGCCGGTTGACGCCCGCGGGCCGTGCGGAGAACCGCACCGTCCGGGCGAACCCGCGCAGTCAGCCTGGGTGCACGACAACGCATGCACGAGGAGAACACATGTCCCAGCTGACCTCCATCCGCACCCCGTACCGCACCGCCGCATCTCCGGACGTCCTCGTCTTCCCGGGTGAGCCCGGCTGGGACGAGGCCCGCCGTGCGTGGAACCTCGCCGTCGACCAGCGCCCCGCGGCCGTCGCGTTGCCCGAGACCGTCGACGACGTGGTCGCCGCGGTCGACTACGCACGCGAGCTCGGGCTCCGGATCGCGGTCCAGGGCACGGGTCACGGCGCCCCGGCGACGCCCCTCCACGGCACGCTGCTCGTCAACACGGCCCGGATGACCGGCGTCGAGGTCGACCCGGCGGCGCGCGTTGCCCGGGTCGCTGCGGGCACGATCTGGGCCGACGTGGTCGAGGCGGCAGTCCCGCACGGGCTGACCGCGCTCCACGGCTCCGCCCACGACGTGGGGGTCGTCGGCTACTCCCTCGGCGGCGGGATCGGATGGCTCGCGCGCAAGCACGGCCTGTCCTCGTCGAGCGTCCTCTCGGCCGAGGTCGTGACGGCCGACGGCGAGGTGCTCCGCGCCGACCCCGAGACGAACGCGGACCTGTTCTGGGCGCTGCGAGGCGGCGGGGGCAGCTTCGGCATCGTCACCGAGGTCGAGCTCGCGCTCTACCCGGTCACCGAGGCGTATGCGGGATGGTTGATCTGGCCGATCGACCGCGCGACCGAGGTGCTCGGCGCCTGGGCCGACTGGACGAGGGACGCACCGGAGGAGGTCACGTCGATCGGCCGCCTGCTCCAGATCCCGCCGATCCCGGAGATGCCCGAGCCTCTCCGTGGCCGTCAGGTCGTCGTGGTCGAGGCCGCGTTCCTCGGCGACCGAGCGGGACGGGCGCGAGCTGCTCCGGCCGCTTCGCGACCTCGAGCCGGCGATCGACACCTTCGCCGTCACGCCCGCCGGTGCGCTCACGCAGCTCCACCAGGACCCGCCCGGGCCGGTTCCCGGCCGCGGCGAGGGCTGGATGCTCGACGGGTTCGACGCGGCCGCAGCCTCCGCGGTCGTCGAGGCCGCCGCGATGGACGGGACGGCCCCGCTGCTCTCCGTCGAGATCCGGCACCTGGAAGGCGCACTCGGCCGCCCCGATCCGAACGGCGGCGTCCTGTCGCACTTCGAGGCGCCGTACGCCATGTACTCCGTGGGCATGGCGCCGGTCCCCGCGGCCGCCGCGGCGACCGGCGAGCGGATCGCAGCGATCCGTTCCGCCGTCGAGCCGTGGCTCTCACGCAGCACGTACTTCAACTTCGCCGAGACCGGCGTGGCGGGCAGCACGCTGTACCCGGGCGGGGCCTACGACCGGCTCACCGAGATCCGGGCCGAGGTGGATCCGGACGGGGTCTTCCGCGCGAAGCACGCGATCGACTGAAGACGGGAAGGGCGGGGGAGCCACACGGCTTCCCCGCCCTTCTCCTGGCTAGGACGTTTCCTCGTCCTCTGCCAGCAGTCGGTAGAGCGCGCGCCGCGCGTCGCGCAGCACGGCCTGGGCAGCCTCGATCTGCGAGGCGCTCCCGGCGTGGGCGACCTGGCGCGTCGCGGCGAGCACCTGGTGGGCGAGATCGCGGAGCGCGACGAGCTCGCTCTCGTTCTCGCCGGCGACCGCTGTCCACGGCGCAGGCGTCGATGCCGCCTGCTCGCGGCCCGCGTCGGTCAGCTCGTAGACGCGCTTGCCGGACTCCGACGCGGTCTCGCGGACGAGCTCCTCGTCCTCGAGCTGCTGGAGCGTCGGGTACACCGACCCGGGGCTCGGTCGCCAGACGCCGCCGGTCCGCTCGGCGAGCTCCTGGATGATCTGGTAGCCGTGCATCGGCTCCTCGACGAGGAGCGCGAGGATCGCGGCGCGGATGTCGCCGCGGCCGGCCCGCCGCCCGAAGGCGGTGCCGGGGCCGAACGGGCGATGGTGCCGGCGCCCGTGGCGCCCGCCCATGAACCGGATCCCCTCGCGGCGCCTGAATCCCTCGCCGCGAAACCCCTCGCCGGTGATGGCGAATGCCGTCATCTGTACTCCTTTCTGTTGTATCGCGATATATCGTAACAGATCGCGTCATGTCTTGCGTGCCGGGTCCGCGGGCGATCACCCCGGCGCCGGCCTCGCTCACGGCCGTTGCGTAGAGTGGCCGCGTGGCGGCCTACCGCACGCCGGACGAGCGCTTCGGCGGCCTCGCGGGCTGGCCCTTCCCCCCGCGCTACGTCGAGCAGGACGGCCTGCGGATGCACTACGTCGAGGAGGGCGCCGGCGACCCGGTGCTGCTGATCCACGGCGAGCCGACGTGGGGGTTCCTCTATCGGAAGATGATCCCGGCACTCGCCGAGGTCGGGCGCGTCGTCGCCCCCGACCTCCTCGGCTTCGGCCGCTCGGACAAGCCGCTGGAGCCGGCCGCCTACTCGTACGACACGCACTTCAGGTCGATCGAGCGCCTCGCGCTCGAGCTCGATCTCGAGCGGCTGACGATCGTCGTCCACGACTGGGGCGGGCCGATCGGGCTCCGCTTCGCCGTCTCGCACCCCGAGCGAGTGGCGCGGGTCGTGATCCTCAACTCGGGCGTCGGTGTCGGCGCGCCGTCCGAGCCGTGGCTCCGTTTCCGTGCCCTCGTCCGCGAGGTCGGAGCGGACCTCGTGGCAAGCCGCCTCGTGCAGGCGTCGTGCGTGTCGCCGCTCGACGAGGACGCGGTCCGCGGCTACGACGCGCCGTTCCCGGTCGGCGAGGCCAAGGCGGGCCCGCTCGCCTTTCCCGAGCTCGTCCCGACCGAGCCCGACCACCCGTCCGCCGCCGCGATGCTCGAGGTGCGCGCGGCGCTGTCACGTTGGGAGGCACCGACGCTCGTCCTGTTCTCCGACTCCGACCGCGTCTTCTCGCCCGCCCACGCCGAGCGCCTCGCCGCCCACATCCCCGGAGCGCTGCCCGCCGAGATCGTCACGGGCGCAGCGCACTTCCTCCAGGAGGACAAGGGGCCGGAGATCGCCGCGCGGATCGCCCGCTTCGTCGGCGAGTAGCCGTCGTTCGGCTGCCGGGGCGCGCTACTCGATCGGCGGCAGGAAGGTCGCCTCGCCCCGCTCGGGCGGGGCGCCGTAGATGAAGAGCCGGAGCTCCTCGTCACCGCGGTTGGAGAGCTGGAGCGCCGTGCCCGGCTGCACGACGAGGACGCTGCCGGGGGCGAGCTCGTGCCGCTCCGGGTCGTCGCCCTCGCCCATGTGGATCGTGAGGGTGCCGTCGAGGACGACGAAGACCTCCTCCTGCACCGGATCGATGTGGCGCCGGCCGATCGCGCCCGGCGGGTAGCGAAACAGGTTGGCGCGGGACCGGGTCATCGCCCCGGACAGCTCCGCCGCGAGCCGCGGGTCTCCCTCGCGGCGCGGATGCCACTCGAGGTCGCGGGCGTGGAAGATCGTGTACGCCACGATGTGATTCTCGCACGCCCGCGCTGAGTCGCGCAGTGCGAGCCTCTTACGAATGGCCGAAGGTCACGTCCGGGAGCAGCCGGTCGAGCCAGTGCGGAAGCGCCCAGGCGTGGCGCCCCATCACGCGGAGCAGCACCGGCATCAGGACGAGCCGGATCAGCATCGCGTCGAGGAGGACGGCCACCCCGAGGATCACGCCCATCTCCTTCGGGGGGATCGGCCCCGACAGCGCGAAGGTGAAGAACACGGCGACCATCACGGCCGCGGCCGCGAAGATCGTGCGGCCCGAGTGGGCCATGCCGCCGACCATCGCCTCGCGCGCATCGTGGGAGCGGTCCCAGTGCTCCTTCGCCGAGGAGAGCAGGAACACCGTGTAGTCCATCGAGATCGCGAAGATCATCGCGAAGAAGAACACCGGCCCCCAGGCGTTCAGGAAGCCCTGCGACTCGAAGCCGAGGAGCCCCTGCAGGTTGCCGTCCTGGAAGACCAGGACGCCGACGCCGAACGCCGCCGCGGTGGCGAGCAGGTTCGTCAGCACTCCCGCCAGCGCGATCAGGGGCGCCTGGAGCGCGACGAGCAGGAGCAGGAAGCCGAGGCCGAGGACGACGACGAAGACCGGCAGGGTCTTCGAGGCGAGCGCCGCCTCGAGGTCGTGGTTCTCCGCAGCGGCGCCGCCGACCAGCGCGCCCGCGGGCAGCGCGGCGCGGAGCCGGTCGACCGTGGAGCCGACCGCGGGATCGGACGGGTCGGCGGCGGGGACGGCGAGGAGGAGCGCCCGGTTGCCCGAGCGCTGTGCCGGTGTGACGGCGACGATCCCCGGGTCGGCTTCGAGCACCGCCTGCGCGCGGGCCGCGTCGGCGGCCGGCGAGACGACCTGCAGCGTCCCCGGTGCGCCGGGGCCGAATGCCTCTTGCACCTGCGTGTAGCCGACCCTCGAGCCGTCGGTCCTCGGGACGACCTTGATCGATGGCATTCCGGTGTCCAGACGCAGGACCGGGAGGGCGAGCAGGACGAGGATCGCGACCGCGGGGATGCCGAGCAGCGCCGGGCGGCGCCAGAGGAGCTCGCCCCACCTGGCAAATCGCGGCGACCGATGCTCCCCGGCATGGACCCACGGCAGCGCGAGCCTGTCGACGCGGTCGCCGAGCCATGCGAGCACGGCGGGCAACAGCGTGAGCGTGGCGAGCAGGATGAACGCGACCGAGAGCATGATCCCGAGCGCCATCGAGCGGAAGGCCGGGCTCGGCACGAGCATCACAGCCGACAGCGAGATCAGGACGGTGACGCCCGAGAACAGCACTGCCTTGCCGGCCGTGTCCATCGTCACCGCAACCGCGTCGCGGGCCGTGACCTGCGAGCCGAAGTGGGCTCCGCGGAACCGGGCGACGATGAAGAGCGCGTAGTCGATGCCGAGCGCCAGGGCGAACATGAGCGCGAAGTTCATCGACCAGATCGACACGTCGAACAGGTGCGTGATCAAGAAGAGGCTTCCGGCCGAGGCCATCAGCCCGAGGATCGTGAGGAGGAGCGGCAGCCCCGCGGCCACCAGCGAGCCGAACGCCAGGAGCAGGATCGCGAGCGTGACGGGCCAGGAGAGGACCTCCGACTTCATCATCGCGCTCTTGTTCGCCTCGTTGAAGTCGGACCACATGCCCGGCGCCCCCGTGAGGCTGACGGTCGTCGAGCCGTGCGAGAGGTCGGCGAGCTTCCCCTTGAGCTCGTCCGCGGCCCTGACCATTTCGGTGGGGCTCGCGGCCGCGCCGCCGCTCAGCAGGACCGTCCGGCCGTCCTTCGAGACCTGCGGCGGCCCGACCGTGGAGACGCGGGGATCGGCCTCGAGCAGGCGCGTCGCCTCGGCCACGGTCGGCTCGAGGTCGCCCGGGCCGTGGACGGCCACCATGAGGGCGTACCCGCCCTGCCCGGCGAACGACGCGTCGATCGCTTCGCGAGCGGCGACGGACTCCGAGCCCGACGCTTCCCAGCCGGCGCCCGAGAGGGCGTGCTCGGCCCTCGGCGCGAGGGCGCCGAGGCCGATCGCGACGACCGCCCAGACAATGACGACGAGCCGGACGTGCCCGGCCGTCCAGCGGCCCAGCCGTCCGATCGGGCCGACGGCGGTCATCGCGTCACCTCGCCGGAGAAGCACGGTGTGCGGCCGAGCACGAGAGACGCCGGGCAGGCGCCCACCAGCGCGTAGAGCCACTGGTTGGCGGCGACGAAGACGCCGAGGAGCAGGAACCACGGGCTGACGGCGACGCCGAGGACGATCGCGGTCAGCGTCATCGTCCCGGCCAGCGCGAACAGGACGCGGGCGAGCGAGAGGCGTGCGCAGCTCATCGCAACGACCCCCCGACGAGATCGGCGAGGTCGCTGAACTGGCGGCGCAGCCCGCCGCAGACCTGCTCACAGAGGCCGAGCACGCTCTCGTCCTCGATCACGTAGAGCGTGGTCGTGCCCTGCTTGCGGCGGCCGAGGATCCCTGCCTCGTAGAGGACGCCGAGATGCTTGGAGACGTTCTGCTGCGACGTGCCGAGGAGCTCGGTCAGCTCGGCGACCGATGCCTCGCCGTCACGCAGGCGGTCGAGGATCCGGATCCGCATCGGCTCGCCGATCACGCGAAAGCGGCGCGCGATCAGCTCGACGACGGGCTCGGGGAGCGGGTGGGGAAGCGACATGTGGAGCCTCCGGGCGTGTGAGGAATGACGAGCGCTACACTACTTAACAACTTTGTAGTTGTCAAATTGTCATGAACGACCCGGCTCCCGGGGACGTCGCGATCGAGTCGGCGAAGCCGCCGGCAGGCGGCTCAGTAGTCGGAGCGCTCGATCAGCTCGATCCGGTAGCCGTCCGGGTCCCGGACGAAGCAGAGGAGCGAGCCGCCCTCGCGGACGGAGTACGGCGGCCGCTCAGGCTCGATCCCCTTCTCGGCGAGCGCGGCCAGCGTGTCGTCCATCGACTCGATCGTGAGCGCGATGTGCCCGTATGCGGTGCCGAGCTCGTAGGAGTCGACGCCGAAGTTGTGCGTCAGCTCGAGCTCGGGCTGCGGCTTCCCCGGGACGCCGAGGAAGTAGTTCATCGCCTCGTCGCGGATCGGCAGCTCGCGGCGCTTCTCCAGCCCGAGCGCCTCGTAGAACGCGATCGACCGCGCGGGGTCGGTGATGCGGTAGCAGGTGTGGATCAGCTCCATGCCCGGAGCCTATCGCGGGAGTGCGGGTAGCCGAACCGCGGTGCAGGCTCGCGCCGGTAGCCTCGAAAACGTGAACGCGCGCGCACACGGCGTCAACCCCTGGCTCGTCCTGGTGCTCGTCTGCCTGGCGCAGTTCATGGTCGATCCTCGACGCGACGATCGTGAACGTCGCCCTGCCCTCGATCCAGGCCGACCTCGGCCTCTCCGAGTCGGGCCTCCAGTGGATCGTCAACGCCTACGCGCTCCTGTTCGGCGGATTCCTCCTGCTCGGCGGTCGCGCCGGCGACCTGATCGGGCGCAAGCGCGTGTTCCTCGCCGGCCTCGTGCTGTTCACGACCGCCTCGTTCGTGTGCGGCATCGCCACGGGCGAGACGATGCTGATCGTCTCGCGCGGGATCCAGGGGCTCGGCGCCGCGCTCGTGTCGCCGGCGGCCCTGTCGATCGTGACGACGACGTTCCGCGAGGGCTCGGAGCGGACGAAGGCGCTCGGCGTCTGGGCCGCGATCGCGGTCGGCGGCAGCGCGGTCGGCCTCGTGCTCGGCGGGTTCCTCGTCGAGACGCTCTCCTGGCCGTGGATCTTCTTCGTCAACATCCCGGTCGGGATCGCCACCTTCCTCTTCGCCCTGCGCTTCGTGCCCGAGTCGAAGGACGAGCATGCGCACAGGAGCTTCGACCTCGCAGGCGCGACGACGGTCACGGCGGGCCTGATCGCGCTCGTCTACGGGATCGTGCGCTCCGCCGAGTCGGGCTGGGGCTCGGCCGAGGTGCTCGGCTTCCTCGCCCTCGCCGCGGTGCTGCTGGTCGCCTTCGTCCTGATCGAGCAGCGCTCCGCGGAGCCGCTCGTGCGCCTCTCGATCTTCGCCGTCAAGACGGTGCGCGGCGCGAACGTCGCGATGTTCGTCGTCGCGGCGGGCCTGTTCGCGATGTTCTTCTTCAACACGCTCTACGTCCAGAAGGTGCTCGGCTTCTCGCCGCTCGAGGCGGGCTTCGCGTTCGTCCCGTTCACGCTCGGCGTGATCGCGAGCGCCGGCTTCTCGCAGAAGCTCGTTCCCGCGCTCGGCGCCCGCGACGTGCCGCTCATCGGCCTCGGGCTCGCGTTCGTCGGTCTGCTCACCTTCCTGCGCCTGACGCCCGACTCGTCGTACCTGACGGGCCTGCTGCCCGGCATCCTCCTGACGTCGCTCGGGATGGGGCTCGTGTTCGTGCCGATCACCCTGATCGCGACGAGCGGGATCCCGTCGGACGACGCCGGCCTCGCCTCCGGCCTGTTCAACACGTCGCAGCAGATCGGCGGCGCGGTCGGGCTGGCCCTGCTGTCGACCTTCGCGACCAACAAGACCACCGACTCGCTCGCCGCGGCCGGCCGCGCGCCGACCCAGGCCGAGCAGTCCCAGGCGCTCGTCGACGGGTTCCACGTCGCCTGGCTGGGGAGCGCCCTCCTGCTCGGGCTCGCCGCCGTGCTCCTCTTCGTCCTCCTGCGTCGGCGCGACGTCGCCGCGGTGGCCGAGGGCGAGCTCGCGCCCGTGGCCGCGTAAGGGCGTCGCCGCGGCGCCGTCAGGCGCGAACGACCGGCTCCCGTCGCTCGACGACGTCGTCGAGCGCGTGGCGCAGGCCCGAGCGCGAGGGCGCCGCTCAGGACCGCCGCCTCGCCGAGCGACGACACGGCGATGCTCGGCGGGTACGGGACCCATTGGTCGAGCAGCACGCGCACCGGCTCGAGCAGCAGGTCGCCGTTGCTGCCGAGCCCTCCGCCGAGGACGACGAGCGAGACGTCGGTCACCGCCGCGACCGGCACGATGTGCAGGGCGATTCGCCGGGCCACCTCGGCGACGACCGCCTCCGCCAGCGCATCACCGGCCCTCGCGGCGGCGAAGATGTCGCGCGAGCCGTACGGCGGCGCGAGCGTCGTCGGCTCGGCGCTGTCTCGCCGCGAGCCGCGCCGCGAACGCCGAGACCGCGCCCGCGCACGGATCGACGTCCTGGTCGAGCCCGACGAACGAGAAGTCGACCTCCCCGGCGGCGCCGTTGCGGCCCCGGTGGAGCTCGCCCCGGAGCACGAGCCCTGCGCCCATGCCCGTGCCGATCGACAGGAACAGGAAGTCGTCGACGCCGCCCGCGACCCCGCGCCAGTGCTCCCCGAGCGCTGCGAGATTGACGTCGTTCTCGAGCCAGACCTCGACCCCGAGCCGGGCCTCGAGCGCGTCCGCGAAGGTCGGCCCCTCCAGGCCGGCGACGCTCGTCGCGAGCGAGATCTCACGGCGCTCGGGGTCGACGACCCCCGGCACGCCGACGACGACGCCGTTCAGGAGCGCGTCGTCGAGGCCGGTCGCCTCGACGAGCGCGGCCTTGAGCTCCGCGATCTGCGCGAGGACGCGCGCGGCCTCGGCGCCCTCGATCTCGACGTCGAGACGGGCCCTGACGTCGCCGCGGAGGTCGCAGATCGCGCCGCGGAGGAAACGGCCGCCGACGTCGAGCCCGAGCGCGAGCGCCGCCTCGGGGACCGGCTCGAAGAACACCGCCCCGTAGCGCGGGCCGGTCGGCCCGTCGGCGGCTTCGCGGACGAGCCCCGCGTCGACGAGCGACTGGAGCGCGAGCGAGACCGTCGGCTTCGAGATCCCTGCCCGCCGTGAGATCTCCGCCCGCGAGATCGGCGCTCCCGAGCGAATCGCCTCGAGCACCGTCCGCTCGTTGAGGTGCTTCAGAAGCGGCGGGAGCGCGGGGGTGGACGAAGTACGGCCGACTGGGCATCGAGGTTCGGAATGTTAACCAAGCAGCCAGATCGCGCCGACGATCTTGACGAACGAGCCCACCGATCCCTAGCCTCCTGATTCGTAAAGTTTCCTAACGTCGAGGACGGGTTGCGGACATGCCCGCAGCCGCCCGTTCAGAGGAGGTCCCGATGAGACGCACAGCGACGGTCGTCGTCGCACTCGCAGTCGTCGCCCTGGCGGCCTCGCTCGCCGCGGTGTCGTCGTCCGCGGCGACGGGGAAGGCGCAGGCGACGACGCTCACGGTCTGGGTCGGCTGGAGCGCCCGGGAGCTCAACGAGTTCAAGAAGGTCGTGGCCGAGTACGACGCCGAAGAACCCGAACGTCTCCGTCAAGGTCGTGGGCGCGATCAACGACGACAAGATCATCGCGGCGCTCCGCTCGGGCAACGCGCCCGACGTCGTCAGCTCGTTCACGTCGTCGAACGTCGGGATCTACTGCTCGTCCGGCGGCTGGATCGACCTCGGCCCGTATCTGAAGAAGGACGGCATCTCGACGAGCATCTTCCCGGCGGCGACGATGTACTACACCCAGTACAAGGGCACGCGGTGTGCCCTGCCGCTCCTGGCCGACGTCTACGGCTTCTACTACAACAAGGCGCTCTTCAAGAAGGCCGGCCTCACGCGGCCGCCGGCGACCCTCCAGGAGCTGACGCAGTACGCGAAGAAGCTGACGACGCGAAAGGGCGACGGCTCGCTCGACGTCGTCGGCTTCGACCCGGTGTTCGGCTTCTACCAGAACGGGATCGGCGGATACCAGCCGCTCGTCGGCGCGAAGTACTTCGACCGCGACGGGCAAGTCGTCGATCTCGCGCGACCCCGCCTGGAAGACGCTGCTCAACTGGCAGAAGAGCCTGATCGACTACTACGGCTACGACAAGCTCGTGAAGTGGCAGACCGGGGCCGGCGACGAGTTCTCGGCGTCCCACGCGTTCGAGCGCGGCAAGCTCGCGATGATGATCGACGGCGAGTGGCGCGTCGCGTTCGTCGCGGCCGAGCACCCCGAGCTCAAGTACGGCACGGCCCCGATGCCCGCCTCCAAGCCGAGCCTCTACGGATCCGGGTACATCAACGGCACGATCATCGGCATCCCGAAGGCCGGCAAGAACCGTGACGAGGCCTGGAAGCTCGTCAAGTACCTGACGACGAACGACCACGCGCTCGCGCAGTTCTCGAACGGGATCCGGAACGTCCCGTCGACCGTGAGCTCCACGAAGTCCAAGGAGCTGAAGCCGGATCCGAACTTCGCCACCTTCGGGAAGCTGTTCGTGAACCCGAAGTCGTCGACGATCCCGATCACCTCGATCGGCGCCGACCACCTCCAGACGTTCCAGAACTTCATCGCGAAGTGGCAGGCTGGCAAGGTCAAGGACCTCCAGGCCGGCCTCGTAGACGTGGACAAGCAGATCGACGCGAAGCTCAAGCAGGCCGGCGGAGGCGGGAACGGCGTCCCGTGAGCTCGCTTCCCGTCACCGGGGCGGCGACCGCCGCGGTGCCGGCAGTCGATCGCCGGCGGGCCAGGAGGGACGCAGGCTGGCGGAGACGGCTGACCGTCCTCGCCTTCCTGAGCCCCTGGCTCGCCGGCTTCGCGATCTTCTTCGGCTACCCGCTCGTGATGACGGGGTACCTCTCGTTCTTCCACTACGACCTGCTGAACCCGCCGCGCTGGGTCGGTCTCGCGAACTACCGCTACCTGTTCGGGCAGGACACACAGATCTGGCCCGCGGTCGAGAACACGCTCGTCTTCATCGCGATGTCGGTTCCGCTCCAGGTGCTGTTCGCGTTCGGGATCTCCGTGATGCTCACGCGCGCGAAGGCGGGCGTCGGGATCTTCCGAACCGTCTTCTACCTCCCCGCGCTCGTCCCGCCCGTCGCCGCGACGCTCGGGTTCGTCTACCTCCTGAACCCCGCGACCGGGCCGGTGAACACGATCCTCTCCTGGCTCGGGATCGAAGGACCGCTCTGGTTCAACGACCCCGCCTGGTCGAAGCCGTCGCTCGTGATGCTCGGCCTCTGGGGAATCGGCAACACGATGATCATCTTCCTCGCCGCCGTGCTCGACGTGCCGAGGCACCTCTACGAGTCCGCCGAGCTCGACGGCGCCGGCGGGTGGCGGCGCCTCCGGTACGTCACGCTCCCGACCATCAGCCCGGTGCTCCTGTTCGCCGTCGTGCTCGGCGTGATCCAGGGGCTCCAGTACTTCACGCAGGCGTTCGTGGCGGCGAACGTCGCTGCGGGCCAGGCGTCGCAGGGCGGCTCGGTCTCGACGCTCGAGCTCGGCTACCCGGAGGGCTCGACGCTCTTCTACCCCGTCCTCCTCTACTACCACGGGTTCCGGTTCTTCAACATGGGCTACGCCTCGGCGATGGCGGTGCTCCTCCTCGTCGTCGCCTTCGCCGTCACGTCCGTGATCATCCGCGGGAGCCGTAAGCGCGTGCACTACGGGACGACGCGATGAGCGGCGCCGCGGTCGACGTCGGAAGAGCGGCGCCGCAGCGCCGGGCCGTCCCGCCCGCGATCCGCCGCAAGCGCGTCCTGATCGCGATCGCCGACCACAGCCTGCTCATCGTCGCCGCGATCGCCTTCCTCGCCCCCGTGGTGTTCATCGGCCTGACCTCGCTGATGACGACGGATCAGGCGCTCTCCGCGCGGATCTGGCCGAGCCCGTTCCGCTGGCGGAACTACGTCGACGTGTTCTCGAGCGCGCCTCTCTGGCGCTGGGCGCTCAACTCGTTCATCTACGCGAGCCTCGCGACGATCGGCCTGCTCGTCTCGAGCATCCCCGTCGCCTATGCGTTCGCGCGGCTGCGCTGGCGCGGTCGCGAGGCGATGTTCCTCGTCGTCCTGGTCGCGCTCATGCTCCCGCCGCAGGTGACCGTCGTGCCGCTCTACGTGATGTGGGCGAAGCTCGGCCTCGTCGGGAGCCTGTGGCCGCTGATCATCCCGAACTGGTTCGGCGACGCCTTCGCGATCTTCCTGCTGCGGCAGTTCTTCCTCACGATCCCGGAGGAGTACCTGGACGCCGCCCGTGTCGACGGCTGCGGGGAGTTCCGCATCCTCACGTCGGTCGTCCTTCGGCTCGCGAAGCCGGCGATCGCGGCCGTCGCGCTCTTCTCCGTCCTCTACACGTGGAACGACTTCTTCCTGCCGCTGCTGTACGTGGGCGAGAACCCCGACCACTGGGTCGCCTCGATCGGGCTCGCGCAGTTCCGGAGCCTCCACCAGGTGCAGTGGAACCTGACGATGGCCGCGACGCTGCTCGTCATGCTCCCGGTCGTCCTCGTCTTCTTCCTCGCGCAGAAGGCGTTCGTCGAGGGCGTGACGCTGACGGGAGTCAAGGGATGAAGCTCGCCGTGATCGGCGGTGGCTCGACGTACACGCCCGAGCTCGTGTCCGGGCTCTCGCGCGAGCGAGCGCGGGTCCCGATCGACGAGCTCGTCCTGCACGACGTCGATCCCGAGCGCCGCGCGGTCGTCGGCGAGATGTCGGCGCGCATGCTCGAGCGCCAGGGGTTCGGCGGCACGCTCACCGTCACGGGCGACCTGGACGCCGCGGTCGAGCGGGCGTCGTTCGTCCTGCTCCAGCTGCGGGTCGGCGGGCAGGCGGCGCGGCTCGGCGACGAGACCGTCCCGCTCGCCTGCGGGTGCATCGGTCAGGAGACAACCGGCGCCGGGGGGTTTGCCAAGGCGATGCGCACCGTGCCCGTCGTGCTCGAGATCGCCGAGCGTGTCCGCGCGCTCGCGCAGCCGGACGCGTGGATCGTCGACTTCACGAACCCCGTCGGGATCGTCACGCGCGCGCTGCTCGACGCGGGCCACCGCGCGATCGGCCTCTGCAACGTCGCGATCGGCATCCAGCGCGAGGTCGCCCGGCTGCTCGGAATCGCCCCGGACGCGGTGCTCGTCGACCACGTCGGCCTCAACCACCTCACGTGGGTGCGGCGCGTGGTCGTCGACGGGCGCGACGTGCTCCCCGAGCTGCTCGAGACGCACGGGGACGCACTGGCCCGGCACGCGGGGCTTCCGCTCCGGCTGCTCGAGGAGCTCGGCGCGGTGCCGTCCTCCTACCTGCGCTACTTCTACGCGCACGACATCGTCCTGGCAGAGCAGCGCGAGGGGGTGCCTCGCGCGGTGGAGGTCGGCGAGATCGAGGCGCGCCTCCTCGACATCTACCGCGATGCCGAGGTCTCCGAGAAGCCCGCCCTCCTCGAGCAGCGGGGCGGGGCGTTCTACAGCGAGGCGGCGACGGCCCTGATCGCCTCGCTCTCGGCCGACAGCGGCGACATCCAGGTCGTCGACGTCCGGAACGGCGGGGTGCGTCGCGGGCCTCCAGGACGACGACGTCGTGGAGCTCCCGGCGCGCGTCGGCGCCGGCGGGGCGGTGCCGTTGCCCCAGGCCCCGCTCGCGCCCGAGCTGCTCGGGCTCGTCCAGCACGTCGCGGCCTACGAGCGGCTCACCGCCGAGGCGGCCGTCACGCGCGACCGCGTGACCGCCCGGAAGGCGCTGCTCGCACATCCGCTGATCGGGCAGGACGCGCTCAGCGGGGCGCTGCTCGACACCCTCCGCCTGGACGAGCCGGCGGCGGCGGGAGGCTCGGCGCGATGAGCGACCGGATCGTGCTCGCGGTCGACGGCGGCAACTCCAAGACCGATCTCGCGCTCGTCCGGGAGGACGGCAGCCTTCTCGCACACGCGCGCGGCCCTCTCTCCTCCCCCCACCACCTCGGCCTCGACCGGTCGGTCGAGCTCCTCCAGGGCCTGCTCGACGAGGCGCTGGCCGCTGCGGGAGCGAACGGGTCGCAGGGCGTCTCGGTCGCGCACGTCTTCCTCGCAGGTGTCGACTTCCCGGCCGAGGAGGACGCGCTCCACGCGGCGATCGATGCGAGAGGCTGGGCCGACTACCTCGAGGTCGGCAACGACACGCTCGCCGTGCTCCGGGCGGGCACGGAGCGCGGATGGGGCATCGCGGTCGTCTGCGGCGCCGGGATCAACTGCGTCGGGCGTCGCGCCGGACGGCCGGAGTGTCCGCTTCCCCGCGCTCGGGCGGATCACCGGCGACTGGGGCGGCGGCTACGACGTCGGCCTCGAGGCGCTCTACGTCGCGGCGCGGGGCGAGGACGGCCGGGGATCGCGGACGAGCCTGGAGCACGCAGTCCCGCGGCACTTCGGGCTCGACCTCCCGAGCACGCTCGCAGAGCACATCCACCTCGGCCGGATCCCGCAGCGGCGCATGATCGAGCTCGCGCCGGTGGTCTTCGCCGAGGCCGCCCACGACGAGGTCGCGGCGGCGATCGTCGCGCGCCTCGCCGAGGAGATCGTGGCACTCGCGCGGGCTGCCCTCGTCCGGCTCGGGCTCGAGCACGAGGCAGTCGAGGTCGTCCTCGGCGGCGGGCTGCTCCGGTCCGGCGACCGGCCGCTCCTCACCGCTGTCGAGCTCGGGCTCGCCGCCGTCGGCGACCGGATCACGGTGCACCCGACGAGTGCCCCTCCCGTCGTCGGCGCTGCGCTCCACGGGCTCGACCGCCTCGGGGCGGACGACGAGGCGAAGGACCGGATCCGGCGCGAGCTGACGGCGGCCGCCGATGCCGACCGCGAGGCGCAGGAAGTCGACGCCACGCTCGAGGCCCGCCGTGGCTGACATCCGCTACGAGCAGGCGACGCGGATCTACCCGGGGAGCGACCTCGCCGCGGTGGACGCGCTCGACCTCCATATAGACGACGCCGAGCTGATGGTCCTCGTCGGGCCGTCCGGCTCGGGCAAGTCGACGGCCCTCAGGATGCTCGCCGGGCTCGAGGAGGTCGACGACGGCGGCATCTGGATCGGCGGCCTCGACGTCACGTACGCGCGTCCCAAGGACCGGGACGTCGCGATGGTGTTCCAGAACTACGCGCTCTACCCCTACCTGACGGTCGCGCAGAACATCGCGTTCCCTCTCAAGATGACGAAGATCCCGCGTCGCGAGCGCGATCTCCGCGTGCGGGAGGTCGCCGAGCTCCTCGGCCTCTCCGACCTGCTCGGGCGCAAGCCCGCCCAGCTCTCCGGCGGACAGCGCCAGCGCGTGGCGATGGGGCGCGCGATGATCCGCTCACCCAAGGCCTACCTGATGGACGAGCCGCTCTCGAACCTCGACGCGAAGCTGCGCGTCCAGATGCGCGCCGAGATCGCCGAGCTCCAGGCGCGCCTGGGCGTGACGACGGTGTACGTGACGCACGATCAGTCCGAGGCGATGACGCTGGGCCACCGCGTCGCCGTGCTCCGCGACGGGCGGCTCCAGCAGTGCGCGCCCCCCAAGGAGCTCTACGACCGTCCGGCCAACGCCTTCGTCGCCGGCTTCATAGGATCTCCTGCGATGAGCCTGCTGGAGGTCCCCCTGGGCGGCAACGGTTCGGTCGACGTCGCAGGTGTCACCGTGACGTGCCCCGCTGACGTCTCGGCGGCCGCCGCCGCACGCGGTCTCGACCGGGTGGTCCTGGGGCTGCGGCCCGAGGCGCTCCGCCTCGCGTCGGACGGGATCGCAGCGCGCGTCGAGGCGGTCGAGGTGCTCGGCGCGGACGCGTACGTCTTCTGCACCGCGGAGGTGGCGGGAGCGGAGACGCGGCTCGCGACGCGCGTCGAGTCCAACGACGCCCCGGCCCGCGGCGACAGCGTCCGGCTCGCTCCGCGCGGCGAGGCCCACATCTTCGACCCCGTCAGCGGAGAGCGGCTGGGACCGTGACGAGATGAGCCGCGACGCACCCGTCCCGGACGGCATCGCCGTCCCCGCCGCGCCGTACTCGCCGGTCGTCCGGAGCGGTGACCACGTCTTCACCGCCGGCCAGGTTGCTCACGCCGACGACGGGACGATCGTCGCCGGCGGCATCGTCGAGCAGACGACCCGGGCGCTCGCGAACGTGCGGGCCTGTCTCGCGGCAGCAGGTTGCGGCCTCGACGACGTGCAGAAGGTCAACGTCTATCTCGCCGACCTCTCCGACTTCGCGGCGTTCAACGACGTCTACCGGCAGGCGTTCTCGGCGCCGTACCCGGCTCGCACGACGGTGCAGGTCGGGCTCCCGCCCGGCCTCCTGATCGAGATCGAGGCGGTCGCGCGACTTCCCGGCCTGTGACGCTGCTCGACACCCCGGTCGCCGTGGTCGACCTCGATCGGCTCGAGCGGAACCTCGAGCGCTGGCAGGCGCACTGCGACCGTGTGGGTCTCTCGAACCGACCGCATGTCAAGACGCATCGCTCGGTCGAGATCGCACGTCGCCAGCTCGCGCACGGCGCCGCCGGGATCACCTGCCAGAAGCTCGGCGAGGCCGAGGTGATGGCCGACGCGGGCATCACGGACATCCTCGTCCCGTACAACATCGTCGGAGCGGAGAAGCTCGAGCGGCTGCGCGCGCTCGCCGCCCGGGTGAAGCTGACCGTCAGCGTCGACGACGAGGCGCTGCTGGACGGCCTCGCCCGGGCAGTCGACGGGCTCGCACGAGCTCGACGTGCTCGTCGACTGCGACACCGGGCTCGGCCGCACAGGGGTCCAGACGCCCGAAGACGCCTCGGCGCTCGCGAGCGCGATCGCGCGGCGCGAGGGCCTCCGCTTCGTCGGCTACCTCACGTACCCGGCACCCGACGGGGCCCTCCCGTTCCTCCGGGCAGCGGTCGAGCTGGCGACGCGGGCCGGGCTCGAGCCAGAGGTCGTGTCCGCGGGAGGGACGCCGGCGATGTGGGCTTCGGGGGATCTCCGCCCGACCGTGACGGAGTACCGCGCGGGGACCTACGCCTTCCACGACCGCTCGACGGTCGTCGCCGGTGCCGCGAGCCTCGACGATGTCGCCCTGACCGTCCACGCAACCGTCGTGAGCAGGCCCACCCCCGACCGCGCAGTCCTCGACGCGGGCAGCAAGACGCTGACGTCCGACCCCGGCCCGGGGCCCGGGTTCGGGACCGTGCTCGAGGCGCCCGGCTCGACCGTCGACCGGCTGAGCGAGGAGCACGCGACCGTCGCGCTGGCGGCCGGGGAGACGCTCGAGCTCGGCCAGCGGGTGCGGATCGTCCCGAACCACGCCTGCGTCGTCGCAAACCTCGCGGACGAGCTCGTGGCGGTCGAGGCGGGACGCGAGCCGCGCGCGCTCCCGGTCGACGCGCGCGGACGCTCGCGCTGATCCCGTCTCGACGACCTCCGGCGCTCAGACCCCGCGGTCGCTCCACTTCATCCAGCTCGCGAGCGCGAACGGCAGGCTCGCGAGGACGGCGACGAAACCGAGGACGATGTGACCCGTCGCGAACAGGATGACGCCGACGACGACGACCGCGACGAACACGCCCAGGGCGACGAGGAACGCCATTGCTTCTCCTTCTCTTCGGTGAGGTGGCTGTGAGCCTACTTCGCGCGGCTCGACGCCTTCCACGGCACTGCCTGAGGCGCTGCGACGGAGCTTTGACGGGTCAGCCGTCGAGCTCGTCCTCGAGCAGGCCGAAGAGGATCCCGTCGACCCATTCCCCGTCCCGCCAGTACGCACGGCGGCGGACGCCTTCCCGCACCCAGCCCGCCCGCTCGGCGTGGCGCAGGCCGCGGTCGTTGAACGCGTAGACCTCCATCTGGAGCCGATGAAGCCCCAGATCACGGAACAGGTGGCGTTGCAGCTCCCGGGAGGCCGCGAGGCCGACGCCACGGCCGTGCAGGCCCGGATCGACGGCGATCCCGCTCACCGCCCCGATCCGCGAGCGGCGGTTGACGAGCTCCCAGGTCGCGGTGCCCACTCGTTCGCCGTCGAGCTCGAACACGAGCAGGCCGAACGCGTCCGGCGCGGCCTCCGAGCGCCCGATCTGCTCGGCGAACGCGTCGGCCGTGGCGACCCGCCCCGCCGCAAGGTACGGCGCGACGTCGGCGTGGGTCGCGAGCCCGACGAGGAACGGGACGTCGTCCCGGGCCGCCGGGCGGACGGAGACCCTCATGTCGCGACACTCGGCCGCCGGAGCCGAGCCCCGGTCCCGAGGGCCGTCCCGCAGAGGATCAGGGCGAGCCCCGCGACCGCGGAGGCGGTCACCCGCTCGTCGAGGATCACCGTGCCGTAGACGAGCGCGAACGCGGGAACGAGGTACGTCACGAGGATCGCCCGCGACGCACCGGCCCGCGCGATCAGCGTGAAGTAGAGGAGGTACGCAAGCCCCGTGCCGAGTGCCCCGAGGGCGACGATCGCGGCGATCGCCTGCGCCGGGGGAGCCTCGGAGGGCATCTGGGCGAGCGCCAGGGGCGCCGCGAGCAGCGTGCCGACCGTGAGCTGGCCGATCGTCACCTCGAGCGGCGCGAAGGACCGGACGGCGCGGCCTGCGTAGAGGACGGAGAGCGCGTAGCACGTGGCCGTCCCGAGCACGGCGAGCGCGCCGACGAGCTGGCCTCCCTCCTGCAGCCCGACGAGGAGCGCGACTCCGAGAAAGCCGATCCCGACGCCGACGAGACGGCGACCGCGGACGCTCTGCGAGGGGTCGATGCGTGTCGCGAGCACGACGGTCAGGATCGGCGCGGCGGCCTGGATCACCGCAGCGAGCCCCGAGTCGATCCGCGTCTCCGCGAACGCGAGCAGCCAGTACGGAAGGGCGTTGTTGAGGACACCGAGGACGACGACCGGGACCCACATCACGCGGAGGTCGGGGACGGCCCCCCGCGCAAGGACGATCGGGAGCAGGACGAGCACGCCGACCGCGAGCCGTCCCAGGACGACGACGGCGGGCTCCACGGCGTCGACGCCGAGCTTGATGAAGAGGAACGACGCGCCCCAGATCGCGGCGAGGGCGAGGAGCAGCGCGACGTCACGGCGACCCATCCGGCGCGACGGTACCTGGGTGGTCATCCGCCACGGATAGACTGGCGTCCTGAGCTCGGTCGCGGAACAGCCGCTCCATCGTCAGCTCGGCCTCACGGACGGGGAGCTCGCCCGCATCGTCTCGCTGATGGGACGCGAGCCGAACCATTTCGAGCTCGCGGTCTTCTCGCTGCTCTGGTCGGAGCACTGCGGGTACAAGCACTCCGCTCTCCTCCTGCGCCGCCTGCCGAGCGAGGGCGAGCGCGTGCTCCAGGGGCCGGGCGAGAACGCCGGCGTCCTCGACCTCGGCGAGGGGCTCGCCGTCGCGTTCAAGGTCGAGAGCCACAACCACCCGTCGGCGGTCGAGCCGTTCCAGGGCGCCGCGACGGGTGTCGGCGGGATCCTGCGCGACATCTCGGCGATGGGCGCGCGCCCCGTGGCCCTCCTCGACGGCCTTCGCTTCGGCGCACCGGACGACCACTTCTCGCGCGCGGTCGGAGGGATCGGGCATTACGGCAACTGCGTCGGCGTGCCGAACGTCGGCGGCGAGGCCGTGTTCGACGACGCCTACGAGTCGAACTGCCTCGTCAACGCGATGTGCGTCGGCCTGCTCCCGGTCGAACGACTCGTCCGCGCGAAGGCGACCGCGGCGGGCGCGCTCGTCGTGCTCTACGGCGCAACGACCGGTCGCGACGGGATCGGCGGGGCGTCCGTGCTCGCGAGTGCGGAGCTCGGCGAGGACGACCCCGACAAGCGTCCCACCGTCCAGGTCGGAGACCCGTTCACCGGCAAGCGGCTGATCGAGGTGTCGGCCGAGCTCGTCGAGCGGGGGCTCGTGCTCTCGCTCCAGGACTGCGGCGCGGCGGGCCTCGCGTCGTCGCTCTCGGAGATGGCCGCCGACTACGGAATCGACGTCCATCTCGACCGGGTGCCTCAGCGCGAGCAGGGGATGGAGCCGTGGGAGCTGATGATCTCGGAGTCGCAGGAGCGGATGGTCGCGGTCGTCGCCTCCGAGCGGCTCGCCGCTGTCGAGGCCGTGATCGATCGCTGGGAGCTCCATCGCGCCGTCATCGGCGAGGTGACCGAGACCGGGCTCCTGCGCGCGTTCTGGGAGGACGACGAGGTGGGGTCGATCCCCGCGCGCCTGCTCACCGACGAGTGCCCCCGCTACGCGGTCGAGCGCGAGCCGCGCGTCCCGCCGCAGGAGGTGCCGACTGCGATACCGCCGCTCCGGGACGCGCTTCTCGAGCTGCTCGCGTCCCCCCCGCTCCGCTCGCGCGCCTTCGTCACGCGTCGCTACGACCAGCTCGTCCAGTCGCGCACCGTGCGCCGGCCGGGCCTCGACGCCGGCGTGCTCCGGCTGCGGCCCTCCTGGCGCGGTCTCGCCGTGACGCTCGACGGCCAGGGCCGCGTCGGGACCCTCGACCCACGGCTCGCGGGGCAGCTCGCCGTCCTCGAGGCGGCGCGAAACGTCGCCGCCACGGGCGCCGACCCGCTCGGCTTCACCGACTGCCTCAACTTCGGAAACCCCGAGAAGCCGCAGATCGGGTGGGAGCTCGCCGAGGCGATCGAGGGCATGGCGCTCGCGTGCGAGGCCCTCGGCGTGCCGATCGTGTCGGGCAACGTCTCGCTCTACAACGACACCGACGGGCGGTCGATCCCCCCGACGGCCGTCGTCGGCTGCGTCGGTCTCCTCCCCGACGTGCGGCGCGTACCGGGCGGCTGGCGCGCAGGGGACGCGATCCTGCTGGCGCGCTCGGGCTCACCGCTCACTCTCGCGGGCTCGGAGGCACAGGCTCGCTGGGGCTCCCTCGGCGGGTCGCCGTCGCTCGACCTCGCGAGCGAGGTCGAGCTCGTCCACTACACCCGTCGCGCGGCGCAGCACGCGTCCCTCGTCCACGACGTCGCCGAGGGAGGCCTCGCGGTCGCGCTCGCCGAGGCCGCGCTCTGGAGCGGGCTCGGCGCCGAGCTGGAGCTCGAGGGCGACCCGCTGACGCTGTTCGGCGAGATCGGAGGCCAGGTGATCGTCGCGCTCCCGGAGGAGGAGGCCGCGACCGCGACAGCGGGCGCCTTCAGGGATGTGCCCCGCCCGGAGGGCGGGGAGCGAGCGGCGGGAATCCGCTCGGCGGATTCCCGCTCGCTGACAAGGCAGCCGGACCCGACCGGCAGCGATGTCGAGGTCCGCCGCATCGGCACGGTCGGTGGCGACACGCTCTTCGGGATCCCGCTCGCCGACCTCGCGCGCGCCCACGGAGGCGATGCCTGATGTGCGGCGTGTTCGGCGTCCGGTCGGTCGAGCGCGACGTCGCCCGGCTCGCCTACTTCGGGCTCTTCGCACTCCAGCACCGTGGCCAGGAATCGGCGGGCATCGCAGTCTCCGACGGCGGCCGCGTCACGGCGCTTCGCGAGATGGGGCTCGTTCCGCAGGTGTTCGACGAGGAGAAGCTCGCGGCGCTCCCGGGCGAGGTCGCGATCGGGCACACGCGCTACTCGACGACGGGCGGCGCACACTGGTCGAACGCCCAGCCGCTCGTCCACCACGGCGCCGCCCGCACCGTGGCGCTCGCCCACAACGGTAACCTCGTCGACCCCGCGCCGCTGCGCGACGAGCTCCTCGCCTCGGGCGTCCGCATCTCCTCGACCTCCGACACCGAGGTGATCGCCGGGCTGCTCGGTCGCGACCACGGCGACCCTCCCCGAGGCGGTGGCCGCGGCGATGCGCCGGCTCGAGGGCGCGTACTCGATCGTCGCGATCGCCGGCGGGACGCTCGTCGCCTTCCGCGACCCGCTGGGGATCCGCCCGCTCACGCTCGGCCGCATCGGGGACGACTGGGTCGTCGCCTCGGAGACGTGCGCGCTCGACCTCGTCGGCGCCGTGTTCGAGCGCGACGTCGGTCCCGGGCGAGGTCGTGTGGGTCGACGACGACGGCTGTCACAGCGCCCAGGCCGTGCCGCACGCGCGGAGCGCCGCCTGCATCCTCGAGCACGTCTACTTCGCGCGCCCCGATTCGCTGCTCGACGGCACGGGCGTCCACGCAGGCCGTGTCCGGATGGGGGAGCGGCTCGCGGAGGAGGCGCCGGCCGAGGCCGATCTCGTGATGCCGATCCCGGACGGCGGCACTCCCGCTGCGATCGGGTTCGCGAAGCGCTCGGGCATCCCCTACGAGGAAGGCCTGATCAGGAACCGCTACGTCGGCAGGACGTTCATCCAGCCCGACCAGGAGCTCCGCCGCCAGGGGATCCGGCTCAAGTTCAACCCGCTCGACGAGATCGCCGGGAAGCGCCTCGTGATCGTCGACGACTCGATCGTGCGCGGCAACACGATGCGGGCGCTCGTCCAGATGCTGCAGGACGCAGGCGCCGCCGAGGTGCACGTCCGCATCTCGTCGCCGCCCGTGGTCTCGCCGTGTTACTACGGGATCGACATGGCGGACGAGGCCGAGCTAGCGGCCTCGCACCGCTCCGTCGAGGAGATGTGCGAGCACGTCGGGGCCACGAGCCTCCACTACCTGTCGCTCGAGGGGATGCAATGGGCGACGCGCATCCCGGAGGACGACGTCTGCCGCGCGTGCTTCACGCGGCACTATCCGACGCGCGTCCCGGGCGAGGGCCTCGCCGAGAAGCACCGCTTCGAAGCTGCCGCCTCACGCTGAGCCGCCGCCGGCAGGGCGTCACCCGTCCGGGGCACGGTATCCGGGGCTGCCTCGCCGAACGGTCGACTACATTCGCACCGTGCCTCCGGACGACCAGACGTACGCCGCCGCGGGGGTATCGCTCGTGACCGCCGAGGCCGTCGTCGGCCGCCTGCGCGCTGCCGTCGAGTCGACCCACACCCCGTCCGTCGTCGGGGCGTTCGGGGCGTTCGCAGGGCTCTATGCCGTCGACGACAGGCGACTGCTGGCCGCGTCGACCGACTCGGTCGGGTCGAAGCTGGTGCTCGCCCGGCGCGCCGGAAAGCTCCGCTGGTGCGGCGCCGACCTTGCCGCCCACGGGATCAACGACGTCCTGACGACAGGCGCCGCGCCCCTCTTCTTCCTCGACTACGTCGCGGCGAGCACGATCGAGCCGGACCAGGTCGTCCAGCTGGTCGAGGGAGCCGCCGACGTCTGCCGGGCGGCGGGCTGCGCGATCCTCGGCGGCGAGACGGCGGAGCTGCCCGGCATCTACCGGGACGAGGAGGTCGACTTCTGCGGGACCGTGGTCGGGCTCGTCGAGCGGGACGCGTTGATCGACGGAGCGCGCGCCGAGCCGGGAGACGTCGTCCTCGGCCTCCCGTCTGCCGGGATCCACGCCAACGGCTTCTCGCTCGTCCGGCGGATCGTCGGCGACGACCCCTTCGACGCCGACCTCCTGCTCCCGCCCACACGGTGCTACCTGGACGACGTGCGGGCGCTCCGGTCGCGGGCCGACGTGCGGGCGCTCGCGCACGTGACCGGCGGCGGCATCGCCGGGAACCTCGCGCGCGTGCTCCCGCCCGGGGTCGGCGCGGTGATCGACCCGTCCTCCTGGCGCCGGCCGGAGGTCTTCGACTGGCTCGGCGAGCACGGGGTGCCGGAGGACGAGCTCCGGCGCGTGTTCAACATCGGGATCGGGTACTGCGCCGTCGTCCCCGCACGGGATGCCCGCGCCGGCGACCTCGTCATCGGCCGGCTCGAGGCGGGCGTCGACGGCGTCGAGTGGAGCGACACGTGATCGGGGTGCTCGTGAGCGGCGAGGGGACGAATCTCCAGGCGCTGATCGACGCCGGGCTGCCGATCGCCGCGGTCGCGTCGAACCGCCCCGGGGTGCGCGCGCTCGGCCGGGCCGAGGCCGCCGGGATCCCGACCGCAGTGTTCGAAGCCGGCGCCTTCGGGAGCCGTGAAGCGCGCGACGAGGCGATGGCGCGCTGGCTCTCCGACCGCGACGTCGAGCTCGTCGTGCTCGCCGGGTACATGCACCTGCTGCGGCCCCGGTTCTTCGAGGTCTTCGGCCGGCGGATCGTCAACACGCACTCGGCGCCGTTGCCCGCGTTCCCCGGCAGGCACCCGATCGAGGACGTCCTCGCGGCGGGCGTCCCCGAGACGGCCGCCACCGTTCACTGGGTCGACGAAGGCATCGACACGGGGCCGGTGATCCGCGCCGAGGCGGTCCCGGTCGAGCCGGGCGACACACCCGACACCCTGCGCGCCCGCGTCCAGAACGTCGAGCACCGCATCCTCCCCGAGGTCGTGAAGGAGCTGATTGCCGCATGACGATCCGCCGTGCCCTGCTCTCGGTCTACGACAAGACCGGTCTCGCGGCGTTCGCGCGCGAGCTCACCGGGCTCGGAGTCGAGCTGCTCGCGTCGAGCGGCTCGGCGAAGCTGCTCGCCGACGAGCGCATCCCCGTGACGCCGCTGTCGGAGCTGACGGGGTTCGGCGAGCTCTTGGGGCACCGCGTCGTGACGCTCCATCCCGCCGTCCACGGCGGGATCCTCGCCCGCCGCGACCTGCCCGAGGACATGGCCGAGCTGCGCGCGCACGGCATCGAGCCGATCGACCTCGTCTGCGTCAACCTCTACCCGTTCGAGCGGACCGTCGGGCGCCTCGACGTCCCGTGGGAGGAAGCGATCGAGCAGATCGACATCGGCGGGCCTGCTCTCCTGCGCGCCGCGGCGAAGAACCACACACACGTCGTCCCCATCTCCCGCCCGGCGGACTACGAGGCCGTCCTCGCGGAGCTTCGCGCGACCGGCGAGGTCGCCGGCGCGACCCGGCGCGCGCTCGCCGCGCGCGCGTTCCAGAGCACCGCCGCACTCGACGCCGCGGTCGCGGGCTGGCTCGGCCGCGACGAGGCGTTCCCCGAGACGTACGTCCCCGTCTTCGAGCGCTACCTCGATCTCTCCTACGGCGAGAACCCGCACCAGCAAGCGGCCTACTACGCGCAGAAGGGCGCGCGGACGCACCTGCTTGCGCGCGTCGAGCAGCTCCAGGGCCGTCCGCTCTCGTTCAACAACCTCGGCGACCTGTCCGCGGCGCGGCTCCTGACGCTCGAGCTCGACGGCCCCGCCGCGGTGATCGTCAAGCACGGGAACCCGTGCGGCGTCGGCGTCGCCGAGACGGTCGGCGAGGCGTACGAGAAGGCGCTGGCGTCCGACCCCGTCTCGGCCTACGGGGGCGTGGTCGTCCTCAACCGCCCGGTCGGGGCGGCCCTCGGGAAGGCGCTCGCAGCGCAGTTCGTCGAGGTCGTGTTCGCGCCGGGCTACGACGAGGACGCGCTCCAGGAGCTGGCGGCCAAGGAGAAGGCGCGGGTGCTGCTCGACGGCGAGCGACGGGCGTTCGTCACCAGCGAGCGCGATCTCCGCCGCGTGCTCGGCGGGCTGCTCGTCCAGGACCGCGACGCGGACGGCGACCCGCTGGACGCGATGGACGTCGCCTGCGGGGACCCGGATCCCGCGACCTGGGAGGAGCTTCTCTTCGCCTGGACGGTGGCAAAGCACGTGACGTCGAACGCGATCGTGATCTCGAGCGGCGGTCGGACGCTCGGCATCGGAGCGGGGCAGATGAGCAGGGTCGATGCCGTCCGGCTCGCCCTCGAGAAGGCGCGCGGCCTGGGGCACCCGCTCGAAGGCGCCGTCCTCGCCTCGGACGCGTTCTTCCCGTTCGCGGACGGGCCGAAGCTGGCGCTGGAGGCGGGCATCCGCGCGATCATCCAGCCCGGCGGATCCCGCCGCGACGCCGAGGTCCTCGACGCGGTCCGCGCGGCCGGCGCGACGATGGTCCTGACGGGAAGGCGCCACTTCCGGCACTGATGCTCGTTCGCAGGCGGGCCCGTCTGCTACCCTGCCGCGGTCGCTGACACCGACGGCGTGCCGCGCCTCCGCGGCTCACGATCTCGACGCCGTCCCGTGCCGCCTCGCCCGTGCCGATGGTTCATCGCCTCGTCATAGCCGTCATCGCGTGCGCGGCGCTCGTCTGCCTGCTCGGCGGGACCGCGCAGGCGGACACGATCGCGTCTGCCCGCGGGCTGCGTCTGGAGAGCCCGGCCCGGTTCGTTCTGCCGCCGAGGCCGGTGCGCCTCCCGCTCGGGCAGCGCGCTGTGCAGCTGGCGCGGAAGCAGCTCGGCGTCCCCTACGTGTGGGGCGGCGCCTCGCCGGCCGGCTTCGACTGCTCGGGGCTCGTGTCGTGGATCTACGGGCGCCTGGGGATCCCGCTGCCGCACAACGCGGCGGCCCTGTACGGCGTCGGCCGGGCCATCCGGCTCTCCGCCATGCGGCCGGGCGATCTCGTCTTCTTCCCCGGGCTCGGGCACGTCGGCCTCTACATCGGCCACGGCCGGATGATCCATGCGCCGCAGTCGGGCAGGGACGTCGAGATCGAGGCGCTCGGTGCCAGGTCGTACCCGCCCGTCGGCGCGCGCAGGATCACGACGCTCTGAGCGGTCTATAGGCTTCCGCCGGCATGAGCGGAGGCTCGACGGACCTCATCGAGGAGCGGAGGCGGCGGCTTGGCCGCCGCCGGGAGCGGGCATGACCCGCGAGTACCCGACCCTCCTCGACCTGGTCGGAGGCACGCCGGTCGTCCGACTCGTGTCGTTCGGCGCGGAGACCGGCGCGACCCTGCTCGCGAAGCTCGAGTTCATGAACCCCGGTGGCTCGAACAAGGACCGGATCGGCCTCGCGATGATCGAGGCCGCCGAGCGGGACGGGCGCCTGCGCCCGGGCGGGACGATCGTCGAGCCGACCTCGGGGAACACCGGCGTCGGGCTCGCGATCGCGGCCGCCCACAAGGGCTATCGCTGCATCTTCGTGATGCCGGACAAGATGAGCCAGGAGAAGATCTCGACCCTCCGGGCGTACGGCGCCGAGGTCGTGATCACCCCGACCGCGGTCGAGCACGACTCGCCGGAGAGCTACTACTCGGTCTCCGACCGGCTCGCGGAGGAGATCCCCGGGGGCTTCAAGCCGGACCAGTACTCGAACGCCGCGAACCCCGAGGCACACTTCCTGACGACCGGCCCCGAGCTCTGGGAGCAGACGGGCGGCGAGGTCGACGCGATCGTCGTCTCGGTCGGGACCGGCGGCTCGATCACCGGGATCGGTCGGTACTTCAAGGAGCGCAAGCCCGAGGTGCTGATCGTCGGCGCAGACCCGGAGGGCTCCGTGTTCACCGCCGACGAGGAGCACCCGATGCACCCGTACCTCGTCGAGGGCATCGGCAAGGACACGTGGCCGCGGACGCTCGATCCGGCGGTCGTCGACGAATGGGTGCGCGTGTCCGATCGGGACTCCTTCCTGACCGCGCGCAGGCTCGCCCGGGAGGAGGGTCTCCTCGTCGGGGGCTCGTGCGGCTCGACCGCCTCGGCGGCGCTCGACGTCGCGAGGCGACTCGGCCCGGGCTCGACGATCCTGATGACCTTCCCGGACAGCGGCCGCTCGTACCTCTCGAAGTTCTACGACGACAACTGGATGCTCCAGTACGGCTTCATGGAGCGCCGCTCCCCCGTGCCGAGCGTCGGCGAGGTGATCCGCGGGAAGGACGGGGACGGCGGGGCGGTGCCGGAGCTGGTCGTCGTGGACGCGCACAAGAAGGTCGGGGCCGCGATCGACCTGATGCAGCGCTACGGGATCTCGCAGCTGCCCGTGGTGCGCCACGAGACCGCCGACGAGCTCACCGACATCGTCGGCTCGATCCAGGAGCGGAGCCTTCTCGACCGCGTCTTTCGCAACCCGGACGCGTTGAACGACGACGTCGCGGTCGCGATGCAGCCTCCGCTCGCGACCGTCGACGCCGGCGCGTCGGTGGACGAGGTGTTCGCGGAGCTGACGGGCTCCGGCGGTGCGGTCGTCGTCGGACGCGCAGGCAGGCCGGTCGCGATCCTCACCCGCTCGGATCTGCTCGAGTTCCTCGCGGCGCGCCGCACGCACGTCGACGCCTGAGGCGCCGTCGCCGGGGCGGCGCTATGCCGCCTCGCGCTCCAGCTCGGCGGCCTCCGGCTCGGCCGCCTGCAGCCCGGCGGAGCGGCTCTCGCGCCGTACCGTGACGACGACCGCGCCGACGATCAACCCCGCGCCGGCGAGCGTGCCGGGTGCCGGCCGCTCGCCCAGGAGGAGCGCGCCGAGCGCGACCGCGACCAGAGGGTTGACGTACTGGTGCGTGACGACCTGCGAGATCGGGGCGTTGCGCAGGAGCCACGCGTAGGCGCTGAACCCGATCACCGAGCCCACGACCGCGAGGTACGCCCACGCAACGAGCGGGCCGGGCTGGAACGCGTCCGCATCGAGCCGTCCGGCCTCGCCGACGAGCAGGCCGGCCATGACCAGGACGAGCCCGCCGCCGAGCATCTCGTACACGGTCGCCACGAAGGGGTCGCCGGGAAGCGAGAGACGCCGGGCGACGAACGATCCGCGCGACCACGCGAGCGACGACGCGAGCATGACGAGGAGCCCGACCGCGACCGATCCGCCGCCGAGGCCCTCCGGCCCGACGACGAGCGCGAGCCCTGCGAGCCCGACGACGGCGGCGAGGACGGTGGCACGCGGGACGCGCTCGCCGGCGAGCGCGCGCCAGACGACGATCTGGAGCGGCACCGAGCCGACGATCATCGCGGCGACGCCGGAGTCGATCCGCGTCTCGGCGACGTGGACCAGGCCGACGCCGCACGCGAGCAGCGCGATGCCGAGCCCTGCGGCGGCGAGGGCCTCGCGGCGGTCGACCCGGAGCGACCGGCGTGCGATCGCGAGGATCGCGGCGAGCACCGCTGCCGCGGCGAGAAACCGCGTCCCCGCGGTGAGTAGCGGCGGCAGCGTCCGCACCGCGACCTTGATCCCGAGATACGTCGAGCCCCAGACGATGTAGACGAGGCCGAGCGCGGCCCAGAGCTCGATCCGCGCGCGGCTCACGTCGAGGGGAACGCAGCCGGCGGGTGCGGTGTGAGGTCGCTGGTGCAGGCGGCGGCGAGCATCTACGGTTCCAACGATGGGAGTGCTCGATTCCATCCGCCGGCTCTTCGGCCGCGCCGATCAGGCGATGACGGAGGCCGACTACGCTGCCCTCGACGCGATGCACGGCGTCGAGGACCGGCTCGACGATGCGACCGGCGGCCGCTTCTACGACGCCGTCGAGAAGGCCGACGACGAGGCGGGCGAGCTCCTCGAGAAGCTGCGCCTCGACGACGAGCCCGACGCCGGCGGCGAGGAGAACGACGCGCTCCCGGGCACGTCGCCGCCCGGTTCCTAGCTCGCCCCCACGCGACGCCCGACGAACGACACCGCGTGGCCTCGCTCGTTCGCCCGCAGGAGCGCATCCTCGTCGAGGGCCCCGATCCGGTGCAGCAGCTCGAACTCGTCGCGGAGGTGCGTCCGCATCATCTCGGGCCCGTCGGTGGCGATCGTGAACGGCACCGCGTGCTCGACGAACCGGAGGAAGGTCTCGCGCACGGCCTCCTCGTCCGCGAGGGCCTTGGTGAGGAGGTTCGAGGTCGGGCAGACCTCGAGGGTGACGCCCGCCTCACGGATCAGGGTCATCAGGCCTGGGTCGCCGGCCGCGAGGATCCCGTGCCCGATCCGGTCGGGCCGGAGCGACTCGACGACCTCGCCGATCTCCTCGGCGCCCGTCTTGCCCTCCTCGCCGACGTGGATGGTCACGCCGAGGCCGGCGGCGCGGGCAGTCTCGACCATGGGTCCGACCTGCGTGTAGTCGTAGCGGCGCCCACCCGGGCGCGGGCCGGCGATGTCGACGCCCACGACGCCGCGGCTCGACCAGTGGATCGCCTTCTCGACGATGATCTCGTTCTGCCTGGCGTCGAAGGTGCGGTCCATCATCAGGATCAGCCCCGCGCGCACCTGGGGGTACTCGAGGCGCGCGAGGTCGAGCCCCCGGATCGCCGCGAGGATGATGTGATCGAGGTCGCGCTCGCCGCCGCGGTTCCGCTTCATCGGGTTGAAGCGGAGCTCGAGCGTCGTGATCCGCTGCGAGCGGTACGCCCCGCCGATCGCGGCGTGGACGGAGCGCTCGACGGCGAGCGGCGAGGACTGGATCAGCTCGGTCCAGTGGTAGATCGCGTCGAGCTCGTCGAGGCTCGCGACCCCGCGGGGGTCGGAGACGGTCACGAGCGCGTCGAACGCCCAGTAGTCCTTGACCGGAAGGGCGATGCCCTGCTCGTGCGCGAGGCTCCACATGATGTCCGACGCGACCGACCCGCCGAGGTGCGTGTGGAGCTCGGCGAGACCGACGTCGGGCAGCACCATGGGCGCGAGTCTACGGGGCGATGGACGGCACCCGAGGGCCACGTCGAGGACGAAGCGACACGGGGCGTCGACACAGGGACGGCTTGACTTCTGACGCCCGACGCGCTATTCCCGTCTGGCGCCCGGGGGGGCGCAAGCGGCCGAGGGGGGAAAGGTGGGGACTCACGTGAAGACGTTGACGGCGTGCGTCACGACGCTGGTCGTGACGGGAGCGATGTGTGCGGCAGCAACGGCGGCGCAGCCGCCCGACCCCGTGCCGGGGCCGCCGGTCGCATATACGTGCGACGTGACCGGGTTCGTCGACCCCGAGGACATCGGCGAGAACCAGGGGAAGACGGCGATCTGGGACGACCAGTTCTACCCCGATGACGACCCGATCTGTGACCTGGCGAGCGAGAACTTCTTCCTCTGCCTGGCGAAGTACGGGCAGTTCCAGATCCAGACGCCGAGCGTGGACGAGTTCGCGGCGGAGATCGTCGGGATGTATCTCCAGGCGGGGGCGGGGGCGACGCAGGGGAAGTGCCTGCCCCAGACGAGGACGTACTGGCTCTGCTACGGAGCGGGCGCGAACAGTCTCATGGCGCTGAACGAGGTGAGTGCGGTGAAGGCCCTTGCTGCCGGGCAGCGGGTGCCGCACGCCTCGAAGACGATCAAGACCGACACCAAGGTGGGGAGCTACTTCCTGACCTGCGACGACCAGGGCCAGAAGCCGACCGGGAAGGTGGTTTCGACCGGAAACGGCGGCGAGGTCGTCCCGGGGCCGGTCAACATCGGGGCCGGATTGCTCGTGACCAACCCGCTCGACTACACACCGGAAGTCGAGTAGGCCCATCTCGGCCGAGGGGGTGGGCGTCCAGCGCCCACCCCCTCGCTATGCGACTGCCCGTGCGATGAGCTCGCGGATCGGCCCGATCCACTCCTGGTCGACCATGTGCGGCACCGGGGTGGCAAGGCGGAGCACGTCGGCGCCGGCCGCGACGAGCGCCTGCTCCGCCTCCGCGGCGAACTGGGCGGGGATCACGGGGTCGAGCGAGCCGTGGGCGATCGCGACGGGGACGCCCGCGAGGCGCCCGGGCTCGAGCGGCCACCCCTCGACTCTCGGGAGGAAGCCCGACATCGCGACGAGGGCCGCGGGCCGCGGACGGTCGGGGCCGAGGCTCATCGCGTAGCTCATCACGGCGCCCTGCGAGAAGCCGCCCAGCACCACGCGCTCCATCGGGACGGGAAGGTCGTCCAGGAAGGCCGCGAGGCGCGGGGCGGTCGCGTGGAACGTCGCCGGGTCGGGGGTCGGGATGCCGCCGAGCGCGTACCAGTGGCGGCCGCCCGGAGGCAGGTGCAGCGGGCCGCCCGGGGTGACGCCGAGCAGGCGACGCTCGGGGTCGAGCAGATCGAGGAGCGGGAACAGGTCGTGCTCGTCGGCCCCGCGACCGTGGAGCAGCACCAGGGCGCCGGCCGGCTCACCCTCGGCCTCCCGCCGGAGAGCGGCGAGCGGTGCGGCAGAGGCGTTCGTCACCGCGTCCACGCAGCCCGTGGGTCGGGAAGCGGCGTCAGGACCGGCTCGATGCGAGCGCGAAGGTGCTCGAACGCGGGCGGCAGGATGAGCGCCTCGCCGAGGTGATCGGGATCCTCGTCGACGGCGAAGCCCGGGCCGAGGGTCGCCAGCTCGAACAGGACGCCGCTCGGCTCGCGGAAGTAGACCGAGCGGAACCAGAACCGGTCGATCACCGGCGTCGCGTGCATGCCCGCCTCGACGACACGGCGCTGCCATGCCTCGTGGTCCTCCATCGTGGACGACCACGCGACGTGATGGACGGTTCCCGCCCCGGGCACGCCGTCGGCAGGAGGCGCGTCGTACCCGAAGCGACCTCCCCGGCGCGCACCCCTGATCTCCCAATCGGCAGCCCCGACGGGCTCGAAGCCGAGCACGGTCTCGAGCAATGCTCGACTGTGCTCGGGCTCGCCCGCGAACGCCCGGACACCGTCGAAGCCCTCGAGCGCGACCTCGGCCGGGATCTCCGGATGCCACGCGACGAGCGGCTCGTCCGCCGCCTCGGATACGACCAGCTCGAGACCGAGGCCCTCCGGGTCCTCGAATCGCATGCGGCCGGGCGACCGTGTCACGGAGATGTCCTGGTCAGAGAGGCGCTCGGCCCAGAAGGTGAGCGCCGCCTCCGAGGCGACCCTGAACGAGACGGTGTGCACCATCCCGGCCCCCGCTCGCCCGCGGCGCGCGCCCGGGTACTCGAAGAACGTGATGTCCGCCCCCGGGCTCCCGCGCTCGTCGGCGTAGAACAGGTGGTAGACGGTCGGGTCGTCCTGGTTGACCGTCTTCTTCACGAGCCGCAGGCCGAGCACCCCGGTGTAGAAATCGACGTTGCCCGGGGCGTCGCCGGTGATGCAGGTCACATGGTGGATGCCCTCGAGCTGCATGTTCGGCCGGCGCCTCCCGTCCCGGTCTCCCCGGACGCCCGCCCGAGATCTCTCGGAAGGCGTCCGTGACTTTCAGTACAATATAGTTGTCGATGCAAACTTCGCGTGCCAAGCAGCTGTCGCCGCTCGAGCTCGAGGCGTGGGCCGGCTTCCTGAGGGCGCACGCCCGGCTCGTCCACGAGCTCGACCGCGAGCTCGAGGCGGCGCACGGCCTGCCGCTGACCCAGTACGAGGTGCTGCTCCACCTCGAGCGCGCGCCCGGAGCACCGCCTGCGGATGAGCGAGCTCGCGCGCTCCGTGCTGCTCAGCCAGAGCGGCGTGACACGGCTCGTCGACCGGCTCGAGGCGCGGGGGCTCGTCGTCCGCGCCCCGTGCGCCGAGGACCGCCGGGTTCTCTGGGCGCAGATGACGGACGAAGGGCGGCGACGGCTGGCGGAGGCGCGCCCGACCCACATCGCGGGTGTTCGCGCGCGCTTCCTCGAGCGCTTCGACGACGACGAGTTGCGCGGGCTCGCGGACGCCTGGGAGCGGGTCCTGCCGCCCGCGGGCAACTCCGGCTAGCGGGCTCGAAGGCTCCCGCACGCACGTATCGGCCTTGTAGGCTCACGGCGTGAAGATCGGCATCGTCGTGCCGTTCTCGTGGTCGTTCTGGGGGGCGGTCGTCGAGCACGCGGAACTGCAAGCGGCGGCGCTCGAGGCGCGCGGCCACGAGATCAGGCTCGTGATGGGCAACGACCCTCCCGGCCAGTTCACCCGGGCGCTGCACCCCCGCGTCGGGCGTCACGGCAACCCGCCCGCGAACGTGATCCCCGTCGGGCGGTCGGTGATCGTCCCCGCGAACGGCTCCTTGCCGAACATCGTGCTCAGCCCGAGGTCGATCTTCCGCGTCCGACGGGTGCTCGAGCGGGAGCGCTTCGACGTGCTGCACCTCCACGAGCCCATGACCCCCGCGATCTGCATTGCCGTCCTCGCGCTCGCGAAGGCCCCCGTCGTCGCGACGCATCACGCGTCCGGCGACCTCGGCTGGATGCGCCTCGGGATGCCCGCGTGGGGCTTCCTGATGGATCGCGTCGATCAGCGTATCGCCGTGTCGCAGCGGGCGCGGGACTCGGCCGACCGGTGGCTCGGCGGCCCCTGGGAGATCGTTCCGAACGGCGTCCTCATCCCCGACAGCGCCGACCCCGGCGGCCGCGAGCACACGGTCGTCTTCGCCGGGCGCCACGAGCCGCGCAAGGGCCTCCACGTCCTGCTCCGGGCGTGGCCCGAGCTGCATCGCCGCACGGGCGCGCGCCTCGTCGTCGCCGGCGCAGACCCGCTCGCGGTCCGGCTGCTCCTCACACGGCTGGCCGTCCCCGACACCGGCATCGACATCGTCGGGTTCCTGCCCCAGGACGCGCTCACCGACCTGCTCCGCTCGACCAAGGCGCTGCTCGCGCCGTCCCTCGGCGGCGAGAGCTTCGGGATGGTGCTCACGCGCGCATTCGCCTGCGCGACGCCCGTCGTCGCCTCGGACATCGAGGGCTACCGCGAGGTCGTGACGCCGGAGACCGCCGTCTCGGTGCCTGCGGGGGACGTCGACGCGCTCGTCACCGCGGTCGAAGGCCTCCTCACCGACGAGCCGCGCCGCGCCGCGATGGGCGCGGCGGCCAGGCGACACGCGGAGGCGCACTTCGCCTGGCCGGACATCGCGCGACGACTCGAGGAGATCTACGAGCGCGTCGCTGGGCGACCGCGATCGGCGCCCGAGGTCGTCGCGGCATGACGCGTCTCGTTGCGCTCGCCCGGAATCCGTGGGCGCGGGGGCTGTTCGTCCTCGCGACCCTCGTGCTCGCGATCCTCGCCGTCTGGTGGCGCGGGCCCGACTGGAACACCGTGTACCACGCGTTCGACTTCGTCCGCTGGCGTTGGGTGATCGTCGGGATCCTGCTCAACCTCCTCTCCGTGGTCGCCCGCGCGTGGGCCTGGAACCTGACCATCCGCCATGCGATGCCACCGCCTCTACCGCCCTTCCGGCAGGTCTTCTCGGCATTCGGCGTGGGCCTCCTCGGCAACGCCGTGCTGCCGGCCCGCGCAGGCGAGCTCGCCCGTGTCGCCGTCCTCCGCCGCCACCTCCCACACGGAAAGGGGACGAGCGCGACGCTGCTCGGGACGGTGTTCGCGCACCGCCTGTTCGACCTCTTCCCGATCGCGCTCCTCGTCGCGTACGTGATGGCGACGGCCAAGCTGCCGCACTGGGCGGTCACCGGCGTCGTCGTCGTCGGGCTCGTCGGGCTCGGCATGTTCACGCTCGCGGTGGTTTCCGCTCGGCGGGCCGACGGCAGCGTGCCGCACGGCCAGCAGACCGCCCGGCGGCTGCTCGCGATGGCGCGGCAGGGACTGGCCGTGCTCCGAAGCGCCGGCCGCCGCCGTCGCGGCGGTGTTCTTCCAGACGCTCGGCTGGACGTTCCAGCTCCTCGCCGTCTGGGTCGTGACGCTCGCATTCTCCCTCGACGTCCCCCTGCCTGCGGCGGCGCTCGTGCTGCTGCTGATGAACATCGCGACGATCTTCCCGCTCTGGCCCGGCAACGTCGGGCTGCTCCAGGCCGCCGTCGCGCTCCCGCTCGCCCAGTACGGCGTCGCCTACGGGACGGGCTTCGCGTACGGGCTCGTGCTCCAGGCGGTGGAGATGTCCGTCGGCGTGGGCGTCGGCCTCGTGATGCTCGCGCGCGAGGGCCTCTCGCTCGCGGCGCTCAAGCGCATCGAGGACGAGGAGGAGTCGTCGGCGGAGGACGTTCTCGAGGGCCTCCCCGCCGAGGAGCTCGACGACGTGGAGGCGATCGAGGAGGACACGCGACCGGTCGTCACGCAGGGGCGTTCCCGGCGCTGAGCGCGCCGAGCCGCGCTGCGACGACGGTGTCTGCCGCCGCGGTCGCGGGAGCGTGGCCGGTCACCGCCGCGACGAACGGGCCCCGCGCCAGCGCGACGAGCTCCACGTCGGTCACCGCCAGCGCCGTTGCCGTGCGCGGGACGTCTCGGAGCAGCGCGATCTCCCCGAACCCGCTCCCCGGCCCGAAGCGCCGGCCGAGGATCTCGACCGTTCCCGTCCTGACGACGTAGAACCGGTCGCCCGCCTCGCCTTCACGAAGGATCGGCGTGCCCGCGCGGAACGGCGCGTCGATCGCCTCGCGCGCCAGCCGCTCGAGCACCGGCTCGGGGAGCGCGGCCAGCATCGGCACGCGGCGGAGGAGCGACGTCGCCTCGGGCGCGGCCGTCGCCCGGTCGAGCGCCCGGAGCCGCGGCCGGGTGAGCAGGGCGAGCACCGGCAGCACCAGCCCCACGACGACGAGGGCCGCCTTGGCCCCGACCAGAGCGATCAATCCAGGCGCGAGGAGCGCTCCGAGCCCCAGCGAGCCGAGCAGGAGCCCGTCGAGCGCGCCGAGCGCGCGGCCGAGCACCGCGTCCGGGACGGCGCGCTGCATGATCGTGAGGGCGTTCACGTCGACGATCGAGTTGCCGATCCCGAGCACGCCGAGCGCGACGACGGCGAGCACGGTGCCGGGCGCGCCGCCGACGAGCACGAGCGGCAGCCCGAAGAGCGCCAGGCCGATCGCGAAGTCCCGCGCCAGCCGGCCCCCGCCTGCGAGCACGAGCGCGACGAACCCGCCGATCAGGCCCCCCACGCCGATCGCGGCGTAGAGCAGCCCTACGCCCGCAGCCTCGAGGTCGAGCAGCTCGAAGGCCGTCACCACCACGAGCACGTTGAGCGCGCCCGCGACGAGGGTCTGCGCGCCGTAGAGGCCGACGAGCGTCCGCAGCGTCGGCTCGTGCACGATCGTCGAGATGCCCGCGAGCACCGCCCGCTCTGCGTCGGCCGCGTCGACCGACGTGCTCGGCTCGCGCGGCGTCTCGAAGCGCCGCAGGCCGACGACGAGCACCGCCGACCAGAGGAACGTCAGCCCGTTGACGGCGAACACGAGCTGCGGGTTGCTCACCGCGAGCAGGAGCCCGCCGAGCGCGGGCCCGAGGAACGTCCCGACGCTCTCGATCGTGCTCGAGGCGACGTTCGCGGCGGTGAGCTCGGCGGGTGTCCGCGCGAGGCCCGGAAGCAGCGCCGCCTTCGCGGGCCGGAAGACCGTGCCGACGACCTGCGACACGGCGACCGTCAGATAGACGGCGGGCGCAGGCCCGTCGGCCGCGATCACGGCCGCCGCGACGAGCATCAGCGCGAACCGCGCCAGGTCGCTCACGATCATCACGGTCACGCGCGGGAAGCGGTCGACGAGCGAGGCGGTGAGCGGCGCGGCGAGCGCCGCGGGGACGAGGCGGATCAGCCCGACGAGACCGACCGCCGGAGCCCCTCCCTCGTCGTACGCGTACACGCCGAGCGCGACGAGGTACGCCCAGCCCCCGAGGATCGAGCCCGCCCAGGCGAGCTGGAGCCGGCGGAGCGGCGGGCTCGCGAGCACGTCGCGGAGCGAGCGCAGCGCAGCCCGTGCGCGGCCCCCGCCCTCCTCGACCACCTCGCCGTCGTCCATCCTTGCCAACCCCACCAGAAATGCGGGAAGATTTCAGGAGCCCCACGCGTCAGGTGGGTGAGATGCCATTCCCGGCATCTCTCGAAAAGGAGAACGAACGATGTCGGACGAGCGCGAAAAGGTGGACTCGGACGAGGCCGAGCGAGGTCGACGACCGCGATTTCGAGGGACATCGCATGTGGACGTCGAGCGCGTCGACGACGACACGGTCGACGTCGACCGCGTCGACGACGACACGGTCGACGTCGACTGACACGAGGTCTTTGGGGGCGCGGGCCCGGCACGAGGCGGCGCCGGGCCCGACCGCACGTCAGCGCAGGAGCGCGCTCCAGCGCTTCGAGCAGCTGCAGCCCGGCCTGATCGTCGTCGGCGTCGTCGAGGAGGCCCGCGACGCGGGCGACGAGCGACGCGCTGCCGTCGTCTCCGAGCGCCGCCCGCGCCCGTCGCGCGCGGAGGAGCAGGTCGAGGCCGATCGCCGCCTGGGTGGAGAAGCGCGACAGCAGCTCGAGCTCCGCGAGGCCGAACGGCCGGTCGGGCGCCCGATCGAGCACCGACAGCACCCCGAGCGCGCGCTCGTCGTGGAGGAGCGGGGAGGCGACGATGCTCGTCGGGACGTAGCCCGTCGACGCCGCCCGGTCCCGGGAGAAGCGCGGATCCGCGTCGAGGTCGTCGACGACGAGCGGCTGGCGGGTGACGAGGGCGAAGCCCGCGATGCCCGTGCTCGACGGGAAGCGCGCGCCGACGAGCGTCCCCTCGCCCCGGCCCGCGACCGCCTCGAAGACGAGCTCGTCCGCTTCGTCGTCGAGGAGGAAGATCGAGGCTGCCTCCGCGCCGAAGATCGAGCGGGCGACGTCGACGATCGACTGGAGCAGCTCGCGGAAGGTGTCCTCGTCGCCGCCGAGCATCCCCGAGGCCGCATCGTGCCGCCTGCGCTCGAGCTCGTCGCTCACTGGCCCGCTCCGGCATTGCTCATCGCGGCACCTCCGGTGTTCGTCGCGGTCAGGTGGAGCACGCTCTTCAGCTGGTACGGCGTCAGCTCGGGGTGCTTTGCGAGGACGAGCGCGGCGACACCGGCGACGTGCGGCGCCGCGAAGCTGTTCCCGGTGCAGCGAAGCGTCCCGCCGCCCGGCCACGCGACCTCGACGTCGACGCCACGCGCGAAGAGCTCCACCGGCGGATCGGGATTCGCGTACCACGTGAACGGATCGCGCTCCTCGTGGCTGCCGACCGAGATGACGGACGAGAACCGCCACGGATAGCTGTCCACCGGAAGGTTGTGGGCGGAGGCGACGAGGATCGTCCGGTTGAAGTACGCGAGGTCGGCGAGCTCGTGCAGATCCTCGGCGAAGCGCCGCTTCGTGGTCGAGAGGCTGAGGCTGATCACCCGATGGCCGGACTCGATCGCGTGACGGAGGCCCGCGAGGATCAGGTCGGCGGCGCCCGTCGCGCCGGCGCCGAGCACGCGCACGCTGTGGAGCCTTGCGCCCGGCGCGAGCGAGCGAACGATCCCCGCGCACGCCGTGCCGTGGCCGCAGACGTCGCCGAGCTCGTCCTCGACGATCGTCACCTCGTCGCCATCGCGGACGACGGCGCAGCGCGCTCGCGAGCGGGCCGACAGCGGATGATCCGGGTCGACCCCGCTGTCGACGATGCAGACGTCGACGTCGCCCACGCGAGCCGCCGAAGGCCCAGTCGCGCGTCACGATCGCGCGCCAGGCCTCGTCCGCCTGGATCACCGGCGCCTCGCCGGGCGGCATGCTCCACGCCGGGACCGGGCGCGCGCTCACCTGCAGGAGAGCGCGACCTCGCGCGCCGCGGTGGCGGCGCGCGCCGCGAGCTCGGCCCGGGTGGAGAGCTCGCCGTCGGGGCGCGTCGCGAGGTTGACGTGGACGAGCTCGCGCGGCGGCGACGCTCGCGGCCTCGGCCAGTGTCGCCGCTGCCCAGGCGTCGGCGCGCACGGAGGCGGCGCCGTCCCGCGCCGCGAGCGCGGCCAGCGCCGCGACGTCGGCGGCGACCTCGGCGATCTGCAGCGGCACCTCGGCCGCACGCCGCAGCGCCGCTGCCGAGGGTCGCATCGCGGTCGGGCGCGCGGAGCTGTTCGAGCGCGCGGGCGTAGACGCGGTGGTCGTCGTCGGCCAGCACCAGCGAGCGATCGCCGAGGGCAGCCGCCTGGGCGGCGATCCCCGGAGCGTCCTCCCAGTCGCTCGACACGCGGGCGACGAGGCGGACGAGCCCGGACGCCATCGACGTCGCGATCGCGGCTGCCGAGCCTCCTGCGGGACCTGCGCCCGGCCCTGGCCAGCACCTCCTGGAGCCTGGCGACCGGCAGGCCGCGCGAGCTCGACGCCGCGTCGCGGTCGCGCTCACGGCGCGAGTCGGCGGCGCAGGTGGGCGACGACGACGGGTGTCGGCTCCACGCCTTCGGCGCGGAGCATCGCCTCGAGGTCTGCGACGGCGAGCGCCCGGACGCGCTCGTCGCGCTCGATCCGCTCGACGATCGTCTCGAGCTCGAGCCGCAGGGCCGGAAGCTCCTTCGCGGCCTGCACCCACCCGGCGGGCGCTGCCGGCAGCGCCCGCAGGAGCTCGGCGATCCTTTCCTCGGGGGTCGTCATCGCTGTCCCACCTGGTCACCCGACGTCGTGGGGCTGCGTTTTCTTCCCGCGCCGTCGCCCCCGGGCTCGAGGACGTCCCGCAGCCGCGACAGGCAGCGGGCGATCCGGCTCGCGATCGTGCCCGACGGGAGGTCGAGCTCGGCGCCGATCGTGCGGTAGCTCTCGTCGCGGCAGAAGAACCGGTCGAGGATCTCGTGGCAGTCGGCCGAGAGGCGGTCGAGCGCGGCGTGCACGGTCAAGGCCTCGTCGAGCGTTGCGACCCCGTCGTCGGCCTCCTCCGGCACCTCGTCCACCGCCAGCTCGCGGCCGGAGCGCCGGAGCGTGTCGACCGCGCAGTTGCGGGCCGTCTGGGCGATCCACGGCCGGAGCGCGTCCCCGTCGCGGAGCGTGTCGAGCCGCTCGAAGACGCGCGCGAAGACCTCCTGGAAGACGTCCTCGGCGTCGTGGGGGTCGAGCCGGTAGACACGCACGAGGATCGCATGGACGTACCGCGCGTAGCGGTCGACCACCGCCTCCCAGGCCTGTTGGTCGCCGGCGCGGCAGCGGGCGACCAGCTCGGCATCCGACGCGGCGTGCACCGCGACCCGTTCCCTACCTGTGCTCGGCGGCGCGGAGCCGCTCCGCGAGCAGCTCGAGCAGCTTCCAGGTGACGCTGGGCCGCGACTCGGCGAAGCTGCGGAAGCTCCAGACGGGCAGCGCGAACGCGCGCACGAGGGACGTCGCCGTGACCGTCGCCGACCGGGCGGACTTGTCGACGAGCGCGACCTCGCCGAAGGACGCGCCGGGCCCGAGCGTCCCGACCTTCGTCCCCGCCGACCGACACGTCGGCCGTGCCGCTCTCGACCACGAAGAAGTTGAGCCCTCCCTCGCCCTCGGTGGCGATCTCCTGGCCGGGCTCGAACTCCCGCTCGATGAAGTCGGTCGCGAGCTGGCGCGACGGAGGCGTCGTCGAGGTCGGCGAAGATCGGGATCCCGCGGATCAGATCGGAGCTCGGTTGTGCCATGGCGGCGACCTTACCCTGCCGGCGCGCTCGCTGTCACGTCCCTCCGGAGGGCCGTCGCGAGCCGCAGCTCCTCGATCTCGAGCGCGGCCCGGTCCAGCCGCTCGACGCAGGCACGGTGGAGCTCCTCGCCGCGTCGCCAGAGGGCGAGCGCCTCGTCGAGCGGGACGTCGCCACGCTCGAGCCGCGCGACGAGCTCGTCGAGCTCCCGCTGCAGCTCCTCGAAGGAGCGCTCGTCGCTCACGGCCGCACCTCCTCGACTCGGGCGTCGAGCCCGCCGCGAGCGAGCTCGATCTCCACGCGTCTGCCCGCCGGCGACCTCGCCGGCGTCGCGGACGACGCCCTCCGCCGCCGCGGACGATCGCGTAACCGCGGGCGAGCGTCGCGAGCGGCGAGAGCGTCTGGAGCCGTACGGCCGATCGGTCGAGGGCCGCGCGCCGCCGCTCGAGCAGGAGCGCCGGGGCGGACGCGAGCCGCTCGCGGCTCCGGCGCGAGGCGGCGCGTCGGTCTCGCTCGAGCATCACGGGCGTCCCCGCGCCGAGCCGCTGGCGCGCACGCCCGAGCCCCGCACGGAGCTCGTCGAGGTCGGGGACGACGAGGCGCGCCGCGGCGGTCGGGGTCGGCGCGCGGACGTCGGCGGCGAGGTCGCAGAGCGGCTCGTCCTGCTCGTGGCCGACGGCGGACACCACCGGCACGGGACACGCGGCGACGGCGCGGACGACCCGCTCGTCGCTGAACGGGAGGAGATCCTCGAAGCTGCCGCCGCCGCGTGCGAGGATCACCACGTCGAGCCCGTCGACGGCCGCGAGCCGCGCGAGCGCCGCGACGATCGCGCCCGGCGCGGCCGGGCCCTGCACGCGGGTCTCCGCGATCGACGAGCCGGACAGCCGGATAGCGGGTCGCGACGGCGGCGACACGTCGCCGCGCGCCGCGGCGTCGACGCCGGTGAGCAGCCCGACCGCGCGGGGGAAGCGCGGCAGCGGACGCTTCCGCTCGGGCGCGAACAGCCCCTCGGCCGCGAGCGAGCGCCGCAGGAGCGCGAGCGCGGCCGCATGGTCGCCCGCCCCGACGCGCTCGAGCGCGGCCGAGCCGGAGGCTCACCTCGCCCCGGGCCTCGTAGAGCGAGAGCGAGCCGTTCGCCTGCACGCGCTCGCCTTCCGCGAGTGCCGGCTCGATCAGGTCGAAGCGCCTCCGCGGCATCGTCGCGGCGAGGCAGGCGCCCGTCCTGCGCGTCCTTGAGGGTGAGGAAGACCGTCGCCCAGGCGCTGCTCCGGCGGAGCTCGGAGATCTCGCCCTCGACCCACACGTCGCGGACGCGCCCGAGGTACGTCGAGAGCCGCCGGTTGAACTCGGCGACGCGTGTAGACCTTTCGCTCCGCGGCGCTCGCGGCGTCCATGCACGGCAGCGTATGCGGCGCATGCCGCACCGGGTGAGATCTGCTGCTCGCTAGAGCAGGATCTCGGCTGCGGTCACGGGGTTGCAGCCCTTGCGAACGAGCTGGACGCACGCGTGGAGGTCGGCTTCGCTCGCCGCGAGCCGCTCGGCGAGCGGCAGCGGGAACCCGGCCTCGATCAGCACGTGCAGGCGCCAGCTCTCGACCTTGGACTGCTCGTCCTCGCGCCACACGGGTGTTTCGGTCGCCTCGGCCATGGTTGCACGGATGTTTCGTGCTGCCTTTGACGATTCCTACCGCCGGAAAGTTGGCGGGAAGCGCTCGATCCGGCCTCAGCGGGCGTCGAGCCGCTGGGCCAGTTCCTCGCGTGCGAGGAGCTCCATCGCTCCGCTCGAGCTCGCGCTGGAGCCGTGTCGCCGCCTCCTCCCGGGCTTCGCGAAAGCGCTCGTCGAGCGCCTGCATCGCGAGCTGGGTGTGGCGCTCGACCTCGCGCTCGGTGACCCGCGCGAGCCGCTCGGTCTGGCGACGCTCCCACTCGACGAGCACGACGTCCAGGCGCGCGCGGACGTCGGTCTCGGCGCGCTCGATCGACTCGGCGACGCGCGTGCTCCCGCTGGCGCAGCCGCTCGGTGATCTCGTCGATCGCGCGCCGGCGCTCGAACGTCTGCGACTCGAGCTCGTCGAGCGCCTCCGTCACCGCCTGGCCTGCCGCGCGCTCGAGCTCGTCGCGGAGGCGGGCGACGGTCTTGCGCTGCTCGTCCGCCGTCGACCCGAGCTCCGCCGACTCCCTCTCGAGCCGTGCCTCGACATCGGCGATCGACTGCCGGTAGCGGTGCCCGAGCGCGGCGAGCTGGGCCTCGAGATGGCGCTGCGCGCGATCGAGGTCGTCGGCGAAGGTGCGCAGGCGCTCTTCGAGGCGCCGACCGGTGCGCCCGAGCTCGTCGGCGAGGGATTCGCCCGTCCGGCGCTCCCACTCGGCGAAGGTCACGCGCCGCTCCTCTGCGAGCCGACGCTCCTCCGCCGCGAGCACCGACGCGGTCTCGGCTCGCTCGCGCGCGAGGACGCGCCGGATCTCCTCGACGTGCGCAGCCGTCTCCTCCGCCACCGCAGCGGCCACGGCCGCGCGTGCCTCGCCGACGAGGCGGGTGGTCTCGGTCGCCGAGGCCCGCGCCCGACGCAGCGCGAGCCACAGCGCCCCGGCGAGGACGAGCGCCCCCGCGAGCGCCGCGACGAGGATCCAGACGGCCACGTCGTGCAGGGTAGAGGGTCGCTCCTACACGCGCAGGGCGACGAAGGCCGCCGCGAGGAGGACCGCGGCGACGCCGAGGAGCCGGAGGGCGGCCTCCGACGGGCCCGCGAGCGCGTGCCGCGTGAGAGCGACCTGCGACCCGTCGCGGAGGTCGAGACGGCCCTCGACCGAGACGACCTCGCGGCGCAGCTGCCTGACCGGCGTCGAGAGGCGCCGCTGCGCGAGCGAGAGCACGGTCGCCCACGCCGCCGCGAGCACCGCCTCGAGCCGGAGCGTCCCCGTCTGGGCGACGAACGCGGTCAGCACGGGGAACGCCCCCCATGAGAGCGCGAAGCCGAGGTCGGTGTGGAGGCGGCCGCCGAGCAGCTCGAGGTTGTACACGGGCACGAGCGCCGCGCCGACGGCGACGAGCGGCAGGATCCAGAGCGTCCGCTCGACGCGCGACGGCGATCCCGATCGCGGACGCGATCGCCACCGAGCCGATCGCGAGCGCGAGGAGCACGGCCGAGGGGATCTCGGTGCGGAGCGGCCGGCCGGCGAGCTCGTCGAGCGCGTGCGCGCCGACCCCCATCGCGAGGGCGAACGCGAGCACCGTCAACCCGAGGGTCGGCCAGTCGACGCTCGCTGCGAGGCACCCGCCGACGACGACGTACGAGAGGTGCCAGGCGGTGTACGGCAGATGGAGCAGCGTGACGTAGTCGCGCCAGCCGCCCGCGGGGAGCGCGTAGAAGGCCGGCGCGGCATCCTGCCCGACGTCCCCGTGTGTTCCCGTTCCCTCAGGCCTCACGCCGCACGGTCCTCCGGGCGCTTCGGCGAGGCCGCATCCGCGCGCCGACGGGAAGAGATGCAAGCAACAGACTGTTACAAGGCACCGTCGCGCTGCCCCCACATGACGACCCCGCCGCCGAGGCTCAGCCGGCGCGACCGAACGTCCGCGATCCCGGCGCCGCGCCAGAGCGCGACGAGCGCCGGCTCCGGGTAGGCCTCGTGGAAGCGGCGGATCGAGGGGCCGAGGAAGCAGCCGACGTCGTGCCAGCCCGGGGAGATGAGCCTCCCCGCGAGCGGCAGCCCGACGCCGACCCAGAGGTCCCACGGCGGCCTCCAGATCCCTCGGGGGACGCCGAACTCGAGCATCGCGATCGTCCCGCCCGGCCTCACCACCCGCGCGAGCTCGCGCATCGTCGCCGCCGGCTCGTCGACGTAGCGGAGGAGGTACGTGAAGGTCAGGTGGTCGAACGACGCGTCCGCGAACGGCAGCGCATCGGCGGACGCCTCGACCAGCTCCACACCATCGCCGAAGCGTTCGCGCGCCCGGGCGAGCATCTCCGGGCTCTGGTCGAGGCCGGTGACCACGAAGCCCTGTTCGAGCAGCGCCGCCGCCACGAGCCCCGTCCCGGTGGCGACGTCGAGGACGCGGCCGCCGTCGCGCGGGACGCGCGAGACGAGGAACCGCCGCCAGCGCGGGTCCTGCCCGAACGAGAGCGCTGTGCCGACGCGGTCGTAGGTCGGGCCGAGGGGCGCGAAGAGCGCCCGGGCATGGCTGCGTCGCTCCGAGAGCATCCCGCCCTATCCTGGCACGGTGGCCCTCGCCGACGACCTCGAGCGCATCGCGGCGGCGGCCGCAGCCCGGGCGGACGGGAGCGCGTTGAGCGGCATCCTCGCCACCGAGCCGGCATCCGGACGGCGCATCTACGTCTGCGCCTTCGAGGCCTCGGACGGGACGCGGACCTGGCTCGCGCTCGACGGCGACGGGACGCCCGTGACGTCACGGCGGGACGTCCGGGAGGCGGTCTCCATCGCGGCTCTCTGCGAGGTCGCGGAGGAGTCTGCGTTCCCGGGCGACCTCGACGAGCTTCGCGCCCAGCTCGTGGCGCTCAGGATCACCGAGAGCCCCGAGGGGATCGACGAGGCGGAGGGCGCCGCACGCGAGCTGCAGCACGTGATCGGCGCGCCGCCCCATCTCTCCACGCCCGAGCGACTCGACGCGATCGGGCAGGCCGTGCGACGCCTCGAGCTGGCGCTCGACCCGGCGGCGCCTTCGCCGTTCACCGGCGCGATGCGCGGCGCGACCGAGGTCGCCGACGCGCTCTGGGCGGACGTGGAGGCCGCCTACCGTGGCACGCTCGACTACCCTTGAGGCATGGAAGGCGGTGGCTTCTTCCCCTTCGGCGGCGACCCCGAGGAGATCCTGCGTGGCCTGCGCGACTTCGCAGAGCAGCAGGCCGAGGGCGTCAAGGACGCGCAGCGCGAGCAGTTCGCGACCCTGACCCTGTCGACCGCCGTCGAGCTGACGCAGGCGGCGCTCGCGCAGGTCGCCCCGTCCGGCTCGGTCGACGAGCAGTCGCTCCAGCTCCGCGACGCGATGCGCGTGCTGTTCCCGGAGGCGGTCGCCCTCGTCTCCGCCGCCCGCCAGGGCTTCATGCGCGAATAGGATCGCGTCCCGTGAGGCTGTTCGACCGCGCCGTCGTCCGGGTGCTTCCCGCCGTGCCGCGCTCCGTCGTCCGCAGGGTCGCGGCGCCCTACATCGCCGGCGAGACGCTCGACGACGCCCGCGTCGTCGTCTCGGAGCTGAACGCGGCGGGCATCAGCGCAACGGTCGACGTGCTCGGCGAAGCCGTCTCCCGGCCCGAGGAGGCCGAGGCGATCGCCCGCGCCTACCACGACGGGCTGGAGTCGATCGCAGCGGACGGTCTCGACGCCAACGTCTCGATCAAGCTGACTGGCCTCGGGCTGGAGCTCGACGCAGGGCTCTGCCGCTCGCTCGTCGAGACGCTCGTCGACGACGCGTCGGGTCGCGGGATCTTCGTCCGCATCGACATGGAGGACTCCTCCACGACCGACGAGACGCTGGCGCTCTACCGCGCGCTCCGCGAAGGCGGACGCGACGGCGTCGGCATCGTCCTCCAGGCCGCGCTGCGCCGCACGCTCGAGGACATCGCGGCGCTCGCCGACCTGCGCCCGAGTGTGAGGATCTGCAAGGGGATCTACCTCGAGCCGTCCTCGATCGCCTTCCAGGAGCCGGACGTGATCCGCAGGAGCTTCGTCGCCTGCCTCGACGCCCTCCTCGCGGCGGGATCGCGGGTTGCGATCGCGACGCACGACGAGTGGCTGCTCGAGCGTGCGCTCGAGCGTGTGGACGGGCTTGCCGCGGACGCCTACGAGCTCCAGATGCTGCTCGGCGTCCGCGCCGACCGCGGGCGGGAGCTCGTCGCCGCCGGGCATCCTCTCCGGGTCTACGTCCCGTACGGGCGCCGCTGGTACGAGTACTCGCTCCGCCGGCTCCAGGAGAACCCGCAGGTAGCCGGCTACGTCGCCCGCGACATCGTCGGCCGGCTCGTTCCCGGCCGGTAGTCATGGCTCGGTGTGCACCACCACGTCGGCGATGCCCGGGTAGGCGGCGCGAATCCTGTCCGAGACGGCCGTCGCGCGGTCGTGGGCGTCGGCGAGCGTCGTCGATCCGTCCAGCACGAGCGTCACGAGCACGACCAGCCCCTGGTCGGTCTCGAGCGTGCGCAGCGCCCGCGGCGGCGCGCCCACGAGCTCGACGATGGCCCGCTCGATCCCGGCGAACTGCTGCGTCGTCACCCGCCCCGGCGCGCGCTCGGCGAGCGGCTCGAGATGCGTCTGGACGGCGCGCACCTCGGCGACGTCGCGCTCGATCGCCCGCTCGACCTCCTCGGCGCGCGCGTGCGCGGCTGCGAGGTCGAGGTCGCCGGGGAGCTTCAGGTGGAGCGACGCCTCGAGCCCGTCGCCGGTGTCGATCAGCGCGAGATCGTGGAGCTCGCGCACGTCGGAGACCGTCATCGCAGCCGCCCGCACGCGCTCGCGGAGCTCGGTCTCCCGCTCCGTCGGCTCGACGTGGACGACGACGTCGCTCTCCGGGAGGGCCCGCTGCACCGCGGCCTCGACGCGGTCGGCGGCGGCGTGGCCCTGCCCGACCGCGGCTCCCGGCGAGACCCCGATCACGACATCGGCGAACGTGCGGCCGCCGGCCTGTCGCAACCGCAGGCGCCGGACGACGACGGGGGGATCGACGCGCTCGATCGCCTCGCGGGCGGCGTCGACGGCGTCCGCCGGAGCGCGATCCATGAGGACGTCGACGTTCCTCCGGATCAGCCGCACAGCGGCGGCGACCACGAGAGCCGCGACGAAGAGCGCCGCGATCGAGTCGCCCTGCGGAAAGCCCGCCCGCGCCGCCGTGAGGCCCGCCAGGACGGCGATGGTGCCGAGCAGGTCGGCGCCGAAGTGGACGGCGTTCGAGAGCAGCGCGGCGCTCGAGTAGCGGCGCGCCGCGCGGTACGAGACGAGGGCCCGCGAGATGTCGATCGCGATCACCACGAAGGCAGCAGCGAAGGCCCACCAGGCGGCCTCGACCTCGAGCTCGATCCAGCCCGCGAGCCGGGCGACCGCGAGCCCCGCGACGATCAGCGAGACGAGCACGAGGAAGGCGGCCTCGGCCAGCGCCGCGAGGTGCTCGGCCTTGCCGTGGCCGTACAGGTGCGCGTCGTCCGCCGGCTTCGTCGCGATCCCGACGGCGAACAGCGTCAGCAGCGCCGCGACGAGGTCGGTGCCCGAGTGGGCCGCCTCGGCGACGAAGGCGAGGCTCCCCGCGGCGAGCCCGGTGACGAGCTTGATCGCGATGAGCGCGACGGCGGCGGCGACCGATACCAGCGCGGTGCGGCGGAGCGGCGACACGTGCGGGAACGCTACTCGGCGGGCGGCGCGGAGACGGACGCGCCGCGTCGACGGGCGACGAGGATCCCTGCGGCGATCAGCGCACCCCCGGCCAGCTCGAGCGGGTCGAGCGTCTCGGAGAGGAGGACGACTGCGATCGCAGCGGCGATGAACGGCTGGAGGTTGGCGGCAAGCGTCGCGCGGGCGGGGCCGATCCGGTCGAGCGACCGGAACCAGAGCTCGTTCGTCAGGACGAGCGGGCCCGCGGTGGCGAAGAGCAGCAGCGCCCAGATCTCCCAGCCGAGGTCCCAGTCCTGGCTCGACATCTGCGGCACCGCGGTGAGCGCGATGAAGACCCAGGCGCTGCCGATCACGACGGCGCTGATCCGCGTCGCGGAATAGCGGCGCATCAGCTGGGCCACGAGGATCGAGTACCCGGCCCACGTCGCGGCCGTGAGGACGCCGAGGACCACTCCGCCGAGGTCGCCCGACAGCCGTCCGCCCGCGCCGAGCGCGACCAGCCCGACTCCGGCGAAGGAGAGGAGCGCACCGCTCCAGAAGCGCGACGACAGCTTCTCGGTACCGAACACGAGCCCGGCGAGCGCGGCGAAGATCGGCGTGGCTCCGAGGATCAGCCCGAGCACGGAGGCCGACGCCTTGTCGAGCGCGTAGACGAAGCCGATCTGGTTCAGGTACACGAGCACGGCGGCGCCCGCGACGAGGGCAGGTCCCGGCGCTCTACCCGGAGCGACCTCTCGACGAGAAGAGTGATCGCGATGAAGACGACGACGGCGAGCCCGTAGCGGACGGCCGCGTACGCGAGGGGCTGGAAGCCGTGCGTGAGGATGTAGCGGCTGACCGTCAGATTCAGCGACCACAGCCCGATCGTCGTCAGCAGCATCACCTCGACGGTCGACGGGCGCCGCATCCCCGCGACGCTACAGGCGGTCGGCTCGCCGACCCGCCTGAGTTAGGCTTCGCGGCCGATGACCGAGCCGACCGTCGACGACATCGACGCCCTCGTCGGGCCCGCGACCCCGCACTTCGCGTTCCAGATCCGCGCGCGGGTCCGCGAGCTGGTGGCCGACCTGTCCGACGACGACCCGGTGCGCCGCTACGGCGAGCAGCAGATGGAGCTCCTCGACCGTCTCGGGTTCGCGTCGACGAAGTCGGAGAACGCGGAGCCGGAGTCGCGGGAGCGGCTCGGCTGGGAGACGATCCCGTCGTCTGCGACCGCGTCGGATCCGCTGCCCCGCGGCGAGCGGTGAGCGCGCCCGGCCGGCGCGTCCTCGTCACCGGAGGCTCGCGCGGGATCGGTCGGGCGATCGCCCTGCGCCTCGCGCGCGAGGGCGCATCCACGGTCGCGATCGGCTACTTCCGCGCGGATGCCGCCGCCGAGGAGACGGCGGACGAGCTGCGCGCGCTCGGGGCGGAGCCGGTCCTCGTGCGCGGGAACGTCACCTCGTCGCGCGTGGCGGAGCAGGTGGCCGCGCTCGGCCCCCTCGACGTCCTCGTCCACAACGCTGCGACCGGGGTGATCCGCCCCGCGCTCGAGACCGAGGACAAGCACTGGGACTGGACGCTGAACGCGAACGCGCGTGCGCTGCTCGGGCTGACGCGGGTGGTCGCGCCCACGATGGCGAGCGGGTCGTCGATCGTCGCGATCTCCAGCCTCGGCTCGGTCCGCGTGCTCGAGAACTACACGCTCGTCGGCACCTCGAAGGCGGCGCTCGAGGCGCTCGTCCGCTACCTCGCGGTCGAGCTCGCGCCCAACGGCATCCGCGTCAACGCGGTCTCCGCCGGCGTCGTCGAGACAGGGGCGCTCGAGCACTTCCCGAACCGCGAGGAGATGCTCGCCTCGGGCGCCGGGAGCCCCGCCGGACGACTCGTCACGCCGGACGACGTGGCAGGGGTCGTCTCGTTCCTCTGCTCGCCGGACGCGGAGATGATCCGGGGGCAGACGCTCGTGATCGACGGCGGCTGGTCGCTGCCGGCGTCCTGACAACGCTTGTGGTGAATCACCACAAGGCGCTCGCGCTCGTCCTCGACTGGGACGGGACGGTGACGGAGCGCGACACCCTGCACATGGCGATCGAGCGGTTCGGCGATCTCGGCCTCTTCCACGGGCTCGAGGACGAGCTGGGGCGGACGCTGACGCTCGACGAGGTGATCGCCGCCGAGATGGCGACGATCCGCGCGTCCCACGAGGAGGTCGTCGCGTTCCTCGTCGAGCACGTTCGCGTGCGCGCGGGGTTCCGGGAGCTCGTCGCGGCGCACGACCCGCTCGTCGTCTCGGCGGGCTTTCACGAGCTGATCGACCCGATCCTCCGACGTGAGGGCATCGACGTCCGGGTCGTGGCGAACCGGGTGGCGGCGGACCCCGCTGGCTGGCGGGCGGCGTTCCCGGCCGGCCCGATCTGCAAGGTCTGCGGCGAGCGCTGCAAGCGTGGCGCCGTCACCGACCTCGCCCGTTTCGCCTATGTGGGCGACGGCGTCTCCGACCGGTGCGTGTCGCTCGCCGCAGAGCGGCGGTTCGCGCGCCGCAGCCTCGCCGTCTGGCTCGACGAGCGGGGGATCGCCTACGAGCCGTTCGACGACCTGCACGACGTCGGCGCGGCGCTGGCGGAGCGGTGAGCGCTACGCCGGTGAGGCGGTCGTCCCGCCGACCCTGAGCGTCGGCCGGAAGACGTAGCTCGGAAGCGTCTGACCCGGCTCGTCGACGAGCGCCCTGAGCGCCTCGATCGCGGTCTCCGCGATCTCCTCGATCGGCTGCTCGACCGTCGTCAGGGCAGGCTGGGTCCACGACGCCGCCTCGATCCCGTCGAAGCCGACGATCGAGAGGTCCTCCGGCACGCGGAGCCCGAGCTCACCGGCCTCCATGAGCGCCCCGATCGCCATCAGGTCGTTCGAGCAGACGACTGCGGTCGGGCGGTCGCCGTCGGAGCTCCGCACGATCGCGCGCAGGGCACGCCTCCCGCCGTCCACCGTGAAGTCGTCGTGCGCGACGTCGCGTAACGCGTCGAGCCCGGCGGCTGCGAGGGCGTCTTCCCGCCCGCGCGCCTTCTCGCGGGTCGGGAGCGAGAACTCCTCGCCGGCGACGAAGCCGATGCGGCGGTGGCCGAGCTCGAGCAGGTGCTCGGTCGCCATCCGGCCTGACGCCCGCTCGTCGACCCCGACCGACGTCACCGGCAGCGACTCCGCGCCGCCGTTCACGAACACGAGCCGCGCACCCTGCTCGAGCAGCTGCGCGTAGTGCGAGTGCTCGCCGCGCACGTCGGTGATCTCGGACGAGATGAACACCATCCCCTCGACCCGCCGCTCGAGGAGCATGTGCACGTAGTCGACCTCGCGCAACGCAGCGCCGGCCGTGTTGCAGAGGATCGTCGCGAAGCCCGCTGCGGTCGCCCGCGTCTCCATGGCCTGCGCGAGGGTGGCGAAGACGGGGTTGCCGAACTCGGGCACGAGCAGGCCGATCGCGCCGCTCGGCTCGGCACGGCCGGGCGCGACGTAGAGGAGGTCGCGCATCGCGCGCTCGACCCGGTCGCGGGTCTCCGGGCGCACGACGGCCGACCCGCTCAGGACGCGCGACGCCGTGGCGACGCTAACTCCCGCCCGCCCCGCGACGTCTCTGAGAGTGGCGCTCTTCGAGGGTGGAGCGCCGGATTTCACGGTCGGGTAACGATTTTCCATGGTCGACATCGATGCTATCTCAAGCCACTTCGGGAAACTACTCTTGCCGAGCCAACTGGAAGAGGGTACTCTCCCAGACCGGAGTTTCACAACCATGAAACGTGTTTCGCGCGACGTCACGCGGCGTCGGCGAAGTCCCCAAGGAGGGAGCACATGCTGAGCACCAAGACGGCGGCGCGCACGCTCGCCGCTCTGGTCGTCGCCTCGCTCGCCGCGATCGCGTTGACCGCAACGGCGTCGGGTGCCGACGCCACCACCATCCGCATCTGGACGGACAAGGACCGCCTCGCCGCGGTCACGAAGGTCGCGAACGCCTGGGCCTCCTCCAAGGGTGCGACGGTCGAGGTCGTGCAGAAGGACTTCGGCCAGATCCGCGACAACCTCAAGACCGTCCAGGCCGAGACGGCACCCGACGTGATCGTCGGCGCCCACGACTGGATCGGCGAGCTGTCGGCAAACGGCTCGATCGTCCCGCTGTTCCCGTCGACCGCGACGAAGAAGCAGTTCCCGGCGTACGCGCTCGACGCGTTCTCGTACGGCACTGCGATCAAGAAGCTCTACGGGGCGCCGGTCGCCCTCGAGAACATCGCGCTCGTGACGAACACGAAGCTCGCGAAGGTCCCGACGACGTGGGCCCAGCTCCAGGCGTCGGCGCTCGCGACGAAGAAGAAGACGGGCGCTGCGGTCGGGATCTCCGTCCAGCAGGGCTCGGGCGGTGACGCGTACCACATGTACCCGCTCTTCGCGGGGCTCGGCGGCTACATCTTCGGCAAGAACTCCGCCGGGAACCTCGACCCGTCGAACATCGGCGTGGCGAACCCGAAGTTCCTCAAGAACGCCGCCCTCATCGACCAGTGGAACAAGCTCGGCCTGATCCGCTCGAGCGTCGACTCGTCGATCTCGCAGGATCTCTTCCTGAAGGGCAAGACCGCGTTCTGGTTCACCGGCCCGTGGAACCTGGACACGCTCAAGAAGTCGGGGCTCAGCTACTCGATCTCGGCCTTCCCGACCATCGTCCCGGGCACCAAGGCCGTGCCGTTCCTCGGCGTCCAGGGCTTCATGGTCACGAAGTTCGCGGCCGCCCACAACGTCGAGAGCCTTGCGAAGGACCTCGTCTCGAACTACATGATGCAGTCCGGCCCGCAGCTCGAGCTCGCGCTCGCCAACACCCGCTTCCCGGCGAATCTCGCCGCCGCCAAGTTGGTGAAGGACCCGCAGCTCAAGGCGTTCGGCGTCGCGAGCACGGGCGGCGTCCCGATGCCGAACATCCCTCAGATGAACTCCGTCTGGGGCGATCTCGGCGCCGCGTGGGTGCGCTCGACGAAGGGCTCGGGGTCGATCCCGGCCAGGCGCTCGTTCCTCGGCGCGTCGCGGAGCATCGCGCAGAAGATCGGCTAGCCAGCTCGATGTGAGAGAGTGCGGGCGCCCTCGAGGCGCCCGCACTCGTCTCGCCTCGACCCGCCGTTCCCACCGTGAGCTCCGGCGCAGCGACAGCCCGCACCGCATCCGGGGTGGAGGTCCCGCCGCCCTCCCTGCTCGCGCGCGCCGTCCCGGCGTTCTCGGGCACGACCGGGCTCGTCCTCAAGCTGCTCCTGCTCGGGATCGTCAACGCGATCGGCCTCTGGGCGATCGTCGTGCTGCTCGGCGACGAGAGCTGGATAGCCACGCTCTGCGTCCTCGCGGCGACACTCGCGATCGACGCCGTCTACCTCCTCCCCGTCCGGAGCCTCGTCCCGCTCAAGTTCCTCGTACCGGCGACGGTCTTCCTGATCGGGTTCCAGCTGATCCCGATCGTCTACAACGCCAAGGTCGCCTTCTCCAACTGGTCGACGGGTCACAACCTGACGAAGGAGGAGGCGATCCAGACGATCGAGGAGACGTCGCTCGCACAGCCCGCGAACGGCGCGTTCTACACGATGACCCCGGCGCGCGACGAGAGCGGGAACCTCACGCTCCTGCTCGTCGAGGAAGGCAAGGGCACGACGTACGCCGGCAACGAGGAAGGGCTCACGCCGCTCCCGGCATCGGACGTCACGGTCGAGAGCGGCGCGATCACCGAGGCGGAGGGCTACCACGTGCTGACGGGAGATGAGCTCTCCGGGATCGACGAGCAGCTCGCGACGCTGGTCATCCCTGCCGGAGGAAGCTCGTTCGTGCGCGCCGAGGGGCTCTCGACGGCGCTCGAGCTCAAGCCGACGCTCCGGTACGACCCGGAGACGGACACGTTCACGAACATCGAGACCGGTGTCGTCTATCGAGACAACGGCAAGGGGTCGTACGTGAACGCGCAGGGCCAGGAGATCGATCAGGGCTGGCGCACCAGCATCGGCCTCGCGAACTTCAAGGCCGTCTTCCGCAATCCACTCATCCGCGACCCGTTCTTCTCGACCTTCGTCTGGACGTTCGCGTACGCGCTGATCTCCGTCGTCCTCACGTTCTTCGCCGGGCTGTTCATCGCGATCGCGCTCAACCACGACGGGCTCCGCTTCCAGCGGCTCCAGCGCTCGATCCTGATCCTCCCGTACGCGATCCCGGCGTTCCTCTCCCTGCTCGTCTGGCGCGGGCTCCTGAACGACGACTTCGGCGTCGTCAACGCCATCCTCCCCGTGGACGTGCCGTGGCTCTTCGACCCGTTCTGGGCGCGCGTCTCCTGCCTGCTCGTCAACTTCTGGCTCGGGATCCCCTACATGTTCCTCATCTGCACCGGGGCGCTCCAGTCGATCCCGGGCGAGATGACCGAGGCCGCGCGCGTCGACGGCGCCTCGAGCCTGCAGGTGTTCCGCAAGCTCACCCTGCCGCTCCTGCTCGTCGCCGTCACGCCGCTCCTGATCGCCTCGTTCGCCTTCAACTTCAACAACTTCAACGCGATCTACTTCCTCACCGAGGGCGGCCCGTACGGCGAGAACCAGTCGGTCGCAGGCGCCACCGACCTGTTGGTGAGCTACACGTACAAGGTCGCGTTCCAGACGGGCCGCGGCGGCGACTTCGGACTCGCGGCGGCGCTCTCGATCCTGATCTTCCTGATCATCGGCACGATCTCGGCCGTCACGTTCATCCGCACGAAGGCCCTGGAGAACATCGCATGACGAGCGGCGCCGAGGGAATGGCCCCCGACGCGACCGCCGCCGAGCGGGCGCTCACCCTCGCGCTCGAGACGACGGCCGGCGTCGCCGAGTCGCCGGCGCCCGAGCGCCCGCCGTTCCGCGAGGTGTGGTGGCGCTACCTGGTCGGCCTCGTCGCGATGGCGTTCGCGCTGTTCCCTGTCGTCTACATCCTGTCCGCGGCGTTCAACCCGGTGCCCTCGCTCAGCACCGCGTCGGTCATCCCGAGCGGCTTCACGCTGGACAACTTCCGCGCCATCCTCACCGACCCGAACGAGCCCTTCCCGCACTGGTACGTGAACACGCTGATCATCGCGACGACGACCGCCGTCGTGACCGTCCTGCTCGGGGCCCTCGCGGCGTACGCGTTCTCCCGCTACCGGTTCCGTGGCCGCCGCTTCGGGATGCTCTCGCTGCTTCTGATCCAGATGTTCCCGCAGTTCCTGGCCGTGGTCGCGATCTACCTGATCATGCTCGACGTCTCCGACGTCTTCCCGGGGATCGGCCTCAACACGCGCACGGGCCTGATCCTCGTCTACCTCGGCGGCGCGCTCGGGGTCAACGCCTGGCTCCTGGTCGGCTTCTTCAACACGATCCCGGCGGAGCTGGACGAGTCGGCGCGCGTCGACGGTGCAACGCCCGCTCAGATCTTCTGGGGGGTGATCCTCCCCCTCGGCGCGCCCGTGCTCGCGGTGATCGGGCTGCTCTCGTTCGTCTCCTCGCTGAACGAGTACATCATCGCCTCGCAGCTCCTGCAGGCACCGGACAAGTACACGCTCTCGGTCGGGCTGTTCGGCTTCGTCTCCGACCAGTTCGGCCAGGAATGGGGGCCGTTCTGCGCCGGCGTGGTGCTCGCCGCGCTTCCCGTCGTCCTCATCTTCATCGTGCTCCAGCGCTGGATCGTGGGCGGGCTCACCCAGGGCGCGGTGAAGGGATGAACACCGCTCGCGTTCCGCTCGCGGTCGTGGGGGAAGCCATGTCTCCCTCACGAATCCGCTTCTTCTCGAGAGCATGGGGAACCTCCCGGTTCCCCACATCCCTCCCCACCGTTCACGGGCCGGTCGGCCCGTGAACGACACACTCGCCGCGCCGCACCACGACGGCTCGGAGCTGTACGTCCTCGAGGCGCCGCGGGAGCTCGGGGAGACGGCCACCGTCCGGCTGCGTGTCCCCCGCGCCGCGGCGCTCGACGCGGTCGCCGTGCGCTACGTCACGGACGGCGAGCCCCATGTCGCGCTCGCCGAGGTGGACGAGGAGTCCGACGCGGAGACCTGGTGGCGGGCGTCGTTCCGGGTCGACAACCCGGCGACGCCGTATCGCTGGCTCCTCTCCGGCGGGACGATCGGCTACGGCTGGGTGACGGGCGAGGGCATCGTCGACCATGACGTCCCGGACGCCGACGACTTCGTCTGCGCGGTGGGCGACGACGGCCCCGCCTGGCACGTCGAGGGCGTCGTCTACCAGGTCTTCCCCGACCGGTTCGCCCGCTCGGGCGTCGAGCGGACGCCGCCCGACTGGGCGGTGCCGCGCGACTGGGACGACATCCCGACCGGCTCGGGGCCCGACACGCCGCGCGAGTGGTTCGGCGGCGACCTCGGCGGGATCGAGGCGCACCTCGACCACGTCGAGCGGCTCGGCGCGACGATTCTCTACACGACGCCGTTCTTCCCGGCTCGCTCGAACCATCGCTACAACGCGACGTCGTTCGACGAGATCGACCCGCTGCTCGGCGGCGACGAGGCGCTCCGCTCGCTCGTGCGAGCCGCCCACGGGCGCGGCATCCGCGTGCTCGGCGACCTGACGATCAACCACATCGGCGACGACCACGGCTGGTTCACCGCGGCCCGGGGGGATGCCGACGCGCCCGAGCGCCGCTTCTTCTGGTTCGACGAGCGCCTCCCCCACGGCTACGAGGCCTGGGCGGGCGTCCGCACGCTGCCGAAGCTCGACCACCGTGCCGACGAGCTCCGCGAGCGGCTCCTGGGCGGCGCGGAGGCGGTCGTGCAGCGGTGGCTCCTGCCGCCGTTCGAGCTCGACGGCTGGAGGCTCGACGTCGCGAACATGGCCGGCCGCCGCGGGGACGTCGACGTCGCGGCCGAGCTCGCCCGCGCGACGCGCGGCGCCGCGCTCGACGCGCGGCCCGACGCCGTGCTCGTCGCCGAGCACTCGCACGACGCCCGGTCGGACCTCCGCGGCGACGGCTGGCACGGGACGATGGCCTACATGGGCTTCACGCGGCCCGCCTGGGAATGGCTCCGCGGCGGCGACCTGCCCGCCGAGCTGCACCTCCGGTTCCTCGGGCTCCCGGTCGGCGTGCCGCGGCTCGACGGGCCGCAGGTCACCGCGACGATGAAGCGCTTCCGGGCCGGCATCCCGTGGCGCTCGGTGCTGCACAGCTGGCTGCTCCTCGACAGCCACGACGTCGCACGCTTCAAGGCCGTGAGCGGCTCCCGCGAGCGCCACGAGGTCGGGATCGGGCTCCAGATGACGACTCCCGGCGTGCCGATGGTGTTCGCCGGGGACGAGCTCGGGCTCGACGGGAGCTGGGGCGAGGACGCGCGGCGGACGATGCCGTGGAACCGACCCGGGAGCTGGGATCGCGCGCTCCTCGAGACGTACCGCACCCTGATCGGCCTGCGGCGGTCGCTGCCCGCGCTCGTCCGCGGCGGAATCCGGTTCGCGCACGTCGGCCCCGACGCGCTCGCGTACCTGCGCGAGACGCGCGACGAGCGCCTGCTCTGCCTCGCGCTCCGCGCCCCGACCGCGGACGTGCGCCTGCCGCTCGCCGCGCTCGCCGCCGCCGGGCTCGAGCCGCTCTACGGGGCGACGGCACGGGTCGAGGCAGGCGACGCGGTCCTTCCCGGCGACGGCCCGGCCTTCCACGTCTGGAGACTGCGATGAGCGAGGAGCTGCACGATGGCTGAGGTCCTGCTGCAGGAAGTCGACAAGGTCTACCCCAACGGCTTCCACGCCGTGAAGGACCTGTCGCTCGACATCGAGGACGGGGAGTTCCTCGTGCTCGTCGGCCCGTCGGGGTGCGGCAAGACAACGGCTCTGCGCATGGTTGCGGGGCTGGAGACGATCACCGACGGCCGCGTCTCGATCGGCGGCCAGGTCGTCAACGACAAGACCCCGAAGGAGCGAGACATCGCGATGGTGTTCCAGAGCTACGCGCTCTACCCGCACCTCTCGGTGGCGGACAACATCGCGTTCGGCCTCCGCCTGCGGCGGATGCCGAAGCACGTCGTCGAGGAGCGCACCGCCTGGGCGGCGCGGCTCCTCGACCTGACGCCGTACCTCGACCGCAAGCCGAAGCAGCTCTCCGGCGGCCAGCGCCAGCGGGTCGCCATGGGCCGCGCGATCGTGCGCGAGCCCAAGGTGTTCCTCATGGACGAGCCTTTGTCGAACCTCGACGCGAAGCTGCGCGTCCAGATGCGGGGCGAGATCTCGAAGCTGCAGCACGACCTCGGCACGACGACGATCTACGTCACCCACGACCAGGTCGAGGCGATGACGATGGGACACCGGGTCGCCGTGATGTACCAGGGAGCGCTCCAGCAGATCGACGCGCCCCAGCGGCTCTACGACGAGCCGGGCAACCTCTTCGTCGCCGGGTTCATCGGGACTCCGCCGATGAACATCCTCGCGGCGGACGTGCGCGTCGCCGAGGGCACGGTGACCGTCTCGATCGGGGGCCAGGAGCTGCCGATCCCGGACTCCACGCTCGACCGGTACCGCGTCCTGGCGAGCTACAACGGGCGCAGCGTCGCGATGGGCGTGCGGAGCGAGGACCTCCACCCGTCCGCCCAGCGTTCCGAGCTCCCGCGCCTCACGGCGCGCCTCGAGCTCGTCGAGGCCCTCGGTTCCGAGACCATGGCGTTCTTCCGGATCGACGCCCGCACGGTGCGGAGCGGCGCCGGCTCGACGGGTGACGCCGTCGAGGAAGTCGTCGGAGAGGAAGGCATCGCCGCGGCACGCCCGAACCTCGTCGCCTCCTTCCCACCGAGGGTGGCCCTGCAGATCGGTGACGAGGTCGAGATCGGCGTCGACCTCGAGCACGCGCATTTCTTCGACGAGGAGACGGGTGCGGCGCTGCGGTAGCCCGCGAGCCCGCCGCGGCGGCGGCCCGGCACGTCTTCTCGCGATCGCCGCCGTGCTCCTGACAACGATGATCGCCGGAGCCGCGCTCGCCGCGACCGGGCCGGCGCCGCCCGCGGGCGCGGAGCTCGGCGCGCTGTCGGCCGCCCCGGTACAGGGGCCGCTGACGGGGCAGCGGATCTACTTCGTGATGACCGACCGCTACGCGAACGGCGATCCATCGAACGACCGCGGCGGGCTGACGGGCACACGCGCCGCGACGGGCTTCGACCCCGCCGACGCCGGCTGGTTCCACGGCGGCGACTTCGCAGGGCTGACGGGCTCGTGCGAGCGTGACCCGCACGGGCTTGCGCGCATCAAGGCGCTCGGGTTCACGTCGATCTGGATCACGCCGCCGTTCGGGCAGAAGGCCGTCCAGGGGGACAGCGCCGCCTACCATGGGTACTGGATCACCGATTTCACCGCGCCGGACCCCCATCTCGGCAGCGCAGCGGACTTCGGCACGATGGTCGACTGCGCGCACAGGCTCGGCCTGAAGGTGATCCTCGACGTCGTCGTCAACCACACCGCCGACGTGATCTCGCTCACCGGCGGGAGCGGCGGCTACATCGGCCCCGAGCAGGTGCCCTACCGCGACTGCCACGGAGCCGTCTTCCGACCGGTCGCGTACGTCGGCAAGCAGTTCCCGTGCACGAGCGCCCGCTTCATGCCGCGGGTCCCCGTGCTGCTCGGCGCCGACCGCACCGCGAAGAAGCCGGCCTGGCTCAACGACCCGACTCGCTATCACGACCGCGGCGACATCGACTTCTCGTCGTGCAACCAGACGTGCCTCGAGCAGGGCGACTTCTACGGTCTCGACGATCTCTTCACCGAGCGCCGCGACGTCGTGCGCGGCCTCGTCGACGTCTATGCCGCGTGGATCGAGCGCTACAAGATCGACGGGATCCGGATCGACACGGCGCGCCACGTGAACGCCGCCTTCTTCCGCCAGTGGCTACCCGGGATCCGCGCCGCGGCCCGCCGCGCCGGCGTCCGCGACTTCGGGGTCTTCGGGGAGGTCTTCGACTCCGACACGCTCAACCTGTACCCGTTCGTCCGCGACCGCGGCCTGCCGAGCCTGCTCGACTTCCCCCTCCAGGACCAGCTCGTCGGCTACGCGTCCGGAGAGCGTGGCTCGAAGGGCGTCGCCTCGGTGCTCTCCGACGACGACTACTTCCAGCTCGCCGACGGGGTGACGTACACGCCGCCGACGTTCCTCGGCAACCACGACATGGGACGGGTCGGCCTGCTCCTCCGCCAACGGTCCGGAGACGAGGCCACACTGCTCCGGCGCGACCTGCTCGCGCACTCGCTCCTCTATCTGCTCCGCGGCACCCCGGTCGTCTACTACGGCGACGAGGTCGGGATGATGGGCTCGGGCGGCGACAAGCTCGCCCGGCAGGACATGTTCCCGACGCGCGTCGCGGACTGGCGCACGGAGCAGCGCGTCGGCGCGGCGCCGATCGGCGCCGGGTCGTCGCTCGACATCCGTGACCATCCCGTCGAGGTCCTGCTCGAGCAGCTCGCCGCGCTCCGCGACGCGCATCCGGCCCTCGCGAGCGGCCCGAGCGCGGTCCGGCTCGCCGCGGGCCCGCTCCTCGTCGTCAGCCGGTTCGACCGCACGACCCGCCACGAGTACGTCGCCGCATTCAACGCCGGCACCCGTCGCGCCGGCGCGACCGTCCAGACCGCGACGCCGGACAGCGCCTGGACGACGCTCCTCGGGGAGCCCGCGGCGGCGAGAACGACGTCCGCCGGCAAGCTCACGCTCTCACTCGGCCCGCTCACCGCGGTCCTGCTCCGCGCGGACGGAGTGCTCCCGCCGCGTGCACCCGTTCGACCCACGCTCGCCGTGCGGCCGGACGAGCTGACGAACCTGGTCCAGGCGCGCGCGACGGTCGCCACCCTCGAGCCGGTCTCGGTCGCGTTCGCCGTGAAGCGCGGGAGCGGCCGCTGGTCACGGATCGCGGCGGACGACTCGCCGCCCTATCGCGGCTTCCTCGAGCCGACCCGGTTTCGCCGGGGCGAGCGGGTCGGGGTCGTCGCGGTTGCGCGCTGGCCGGACGGCACCACGACCCTCTCGCCCGTGGTGACGGCCGTGCCGCGGCCGCGCTGACGGCCTCACGCGCCGCGTAGCATCCGCGCTCATGATCGCGGGCGCGGACGATCCCGGGTCGACGCTGGACGCCACCGGCCGCCGCCTCGCCTATCTCCCGGCCGCCCTGCTCGGCAACGGATCGCTGCTCGTCACCCTCTCGGGCCACGGCGAGGTCGAGCGCATGCTCTGGCCCCACGTCGATGGGCCCGACAACGTCCACGCCGTGCGGCTCGGCCTCCGGGAGGAGAGCGGCGTTCGCTGGCTCGACGAGGATGCGACGACATGGGCCCAGGCGTGGGAGGACGACGCCTCCGTGCTGAGGACGGTCGTCGGCTCGAGCGACCTGCACGCCGAGATCCTCGACGCGGTCGACCCCGAGGAGCCGGTGCTCCTGCGACGCGTGTCCTCCGAGCCGGGGACGCTCGTGGTCTCGGTCGAGCCGTCGCTCGAGGGCACCGACCGTCCGACGGGCGCGTTCGTCGACCCGGCGACCGGGATCGTGGTGCTTCACCGGCGACATGCCGCGCTCGCGGTCGCCGTCGATCGCCGGGGCGGCAGCGCCGGCGTCCGGTCGCTGGACGGCGTCGCGGACGACGTCGCCCACGTCGCTCCGATCGAGGCTCGACTCGAGGTGCGGCACGAGGGCGCGACCCACGTCGTCGTCGCGCTCGGAGCGAGCCCCTTCGAGGCGCTCGATCGGGCACGTCGTCACGCCGAGCTCGCGGCGGACGTAGCGGCGCGCCGGCGGCGCATCGACGCAGAGCTCCTGGAGGCGACGACGGTCGCGGCCGGGACGTCCGACCTCGATCGGCTCCTCCGCCGCTCCGTGCTCGTGCTCGAGCAGCTGACCGACCGCGCGACGGGAGGTATCGTCGCGGCGCCCGAGATGGACGAGGGCTTCGTCGAGTCGGGCGGGTACGGGTTCGTGTGGCCGCGCGATCTCGCCTATGTCGTGCTCGGCCTCCTCGCCGCCGGCTGCGGCGACCTCGCCGCCTCGGGGCTCCGCTGGCTGGGGCGCACGCAGGCGCCCGAGGGCCTGTGGCTCCATCGCTACTGGACGACCGGCGAGCCGGCGCCTTCCTGGGGCCTCCACCAGATCGACGAGACCGGCGTCGTGCTGGTGGCGGCCGAGGCGGCGTTCCGGGAGCTCGAGGACGAGGAGCTCGACTCCGAGCTCTGGCCGGTCGTCCGCCGTGCCGCCGGGCTTCTCGTCGCGTTCGTCGATCCGGCGACCGGCCTCCCACGGGCGAGCACGGATCTCTGGGAGCAGCAGGACGGCCAGCACGCGTACTCGGCAGCCGCGATCGTCGGCGGGCTGCGCGCCGCCTCGCTCGCCGCCGGACGTCACGAGCCGGCGCTCGCCCGCCCGTACGCCGACGCGGCGGCAGGTATCGCGGCCGCGCTCGACCGGCATCTCTGGGATGCCTCGCTCGGCCGCTACCGCCGCGCGGTGAATCTTGCGCGTGCCGACGACGCCGGCGAGCCGGTCGGCTCCGCGTTCGAGCGCTCGCTGCCGTATCCGAATCGCCGCGTCGGGAGCGTCGAGACGGCGGACGCCCGGCTCGACAGCGCCCTGCTGGGCCTCGCGTGGCCGTTCGCGCCGTTCGGCGCGTCGGCGCAGCGCGTCCGGACGACGGTGGACGCCGTGGCGCACGGTCTCGCGACGGCGGACGGCGGGTTGCGCCGCCACGAGGGCGACAGGTACGGCGGCGGATACGAGTGGCCGCTGGCGACGCTCTGGCTCGGGCTCGCGCGGCGCGCGCTCGGGGACGAGGCCGCGATCCCGCGCGCGCTCGCGCAGGTCGTCGGACGACGGACGCCGCTCGATCTCCTGCCGGAGCAGGTGCGGCCCGACGGCAGCCCCGCCTGGGTGCTCCCGCTCGGGTGGAGCCACGCGATGCTGCTCGTCGCGGCACGGCCGGAGCTCGAGCTGATCCGGATGCTGCGCAGCGAGGATGCCGGCGACGGCCGAGGGGGTTGACCGCCGCCGGGCTCCCCCAAGAATAGATCGTCGACCGCACCTCGGGAAGGCACACGCCGAGATCGCGCGTCTACGATCGCACCGTGACGATCCGCACCGCCACGCCCGACGACGCCGGCACGCTGGAGCGCCTCTGGCGCGACTTCGAGCGCGAGGTGCCGCCGCCGGCCCACGTCGACCACGATGCGGAGCAAGAGCTCGCCGAGATCCGCGAGATCACCGCCGCCGGCCTTGCCTTTCTCGCCGAGGACGAGGGCGGTGCCGCCGTCGGCTACGCGCTCGCGCGGCGCACCGGCGCGCGCACCGGCCGGATGACGGACCTCTACGTCGCCCCCGACGCACGCCGCGGCGGGATCGCGGGCGCGCTGGTCTACGCCGTGGTCGAGGCGCTCGCGCCCCACGGCGTCGAGCACCTCGACCTGGAGGTGCTGGCCTCGAACGCCGGCGCCCGCGCGGTGTATCGCCGATGGGGCTTCGCGGAGGACACGATCGTCCTCGCCGCGCCGGTCGCGGCTCTCCGGGAACGGCTGGCACCCGGACGGGAGGCCGACTCATTCGCCTCGCTCCACGTGCAGACCGACGCGGTCGCCGACGTCGACCGCGCGGCCCAGGCGTTCGCGCCGCGGATCGGCTCGGAGGGGTCGAGGATCGTCGGGCCGCGGAACGGCTGGGTGACGGTCTACGACCACGTGATCGACCACGACCCGAACACGCTCGTCCGGTACGCGCGCGAGCTCTCCTCCCGCATGGGCGCCGTGGTCGTCGCGCTGTCGCTCGAGGTCGACGAGGTCGTCCGGATGGTGGCGCTCGAGCGCGGCGGGATCGTGGACGAGTACCTGTCCGTCCCCGAGTTCTACGGCCCGCTCGCGTCGGGTGACGTGATCGGGCTGGCCGCGAACCCGACCGTGCTGGCGCGCCTGACCGGCGCCGACCCGCAGCGCGTGCGAGCCGCCGCTCCGAACGCCGCCTCGCCGGCCGACCTACCGCCTGCGCGCGAGATCCTCGCCGAGCTCGCCGCGGCGCTGGGGCTCGAGGGCGCGTCGCACGGCTACGCAGGCCCCGATGGCTGACGGGTAGCCTCGGTGTCGTGCTGACGCTGTACGACGCGCCGCGGTGCCCGTACTGCGCTCGCGTGCGGATCGTGCTCATGGAGAAGGCCGTGCCGTACGAGACGGTGACGATCGACCTCGCGAGCCGCCCGGCATGGCTCTACGAGCACAACCCGCCCGACGGCCGCGTGCCGGTGCTGGAAGAGGACGGCTGGACGCTCCCGGAGTCGTCCGTGATCGACGAGTACCTCGAGGAGCGGTACCCGGAGCCGTCGCTCCTGCCGACCGACCCCGGCGAGCGGGCGATCGCGCGTTTCCTCGTCTTTCGCTTCGACGACCTCGGCCGTCCGTACTACGCGCTCCGACGAGGCGAGAGCGGTGCGTCGGAGCGGGTGGCGGACGCGCTCTCGGACCTCGACCGCACGCTGACGGCGATGCCGTTCCTGACCGGACGGTCGTTCGGGCTCGCGGACGCCGCGTACATCCCGTGGCTGCTTCGCCTCCGCGACGCGATGGGCGTGTCACTGGGCGGCTACCCGAGCCTCACCGGCTGGGTGGAGCGCTGCTGCGAGCGGCCGTCGGTCGCGGCCGAGGTCGAGACCATCGCGTCGCTCGCGGCATGAGCGACATCACGACCGAGGAGCTGGCGCGGCGAATCGGCGAGCCGGGGCTCGTCCTGCTGGACGTGCGCCGCCCTGCGGAGTTCGTCGGAGACCTGGTCGCGCCCTGCGACCCCCGTCCCGGCCGCATCCCCGGCGCACGCAACGTCGACGTCTCGCAGCTCCTCGACGCCGCGGACACGAGCGTGGTGCGGGAGCTCGTCGGCGCTCCGGACGGCGCGGAGGTCGTCGCGTACTGCCACTCCGGCAGCCGCTCCGCGCTCGCGGTGAGCGTCCTCGCAGCCGCCGGTTACGCCGCCCGGAACTACGTCGGCTCCTGGCACGCGTGGTCGCGCGACCCGGAGCTGCCCGCCGAGACGGGCCCTGGCACTACCGGCTGACGCGCAGAGCCTCGTCGAGAAAGGCGTTGCAGAGCGTGCGACCCTGGTCGTTCCACGTCCCGAGGTTCCGCTCGGTCTCGGCCCTGAGCTCCTCGACCGGCTTCGGGAGCTCGGCCGCGCCTTCGACGAGCCACAGGTCGAGCATCGTCCGGTCGACCTCCGCGTGGAACTGGATGCCCCACACCCGATCCCCGAGGCGGTACGCCTGCCGTGCGGCGGCGCTCGACGCGAGCGGCACGGCCCCGTCCGGGAGCTCGAAGGTGTAGTAGTGCCACTGAAACGCCTCGACCCGGGGCGGGAGGGCGCCGAGCACGCTGTCCCGCCGGCCGTCCTTGCTCAGCTCGACGCCGAACCAACCGACCTCGGCGCTGTCCGCAGGGCCCACCCAGGCACGAGCGGCGCGGGCGATCAGCTGCGCGCCGAGGCAGACGCCGATCGCCGGCACGCCCTCGTCCAGCACGTCCCGGAGGAACGAGACCTCCTCCTGGAGCCACGGATGCTCGGCGTCCTGGTCGGGGTGCATGGCGCCGCCGAAGATCATCACGGCGTCCCAGCGCGCAGGATCGCCGGGCGCCGCCTCCCCGTTCGCGGCGACCCATCGGTCGAGACGGTCACCCCGCTCCACGACGACGCGCTCGAACAGCCCGCCACCACCCGTGACGGCGTCGTCGTGGACGACGGACAACACCCGCATGCGGGCGACTGTAGCGGCGTGGCGGCGGAGAACGGTGTCTGACACCGAGGCTTCGTCCGCCGGACCGGGACCCGCGAGAAACCGTACTGTGTGCGGGATGTTTGGTGCAATGTTAGTTGACTATTGTCGAATCAGTGTCAGACACCGATCTCTGTCAAGTGGCCGCACGCGACATGTCGCCCTGCACCCCCTTGGTCAGAACAGCGTCAGCTCGGTGGTGGGCGGCTCGACGCCGCCCGCCGCGGCGACGCCCGCCTCGTCGAGCAGCCCGCGCAGGATCTGCGCGCTCCGCGGGGCGAAGTCGTCGCGGTTGTTGTTGAACAGCGCGTACACCTCCTCCGCCTCGTCCGCCAGACGGGCGAGCGGCGAGACCCACTCCGCCAGCTCCTCCGCCGAGTACAGCCAGTCGAAACGGTCGGCGGCGATGCCGCCGCGCACGTTCCACGTCTGCGCGTTCCGTCCGTGGAAACGGACGTACGCCACACGGTGGGTCGCCGCCGCGACGCGCGGTGAGACATTGGATGCCCTGGTGCGAGGGCTGTCGAGCGACACGTAGGCCAGACCGTTTGCCTCCAGGAAGGCCAGCGTGTCCGCCCGCTCGGCCTCTTCCATCCACGAGCGGTGCCGGAACTCGATCAGCGGGACGAGCGGCGCGAGCCGCTCCGGCGCGCGGGCGAGCTCTGCCTTCGCCTCGGCCGACTTCGTGAAGCGCGGGTGGTACTGGAGCAGGACGCCGCGGAGCTTCCCGGACAGCTCGAGCGGCTCGAGCGCCGCCCGGAACTCCCGGAAAGCCGTGTCGGCCGGCCGGCCTTCGTGCCAGGTCATCGCGGCCGACGCCTTGACGTGGAACGTGAACCCGCCGGGCGTCCGCCGCGCCCAGCGCTCCGTCACCGCCGGGTCGGGCAGCGCGTAGTAGGGCGAGTCGACCTCGACCACGTCGAACCGCTCGGCGTAGTAGCGAAGCCGCTTCTCGGCGGTCGACACCCCACGCGGGTACCACGAGCTGAGCAGGCCCTCGTCCGCCCAGCTGCACGTCCCGAGCCTCACGACGGCCGACATCGCCCCGGACGATAGAGGGACGCTCCCTCTCCGTGAGCCGACGATCCAGGCGCCGACTTGACACCACCCGACCCGGATCCCGTATCGTCATGATGGAAGCGATGCCTCACGGCATCGGGGAAGGGGGAACGTGGGTATCACAGGGAGTGCAATCGACGCCTCGGCGTCAGCAGATCAGGCAACGAACGGCTCGGGGGAGCCGGAGCACCTCCTGGGCGACGACATCGCGACGGCGCTCCTGCCGTCCCGTGCGCCGACCCGGGCTGACCGCCGCGCGAGCAAGGAGCGCGGGGTCTGGGAGTACCGGACCGAGCTCCTCGAGCGGGGCTTCCTCGGCTGGCGCAGCGAGCAGCTCGATCTCGGGACGCTCCAGGCGCGGCTCGACGACCTCGGCGAGGACGGCTGGGAGCTCGTCCACGCGTCGTGGAACCATCGAGTCCGCGGCCGCCACGGCGGCCACGTGCTGCTCTTCAAGCGGCTCCGCACCTGACGCTTCAGGCGCCAGGAGCCCCCGCCCGACTCCGCGCGCCGAAACCGACCCTCCGGCCTGCGGCCCGGGGGTGGTTTCGGTCTGCCCTCTACTGCTTCGAGACGGCCTGGCGGTGGAACACGAGCCGCTGCAGGAGGATGAAGGCGAGGAGCAGCAGGCCGACGACGATCTTCGTCCACCACGAGCTGAGCGTGCCCTGGAAGGTGATCAGCGTCTTGATCAGCCCGAGCACGAGGACGCCGAGGAGCGACCCGAGGAGATACCCCGTGCCGCCGGTGAGGAGCGTGCCGCCGATCACGACGGCGGCGATCGCGTCGAGCTCCATCCCGACTGCCAGGCTGCCCGACCCGGACAGCATGTAGAAGGAGAGGAGGATCCCGCCGAGGGCGGAGCACGTGCCGCTGATCGTGTAGACGAGGACCTCCGTGCGCGCCACCGGGAGCCCCATCAACACCGCCGACTGGCGGTTCCCGCCGATCGCGTACACGGTGCGGCCGAACGAGGTCAGGTGGAGGAAGTAGAGCCCGATCCCCACCACGACGAGCGACACGCACCGCCCCCATCGTCAGGAAGAGCGCCCACGGCAGAGCGAACGAGTAGCCGGCGATCCGCGTGAAGGACGGATCCGTGATCGAGATCGCGTCGACGGTGATCGCGTAGCAGAGCCCCCGTGCGAGGAACATCCCGGCGAGCGTGACGATGAAGGGCTGGATCTCGAAGTAGTGGATGATCGACCCCATCGCGACGCCGAGCGTCGCGCCGACGAGGAGCACGACCGGGAACGACGAGGTACGGCGGCCACCCGTGGCCAGCGAGCTCGGCGCAGAGCAGCGTCGACAGCGCGACGACGGATCCGACCGACAGGTCGATGCCGCCGGTCAGGATCACGAACGTCATCCCGACCACCGCGACGAGCAGGAACGAGTTGTCGACGAACAGGTTGAGGAACACCTGCCCGGTCCCGAAGTACGGATAGCGAAGCGAGCCGACCGTGAACATCGCGACGACGAGGCTCAGCGTCACGAGCACCGGCACGTAGCGCACCGGGACGCGGCGGGTCGTCGTGCCGAGCCGGTGGCGGGCGTTCTCGACGGTGGTCATGCCGGGACGTCCACGGCACGCTCGGGGGGCTGGGCGCCCGGCGGCGGCCGGTCGCCGGTGCTCACGCGTCGCCGGCGCGGCTGGACGAGCTTGGCGCGGAACGCGGGCGACTGGACGAGGCAGACGGCCGTCACGACCAGGGCCTTGAAGAGCAGCGTGGTCTCGGGGGGGACGCCGATCGAGTAGATCGTCGTCGTCAGGGTCTGGATCAGCAGCGCGCCGACGAGGGTGCCGGCGAGGAAGTAGCGGCCGCCCCGGAGGGCCGTCCCGCCGATGACGACGGCGAGGATCGCGTCGAGCTCGAACCAGAGACCGGCGTTGTTGCCGTCGGCGCCCTTGATCCCGGAGCTGACGATGAGGCCCGCGATCCCCGAGCAGAGACCGGAGAACGCGTAGGCGAGGATGATCAGGCTCCGGGAGCGCACGCCCGCGAGGCGGCTGGCCTCGGCGTTGCCGCCGACGGACTCGATCAGGAGCCCGAGCGCGGTCTTGCGGGAGAGCGCGGCTGTCAGGCCGTACATCGCGGCCACGATGTAGAGGGCGAACGGCAGGGCGAGCCAGTACCCGTTGCCGATCAGGTTGTACGGGGAGCTGTTGATCGTCACGATCTGACCGCCCGTGATCAGCTGCGCGATCCCGCGCCCGGCGACCATCAGGATCAAGGTGGCGACGATCGGCTGGATCCCGACGACGGCGACGAGCATCCCGTTCCACATCCCGAGGGCCGTCGTCAGCGCGAGCGCCACGGTGATCGCGCCGAGCACGCCGAGCACACTGTTCTGGTTCGAGAGATCGCTGATCAGGACGCAGGCGGTGGCACCCGAGATCGCGACGAGCGCGCCGACCGAGAGGTCGATGCCGCCGGTGGCGATCACGATCGTCATCCCCAGCGCGACGAGCATCGGCGGGGCCCCGAAGCGGAGGATGTCGACGAGGTTGCCGTAGAGGTGGCCGTCCTGCATGCGCATCGAGAAGAAGGCGTGCCCGAAGAACAGGTCGACGAGCAGCAGCGCGCCGATGGCGACGAGCGGCCACACGAGGCGACGGAGCCCGGCGCTCACGGCGCCTCCCCGCCTGCGATCGTCTGGACGAGCCGGTCGAGCGTGGCGTCCGCGTCGTTCTCGATCTCCGCGACGACGTGCCGGTCGCGCAGCACCGCGACGCGGTCGCTCAGTCGCAGCACCTCCTCGAGCTCGGCCGAGACGAACAGCACGGAGACGCCGTCGTCGCAGAGCGACAGCACGAGCCGCTGCACCTCGGTCTTCGCGCCGACGTCGATCCCGCGGGTCGGCTCGTCGAGGATGAGCAGGCGCGGCTCGGTGAGCAGCCAGCGCGCGAGCAGGACCTTCTGCTGGTTCCCGCCGCTCAGGAACCCGACGATGGCGTTCGGATCCGCGGGGCGGATGTCGAGCGCGCGGATCCACTTGGATACGAGCTCGTCCTGCCGACGACGGGGGATCGGCCTCGTCCAGCCGCGGCCGGCCTGGAGCGCGAGGATGATGTTCTCGCGCACCGTCAGCTCGTCGACGAGGCCCTCGGTGCGCCGGTTCTCGGGACAGAAGGCGATGCCGCGGGTCGTGGTCGAGCGCGGGCTGCGAATCGACACCGGTGCGCCGTCGATGTAGAGCCGCCCCGAGTCGGCCCGGTCCGCGCCGAAGAGAAGCCGCGCGACCTCGGTGCGGCCCGATCCGAGCAGCCCGGCGAGGCCGACGATCTCACCCGACCCGACCGCGAGGTCGAACGGCGCGATCGCGCGCTTGCGGGAGACGGCCTTCGCCTCGATCACGGGGGAGCGGCGACCCGCTCCGGCCGTTCACGGCCGGAGCGCCGCTCGAGCTCCTCGAGCGTCTCGAGCTCCCGCCCGAGCATCTTCGAGACGAGCTCCGACCGGGAAGCTCGCCCGTCTTCCACTCGCCGACGAGCTGGCCGTTCCGCAGGACGGTGATCCGCTCGGAGATCTCGTACACCTGCTCGAGGAAGTGCGAGATGAACACGACCGCGATCCCTCGCTCCTTGAGCCCGCGGATCAGGGTGAAGAGCTGCTCGACCTCGTCCTGGTCGAGGCTCGACGTCGGCTCGTCGAGGATCAGCACGTCCGCCGAGATGTCGATCGCGCGGGCGATCGCGACCATCTGCTGGACGGCGAGCGACTGCCCACCGAGCGGCGCACGAACGTCGACGTCCACTCCGACACGCTCGAGCGCATCCGAGGCGCGGCGGCGTACCGCACGCCACTGGATGTGCCCGAACCGGCGCGGCTCGCGGCCGATCGAGATGTTCTCGGCGACCGAGAGGTTGGGGCAGAGGTTCACCTCCTGGTAAACGGTGCTCACGCCCGCGCGCTGCGCCTCCAGCGGATGAGCGAACTCGACGCGCTTGCCGTGGAGCGAGATCTCGCCGGCGTCCGGGAAGTACACGCCGGTCAGGACCTTCATGAGCGTGCTCTTGCCGGCACCGTTCTCGCCCATCAGCGCGTGAACCTCGCCCGGGAGCAATCGGAAGTCGACCGCGTCCAGCGCTTTCGTGTCACCGAACCGCTTGTCGATGGCACGCATCTGGAGAACAGGTGTGCTCATGGTGTCCGGATGCCCCGCGACGCTACCGGGGGAGAAGGAGGGTGACAACCCCCGGTAGCGCCGCGTCTCGCGTCTTTCAGTACTTGCGCTTCGGCAGAGCGGCCTTCGCCTGGGCGGGGGTGAACGTCGTCTCGACCGTGACGATCCGCTTCGGCACCGCCTGGCCCGCCTTGACCTTCTTGACGAGGGACATCAACTGCGGCCCGAGCAGCGGGCTGCACTCGGCGATGAAGTTGATCTTCCCCTGGGACAGGGCGACCATCCCGTCGTGGACGGCATCGATCGTGACGATCTTGATGTCCTTGCCCGGCTTGAGCCCGGCCTCCTCGATCGCCTCGATCGCGCCGAGGCCCATGTCGTCGTTGTGCGCGAAGAGGAGGTCGATCTTCGGGTTCGCCTTGAGGAACGCGGCCATCACTTCCTTGCCCTTCGCCCGCGTGAACTCACCCGTCTGGGAGGCGATGATCTTGAGGTTCTTGTTCCCCTTGATCATCTGGCGGAAGCCCTTCGCCCGGTCGATCGCCGGGGACGAGCCGGTCGTGCCCTGCAGCTCGACGATCCGCACCGGGGCAGTCGCGCCCTTGTACTGATCGGCGACCCACTTGCCTGCGTACCGGCCTTCCCGGATGAAGTCCGACCCGAGGAACGTCTTGTAGAGCGTGGGGTCCTTGGAGTCGACCGCGCGGTCGGTGAGGACCACCGGGATCTTGGCGCGCTTGGCCTCCTGGAGCACCGCGTCCCAGCCGCTCGCGACGACCGGCGAGAAGGCGATCACGTCGACGTGCTGCTGGATGTAGGAGCGAATCGCCTGGATCTGGTTCTCCTGCTTCTGCTGCGCGTCGGAGAACTTCAGGGTGATCCCGGCCGCCTTCGCCGAGGACTGGATCGACTTCGTGTTGGCCGTGCGCCAACCGCTCTCGGAGCCGACCTGGGAGAAGCCGAGGGTGATCCCCGCCGTGCTGCGCTGCGTCGTCGCGGGCTTTCCGGCTGCCGTGCCGGCAAGCGCCGCGGCGAGCACCAGGGCTACGCTCGTCGACGCCATTGCGAACCACTTCTTCGACACCGTGAACCTCCTTCGGTTCGGGGTGAATGCCGAGACTGACGATCGTGGCATGCGGCGCCCGATGTTAACGCGCACACCACGAATGTCAAGGGACCCTCGGCGGCCGGGCCCTTCGTTGTCGTGTTAGCGCTCAATCTGTACCCTCGACACTGTGGACGCAGCCGATCAGCGACGGCAGAGCACCACCGCGCGACGCAAGCCGGCGGTGATGGCCGACGTCGCGAAGCTCGCGGGCTTCTCGCATCAGACCGTGTCCCGGGTGATCAACGGCAGCGCGAAGGTCCGACCCGACACGCGTGAGGCGATCGTCGAGGCGATGCGCCTGCTCGACTACCGCCCGAACTCCATGGCCCGCGCGCTCGCGACGGGACGGTCGCGCACGCTCGGTGTCGTCGGGCTGGACACGACTCTGCACGGGCCGGCGTCGACGCTCTTCGGCATCCACCGAGCCGCGCACGAGGCCGGGTACTTCATCTCCACGGTGAGCCTCCAGACGCTCGACCGGCCGTCCGTGCTCGAGGCGTTCGAGCGGCTGCGCATCCAGGGCGTCGAGGGAATCCTCGTGATCGCGCCGCGGACGGAGGCCGCGCACGCGGTGCTCCAGCTCCCCGAGGACGTCCCGATCGTCGCGGTCGAGGGTGGTCCCGAGACCGGTGTGCCGCTTGTCGCCGTCGATCAGGTGGCGGGTGCGGCCGCCGTCACCCAACACCTCCTCGACCTCGGCCACCGCACTGTCTGGCACATCGCGGGCCCGGACGACTGGTTCGAGGCGCGTCAACGCGTCGTCGGCTGGGAGCGGACGCTGCGTGCGGCCGGGATCGAGCCGCCCGAGCGTCTCGTCGGCGACTGGAGCCCCGCATCCGGCTATGCCCTCGGCGCGCGCCTCGCCGCCGACCCCGGCGTGACCGCCGTCTTCGTCGCCAACGACCAGATGGCGCTCGGCCTGCTACGGGCGCTCCACGAGGCGCGGCGATCCGTCCCGGGCGACGTTGCCGTGGCGGGCTTCGACGACGTGCCCGAAGCTGCGTTCTTCACGCCGCCGCTGACGACGGTGCGGCAGGACTTCCTCGAGGTCGGGCGCCTGAGCTTTCATCTGCTGCTCGACGAGATCGAGAGCGGCGCACGCTCGTCGAGTCGTCTCACCGTGGCGCCCGAGCTCGTCGTGCGCGCCAGCACGACCGCCGCCTAGCACTCTGTGCGCGCTCACATCGACGCTTTCGGGTCGATCCTTGACCGATCATGATGTTGGCGTTAACATCCCGCGCCCATGCATGTCGTCGGGATCGACTTCGGAACCCTTTCGGCACGCGCGGTCGTGGTGTCCGCGGAGGACGGCTCCGTCCTCGGGTCGGCGTCGCACGCGTACCGCTCGGGCGTGATCGAGCGCGCGCTGCCGGCCACGGGCGCGGCCCTTCCCGCGTCGTGGGCGCTCCAGGATCCGCAGGACTGGCTGGACGCCCTCGCGGCCGCCGTGCCCGCCGCGGTCGCCGATGCGGCGGTCGACCCCGCGACGATCGTCGGGATCGGAACCGACTTCACCGCCTCGACGCCTCTTCCCGCGACGCGGGAAGGGACGCCGCTCTGCCGCCTCCCACAGTTCGCCGATCGCCCCCACGCCTACCCGAAGCTCTGGAAGCACCACGCTGCGCAGCCACAGGCCGAGCGCGTCACGGCGGTGGCGGCGACGCGCGGCGAGCCGTGGCTCGCACGCTACGGCGGACGCATCTCCTCCGAGTGGCAGTTCGCGAAGGCCCTTCAGGTGCTCGAGGAGGATCGCGAGATCTACGAGGCGGCCGACCGCTGGATCGAAGCCGCGGACTGGATCGTCTGGCAGCTGTGCGGCCACGAGACCCGGAACGTGTGCACCGCCGGGTACAAGGGCCTCTTCCAGGACGGCTCGTACCCCTCGCCGTCGTACCTCCGCGAGCTGCACCCCGGACTTCGTGGACGTCGTCCCACGGCTGCTCGAATGGCCGCTCTCGCCGCTCGGCGAGCGCGCGGGCGACCTCACGCGCGAGGCGGCCCGGACGCTCGGGCTCCCCGAGGGGATCGCGGTCTCGATCGGGAACGTCGACGCGCACGTCACCGCGCCCGCCGCTCGCGCGGTCGAGCCCGGGCACATGCTCGCCGTGATGGGCACCTCGACGTGCCTGGTCATGAACGGCGAGCGCCTCGCCGAGGTGCCGGGGATGTGCGGCGTCGTCGAGGGAGGCATCACCGCCGGCCTGCTCGGCTACGAGGCCGGCCAGAGCGGCGTCGGCGACGTGTTCGCCTGGGTCGTAGACCGGCTGCTGCCGGCCGCCTACCGCGACGCCGCGGCGGCAAGGGGGCTCGACCCGCACGAGCACCTCTCGGCCCTCGCACGGCAGCAGGCCCCGGGCGACCACGGGCTCGTCGCGCTCGACTGGCTGAACGGCAACCGCTCGGTGCTCGTCGATCACGAGCTGAGCGGCGCGATCGTCGGCCTCACGCTCGATACGAGGCCCGAGGACATCTACCGCGCGCTCGTCGAGGCGACTGCGTTCGGGGCGCGCACGATCGTCGAGACGTTCGACGCGGCGGGCGTCCCCGTGCGCGAGCTGACCGTCGCCGGCGGGCTCGTGAAGAATCCGTTCGTGATGCAGGTGTACGCCGACGTGCTCCGACGCCCGCTCCACGTGGTGGAGTCCGACCAGGCTCCGGCGGTGGGCTCGGCGATCCACGCAGCGGTCGCCGCGGGCTGCCACCCGGACGTGCCTGCAGCGGCAGCGGCGATGGGGCGCGCGCGACGCGACGGGTTCCTGCCCGACCCCGAATCGTCCGACCGCTACGACGAGCTCTACGACCACTACACGACGCTCCACGAGCGGTTCGGCCGCCGGAGCCCGATCATGCACCAGCTCCGCAGGCCCACGGGACGCCGGCGCCCGGAGCGGACCTCCACGGTCGCGGCCCTCAGGACCGAGCTCGCACGACTCCACGCGGAGCTCCCGCGCCACGGCCTCGTGAGCTGGACGAGCGGCAACATCTCGGCCCGGGTCCCGGGCGAGGAGCTCATGGTGATCAAGGCGAGCGGCATCCCGTTCGACGAGCTGACCCCCGAGACGATGGTCGTCTGCGACCTTGCCGGCAACGTCGTCGAGGGCGACCTCGCCGCCTCGAGCGACGCCGCGACACACGGCCACGTCTACCGCCACCGCCCCGAGGTCGGCGGTGTGGCCCACACCCACAGCCCGTACGCGACGGCGTTCGCCGCCCGCGGCGAGCCGATCCCCTGCGTGCTCACGGCGATGGCCGACGAGTTCGGCGGGGAGATCCCGGTCGGGCCGTTCGCCCGGATCGGCGACGACGAGATCGGCCGCGGGATCGTCGACCTGCTGGCCGAGCACCGCTCGCCTGCGGTGCTGATGCGAAATCACGGCGTCTTCACCGTCGGCGGCACCGCGAGGGACGCCGTCAAGGCGGCGGTGATGTGCGAGGACGTCGCCAGGACCGTGCACCTCGCCCAGGCCCTCGGAGACCCAGTGCACCTGACCCGAAAGGACATCGATGCCCTCTTCGACCGCTACCACACCGTCTACGGCCAGCGCTGAGAGCACGGTCGCGCTTCCGCGCATCGGCGTCCTCGGCGTCATGCAGCGTCTCTACGACGAGATGCTCCCGGGGATCGGCGAGCGCCAGGCCGGCTACGCGCAGGAGCTCGGTGCGGCCCTCGAGGGGGCGGTCACCGTCACCGTGACGCCACCCGTCAAGGATCGCGAGGACATCGAGCGGGCGATGCGCGAGCTCGAGGGCGAGGAGCTCGACGGCCTGCTCGTCGTGATGCTGACGTACGGCCCTGCGATGAACATCGCGCGGGCGCTCGCCGACACGCGGCTCCCCGTCTGCATCGCGAACACCCAGCCGGTCCCCGAGGTGACGGACGCCTGGGACATGGCCGACCTGACGTACAACCAGGGGATCCACGGCGCCCAGGACACGGCGAACGCGCTCGTCCGCTCGGGACGGCCGTTCGAGGTCGTCACGGGGGACTGGCGCTCCGCATCGTTCGGCGAGCAGATCCGGCGCTGGTCGAGCGCTGCGGCGGCCGCGACCCGGTGGCGCCGGCTGCGCGTGGCGATCTTCGGCTACGGGATGAACGGGATGGGCGACACGAGGGTGGACGTCCACACGCTGCTGGGGGCGCTCGGCCCCCAGGTCGACGCGGTCGCCCAGGGCGCGCTCTACCGGGCAGCGCGGGAGGTCGACGACGTCGACGTCGAGCGTCTGATCGCCGACGAGGACAGCCGCTTCGAGATCGACCCGCGGCTCGGCGCGGAGGAGCGCGAGGACCACGCTCGGCTCCAGCTCGGCCTCGAGCGGCTGCTCCGCGAGGGCGGGTACGGCGCGTACTCGACGCACTTCGACGCGATCGCGGACGACGGCCGCTTCGCGCGGCTCCCGCTCGCGGCTGCGTCCAGCTTGATGGCCGCCGGCTTCGGCTACTCGGCAGAGGGCGACCCGATGACGGCCGCGCTGATGTCGGCCGCGCAGACGATGCTCGGGACGACGCAGTTCACCGAGATGTACGCGATGGACTTCGCCCGCGACGCGTTCCTGATGAGCCACATGGGCGAGGGCAACTGGGCGCTCGCCCGCCGGGATCGGCCGGTGCGCCTGATCAAGCGGAGCCTCGGGATCGGCGGGCTCGACGATCCGCCGACGTTCCTCTTCCAGTACGACCCCGGCCCCTGCACGCTCGCGTCGCTGCTCGCCCTCTCCGACGGCCGCTTCCGGCTCGTCGTCTCGGAGGGTGAGATCCTCGACACCGACGAGCTGCCCGGCCTCGAGATGCCGTACGGCTTCTTCCGGCCGGCGTCCGGCGTGGAGGAGTGCGCGAACGGCTGGCTCCGGGCGGGCGGCCCGCACCACCAGGTCCTGAACCCGGGCCTCCGGGCGGGCGACTGGCGGACGTTCTGCGAGACGACCGGCATCGAGCTCGTGACCGTGTAGCCCCGCTGCGACACGGCGGCGTCAGAGCTCGCAGGCGCCGCCCGCGGCGGTCCCGACCCACGCCGCCCCTGCTCCGCTGTAGGCAGCGACGATCTCGTCGGTGAAGCCCGTCGCTCGCCCGGCGGGCACGAGGGCGACGATCGACCCGCCGAATCCCGCACCCGTCATGCGGGCGGCGGACGCACCGAGACCGTAGGCCAGCTCGACCAGCTCGTCGAGCTCGGGCGTCGACACCTCGAAGTCGACGCGGAGGCTCTCGTGGGCAGCCCGGAAGATCGCGCCGAGCCGGGCCGTGTCGACCGGCGTCGACCGCAGGACGCGCACGACCTCGCGCACACGCTCGTTCTCCGTCTCGACGTGGCGGACACGGCGCCGCGCCACGGGGTCGCGGGCGCCGGCGAGGCCCCGCTCGAGTTCCTCGCGACGCAGCGCGTAGGCGGAGTGCTCGAGACTCCGCCTGACGCCGGAGTCGACGACCACGAGCGCGTGGTCGTCGGGGAGCCGCACGTGCTCGAAGCGCAGAGTGCCCGTGTCGAGCAGCACCGCGTGTCCGGGCCGTCCGAGGATCGAGGCGGCCTGGTCCATGATCCCGCACGGGACGCCGGTGGCCCGCGTCTCGGCGTGCTGGGCGACCTCGGCGAGCTCGAGCCCGCCGAGCGCCTCGCCGGACACCGTCGTCAGGGCGAGCCCGAGCGCGACCCCGAGCGCCGCGGACGACGACAGGCCCGCTCCGATCGGAAGCGTCGTCGTGAGGTTGGCCTCGAGAGCCGTGACCGGGAAGCTCCGCGCGGCGAGCTCTGCCACGACCGCCTCCGCGTAGCGCTGCGCGTCTCCGTCGGGCGAGGTCACCCGCAGCGGCCCGCCGACCCGGGTCACGCGCAGCGTGACGCCGAGGTCGAGGGCGACGGGCAGGACGAGGCCGCCGCTGTAGTCGGTGTGCTCGCCGATCAGGTTGACCCGGCCGGGCGCCCAGAACGTCCGCGGATGAAGGCCGGTGCCGCTCATCGGCGCGATCATCGCCCAGGCGAGGCACGGGCACCAGTCCTCGGGCTTCCCGAGGTCGGGCTCGGGTTTGCAGACCGGAAGGCGGGGTAGCCGACGACTGCCAACTCCATACGAACGAAGGAGGGTCACATGCGCACGACCGTCGACATGTGGACGTACCGCGAAGGCATCGCCCAGCCGGACATCTCGCCCCGGAACGTCGTCGGGTACGGCGTCGAGGCGATGGACGGATCGATCGGGAAGGTGGACGACGCGACCTACGAGGTCGGGGCTTCGTATCTCGTCGTCGACACCGGTCCGTGGATCTTCGGGAAGAAGGTCATGCTCCCGGCCGGCGTGATCCAGAGCGTCGACCACGACGCCGAGACGATCTTCGTCGACCGCTCGAAGGACGAGATCAAGGACTCGCCGGAGTTCGACGACGCTCTGACGAGGGACGAGCGCTACCGCGACGAGCTCGGCTCGTACTACGGCGGCCCGGGAAATCGCTGAGCCGTCCGGAGAAGGAGCACCGCGGAGGCCGCGCGCGAGCGCGGCCTCCGCGCGTCAGCGGACGACCCGGGCTGCGCCGCCCTGCACGACGTGCTCGACCTCGGCGAGCGTCGCCATCGACGTGTCGCCAGGTGTGGTCATCGCGAGCGCGCCGTGCGCCACGCCGTAGGCGAGCGCCGTCTCGAGATCGGCTCCCGAGAGCAGGCCGTACACGAGCCCGGAGGCGAACGAGTCACCGCCTCCGACCCGGTCGAGGATCTCGAGACCGCGCATCTCCGGACCGCGGACGAAGGAGCTCCGCGTGCTGCAGACCGCGCTCCAGTCGTTGACGCTGGCGGTGCGGGCCTCGCGCAGCGATGTCGCGACGAGCGCGAGGCTCGGGTAATCGGCCAGCAGCCGGCGGTGCAGGCTCTCGTAGGCGCCGACGTCGAGGTCGACGTGCGAGGAGCCGACGCCGTCGAGCGCGTACCCGAGCGCCGCCGAGAAGTCCTCCTCGTTGCCGAACAGCACATCGACCTGCCCGACGAGCGCGCGGTTGGTCTGCGCGGCCGCGTCGGGCCCGCCGGTCGCCCTCCAGAGAGAGGGCCGGTAGTTGAGATCGAAGGACACGATGGTCCCGTGGCTGCGGGCTGCGGCCATCGCCTCGAGGGCGAGCTCGGCCGCTCCCGTGGACAGCGCGGCGAAGATCCCGCCGCAGTGGAACCAGCGCGCGCCGTCCGCGCCGAAGATCGCATCCCAGTCGACGTCCCCGGGCCGCATCGCCGAGGCAGCGGACCGGCCGCGGTCGGAGCACCCCAGCGCCGCCCGGACGCCGAAGCCGCGCTCCACGAAGTTGAGGCCGTTGCGGACGTCGCGCCCGACGCCGTCGTACGGCACCCACGCGACGTGCCGCTGATCGACGCCTCCCTGCAGGATCAGGTCCTCGAGCAGCCGTCCGACCGGGTTATCGGCGAACGCGGTCACGATCGCGGTGCGCATGCCGAAGCACCGGCGGAGCCCGCGGGCGACGTTGTACTCGCCGCCGCCCTCGGAGACCGCGAACGAGCGCGTGGTGGCGATCCGCCCCTCGCCCGGGTCGAACCGGAGCATCACCTCGCCGAGCGCCACGAGGTCGTAGCGGCACTCGTCGGCCGGCCGGATCGTGAGGACGCTCACGCTGCCAGCGCCGCCAGCGCCACCTGCTCGGCCGCGTCCCGCGCGCGCCGCTCGACCTCGTCGAACCGTCCCGCGAGCAGAAGCGCCGGTTCACAGACCCACGTGCCGCCGCAGGCGAGCACCGACGGCAGCGCCAGGTACGAGGCCAGGTTGCCGGCGTCGATCCCGCCGGTCGGGACGAAGCGAACGTCGCGGTAGACGGCGGAGACGGCCTTCACGAACGCGGGGCCACCGAGGATCGAGGCGGGGAACACCTTCAGGACGTCGCACCCGAGCGCCCGAGCGTGCTCGATCTCTGACGGCGTCGCGACGCCGGGGACGAACGGCACGCCGGCGCGGCGGGCGGCCTCCACGACCGGGTCGCTGGTCCCGGGAGCCACGGCGAATCGCGCGCCCGCGTCGATGGCCGCCGAGAGCTGCTCCGGCGAGAGGACGGTGCCGGCCCCGACGAGAAGCCCCTCGATGGCCGACGCGCGGCGGATCGCCTCGGTTGCCGCGTCCGTGCGGAACGTGATCTCGACCGCGCCGAGCCCGCCCGCGAGCAGCGCGCGACATGCCTGCTCGGCCTGGTCGGCGTCGGCGACCGTGAGCACCGGGACGACCCGCACCATCTCGAGCCGCTCGAGCACCTCACTCTCCGGCCCTCCCATCGTCGGCCGATTCTACGGTGCGCCTGCCGGGGAGCACGCGTTCACCGTCGCGCGGATCAGCCAGTACGCCCTCGCGGACGGGACCAGCCGAGGACGTGTGACGCCTGCGCGCGACTCGCGGCGCCGCCCGCGGCGACGGCGACGCCCGTCGACGGTCGTGGCCGGGCACCTGCGGGACTGCCGCTCGAGGAGTCCGCCGGCGGTCGACGCTGCGAGCCGCACGCTCGTCGCGCGGGACGCGTCCGCGGCGTAGCCGTTCTCGCGGTCGGCTCGACGGCAGCAGGCGAGCCTGTTCGACGCCCGATGACTCGTTCGCACGTCGAGGATCCGGTTGCCCACTGACCGCCGTGGCCCCCGCGACCTGGCGGCGGGAAGGTCGACGCCGACGGCGTGCCCGCACGGGAGTTGTGAGACCATGCGCGCGCCCGCAGTTCGAGACGAGGAGGAAGGTCGTGCGGAGATACGGGGTCGTGTTCGTGCTGGTCCTCTTGTCGGTTGCCGTCTGGGCATCCGCGGCTTCGGCGATCAAGAGCCCGCGGACGTTCAGCCTGCTCGAGCAAGGCACGCCGAACAGTGATCAGCCACTGGGCGATTTCACGTTCGACCGCCCGCCGGCCGGTGGTGACCGGATCGCGTTCACGAACGCGCTCTACCGATGGAATGGGACCCAGAAGGGCGCGAGGGTCGGTCGCGACCAGGTGATGATCAGCTTCATCACCGGGTTCGGGCCCAACTTCTCGAGGAAGGCGACGGCGCTTTTCACGGCTCAGGTCTTTCTGCCGGGCGGAACCATCTTCGCCGAGGGCTACGGGCGGGTGAACCCCAACGGGCCGTCGAAGTACACGTTCCCGATCCTGGGCGGGACGGGCACGTACGCGAACGTCCGCGGGTACGTCAACGTCCGCGACCTCCCGAACGACAAGACGAACATCCAGTTCCACCTCCTGCCGTAGTGCCAGGGCCGAGCGGAGGGCCTGCGGACGGCAGGCCCTCCGCTCGGGCCTTCCGCGGCCACCGTGCCGGCTCAGGTTTAGCTCCAGTGGGGGCTGGATACCCAGCGGGTCACTCGAATCGACCCGAAGGAGAGACCCCGCATGCCCGAGATCACCACACCGCGCGCTCTGTTCCTGCACGAGCTGGGCGACATCCTCTACGTCGAGCGGCAGCTGGCCGACAAGGTGCTGCCGAAGCTCATCTCCGAAGTCCGAGACGACGAGTTCACGACCGCGCTCGAGACGCACCTGGAGCAGACCCGCGCCCACGTCGAGAACGTCGAGGCCGTCTTCGAGCAGTTCGGCGAGACGCCCAGCACGGAGCCGTGCCTCGCGTTCAAGGGACTCGAGTCGGAGCACGCGAAGCTGCTGGAGGAAACGGGCAGCGAGCTCGTCGACTCGGTCGATCTCGGCGCCGCCGCGCGGACCGAGAGCTACGAGATCGCCGCGTACGAGGGCCTGCGCCGGATGGCGAAGGCACTGGGCGAGGACGAGGCCGTGAATCTCCTCGACAGGAATCTGAGCGAGGAGAAGGACGCGCTCCGGCTCGTCGAGAAGATCGCGACACGTGTCAGCAACGAGGCAGCTCGCGCCCTCGCCTAGAGGACGCAGACGACGAGCGGGAGCACGACGATGAACCGATTGCTGACGGGCGAGTGGATCGTCGACAGGACGGATGCGAAGCACCGGCGAACGGTCCACTACTGGCTGACGATCCTCTGGCTCACGCTCGGTTCGGTGATCTGGATCGTCGAGCGCGACGCGCTGTGGTTCGTCGGCTTCATGTCGCTCTACGCGATCTGGATCTCCCACCTCGCGGGCTGGGCGGCGGAGACCCCGGTCGAAGCGGAGGGCGCCGCCGACAGCGACACGGCAGCCCAGGCCGAGACAGCCCCCGCTCCGGCCGAGGCGACGTAGAGCGCGCTGCACGGGGGCGCGGCGTCACCGGTCTGATTGACTGGGTAACGCATGTCAGCGCGCGAGGAACGGCTTGCCGCGAACGAGGCGTTCTTCCGGGAGCTCAACGAGCGACTCGAGGAGATCACGCCGGCGTCGGCGTCGGAGCTGATCGTGATCTGCGAGTGCGCCGACAAGGACTGCGCGCAACGACTCACGCTTCGACACGAGGAGTACGAGAGCATCCGCGCGGACTCGACCGACTTCGTCGTGGCACACGGCCATGTCGACCCGACGATCGAGGTGATCGTGCATCGCACGGATCGGTTCGAGGTCGTTCGCAAGCGCGGCGAGGCCGGTGATGTGGCGGAGGAGCTCGACCCGCGCGAGACGTGACGCCGGCTGCGGTCCGCTGCACCAGATGGCCCCGGGTCGCGACTCAGCCGGCGGCGACCCGTGGCTCCGCGGCGGCAGGCTGGGTGGTTGCACTGCGCTCGGCTGCGATGAGGTCCCGATACCAGCGGAAGCTCGCCTTCGGGATCCGCTCCAGCGAGTCGAAGTCGACGTAGACGATGCCGAAGCGCTGCCCGAATCCGTAGGCCCATTCGAAGTTGTCGAGGAGCGACCAGAGGAAGTAGCCGCGTAGGTCGACACCGTCGGCGATCGCCCGGGCGGCGGCGTCGAGGTGCCGTCCGAGGTAGGCGGTGCGATCCTCGTCGTCGACGCGCCCGTCCTCGAGCCCGTCGGGGTACGCGGCGCCGTTCTCGGTCACGTACAGCGGCGGCAGGTCGTACTCGGCACGAAGCCGGCGAAGCACCTCGTAGAGCCCGTCCGGGTACACCTCCCACCCCATCCCCGTCGCCTCCGCGCCCTCGACCGGAACCTCGAGCGGCGGCCCGCCGGCCGGCCCCGCGCGGACCACGTTCCGTGTGTAGTAGTTGACCCCGAGGAAGTCGAGCGGCGCGGCGATCGTCCGGAGGTCCCCCACCTGGACACAGGACGAGGCGGCCCCCCAGCTTTCGAGCAGCTCGCTCGGGTAACGGCCGAGCAGGACAGGGTCGAGGATCGAGCGGTTCCGGAGCGCGTCGGCGGTGCGCGCAGCGGCTCGGTCGGCCGGCGTGTCGGTCGCCGGCTCGTAGTGGACCACGTCGACGGTGATCCCCACGAGCGCGCGAGGCGACACCGCGCGCAGCACCTCGGCACCCCGCCCGTGGGCGAGAAGGACGTGGTGCGCGGCGGCGAGCGCGGCAGCAGCGTCCCTGCGTCCCGGCGCGTGCTCACCCGTTCCGTAGCCGAGCCGGGAGATCACCCACGGCTCGCACTGTGTGATCCAGTGGCTGACGCGGTCGCCCAGCCGGCGCGCGACGGTTTCGACGTAGTCCACGTACGCGTCGACGGTCGCCCGTACCGGCCACCCTCCCGCGTCCTCGAGGGCCTGCGGCAGGTCCCAGTGATACAGCGTCGGGAACGGCTCGATCCCGTTCGCCGAGCAACTCGTCGACGACACGATCGTAGAAGTCCAACCCCGCCTGGTTCGGGCTCCCCGTCCCGTCCGGAAGAATGCGCGGCCACGCGATCGAGAAGCGGTAGCCGGAGAGGCCCAGCTCGTGCATGAGCCGGATGTCGTCGCGATACCGGTGATACGCGTCGCATGCAACTCGTCCGGTGTCGCCGCCCGCGACGTTGCCCGGCACGGCGCTGAATCGATCCCAGATGCTCTCGCCGCGCCCGTCCTCGGCGACGGCCCCCTCGATCTGGTACGCGGAGGTTGCCGCGCCCCACACGAAGTTCGCCGGGAACCGGGACGGCGTGCGGCCGGAGGCGGCGGGAGATCGAGTCATCTCCCTCGACGGTAGTCCGCGCGTCGCGCCCGTGAACCCGCAGAAGGCGTCAGATCCGATCGGTGTTCTTCCGCACGATCGATACGCAGCGGCACCGATGTGGCTTCCCCCGCGCCGGCGTATCCATGGGGTACTAGGACAAGGTGTCCCCGCCTTCCTTCGGCGGGGAACCGAAGGGAGGGATACCTCATGTCAGCCCGCAGAGTCAGTGTGGCGAGGGGCGTCGCAGTGCTCGCGACACTCGTCGTCGCCGCGTCCGTGGGCGTGGTCGTGGCCGGCGCCTCAGAGCAGTCGCCGTTCGCGCTGCCACGCGCGCAGACGCTGTACATGAGCGGGAACCAGTGGTCGCCCAACAACGACCTCAACCCCGCCAAGAACTGGGACTACATCACGGGCCTCGTCGGCTTCGCGTACGAGACGCCCTTCCGCTACGACCCGCTCAAGGACCGGTTCATCCCGTGGCTGGCGACGAGCGGCACGTGGACGTCGAAGACCACCTACGCGATGACGATCCGCAGGGGGGTGAAGTGGAGTGACGGGCAGCCGCTGACCGCGAACGACGTCGCCTACAGCTTCAACCTTCTGAAGCTTCCGACGCATCCGCAGCACCCGCTGTTCGCGGACACGGGCCTGAAGAGCGTCAAGGCCACCGGCAACAGGGTCGTCTTCACGTTCTCCGGAGCCCCTGCGTACCAGGAGTTCGACTTCTACCGCTTCAACGTCGCCGTCGTCCCGCAGCACGTCTTCAAGAGCTACTCGGCGACGGACCTCACAACCGGCAACCTCGAGAACGGCAAGATCGTCGGCAGCGGCCCCTACCTCTACCAGAAGGGTGTCGGTGCGGCGTCGAACGCGGTCGTGTGGACGAAGAACCCGAACTGGTGGGCGACATCGGCCCTCGGCCTGAAGGTCGGCCCGCGGTACGTGGTCGACATCAAGAACGGGACGAACGCCGCGGCCCTGTCGAACCTCCTGGCCGGGAACATCGACCTGTTCAACAACTTCGCGCCGAAGTCCGCGATCAAGGGCCGGTTCAAGACGTACTTCTCGAAGGCCCCCTACCATCTCGGCGCGAACACGACCTGGCTCTTCCCGAACACCACGCGGAAGCCGCTCGACGACGCCCAGTTCCGCAAGGCGCTGGCGAACTCGATCAACATGGGCCAGATCATCGACAAGGCATACCAGGGCCTCGTCGACAAGGCGAGCCCGACGGGCCTGCTCCCGATCTGGAGCAAGTGGATCGACAAGAAGGTCGCCGCCCAGAACGGCTTCTCGTACCGGCCGTCCCTGGCGAAGTCGATGCTCGCCGCGGCGGGCTACAAGGACACGAACGGCGACGGCTACGTCGAGAACAAGGACGGGTCGAAGATCGATCTCTCGATCATCGTCCCGAACGGCTGGTCCGACTGGATGACCGCGATCCAGGTGATCGCGGACAGCGCGAAGCAGGTCGGCATCAAGGTCACGCCGAGCTACCCCGATTACGCGACGTTGACCGACGATCGCGGGCACGGGCGGTACGACCTGCTGCTCGGCAACGACCGGCAGATGAGCAACACGCCGTGGACGTACTACCAGTACATCTACAACCTGCCGATCGCCGAGAACCAGACGACCATGAACTACGGGCGGTTCACTGACCAGACCGCGTTCAACCTCACCCAGAAGCTGAACCGGACCCTGTCGACCAACACGAAGGCGTACCAGACGATCCTGACGAGCCTGCAGAAGCGGTTCATGCAGACCCTCCCGGCGATCCCGCTCTGGTACAACGGCATGTGGTCGATGGTGAACACCCAGTACTGGACAGGGTGGCCGTCCGCGACCGGCAACCAGTTCACGCCGAGCTCGTGGCGGAACTACTGGCAGATGACGAGCATCGACATGCTCACCCACCTCCGGCCCGCGAAGGCCGAATAGGGCGAGCCGTGCCGCTCGGATGACCCGGCGGTCTCCCTTCCGGCCCTCGCCGGAAGGGAGACCCACCTAGGCCCGCCGACGGCGCCGAGAGGAGCCTGACGTGCTGCGCTACCTCGCCCGGAAGATCGTGGTGTACGTTCTCACGTTCTTCGTCGCGGTGACGATCGACTGGGCGATCCCGCGCTTCATGCCGGGAGATCCCGTCGAGGGCCTGCTCGCCCGCATGCACGCGCAGCCCTCGGCGGAAGAGGCGCTGTCGGGTTACTACACGCAGGCATTCGGTTTCGACGTGCCGATCTGGAAGCAATACCTCAACTTCTGGGCGGCACTGCTCCACGGCGATCTCGGCCGCAGCATCCAGAACTTCCCGACCACGGTCTCGGAGCTCATCCTCGGCGCGCTTCCCTACACGCTCGCCCTCCTCGTCCCCGCGGTCCTCCTGAGCTTCTGGGCGGGGAACAAGGTCGGGGCGATGGCCGCCCGGCGCAAGGCGCTCGACAACACTGTCCTGCCCGTCGGGTACGTGCTCACCGCGACACCGCAGATGTGGCTCGGCGTCGTGCTCGCGTGGGTGTTCGCCTTGACCCTCGGCTGGTTCCCGGTCTCGGGCGCCTACAGCTTCGACCTCACGCCGGCGTGGACGCTCGAGTTCGCCACGGACTTCGTCCACCACTGGATCCTCCCGTTCGCGGCGCTGTTCCTCGTCGCCTTCGGCGGCTGGGCGATCGGGATGCGGAACATGATCATCTACGAGCTCGAGTCCGACTACTCCAACTACCTGGCGTCGCTCGGCGCCCCGACCAAGCTCGTCCGGCGGTACGCGTACCGCAACGCCCTTCTGCCGCAGATCACGGGACTCGCGCTTGCGCTCGGCGCGGTCGTCGCCGGCGCGATCGTCGTCGAGATCGTGTTCTCGTATCCCGGCCTCGGCACACTCACCCTCGGCGCGATCCAGAATCGCGACTACTTCCTGATCCAGGGCATCTTCCTGTTCCTCATCACGGGCGTCCTGATCGCGAACTTCGTCATCGACCTCGCCTACGTGCTCATCGACCCCCGGACCCGGATCGGGATGCAGGGAGGCAGATGATGGCTCTCTCCCGGCAACGCGACGTCGGCGCCGGTGCCGTCCCGCAGGCGGGTATCGCCACCATCGGAGGACCGGTCGTCACGGCCGAGCCCTTGGCCGCGACGGGCGGTGCCCCGACTCCCGACAGGGCGGCCGTCGTCGCGCATCGCTCCGAGTTCGTGTACTTCGCGCTGCGGAACTGGAAGTTCGTCGCCGGGCTCTCTGTCGTCCTCGTCTTCATCGCCGCGGCCGTGTTCGGCCCGATGGTCGCCGTGCACGCGCCGCTCGAGTTCACCGGCCCGACCGACCAGCCACCATCGTCCGACTACTGGTTCGGCACGACGTCGTTCGGGCAGGACGTCTTCTCGCAGTTCGTCGCCGGACTCCGCGCCGCGTTCCTCGTCGGCGCGCTCGGCGGCGGCCTCGCCTGGCTGCTCGGCGCGGTCGTCGGCTTCACGGCGGGCTACCGCGGCGGCGCCGTCGACGACGTCCTGAACATGCTCACGAACGTCGTGCTCGTCATCCCGACGCTGGCGATCCTGATCATCGTCTCGGCCTACATGAACGTGCACAGCTACGCGGTCGAGGCTGTCCTGATCGGCCTGACATCCTGGCCGTGGGCGGCGCGAGCCGTGCGAGCGCAGACGTTCACGCTCAAGACGAGGGACTTCGTCGACGTCGCGCGCCTCAGCGGACGCTCGAGGCGCCAGGTCATCACGAGTGAGATCGCGCCCAACATGAGCTCCTACCTGTTGATGATGTTCATCCTCCTCTTCGGCGGCGCGATCCTCATCGGCGCCTCGCTGGACTTCCTCGGCCTGGGGCCTTCCACATCTGTGTCGCTCGGGCTGATGATGAACAACGCCTTTCTCTCGAGCGCGCTCGTGCTCGGCTCGTGGTGGTGGTTCCTCCCTCCCGGCATCGGGATCATCGGGATCGTCGGAGGCCTATACGTGATGAACGTCGGCCTCGACGAGGTGTTCAACCCGAGGCTCAGGGAGCTGTGAGATGAGCCTCAGCGTCGATAACCTGGCCGTGTACTACCGCACGCTCCGCGGCGACGTGAGGGCGCTCGACGGCGTCACGTTCGAGATCGACGACGGCGAGATCATGGGGCTCGCGGGCGAGTCGGGCTGCGGCAAGTCGACGCTCGGCAAGAGCCTGATACGGCTGGACGGTCGCATGCGCCACGTGGGCGGCACCGTCACGCTCGACGGGCGCGTGCTTCCGCTGTCCGATGACCGCGCGATGAACGCGTTCCGCTACAAGCAGGTCTCGATCGTCCCCCAGTACGCGATGAGCGCGCTCAATCCGACCCGCAAGGTCGGGAAGATCGCGAAGGAGCTGCTCGAGTCGCGGGGAGTCGACTTCGGGGTCGTGCGCCCGGAGCTCGTGCGCCGGCTCGAGCTCGTAGGTCTCACGCCGGACGTGCTCGGCATGTTCCCGATCGAGCTCTCGGGCGGGATGAAGCAGCGCGCGGTGATGGTGCTCTCGACGCTCCTCGATCCGTCACTCCTGATCGCGGACGAGGTCACGTCCGCACTCGACGTGTCGAGCCAGCGGGCCGTCGCCGAGATGCTCGTGGAGTTTCGCGAGCGGCAGTTCGTGAAGAGCATGGTCTTGATCACGCACGACCTGGCGGTCCTCTACCAGGCGGCCGACACGATCCTCGTCATGTATGCCGGGCGCCTCGCCGAGAAGGCGTCGTCGGACGTCGTCATCTCTCGGCCGAGGCACCCGTACACCCGACTCCTCGTCTCGTCGCTGCCCGAGGTCGGCGTGCGCTACGCGGACAGGCCTCTCCACGGGATTCCCGGAAAGCCGCCGTCGCTGCTCGAGCCGCCGGCGGGCTGCCGGTTCCGCGACCGGTGCCCGCTCGCCACCGCGGCCTGTGCCCAGCAGCCGCCGTTCGTCGAGGTCGAGCCGGGCCATCGTGTCGCCTGCTGGGCGGTGACGTGATGCTCGAGCTCGACTCCGTCTCGAAGGTCTACAAGGTGGGCACGTTCGGCGGGAAGAGCCTCCAGGCGGTGCGCGACGTCAGCTTCGAGCTCCGGACAGGCGAGATCGTCTCACTCATCGGCGAGAGCGGTAGCGGCAAGAGCACGATCGGCCGGATGATCCTGCGGCTCGACCATGTGACGAGCGGCTCGATCACCTTCGACGGCGCCGACATCGCGGGCCTCGGCCACTCGGCCACGAAGGCGTACTACGGCGCGGTGCAGGGGGTCTTCCAGGACCCGTTCAGCTCGTACAACCCGGTCTTCAAGGCCGATCGCGTCTTCGCGATGATCCGGGGCGCCTACTTCCCGGGCGTCGGGGACGACGAGTGGCACGTAAAGCTCGACGCCTCTCTCGCGTCGGTCGGCTTGAGCCCGGACGAGGTCCTGAACCGCTATCCGCACCAGCTGAGCGGCGGCCAGCTCCAGCGGCTCCTCATCGCACGCGCGCTCCTCCTCGACATCCGGCTGCTGGTGGCGGACGAGATCATCAGCATGCTCGACGCGTCGACCCGGATCGACGTCCTCAACCTGCTCGGCGAGCTGAAGCAGCGGGGCCTCGGGATCCTCTTCATCACGCACGACCTCTCCCTCGGCAACTACATCTCCGACCGGACGATGATCCTCCGCGGGGGGCGTATCGTCGAGACAGGGCCGACCACGAAGGTGTTCGGCAACCCGGTCCACCCGTACACGAAGTCACTGCTCGCGTCCGTGCCGCAGCTCCACCACCGGTGGGGCGAGCTCGACGAGATCCTGGGGGTCACGGGCGAGACCGGCGGGGCGGCGCCGGGAACGCTCGCAGACGTGCGGCTCGTGGAGGTCGAGGACGGACACTTCGTCTCGCTGGGCTCGGACGCCCGGCCCCCGGTGCCGTGAGCGACGCGGGCTCCGCGGCTGCAATCCCCTGGGAGGACCGCCCGGCGGGCTCCAGCTCGGTGCTCTGGCGCTCCAGCCGCAACCCGATCGTCACGCGCGACGCCGTCCCGCACGCGAACAGCATCTTCAACTCCGCGGTCGTGCGATTCGGCGACGGGTTCGCCGGTGTGTTCCGCGTCGACGACACCACCCGCTCGATGAACCTCCACGCCGGCACGAGCGCCGACGGGCTCGCGTGGACGATAGAGCCGGAGCCCATCTCGTTCGAGCCTTCGGACGGCCGGGTCGGCGAGACGATGGGCCGCTTCGAGCACGCGTACGACCCGCGGGTGACCCCGCTCGACGGACGCTTCTACCTGACGTGGTGCAACGGCTACCACGGACCGACGATCGGCCTCGCCTCGACCTCGGACTTCCGTCGCTTCACGCAGATGGAGAACGCAGTTCTCCCGTTCAACCGGAACGGCGTGCTCTTTCCGCGGAGGATCGAGTCGGAGTACGCGATGCTGAGCCGGCCCAGCGACACGGGCCACACGCCCTTCGGCGACGTCTTCTACTCGGAGAGCCCCGATCTCGTGCACTGGGGCCGCCATCGCCACGTGATGGCGCCCGTGCCGCTCACGTGGCAGTCGACGAAGGTCGGTGCCGGCCCGACGCCGATCGAGACGGAGCACGGCTGGCTCGTCCTGTACCACGGCGTTCTCACGTCGTGCAACGGCTTCGTCTACTCGATGGGTGCCGCGCTGCTCGACCTCGTCCAGCCCTGGCGCGTCGTCGGGCGCCCGGACGACTACCTCCTCGCGCCACACGAGACGTACGAGCGCGTGGGCGACGTCCCGAACGTCGTGTTCCCGACCGCAGCCCTCGTCGACCGCGAGCGCGACCGCCTCTCCGTCTACTACGGGGCGGCGGACACGGTCGTCTGCCTCGCTCACGGCCACCTGTCGGAGATTCTCGCCTTCGTGCGAAGAGCAGCGCCTCGTGTTCGTGGGTCGGCGAGCTCATGAGCTCGTCGCTCGTCCCCATGGCCAGCGCGTGACGAGGTCGGCCTGCCGTTTGGCGCTCGCCACGATGCTCGGCGCGGCCGGCGCACGACCACCGGTCGCTCAACGGTCGCTGCGGGGTGAGACACCCCACGAGCTCGTGAACGACGCGCCGGGCTCCAGGCGGATCAGCCCTTCGCCGCTGCGAAACGCGTTGGGCGGGCAGCTCATCGGCTCGACGGCCAGGCAGCGCCGACTCACATCCGGCAACGGGTCACCCGTGAAGAGCATGAGATAGCCGTACCGGTCGTCGGCCCAGAGCGTGAGCGCATTGCCGCTCTCGGGGTCCTCGAGCTCGACGCGGGCGAGACCGTCCGCGCCGCGGGCGAGATCGGTGAAGCAGTTGTCGAGCTGCGTTGCGGCGATCGGCCTCCGCTGCCGGAAGTCGTACTCCGTCCCGTCGACCGACGACCACCCGGTCGGAAGGCCCCGCTCGTCGGAGGACAGGACGGTCGCGCCCGGGGCGCGCAGGACGAGTGAGTCGACCCGCTCGGTGCCGAGCGTGAGGTACGGGTGCGAACCACACCCGTAGGGGCATGGGTCGGGCCCGACGTTCGTCGCCGTCGTCGTGACCGCGAGACCGGCGTCGGAGAGCGCGTACTCGATGCGGAGCGCCAGCGAGAACGGGTAGCCCGGCCGCGGGTGGAGCAGATGCTCCATCGCGACAGACTCCGACGTGCGCCGGCCCACGGTCCACGACGCCCAGCGGACGAGGCCGTGGATGGCGACGTTCTCGGCCGGATCGTCGATGGGCAGCTGATGGCGGCGCCCGTGGAACTCGTAGCTCCCGTCTTCCAGGCGGTTCGGCCACGGGACGAGCACCTGTCCGCGACCCGACCGGCAGAGCTCGTCGTCGCCGTAGCCGTCGAGGACCCCGCGGTCGGCGACCGAGTACGTCCTCAGCCCACCTCCGACCTCGACGACGACCGCATGCTGGTCGCCGTACGAGATCTCGAACTGCTCGCCGGAAGGGCTGCTCACGTTGCTCCCTGCCCGATCGTCCGCCGAGGCGTCGTTACCGCAGCCGCTCGAGGAGGTGGTCGCCGACGCGGAGGGAGTTCGCCATCGCAGTGAGGGCCGGGTTCACGGCACCGATGCTCGGAAAGACACTCGTGTCGACGACGTACAGGTTGTCGAGCTCGTGCGCCTTGCAGTTCACGTCGAGCACGGACGCTGTCGGGTCGGTGCCGAATCGGGCGGTGCCTGCCTGGTGCGCGCAACCGGCGATCGGAACGTCGTTCTTCATGTAGGCGAAGCGGTGGATCAAGTGGCCCGGGTTCATGTCCAACTGCCCGAGCATCGACTTGACCTTGTCGTAGAGCCGCTTCTTGGCTTCCAGGTTCGTCTCCGTATACGTCAGCTTGACGTTGCCGTCCGGCTCGAGGGTGACCCGGTTGTCGGCCTGTGGCAGGTCCTCGGTCGAGAGCCAGAAGTCGATCGCATGCCGCGCCATCCGCTCCAGCGTCCAGTCCGGAGCCAGCTTCGTGTCGCGCGGTCGCTCGCCGCGGAACATCGGAGCCGTCGACTTGCCCACCATCTGCACGTTGCCGAGCGGGTAGTCGAAGTCGTCCGCGCCGAAGTAGAAGTCGTTCAGCGCCAGCGTCTTCTGAAACACGGTCGTGTTCTCCTCGCGTGAGAGAGCGAGGACGGCCGTCGAGTCGTGGAACATGTAGTTGCGGCCGACCTGATCCGAGCCGTTGGCGAGGCCGTTCGGGTGCCTGTCGCTCGCAGATTGCAGGAGCAGCTTGGCCGTGTTGGCGGCACCGCAGGCGACGACCACGACGTTGCCCGAGAACCGCTCCTCGGCTCCGTCCCGCTCGACGACCACCTCGCTGACGGCGGTGCCACCCCCGTTCGTCTCGAGCTTGACGACCTTGGCGTTCGTCAGGAGCGTGACGTTCGGGTGCTCGAGCGCCGGCCGCACGCCGAGCACCTCGGCGTCCGATTTGGCATGGACGAGGCACGGGAAGCCGTCGCAGGTCGCGCAGCGGATGCAGGTCGAGAACTGCGGGCTCGACTCGTCGAGCATGACCCCACACGGCGCGTGGAACGGCCGGTAGCCGGCTGCCGCGAGGTCGTCCGCGAGCTGCTGGATCCGCGGCTCGTGCGACACGGCGGGATGCGGGTAGGGCGCGCTCGAAGGAGGCTCGGTCGGGTCCTCTCCCCGCGCGCCATGGACGTGGTAGTGCTGCTCTGCGAGCGTGTAGTACGGCTCGAGCTCGTCGTAGGGGATCGGCCACGCCGGCGAAGTGCCATCGTGATGCTGCAGCTCGCCGAAGTCCTCCTTGCGGAGCCGGTACAGCGCAGCGCCGTACATCTTCGTCGCACCGCCGACGAAGTAGTGGACACCGGGCTGGAAGGGCTTGCCGCTTGCGTCATACCAGGTGTCCGGCGAGACGTACCGGTTGTCCACGAACACGTCCTGGTCCGACCAGTTCTGCTTCTCGCGCGGCAGCCAGTCGCCGCGCTCGAGGAGGAGGATGCGCTTGCCCGAGGGGGCGAGATGGCGTGCGAGCGTGCCGCCGCCGGCGCCGCTGCCGATGATGATCACGTCGTAGCTCTCCATCTCGTCCTCCTCGCAGTGCGCGGTCGGTCAGTAGCTCTGCAGCATCTCGGGGACGATGATTCGCGCCGCGGCCTCCATCAGCGCGAGATGGGAGAAGGCCTGCGGGAAGTTGCCGAGGTGGCGGCCGGTGTCGGCGTCGAACTCCTCGGCGTAGAGGCCGAGCGGCGACGCGATCCGCAGGAGCCGCTCCATCAGGTCACGGGCTTGCTGGAGCTCACCCACGATCGCCAGGGCGGAGACGAGCCAGAACGAGCAGATGAGGAACGTCCCCTCCTTGCCAGACAGGCCGTCGTCGGTCTCGTCCGTGTGGTACCGAAGGACGAACCCGTTCTGGGTCAGGTCGCTCGCGATCGCGGCGACGGTCGCGTGGAGGCGCTCGTCGTCGCCCGGAAGGAACCCGAAGATCGCCGCGAGCAGCACCGACGCGTCGAGCGCGTCCGTGTCGTAGTGCTGGCGGAGCACGCCTTGCTCCGAGACGCCGTGCTCGAGGATGTCCGCACGGATCTCGTCCGCGGTCGCCCTCCAGGCTCTCTCCTTGTCCGGGTCGCCCCGGATCCCGGCAAGGTCGGCGGCGCGGTCGAGGGCCACCCAGCACATCAGCTTCGACGACACGTAGTGCTGTGGCGCCCCACGGGCCTCCCAGATCCCCTGATCGGGCTCGCCCCAGACCTTCGTCGCGCACTCCGCCTGCGTCTCGACGATCGGCCAGAGCCGCTGCGGCAGCCGCTCGCTCTTGCGCGTGTGGAGCAGGATCGAGTCGAGCACGGAGCCGAACACGTCGTTCTGGCGCTGGTCGAACGCGCCGTTGCCGATGCGGACGGGCCGTGCGCCGGCATACCCCGTGAGGTGGTCGAGGGTCGATTCCGTCAGGTCCCGGCGACCGTCGATGCCGTACATGATCTGCAGCGAGCCGTCGCCGGTCGGCTCCAGGTCCGCCACGAACTGCATGAACTCGTCGGCTTCCCAGTCGAGGTTCAGCCAGTGCAGGGCCTGCAGCGTGAACGTCGTGTCGCGCATCCAGGTGTAGCGGTAGTCCCAGTTGCGCTCGCCGCCGGGTGTCTCGGGCAGCGAGGTCGTGAGGGCCGCGATGGTGGCGCCGGTCGGCATGTAGGTGAGGCCCTTGATCGCCAGCGCCGAGCGCTGGACCGGGTCGCGCCAGCGATGATCCGGGATACGCGCACGCCCGAGCCACCCGCGCCAGAAGCGCGTCGTCGCGGCCATCCGCTCCTCCGCCTCCTCGACGCTCCGCGGCCCGGCGAGGCCCTCGGCCCAGGTCAGGCAGCAGAACGCGCGCTCTCCCTCCTGGAGGACATGCCGGCCACGGACGCGGTTGCCCTCGATCCCGAGCGCGAGATCGGACAGGAGGCGGAACGTCTGCCCGGCGCCGGTCGCGTCGGCGGCGTGGATGTCGTCCGCGGCCATCGCCCACGCGGCGGGCGCCCGGCCGTAGTCGAACGCCGGCTCGCAGACGAGTTCGATCTCGACCCGGCCCTCGATGCACTCGACGGTTCTGACCAGCATGTGATCGCCGTCCTCGTCCGCCGGGGGCCGTGTGTGCGGCGTCACTGCGTCTGCGCCCGCATACGGCCCCATCGTCAGGGCGTCCCGGACGACGATCCAGCCCATCGGCGTCTTCCAGGTCGTCTCGAGGATGTTCGTCCCCGTCTCGTACGCCCGGGCCGAGGGGTGATTGATGCCGTACGGGCCGAGGCGCATGAACCCGGCCTGCCGGTCGAGCAGGCTGCCGAAGACGCTCGGCGCGTCGAAGGCGGGGAAACAGAGCCAGTCGATCGCGCCGTCGGCCGCGACGAGAGCCCCGGTGTGGCAGTTCGAGAGGAACGCATAGTCTGCGATCGGCGGGAACGGCGACGGAGCGGCGGCGCTCTGAGCCGTCGGTGCGGTACCTGCGGTTGCGTCACTCATGACGCGATCCACGGCCCGTGCCAGCGGCCGAAGCCCGCCACGAGCTTGTCTGCCGCCTCGGGACCCCACGAGCCGGGCGCGTACGAGTGCACCGGCGGCGGCGCGTCGAGAAGCGGCTGCATGATCCGCCAGGTCTCCTCGACGCCGTCCTGCCGGGTGAAGCGCGTGGCGTTGCCCACCATCGCGGCGTGGAGGAGCACCTCGTACGGCGTCGCGCCCTCGCCGCCCTCGGCGGCGAACTCCATGTCGAGCTCGATCCCGGAGGCGCCGGGGGTATCGGCCCGGTGCGCGGCGAGGATCGTGCGGATCCCGGTGGAGGGGTCCAGCTTGACGACGATCTGGTTGGGCTCGGTAGAGGCGATCCCGAAGCCGAGGCGGGGCGGGTGCTTGAACACGACGCGGACCTCGGTCTGGGTCACCGGGAGGCGCTTTCCGGTGCGGATGAAGAACGGCACGCCCGACCAGCGCCAGTTCTCGATCTCCAGGCGCAGCGCCGCGTACGTCTCCGTCGTCGAGTCGCCGGCGACGCCGTCGATCCCGAGGTAGCCGTCGTACTGCCCGCGCACGTAGTGGGCGGGGTCCGCCTCGAGCACAGCACGGAACAGGGCCACCTGGGAGTCCTTGATCGTCGCGACGTCGCCGCGGGAAGGCGGCTCCATCGCCGTCGCGGCCACGACCTGCATCAGGTGGTTGACGACGACGTCGCGCAGCGCGCCGACGGGATCGTAGAAGTGGCCCCGATCCTCGACGCCGAAGTCCTCGGCCATCGTGATCTCGACGCACTCGATGTGGTCGCGGTTCCAGACAGGCTCGAAGATCCGGTTCGCAAACCGGAGGTAGAGGATCTCGTCGAGGCCCATCTTCCCGAGGTAGTGGTCGATGCGCAGGAGCTGCGACTCGTCGATGTACTGGTGGAGCTCCTCGGCGAGCGCGCGGGCGGACTCGCGGTCGTGGCCGAACGGCTTCTCGACGACGATACGGGCGCTCTTCGTCAGGCCCGCCTCGGCGAGGCCCTGGACGACGCGGCCGAAGAGGAAGGGTGGGATCTCGAGGTAGAAGACGGGGCTGTCCACTCCCGAGATCGCGGCGGCGACGCGCTCGTAGGCGGCCGCGTCGCCGAAGTCCCCCTGCACGTAGGAGAGCCGGTCGGCGAAGCGCTCGAACACCGATTCGTCGAGCTGCTCGCCGGTGCCGACGATCGACTCGCGTGCGCGCTCCACGAGCTGGTCGATCGTCCAGTCGTCGACGGCGACCCCGACGATCGGGCACTGGAGCAGCCCGCGCTGCTCGAGCCGGTACAGCGAATGAAACGTCATCACCTTGGCCAGGTCGCCGGTGATCCCGAAGACGACGAAGACGTCGGCCTCCTTCGCCTCCGTCGACGCCGGCGCCACGGCGGGCAGTGCTGCGCTCGTCACCTCTTACCTCCCGTCTGCCGCGTCACGGCACGGCTCGTTCGTGCGTGCCGCAGCCACGCCGGTCATCGGCTCGCGTTCACTTCGGACTCGTACGAGATCCGGCCGGTGCGCTGGTGCGTGAGCCCCGCGCCGGCCCAGTCGACGACCGCCTTCGCGCGATCCTCGTTCGTCGGCAGGAGCGCGAGGTGCACGACGCCCCACGCGGCCTGGGCCTTCAGGCCCTTCATCGTCCGGCCACCGAGCATCTGCACGACGGCGGCACCACGGCCGATCGTCGCCATCGTCCCCTTGTCGCGGTACTTGAACGGCTTCGGCTCCGTCCCCCGCAGGCGCCGCGCGATGGTCTCGCCCACGTGCTCCCCCGACTGGAGCGCGACCGAGCCGAGCTGCGGAAGGACCTGCCCGGTCTTCGCGTCCGTGATCGCCGCGATGTCGCCGACGGCGTAGACCTCCGGATGGCCTGGAACCGTGAGATCGGGCCCGACGCCGATCCGGTTGCCGCGCTCCAGCTCGAGCCCGAGCGACTGGACGAGCTGGTTCCCCTGCAGGCCGGCGCCCCAGACGAGCGTGTGTGCCGCGATCTCGTCACCGGACTGGAGCGCGACACGCGTCGGCGCGACCGACGCGACACGCGCTCCGGTGACGACCTCGATGCTGCGCTTCTCGAGCGCCTCTCTCGCGTACGTGCGGAGGTTCGGCTTGAACATCCCGAAGATGTCCGGCCCCGCCTCGACCAGGATCACGCGTGCCTTCTCCTGCGGGACGCCCGGGTAGTCCCTGGCGAAGTCGTTCCGGTACAGCTCGGCGATCGCGCCGGCGCTCTCCACCCCGGTCGGCCCACCGCCGACGACGACGATGTTGAGCGCGCCGTCCTCGATCAGGCCCGGGTCCTTGTCGGCCGCCTCCCACTTCCCGAGCACATGCTCCTTGAGGCGAATCGCGTCGGTCAGCGTGTACATCGGGAATGCGTGCTCGGCGGCTCCCTCGGTCCCGAAGAAGGTGACCTCCGCGCCGAGCCCGAGCACGAGGAAGTCGTAGGTCAGGGGCGCCATGCCCTCGAGCGTCACCTGGCGCGCCTCGAGGTCGATCGCGGTCACCGGCGTCTTGTGGACGGCGACGTTGTCCTGGTGGCCGTGGTGGACGAGGTCGCGGAGCGAGTGACCGACGGCACTCGGCTCGAGGAGTCCCGTGGCGAGCTGGTACAGCAGCGGCTGGAAGGTGTGATAGTCGTGCCGATCGACGAGGACGACGTCGGCCTCCGCCTTGCGCAGCTCGAGCGCCGCGCCCAGGCCGCCGAAGCCTCCGCCGAGGATGACAACGCGTGGGCGATCGGCAGGCTCGGTCATGGTCGGGCGGCGACGACCTGTGCACGCGTGAGGCGGGGATCGCTGCGCGGATCGCGGCCGTGGATCATCGTATGCCTAGCGCGGGTTCCTGCCAAATGGCGCCCGGCCTGCCGACACCGCGTCCTGCAGGGTTCGGGGCGGGACCGGTGCCCACGCGGGCGCCCGCGGCACGGCGCCGTTCCCCGACCTGGTCGAAACCTCCGACGCGAACCACATCTCCCTCGCCTGGGGCATGCCGAGCGCTGGTGCTTTGTTAGCGTCGGCGCTCGGCCTCGAAGGGAAGGAAGGTCGCGACTGATGCACGAGTCCCTGGATAGCGCTTTGCCGACCGCCCGCCATCGCAGTGGTGGAGGCGGGCTCGTTCGACGCCTGGTCGTCCTTGCGGCCGCCATCGCGGCGACGGTGTCCGTCGTGGGGGTCAGTGCCGCCGCGCCGGCACCGGCCGAGCCGGACTTCGGTCCCAACGTGATGGTCTTCGACCCCAGCATGCCGACGAGCCAGATCCAGGCCGCCGTCGACGCGATCGCCAGCCGGCAGGTGCCCAACCAGTTCGGATCGGAGCGCTATGCACTGCTGTTCGAACCGGGTATCTACGGCACCGCAGCGAGCCCTCTCAACTTTCAGGTCGGCTACTACACCGCCGTGGCGGGCCTCGGCCCGTCCCCGAACGACGTCGTCATCAACGGGTCCGTCTACGTGCGCAACCAGTGCACGGGCACAAGCTGCGTGGCGCTGAACAACTTCTGGCGCTCGTTGTCGAACCTGACGATCAACGTGACGACCCCGGACTTCGGCTGCTACAGCGGCGAGTTCTGGGCGGTGTCGCAGGCCGCCCCGATGCGTCGGGTTCGCGTCAACGGGCTCGCCACCCTGATGGACTACTGCACGAGCCCGTCGTTTGCGAGCGGTGGCTTCATCGCCGACTCGGAGTTCGACGGCAGCACCGTGATCAACGGCTCCCAGCAGCAGTGGCTCGTCAGGAACAGCACGCTCGACGGCTGGACCAACGGCGTCTGGAACCAGGTCTTCTCGGGCGTGGAAGGCGCGCCAGCCCAGTGCTTCCCCGCGCAGGCGTCGTGCGGCGGCCCGTACACGACGCTCGCGACCAGCCCGATCACGCGAGAAGCGCCGTATCTGTACGTGGGCTCGGACGGGCACTACAACGTCTTCGTTCCCTCGGCCCAGCAGAACTCCGTCGGCACGACGTGGAGCGACGGGTCGACCGCCGGCTCGTCGATCGCGATCGACGAGTTCTTCGTCGCCAGGCCGAGCGACGACGCGAAGACGATCAACAACGCGCTCGCACGCGGCCAGAACCTGATCTTCACGCCCGGCGTCTACCACCTCGACCGGAGCATCGACGTCAAGCGTCCCGGCACGGTCGTGCTCGGCCTCGGCTTCCCGACCCTGGTGCCCGAAGGCGGGGTCATCGCCATGAAGGTCGCCGACGTGAAAGGAGTGAAGCTCGCCGGCCTGCTGTTCGACGCCGGCACGGTGAGCTCGCCGGTGCTCCTGCAGGTCGGGACCCCGCAGGCCCACAAGAGCGACCCGGCCGATCCGACAACGCTCAGCGACGTGTTCTTCCGCATCGGCGGGGCGACCCCCGGCAAGGCCACGAACAGTCTGATCGTGAACAGTGACGATGTCGTGCTGGACGACATCTGGGCCTGGCGGGCCGACCACGGCAACGGCGTCGGCTGGACCACCAACACGGCCGACACGGGCGTGATCGTCAACGGCGACAACGTGACGGCGTACGGCCTGTTCGTCGAGCACTACCAGAAGTACGAGGTGATCTGGAACGGGAATGGCGGACGGGTCGTCTTCTTCCAGAACGAGATGCCCTACGACCCGCCGAGCCAGTCGGCGTGGATGGAGGCTCCCGGCGTCAACGGCTGGCCGGCGCTCGAGGTTGCAGACACCGTGACCAGCTTCAGCGGATACGGCATGGGCAGCTACAGCTTCTTCAACCAGGGCGTGGACATCTTCGCCTCGAACGCATTCGAGGTCCCTGCCACCCTCCCGGCGTCGAGCCTCCACGATCTGCTCACCATCTTCCTGGACCCCAGTGTCGGGAAGGGCGGCATCCAGAACGTGATCAACGACACAGGAGGCTCGTCGACCATCGCCAACCCGGATGTCCCGGTGACCGTGGTGAGCTACCCGTGAGGTGAGCCGTCGCTCAGCGATCGGACCGCGGCACGAGGTGAACACACCTGTTCTTGTGTTCACATATCATGAACACCTCCACGAGCGACTGGGAGGTCAGGAGGACATGTCCGAGACTATTCGCCGTGTCGTCGAGCATCCGATGAAGAAGGCCTTCGACACGACGCCGAGCGATGCGGCACTGCGCGCTGAGGACGGTTGGGTGGACATGGACGTGCGCTGGCTGCTGACGCGTGAGACGGTCGGCGCCGAGCACTCCGTGTTCGGCATCACGGTGTTCCCCCCGGGCTCGAAGCACGATATTCACCGCCATCCGAACGCGGAGGAGTTCGAGTACCTCGTGTCGGGTCGAGGGATCGCGCGCGTCGGCGACGCAGATGTCGAGCTCGGGCCCGGCGAGGTCGTCTTCGTTCCGAAGAACGACTATCACGGGTTCGAGAACACCGGCGACGAGCCGGTGTTCATGATCTGGGGCTACGCGGGGGCCGCGAATCTCGACGAGGCCGGGTACGTGCGCTACGTCGACGATCACCCGGCATGATCCGAGCCTAGAGCGCAGGCGTCACGAGGATCTTGCCCGTCGCGCGCTGCTCGGCGAGCGGGCGTAGCCCTTCTTCCACGAGCTCGTCGAGCGCAATCCGCGGACCGGCCGTGACAGAAGCGACGTCGCTGTCGGCAAGCATCTGGAGGGCTGCGGGAATGTCGGAGTCGCAGACGTGCGCGACCGTTGTGACGATGTCGATCTCGCGCACGATCATCGCCGTGAGGTCCATCACCCGAGGAGCGCTGTGCAGTCCGACGAGGAGCACACGTCCCCCGCGGCGCGCACCGGCAACTGCCGCGGCGGGTGCGTGAGCCGCCCCGCTTGCCTCGATCACGATGTCGAATCCGACTCCATCGCTCAGCTCGAGCAGGAGCTCGGCCAGGTCGTGCCCCGTCGGGTTCGCGATCTCCTGGGCTCCGAGCGCGGACGCCGTTGCCAATCTCTCGTCGTCGATGTCGACCGCGACGACGCGGCCGTTCTCTGCACGGCGTGATGCGCCGGCGACGACGAACGAGCCGATGCCGCCCACTCCGATCACGGCGACGAGGTCGTCCGCACGTTGCCCGACTCGGGAGAGGGCGTGCAGGGCCACGGCGAGTGGCTGCGCCATGGCAGCTGCGTCGTCGTCGCATGCGTCGGGCACGGCGCGGCAGATGTCGGCGGGAGACGTCACATACTGCGCGAGCCCGCCGTCGACCTGAAGCCCGAGCGTCCGGTACTCGGCGCACAGGTTCGTCCGGTGGCTGAGGCACCAGCGGCAGCGCCCGCACGAGATTCCCGCACCCGAAACGACCCGCTCGCCTCTTTGGAAGGCGGTGACGTCCTTGCCGAGGTCGACCACGCGCCCCACGAACTCGTGCCCGAGAATCACCCCGGATCGACAGAGAACCGGGCCGTGATCCCATTCCGCAGCGTCCGTGCCGCAGATGGCGGCGCGGGTCACCTCGAGGACGACGTCGCCCGCGGACGGCGTCGGGTCGGCGACGGCCTCGATCCGGACATCGCGCGGGCCGTGGAAGACAGCCGCTCTCATCCGCTCAACACTCGATCTGGACCTTGACGTTGCGGCTCGTGTCGCGGGCCGCGTCGAGAGCGGCGGTGCCCTCCCCGAGCGGGAACGTCGCGCTGAGCAGCGGGGTCGGGTCGACGCCACTGGTCGCCATGAAGCGGATGGTTCGTGGCCACAACCCGGCCGAGCCGATGATCCCCCGGACCTGGAGCGCCTTCGACTGGACGAGCCCGATCTCGACGGGCGTCGTGCCACCGACGTCGATGCCCACCAGTACGACGCGTCCGCCGAGCGCCGCGATCGGGAAGGCGCTCGCCATCGCGGCGGGGGCCCCGGCGGCCTCGATGACGACGTCGAACCCGCGTCCGCCGGTTGCGTCCGACGCCTGGTCCGACAGTGGGCCGGCGGCCGGGTCGATCACGGCTCTCGCGCCGATCTCGAGCGCGAGCGCTCGGCGATGCGCCTGCGGCTCGATCAGCGTGACCGCAGCACCCATCGTCGTGGCTGCGAGCGCACAGAGGAGACCTATCGGCCCGCCGCCGACGACGGCCACCTCGTCGCTCGCGTCGATGCCGTTCGCCGCGACCGCAGCGCTGTACGCGACGGAGAACGGCTCGACGAAAGCCCCCTGACTGAACGAGAGCTCGTCGGGAATACGGTGGAGCCAGGACGCCTTTGCCACGAAGTACTCGGCGTCGGCCCCGCTGATCGAGAATCCGAAGTGGTCGTCGCCGTTGTTGACAACACACTCTCCGACGACGCGGTCGCCCTCCGCGAGCGTGGTCACGAGGCTCCCGACCTCCGCGATCTCGCCCGACCACTCGTGCCCCGGGATGATCGGGTAGCTGATCGGGATGATGTACCGGCCCTCGTACAGCTCGAAGTCCGAGTGGCAGATCCCGACGTTGCGGGAGCGCACGAGTACTTCGTCTGCCGCGATCTCAGGGACGTCGATGTCGCGAACCGCTGCGCGTTGCGGTTGCTCGAACACGAGTGCTTTCATCTCGAGCCACTCCTCACTGGTCGATCAACACCTTGATCTCGTCGGCTTTGCCCGACGCGAGCTGCGCAAAGACGTCCGGCGCGTCATCGAGCGGGGCTGTCCGCGTGACGACTCGCTCGACGGGCAGGTCGCCGGCGGCGATCTGAGCCGCGATCCGATCGAAGTCGTACACCCAATAGCACCACGTTCCCACGATCGTCAGGTCGTTCAGAGCCCAGAGCATCGGCTCGACAACTGCCTCGCCGACGAAGAGCCCGGTCTGTGCGAGCGTGCCGCGCCGACGGAGCGACCGAACCGCGTCCGAGAACCCGGTCGGATGGCCCGAGCACTCGATCGCGACATCCACGCCGAGCCCGTCACTCTGTTCGCGGAGGTACGCCGGAAGATCGACGGACGTCGGATCGAGGACCGTCGCGACTCCGAGCGATGCCGCTCGCTCCCGTCGAGCGGCATTCGGCTCCGAGATGTACACGGTCGACGCGCCGGCCGAGCGCGCGCAGAGCGCCGCGAGTGCGCCGATCGGCCCGGCGCCCGTGATCAGGACGCGGTCACCCGGACCAACGCCCGCGCGTTCGACGCCGTACGCCGCGACCGCCGTCGGCTCGATCAGCGCCCCTTGGGCGTGGGTCACTGCATCCGGGAGGCGAACGACCTGGTACTCCGCCACGGTCGCGAGCTCGGCCATCCCGCCCCACGCATGCGAGAGGCCGACGCAGGCCATGACCGCGCAGAGATGTTGCAGCCCGCGCCGGCAGTACGCGCAGTCGCCGCAGTAGGCGAGAGGCATGATCGCAACGCGATCCCCCTCGGCGACGCGGCTGACATCCCGACCCGTCGCAACGACGTCGCCCGCGAACTCGTGACCGAGGATCTGCGGGTTCTGCGCGCCCGTGAGGGGGTGCGGCTCGACCGGAGTGACGATCGGCCCTGCGACGTACTCGTGCAGATCCGTGCCGCAAATGCCGCACGTGGCCACCCTGACCACCACCTCGTCGGCCCTCGGCTCGGGTGGTTCGGCCGACCTCCTCGATTCGGAGATCTCGTGCCTGGTGAAAGCGAAGCGCGCGCATGCTCACCGCCCTGTCATCGGTCGCCGGGCCGCGTTCTCGGGCACGGGTCGGTCACGGAACGATCCGCTCCGCCCGCAATCGCGCGAACAGATCCAGGAAGGACGATTCCGTATCGCGAACACCGAGGAAGCCGAGACGCCGGCTGCGGCCCATGTCGGTGAACGTCTCGATCGTGCGCCCCAGGTCGGCGTCCGTGTGCCACCACGAGGCCAGCCGCTCGACGGGCACGTCGCGGAGGCCGTGACGACGCACGATCTCCGGCCAGATCTCCTCGGCGTCGACCATCTGCTGCTCGAGCGGTGACGGCTCCCCCTGAAACGAAACCGGCTCGACCCCGAGGGCGGCGGCGAGCCGCGGCCACAACCGGCGCCACCGGAAGACGTCGCCGTTGACGATGTTGAGGGCCTGGTTCGCGGCCGCCGGCGTTGTCGCAGCCCAGACGAGGTGGTCGGCAAGGAGATCCGCGCTCGTGACGTCGGTGATCGCCTCCCACTGCTCGCGCGAGCCCGGAAAGTGGAAGCCACGGCCCGTCTCTCGACAGATCGCGGCGTAGACAGCCAGCGTCACCCCCATGTTCATGGCATTCCCGATCGCCCAACCGATCAACGTGTGCGGTCGGTGCACCGACCAGGTGAATCCATCGCGTTCGGCGGCCGCGAACAGGACGTCTTCCTGGACGTAGTAGAAGTTCTCGAACGGCAGGCGAGGCTGCTCCTCGGAGAACGGTGTATCCGGTTGCGCCTTGGCGTAGGCCTCGAAGGGGCCGAGATAGTGCTTGAGCCCGGTGACGAGCGAGACATGGCGGACCGACTCTTCGGCCGCGACCGCATCGAGGAGGTTCCGGAGCATGCGTCCGTTGACGTCGCAGTTCTCCTTCTCGGTGGCGCGACGCGACCAGGTGGTGAAGAAGACGTGCGTCGGGGCCGTTCCGCGCACCGCTGCGGAGACTGCGTCGGCGTCCTCGAGATCCGCGACGAGCGATGTGATTCGCTCGTCGAGGCTGTCCGGACGGCGGCAGAGGCCGGCGACCTGCCAACCGTCCGACAGGAGACGGCGCGCCAGGTTTCCTCCGCTGATGCCCGTGACGCCGGCGATGAGCGCGCGTCCACTCACGTCGTTCCACCTCCGTGGTCGTCCGGGCCGAGGTCGAGACCGAGCCCGCCTCGTACGACCCAGATCGCTCGCACGTGCTCGGGGCCGTCGTTCAAGAGCCGGTGGGGCGCGGACGACGGGAAGGTGATCGAGTCGCCGGCCGAGAGACTGACGCTGTCGTCGCCGACGACGACCCGCAGCACACCACTGAGGATGTATCCGAACCGGTGGCCGTCAGTCCGGGCGGGCAAGGACGGAGGGCACGGACGAACCGCCGGGCGCGTACGTCGCCTCGACGAGCTCGACGTCCTCGCGTGCCGAGGACATCAGGCGCGCCAGGACGACACCGGAGCTCAGGGCGACGGCCGGTCGGTCCTCCCCACGCTGCACCACGAGCCCGGGCCGGAGTGCGAGCACCGAATGCGTGGAGGGCGAGCGCTGCTCGGTGAACACCTCGTCGACGCTCAGGTCGAACTCGGCGACCAACGCGTGGAGCGTGCGCACCGACGGCTGCATCTTGCCCGTCTCGATCTTCGAGACCGCGCTCGGGGAAAGCTCGAGTCGTCGTGCGAGCTCGCGCAGGCTGATCCCGCGTTCGAGTCGAATCTCGCGAAGGCGCCGTCCCATGCCGGACAACGTCTCGGAGACGTTGGCAACCGTCACGTTGGCGCTCGTCACCCGGACGACCTGACGACCGGGATGGTGGCTCGGGCGCTCACTGGCTCCATCGCTTCGCCGAGTGGGGTCATTGGTCACCCGATGTGCGCAGGCCGCTCCGTCGCACCTGGCTGTAGATCGAGCGCCGCCGCGACGATCAAGAGCCCCTGGAAGATGTACTGCCACTGCTGGTTGAGGCTCAGGAAGGTGGTTGCGTTGAGCACCTGGACGCTGAGCCCGGCGCCCATGAGCGTGCCGATGAACGTGCCTCGGCCGCCGAGCAGACTCGTGCCGCCGAGCACGACGGCGGTGATCGACGTCAGCGTGTACCCCGTGCCCTGTCCGGGGTCACCGACACCTATCTGCGCGAGCAGCACGACGGCACCCAGCAGCGTGAGGAGTGAAGCGCCCACGTACCCGAGGATCGCCGTGCGGTTGATCGGGACGCCGACGCGCCGAGCCGATTCCTCGTCGGATCCGACCGCGCGGAGCCGCAGACCCCAACGCGATCTCCGCAGTCCCAGCTCGAGGAGCAAGGCACAGAGAACGAAGACGACGAATGCGAGCGGCACCGGGCCGACCTTCTTGGAGATGAAGTCGGTCACGGATGTGGCGATGTAGCCGTCGGGTGCGTCTCGAAGTGTGAAGGCGAGACCCCCGAGCGCGATGTAGGTCACCAACGTGGCGGCCACCGGCGTGAAATGCGCGAAGCGGATGAGTGTCCCGTTCACGAGGCCGACGGCCAGTGCGCAGCCGAACATCACTGCGAATCCCAGCGCCCAGACTCCTGGAGAGCGCTCGTCGAGGATGAAGAAGGACGCCACCACGACGAGGAAGCCGGCGAGTGGACCGACAGAGAGGTCGATGCCGCCGAGCAGCAGGGCGAAGGTCTGTCCGAGGGAGATGAAGCCGAGTGCCGCGCAGGCGAACATCACCGAGGTGATGTTGAAGTCCGACAGGTAGCGGTCGTTCTGAGACAGGACGTACGCGCCCAGGGCGAGCATCACCGCGGCGAGAATCACGACCGGCGCGTAATCGCCTTCGATGAACCGCTGGAGCCGGGACGACCTCGACGCTGCGGCCGAAAGGTCGGCGGTGTGCGTCGTGGCACTGATCGCAGCGTGGACGATCCGCTCCTCGTTGACTTCGTCCCCCTCGAGCGTCGCGACCGCATGGCCGCGTGACATCACGATCACGCGGTCGCAGAGCCCCTCGAGCTCGAGGGCGTCGCTCGAGGCGACGACGACCGGTACTCCTCCAGCGGAGACCTCGCGCAGGATGCGGTAGATCTCGGCGCGCGCGCCGACATCGACTCCCTGAGTCGGCTCGTCGGCAACCAGGATCGTCGGGTCGGAGAGCATCGCTCGCGCAACCACCACCTTTTGCTGGTTTCCACCGGAGAGAGCGGAGACCGGAGCCTCGAGGGAGGGCGCCCTGACCGCCAGCTCGGAGAGCTCCCGCAGGACGACGTCGACCTCGCGGCGTCGATTGACGAACGGGCCCGTCGTCAGCGCGCCGAGAGCGTTCATCGCCGAGTTCTCCCGAACGTTGAGATCCTTCATCAGACCTTCGGTCAGGCGATCGGCCGGCATGTAGGCGGTTCTCTTGAGCCGTGCCCGTCGGGAGAGCTCCGCACCGGCGATGTCGACCGTTCCGCTCGCCGGCGCGCGACCGGCCAGGGCGCGAAGGAGGGCGGGCTGACCGTTGCCCACCACACCGGCGATGCCCACGATCTCCCCACGTCGTGCGGTGAACGAGACGTTCTCGAACCCGTTCCCGCTCAGCCCTTCCACCCGAAGCAGCGGCTCGTCGGCGGGATCGGCCGGAGGTTTCGTCGGGAAGGTCGCCTCGAGCGTGCGCCCGACGATGAGCGCGAGGAGATCTGCGTCCGAGATGTCGGCGACGGCCGAGGTCCCCCGCAGCCTCCCGTCGCGCAACACGGTGACCCGGTCGGCGATCTCGCGGACCTCGGCAAGTCGGTGCGTGATGTAGACGACCGCGGTCCCCGCCGCAGCGAGCCTGCGGACGGACGTGAAGAGAAGCTCGACCGAGTCCTGCGAGAACGGCGCCGTCGGCTCGTCGAGGATCAGCAGCCTCGGGGACACCGCCAGCGCCTTGGCGAGCTCGAGCAGGTGGCGGCGGGCGACGCTGAGAGACGAGACCCGATCCTCGAGGTGGCCCAGGAAGTGAACGTCGTCGAGGAGCGAGCGCATGGCCGTGGCCGGATCGGGATCGCGTCGACGGAGATGCTCCGACGCGACGGCGAGGCGAAAGTTCTCGGCGACGGTCATGTCCGGGAGCAGCGCCGGATGCTGGTGGACGATCGCGATGCCGAGCTCCTGCGCGATCGCCGGCGTCAGCTGACCGACCGGCGAGCCGTCGAAGGTCATCGTGCCGCCGTCGGGTGCCGTCGAGCCCGAAGCGACGTTCATCAATGTCGACTTCCCGGCGCCGTTCTCCCCCAGAAGGGCATGCACCTCACCGGGGAGCACGTCGAAGGAGACGTCGGTGAGCGCCGCGATCGCGTCGTAGTGCTTGGTGACACCGCGCATCGACAGCGTCGGACGCTCCGCGGCCGGAGTCTCCGCGAGATGCTCGCTGACGACGTTGATCACGACGAGGGCCCTCGGTAGCCGGAGGTGCGCGCGGCGGTATCGCCGTCGCGCACACCTCCGGCAGATCGGCCTACCTCACGAGCTTCGCCTGCGCGACCGCCGGCAACTGGGCCGAGAGATAGATGTCGCCGGGCAGACTCGCCCTGCACTCCACCGGATTCGGCTTTCCAGTTGTCGAGTCCTCGAACACGAGCGACGGGAAGTGCGTCGTCGCCGGCTTCTTGCCACCCGTGGCCAGGGCAATCGCCCAGTCCATCGCAAGCCGAGCATGGTCGTTCTGCGTGGACACGGTGTAGAGCTTGAACGTCGGGTTCTTGGCCACGTTCTTCTTCCAGAAGCAGCCCAGAACGTTCCCGTCCGACGTCGCCAGAGCGGGAATCTTCCGGCCGCTCTTCGTGAACTCGGGCAGGGCACCGACCAGCGAGGGGCCGAAGTCGGAGACGATCACATCGATCTTCGGGTACTTGGCGATCGCCGCCGAGAGCACCTTCTGCGTCAGTGCGGGATCCCAGTTCGTCACCTCGAACGGCTGCTCGCCGATGAACTTGTACTTCCCCGACGGATCGAGGATCTTGTGAAGCCCCTGGTTCTCCTCGACGCCCTGGCTGTTGCCCTTCGGGCCGCTGAGCATCAGCACGTTCCCGCCCTTGGGAAGCACACGGCGAATCCACTTGCCCCAGTTCTCACCCGCCTGGGCAAACGGGGTGTCGATGAACACGTTGTAGTCGACGCCGGCCTTACCGCCCGGCGTCACGCGATACGGCACGGTCACGACGCCCGCCTTGTACGCGCTGCGGAGCGCTGGGAGCATCGCCTTCCCGGCGTCCGGGAAGACAACCAGCGCATTGACGCCCTTCGCGACCATGCCCTGGATGTCGGAGATCGCCTTCTGGGTATTCCCCTGGCCGTCCGCGTAGTCGATCGAGCTCACGTTCGGGCACTTCTTCGCCTCGTCGCGTGCCGATGCGGTCGTCACGAGGCGCCAGCTGTTGCCGCCGAACCCATCGGTGAACCCCAGCTTGATCTTCTTCGGGCCACACCACGACGGGACTGCAGTCGTCTTCGCAGACGACGCCGCCGCGGTAACGAGCAGGCCGATGCTGAGGAGCGCACATGCAAGGAGTGCTCCACCTCGTCTCGGGGTCATCCTCGGTCCTCCTTCCTCGGTGATTGTCACGTCAGGTGAGAAACGCCACGTCAGGTCGGCGCGACGGTTGAGGGTCGACGCCGTGTGATGCGCCGGGTCAGTCGCTCGCCAGTTGACGGTGTAGAGAGCGACACCCGCAGCAAGTGCGGCTGCCTGAACGAGCGTGCGGGTGGCATACGACACCCCGAGCGCGAGCACGAACTGATCGAGCTGCGACAGGAAGAGTGCGGCGATCGCAGTCGCGACGATGTTGCCGCGACCGCCGAGGAGCGACGTGCCGCCGAGCACGACCGCCGCGACGGTCGGCAGAAGGTAGTTGTTGCCTTCGTAGGCCGTCGGCTGGTTGACGATTCCCGCATGCAGGATCGCGGCGAGGCAGTAGAGGAGCTGCGCCCAGACGTAGGCCGCGGACCGATGCCGTCTCACAGGGAGGCCGGCCGTACGAGCCGCCGTCTCGTTCGCGCCGACACCTTCGAAGCGACGTCCGGCGGGCGTGAGCTTGACGACCGCCGCGACAATCGCCGTGGTCGGCCACCGCGAAGTACACCGGCGCCGGGATCCCGAGCCAGGTGCCGCCCCCGACCCTCGCCAGGCGAGCGGTCGTCGTGGTCGGGATGCCGGCCGAGTACCAGAGCACAGCGCCGAACAGCAGCGCGTTCGTCCCCAGTGTTGCGACGATCGGGTTGAGCCGCATTCGGCCGATCAGGAACCCGTTCAGCAAGCCTGCCGCGATGGCAGCAAGGACCGCGATGCCGATCGCGGCCCAGAGTCGGGAGTTGTCACCGGCCGGGTACTTCGTGACGATCACGACGTAGAGCGAGAATCCGCCCGCCACCGAGAGGTCGATGCCGCCCTGCATCACGACGAGCGTCTGTCCGAGCGAGGCGATCGCCAGAGCCGACGCGAACGGAAGCATCGTCAGCAGCGTTCCTCGTGTGACGCTCGAGGACGCGAAGACGAGGCTGACCGCGAAGAGCGCGGCGGTGGCCACGAGCACCGTCGCCAGCCCCCGCGACAGGAGATGCCTCGACCCTCGGGGGATGGCGTAATCCGACCGCGTCGAACCGCTGCGTTGCGCGTCCGGCGTCACGTGGTCGGCGATACTAACGGCCCGGCGTTCTGTTCACAAGACCTGATTAACGTTCATCCAGCTCGGGCCGAACACGACGTGGCGCCTCGAGTGGGCAGCCGACCGTCACCCTTGTATGATGCGCTTCGTCGCGTCGATTGCCGCTCCGAATGGGTGTGTCGGCGGCCGAAACAGTGTTCTGTACGAATGAACAATCAGGCAGAGGATGGGATGAACGGCCGTTCACGCGGGTTGGCACGTGACGAGGAGAGCTGGATCGCCGTCACCATGCTCGAGCGCCCCGAGGGCAGGGTTCTAGAGGGATCGACCGCGATGGGACGAGTCCAGGACCGTGTTGTCATCGTGACCGGCGGCGCCGGTGGCATCGGGTCGGCGGCCTGCCGGGCGATCGCCGCCGAAGGCGGGAAGGTCGTCGTCGCCGATCTCGACGAGCACGCTGCACGAGCGGTCGCAGAGGCGATCGTCGAGAGCGGAGGCTCGGCCACGTCGACCCGGGTCGACGTGACGGATCGTTCCCAGGTGCAAGCCATGATCCGACTGGCGGTCGAGGCGTTCGGCCGGCTCGACGTGATCTTCAACAACGCCGGGATGAACCGGCCGCGCGGCTTCATGGACGTCGACGAGGCCAACTTCGACGAGATCGTCCGCGTCAACACCTGGGGCGTGATCGTCTGCACCCAGGAGGCCGCGAAGCAGATGATCGCGCAGGGCACCGGTGGAAAGATCGTCAACACCGGCTCGATCGCCAGCAGGCAGGGATTCTGGGACTTCGTCCCCTATTGCGTCGCGAAGTTCGGCACTCTTGCCGTGACACAGGCGACTGCCCGTGGGCTGATCGAGCACGGCATCACCGTCAATGCCTTTGCTCCCGGCGTCGTCGACACTCCGATGTGGATCGGGCTCAACGAGGACATCCGCGCGATCCACGCGCAGCCCTCCGACGCAGACCCGATGCGGGAGTTCGCCACCGGGACACTTGTCGGGCGCCCTGCCAAGCCGGAGGAGCTCGCGCCGTTTCTCGTATACCTCGCATCCTCGGAGTCCGACTACATGACCGGGCAGATGTACATGGTCGACGGAGGCCAGGTCCTCGTCTGATCGACGGCGAGACGTGCGGACGCAACCAACCAGCATGGAGGAGCCATGAAGGGCCTGCACCACGTCGGCATCACCGTCAGGGATCTCGATGCGTCGATCCGCTTCTACCACGACGTGCTCGGACTCGAGTTCTCCAACGAGCCGAGTCCCTGGTTCGACGAGCCGGGCCTCGGCGCCGCCGTCGGTGTTCCCGGAGCCGGCCTACGCCAGGTGAGCCTGCTGCTGGGGGACACCACGCTCGAGCTCCTCGAGTACAGGAGCCCTCCGAGCGAGACGGCGGGACCGCTCAGATCCAACAACCTCGGAGCCTCCCATGTCGCATTCCTGGTCGACGACATCCACGAGACGAAGGCAGAGCTCGAGGCGAAGGGCATCGAGTTCTACAGCGACGTGAACGTCGTCGACGAGGGGGTTCTCGCCGGGTGGCGGTGGGTGTACTTCCAGGATCCGGACGGCTACCCGCTCGAGCTCGTCGAGGTTGCCTTCTACAACGACCAGGAGCGGCGCGCTGGCATCGCGACCTATCTCGCGTCGCGGTCCTGAGCGCCGGCGGGTCGCGGGCGTCGCCCTCCTTCGCCCGCGACCCGCATGGACAACGACCATCCGGACCGGTCCAAGAACGGAGTCCGAGGGACATCGAGAATGCTAGGTTCACGCAGTTCGCGATCCTCGGAACAGTGCAGGTGAACGTTAACCTCTCTCATGAACCTCGATGCCTTCGTCCCCGGCGTCCGTCGCTGTTGAAAGGGGGCCGCTGTGGTCAACGGAAGGCTGGACGTGAAGAACACCCAACCGGCAGGTAAACGGCGAAGTCGGACGCGACCTGCACAGGACGCGCCGCCGACCATCGACAGGCAGGATCTTCGCGACGACCTGGGGAAGCGCCTTCGCGAAGCACGCGAGAGTAGAAACATCGGCTTGCGAGAGCTCGCTCGACGGCTGGGCGTCTCCCCGAGCCTCATCTCTCAGATCGAGACGGGCAAGTCCGAACCGTCCATCAACACCCTGTTCGCGATCGTCGGTGAGCTGGAGCTTCCCGTCAACGAGATCGTGTTCGATGCCGCAGCGGGGCTCAGGTCGCTCCGTGGCGAAGACGGCATCCTCGGCCGGGGAGGGGCGGCCGGCGCCGGAGACACGGTTTCGGCGGAGCCGCCCAACTCGCCTGTGCAGCGGAGCACCAACCGAACGTCGATCAGCCTCGAGTCCGGTGTCAGCTGGCAACGGCTCACCGCCCAGCCCGACCACGATGTCGACTTCCTCTATCTGCGCTATCCACCCGGGAGCGAGTCCACCCCTTCACATTCGCTGATGAGGCACAACGGCACCGAGTACGGCTATGTCGTCAAGGGCAGGCTCGAGGTCTCGATCGGATTCGACAGCTACGAGCTCGGGCCGGGGGACACGATCTCGTTCGACTGCACGCAACCGCATCGCTTCGCCACGATCGGAGACGAGCCGGTCGAAGCCGTGTGGTTCGTCGTCGGCCGCAGGAACACGCTCTCGGTCGACGACGCGTCGATCGTCCCTTAGCGCGCCTACTCGGGCGCCCGCGGCACGGCCAACTTCCGCTACCTGACCGAAACCCCCGGCGCGATCCACTTCTCCCTCGCGTCAGCCCCATGCCTGGCGCACGGAGGCAAAGACATCCGGGCGCCGACCCCACCCCAGCGCCTCCCAACGGGGCCGTCCTGCGTGACCTGGTGCTCGAACGAGTCCTGATGTCAGCCTGGGTCGATGGCGGAGTACAGCCGCCATTCACCCGGGACACCTTTCAGTGTGTGCAGGCCTCGGTCTTCGAATCCGATGCCCGAGCCGGCGACGAGATCCTTGACGGTGCTGGTCACGAGCACCTCACCGGGCCGCGCCTGCGCCGACACTCGTGCGCCGATGTTCACGGCGAGGCCGCTGAGCTTCTCGCCGATGGTTTCGCATTCGCCCGTGTGCAGCCCGGCGCGCACTTCCAGACCGAGATCGAGAACGGATCTCCCGATCGTCGTCGCGCAGCGGATCGCGCGGATCGGCCCGTCGAACGCAGCGAAAAAGCCGTCCCCGGCCGTGTCCATCTCGCGTCCGCGGAAGCGGTCGAGGTGAGAGCGGACCAGCGAGTGGTGCCGTCGGACGAGGTCGGCCCAGGCGCGATCGCCGAGCGCTGCCGCCTTCGCCGTGGAACCGACGATGTCGGTGAAGAGGACGGTCGCGAGCACGGTATCCGGCTCGCGTCCCTCACGCAGCGAGCGCACGAACCGCTCGATGTCGTCATACACACGATCGCCGAGGAGGGAGACCATGTAGTCGGGGCCCAGCGCCTCGATTCGCTGAGCGCCGGGGATGCGCGCCGTGACGTATTCGGCTTCGCCGCGGGCGGAAGGCATGTTCAGGACGAGCGTCGGCACGCGGATCACCGACAGGACGTCGCGCACGTCGACATCGGCCGCCATCCGTCGAATCGTCAGGGCGGCGCCGGGACTCGCACCGAGCCGCCGATTGCGCGCGATCGTCCGGATGAACTCCGCATCGTCGGCCAGCGAAGGGACCATGACGCGAGCCCACTCGGAGACCTCGTCGGCCGTGCCCCAACTGGCGATGAGCTCGTCCAGGCCGTTGCCGAGCCCCTCGTCGAGCGGCTGCGCCCACGGGTAGTCCGGCGCGGCGGTGCCCTTCGCGACAGGGTTGTAGAGGACGAGCCCCCGGGTGCGCTCCGGATACGTGGCCGCGAACAGCAGGCACATCGAGGCTGCCTCGAACGTTCCGAAGAGGACCGCGCTCTCCGACCCGATTGCGTCGAGCACCGCGCGGAGGTCGTCCATGCGCGTCTCGAGGGTCGGCGCCTCGCGCATCCGGTCCGAGAGGCCGGTACCGCGCCGGTCGAACATCACATGACGCGAGAACGAAGCAAGCCGGTCGTGGAAGGGGCGCCAGTACGGGCTCTCGAGCTCGAAGTCGAGGTTGCCGGCGAAGCCATGGACCGCGACGAGGTCGATCGGCCCGTCACCCAGGACGGAGTACGCGATCGCGACATCGCCACTTCTGGCGTAACGGATGTCAGGTGCCTGCACCGGCACAGTCTTGCGCGTCCGTTGGGTGTCTGGTTTGCGTGACGTCTTCCTCCTCGCAGGCGAACGGGACTGCTCACGACAGCCGCTTCGGCCGTGTGACGAGTCGAGCTCTCCCTCTGTAGTGTCGGAGTCTCTGACGGATTCGGGATGAGGAGACGCATGCGGCCCAAGTCGTTACCGGTTCTGGTCGTGGGGTCGATGTCGCTCGCCGTGCTGGCGCTCTCTGCAGCGACGGCGATCGCCAGAGACTCGCAGGCGACGGCGGTAGGCCCGTTGCCCGGCCAGATCTGGGTCCTTACCTCGCTCGTCGGGAAGGCACCCCTCAAGGGCACGGAGCTCACGTCCGAGTTCACCGCGAAGCACCGCGTCGCCGGGTCGGCGGGGTGCAACCGCTACGCCGGCACCTACAAGGTGTCCGGCAGCACGATCCGGATCTTGCCGCTGGCGACGACGCGAAAGGCGTGCGCAGAGCCGATCGAGCGCCAGGAGACCGCCTTCCTGAAGGCTCTCTCCAGAGCTCGGAGCTTCGGCGTCAGCGGAGGGACCCTGACGCTACGGTCGGCGGACGGTCGAGGGCTCGCGACGTTCAAGGCCCAGACCCAGGCGCTGCCCGGGACGTCTTGGGACGTGCTCGCGTACAACAACGGGAAGCAGGCCGTTGTGACCGTGCTCGCAGAGACAAAGCTCACCGCCATGTTCGGGAAGAGCGGGAGCCTGACGGGCTTCGCCGGCTGCAATGACTACAACGCGAGCTACACGGCGGCCGCCCCGAGGATCTCGATCGGCCCGGTGGCCTCGACCAGGAAGCACTGCGAGCAGCCAACAGGCGTCAGCGAGCAGGAAGCGAGCTACCTTGCCGCGCTCGAGACCGCGGCCACTTACCGGGTCGAGGGCTCGCGCCTCGAGCTCCGCACCACCGATGGGGCCCTCGCGGTCGAGCTACACCGAAAGTAGAGACTCGCCGGTCGGTCGGGCGCGGGCAGCAGATGGCGCCGGCGGTTCTGAGTGAAAACGGCTCCTCCCGTAGCTGTTCGGATCGGCCGAGCACGCGGTCACCATGCGATCGAGATCCCGAGGATCCAGACCACGCCCGCAACGGCCACGACAGTCGCCGTGAGCGCGGCGGGCCACGAGAAGCGACTGGGCAACAGCATCCGCCACAGCGCCAGGGGCAGGCCGAACGAGGCAGCGAGCCCGACGGCGAGGGCGATCAGGTACGCCGTGCTCGGCTCTCCGTCGCGATCGCCGAACCCGTCGCGCTCGAAGAGCGCCGCGCCGAGGACCCCGATGGCGCAGAGCGCCCCGAGCCCCAGGCCCACGACGACGGTCACGATCCGGACGGCGACCACGCCCGCATGTTCGTCGCGGGCGGTGCGATCCGCCAGGCACCCGAACCCCGCCGGGGAGGGAACGGCTGAGAGCTCTGTCACAGCGGGTACCGGCTCCTACGATCACGCGTTGGCTGCATGCCTACTACCGGGCGCTTCCGGATCACTTCGCCGGGGCGATACCGCCCTGCAGCAGGTACCTGCGACCCGACGTCACACGAGACCGTCCAAGCTGGGTCAGGACCAACGTCGCCGCCGCACCGTCGGCGTAGGACTTGGCCCATCTGTCGGTGACACCGAGGGAACCCTTGGCCGTCGGGTGCCAACCACTTGCCGCGGCCCGGCGAGCGAAGTACTGGAAGACAACGCGAGACGGCGTTGTGCTTCGGAAGCTCACGACGACACTCGGGCCGGCCCACCCACCGCTCTCGAACCCTGGTTTCCGATAGGTCGCGGCAGTTCGCCGCACCCGAACCATCGTCGAGGACATCGGCACGCCGGCGAACACGCTGTCGTTGCTGAGCTCTCGTAGCCGTTGCCCATCGGGATCACCACCCGTTGACGACCCACACCCGGAGACCAGCACTGCGAGCAGGAGAAGCCATGCCCACCGAACCAGCCAATGCCTGCCGTGCACAGGCAGATTCTCGCAGGGGCCGCTCGGGGCGAGGACTGCCATTGGCACTTTGCCGAGCTCGATGACCCGCTCGTGTGGCGGTAGACCACTGGTAGACGGAATCCGCCGCTATGGCCCGCTGGACGTGCTCAACATGCCGCAGTCGGCGTCGTCAAGGGTCTCTCGGGCAGTGCCCCCGGCAAGAATCGAACTTGCGCACGCGGTTTAGGAAGCGCGTGCTCTTCCGCTCAACCATGCGGTTTCCGTCAACTGCGCGCCAGGGTGCGCGCCAGCGACAAGCCGTGATCACGGCGCGGCGTCCCCGCAGAGGTACTCGCTTCCGCCTGGGTAGTCCATCATGGTGCCGACCGCGACACAGGGAAGAGAGGGATAGGAATGACAAAGGCCCTCAGGATCGGAGGCTTCGTCTCCGGCGCGATCCTGATCGTCTTCGGGGCGATCGTGATCGTGCTCGCCATCAACGGCCACTCGACGGTGACCGACAGTCTGAAAGACGAGAAGATCGTCGGCTCGCCCGACATGAACCCTTCCGACATCGAGACAGCAATGAAGGAGGCGGGTCTCACCGGCGTGGACATTCCGAGTTGCGATGTCGCCGGTGAGGAGATCGACACCGGCTCGGAGGCGCGCTGCTTCGCCGAGTACATGCGTATCCACGCGCTTGAGGCCTCGAGCGGCCTGACCTACGCCGAGATGGGGCGCTACGCGACCGAAAGCGGCGACGCCAAGGGCACTAATGACGCCGAGCAAGCCGCGAAAGACGACCAGGGGCAGCCGGTCACCAACTCCGCCCGCAATCTGTGGGTGACAGAGACCGCACTTTCGACTGCGCTCAACGTCAGCTACATGGCCGAGCAGCTGTCGCTGTTTAGCCTTGTCGTCGGCATCGCTCTGCTTCTTGCCGGTGTCGGCTTCATCGTGCTCGCTTACGCGGCGCTGCGTCAGCCGCCCTCCGGATCGGCCTCCTCGTCCGGCACCGCATGAGCGCGCCGTCGCTCCCACTTGCACCGCGGTTAGGAAGCGCGGGGCTCCTCTTTCCGCGCGGGAGTAGGACTCGGAGAGTCAACACGCCCGGAAGGAATCACCACAACCTGATCCTCTTGCCTCCTGGCGACGGTCTACGCGACGATCCCACCAGACGACAACCTGATATGGAGTGATGTTTGTCAAGCGCGCACGACTCGAGGGCCCGCTCGATGCGGGCCTTCTTGTTGCGGTGGGGGGAGCGCACCGGCCGTCGTCGACGCTTGTGTCACGGCTGATATGCGCGGGTTGGGACCGCATGACCGGGTGTGCGAGTTGAGGAGCGGAGCCGCTCTCTAGGGTCGAGCGTCGCCCAACCGGTTGCTGCTCGTAGCTGTACCGCGGATCGCTCCTCGCGTCTTTCGCCGATGCGCTCTCCTCACCGAGCCGCTGAAACGAGCGGGCTACTTCATCGTCGCCAGTGCCCAGCAGTGGCCGGCGAGCTCGCGCGCGACCGCGACCGCGACGATCGTGCGCCGCTTGCCGCGGCTCTCGAGGGCGTGCCAGCGCGCGTGCAGGCGGCGCGTGCTGGCGTCGGCGCGAGCGCGTACGGCCGCAGGCTGCCCCTGCCGGCGTCGCTCGAGGGCAGCGCTCGCGCGCAGCGGCCGGCGCTGGTGCCAGGCGGCCTCGACGAGCAGCCGACGGGCGTGTGTGTTGCCGGTCTTCGTGATCGCGCCGAGCCGGCGGCGCCCGCCTGTTGAGTCCTCGCTCGGGGTCAGGCCGAGGAAGGGACCGAGTGACTGCGGCCGGAAGCGTGCCCAGTCGCCGAGCTCGACCGTGAGCGCGAGCGCGGTCAGCGTCGAGACGCCGCGCACGCAGCACCAGCCGCCCGACGACGTCGGCGAACGGGGGCTGGTCGGCGAGCTCGGCGATCGCGCGGTCGAGCGCGTCGCGGCGTGCCTTGGCCTGCACGACCACGCCGTACGACTCATCGAAGGTGAGCGCGAGCGGGCCGCTTGCGAAGCGCTGCCGCCTGAGCCAGGCATCGTGCGCGAGCGTCCAGGCGCTCGCCTCGTAGACGAGCCCGTGCCGCAGGAGCAGCTTCGAGAGCCGGTGTCGGGCGCGCATGAGATCCCCACGCGCGTCCTCGCGCGCACGCACGAGATCGCGCGCCGCCTCCTCGAAGGGCTCCGGCACCCGAACGCCAACCAACTCACCCAGCCGCAACAGCCGTGCGAGGCGCTCGGCGTCGCGCCGATCGGTCTTGACCCGGTCGCCAGGGGCACGCGGGATCTTCGAGGGCGCCGCAACGATGCACGCGATCCCCGCCTGCGCGCAGGCGCGGGCGAGTCCGTAGCCGGTCGGTCCCGCCTCGTAGGCGACCCGCGCCGGCTGCGGCAGCGTCTCGAGCCACGCAACCGTCTCCTCGCTTCGCGGCGGCACGCCCAACGTGCGCAGCTCACCGCTTCCAGCATCGAGCACGCCCGCGACGACCGAGCGTGCGTGCACATCGAGTCCTACCCAGCTACCTTCGACCATGACCGGCGCCTCCCGTAATTGCGGCTCTACCGCCGGGCCCATCCCGACGGCAACCCGCGCCAACTTACGAGTGAGGCGCCGGGCACTCCATACGGTCTAGAGCGTCGTCGCCTGCTCTGGCGACAAACTGGTCAACCTGTTGGTCAACCTCGCTCGTTGTGTCGGTGCCGTGAGGTAATGCCGAGGCGGGGCCGGCTCGTAGTCGTTGTCGAGGTAGGACGCCCACCCCCTCGCCGAGCATCTTCGCCGTGGGGCCTGGTCGCGGGGGCGAGGTCGCTCGGCTGTTAGAGGGAGCCGTTGGATGTCCGGGCCGGACCGACGGCGAGGCGGGCGGTAAGTGAGCCGAAGGCGAGGGCGGAGATTGGGACGATGAAGAGGAGGACGAGTCCGCTGCCGAGGTTGTCGCTGACCGCATAGGTAGCGAGGTCATGTGCGCCGCTGCGGTGGAAGTCTCGGAGCAGGCCGGGATCGTAGGGGCGCCCGTCTCTCAGGTAGGTCGCCGTGACCCAGATGACGAAGGTGGTGAGGCCGCCAACGATGCCGCTCCAGAGAGCGGCTTGAGTGCCCGTCCTGGCGTCGTTCGCCGAACGTCCCGCGAGAGCCGCGATGCAAGCGGGGCCAAGCACAACGATCATGAGAGGGAGGGCGACCCAGCCCTTGAGCAGGTTGGTGGGAGCGAGGATGACGAACCAGGCGCCGCCGATGACGAGGCCACCCATTAGTCCGTAGCGGCTCGCGACGCTCGCGTGGCCTGTGTTTTCGCCTGAGAGGGCGAGCGCGATCAGCGCGTAGCCGACCAGGACGACAAGGAAGAATGTCACCGAGGCCAAGGTGCCGGGGTCGGAGCGGAGTTCTCGGTAGCGCAACAGGGCGTAGGCGGCGAGGCAGAGTGCGGCAGCGATGCCCGCAAAGACAGCGGCGCGGCCACCTGTCGTGCCAGGCGCGGGCCGGTTGACCATCGCGCGAAGGCGGATCAGCGTTGCTGCCCAGACGCAGCCGAGGCTGAATCGCCAACGCGCTGACGCTCCGTGGATATAGCGGTGTTCGTTGCGCATTGCCTTGCCCCAGTCCTGGTATCCAGCCGGGAGGCGGTGGGTTCCGAGGACGAGGAGTGCGGCGGAACGGTCGTCGCCACGGGGAGCGGAACGCGGCTGTCGAAGCACGCGGATCACGGCGGGCACGACTCTCGTGGCGACGAGGACCCCGAGCGCGAGGACGAAGAAGCCGCCTATCTCGCACCCCGCAGCTCCGCGCGCCGACGGGGTCGAGCCGGAGCAATGGCGGTGGGAGCCTGCGCTCGCGCGTACTCAAGCCCGCGCGCGGTGAGTCGGTACAGATGACGTGGCGGCCTGCCCTGAGTCAGGTCGGTCTCCCACCGCGATTCCAGCAGATCGCGATCCGAGAGCCGCACCAGGATCGGATACAGCGACCCAGGCTGGAGGACGATCTCACGGCTCAACTCGTATCCATACCGCCACTCCGATGGGCGGGCGGCCAGCGCGGACAGCACGTTCAGTGTCTGCGGTGAGGGGCGACGAGCACGAGCCATCCTCTAACTCTATCTAGATCGATTTAAACTTGCAAAGGAAGGGCTCATCATTACCCCGGGGACACCAACACCGCCTGGAGGAGTGTCCGGTTGCCCGCCCCTCCCCTCCGGTCGCAGGTCGAGGAACGGGGCCTGGTCGCGGGCCATGCCGTTTGGGCAATGGCTTGCGCGCCAGTTGCGCGCCAGTGAGCAGCCAGATACAGCCGTCTTGAGCCGTCTCCGTCAGTTGACCAACGGTTGACCACGCCCCCCGAAGCCGCATCAATGCTGGGCTCATGGGATTGCCCCCAACTGTCTTAGTCGGAGGCCAAGTCCCTCGGCGGCGAGGTAGACATCTCCGCGCGAGAACGGGAAAGTCATGGGTGGAGGGGTACCCCCCTCGCTGGCTTCAACTGTCTGGAACCTGGTTCCGGGCTGCGGAGGTTCCGTCAGGACAAGCGCAGCGCATCAGCGACCGAGCTGATGTACTCGATGTGGCCCTCAACAGAGTCGAAGCCGAGCCCCATGGTTACGAGCGAGATATGGCTGCCCCCTGCCTCACGCCAACCGTCGACATCAGCCGTGACTTGGTCGATGCCACCGTTGGGAAGCGCGATCCAGTCCGCGCCAAAGTCGTCGATCGACCTGTCGAGATCATGCACGCGCTCGCGCAGCCCGTTCCAGGCACCAACCGTGTGATCGATGCCGCCACCGAAGAAGATGAAGCCGTCCCCGACACGGGCGGCTCGGTCGAACGCTGGCTCAGAGGAACCGCCGAGCCAGATCGAGATGGGCCGCGTCGGCTTCGGCAAGAGTGAAGCCCGGTCGACCCGATGAAAGCGGCCTGTGAAGTCGACGACGGGTTCTATGAACAACCGGCGAAGAAGCTCGATCTGCTCCTCCTGCCGGGCGCCGCGCGTCCGGAACTCCTGCCCGAGGGCCTCGTACTCGACGTGGTTCCAGCCGATCCCCACACCAAGGCGCAATCGACCGCCCGACAGGAGATCGACATCGGCCGCCTGCCGAGCTACGAGCGCGGTCGGACGCTGCGGGAGCACCATCACCCCGGTGGCAAACCCGATGCGCTCGGTGATACCAGCCAGATAGGCGAACATCACAAACGGATCGTGGAACGGGTCATGCTCCGTATAGGGGCCGGGCAGCTGCCGTGCCCGGTCGGCATGGACGGCGCCAAGGACGTGGTCGTAGGCGAGGAGATGGTCGAAGCCCAGATCCTCCACCGCCCGCCCGATCCGCCGAACAGCGGTCGGATCTCCCCGTAGCTCGGTCTGCGGATAGACAACGCCGATCTGCATACGCCTCAACCTTCCAACCGATCGATCGGGTCAGGGCCCCAGACAACGAACCGCGCAGTGAGTATGCCCCTTGCGTCTGCGCCAGCGTGCTTCACGCCGGACGGATGCGCACAGCCTCGCCGTGCCCCACCCCTCTGCTTGCCGATGCGCCGCCGGGACCCGGATCCGGGCGCGGCCTCGTCGATGCCCGCGCGCCAGTCTGCGCGCCAGTGAGCACCCCGATTCAGCCGTCTTGAGCCCACTCAGGCGGTCAAGGCGACGTGACGTGGGAGAGTGCCGAGGCGGCCCCGTGCGACTTGGCCAGGCGAGAATCGCCGAACCAAGCCGCTCGACAGAGGAGTGCCCCCGGCAAGAATCGAACTTGCGCACGCGGTTTAGGAAACCGCTGCTCTATCCACTGAGCTACGGGGGCAGAAATAGCTGATTTGCAGGAATTTCCTAGAACTCGGCTTCCCGAATACTCTATCCACTGGCGGCAAGGTGCGCCCAATTGGACGACGTCCGCCCCGGCATGTGATCCTGCCGAGTGGCAGACGAAAGGCGATATGCACTCAGCGGCCGAGGCATGCCGCCGTCGCGCCCCCCTGGTGTCGGAGGAGCGACTGCGCTACGGGACGGGCTTGATCTTCTCGTTCGTGACGAGGCGCAAGGCCAAGCCCTTCTCGGGCGCGAAGACCTCGATCTGGTAGGCCTTGCCCTGAAACCCGACGTGCACGTTCGTCGGCGACGCCGGGTCGTAGACGGCAAGGCCGCCATCCGGGAGCTCGAACGACTTGCTTCCGTCGTTCTTGGCAGCCGCCTGGACCTCCGCGTAGCCGTTCGGTCGCGGGTAGGTCGCCACCGTCAGGTGCGGCTCGAGCGTGCCGGCGGCGGTCCCCGTCGGGAGGTACCGGACGTAGATGGTGCCACCGGACGTCTGGGAGAACTCGAGCCGCGTCCCAGCCCGCGCGCCTGCCCAGTAGATCGGGTTGGGGCTGATCGCCGCAGCGGCACGAAGCGCCGCGACGGTCTGGAAGGCCGGCTTGCTCACCGTCTCCGACGGCCCCGACTGGAGGGTCGGCCCCGCGGCGGCGGCGGTCGGTGTGGTCGCGGCGGCCTGGTCGTCACCGGACCGGTCGATCAACACCCAGGCGAGCAGCGCCGCCGCGACGGCGAGCGCGATCAGGGCTCCCAGCCCGATCGAACGACTCGACGTGTGCTTCTCCGGACGTCGCGACGGACGCGGCGGCAGCGCAGTGGTCGGGGGCGTACCAGGCTCGATGTCGGTGAGCCTATCGACGTGTCTGGACGGGCAGGTGCTTCCCGTCCCGTCTCGAAGTCCGAGGGGCTCAAGTGCGGCGGCGTCGATGCCGATGCCGCCTGTTCAGCGCGACTGCGGCGATGACGAAGAATCTGACCGATCCCACCAACTCCAGCGCGGTCATGGGCACCCGATGGGCCGTTTGTGCGCGTCCGGCCTCGGGGATAGGGTGGGCGGCGGTGAGCGGCCCGCCTCGCACGGTGAGCGAATGACTTCGCCACGGGTTTCCTTGCGTCCTCTCGTCGGCGTGATCGCCGCACTCGCCCTGGGAGCAGGGTTCCTTGTCGCTGCGATGCCTGCGTCCGCCGCTGCGCCTCCCAACTACGTCGCGTGCATCGAACTGACGGGTCAGCCGGCTACCAAGCGCGATCTCAAGCTTCGCGACGGGCCGTGCAAGAAGAACGAGCGTCGGATCGCGTGGCCTCCCGGCACCGTCGGCCCCGCCGGTCCCGTCGGGCCGACCGGCCCGACGGGCGCCGCGGGTGCCGCGGGTGCCGCCGGCGCAGCAGGTGCTCAGGGTCCCGCAGGAGCCGGCGGGCTCGGGTGCACCGGGTCCGGCGGGCCCGACCGGTCCTGCCGGCGCAACCGGCCCTGCGGGTGCATCCGGCCCCGCTGGCCCGACCGGGCCTGGAGGTCAGACGGGCGCTGACGGCGCGACCGGTGCAACAGGCGCCACGGGTTCTGACGGGCGCAACCGGTGCGACTGGCGCGACCGGTGCGACGGGCGCGACGGGTGCGTCTGGCCCGGCTGGTCTTCAGGGTCGACGGGTCCGACGTGCGACCGGGGCGACGGGCGCAACTGGTGCCACGGGTTCGACGGGCGCCACGGGTTCGACAGGCGCAACCGGCTCGACCGGGGCGACGGGTTCGACGGGCGCAACCGGCTCGACCGGGGCGACGGGTTCGACGGGCGCGACGGGCACGTGCGCTCCGCGGCCCGGCTGGTCCGGCTGGTCTTCAGGGCCCGACGGGTCCGACCGGGTGAGACCGGGGCGACGGGCGCAACTGGTGCCACGGGTTCGACGGGCGCCACGGGTTCGACAGGCGCAACCGGCTCGACCGGGGCGACGGGCCCCACGGGCGCGACCGGCCCGACGGGACTCCAGGGCCCGATCGGTTCGACCGGCGCGCAGGGCGTGACCGGCCCGCAGGGCACGACGGGTGCCCAGGGCACGACGGGTGCCCAGGGCACGACCGGCGCGCAGGGCGCCACCGGCGCTAGCGGAGCGCAGGGTGCGACAGGCGCCACCGGATCGCAGGGCGCTACCGGTGCGACGGGCGCCACCGGGACGCAGGGCGCGACGGGCGCCACCGGATCGCAGGGCGCTACCGGTGCCACCGGCGCAACCGGCGGTCAGGGGGCGCAGGGCATCCAGGGCCCGACGGGCGCGCAGGGGCCACAGGGCATCCAGGGCCCGGCCGGCGCGCAGGGCGCCACCGGCCCGCAAGGGCCGACCGGCCCGACCGGTTCATCGGGCACCGCAACGGTCACCGTGGCCGCGGTCTCGTCCAATGCCGACAGAGTCACCGCGGACTGCGGGGCCGGGAACCATGCGGTCGGTGGCGGCGGGCGCACGACCGGCACGACCGGCTCTGGCGGCAACACGTCGGGCAACTTTCAAAGCACCTTCCCGTCGAATGCCCTCGGGGCTGCCGTCAACGACGGCACGACGAACCCGCGGTACTGGACCACGGTCTTCTTCCACCTAGACCCGAGCAACACGACGTACGCGCTCTGCGTGCCCAACTAGAACCCGGCCTGCGGAGCCCTTCCGGGTTGACGCGCGCTGGCCCGACCGGGCGCGAACCGGTTACGGGCTCGACCGGCGCTCAGGCCGGCCGCTGCCAGACGTCGTAGTAGCGCCCGCGCTCGACGAGCGTGAACGGCGAGGGCGGGATGCCTCCCGGCCCGGAGCGGAGCAGGACGAGCGTTCGGTAGACGAGTAAGGCCTCGGGTGCGAACGCGTCGATCGGCGCAGTCTCGCCCTTCGACAGCAGCCGACCGTCGCGGAGTTGCACCGGCCGACGCCGGAGCTCCGAGGCGCCCTCGGGGTCGAGCCGCCGGAGGAAGTGCCGGACCCCGTAGGGCTGGTACTCGGTCATCAGGGCCGGCCCGTCACCGGCATAACGATCCCCGATCGCCTGCAGCTCCGCGAGTTGGGCGCGCGGCGCCAGGTGCGCGTCGCCCGCCCCGAGCGCGTTCGACCACGCGACACCGCCGACGAGCGCCGCCAGGACGAGCGCTCCTTCGATCCGACGCCCCGACTCGACGAGCGTCGCGCCTCCCTACGAGCGCCAGAGCGAGGACGAACGGGCGAGGCGGTCGCAAGCGCCTTCGCCTCGATCCACGGCCCAGACGAGACGTGGAACACGAGCGCACCGATCACGGCGCTTACGAACAGCGAGAGCAGGCGCCATGCCCGACGCCGGAAGGCGACGATCACGCCGTAGGCGCATGCCGCGAGCGCGACGCCGACCAGGACGATCGTCGCCCGGTGTTGCCCGGGATGGACGCGGAAATCGGCTGTTGGCCAGATGCCGGCGATCTGCCAGGGGCTCAATGGGCCGAGCAGGTTGCCCGTATCGTCCGTGCCCCGGGCGACCCCCTTGGCGTTGTCGAGGAACGCCGGTGCCGCGAGGAGCGCGGGCAGGGCAAGCGCGAGCGTCGCTCCAGCGGCGACTGCGACGTTCACCAGTGCGCGATGTCGCCAGGCGCTGACGAGGACGACGACCACGAGCGGGACGAGCCAGATCGCTCCGGCCACACTGAGGCCGTCGAGGAACGCCGCCGCCGCGACCGCCGGGACGAGCGCTGTCCGGACGCGTCCCCTCCAGGTGGCAGCGCGGTCGCGGCGAGCAGCCCGAGCAGGACCGCCGCGTAGAGCTCCTTGACGCCACCCCAGAGCGCGTACCCGTAGAGGAGCGCGGATGCGCTCGCCGTCACCGCGGCGAGGGCGCGTAGGAGACGTGAGCGGACGAGGCCGCCGATCAGCTCGTGGAGCACGAGGGCGAGCAGCGCTGCAAGGAACGAGAGGTACGGCTGCCAGGTCCAGGCGGGGTCGACGTCGAGCAGCTTCGTGATCCCGAGCGGGACGAAGCTGCCGATCGGGTACCCATTGCCCAGCCAGAGCGTGAGCATGGCCTCGTACGTCGACGGCGCGAGGCCCGTGACGTGCGTCCCGCGCTCGAGCACGTAGTCGAGTGTCCCGAGCCAGGTCGCCGTGTCGTCGAGCTTCACGTAGCCCGCGAACGTGGCCTGGCCGGAGACGACCGTCGGCGCGGCATACACGGCATACGCCGTGACGCCGACGCCCGCGGTCCACGGGTCGAAGCGAGCGCGGAGACCGCGTGCGCCGACGCCCAGGCCGACGACCGCGAGCGCGACGACGAGCGGCACTGCGAGCTCCGCGGTCGCGTCGGTCAGGGTCGCGAGGCACATGACGACGACCACCGCGGCGAGACCGGCGGGAAGGAGCAATGCGACCGGGAGCCGTGTGCCCGCCAGCGCTTCGAGCGCCAGCCCGCCTCCGAGCGCGATCGCCGCGAGAAGCAACGGGAACACGAGCCACGCGACGACGAGCGACACGTCATGTCTCCCGGTCGTGCGTGGACACCGGACACGGTGCTCCCGCTGGTGCCCGTGGGAGATCGACCGCCGCGGTGGCCATGCGCGGCCCCAGTCTGCCGATCTGACAGGGCGAGCGGCGGGCACTCCTACGAGGCTCTGAGAAGAGTCCCAGCCGACTCCTGATCCCCTCGCTCACCCCGGTAGGTCGGGGTGCGAGCAGAACGGCGCGCCCTCTCGCCAACCCGGCGAGGGACCGCGACCGCATGCGTCCTCGCAGGGCTACGGTGAGCCGAACGAGCGGGAGGAGGCGGGTGTGGAGTACGTGAACCTCGGCAGCACGGGCCTGCGCGTGTCGCGGGTGTGCCTCGGGATGATGAGCTTCGGCGCGCACGAGAGCCGGCCCTGGGCGCTTCCGGAGGAGGACGCCGCGCCGATCATCCGGCGGGCGGTCGAGGGAGGGATCACGTTCTTCGACACCGCCGACGTCTACAACGGCGGCCAGAGCGAGGTCGTCACGGGCCGGGTCCTCGCGAAGCTGCTCTCGCGGGAGGAGCTCGTCGTGGCGACGAAGGTCAACGGCCAGACGATGCCCGGCGAGAACGGCCGCGGCCTCTCGCGCAAGCATGTGATGGCGTCGATCGACGCCTCCCTCGGGCGGCTCGGGATGGACTACGTCGACCTGTACCAGATCCACCGCTGGGATCCGACCACGCCGATCGCCGAGACGATGGAGGCGCTCCACGACGTCGTCAAGACGGGCAAGGCGCGCTACATCGGCGCGAGCAGCATGTTCGCATGGCAGTTCGCGAAGGCACAGGCGACGGCCGAGCTGCGGGACGGGACGCGGTTCGTCTCGATGCAGAACCACTACAACCTCGTCTACCGCGAGGAGGAGCGCGAGATGATCCCGCTCTGCGTCGACCAGGGTGTCGGGGTGCTGCCGTGGAGCCCGCTCGCTCGGGGCCTCCTCGCCGGGACCCGCACCCGCGAGGGCGAGCGGCTGACGACCCGTGCGGGGACAGATCCCTTCGGCGACTCGCTCTACATCCCCGAGGTCGACTTCGACGTCGTCGACCGCGTGGGCGAGGTCGCCGCAGAGCGGGGCGTCGCGAGCGCGCAGGTCGCGCTCGCATGGCTCCTCGCCCGGCCGGCGGTGACCGCACCGATCGTCGGGCGCGACGAAGGTCGCCCACGTCGATGACGCGCTTGCCGCAGCCGAGCTCGACGCTGACCGACGAGGAGATCGAGCGGCTCGAGGAGCCGTACGTGCCGCACGTGGTCTCCGGGCACGAGTAGAGCGCCGACGTCGACGGACCAACGGCACGAGCGGCGGCGGGTGATCGAATAGACTCCCGCTCCGTGTCCCGGCGCGCACTTGGCCTTGGTGCACTCGTCCTCCTCGCCGCGGCGTTTGCCGCCGGCTGCGGAAGCGATGACGATTCCCCATTGTCCACCTCCTCGAACGCCAATACCCCCGAGGTGCGGGGCAAGTCGTACGCGAACACCGTGTGCTTCATAGCCATCTCGTGGCAGACCGCGTCCGGGAAGATCGACGAGTTCGGGGCGGGCACGGCGTCCTCGCAAGACGTCGTTGACGCGGTGGCCCAGGCGGAGGCTCCGACCTCCGACTTCGTCAGCAACATCCGCGGCCTGCAGGAGCCCGACGATCCGACGGGTCAGGACGCGTACGACTCGCTGCAGAGGACAGCCGGCCGGATCGCCGACCTTCTGTCGTCGATCCAGGCCAGCATCGACTCGCTGGACAGCGGGGCGCAGCAGGCGAAGGCGCAAGCGCAGATCGAGAGTCTCTACGGCGCACTGAAGACGTCCGTCAGCAGCCTCGACCAGCTCTATCCCGACTCGGATGTCGCCCCCGCCGTCGCTGCACAGGAAAACTGTGCTCCGCTGCAGTCGTAGTCACCGAGGCCGCGCACAACGCCTCGTCCAGGGGCTCTCGGCGCGTAGAGTCGGGCTGCGATGTGCTTCGAGCTCGACTCCGTCCCGCCGATCCCCCCGATCTCCGGCGGGGCGCCCGTGCGCTCCGAGGACGTCGTGCTCGTGTCGGGCGACGGGACGCGCCTCGCCGCCTTCGCCGCCCACCCCGATGAGCCGGCGCGCGTCGGGGTCGTCGTCCTGCCGGACGTCCGCGGCCTCTACGGCTTCTACGAGCAGCTCGCCCTCCGCTTCGCAGAACGGGGCTACGCCGCGACCGCCTTCGACTACTTCGGCCGGACAGCGGGCGTCGCCAAGCGCGACGACGATTTCCCGTACCCGGACCACGTCGCGCAGACGACGCCCGAGGAGATCCAGCAGGACGTCGGCGCCGCCGTCGCCTACCTCCGCTCGCCGGAGGGCGGGAGCTGCGAGGTCGTGTTCGCCGTCGGCTTCTGCTTCGGCGGCCGGAACGCGTGGCTCTCGACTGCAGCGGGCCATGGGCTCGCCGGCGCCGTCGGGTTCTACGGGTCGACCGGCGAGCGGAACGGCGCGCCCGGGCCGACACAGCTCGCGGCCGCGTTCGAGGCGCCGATCCTCGCGCTCCAGGCCGGCGCCGACGCGAACATCCTCCCGGAGCACAACGCCGCCTTCGACGAGGCGCTGACGGCCGCGGGTGTCGAGCACGAGCTCGTCGTCTACGACGGCGCGCCGCACAGCTTCTTCGACCGCCGCTTCGAGGAGTACGCCGAGCAGTCGGCGGACGCCTGGGAGCGGACGCTCGCGTTCATCGACGCGCACACGCCCGCGGCCGACTGACGGGCGGTCGCGCAGCGCCGGTCAGCAGGTCGGGCAGGGAGCAGGCTCGACCGCCGCGCTCCGCCGCCGTCCGGCGAGGGTGCCGGCGAGCCCGACGATGCGCCGTCCGGCGCCGGGCCGGCGCGCACCGGACGGCCGTCTCCCGTCGCGGTCGCCGTCGGGCAGGAACAGGAGGGGTAGCCGTGGAGCTGGGCGGCTGCGAAGAGGCCCAGCCTGTCCTCGAGCGTCGTCGGTTGCATGCCGGTCATGGCTGCCTGCCTTTGTCGGTCGTCGAGATCACGACTCCACGATGCCTCGGGGAGGGCTGCGCGCGGAGACGGCTGTCCCGCCTCCGACGGTACGGCGCACCGCACCGTTCAGGGCGTCGATCGCGCCTTTCCGAGTCGTATCGTGGGCGCGTGAAGCGCCTCTTCCTCCTGCGGCATGCGAAGTCCGCCTGGGACGATCCCACGCTGCGCGACCGCGACCGGCCCCTCGCACCACGGGGACGCAAGGCGGCGAAGCGGGTCGGCCGCTGGGCGAAACGGCACGACGTCCGCCCGCAGCTCGTCGTCTGCTCGAGCGCCGTGCGCGCGCGCCAGACGCTCGAGCGCATCCTTCCGGCCCTCGGCGAGCCGGCGGTCTGGATCGAGGTCACGCTCTACGCCGCGGCCGCGGACACGCTCCTCGCGCGCGTCCGGGCGCTCCCGGACGAGGTCGACGAGGCGATGCTCGTCGGCCACAACCCGGGGCTCATGGATCTCGCGCTCCTGCTCGCGGAGCCTGGCTCCAACCGGAAGCGGGCGCGGTCGAACGTCCCGACCGGCGCGCTCGTCGAGCTCGAGCTCGAGGCGGGACGCTGGGCCGACGTCGAGCCCGGCGAGGCGCGGATGACGAGGTTCGTCGTGCCGCGCGATCTCGCGTAGCACGGCCCGCGCGCTCGACGTCCAGCACGGCCTTCTCGGCGAGCGCGACGCCGGCGCGCGCGCATCTCAGGGTGTCGGCTCAGGGTCGCCCCCCGATGTCGCCGGGCCGCTTCCGCGCCAGGCTCGGGCACATCGAATCCACCCGCCAAGGAGGCGACCTCATGTCCGCAAGCCACTCGACCCAAGCCGCGATGTCTCCCCGCAACGACTGGAGAGAGCTCGCGATGCGTGAAGGCGACGGCCTCGAGGTCCACCTCCTCTGGAGCAGGTCGGCCGACCGCGTGAAGGTCACGGTCGCCGACGCCAGGAGCGAGACCGGCTTCGAGATCGAGGTCGCGAGCGCAGACGCGCTCTCGGCTTTCCACCACCCGTTCGCGTACGCGTCCTCGGAGAGCTTCGGCTCGGTCGAGCTCGGGCGCGAGACCCTCGACCTGCAGACGCAGGCCTGAAAGGAAGTTGCCATGTCACCCCTGAAGCACTCGAAGGGCTTCGCGGCCAGAATGGGCCGCTGGAGCGCAAGCCACTGGAAGACGGCGACGTTCGGCTGGCTCGCGTTCGTCATCGTCGCGTTCGCCGTGGGCATCGCCGTGCCCATGCAGATGATCGACCAGAAGGACGCTGCCGTCGGCGAGGCCGGCAAGGCCAACAAGATCATCGACGACGCATTCGACCTCACCAAGAACGGGCAGGGCGAGCTCGTGATCATCCAGTCCAAGACGAAGACCGTCGACGATCCCGCCTTCCGGGCGACGATCAACGACACGATCGGCGCGCTCTCGAGCTTCGCGCAGGTCGACAAGCTGCACTCGCCGCTGGCCGCCGGGAACGAGGGTCAGATCTCGCCCGACCGCCACTCGGCACTGATCATCTTCAGCCCGCATGGCACGTATGACGAGGCCGTGCTCTACATCGACTCGATCGTCGCCGCCACCGCGGGCGTCCAGAAAGCCCACCCGGACTTCTACGTCGCAGAGGCTGGTGTCTCGACCGGGAAGGCGCTCGACAAGGTCATCAACGGAGGGATTGCGAAGGTCGGTTTGATCGCGCTCGTCCTGACGTTCGTGATCCTGCTGCTCGTGGTCGGCTCGGCCGTGTCGGCGGTCGTGCCGATCCTCGTCGGGCTGACGGCCGTGTTCGCCACGTTCGGGCTCGTTTCGCTACCCAGCAAGCTCGTGCCGATGGACGGATCCGTCAACGAGGTGATCCTGCTGATCGGGATCGCAGTCGGTGTCGACTACTCGCTCTTCTACCTCCGTCGCGTTCGTGACGAGCGGCGAGCCGGGCGGAGCGAGAGGGCCTCGATCGAAGCTGCCGCTGCGACGTCCGGCCGGGCGGTGCTGATCTCCGGCATCACCGTGATCATCGCGATGGCCGGGATGCTGCTCTCGGGCGACAAAACGTTCATGTCGTTCGCGATCGGCACGATGATGGTCGTCGGCATCGCCATGATCGGCTCCCTCACGGTTCTGCCCGCGATGCTGTCGAAGCTCGGCGACCGGGTCGAGAAGGGTCGGATCCCGTTCGTGCATCGGCTCCGCCGGGACAACGGCGACGGCAGCCGCTTCTGGGGCGCGATCCTGAAGCCGGTCCTCCGCCACCCGGCGATCTCGGCCGTCGCCTCTGCGGCAGTGCTCGTCCTCCTCGCACTTCCGGCGCTCCATCTCCACACCGCCGACAGCGGGCTCGATGCGCTGCCGAAGAGCCAGCCGGAGCTCGAGTCCTTCCACGCCATCGACGACGCGTTCCCCGGTGGCGCAACCGGAGCTGTCGTCGCGATCAAGGGCAATGACAGTGTCCAGCTCCGCTCGGCAATCGCCGACCTGAAGGCGAAGGCGCTCGCCTCCGGGGAGATGCAGAACCCGATCCGGATCGAGCGGAGCCCGGATGGCTCCGCCTACGAGGTCGACATCTCGCTGGCCGGCAACGGCACCGACGCGGTCTCGAACCACGCGCTCGCAACGCTGCGCGGCGAGCTCCTGCCCGCAACCGTCGGCACCGTGCGCGGCGTCGAGTACGCGGTCGGCGGTCCCACTGCCAAGTCGCACGACTTCAACGAAATGATGAAGTCGTCGGCCCCCCTCGTGTTCGGCTTCGTCCTGCTGTTCGCGTTCGGGCTCCTGCTGGTCGCCTTCCGCTCGATCGTGATCGCACTCAAGGCGATCGTGCTCAACCTGCTCTCGGTTGCGGCGGCCTACGGGATGCTCGTCGCGATCTTCCAGTGGGGCTGGGGCGAGAACCTGCTCGACTTCAACTCGACGGGCGGCATCGCCTCCTGGCTGCCGATGTTCCTGTTCGTGATCCTGTTCGGGCTCTCGATGGACTACCACGTGTTCATCCTGAGCCGGATCCGCGAGGCGTACGACCGCGGTCTCGGTACTGCGGACGCCGTCGAGCACGGCATCCGCACGACCGCCGGCGTCGTCACCGGCGCCTCGATCGTCATGGTCGGTGTGTTCGCGATCTTCGCGATCCTGCCGCTCCTCGACCTCAAGGAGATGGGGATCGGTCTCGCTCTCGCGATCCTCATCGACGCCACCATCGTCCGCGCTGTGCTCCTGCCCGCGTCGATGATGCTGCTCGGGGACCGGAACTGGTACCTCCCCAAGTGGCTCGAGTGGCTGCCGACCCTCCAGCACGAGCGGTCGACGGAGCGCGTGGCGGCCACGCCCGCCATCGAGCCGGCTGCCTGACCCGAGCCCGCGCAGTTCGTGGGAGTGTCGCCTGCCGAACGGTGCAGGCGACACTCCCACGACGATGGAGCCCGTGGATCCCATGGAGACCTCGCCGAAGCGAAGCCCGGATCGTGCCGCTCGAGCTCTCGGGTGGCTGCGGGACGACGTTCGCGTCGCCAGGCTCGCGATCGGCGTCGTCGCCCTTCACGTCGTCGACGACAGCTTCCTGCAGCCGAATCCCGGGATGACGGCCGGCGACCACCTCGTAAGCGGCCTCGTCCCGCTCGCTCTACTCGTCGTCGCAGGGGCGAGCTACGGCCGTCTCCGTGCCGGCGCCCGCGCGGTGACCGCGCTCCTCGTCGGCTTCTTTGGCGTGCTCAGCGGCACCGAGGCCGTTCACTACACGAGGGAGGTCGGGCCCTCCGGCGACGACTACACCGGGCTGCTCGCGCTCCTGGCGGGCCTCGTGCTCCTCTTGCTTGCGGGCCTGACGCTGTGGCGATCGCGCCGCCGGGACGACAGCCTCCGGTGGCGCTACGGCCGGCGCGCTCTGCTGGTCGCCGGTGCGGCTGTCCTCGCCAGCGTCTTCCTGTTCCCGATCGCGATCGCGTACGTCGTCACCCATGCAGCCCGCGCACAGGTGCCGCCGGCCGATCTCGGCGCGCCCTACGAAGACGTCGAGTTCACGACGAGCGACGGGCTGCGGCTCAGGGGCTGGTACATCCCGTCGCAAAACGGCGCGGCGGTGATCTCTTTCCCCGGCCGCGCGAGTTCGCAGAAGCGGGCGAAGCTGCTCGCCCGTCACGGGTACGGCGTCCTACTCTTCGATCGTCGCGGCGAGGGCGAAAGCGAGGGAGACCCGAACCTCTTCGGCTGGCACGGCGAGCGAGACGTCCACGCCGCCGTCGCGTTCCTGCAACATCGGCCCGACGTCGACCCGGAGCGGATCGGCGGCATCGGGCTCTCGGTCGGCGGGGAGATGATGATCGAGGCCGCTGCCGAGTCGTCCGCCCTGAAGGCGATCGTGGCCGAGGGGGCGAGCGCCCGCTCGGTCCGCGACATCGTCGCGAACCCGGGCACGACCTGGCAGGACGTCCTCGGGAACGGCGTCGCGACACTCGCGACCGCCGTCTTCGCCGACACCATGCCGCCGGCCGACCTGAAGAGCCTCGTGCCGAAGATCTCGGGCGGCGCGGTGTTCTTCGTCTACGGGGAGCGCGGCCAGCCGGCGGAGGAGCCGGCCAACAAGGTGTTCTACGCAGCGGCGCACGGACCGAAGGAGCTCTGGGAGGTCTCCGGGCTCCGGACACATCGGCGGCACCGAAGCGCAACCGCGGGAGTACGAGCGCCGCATCGTCGGATTCTTCGACCGCGCGCTCCTGCGAGACGAGTGAGTGGCTCAGCGGCCCGGAGAGCTTTCGCTGCGGCCTGACCGCGACGAGATACGAGACGCCCACGCCGCCGATCACGGCGAGCACGATCACGGCCGCCCACACCTGGTAGGTCGGCGCTCCGGGCGGCGCGAGCGACGTGCGCGGCCATGCGATGTTGACGGTCTCGAACGCGAGCCACGCGACCGCAAGCCCGTTGACGACGATCCCTGCCCGGCCGAGCCGCACGTGCCCGGACGGGACCCACGTGCCGCGCACGCGCGCGATCAGCGCGGCGAGCACGACGAGCAGGAAGGCCACGTAGATCCCTGCCGTCCCGAAGGCGATCAGGCTGCCGACCGCGGCCGAGTGCAGGCCGAGCAGCAGGCCGAGGCACGCCGCAACGGTCGTGGTCGCGATCGCCCCGATCGGCACGTGCCGCCTGTCGACCCGCCGCAGGAACCGCGAGGCCGGGAGGACGTCGTCGCGTGCGATCGAGTAGATCGTGCGGGCGGTGAGGGCCTGCGCCGCGGTGCCACAGGCGAGGAACGCCGCGAGCACGACTGCCGCGAACGGCTTCGCCGACCAGGATCCGAACGACGTGACCACCGAGGTCGTGACCGGGTCCGCGTCGCGCCCGGTGACGACGCCGGCCGGGTCCGGATGCGCCAGCGTGACGGCGAACGCGTTGAGGATGACGAGCGCGGCGACGCTCAGCAGCGCGAGCCAGATCGCCCGGGGGACGTGGCGTGCCGCCCCCCGGGTCTCCTCCGAGGCGCTGACGCAGGCGTCGAAGCCGATGAAGACCCAGCCCGCGACGGCCAGCGCCGCGAGCATCCCGGCGCCGACCGATCCGCCCGAGAGCGTCTCGGCCCCGAGGGTGTGCGTCAGGAGGGACAGGTCCTGCGTGCGAAAGACGAGCAGGAGCGCGAGCCCGATGCCGACGGAGACCACGATCTCCGCCGCGATCCCCGCCCTGATCACCGCACCCAGCACGTCGACGCCCAGGGCGCCCACGATCGCGCAGACGACGACGAGGACGATCCCGGTGGCCACGACTGCGTCCGGCGTCGGCGTGATGCCCGCGAGGGTGAGCGCCCAGGGTGCACCGAGATACGCGATCGTCGTGTTGGCGGCGCAGTAGGCGCACATCGCGACCCAGCCGCTGAACCACCCGTACGCGCCGCCCATGAGCCGGCGGCTCCACTGGTAGGCGCCGCCGGCGATCGGGAACTCCGACGCCAGCTCCGCGTAGACGGCCAGCAGCAGGCACTGCCCGGCGAGCGCGATCGGTAGCACCCAGACCCACGCAGGCCCGGCCACGACCGTGCCGACGAGCACGACGGCGTAGAGACCGACGACCGGCGAGATCGCGGCAACGCCGAGGGCGGCGTTGTCGAAGACGCTCAGGCCGCGCGCGAGCTCCTGCCGGTAGCCGAGCTCCTGGAGTCGCTCGGCGTCTCGGTCGACCGGAACCGTCGACGAGCTCAAGCCGGTCGCTCGCCGTCGCGCTCCCGCCGGTCGCGCTCGATCGTACGCGCGATCTCGACCCGCGACGAGACGCCGAGCTTGTGGAAGACGTTGCGGATGTGCGACTCGACCGTCTTGTCGCTGAGGAACAGCGCGGCGGCGATCTCGCGGTTCGTCATCCGGTCGGTCACGAGATCCGCGATCTCGAGCTCGCGCTTCGTGAGCGCGGCGACGCCGGTGTCGCCCGGGGCGGCGGGACCGCGCGGCTCGGCCCGCGCGCCGAGCCGCCGCAGCTCGCGGCGCATCTCGTCGCGCACGCGGGTCGACCCGCACGCATCGAGCTCCTGCTCGGCCTCGCGCAGCACCTGGGTCGCCTGCCGGCGCTCGCCGGCGGCGACGAGCGCACGTCCCTCGAGGCCGCGCGAGAACGCCGCCTGGAGCCGCGCCCCGATCGCACCGGCGTGCTCCGCGGACGCGTGGGCCAGGCGCGCAGCCTCGAGCGGCTCGTCCCGCGCGAGCAGCACGGCCGCGCGCGCCCGATCCGCGAGCGCGGTGGGGAGTCGTAGCGGGAGGCGTCCCGCGTCCTCCTCGGCACGGCACGCGAAGCCGTCCGCGGCCGCGACGTCTCCGAGCGCGAGCGAGGCGAGCGTCAGCGTCTCCCAGTCGAAGCAACGCTCGACGGGCATCGTGCGTGCGCCGCCCTCGCCCACGAGGGAGAGCAGGAGCTCCCGTCCACGCTCGACCTCGCCGGCCTCGACCCACGCGGCGCCAAGCCCCCAGCCGGGCCCGCCGCCCCCGTTCGGGATCGTTCCACCGGCGAGCCGCGGATCGACCTGCGAGCTCTCGGCGTGCGCCGCGATCGCGCCATCGAGGTCACCCGCGTAGTAGAGGGTCCAGCCGAGCTCGAAGAGGGCTCGGTAGAGCTCGTGCGGGCTCGCCGACATGCGCGCGGCCTCGAGCGCCGCCTCGCAGCATTCGCGCGCCTCGCTCAGGCGGCCCTGCATCTCGAACGGGAAGTTCTTGGCGAGCGTCAGCGGCACGACGAGCCGACCCTCGCCGAACGCCCTCGCGAGCGCGATCCCCCGCTCGGCGTGCGCGACCGCGTCGTCGTAGCACTCCAGGTACGTCTCCGCCCAGGCGAGATGGAGGAGGGACTCGAGGCGCGACGCGAGGCCCGCGTCCGAGAGACCGGCGATCTCGTCGAGCACCTCGTGCCGATGCCTGCGGGCGTCGGCGATGCGGCCCGAGACCGTCTCGCCGAGGCACAGGGCGGCAGCGGCGGCGGCGACGAGGGCGGTATCCCCGACGGCCCGCGCGGTGGCGAGTGCCTGCTCCCCCATCCGGAGCGATTGCTCGAAGTCGAGCTCGTAGAGCCCGTCCACCGCGAGCTCGATCGCCAGCGCCGCAGACTCGGAGGTCGTGTGATCGGGCAGCTCGTCCCAGGCGCGTGCGAGGCGCCGGTGGGCCTCCTGGTGGCGGCCGAGCCAGTGCTCGACGGCCGCGCAGTGCGCCGTCAGCTCGATCCAGGGGGCCGCTGCGTCGGGCGGAAGCAACTCGATCGCCTCGAGCAACGCGGTCCGGCACCGTTCGAGCTCGCCGAGCGAGCGAAGCGACGAGGCGAGCGCCGTGCGCACCGTGACCGACCGCTCGGCGTCCACTGCCGGGAGCAGTCCCAGGGCGGCCGTGTACCACCGGGCCGCCGCTGCAGGCGCGCGCGCCGCCGCCGAGTCGCCGGCTTCGAGGAGAAGCTCGATGGCCCGCTCGTCCCCCTGACCCGCGTACTGCTCGACGTGATGCGCACGGTCCACGGCGCCCGCCCCGCGGGCCTCGAGCGCTTCCGCAGCCCGCGCGTGGGCCGCGAGCCTCCAACCAGCCGGTGCGGACTCGTAGACCGCCCGGCGGACGAGCGGGTGCCGGAAGACGAACTGGCGAGGCACCGTGGTGGGGCGCACGAGGTCGAGCTCGAGCAGCGCGTCAAGCAGCCGGAGCACGTCCGACGGCGGCAACTCGGCGATCGCGCCCGCCAGGTCCGGCTCGAACGGCTCCCCCGCGACCGCGGCAGCGCGGAGCAGCGCGCGCTCGTCCGCCGGCAGCGACGCGAGCTCGTCCGCGAGCGACGCCGCGACCGCGGCCGGGACAGACACGCCCGCGACGTCGACGCCCGCGGCGGGTGCTCCCGGAACGGCGCCGTCCTCGCGCGCGCGCTTGAGCTGCTCGAGGTAGAAGGGGTTCCCGCCGGCGTGGCGGACGATGGCCTCCGCCGCGCGGGGATCGACCTCGCCGAGCAGCTCGGTCGCCTGAGCGTCCTCGAGCTGCGCGAGTCGGATCCGACGAACGGATGGAAGCGCGAGCGCGGCCGAGAGGCGCGCCGGTGCCCGGCCGGCGCGGAACGCGATCGCGAGCAGCACGGGGGCCTCGGGTGCGCGCTGCAGTAGCCCGGCGAGGAGCTCGATGGACGCTTCGTCACTCCAGTGGAGGTCGTCCAGCACGACCACGAGCGGCCTCTCGTCTGCGAGGAGCTCGAGCAGGCTGCGCATCGCCCGGTGCGATCGGTAGCGCTCGTCGGCAACCGTTGCCACGGCACCGCCACGGCGCGGTCGGACCGAAGGGATCATCCGGGAGAGCTCTTCCACGAGCTCCGCGCTCCAGGCGCCGCCGAGGTCGAGCTCCTGCGAGGCGACGTAGGCGTCGAGCGCGTCGACCCAGACGCTGAACGGGAGGTCGCGCTCGAACTCCGTCGCCGAGCCGGCGAGCACGAGGAACCCCGACTCCTCGGCGCGGCGACGAAGTGCGGCGAGCAGATGCGTCTTGCCGATGCCCGGCTCGCCCTCCACCGTGACACAGGCGGCCGAGCCTGCACCAAGGCCGTCGAGTGCCGCAGTCAGCTGCTCGAGCTCGACCTCGCGCCCGATCGTCTGTCCGGCGCTCGAGTCGATACGCACGTGCGTTGCACCCTACTCCGTTCGACGCTCGGCTCAGGGAGAGTCCCCGATGTTCGGGAGGCGGTGGTCGGGCACGCTCTGGCACATGCCGCTCTTCCTTCTCCAGCACCACCACGACCCGAGCGAGTGCGCCGCGGCGTACGCGGCCTGGACCGGCTTCAGGAGCCCGCTCCGCCACGGGTTGGCGACGTCGAGCTGCCTCGCCGGCGGTCACGCCCTCTGGTGGCGTGTCCAGGCGGACGATGCCCTGGCGGCCCTGGCGCTGCTGCCGCGGTTCGTCGCGCGACGCACCGTGCCGATCGAGATCCGCGACGTCGAGATCCCGTGATCGTGGCAGTCGGCAGGCTCCCGGTCGAGAGGAGCCCGCCCCGTCGCGCGGCGCCCGGGGCTCAGGCCGTCTCGCCGGGCGACGGCGCCGTCCCGTGTACCCGGCCGACGACGCTGCCGTCCCGGGCGATGCGGAGGGTCAGGTCGATCCGCAGCCGCTGGTGGGCGGAGCGCAGCGCCGCGACGACGCGTGTCCCGCTGAGCGACGTGATCTCGCCGCGGTAGAGGGGTGTCGCCGTCCCCATGCGCACGCGGCTCTGCTCCATCGCGACGCCGCCGTCCTCGAGCGGGATGCCGTGGATGAGGATCTCCAGATGGTCCTTCGTCACGCCGCTCAGCGCGCCGTCGATGCGCACGGTGAGCCGGCCCTGATCGTTGACCGGCTGAACGGTCAGGTGGCCCGCGTACCGTGCGGTGAACGGGAGCTTGACGACGGCCGACGGGAGCGACACCTCCAGGGGCCGGGCCAGACCGGCGTGCCGGGAGCGAATCGCCGTGTGCGCCGTGGTGCCCCCGGCACGCGCGGACCAGCCGGCGGCGAACGGCCCGGTGAGCGACCAGGTCGCGGCGGCCAGGACAGCGATAGCCGCGGCCCCCGCGGCGAGCGGACGGGGACGCGCGCCTCTCCCCGCAGGCGCGAGCAGCCGGATCGCCGAGCAGCGTGCCCACGAGACCGACGCTCGTCGCGTAGAGCGCGACCGCCCAGGTCGTCCGCGTGTCGCTGCCGGTGCCGAGGCCGTGGACGGTCGCCGCCCCGTAGACGGCGAAGGCCAGGACGTGGATCTGCCGCCAGAGGCGGTGGCCGATCCGATGTCGCAGGCGCGAGCTGATCCACACGGCGAGCAGCAGGTACAGCGCGACGATGCCGAGGCTCATCCACACAGGGCGGTAGTGGCTCACGAACGGGACGAGCACGGCGACGAGGCCGAAGTGGGTGAACGGGTCGACCGCGACCGCGAGAACGTGGACGACGATGAAGACGAGCGCGAGCAGCGACACGTAGCCGTGCAGCTCGTTCGTCACGAGACGGGGCCAGCGGCTCGACTGCCAGCGGTTCCGGAGGACGAGCCCGAGCGACACGGCGACCGTGAGGAGCACGTACGAGATCAGGCCGCCCGCGCGCGCCGTGTCCCAGGTGATCGCGCTCCAGGTGCTCATGCGGCGTTGGCCACGTCGTGCCAGGGCCAGCGGCCGACGCGGATCTGCGCTCCGTTCTCCGTCACGAGCAGCCCGGCGAGCCCGAGACGTCCGAGCAGATCCCGGCCGAGGCGTGGCCCGGCGACGAACGCAGCGGTGGCGCCGGCCTCCGCGATCCGGCAGGTGCCTCCCGCGACCGTCACCTCGCGCAGGCCGCTCTCGGCCGGCTCGCCCGTCTCCGGATCGACGAGGTGGTGGCGCTCGGCGCCTCCCTGCCTCCAGCGGCGCCGGCCGGTCCCGGACGTCGCAAGCCCGCCGCGGACGAGCGGCACGACCGGCCCTGCGGGATCGACTCCCACGAGCACGCCCCAGGCCCGTCTGCCGGGTGGCAGGCCGAGTACGGCGAGGTCGCCGCCGGCGCTCACGAGCGCCGTCTCGACCCCGATGCCCGCCAGGAGCTCGAGCGCTGCGTCGACGGCCATGCCCTTCGCGATTCCCCCGAGGTCGAGCCCGCTCCCAGCCGGCAGCGTGACGACGCCCGCGGGCCGGTCGACCACGATCGTGCGCCAGGCACCCCCGCCCCGGGGACGTCCGGCCGGCGCCGGAGCGTCGCCGATCTCCTCGAACGAGCGGTCGTAGCCGAGGCGGACGAGCTCGTGGCGGAGCGTCGGGTCGAAGAGACCGCCGGTCGCGCGCGCCGCCTCGAGGGCCGCCTCCACCGCGGCAAAGAGGATCCGGCCGACCGTCACCGCGGTCCCTGCCCTCGCGTTCAGCCGTGAGAGCTCGCTCTCGGGCCGGAACCGGCTGAGCGCCCTCTCCCACTCCGAGAAGAGCCCCTCGACGGCGTGGGTTGCCTCGCGCGCGCGGCGCTCCGGGACGACCAGGTGGACGTCCGAGCCCATCGCCCGAAAGACCTTCGAGGACATTCCTCGCGGGACGGCTAGCTCAGGAGACACGGGTCTGGGCGACCGGGGGTGGTGGCGGCGGCGCTGCGGAGCCGTCGTCGAACGCGAAGCTGCCTGCTTGCTGGTCGAAGTACGTCGCCGGGGCGGCGACCTGCGGCGACGCCGGGGTCTTCGTCGCCCGCTTGGCGGATCCGACCGCATGCTGCGCAGCAAGACCGACGAACGCGGCGAAGCCGAGCGCTGAGGCCAGCGCCGCGCGGCGGCGCAGCAGCCCGAGCCGCTGCTCGTGCCGGCGGCGCGTGCGCTCACGGGTGTCGGACGGCTCCACGCAGGCACGGTAGGGGGCCGAGATGAGACGGCGATGAGAGCCGGTCAGGCCGTCGGGCGCGACGGAAGCGAGATCCAGACGTCTGCGCCACTGCCGTTCGCGGCGATGCCCGCCGCACCGCCGTGCGCCTCTGCGATCGCCTCTACGATCGCGAGGCCGAGCCCGCTGCCCCCGCGCGCCGCGCGTGTCGTCGCCCCGCGAGAACCGCTCGAAGGCGCGCGCTGCGACGTCGGGGGAGAACCCGCGCCCCTCGTCGAGGACATGGAGCTCCGTCGTCTCGCCCATCGTTCGGCCGGTGATCGTGACCGTGCCCTCGCCGTGGCGGAGCGCATTGTCCACGAGGTTGCGGAGCGCCTGGTCGAGGCGCATCCGGTCCGCAGGCACCCCGGTGCCGGGCGGGACGTCGACGGTGACCCGACGGTGCTCGCTCGCTGCGCGCCCCGCGAAGCGGTCGGCCGTCGCCTGCGCCAGCTCGCCGACGTCGACGGGCTCGATCCGCAGCCCGAGCGCCTCCTGGTCGGATCGTGCGATGAGGAGCAGGTCCTCTGCGAGGAGGACGAGCCGGTCGGTCTCCTCGGCGGCGGACCCGACGGCGGCCCGGAGCTCGTCCGCGCTCCGGGGGCGCCGGAGCGCGAGCTCGAGCTCTGCCTTCAGGAGTGCGAGGGGGGTGCGCAGCTCGTGGCTCGCGTCGGCGACGAAGCGGCGCTCGTGCTCCAACGCGGCTTCGAGCCGGGCCAGCATCTCGTTCAGCGTCAGTGCCAGGTCGCGGATCTCGTCACGACTCGGCGGCACCGGGAGCCGCGCGCCGGGGGTCGTCGCCGAGATCACGCTCGCGCGGCGCCGCATCGACTCGACGGGACGGAGCGCGGCGGCGGCGATCAGGTAGCCGCCGAGCGTCGCGACCAGCAGCCCGACCGGGCCAGCCACGATCAGGCCACGGAACAGGTGGCTGAGCGTCTCCTCCGTCTGGCGGAGCGGCCGCGCGACCACGAGCACCCGCGCGCCGTCGGGGGCCGCCAGCGCGCGCCAGCGGTTCCCCTCGCCGGCCCCGAGGGAGATCGTCGTCAGGACGGCGGCCCGCCGCGCCGCCGCCAGCGTGCCGGAGTCGAGAAGGGCGGGCAACGACGCGGGGTCCGATCGCTCGACGCGCCCGCCCGGGCCGACGACCTGAACGACCGTCCCCGACTGTCGCGCATCGATGTCGAGGAGCGAGTCCTCCTCCGGGTGGGCAAGAGACTCCGCCGACTGCGCGCGCAGCGCCTGGTCGACCGAGCTGCCGAGCGCGCCCTCGACGCGGAGGTAGACGAGGGCGCCGAGCGCGACGAGGAGCGCCGCCATCGACACCGCGAAGGCCGCGGCGAGGCGCCAGCGGATCGGGACGGTCCTCAGCACGTTTCGGGCTCGCGCAGCCGGTAGCCGACGCCGCGCACGGTCTCGAGCGAGTCGCAGCCGAAGGGCCGGTCGATCTTCTCGCGCAGGTAGCGGACATAGACGTCCACGACGTTCGAGCGGGTCTCGTACGCCATGTCCCACCCGCGCTCGAGCAGCTCGAGGCGCGAGAGCACCTTCCCCGGATGCCGCATGAACACCTCGAGCAGCGTGAACTCCTTCGCCGACAGCTCGATCTCGGAGTCGCCACGCCAGACCCGGTGCCCCGCAGGGTCGAGACGCAGCGAGCCGACCTGGAGCACCGTCGGCCGCCGAACGGGCCCGCGCCGTGTCAGCGCGCGGAGCCGAGCGAGGAGCTCGGGAAACGAGAACGGCTTGACGAGGTAGTCGTCGGCGCCGACGTCGAGACCGCCGACCCGGTCATCGACGGTGTCGCGCGCGGTGAGGAAGAGGACCGGCGTCCACACGTCGAGCGCGCGGAGATCCCGGCAGACCTCGAACCCGTCCCTGCCCGGCAGCATGACGTCCAGGACGATGGCGTCGTATGGGTTGGCACGCGCCATCCAGACGGCGTCGTCGCCCGTCGCCGCGACGTCGGTCGGGTGTCCCTCCTCGCCGAGGCCGCGGGCGAGCAGGCTCGCGAGCTTCGGCTCGTCCTCGACCACAAGCACGCGCATCGCTGCATTGTGGTCGTCACGCGGGAGGCGACGGCGCCTCTCATCGTCCTTTCATCTGTGTCCGCTCCGATGGGGCCGTGCTCGACGTGTCACGAGAGAGTCGGACGAGGTCGCGGGTGGCCGCGCGAAAGTACGTCCCCACGGGCGGAAGCGAAGGGAACCGTCGGCTGACAGGCGCGACGGCGGCCGTGCTCCTCGTGCTGCTCGCGGCCGAGGGCTTGACGCTGCTCGCGATCCGCCCACTCGTCTCGGCGCACGTCTTCATCGGGATGCTCCTGCTCCCGCCCGTGGCCCTCAAGCTCGCGAGCACCGGCTATCGCTTCGCGCGCTACTACACCGGGCACCGCGCATACCGCGCCGACGGCCCGCCGCACCCGATCCTCCGCGCGCTCGGCCCCGTGCTCGTCCTCTCGACGGCGGCGCTGTTCGCGAGCGGCGTTGCGCTCGCCGTCCTCGGCCCGCAGGAAGGAGCCGTGCTCGGCCTTCACAAGGCGAGCTTCGTGGTGTGGTTCGCCGCCATGGCGGCGCACGTCCTCGCCCACGCGCTTCGTGTGCCGCGGCTTGCGGCGGCGGACTGGCGGCAGGACGAGCCCCTCGCGGGATCCTCGCTGCGCCGCTGGCTCCTTGCCGGGTCGCTCGTAGCCGGGCTGATCCTCGCGGTCGCCACCGTGCACCTCGCCGGCCCATGGCATCAGTTCATCGGGCTCGACGGGTAGATCCGCGTGCAAGCCCGCTTTCACGCCCCGCTCGGCTGATCCCGGTCGAGCCCGTCCGGGATCAGCCCCGGCGGAGGTGATCTCGGCGAGAGCGAGGGCGTCGCACGCGGCAGCCGCGGTGCCGACGACCATCGCCTCGGCGACGTCGACGTCGACCTCGAGATCGCGACCGTCGACCAGGCGGAAGACCCGGGTCGCCCGCACGCGAAATACCCGTCGAGCCGTGCTCGTTGAACATCCCTGTCACCGCAATCGAACCGAGGAGACGCGTGAGGTCGAGGACCGCAACGCTCGGTGTGCTCTTCGCGACGACGACCGCGATCGTCTGGGGCGGTCAGTTCGTGGTCGGGCAAGTCGGCGCTCGAGAGCGTGAACGCGTTCCCGCTCACGACCGTCCGCTACGCGATCGCGGCTGCGCTCTGGCTGGTGGTGCTCGTCGCGATCGAGGGACCGGGCGCGCTGCGCCTCGGTGGACGCGGCTGGAGGCTCTTCTGGCTCGGCTCGCTCGGGTTCGCCGGGTTCAACCTGCTCGCGTACACGGGCCTCGCGCACGCGCGGCCGGAGACGGCGTCGCTCATCGTCGCGCTCGGCCCACTTCTGACCGCGCTCGTGCTGTGGCGCCGCAGCGGCGAGCGCCCTGCACGGGCGACGTTCGCGCTGCTCGGGATCGCGCTCGCCGGCGTGGCGCTCGTCGTCAGCGGTGGGCATCCCTCGTCGATCGTCCACGGCGCGATCGGCTGGGGTGAGCTCCTCGTCCTCGCAGGGGTGTTCAGCTTCGTGCTCTACGGCCTCGGCGCCGCCGAGTTCCCCGACCTCTCCCCGCTCCGCTACACGGCGCTGACCGCCGGCCTCGGCTGGCTGACGATCGCCGGCGCGACGGCGGCAGCGCTGGCGACAGGGCTGGTCGAGCGCCCGTCCGCCGACCAGCTGGTGTCGGTGTGGCCGCAGATCGCGTACCTGGCGATCCCGGGGGCGTTCGTCGCCGTTCTGACGTGGAACGCGGCGATCGCGGCGATCGGGCCGCAGAACGCGGTCCTCTTCAGCAACCTGATCCCGGTGACGACGTTCGGCGATCGAGATCGCCCGCGGCTACCGTCCGAACGGGGCGGAGCTGCTCGGCGCGACCCTGACCGTCGGGGCGCTCGTGGCGAACAACCTGCTCGCGCGGAGATCGCAGGCACGGTCGACGGCATCGCTTCCAGGGGCGCGAGGCCGAGCTTCCCGAGGCCGCGTAGGGCCCGCGCTTCGCGGTTCGCCGAGCCTCGCGCCACCGCGTCACCGGACCGTCACCGGATGGACACACACGCCCGGAGTAGGGTCGCACGGTGGACGCCCACCGGCTTGGTGCGATCCCGCTCTTCTCCGAGCTTCCGCCGGAGGAGCTCGCGGCGATCGCGGACGTCGCGGGCGAGATCGACCTGCGAAGCGGCGAGCGGGTCGTGGGCGAAGGCGACTTCGGCCACGCGATCTTCGCCGTGGAGAGCGGGACCGCCGACGTGGCCGTCGAAGGCGTCACGTCGGCCGGGTCGCTCCCGGCGACGTCGTCGGCGAGATCGCCGTCCTCGCCTCGGGGCGCAGGACGGCGACGATCACCGCGACCTCGCCGATGCGCCTCATCAGCCTCTTCAAGCGCGACGTCTGGGCGCTCGAGCGCCGCGCGCCCGGGGCGGCGCTCCGGCTGCGCGGCCTGCTCGCGGAGCACGCGGGAACGGCGGGGGGCGCGCAGCCCGACCCGGAGCTGGCCCGCGACGTCGCGGGCTGACGGGCTGACGGGCCGACGGTCCGTCCCCTGCGGTACGCAGAAACCCGCAGGGCAGGTCCGGAGCCACGCTGAGGCCGCCGCGGGCGAATTGTTCCTACGTTGCTCGTGAAAACGATCGAACGGAGGCTCAGATGTCCACTCATCCCGCATCGATCGGCGCGCCCCGCCACCGCGCCGGCGGACGGAGCGTCGAACGCCGTCTGGAAGGTCGTGGCGCTCCTGCTCGGGTTCGCGGTCGGCGTCCTCGCGATCGCCGCGGTCGTCGCGATGCAGGCAGCCGACCAGGCGCGCGACGAGGCGGCGCCGCGCGGCCGGGAGCGGCGCAGCGAGCGCCGCACCGCACGACCACTCCGCGCACGCCGCGGCGCGACCGCCCAGAGCCTGCCGCTCGAGAGCTTCGCCGGCGTGACCGGCGCCGACCGCCGACGCGCTCGCGAAGGCGCATCCTGCCTACGACGCCACGCTCCCACCCGTCCCGCCGGGCAACCTCGTCAAGATCCACATGACGCTCAAGGACATGGCCGTCCAGATCGCGCCCGGGCGTGAAGTACGCGACCTGGGCCTTCGACGGCCACGGCGCGCCCGGTCCGATCCTGCACGTCCGGCAGGGCCAGACCGTGCAGATGACGCTCACGAACGGCGGCTCGATCCCGCACTCGATCGACTTCCACGCCGCGAGGATCGCGCCGAACCTGGCGTTCAAGGACGTCGCTCCCGGCGACTCGTTCACGTTCCGCTTCGTGGCGAGCGACCCGGGCGTCTTCATGTACCACTGCGGTACGAAGCCGGTGCTCGCCCACATCGCAAACGGGATGTACGGCGCCCTGGTCGTCGACCCGAAGACGCCACTCCCGAAGGCGGACAACGAGTACGTGCTCGTGGCGAGCGAGTGGTACCTGAACGGCGACGGCGTGTCCTCGCCCGCGTCGCTCGACATGGCGAAGGCGCGCGCGATGACGCCCGACTGGACGACGTTCAACGGGTATGCGAACCAGTACGTGACCCACCCGCTCACCGCGAAGCCGGGCGACACGACCCGCCTCTACGTCGTCGCCGCCGGCCCGACGCTCGACACGAACTTCCACGTCGTCGGCACGATCTTCGACCGCGCATGGCCGAACGCCGACCTGACCCACTACCAGAGCGGCGTCCAGACGGTCGCCGTCCCCGCCGGCGGCGGCGCGCGTCTTCGACGTCAAGATCGACCAGGAGGGCCTGTACCCGTTCGTCAGCCATGCGTTCGCGCATGTCGACCTGGGACAGGTCGGGCTGTTGAAGGTCGGCAACCCGAAGGGCACGATGAGCCACTGAGTCACCGGCCATGACAGACCCGACCACCCTTCACCGCGCTCTCGCCGACCCGCGCCGCGCGGAGCTCGTCTCCGCGCTCGAGGAGGCGGTCGGCGCGCTCGACGCGAGCGAGCTCGGACGGCGCGTCGGGCTCCACGCGAACACCGTCCGCTGGCACCTCGGAATCCTCGAGGACGCTGGCGTCGTCACCTCGCGCCCCGAGCACCGCGAGACGCCCGGCCGTCCGCGTCGCGTCTGGGAGCGGGCCCAGAGCGCCACCCACGACGAGGCTGACGAGCACCGCGCCCTCGCGCAGGCCCTCGTCTCGGTGGTTGCGGGTCTGCCGAGCGCCGAGCGCGATGCGGAAGCGGCGGGCCGGGCGTGGGGCAGGAGCGCGGCGCGCGGGGCCGCCGCCGCGCCGGCGTCCGAGCGCGCCGCCGTCGAGGAGCTCGTCCGCGTCCTGGCCGTGCGCGGCTTCGAGCCGCAGACGCAAGGGCTCGAGATCAGCATGCACCGGTGCCCCTTCGCCGAGCTGGCCCGCGAGAGCCCCGCGGTCGTGTGCGGGATGCACCGGGGCCTCGTGGAGGGTGTGCTCGAGGGTCGTCGGCTCGGGGCTCGAGGTCGACGAGCTGGAAGTGTTCGCCCGGCCGGACGTCTGCGTGCTCCGCTTGCGGGAGGCCGGCACGCCCCTCGCCCGCTGACGCGGGTGCCGGTTCGCCGGCGTCGAACGACTGGTTGACTGACGGCGTGACGGGCTCCTCGGCCCTGGAGCGACGCCGGGCCCGCGAGGGCCAGCTCGCGATCCTCGTCGCCGCGATCGCCTGGTCGACCGCGGGTCTCGCACAGCGTGGGCTCGACGCGAGCCCCGCGACCCAGGTCGCGGGACGCGCGGCGTTCGCCGCCGTGGCGCTCTTCGTCCTCGTCCTCGCGACCGAGCGAGGAGGAATCGCGCGCGCATTTCGGAGGATGGGGCGGTCGGGCCTCGCGATGGCCGTGTTCCTCGCGATCTCCTCCGGGTCGTTCCTCCTCGCGCTGAACTACACGACGGTCGCGAACGTGCTCTTCATGCAGGCGGCGGCCCCGATGATGGCGGCGCTGCTCGGCTGGGCGCTGCTCTCGGAGCGCATCGACGGACGAACGTGGGTCGCGCTCGTCCTCGCGGGCGCGGGCGTGGTGCTGATGGCGGCGAGCTCCTTCGACGCGGGCGCGACGGCCGTCGTGCTCCCGCTCGTCATGACCGCGTCGTTCGCCGCCGTGATCGTGATCGCGCGGCACCGGCGGGACGTGTCGATGATGCCCGCGACGTTCGCCTCACAGCTGATCGTGGTCGCGGTGTGCCTCCCGTTCCTCGACGCGGCCTCGGCGAGCCGGAGCGACTGGGCGATCCTCGCCGCGCTGGGTGTCGGCCAGATGGGGATCGGGCTTGCGTTCCTCACCGTCGGCGCGCGGTTGATCCCGCCCGCGCAGGTGGCGATCATCTCGCTGCTCGAGGTGGTGCTCGGGCCACTCTGGGTCTGGCTCGCCTACGACGAGCGCCCGTCGACGGCGACGCTGGCGGGCGGCGCGATCGTCGTCGCGGCGGTCCTCGTCCAGGCGCTCGAGAGCAGCCCCGGGAGAGAGCTCGCCGCGGGCGAGGCGCACGTCTGACCCGATCGCTCGGCCCTCTCAGGGGATTCCGAGGAACGTCACAGCGGCCTCTCGGCGGCCGCCGGTTCCCTTCGTAGCTCCCCGAACGCGAAGGAGGACCGAGACAGATGGACGACAGCGACGACGCTCGAGCTACCGGACGCGCCTGCGGCCCGTGAGACCGTCGAGCGGGCGCTCTTCGAGATCCGCCGTGTGATCGCGGGACAGGACCGGATGCTCGAGCGCGTGCTCGTGTGCCTCCTGTCCGGCGGTCACCTGCTGATCGAGGGCGTGCCCGGGCTCGCGAAGACGCTCACGATCAAGACCACGGCGGCGGCGCTCGGAGGCACGTTCCACCGCATCCAGTTCACCCCCGACCTCGTGCCGAGCGACCTCGTCGGGACGCGCGTGTTCCGTCCCGACACCGGGACGTTCGACACCGAGCAGGGCCCCGTCTTCTGCAACTTCCTGCTCGCCGACGAGATCAACCGTGCGCCCGCGAAGGTGCAGTCGGCGCTGCTCGAGGTGATGCAGGAGCACCAGGTCACGATCGGCCGCGAGACGATGCCGGTGCCCGACCCGTTCCTCGTCATGGCGACGCAGAACCCGATCGAGTCGGAAGGCACGTATCCGCTCCCGGAGGCCCAGGTCGACCGCTTCATGCTGAAGGTGGTCGTCGGCTATCCGGAGCCCGAGGACGAGCTGACCGTCGTCGAGCGCGCCCTCGTGCCTGTCGGCGAGGTCAGGAGCGTGGTCTCGCTCGACGAGCTCGCCGCGATCCGCGCGCAGACGTCGCGGGTGTACGTCGACCCGGCGGTGTCCCGCTACGCGGTCGCGCTCGCCGGCGCGACGCGCTCGCCCGAGGCGGCCGGGATCCCCGAGCTGGGACGCTACGTCGAGTTCGGCGCCAGCCCCCGCGGCTCGATCTCGCTCGTGATCGCGGCTCGCGCCCTCGCCCTCATCCGCGGGCGGGACTACGTCGTGCCGCAGGATCTCGTCGACCTCGCGCACGACGTCATGCGCCACCGGCTCGTGCTGAGCTACGAGGCGATCGCGGCCGGGATAGCCGAGGACACGCTGATCGACGCGGCGCTGGCAGCCGTTCCCGTGCCCAGGCTCGACGCCGTGGAGCGTGCGGCATGAGGTCGACGCTGCCGGAGGTCGAGCGGACGCGGGAGAGACCGGGGCCCGGGCCGGTCCCCACGGGCCTGCTTCGCGCGCTCGACCTCCGCGTCGCGCGGCGCACGGCGAGCCTCGTCGACGGAGAGCATCGAGCCAACCGCCTCGGCCGTGGCTCGGAGCTCGCCCAGGTGCGCCCGTACGTCGAGGGCGACGACGTCCGCAGGATCGACTGGAACGCGACCGCGCGCAAGAACGAGCTGCACGTGCGCGTGGACGTCGCCGAGCGCGCGGTCTCGACCTGGCTCCTGCTGGACGTCTCCCCTTCGATGGGGTTCGGCACCGGCGACCGCCGCAAGGCCGACGTCGTGGAAGGGGTCGGGCTCGCCCTCGCCCACATCACGTCCCGCCGCGGCAACCGCGTCGGGGCGCTGACCTTCGGCAGCAGGAGCCCGATCACCGTCCCTCAGCGCCAGGGCCGCCGCGGGCTGCTCGGTGCGCTGCTGGCGGCGCGCCAGGAGCCCGAGACACAGCACGTCGGCCCGACGTCGCTCGGCGCCGCCCTCGACCGCTCGAGCGCGGTCGCGCGTCAGCGCGGAGTCGTCTTCGTCGTCTCCGACTTCCTCGGACCGCGCGACTGGCGCGAGCCGCTCCTGCGGCTCGCCTCGCGGCACGAGGTGTCGGCGATCGAGATCCGCGACCGCCGCGAGCACGCGCTGCCGGACGTCGGCCACCTCTGGCTCGTCGACCCGGAGACCGGACGCAGGATCCAGGTCGATACCCGGCGGAGCAAGACGCGCGACGCGTTCGCCGCGGCTGCCGACGCCGACCGGGCGGACGTCGCGCGCGAGCTCGCCTCGCTCGGCGTGGCGCACTGCACGCTCTCGACGGACGAGGACTGGCTGCGCTCGCTCGGGTCGTTCCTCACGCGCGAGCGAAGGAGGCGGCGATGAGCTTCGCCTGGCCCGCCGCCCTTCTCTCGCTGGCGCTGATCCCGCTGCTCGTGCTGGCGTACATGGTGATCCAGCGGCGCCGGGTGAAGTACGCGATGCGGTTCACGAACCTCGACCTGCTCGCGAACGTCGTCGACCGCTCACCGGGCTGGCGGCGACACGTGCCGCCGGTCTTTGCGCTCGCCGCGCTCGCTGCGCTGCTCGTCGCGCTCGCGCGCCCGGAGACGACCATCGCGGTGCCGCGCGACGAGGCGAGCGTCGTGCTCGCGATCGACGTATCCGGCTCGATGATGGCGACGGACGTCCCGCCGACCCGGCTCGACGCCGCGAAGCGAGGCGGCCTCGACGTTCGTGAAGGGGCTTCCCGACCGGTTCGGGGTCGGCCTCGTGTCGTTCTCCACGGGCGCCACCTCGCTGGCGGAGCCCACCGACGACCGCGACCAGATCCTCCGCCTGATCGACGGGCTGGAGGCGCACACCGGGACCGCGATCGGCGACGCGATCGCCTCGGCGATCGACCTCGTGCCGAAGGACGACAACGGCAAGGTGCCGACCGGGAAGGACGGCAAGCCGCTCGTCTCGATCCTCCTGCTCTCCGACGGCGCGAGCACACAGGGGATCTCTGTCGACGACGCCATCGGCCTCGCGAAGAACGCCGGGATCGCCGTCAATACGATCGCGCTCGGCACCGACGCGGGCACGGTCACCGTGCCGAACGAGATCGGCGAGCTGCAGACGGTGTCGGTCGCGCCCGACCGTGAGACGCTGCGCCGGATCGCGGACGAGACGGGCGGGACGTACTTCGACGCGCCGACCGCCGACGACCTGAACGCCGTCTACGACGCGGTCGGGTCGCAGGTCGCCTGGGACGAGCGGAAGCAGGAGGTGACCGTCGCCTTCGCGGGCGCGGGCGCCGTCCTCCTCCTCGTCGCCTCCGGCCTGTCCGCGCTCTGGTTCGGCCGGCTTCCCTGACCCACGACGCGAGAGGAGGTGAGGCACATGGAAGAGACGACTGCATCGAGGTTCGGCCCCGGTGCCGTACTGGCCGCGCTCGGTCTCGCGTTCGTCGTCGCTGCGATCTGGGCAGCGGCCGCGTTCGCGTCCGGCGGAACGTCGAGCGGCTCGGTAGGCACGTCGGCGCCGCCAGGTGGCGGGCCGCAGGCGGGCTTCGTCCAGGACTCTCAGGGCGACGCAGCCGCTCCGTCGCGGGACGACTGTCCCGGTCACGACGGCGGCTCCGGTGGCGACACGACGCCGTCCGACGGGTCGGGCTCGTCGGGTAACGCTCTCTGAGAGCGCACCGCGTGGCCCGGCGCATCGCGCGCCGGGCCACGTCATTCGGACGACGCGGCTGCCTCGACGGGTAGGACCTTGCCCGGGTTCATGATCCCGTTCGGGTCGAAGACCCGCTTGACCCCCTGCATCAGGGGCACGAGGTCGCCGTGCTCGCTCTCGAGGGAGTGGATCTTCCCGAGGCCGATCCCGTGCTCGCCCGTGCACGTGCCGCCGCGGGCGAGCGCATCCTCGACGAGCGCCTCGATCAGCTCGTCCGACGAGCGCATCTCGTCGGGGTCGTCCGCGTCGATCATGAGGGCGAGGTGGACATTGCCGTCCCCAGCGTGGCCCACCAGACCGGCGACGAGCCCGCGCCGCTCCAGCTCCTGCCGCGCGAAGGAGACGGCGGCCGCGAGCTCCGACAGCGGGACGCAGATGTCGGTGGAGCGGTGGCGCTTCCCGGGCGCGGCGGCCGCCGCCGCGTAGGCGGACGCGTGACGTGCCGCCCAGAGCCGTGAGCGCGCGGTCGGGTCGCGCTCGGCCACGATCTCGAGCGATCCCTCCGACTCGGCGATCGCGGTCACGAGCTCGAGGTCCGACCGCACCGTGCCCTCGCTGCCCGCCGCCTCCACGAAGAGCGACGGCCCGGCAGGGTAGCTCGTCCCCCGGTACGCGTTGAGCGCCGTGATCGTCCATGCGTCGAGAAGCTCCACGCGCATGACGCCGGCGCCCGCGGCGACGATCGCGGTCGCGGCCCGACACGCCGACTCGACGTCCGGGAACGACACGCGCAGCGCAACGGCCTGCTCCGGGATGCCCTGCAGGCGGAGCGTGAGCTCGGTGATCACCGCAAGCGTCCCCTCCGAGCCGACGAGCAGGCCGAGGAGGTCGTAGCCGGCGGACGTCTTCGGCGCGCCGCTCCCTGTTCGGACGACGCGGCCGCCGGGGAGCACCGCCTCGAGCGCGAGGACGTTGGCGCGCATCTTCCCGTAGCGCACCGTCGTCGTCCCCGCTGCGTTCGTCGCGGCCATCCCCCCGAGCGTCGCGTCCGCCCCCGGATCGACCGGGAAGAAGAGGCCGTGCTCGGCGGCGGCCCGCTCGAGCGCCGTGCGGGTGACGCCGGCCTGCACCGTCGCCGTGAGGTCTGCCGGCGAGATGGCGAGGACACGGTCCATGCGCGTGAGGTCGAGCGAGATGCCGCCCGCGAGCGGGATCACGTGCCCCTCGAGGCTCGATCCGGCGCCGAACGGCGTCACGGGCACCCTCCGCTCGTCGGCGAGCGCGAGCACCGCCGCGACGTCTCGGGTCGAGGTCGCGTAGACGACGACGTCGGGCCGGCTCGGCCGGTGGAAGGAGAAGTCGCCGGCGTGCAGGTCGCGCTCGGACTCGCCGTCCGAGACGAGGCCGGCGTCGCCGAGCGCGCGGACGAGCGCGTCGCGAAGCTCGGCAGGGCTCAGGAGCGACCCGTCGCTTGCATCGGCGTCCATCGGCCTCAGTGTGCTGGAAGCGGCGAGCGGGCGAGCGCGCCAGGGCGGTGGCATCGTCGTGCAAGACTGCGGCGGTGCCGGAGGCGCCGATGCGCGAGACGAAGAACGGCCCGGCCGTCGACGGCGACGGCTGGTTCATCCTGAGCGCGCGCGACTCCCGCTGGCGCGACGAGGGGCCTCTCGGCGCGTACTGCACCTTCGAGGGGAAGCGCCGGTTTTCCGAGCTCGGGATCAACATCAGCGTGCTCGAACCCGGCGAGCGGATGGGGATGTACCACCGCGAGAGCGCCCAGGAGGGATTCCTCGTCCTCGCCGGCGAGTGCACGTTGATCGTCGAGGACGAGGAGCGTCGGCTGCACGCCTGGGATCTCTTCCACTGCCCTCCGGGGACGCCGCACATCATCGTCGCCGCCGAGGGGCAGTCCGCGATCGTGGTCGCTGTGGGCCGGCGCGGGCGCGGCGTGGCCGGGGGGCTGGTGTACCCGGTCGGCGAGGTCGCTGCCGGGTACGGCGCGAGCGTGGAGGAGGAGACGACGAAGCCGTCGGTCGCCTATGCGGACGTCCGCGCCACGCTTCCGCGGTCCACCTTCGTCCCCTACCGGGACGGCTGGCTTCCGCGGCTCGACGCCTGAGCCTCAGCGCTCGCGCGGCTGCCAGTCGAAGCGACGGAGCGCGACGGCGAGCCCGACGACGCCCCACGCCACGACGACGGCCACCGCGCCGAGGTCGTGGACGAGCGACTCGCCGTGCAGGTACGCCGCCTGGATGAGGCGGATCAGGTACGTGAGCGGCAGCACGTCCGCGACCGCCTGGAGGACATTCGGGTAGTCGCGGGTCGGGCCGAACGAGCCGGACAGGAACGCCATCGGCAGCACGACGAGGTTGACGACGGCAGAGGCCCCCTCGTCGGAGCGGATCAGCGCCGCGAGCCCGATCCCGAGCCCGGCGAAAGCCGCCGCGCCGAGCACCAGCACGGGGACGAGCGCCGCCCAGCTCTCGGCCCCGCGGGCCCCGTAGAGCGTGACGCCGAGCGCGACGGTGACGGCCATCTGGAGGCAGAAGACGATCAGGGTCGAGACCAGCACGGCGGTCAGGTACGTCGCCGCCGGGAGCGGCGTCGCGCGGACGCGCTTCAGGAGTCCGCCCTCGCGCCGGACGACGAGGGTGATCGCGAGACCCGCCAGCGCCGTGTTCGCACAGCCGTAGCCCATCATCCCGACGAGCAGCCGGTCGACCGCCGGGACGCCGTCGATCTTCCCGTCGTAGACCGCGCCGAGGAGCAGGAACAGGAGCGGCGGGAAGACGAAGATGAAGACCGCCGACTCGCGGTTGCGCCAGAAGAGGAGCTGCTGCATCCGCAGCTCGTGCCAGAAGAGCCTCATGCCCCCGGCCGCCGCTCGTCGTCGTCCACGAGGCCGAGGTAGACGTCCTCGAGGGTCGGCCGCCGCACCTCGAGGCCTTCGAGCTCGCGCCCTTCCGCCACCGCGCGGCCGGCGAGCTCGGCGAGCACGCGGGTCGGGTCGGCGGTGGTGAGGATCACCTCGCGACCGCTCTCGCGATAGCGGATCTCGACCTCGGGCGTCGCGCCGATCAGCTCGTCCGGTGTCCCGATCCGCACCAAACCGCCTTCGCGGATCACCGCGACGCGGTCGGCGAGCTGTTGCGCCTCGTCGAGGTAGTGCGTCGTCAGCACGATCGTCTTGCCGAGCGAGCGGAGCGAGCGGACGAGCTCCCAGGCGGTTCGCCTGGCCGACGGGTCGAAGCCGGTCGTCGGCTCGTCGAGGAAGACGAGCTCCGGGTCGCCGACGAGCGCGACACCGAGGTCGAGCCTGCGCTTCTGGCCTCCGGAGAGGGTCTTCACGCGGTCGCCCCTCTTGTCTGCGAGACCCACCAGCTCGATCACCTCGTCGACGTCGCGCGGCCTCTCGTAGTAGCCGGCGAACATCGCGTGCACCTCGCGAACCGTGAGTGAAGGCGGGAGCTGCGAGTGCTGGAGGACGACGCCGATCCGCTCCCGGTGCGCCGCCTCGCCCCGCCACGGGTCGACGCCGAGCACCTCGACCTCGCCGGCGTCGCGCTCGCGGTAGCCCTCGAGGATCTCGACCGTCGTCGTCTTGCCTGCCCCGTTCGGCCCGAGCAGGCCGAACACCTCGCCGGTCCGCACCTCGAAGTCGATCCCGCGAAGGGCCTCGTGACTTCCGTACGCCTTCCGGAGACCGCGGACCCGGATCGCCGCGTCGGGCGTCACGGATCGAGCTCGAGCTCGGCCATCGCCCCGGGGGCGAAGCCCGGGTCGGAGCCCATCACGGCGAGCGCGATCTCGGAGCAGTCCGGCTGATGGCCGACGGCCGCGACGGGGCTCGGCCGATCGGCGAGCGCGGCACGCAGGTCGTCGACCGTCGCCCCCGGCGACAGCCGCGGCTCGATCTCGAGCGGTGCGCCGGTCGCGGTCGCGATCGCCTGGGCCGTCTGGCGCGCCCGCACGAGCGGGCTCGCGAGCACGACGGCGGGCGGCACGCGGGCGCCGGCGAGCCGCTCCCCGAGGGCCGCAGCCTGGTCGTGGCCCTTCGCGGTGAGCTCGCGAGTGTCGTCCGGCTCTCCGGGCGCAGCCTTCGCATGTCGGCAGAGATAGACGCGCACGGATGACGAGGATAGTCGCCTCCCCGCCGGGCCCGGCGCCGCAACGAATTCGGCGCCGGCCGTGCCTATAGCGCTACAACCTGGGGATGGACGACCGTGCGATCGGGCGTGGCGCCTTCCTCGGGATCGTCGGCATCGGTGTCGCCGGGCTCTTCTTCGGGCGGGACGCGACCCGGTTCCTCGGACGGGTGGTCCCTGACCAAGTGCAGGCGATCGTGCCGACCTCCGGCTGGCGGATCTACACGATCGGCAGCTCGATCCCGCGAATCGACCCGGCGCAGTACCGGCTCACGATCACGGGCGCGGTCGAGCGCCCTGCGAGCTACAGCCTCGCCGATCTCCGCGCGCTCCCCGCCGCCGAGCAGGTCTCCGACTTCCACTGCGTGACGGGGTGGAGCGTCGACGACGTGCACTGGCGCGGCGTGCGCTTCGCCGACCTGCTCGCCGAGGCCCGCCCCCGGAAGGACGCGGTGACGCTGCGGTTCGTGTCGGACGAGGTTCCCTACGACGACACGCTGACGCTCACGCAGGCGCTCGCGCCCGACGCGATGCTCGCGTACGACATGGACGGCAAGCCGCTCTCGGCGGGGCACGGCTTCCCGGCGCGGGTCGTGATGCCGCGCATGTACGGCTACAAGAACGTCAAGTGGGTGACCCGGATCGAGCTGGAGACGACGTACGACCGCATCGGCTACTGGGAGCAGCGCGGGTACGACAAGGACGCCTGGGTCGGCTCCTCGAACCGCGGGGGGAGCGTCTACTGAGGTGCGGATGATCCCCCGCTTCGGCAGGACGGAGCGGCTTCTCCACTGGGTGCACGCGACGGGCTTCCTGGCGATGCTCGCGACGGGCCTGATCCTCTACCTGCCGTCGCTGTCCGAGATCGTCGCGCGCAGGAACCTCGTCAAGAACGTCCACATCTTCACGGCGATCGGTTGGGCGCTGGCGCTCGTGCTGGTCGTCGCGCTCGGCGACCGGGCGCGTCTCGCCGCCGACTGGCGCGAGGTCGAGGCGATCGATCGGGACGACCGGCGCTGGCTTGCCGGGTATCCGGCGCCGCAGGGCCGCTTCAACGCCGGTCAGAAGCTGAACGTGATCCTGACCGCCGCGCTCGCCGTCCTCTTCGTCGTCTCCGGGTTCTTCCTCTGGCTCGGCGAGCGCGACCACCGCTTCCTCTTCGACGGAACGGGGATGGTGCACGACGTGGCGATGTACGTCTCGGTCGCCCTCCTCACCGGGCACCTCTACCTCGCCCTCGTGCATCCGAGGACGCGCCATGCGCTTCGCGGGATGACGCGCGGCGACGTGCGCGAGGACTGGGCCCGCGAGCACCACCCGAAGTGGGTCGACGCCGAGCGCGGGCTATAACCCGCCCGTGGCCTCCTACCGCTACGTCGTCGCCGACGTCTTCACGACGACTCCCCTGACGGGCAACCAGCTCGCCGTGTTCACCGACGCCCGAAAGCTGGACGACGCGACGATGCAGGCGCTCGCGCTCGAGATCGGCTTCTCCGAGACCGTCTTCACGCTCCCCGCCGAGCAGGGCGGGACGGCGCGAATCAGGATCTTCAACCCGCTCCACGAGATGCCGTTCGCCGGGCACCCGACCCTCGGAGCCGCGTTCGTCCTCGGCGCGCCGCTCCAGCTCGGCGTCGTCCGGCTGGAGACGGGCGCAGGGATCGTTCCGGTGGTGCTCGAGCGCGACGAGTCGGGCCGCATCGTGTTCGGACGCATGACGCAGCCCGTGCCGCGCATCGAGGAGGTCGAGTCACCCGAGGCCGTGCTCGCCGCGGTCGGGGCCGGGCGCTCGCTACTGCCGATCGAGCTCTACGACAACGGCGCGCGCCAGATCGTCGTGACGCTCGAGGAGGCTGAGCTCGGAGGGCTCCGGCCGGACGGCGAGGCGATCGCGACGTTCGGCATCACGGGCGTCAACTGCGTCGCGCGCGGCTCCGAGTCGTGGCGCAACCGGATGTTCTGGGAGCACGGCGAGGATCCGGCCACGGGCTCGGCCGCCGGGCCGATCGCCTGTCACCTCGCCCGCCACGGTCTCGTCGCCTGGGGAGAGGAGATCGTGATCACGCAGGGCGTGGAGATGGGCCGCCCTTCGACGCTCCACGCGCGCGCCGACGGAGGGGACGGGCTGATCGACGCCGTCGAGGTCGGCGGCGGCGCCGTGGTCGTCGCCCGAGGCGAGTTCCGCCTCTGAGCTCACACCCCCGGCGAGGGCGGGAACGCGAGGCCGGTGATCGACGGGAGCTCCACGGCAAGCGCGGTCCAGAACCGGCCCCCGTCTCGGGACACGTGGAGCCGCTCGTCGGTCGCGAACACGACGAGGTCGGGGTGCTCGGGCGAGATCGCGACGGCAACGCCCCGTCCGAGGCCGGCACCGGCCTCGCGCCAGGTGCGTCCTGCGTCGTTCGACACGACGAGCGGCGGGCGCCGGTCGACGACGGCGACGACCACGGAGCCGTGGGCGGCCGCTGCGACGAGGAGCGGGAGGTCGACGTCCGGCGCCGTGAGGACGGGCAGCTCGTCGTCGACGATCTCGGCGTCCTCCTCCTCGTCCACGTCGACGGCGACGGTGCCGAGGGCGCAGGCGACGAGCACGGGAGTCATCGGACGCTGATCAGCTCGGAGACGACCTGCGCCGCCCGCTCGGCGGCGGCCGCGGGCTCGAGCCCGCTCGCCCGTCCGTCGACGTAGACGAGCGAGAACGCGTCCCCGGCCCCGGTCGGGTCGACGGGGCCGTCGACCGGGCACGGCGCGACCGGCGCCAGCTCCCCGCCTGCGAGCACCACGGCGCCCTTCGAGCCGAGGGTGAGCACCACCTCGGGCACACCGAGCGCCTCGAGCGAGGCTCGATCGTGCCCCCCGGCCACGAGCCCTGCCTCCTCGTCGTTCAGCTTGAGGATCGTGAGGTCTCGGAGCAGGCGCCGGTCGAACGCTGCGTCCTCGCGAAGCGGGCCGGTCGCTGCGACCCGCGTGAGGCCGTGCGCGTCGAGGAGGAGCCGTCGCCCGCCGCGTGCGAGTGCCTCGAGCATTGCCGCGTCGAAGTGGGACCGCAGCAGGCTCCCGACGATCACCCAGTCGCACGACGCGAGCGCCTCGGCCGCCCACGTATCGACGTCGACGGCGCTCCACGGGTCGCCGATCGCGTCGACGGTCATGACCCGCCGGTCGCCCTCGTAGTGGAAGCTGAACGCGGTCGTCTCCGCGACCTCCACGCTCGCGACCGGCAGACCGAGCGACGTGAGCGCGAAGAGCGCGAGCTCCTCGTCACGCCACCCGCAACGCGTGATGGCGACCGCGTCCGCCCCGATGTGGGCCGCGGCGCGCGCTGCGTGGTAGACGGTCCCACCCGGTCGCGGGTGCGCACCCGCGACGCGGTCGACCGCGAGGTTGCCGATCACCGCGATCCGGCTCACGCGCGCGCGGCCCCGGCGCCGACACGGCCCGTCGCCGCCGAGACCGCGAGAGCGAGGGCGAACGAGACGGCAAAGCTCGGGAGCGTCGCGCCGATGCCCCAGGCGGGGGGATCGAGTCGCTGCACCTGCTCGACCCACCAGTCGGGCCCGGTCGGCGACAGCCACTGGTAGGCGACGAACCCCGCGATCCAGGCGGCGACGAGCCCTGTCCGCACCTGCTCGCGGCCGAAGACGTCCTCGGGCTCGTACCGCCGCCCGCTCGCGAGCCAGTCGGCCAGGAGCACCGCGAAGAGCGGGACGAAGAACGATCCGAGCAGGAACAGGAACGACTGGAAGCTCCCGAGCCCGAGCACGAGCGCGCCGGCGGTGCCGACGACCGTGGTGAGGACGACGAGCAGACGCTGCGACGCCGACGGGAAGAGGTTCTGGAGCGAGACGGCGCCGGAGTAGGCGTTCGCGAACGCCTCGTCGGTCTCGGCGACCGTCAGGGCGAGGAGGACGAGCAGCGCCACGAGCCCGCCCGCGGCGACGGCCGCAGGGAGGGCCGCCGCGTCGGCGACGTCGCGCGTGAGGAGGACGACCGCGCCGAGCGCGAGCAGCAGCGCGTCCGGCACGAAGTATCCCACGCCCGTCCCCCAGAACGCGGCGCGCGGCGACCGGGCAAAGCGTGTGTAGTCCGCGGCGAGCGGGATCCACGAGACCGTCACCCCGACGACGATGTCGATCCCCTGCCACGTCGAGAGCCCTCCCTCGCCGGGCCGGCTCCACGCCTCCTCGAGCCCGCCGCCGTTGAGCGCCCACCAGCCGAGGTAGGCGACGGCGAGCGGGACGACCCAGATCGCGATGCGCCGGATCACCGTGCGCACGACCCCGATCGGGCCGAGCAGGCCCATCCCGAGCGCGGCCGCGCCGAACACGAGCGTCCACGCCCAGCGCGCCTCGAAGCCGAGGAGCTCGTCCGAGAGCGCGGCGGCGGCGGTTGCGATCACGAGCAGCTCGAAGACCGTCCAGCCCAGGCACTGGACGACGTTGATCGTCGTCGGCAGGTACGAGCCACGCTCGCCGAGTGGTGCGCGCATGAGCACCATCGCGGGGACACGCGCCTGCGCGCCGATCGCGCCCGCGACCGCCAGCATCAGGTTGCCGACCAGGCAGCCGACGAGGATCGCGACGAGCGCCGTGGGCAGAGAGAGCGCCGGGACGAGAATCGCGCCGGCGACGATGACCAGAAGCGAGACGCCCAGGTTTCCCCAGAGGAGCCCCAGGTCGAGCCCGCCGAGCACGCGGAGGCGCTCCGGCACCGGCTCGATCCCCCAGGAGGTGTCGTCGAGCTTCACGATCCGCGAGGGTACCCGCGTCAGGACGACGTGAAGGCGCCGCGGACGCGGACGAGCGCGGGCGCATCGAGGCCGTGCTCGACCCCCTCCACGGCGCAGACGAAGAACGTGTGGGTGCCGACCGCGACCTCGTCGCGCAGGGCGCACTCGAGCCACCCGAGCGCACCGGAGAGGCGCGGCGCGCCGTCGCCGTCCGGCCGGATCGCGATCCCCTCCCACATCCCGATCGGCGGCACGCCGCGAGCGAAATGCTCGGCGACTGCTTCCTGCCCGGCGGCGAGCAGCGAGATCGAGCAGCCGCCCGCCTGGCGCAGCAGCTCGTGGAACGCGGCCTGGCGCGAGACGGCGAAGCCGACGAGGGGTGGATCGAGCGAGAGCCCGGCGAGCGTCCCGACCGTCAGGCCGAGCCGCTGCCCTGCCGTCTCCACGGTGACGACGGCGACCCCCGAGGGGAAGCGGCCGAGCAGGGCGCGGAGGTCGCCGGCGTTGGCCATCGGCTGATCATCCCAGGCGCGCCGATCTCCGAGCTGGTGTCCGACTTCGAGTCGGACACCAGGTGCCTCACCGCGCCGTCGCGGCGCCTACGCGGCCGCCAGCTTCCGCAGCACGTACGGGAGGATCCCGCCGTGGCGGACGTACTCGCGCTCGCGCGGGGTGTCGAGCCGCAGGATCGCGCGGAACTCCCTCTCGTCCGCCCGCACGGTCACCTCCCGCGCCTCGCCGTTCGAGACCCCGACGATCGAGAACACCTCCCGGCCGGTGAGGCCGAGCGACTCGCGGCTCTCGCCCGGGAGGTACTGGAGCGGGAGGATCCCCATCATCAGGAGGTTGGAGCGATGGATGCGCTCGTAGCTCTCGGCGATCGCGGCCCGGACCCCGAGCAGGTTCGGGCCCTTCGCCGCCCAGTCGCGCGACGAGCCCGAGCCGTACTCCTTGCCGGCGAGCACGATCGTCGGGACGCCCTCTGCGAGATAGCGCTCGGCCGCCTCGAAGATCGTCGTCTCCGCGCCGGAGGGGAGGTGCACCGTCCAGGTGCCCTCCGAGCCCGGGACGAGCAGGTTCTTGAGGCGCACGTTCGCGAACGTCCCGCGGACCATCACCTCGTGGTTGCCGCGCCGCGAGCCGTACGAGTTGAAGTCCTTGCGCTCGACGCCGTGCTCGATCAGGTAGGCCCCCGCCGGGCCGTCCGGCCGGATCGAGCCCGCGGGCGAGATGTGGTCGGTCGTCACCGAGTCGCCGAGGGAGACGAGGCAGCGGGCGCCGACGACGTCGTCCACGACGCCTACGTCCAGCGACATGCTGTCGAAGTAGGGCGGGCGACGGACATACGTCGAGTCCGGGCTCCAGGCATAGAGATTCCCGGAGGGAGTGTCCAGCTCACGCCATTCGGGATCGCCCGTGTAGACGTCGGCGTAGGAGCGCTCGAACATCTCGCGCCCGATCGCGGCCTCGACGGTCTCGCGCACCTCCTCGGGGGACGGCCAGACGTCCGAGAGGTAGACCGGCTCGCCGTTCGCGTCGTGGCCGAGCGGCTCCGTGACGAGGTCGACGTCCATCCTCCCGGCAAGCGCATAGGCGACGACGAGCGGCGGGCTCGCGAGGTAGTTCGCCTTCACCTCCGGGTGCACGCGCGCCTCGAAGTTGCGGTTCCCCGACAAGACGGCGCAGGCGACGAGCTCGCCCTCGGCGATCGCCTGCGAGACCGGCTCCGGGAGCGGCCCGGAGTTCCCGATGCACGTCGTGCAGCCGTACCCGACCGTGTGGAAGCCGAGCGCCTCGAGATACGGCGTCAGGCCCGCGCGGTCGAAGTACTCGGTCACGACCTTCGATCCCGGCGCGAGGCTCGACTTGACCCACGGCCGCCGGTCGAGGCCGCGCTCGACCGCCTTCTTCGCAAGCAGCCCGGCGGCGACCATGACCGACGGGTTCGACGTGTTCGTGCAGGACGTGATCGCAGCGATCACGACCGCGCCATGCGTGAGATGGACGACCTGGCCGTCGAGCTCGCAGGCGATGCCCTCCGTCCGCGCGGGCGCGAGCGCGACCGGCGCGGCCTCCACCGCGTCGGCGTGGTGCGGCTCAACGGCGCCGGGGTCGGCGTGCGCGGGCGGGTCGCTCGCCGGGAACGACTCGGCGACCGCCTCGTCGACGCCGTTCCCGTAGTCGACGCCGAAGCTCTCGAGCGCCTCGAGGAAGGACGCCTTCGCCCGCGCGAGCGAGATCCGGTCCTGCGGCCGGCGCGGCCCCGCGAGGGACGGCTCGACGGTCGAGAGGTCGAGCTCGACGACCTGCGAGTAGGTCGCCGGCTCCGACGGGTCGTGCCAGAGCATGTTCTCCTTGCAGTACGCCTCGACCAGTGCCACGCGCTCGTCGCTGCGGCCGGTGAGCCGCAGGTAGCGCAGCGTCTCGTCGTCGACGGGGAAGAAGCCGCAGGTCGCCCCGTACTCGGGCGACATGTTCCCGATCGTCGCGCGGTCGGCGAGCGGGAGGCCTGCAAGGCCCTCGCCGAAGTACTCGACGAACTTGCCGACGACGCCGGTGCGCCGCAGGATCTGGGTGACCGTGAGCACGAGGTCGGTCGCGGTCGCCCCCTGGGGCAGCTCGCCGTGGAGCCGAAAGCCGACGACCTGCGGGACGAGCATCGAGATCGCCTCGCCGAGCATCGCCGCCTCGGCCTCGATCCCGCCCACGCCCCAGCCGAGCACGCCGAGCCCGTTGATCATGGTCGTGTGCGAGTCGGTGCCGACGAGCGTGTCGGGGTACGCCTGCCCGTCGCGCGCCTCGACGACGCGCGCGAGGAACTCGAGGTTCACCTGGTGGCAGATCCCCGTGTTGGGCGGCACGACCTCGAGCGACTCGAAGGCGCCCTGGCCCCACCGCAGGAACGCGTAGCGCTCGCGGTTGCGCTGGAACTCGAGCTCCGCGTTGCGGCGGATCGCGAGGCGGCTCGCAAAGTCGTCGACCTGCACGGAGTGGTCGATCACGAGCTCGGCGGGGATGAGCGGGTCGATCCGGCTCGGGTCGCCGCCGAGCGCGGCCATCGCGTCGCGCATCGCGGCGAGGTCGACGATCGCGGGGACGCCCGTGAAGTCCTGGAGGAGGACACGCCCCGGCGCGAAGCTGATCTCGCTCGAGGGGTCCGCCGCGGCGTTCCAGGCCGCGACCGCCTCCACGTCCGCCGCCGTCACGGTCTCCCCGTCCTCCCGGCGCAGGAGGTTCTCGAGCAGGATCCGCAGCGTGTAGGGGAGGCGTGCGACGTCGAAGCGGCTCTGGAGCGTGTCGAGGCGGAACACCTCGTGGTCGGCGCCGCCCGCCGAGAGCGTGGAGCGGGCGCCGAAGGTGTTGGGATGGGTCATGAGGTGCCTCTCCTGTCTCGCCGGTTGTTTCTTTCAACAGAACAGTCGTATCTTCCAAAGATACAAGATCGGATCACGGCCGTCAATCGCCCCCGAGGGCCGCGCCGATCCGCTCGGCGCACACGAGGACGAGCCGGGCGAGGCGCGGCTCGTCGTCCGGATCGAAGCGCTGTGTGGGGACGCTGAGGCCGACCTCCCCGAGCACGATCCCCGCCGCGCCGAAGACGGGCGCCGCGATGCCGACGCCGCCCAGCCGGCGCTCCTCCTGGCTCGACGCGTAGCCCCGCGCGCGGACCTCCGCGAGCACGGTCTCGAGCTCGTCCGCGTGCGTGATCGTGTGCTCGGTGGCGGGCGCGAGCTTCGTTCGCTCGACGATCGCGCGCCGCTCGTCCTCGGGCAGGAACGCCATCACCGCGCGGCCGCTCGCGCCCGTGTAGAGGTCGCGCCACTCGTGGAGGTTGGAGACGTACCGGAACGGCGCATCGCTCTCGACGACGGCGAGCACGCACGTCTGCTGCCTGACCGGGTCGTAGAGGCCGAGCGTGACGGTCTCCCCGCTCGCCTCGGCGAGCTCGCGCATGTGCGGGAGCGCCGCGCTGCGCACGGGGTGCGACCCGGCTGCCGTCCAGGCGAGCCGGAGCAGCTCCGTGCCGAGGCCGTAGCCCCCGCCGGGGTCGTCCTGGCGGACGAGCCCCTCCTCCTCGAGCAGGCCGAGCAGACGGTGGACGGTGCTCGGGTTCATCTCCACGCCCTTCGCGATCTCGCGCACGCCCCACGGCCCGTCCTCCCGCGGAGCCATCCATGCGAGGATCCGGAACGCGCGGCCGATGGGGTTCCGCGTGCCTCGTGACGCCGTCGTCTCCACGACCCGATTCTAGGGAGGAGCCGCCCGGGACTCGCGGCCCGGTAGGCGCGGCCGCGGCCGGGCGGGGCATCGTCGTTAGCATCAGCGTCCATGGCCGCCGATGCGATCCGCACGCTCCTCGAGCAGGCCTTTCCCGGCGGGGCGGTCGACGTGCTCGACCGGACTGGCGGTGGCGACCATTTCCAGGTGACCGTCGCGAGCGCCGCGTTCGACGGCGTCCCGCTTGTCGAGCAGCACCGCATGGTGAACCGTGCGCTCGCCGCCCCGCTCGCAGACGGCACGATCCACGAGCTCCGCATCACGACGAAGGGACACTCGAGATGACGCTTCGCGACCAGATCCAGCAGGTGATCGACGACGAGCCCGTCGCGATCTTCATGAAGGGCACACCCGAGCGGCCCGCATGCGGCAACTCGTTGCGCGCGCTCCAGGCGCTCTGGGGCGCGGGAGCGCCGATCACCGCCGTCGACATCCTCCCCGACCCCCAGATCCGGGTGGAGCTCTCCGCGATCTCCGACTGGCCGACGATCCCGCAGGTCTTCGTCCGCGGCGAGCTGATCGGCGGGGCCGACATCACCGAGGAGCTGCACGCGTCGGGTGAGCTCGAGCAGAAGCTCGACGCCGCTCTCGGCGCGGACCGCGAGCAGGTCGTGAAGACCGTCGCGGTGGTCGCAACCGCCGCTTAACCCCCCGCAACCCGGGGTTCACGGGTCGCTGCCTATAACGGGCGGGATGAGCCTCTCCGAGTCCTCCCCCCACTTCGACACGCGACCAGCCGACGCCACCCGCCCGACACGGCCGGGACGGATCGCCTCCGCCGCGCGGCCGCTCGCCGCGCTCCTCGCAGCCTCCCTTCTCGGCGGCGCCCTGGCGCTCGCCGGCGCGTGGGCGCTCGGCGCCTTCGACACCGGCACGCCCGCCGTCGAGGCGATTCCGATCGCGGCGCCGCAGGCGACCCGGGTGTCGGCGACCGGCTCGACCGCGATCGACGTCGGCGACATCTACCGGCGCAGCGGGCCCGGTGTCGTCCAGATCACCTCCACCTCGACCGGGCAGTCGGGCGTCGACGTCTTCGGCAACCCGATCCAGGGTCAGTCCCAGCAGGCGCTGGGCTCGGGCTTCGTGATCGACAAGGACGGCCACATCGTCACGAACTACCACGTCGTCCAGGGCGCGTCCAAGGTCGAGGTCAGCTTCTCGAACCAGGACACGGTGAAGGCCACGATCGTCGGCACCGACCCCTCCACCGACCTCGCGCTCCTCCAGGTCGACGCTCCCGCGAAGGCGCTCACGCCGCTCGCGCTCGCCGACTCCGACGCCGTCCAGGTCGGCGACCCCGTCGTCGCGATCGGCAACCCGTTCGGGCTCGACCGCACCGTCACCGCGGGCATCGTCAGCGCCCTCCAGCGGGAGGTGCGCGCGCCGAACAACTACACGATCGACCACGTGATCCAGACCGACGCGCCGATCAACAGCGGCAACTCGGGCGGCCCGCTGATCGACGCGGACGGCCGCGTGATCGGGGTCAACTCGCAGATCGAGACCGCGAACGGCGGCGGCGGCAACGTCGGCATCGGCTTCGCCGTCCCGGCGAACACCGTCAAGAGCGTCGTCGCGCAGCTCCTCGTCGACGGCCGCGTCGACCGGGCCTTCCTGGGCGTGACGCTCCAGGACGTGAGCCCCGACGTCGCCCGCGTGCTGCGCCTCCCGGCCGCCAAGGGCGTGCTCGTCGGCGCCGTCAAGCCGGGCAGCCCGGCGGCCAGGGCCGGCGTCGAGGGCGGGACGACCCAGGTGGTCGTCGCCGGCGAGAGCTACCAGCTCGGCGGCGACATGATCGTCGCGATGGGCGGCAAGCCGGTCGCGTCGGTCGACGCGCTGCGCAACGCGATCGCCGCACACAAGCCCGGCGACAAGGTCAGCCTCTCGATCGTCCACTCCGACGGCACGAAGGCGACCGTCCGGGTCGAGCTCGGAAAGGTGCCCACCACGCCCGCCTCGTAGGCGCACAGGTGTAGGCGGGCGTCTCCCCTTCGCCCGCCCACAGAAGCAGGGGCCGGAAGCCTGCCCGCCTCTGCCAGCCGTTCGCCCGCCTCCGGCGGGCGAACGGCTATAGAGCGCTGACGGGAGAGCACCGCCTACGCTCGGCGAGCGCCGCCGCCGTCTGCTCGTAGCCGAGCTCGATCAGCGCCCGTTTCGCGGCGACGGGCCACTCCAGCCCGGCGCGGAAGCTGGACTCGAGCGAGAGCTCGCCGGGGTCGCCGCGGACGAGCGTCACCGGGAGCGCCCGATCGTGCCGGAACGGGAAGTCGGCCGCCGCGAACCGTGCGTCGACCTCCGTCACCGCCGACCGCCGACGCCATGGGAGCGCACGGCGCCGCGCGATCTCGCGGACATCCACCTGCAGCCTCTCGAGCGAGCGCACCGACTCGTCGCGCGCCCGCGCGGAGCGGATCTCGAGCTCCGTGTTCCGCGCGACGGTGACGCGCATCAGGCGGACGATCATGTCCGCGAGGTGCGGTGGCTCACCGCGCTCCTGGCGCTCCTCGGCGACGCGCAGCTCCCCGATCAGCGCCCGGACCGGCGGCACCGCGCGGAAGGGCTCGAGCCGGCGGCGAAGCCGGGCGAGGTTCTCGCGGGGCGCCTGCGTCGTGCGCGAGACGTAGCGGAACCCGACGATCTCCCCGACGGCAGGGTTGTCGTACGCATGCCCGAGCGGGAAGTTCCTCACCCAGCCGCCGTCCGTCCCGATCACCTCACCGACGCGGAGCGGCAGCACGAGAGCGCTGATCGCCGCTGAGGCGAGCACGGCGCGCGCCATCACCTCGACCGGTGTCTCGCGGCTCGAGTACACCCGCTCGTACGCGTGCACCTCGTCCGGCACGCCCCCGTCCGTGACGTCGGTGACGGTCACGAGCAGCTCGATCGGAGACGACGCTGCCTCGGCGGCGAGCTCGTCGATCGGCGCGAGCCGCTCCGCGATCGTCTCGGGCAGGACGTAGTCGTGGAGCCCGTTGAGCGGCGTCTGCCAGAGCCGGTTCGGCCGGAAGGTCTCCTCGGGGCGGAGCTCGAGCACGAACTCCTCCATCGCGTCGAGTCGATCGATCGCCGCCATCACGCCGGACAGCGCGCCGGCGGACGTGCCGTAGATCCACCCGACCCGCTCCCAGAGCGGCGTCTCGCGGATCCGCTTCAGGAAGCCGAGCTCGAGCAGGAGGCCGTTCATCCCCCCGCCGGACAGCACCAGCGCCAGATCGCGGTCGCCCATCGCATCTATTGTGCTGGCGTGACGGACGAGGCACCGCGGAGGGGAACTCTCGACGTCCTCGACGAGGAGCTCCTCGAGGACGAGGATCTCTGGCGCGACGACGACTCCAGCGACCACGCCGGCTGGTGGTGCGTGCGGACCGATCCGTTCCCGTGCCCTGCCGACGGGTGCACGTTCGTGGCCGAGTTCATGACGGCGGCGCATCTCGTGCTCGTCTGGCAGGAGCGCGACGACCCCAACCTGCTGTGGCATGCGAACCGCGCGAAGCAGGTGGGGCGGAACCCCCGCGTCGTCTCCTACGAGCGCGCGTACGGGCCGAGCGCCTCGTACTACGCGTGGGAGGCCGCGGGTCGCCCCGTGCACGGCATCAAGAACGAGCGACCGGTGTCTCACTGACACCGGTTACTTCCTGACCTTCGATTCATCTTGACTGGTGGCGGGGCGCGAGCTACCGTCGATCCGTGGCGGATCAGGCCCAGCCCGGCGGACGCGCCCCGGCGCCGGCGCCGCTCGACCTCGTGCAGGACTTCGTCAACACCGAGGTCCCGGACTGGCACCGCGACGACATCGCGACGCCCGACGCGCTGGCCGCGTGGCTTCGCGGCCGCGGCCTGATCCGGCCGGACGACGTCGTCGACGGCACGCTGTTCGTCGCCGCACGCGCTCTGCGCGCAGCCGTGCGCGAGCTCGCCCTCGCCAACACGCTCGGCCAGCCGCCCACCGCGACGCGGCGGGGCGCGATCGACGAGGCCCTCGGCGCGTTCCCGCTCGTCGTCCGCGCCGGATGCGACGGCCCCGATGTCGCGCCGTCCGGGGCCGGCGCGTGGCGGGGTCTCGGCGCGCTGGTCGCGGTCGTCGCGGCGTCCCGCGCGGCAGGCAGCTGGGAGCGGCTCAAGGCGTGCCGCCAGGAGACGTGCGGCTGGCTGTTCTACGACGTCTCGCGCAACCGCTCCTCGAACTGGTGCTCGATGCAGATCTGCGGCGGCCGCGAGAAGTCGCGTGCGTACCGTCGCCGCAGGTCGGGGAGGACCGCGTAGTGCGAAGCGCGTGGTACGTGATCGGGCTGTCGTTCCGGCGGCTCGGGCGGCGCGACGGCGGCGCGCTCGGGGCGGCGCTCGGGATCGCCGCCGCAACGGCGGTGCTCGCGGGAATCCTCGTCGGCGCCACGGTCGCAAAGGACCGGAGCATCGCGCAGGCGGTCGAGCGGCTCCCGGCGGCGTCTCGCTCCGTCCGGACGTCGTGGTTCGGGGTTCCCATCGGACGGGACGAGGCGTGGCCCGTGCTCGACAGGCGGGCCCGCGCGGCCCTCGCGCCGCTGCCGACCGGCGACCCGATTCCGATCGTCCTCCTCCGCGAGGCGACGCTCGGCGGCACGTTCGTCGGCCTGGCCGCCGTCGACGGGCTTGCCCCGCATGTGCTGCTCCGCTCGGGACGCCTGCCACGGCCATGCACGCCCGACCGCTGCGAGGTGCTGCGCCTGCGCGGCGTGGGGGCGCTGCCGGACGTCCCCGGCCTGCGTGTCGTGCAGGTCGGCACCGCGACCCTCCGCTCGCGTCAGCTCTTCGGAGACTTCCTCCCGCCGACCGACAACGCCCTCGCAGACGCCGAGCTCGCGCCGGCGCTCGCCAGGTCAGACCGCTATCACCGCCCCGCACCCGGGCCGCTGGTGGTCGCCGAGGGCGTGCGCGGCCTCGTCTCGTCTCCCGTCCTCGCACGCGCGTACCGAAGCTACAGCTGGGTCCAGCGCCTCTCGGGCGGGACGCCGCGCCTCTGGGAGATCGACCGCCTCGTCGCCGACGCCGACCGGGCGCGCGCAGCGCTCCAGGCGAGCTCGGGCTCGTGGTCCGTCTCCGTCCCGGTGCAGGAGCTGCACGCGGCCGAGCACGACGCGACGGTGTCGGGCCGGCGTCTCTTGCTCGTCGGCGGCGAGGCGGCAGCGCTCCTCGTCGCGTTCGCCGTGCTCGCGGCCGGGGCGCTCCGGCGTGACCTCGCCGCCGCGCGTCGGCGCCTGACCTGGCACGGCGCTCGACGCTGGCAGGGCGCCCTGCTCACGGCCACGGAGAGCGCCGCGATCGGTCTCGGCGGCGCGGCCGTCGGGTGGGTGATCGGGAGCGCCGCCGGGGCGATCGCGGCGAGCCTCGCCGGGGCGCCCGTCCGGGCCGTCCTGGCCGAGAGCGTTCTCTCGCCGGGCGGGCTCGTGCTCGGCATCGCGGTCGCGGTGCTTGCGGCGCTCGTGATCGCGGTCACCGTCTCGATCGGCGCGCGGCGTCGTGGCCGGGTCGGCCCGCTCGAGGTCGCGGCGATCGCGGCGGTGATCGCCGTGGCAGCCGTTCTCGCGAGCGGGTCCGTCGACGCGGGCGAGCTCGCGAGCGGCGGCACCGCCCCGGCGGTGCTCCTGCTCCTTCCGGGGCTCGTCGCGTTCGCTGCCGCCGTCGCCGCGTCGCGACTCCTCCCCGCGGCCGGCCGGCTGCTCGCGAGGCGAGGCGCGCACGGCGCGCGCCTGGCCGGGGTCTCCGTCGCACGCTCTCCCGGAGCCGCGGGTGTCGCGGCGGCGTTCCTCGCCCTCGCAGTCGGTCTTGCGGTCCTCGCCGCCGCCTACCGCTCGACGCTCCAGACCGGTGAGCGCGACCAGGCGGCGTACGCCGTGCCGGCGGACATCGTCGTCCGCGAGGACCTCCGCGCCCTCGTCCCGGTGCTCCAGGCGGCACCGCTCCAGCGCTACGCCGCGATCCCGGGTGTCGAGGCCGCCTACCCCGTCTTCCGCAGCTCGGCGAGCGCGGGGCCGACGGCGGCCGTCTCCGGCGTCACCGTGCTGGGTGTCCCCGGGGAAGCGATCCGGGAGATGCCGCTCTGGCGCGGAAGCTGGGGCACGAGCAAGAGCGGGCTCGCGGACGCTGTCGCGCCGGACGGGCCGACCGCGTTCCGCGGTGTCCGGCTGAAAGGGTCGGTGCTCCGGCTGGCGGTCGGCCCGGGGCTCGTCGCGTACCGGGCGACGGTGGAGCAACCCGACGGCTCGTTCCGCGCCGTCGAGCTCGGCCGGGCGGACGCCCATCGCTCGACGACCCTCGAGGCCGAGCTGCCGCGTGCCGCACGCCCCGGTCGGCTCGTCGCCGTGACGCTCGTCCCGCCCCGGATCATCGAACGGGGATCCGACGAGGGTGTCGCCCTCCGTGGCAGCGCGACCGTCCGCCTGCTCGGGTCGTCACTCGCCGGATGGGTCGGGGAGGGCGGCGTGACCGTCTCGGACGCGCCCGGGCAGCCCGGGTCGCTCCGGGTCGCGTATGCGCTGACGCCCCAACGCACCGGTCGCGTCAGGGCGCGCCAGCCGACCGACGTCGCGCCGCCCGAGGCCGCCGTCACGCCGGCACTCGCCGGGCTCGCAGGAGGTGTCGGCCGCGAGCTGCCGCTGCGGATCGACGGAGATCCGGTCAACGTGCGCGTCGCCGCGGTCGTCGACCGCATCCCGGGTACGAGCGGCGACGCCGTTCTCGCCGACCTCGGCGCGATCTCCACTGCGATCGACACGGTCGACCCCGGCGCCGCCGGTGTCTCCGAGGTGTGGCTCGGCGTCTCGCACGGCGAGCAGGACCGCGCGGCGGCGGCCCTATCTCGGCGACCGTTCGCCGTCCTCGAGAAGGCGTCGCGGACCGCCCTCGAGGCAGATGCGCGTCGCGACCCGCTCGGCCACGGCACGCTCCTGGCGCTCGCCGCCGCTGCGCTCGCCGCGCTCGCGCTCGCCGCGGCCGGGCTCGTGCTCGCGATCCGGGCCGACCTGCGCGACGACCGCGGCGAGTTGACCGACCTCGAGGCACAGGGGGCGACTCCCGGCGTGCTCCGGCGCGTCGTCGCCGCTCGCGCGACGCTCGTCGCGGTCGTCGGGGCGGCGGTCGGCGCGCTCGCGGGTGTCTCCCTTGCGTTTCTCGTGACCCGGGTCGTGGCCGTCACCGCGCGCGCGGGCGCGCCGGAGCCACCGCTCGCGACGACCCTCGACCCACTGACCCTCGCGCTCGGCGCCGCTGCCTTCGCCGCCGCCGCCGCGGCGCTCGTCCTGGTCACGAGCCGCAGGGCGTTCGACGATCCCCGCGGGCCGGGCCGGATCGGGGGCGAGCGTTGAGCCCGCTCGTCGACCTGCGCGACGTCTTCGTCGTGCACCCGTCCGAGGACGGGGGCGTCGCGGCCCTCCGCGGCCTGACGCTCGACGTCGACCCAGGCGAGATCTGCGTCGTTCTCGGCCCGAGCGGCTCGGGCAAGTCGACGCTCGTCCGCGTCGTCGCGGGGCTCGAGCGCCCCTCGGCCGGGCTCGCGCTCGTCGACGGGCTCGACGTCGGCGCCGCGCCCGCGTCGGCGGTCGCGCGGCACCGTGCGCAGGTGGTCGGGTACGCAGACCAGCACTACTGGCGCGCGCTGTCGGGCGATCTCACCGCCCGCGAGCTCGTCGGCCTCCCCCTCGGCCTGCGCGGAGCGACCGGTACGGCCCGCGACCGTCGTTCGCTCGAGCTCCTCGAGCGCGTCGGGTTGCTCGACCGCGCCGGCGCCCGCCCCGGCGAGCTCTCGGGCGGGGAGCAACAGCGGATCGCGCTCTGTGCGGCGGTCGCCCACTCTCCCTCACTGCTCGTCGCGGACGAACCGACCGGGGAGCTCGACGAGGCGACGGCGCGCGGGGTGCTCGACCTGCTCGCGGAGCTCGCCCACGACGAGAATGCCGCGGCGCTCGTCGTGAGCCACGACCCGACGTCGGCGACGATCGCCGACCGGGTCGTGCACGTGCGTGACGGCCGGATCGGCGAGGAGCGGCGGGACGAGGGCGACACCGTCGTGATCGGCCGCGGCGGCTGGCTCCGCGTGCCCGAGGAGACGCTGCAGGCGGCGGGAATCGGCGAGCGGGCCTCGATCCGGCTCGGCCGCGGCGTCGTCGAGCTGCATCCGGTCGGCGGCCCGACCGCCGAGGAGGATCCCCGCGACGCGCCGCCGACCGCGGCGGGATCGCTCGTCGAGGCCCGCGGGGTGACGCGTCGGTTCGGGCTGGAGACCGCTCTGGAGCGGGTCGACGCCTCGTTCCTGCCAGGGATGCTGACCGTCGTCACGGGGCCGTCCGGATCGGGCAAGTCGACGCTGCTCGCGCTGCTCGCCGGTCTCGACACGCCCGACGACGGCGAGGTGGTCGTCGGCGGCGTCGTCCTCTCACGCCTCGACCGCGAGGCCCGCGCGGCGTTCAGGCGCGAGCACATCGGCGTCGTCGGGCAGACGCCGGGCCTCTCGGGCCTGCTCAGCGCGCGAGAGAACGTCGAGCTGGTGCTCGGCCTCCGGGGCATCGACGGCCTCGAGGCGCACGAGCGGGCGATGGACGCGCTCGCGATCGTCGGGCTCGCCGACCACGCCGCGCGCGCAGTCGACCGGCTGTCCGCCGGAGAGCGGGAGCGGGTCGCGCTCGCGCGTGCCATTGCGAGCGGGCCCGGGGTGCTCGTCGCGGACGAGCCCACCTCCCGGCTCGACAGCGGCACGACGATCGCGATCGGCGGCCTGCTCGTCGACCTCGCGCGCGAGCACGGGACGACGGTGATCTGCGCGACCCACGACCCGTTGCTCGTGACGCTGGCGGGGGCCGAGGTGCCGCTCGCGAGGACGCCGGTACGATCGGGCTGATGGCGAGCGCGACGGACACGTTCCAGGTCTCGGGTGTCCGCTGCGAGCGCTGCGTGCTCCGCCTCGCGTCGGCGCTCGAGGGTCAGCCCGGCCTCGAGTCGGCCCACGCGAACCTGATGGGCGAGGTCACGCTCGCCTGGGACGACGAGGTCACCTCGCGCACCGCGCTCGCCGCGGTGCTCGCCGGCGCCGGCTTCCACGAGCGGCCCGCCGTCCTCTGAGGGGCGCGGCGGGAATACGCCGGCCGCCGAGGCCGTTCACATTCCCGTAACGACGTTGGTACGGTAGGCCGCGTGGGCGAGCCGGACACGGCCGAGCCGGACGAGGCGCGCCGGATCGCGACGGAAGCACGCGATCGGGTGCGCTTCGAAGAGGAGGCTCTCGCGCTCGCCGACCAGGTCTACCGGGTCGCACGGCGGTTCGTCTCCACCCGAGAGGAAGCAGAGGATCTGGTGCAGGACACCTACGCGAGGGCATTCCGGAGCTGGCAGTCCTACACGCCGGGCACCAACCTGCGAGCCTGGCTCCTGCGGATCCTCACGAACCTCAACGTCGACCGCGGCCGCCGGCTGCAGCGACGGCCCGACGAGACGCCGCTCGAGGAGAACGACTACTACCTCGCCAACAAGGTCGCCGAGTCGGCAGGTGAGCAGGTGCTCGACCAGGACCGCGTGGTGGAGCGCCTCTCGCAGGACTCGATCGTGACCGCGCTCTCGTCGCTCCCGGACGACTTCCGGGACGTCGTCGTCCTCGTCGACATCGGCGACTTCAGCTATGCCGACGCCGCGCAGATCCTCGACGTTCCGATCGGCACGGTAATGTCCCGCCTGCACCGGGGCCGGAGGCTCCTCAAGGCGCGGCTCGCGGAGGAGGCTGTCTCCTAGTGGACGACTGCGACAAGTGCGAGAAGCTCCTGCAGGGATACCTCGACCGCGAGCTCTCCGACGGCGAGGTCGCCGAGGCGGAGCTGCACCTCGACGGGTGCGACTACTGCCGGCGCCGCTACCGCTTCGAGGAGTCGCTCCGGACGTACGTCCGGACCACGGCTGCCGAGCGGATGCCGCCGGGCCTGATGGCCAAGCTCTCCGAGCTGCGCACGACCGATCCGGGGACGTTCACCGTCTGACGGCGCGTCAGGCGCCCTTGCGGGCGACGGCGCTCTCGAGGTCCTGCTCCGTGAACGGCCCGGTCGGGCCGACGCCGGACGCGTATCGGTAGAGGGCGACCGAGAACACCGCGCGCGCGGCGCTCCCGAGCACGCCGGCCGCGACCGCGACGACGACGCCGAGGGCGATCAGCCCGATCGCGAGCGCGTTCGACCCCGATGCGAAGCCGAGGAACATCAGCCCGAGGGCGGGAAGCGTGCCGAGCAGCGCGAACAGCACGCCGATCGAGGCCGTCCCAACGAGCTGCTCGCCCCACTTCTGGCGGAAGAGCGATGCGGAGCGATCGAGCGCGTCGAGCGGACCGAGCCCTTCGAGCGCGACGATCGGCACGACGAGGAACGTGGCCAGCCCCCACGCCACGGTCGCCGCGCCGAGCAGGAGATTTCCGAGGATCCCCGCGCGGCTGCGGAGCAGCTGGATCACGAGGTTGACGGTCGTCAGCACGAGCGCCCAGCCGGCGATCGCCCCGAGACGCTGCGAGGCGACCGCGGTGCCGCCGCCGACCGTCGCATCGCGCCCGTCCAGCACTCCGGCGGCGGCGGCCGCAAGCGCGACGGCGAAGTACGTCGCGACGAGCGTCGCGAGGTAGACCCCGACGACGGCGATGATCCCCGCGAGCCACGTCTCCTCGATCGAATAGGCGACGGCGGCCGGGACGAGGAAGCCGATCGCCGTCGCGCCGGAGGCAATCCCACCGAGCACGACGATCGCGGTGAGCGACACGTCGCTCCGCACCACGCGGAGGCTCACCGTCGCGAGATACCAGCCGCGCGCGATCCGGCTCACGACGACCGACGCTAGCAGCGGCTCCTGTCGGAGCCCCGCCCGCTCAGCCGAGCGGCCAGCTCATGACCTCCGTCACCGGCCGTTGCCACTGCTCGTGGAATGCCGGCCCCTTCGGCCCGGTGGCGGAGTAGGCCTGCGGCTCGCCTCCGGGGACGCGCAGGTAGCCGTCCTCCCCCCACCCTCCGGCGAACGCCATCCACGCCGGGCTCGTCGCCGTGACGCGGACGAGCCGCGCGCGGACGGCGCGGCCCCGCCCGGTGTGGTCGACGGGAGCCTGGCCGTTCTGGCGGATCACGGAGATGAACAGCGGGTCGACGACGCGCGGGTCGAACCGCTGGATGCCCGGCGTCGGGTAGTTCGCGTGCGACCCGAGCGCGACGTACGAGACCGGGTGCATCCCCAGCCTCGGCGCCCTCGCCCACGCGCGGCGGACGCCTTCCCCGTGCTGGGAGTAGCCCACGAAGAGCGGCACGCCCTTCGCGTCGACGACGACGGAGACGACCTCCCAGTCACCCTCGTGCACCTGCCAGAGCTGCCCCGGCGGAACCGTCGGGCTGTAGACATCCCAGGGGTACCAGACCCAGTACTGGAGCTCGATCCTGTTCCCCTTTCGCAGCGCGGCGCCGTAGACGAGCGGAGCCTCGGCGTGCACGGCCTCGGCGGCCGCGTAGCACGCCGTCGCGGCGGGACCGTCCACGGCCGCGCACACGCGCTGGTCGAGGCGGAGCTCGGCGCCTCCGATGGGGAGCGGGGGCGCGACCTGCTCCCAGCCTGCGGCCGTCCTGCGCTCCGGGTCGGAGTCGGCGAGGAAGCCGTCGACCGGAGCCGGCGGTACCTGCTCGGCGGGATGGAGCACGAGGACCGGCGCGTATCGCGTGAGGAGGACGGCCGGGCCGGGGATCGCGGCCGGGCGAGCGCTCGCGCCGGCGGCGAGGAGGAGCGCAGCGACGAACGAGAAGACGAGCCACGGCCTCGGCACACGGCCAGTATGCGACCGGCCCGTGTCAGGCGTCGAGGGCGGTCAGATCCGCCGGAGTGTCCACGTCGCCGGGGGCGCCGAGGTCGTCGCACGGGACGAGGCGCGGGACGAGCACGCGCAGGCCCTCGTCGGGCACATCGGCCCAGACGGCCCGCGACGCGAGGAGCGGATGCCCCCGGACGCCGCCGTACGACGCTGCGACGACGTCGCCGCCCTCGGCGCGCCAGCTCTCGATCACCCGCGCAACGGCCTCCGGCGCGAGGCCCGGCCCGTCGGCCATGATCACGAGCGCCGCCTCGACGTCGTCGCCGAGCGCCGCGAGGCCGCAGCGGAGCGACGCCCCCGGCCCGCGCTCCCAGTCCGCGCAGTGGACGAGCCGAAGTGCCGCTCGTGTTGAATCGACACAAAGTCCGTACGCCCCTTCGACCACGATGATCTCGTCGACGGGGCTTGCCCCGAGCCGCGCGAGGACGCGGGGGAGGAGAACGCGCTGCTTCGGGGAGCCGAAGCGGGTTGCGGCGCCGGCCGCGAGCACGACCGCGGCGACGCGGCTCACGGCGACGACGCGGCCGTCACCGAGTGGATCACCACGGGCTGGAGCGGCTGCTCGGTCGCCGGATCCCCGAGCGCGTCGATCCGCTCGACGACGTCGAGCCCGTCGGTCACCTTCCCGACGACGGCGTAGTCGGGCGGCAGCCCGACGTCGTCGCCGGTCACGACGAAGAACTGGCTGCCCGCCGTGCCGGCAGGCTCCGTCTCCGTCTTCGCCATCGCGACGACGCCCTTCGTGTACCGGGTCCCCGCCGCGGGCGCGTCGACCGTCTTGTAGCCAGGCCCGCCCGTGCCCGTCTGCGTCGGGTCGCCGCCCTGGATCACGAACCCCGGCACGACGCGGTGGAAGATCGTGTCGTCGAAGAAGCCGGACTTCGCCAGCGAGACGAGGGATGCGGCGCTCGCGGGAGCCGAGTCGAGGTCGAGCGTGACGACGAACGTGCCGCACGAGGTGTCGAAGGTCAGCGTCCACGTGCGCTCTGGGTCGAGCCTCTCCGTGGGCGCGGTCGCCCCGCCGTCCTCGCGCGCTGCGGGCGCCGCGACCTCCTCGCAGCCGGATGTCGCGTCGGTCTCCGCGGCAGAGGTCGAGGGCCCCGAGTCGCCGCCGCAGCCGGCCGCGAGCAGCGCCAGCGAGACGACGGCGATGGCAGCGGCCCGCGGCACGAGTCCGAGGGTAGTTGACGAGCCATTGCCGGCGCCTGTACTGCTTGCGAGGTGCCCGTCTCGATCGAGGTGAACGGCGAGGCGCACGTCCTGGACGTCGCGCCGACCCGCAGGCTGCTGGCCGTCCTTCGGGAGGACCTCGCGCTGACCGGCACCAAGCACGGGTGCGGCGAGGGCGCGTGCGGCGCGTGCGCCGTCCTCCTCGACGGGCTCCCTGTCGCATCGTGTCTCCTCTCCGTCGGGGCGGTGGAGGGCTCCCCCGTGACGACGATCGAGGGGCTCGCCCGTGAGACGACGTCCCTGCAGGAGGCGTTCGTCACCGAGGACGCGCTCCAGTGCGGGTTCTGCACGCCGGGCCAGATCGTCTCGGCGAGCGCGCTGCTCGCGGCGGTCGCACAGCCGAGCCGCGACGAGATCCGCGCGGCGATGGCCGGCAACATCTGCCGCTGCGGCGCCTACCCGAAGATCGAGCGCGCGATCCTGCGTGCCTCCGGCCAGGAGGTCGCATGAAGCCGCGCCTCGTCAAGTCACAGCGCGAGATGGAGGGGCGCTTCGAGGACGTCTGGGTGCTCGTCGACGAGGAAGACGAGGTCGAGAGCTGGCCCGACGACGCGGAGCTCGAGGTCGTCGGCTCGCCGACGACCCGCCAGGACGGGCCGGTGCGGACGAGCGGCGCGGCGCGCTTCACGGTCGACGTCCAGCTCCCGGGAATGCTCCACGCCCACGTCCTGCGCGCGCCCTTCGCGCGATGCAGGGTGACAGGGCTCGACCTGGACGCTGCGCGTGCGACCGCGGGCGTGCGCGCCGTGGTCGGGCCGGAGGGCCCGCTCACGATGGCCGGCGAGAGCCCTCTGACCGACGAGCCCGCGTGGGCGGGCGATCCGATCGCGATCGTGGCGGGTGACACGCCGGAGGCCGCCGCGGCGGGCATCGAGGCACTCGCCGCCGCCTTCGAGCCGCTATCGCCGCTCGCGCTCGAGGCCGGGCTCACCGAGCAGCGCTTCACCGAGGACCCGCGCGAGACCGTCCGCGGAGACCCCGACGCCGCGCTGTCCGCTGCGGACACCCGTGTCGAGCTGACCTTCGAGACGCCGGCCCACGTGCAGTCGCCGCTCGAGCCCCACGCCGCGGTGGCGCGCTGGGAGGGCGACTCGCTCACCGCGTGGGTCTCGACCCAGGGGATGTTCGACGCGCGACGCGAGCTCGCCCGGCGGTTCGATCTCGCGCCCGAGCAGGTGCGGGTGATCTCGGAGTACATCGGCGGGGGATTCGGCGCGAAGCAGGGCGCCGGCGTCGAGGCGGTGCTCGCGGCGGAGCTGGCGCGGGTCACGGGACGGCCTGTCCGCCTCGCGCTCACACGCCACGAGGAGCAGGTCGTCGGCGGGCGGCGCTCGTGGACACGTCAGACGGTCACGCTCGGAGCGGGCCAACGACGGGACGCTCGAGGCGATCGAGCTCGCCGCGGTCGTCGACATGGGCGTCGGCGGCTGGGTCTTCCCGGTCGCCGAGCCGGCACTCTCGCTCTACGCGTGCCCCGAATGTCCGCACGATGGTCTTCCCGGTGCGGACGAGCCTCCGCGCGCAGAACGCGTTTCGCGCGCCGGGCGTCGTCGAGGGAGTCACGGTGCTCGAGCAGGCGATGGACGAGCTCGCCGCGGCGCTCGGGATCGACCCGCTCGAGCTGCGACGGCGCAACCACGTCGACCGCGACCAGGGCTCCGGCCTCCCGTACTCGAGCAAGCGCCTCCTCGACTGCTACGACCGCGCCGCAGAGCTCGCCGGCTGGGAGCGCCGCGACACGCTGCGCGAGGCCCAGCCCGACGGGCTCCTGCGCGGCATGGGCTGCGCGACCCAGATCTGGTGGGGCGGCGGCGGGCCGCCCGCCCATGCGACCGTGCGCCTCGACGCCGAGGCCCGCGCGCTCGTGACCACGGGGATCCAGGACATCGGCACGGGGACGCTCACATCGGCCCGGATGATCGCGGCCGAGGAGCTCGGGCTCCCGCTCGCGCGCGTGTTCGCCCGCGGCGGCGACACCCTCCCGAACGTCTACAGCCCGGTCGCCGGCGGCTCGATGACGACGCCCGCGGTCATGCCGGCCGTGCGGAGCGCGGCCGGGAAGGTACGCCGGATCCTCCTGAGCCTCGCGGCCGACGTGCTCGAGATCGGCGTCGCCGACCTCGACCTCTCCGGCGGGCGGATCCGCTCGCGCGACGGCGCGCTCGACGTCGACGTGGTCGAGGTCACCGGGAAGCTCGGCAACGCGACGATCGACGGCTCGGGCGCGCGCGGCCCGAACCCGGAGGGCTTCCGCGTCAACACCTTCGGCTGCCAGATCGCGCAGATCGCGGTCGACCCCGGCACGGGCGTCGTCACCGTCGAGCGCGTCGTCGCCGTGCACGACGTCGGCCGGATCGTCAACCCGCTCGGCGCGTCGAGCCAGGCGGAGGGCGGTGTCCTCCAGGGGATCGGCTACGCGCTCTCGGAGGAGCTCGTCGTCGACCCGACGACCGGCTACCCCGTCAACGGGCACCTCGACGACTACAAGGTGCCGACGATCGCCGACGTCCCCGAGATCCTCGTCGACTTCGTGAACGCCCCCGACGCGAATCTGCCCAATCTCGGCGCCAAGGGCCTCGGCGAGCCGCCGATCGTCCCCACCGCCGCCGCGATCGCAAACGCGTTCGCGCACGCGACGGGGCGGCGCGCCGCCGCGATCCCGCTCACCCCTGCCCGCGTGCTCGAGGCGCTCGCATGAGCGGCTACGCCCGCCCGGCCTCGCTGGACGAGGCGCTCGAGCTGCTCGGAGACGACGGCGCCGCCCCGCTCGCCGGCGGCACCGACCTCGCCGGGCAGGTCGACCGGGGGATCCGGACGCCGGCGACGCTCGTCGACCTGCGCGGAGCGGGCCTCGGCGCGCTCTCGGAGCAGGATGCCGGGCTGCGCATCGGCGCGACGGTGACGCTCGCGACGCTCGCCTCGTCGCCCCTGCTCGAGCCGTACGCGGCGCTCGCGCGCGCCGCGTCGCTCGCAGCCTCGCCGCTGCTGCGAAACGTCGGCACGGTCGGCGGGAACCTCTGCCAGCACACCCGCTGCTGGTACTACCGAGGCGAGGAGTGGCACTGCTGGCTCGGCGGCGGCGACACCTGCTACGCGCAGGTCGGCGACCACCGCAAGCACAACCTCGAGCCGGGGGACTGCATCTCGGCGCACCCGTCGGATCTCGCGCCCGCGCTCGCCGCCTGCGGCGCGACGGTCGAGCTCCGGTCCGCGGCCGGAACGCGGACGGTGCCGCTGCTCGAGCTGTACCGGCGCCCGTCGGCCGACAACCGCTCACTGCTGGCGCTCGAGCCGGGCGAGCTCGTCGTGGCGATCGACCTGCCGGCGCCACCCGACGCCTCGGCGTACCAGCGGCTCGGGGAGCGGGCGGCGTTCTCCTTCCCGCTCGTCTCCGTCGCCGCTGCACGACGCGGGCACGAGGTCGCGCTCGTGGCCTCCGGGGTCGCGAACATCCCGCGTGCGCTCGATCCCGCCGACCCGCTCTCCGGGCTGCCGGGGAACCCGCAGACGGCCTGGAAGCGCCAGGCCCTGGCTTCGCTCGCCGAGCGCGCGCTCGCGGCAGTGGCGTAGGCCCTCGGGGTCGAGTCAGGGTCATCCCCGATGGCGACTCGGGGTCGCGAGCAGCAATGCTCCGGCCATGAGCGACCACACGACCCACATCGCAGAGGCGAAACGCCTCGAGCGCTCGGGCTCCGACCGGATGGTCGCCGGCGTGGCGGGCGGCCTCGCCCGGTACTTCGACGTCCATCCGGCGTTCTTCCGCGTCGGGTTCGTCGTGCTGGCGCTGCTCGGCGGCTCGGGGATCCTGATCTACGCGGCCGCAGCGCTCGTGATGCCTGCAGAGGGCCAGGAGGACTCGTTCGCCACCCGCGCGCTCCGGCAGCGCCGCGACCGGCCCTGGCCGCTGATCGGGCTCGGGCTGCTCGCGGTCGCGGGCGCCGTCTTCGTCTCGAACATGTCCTTCTGGCCGCACGGCGACGTCTGGGTCCTCCTCGCGCTGGCGGGCGGCGCGATCCTCCTGGTCACCCGGCACGGGCTCCCGGAGCCCCGCACCGAGGACGAGGCGGCCGAAGCCGTGACCCTCGCCCGCCGGGACTCGCACCGCATCCGGGGGTTCTTCAAGTGGCTCGCGATCGCCGTCGGCTCTCTCGTCGCGCTCGTCCTCGTGACAGCCGCGATCGCCGCCGCGGTCTTCCACGTCCACGTGGGCAACGGGATCGGCGACCGGGAGTACTCGGCCGTCGCCCCCGCGCAGCTCGACAGCTCGTACGAGCTCGGCATCGGGACGCTGCGGCTCGACCTCTCCGGGCTCGAGCTCCCGGCCGGCACGACCCGCGCGGTGCGCGCGCGCGTCGACGTCGGTGACCTCCTCGTCGAGGTGCCGCCGGGTGTCGCGCTCCAGGTCGTCGCCCGCGCCCGCGCCGGGGCCGTCCGCCTGCTCGGGGAGGAGTCGAACGGCTGGGAGGTGGAGCGGCGGCTCGCGGAGTCCGGCGACCCCACGCTCGTCATCGATGCCGGTGTCGGGGCGGGCTCGGTTCGCGTCGAGCGCGCCGTACGATGATCCTCGCATGGCCCTCCCCGCGTTCGCAGCGAGCTCCTCCGACCGCGCGCTCGCCGGAGTCTGCGGAGGGATCGCGCAGGCGCTCGGCGTCGACGTCACGCTCGTGCGGCTCGTCTTCGCGCTCCTGGCGCTCGCCGGGGGCGCCGGCATCGTGCTGTACCTCGCCCTCTGGCTGTATGCGGACGAGCACACCTGGCCTGCCGCGATCGGCCTCGTCATCGCCGGGTCCCTCCTGCTGCACGCCCTCGGCCTCTCCGACCGCGCCGTGGCGGGCATCGCGCTCATCGCCGCGGGCCTCGCGCTCGCGTGGCGCCGCCGCGCGGGCCTCCGGCCGGACGCGCCGCTCTCCTACGGCGGCTACGCGCTCGTCGGGATCGGGGCCGTCGTGCTGCTCGCGGCCGGCGGCGACGCGCCGGCACCGCTGCTCGCGCCCGGCGCAGTGGCGGGCGGGCTGCTGCTCATCGCCGGCCCGTGGCTCTGGCGCCTCGCGGTCGAGCGCGACGCCGAGCGGGCCGCCCGGATCCGCGGCGAGGAGCGGGCGGATGTCGCTGCACGCATCCACGACTCCGTGCTCCAGACCCTCGCCCTGATCCAGCGGCACGCCGACGAGCCGAAGCGCGTCGCGTCTCTCGCGCGCCGCCAGGAGCGTGAGCTGCGCGGATGGCTCTACGCCGACCGGCCGCTCGGGGACGACGGGACGTCGATCGTCGCGGCGCTCTCGTCGGCGGCGGCGGACGTCGAGGACGTCTTCGGCGTGCGGATCGAGCTCGCGAGCGCAGGCGACGCGCCCACCGACGGCGCGGTCGTCCTCGCGGCGAGGGAGGCGATGACGAATGCTGCGAAGTTCGCCGGCGTCGAGGAGATCGACGTCTACATCGAGGTCACCGAGGCCGAGATCGCCGTCTTCGTCCGCGACCGCGGGGCGGGCTTCGACCGCGCCTCCGTCCCCGCCGACCGGCGTGGGCTGACCGAGTCGATCGAGGGGCGGTTGGCGCGCGCCGGAGGCTCGGCGAGCGTCGTCTCGACGCCGGGCGAGGGAACCGAGATCGAGCTGCGCGTCCCGCTTCGGGGTGCGTCGTGAGCAGGCGCGTCGTCCTCGTCGACGACCACGGGCTCTTCCTCGCAGGCGTCCGGGCGGAGCTCGGCGACGCGGTCGAGATCGTCGGCGAGGCCCGCACGGTCGGGGAGGCGATCCCCTTGATCACCGAGCTCGAGCCCGAGGTCGTGCTGCTCGACGTGCACCTCCCGGACGGGAGCGGCGCCGCGGTGATCGAGGCCGTCGCCCCCGCGCGGCCCGATGTGCGCTTCCTCGCGCTGTCCGTGTCCGATGCGGCCGAGGACGTGATCGCGACCATCCGTGCCGGCGCCAGAGGCTACGTGACGAAGACCATCTCGGGCGAGGAGCTCGAGGCGGCGGTCGAGCGCGTCGCGTCGGGGGACGCGGTCTTCTCGCCCCGGCTCGCAGGGTTCGTCCTCGACGCCTACCGCTCCGAGCACGGTGCCGGCGGCGACCGCGAGCTCGACGAGCTCACGCCGCGCGAGCGCGAGGTGCTGCAGCTGATCGCGCGCGGCTACCTCTACAAGGAGATCGCGGCCCGGCTCCACATCTCGGTGAAGACGGTCGAGAGCCACGTCTCGAGTGTGCTCCGCAAGCTCCAGCTCTCGACCAGGCACGAGCTGACGCGCTGGGCGACCGAGCACCGGCTCGTCTGACCCGACAGCGCTTGTGTCGAATCAACACGAGCGTTGTCCGCACCGCGGCGCCGGTGGCTAGGCCGGGCTCGTGACCGCGAGCACGCTCGCGAGGTGCACGAGCCGGAACGCTCCACGCTGCGCGCGTCGCCTGTCGATCTCGTTCTCCGTCCCCGCGGCCGCGTCCCACAGGTCACGGGTCGCGACGAGAAGCTCCCGCAGCTGGTCCGTCGCCACGCGGTGGCCGTTCGACCGCTCGTCGCAGGCGTTGATCGCGAGGCCGAGCACGCCGTACGTGTCCGACGGGTGCCGCATCCACAGCATCGCCGAGGCCATGGTCAGGTACTGGTGGATCCGCAGGAACGGGATCGGGTGCGACACGTCGGCCGCCCCGCGGGGCGCGCTCGGCGGCACCGGCTCGAGCCCGTCCGCGATCCGGGCGGCGGTGTTGTGGAGCATCGCGCGCACCTGCGCGTCGTCGAGCCCGCTGGCGCGCGCGGTGCGCACGGCCATCAGCAGCGAGTTCGGCTGGCGACCGTACGGGTAGTCGGACGCGTAGACGACCTGCTCCGGCGGGACGAGCCGGTAGAGGTCGAGCAGGTCGAGCGGGCTCCACACCGACGTGTCGAAGAACACGCCCGCCCGCCCGGCGAAGTTCTCCGCCATCGCGGCGAGGTCGACGATGCCTGCGTGCGCGACGATCAACGCCGGCGGCGCGTGGCGGTCGAGCAGGCGCGCGAGCGAGTCGGCGATCGGAGGGAGGCCCCGGCCGCCGTGGATCAGGATCGGGACGCGGCGCTCCGCCGCCAGCGCGAAGACGGGCTCCAGGCGCGGGTCGTCCGGGAGGAACCGCTGCGCTCGGGGATGGAGCTTGATCCCGCGCGCGCCGAGGTCGATGCACCGCGTCGCCTCCTCGACCGGCGTCTCGTCGAGGTCGAGTCGCACGAAGGGGAGGATCTCCCCCGGCGCTGCAGCCGCGTGCGCGAGTGTCCTGTCGTTCGCCGCCGTGAACGCAGGGCGGCGGTCCGGCTCGTCGAGGCAGAAGACGAACGAGCGCTCGATCCCGTACGCCCGCTGGATCCCGAGCAGCTCGTCGCGGTCGCCGACCATGCCGTCGATGTCGTCGCCGAGATGCGTGTGCGCGTCGAACACGCGCGCCGCAGGTGGGAGCTCCGCGAGCGTCTGCCACGCGTAGCGCTCGAGGAGCCCGTTGGCGTGTTCGATCGCCTCCACTCCCTGAGTCTAGGCGTCGCCCCGGGACCGTCGCGCCGTCCGCGAGCTGGTTCTTGCCCTCGAGCGATTGTCTGACTAAGGTCAGAGAATCACGGACGAGCAGGTCACGCAGGTCAGGCGGTTCAACCGCCTCGTCACCCAACGGGTCGGCGCGCTCGACGAGGCGTTCCTCGCGCGCGGCCGACCGCTCGGCCAGGCGCGGGTGCTGTGGGAGATCGGGCCGGACGGCGCGGACGTGCGCGCGCTGCGGGAGCGGCTCGGCCTCGACTCCGGCTACCTGAGCCGCGTCCTCCAGGCCCTCGCCTCGGACGGTCTCGTGACCGTCGGCCCGAGCGAGGCCGACGGACGCGTGCGGACGGCCCGTCTGACGCGTGCGGGGCTCGCCGAGCGGGCGGAGCTCGACCGGCGGAACGATGCCGTCGCCGCGTCGATCCTCGATCCGCTCGGAGACGGGCAGCGGAGCGCGGCTGGTCGACGCGATGGCGGAGGTCGAGCGGCTCCTCGCCGCCTCGATGGTCGTCATCGCGCCGTGCGACCCGCGGCACCCGCATGCGCGGCTCGAGCCTCGCTGCATACTTCGCCGAGCTCGCCGAGCGGTTCGAGGGAGGCTTCGACGTCTCGCGGGCGAATCCCGACGACCCGTCCGACCTCGTCCCGCCGAACGGGCTTCTCCTCGTCGCGACCCTGGCGGGCGAGCCGGTCGCGTGTGGCGTGCTGCGCCACCACGACCTGCGCGACGGGGTGCCGGGATGGAGCGAGATCAAGCGGCTGTGGGTCTCGCCGTCCGTTCGCGGGGCCGGGCTCGGACGGCGCCTGCTCGCCGCGCTCGAGCGCCGTGCCGCCTCGGCCGGCGCCCCCGTGGCGCGGCTCGACACGAACCGGGTGCTCACCGAAGCCGTCGCGATGTACCGGGCGGAGGGGTATCGCGAGATCTCGTCGTTCAACGACAACCCCTACGCCCACCACTGGTTCGAGAAGCGGCTCACCCCGGCCGCCGGTCGCCGACGAGGTCAGGCTGCGAGCGCGGCGAGCACACGCTCGACGAACGCCGCCTCGGGCACGGCGCCCGCCCAGGCGTAGCGACCGTCGACGACGATCGCCGGGACCGCGTGGACGCCGTGCCGGTCGGCATCGACCGCGAACTCCGACGCCTCGATGCCGCGCGCCGTGACGCGCGGCGAGGCGAGCGCGAGCCTGTACGCCAGCAGCACGGCCGGCGGGCAGTGCGGTCAGGTCGGCGTGACGTAGACGTCGATCGCCACGTCCGCGTCGAGCGTCTGCGAGGTGGTCGAGCGTCCCGCGGGAGACGGAGGGCGCGGCCCGGCCCGCCTGGAGGATCCCGTGGACGAGCGTCGTCAGCTCGTACCCGGCGGGCATGCCGAGGTACTCGACCCGTGGCGCGATCGTCGTCCGCGGCCACGGCCCCGGGTCGTCGTGCTCGACCACCGCGAGCGCGACCCGCTCGGAGAGCGCGCACACCGACTCGACGATCTCGCGGGCGACCTCGTTCGAGTCGATCTCGCGGCCGCCGGCGGCGAGCATCGTCACCGGCGTGGCCGTCGGGCCGAGCTCGAGCGTCACCTCGACGGTGCGCTCCAGGTCGGCGAGCACCGACCTGACCGCGTCCCGTTCGCGCTCGCCGAGGGCCACGGCCTCAGGCGGCCGCGAGCGTGGCGAGCTTGTCGCCCAGGTAGGCGAGGTACGGCCCGGGGTCGATCGTCGGCGCCCCGGTGAGCCGCTCGATCGTCTCCTTCGGCGTCAGCTTGCGGCCGAGCGAGTACAGGTTGTCGCGCAGCCAGCCCGAGAGCGTGAGCAGGTCGCCCGCGGCGAGCTGGTCGTCGAGGTCGGGCAGTGCTCGCTGGACGACATCCCAGATCTGGAGCGAGATCACGTTGCCGAGCGCGTACGTCGGGAAGTAGCCGATCCCCCCGCCCGACCAGTGCACGTCCTGGAGCACGCCGCGGCCGTCGTCCGGGACGTCGACGCCGAGCAGCTCCTTCATCCGCGCATTCCAGACCTCGGGCAGCTCTTCGAGCTCGACCGTCCCGTCCAGGAGCTCCTGCTCGAGCTCGAAGCGGAGGATGATGTGGAGGCTGTAGGTGGTCTCGTCCGCGTCGACGCGGATCAGGCCCGGCTCCGCGCGGTTGATCGCGCGGACGAACGCGTCGAGCTCGACGGAGCGAAGCGCCGGGAAGGCCTCCTGCAGCGGCTCGTACCAGTGCTCCCAGAACGGCCGGCTGCGGCCGACGAGGTTCTCCCAGGTCCGGCTCTGCGACTCGTTGAGCCCGAGCGAGGGCGCGCCTCCGAGGGGCGAGCGAAGCAGCGCGTCGGCGATCCCGTGTGCGTAGAGACCGTGACCGGCCTCGTGCATCGTCGACCAGACCGACTCGAGGTCGTCGGACCGATAACGCGTCGTCAGGCGGACGTCGCGGTTGGAGAACGACGTGCAGAACGGGTGGGCGGTCGGGTCGAGACGCCACGCGTCCTCCTCGAAACCCATCGTCCGGAGCACACGCTCGGCGAAAGCCTGCTGCGCGTCGGGCGGGAAGTCTCCGACGAGGAACGACGCGTCCACCTCGGGCGCCGCCGCGACGAGCTCCGTCAGCCTCGGCCTCAGCGCGGCGAACACCTCGCGCACCTCGGTCGTCAGCATCCCCGGCTCGTAGTCGTCGAGGAGCGGCGTGTACGGGCTGTCGGACCACTCGAAGCACTCGACGTACCGCCGCTTCAGCTCGACGTTCGTCTCGAGGTACGGGAGGAAGGACGCGAAGTCGCTCGCTCGGCGCGCCTCGACCCACGCGTGGTGGCCGCGCGCGGCCTGGAGCGTCATCTCGGCCCGGAGCTCGGAAGGGACGCGACGCGCCTTCTCCCAGTCACGGCGGGTGACACGCACGAGGCTCCGATCGTCGTGGTCGTACGGGAGCGACTCGACCAGGGGCTCGGCGCGCTCGAGCGAGCCGACCGATCTCGGCGTCCGTGAACCGCTCGTGCGCGATCCGGCCGAGGGTCGAGAGCTGCTCGGCGCGCGCCTCGGTGCCGCGCGGGGGCATCGTCACCCGCTGATCCCAGCCGAGGACGCCTGCCGCGTGCGCGAGGTCGGAGATCTCGGCGAGGCGCGCTCGCAGCTCATGGAGGGCCGTCTCCACGACCGCCAGCCTACCCATCGAGCGGTAGGCTCAACACCCGTGGCGGACGTCCTCATCGTCGGCGACACCGACCGGTGCCCGGAGCTCCGGCACGAGATCCCGATCCACATCGGCGACCCGTTCGTGTACGCGGAAGTCGACGGACGACGGGTCGCGATCGTGTGGAGCGTCGAGGGCGATCGCATCTCGGTCGTCGAGCCGACGATCGAGATCGTGCCGTCGGAGGCCTTCCCCCCGGACGACCTGATCCGGGCGGGCGTCGACCTCTACGACATCGCCCCGACGCTCACCGTCGAGATGGTGCGGTCGCTCGGGATCGCCCGCGCGATCGTCCCGTCCGGGTTCCCGCTGCGGGACGCGGACGCGCTGCGCGCGGCGGGCGTCGAGCTCCGGCCCGACCAGCGCTTCTTCGACGACCGCCGCAGGCGGAAGACCCCGCGCGAGCTCGACGGCATCCGGCGCGCGACCCGGGGCGCCGAGGCGGGTATGGCCGCGATCGCGTCGCTCCTCGGCCGGTCGGAGCCCGGTGACGGAGGACGGGTGGTCGACGGCGAGCCGCTGACGTGCGAGCTCCTCCGAGCACGCGCCGTCGAGGCGTTCGCCGCGACCGGCTGCCGCGGCGACGACCTGATCGTCGCGCACGGCCCGCAGGCCGCGGACGGCCACCACGCCGGCAGCGGTCGCGTGGCGAACGACGACCATCTCGTGTGCGACCTGTTCCCGTACGACGTCGAGAGCGCGTGCTACTCGGACATGACCCGCACGTTCGCGGTCGGCACCGCGGACCCGGAGATCGCGGCCTGGCACGAGCACACGCGGGAGGCGCTCGAGCTCGCCCGGGGCCTCGTCCGGCCCGGCGCCGACGGGGCGGAGATCTTCCAGAGCGTCTGCCGGCTCTTCGAGGACCACGGCTACCCGACGAGCCTCTCGAAGCCGGAGGGCACGGTGCTCCGCGAGGGGTTCAACCACGGTCTCGGGCACGGCGTCGGCCTCGACGTGCACGAGGCGCCGAACCTCGCGAAGGTCGGGCACGAGCTCGTCCCCGGCGACGTGATCACGCTCGAGCCCGGTCTCTACCGGCACGGGTTCGGCGGGGTCCGGCTCGAGGACCTCGTGCTCGTGACCGAGGACGGTTGCGAGACGCTCACCGACCATCCGTACGCCCTCGATCCGCGCGGGACCGTGGTAGAAACGCCCCGATGAGCGATCAGGCGATCGACACCCTCCTCGACGAGGAGCGCCGTTTCCCACCCGACCCGGCGTTCGCAGCAGAGGCGAACGCGAAGCCGGGGATCTACGACGCTCGACCCGGATGCGTTCTGGGAGGCGGAGGCGCGCGCCCGCGTGACCTGGCTCGAGGACTTCCACACGCTCTCCGAGTGGGAGCTCCCCTATGCGAAGTGGTTCCTCGGCGGCACGCTCAACGTCGCGCACAACTGCGTCGACCGCCACGTCGAGGCCGGCCTCGGAGAGCGCGTGGCCTATCACTGGGAAGGCGAGCCCGGCGACACGCGCACGATCACCTACGCGGATCTCCAGCGCGACGTCGTCCGGATGGCGAACGCCCTGAAGGAGCTCGGCGTGCGCAAGGGCACACCGGTCGCGATCTACATGGGCATGGTCCCGGAGCTCGCGATCGCGATGCTCGCCTGCACACGGCTCGGCGCGCCGCACACGGTCGTCTTCGGCGGGTTCTCCGCGGACTCGCTCTCGGGCCGGATGGTGGACATGGGCTGCGAGGTGCTCGTCACGCAGGACGAGGCCTGGCGGCGGGGCAAGACCGTCGCGCTCAAGGAGACCGCCGACGAGGCGATGGGAGCCGCACCTCGGGTGCACTCGTGCCTCGTCGTCCGCCGCACGGGCAACGAGGTGCCGATGACGGCGGGCCGCGACCGCTGGTACCACGAGCTCGACGTGTCCGACGACCCGGCGACGTGCCCCTGCGAGCCGATGGACAGCGAGGACCTGCTCTTCCTCATGTACACGTCGGGCACGACGGCCAAGCCGAAGGGGATCGCCCATACGACGGCCGGCTACCTCGTCGGCGTCTCCTCGACGCACCACTACATCTTCGATTTGAAGGCCGAGACGGACGTCTACTGGTGCGCGGCCGACATCGGCTGGATCACCGGTCACAGCTACATCGTCTACGGGCCGCTCTGCAACGCGGCCACGTCGGTCCTCTACGAGGGCACGCCGGACTTCCCGGACCACGCGCGCTGGTGGTCGATCGTCGAGCGCTACGGCGTCACGATCCTCTACACGGCGCCGACCGCGATCCGCGCGCACATGAAGTGGGGCCCCGAGCACGCCGCCGGGCACGACCTCTCCTCGCTCCGGCTCCTCGGCTCCGTCGGTGAGCCCATCAACCCGGAGGCGTGGATCTGGTACTCCGAGCACATCGGCGGCGGGACCTGCCCGATCGTCGACACCTGGTGGCAGACCGAGACGGGGATGATCCTGATCACGCCCCTCCCCGGCATCACGACGACCAAGCCCGGATCCGCAACGAAGCCCTTCCCGGGCGTCGTCGCCGCGGTGCTGAACGAGGCGGGCGAGCGCGTCGAGCAGGGCGGCGGCTACCTCGTGCTCGAGCGCCCCTGGCCGGCGATGACGCGGGGGATCTTCGGCGACGAGGCGCGCTACCGCGCGACCTACTGGGAGCGCTTCCCGGGCTTCTACTTCGCCGGCGACGGCGCGCGAATCGACGCGGACGGCGACTTCTGGCTCCTCGGGCGCGTCGACGACGTGATGAACGTCTCGGGCCACCGCATCTCGACGATCGAGGTCGAGTCGGCGCTCGTCGACCATCCGAAGGTCGCAGAAGCCGCGGTCTGCGGACGCTCCGACGCGACCACCGGCCAGGCGATCGTCGCCTACGTCACGCTGAAGGGCTCCGATCCGGGCTCGGTCGAGATGCTCGAGGAGCTCCGGGACCACGTCGCGCACAAGATCGGCCCGATCGCGAAGCCTGCGAACATCGTCTTCACGCCCGAGCTGCCCAAGACCCGCTCGGGGAAGATCATGCGCCGCCTCCTCCGCGACGTCGCCGAGCACCGCCCCCTCGGCGACACGACGACGCTCGCCGACCCGGCCGTCGTCTCCGAGATCGCCGAGCGCGCGGCGGACGCTCCCGCCGAGGACGCGTAGCAGCTGAGGTCGGGCTGATGCCCGGTGTCCGACTTCAGTCGGGCACCTCCGAAGCACGGGCGGCCGCTCGCGCGAACGAGGCGACCGTCCGCTCGACGTCCCGCCCCGTCGTCCGCCAGCCGACGACCGAGATGCGGATCGTGAACCGCCCGTCCCACGTGGTGGGGCTCATCCACGCCTCGCCCTCCGCCTGCACCGCGGCGAGGATCGCCTGCGTCCGGGCGTCGTCCTCGAATCGGGCGAGCACCTGGTTGAGGACGACGTCGTTCAGCACCTCGCATCCCGGGAGAGCGGCGAGGCCGTCCGCGATCGCGCGTGCGTGCGCGCAGCAGCGTTCGACCAGGTCCGCGACCCCCTCGCGGCCCAGCTCCCTGATCGGCCGCCCACACGGGCACGGCCCGCGCGCGCCGCGAGAACTCGGGGCTGTAGCCCATCGGGTCGCGGGCGACCGCGGCCTCGGAGACATCGAGGTACGGGGCTGCGTACTCCATCGCCGCCTCGTGGTCGGCCGGGTGGGCGCAGAGCGCGATGCCGCAGTCGTAGGGAACGTTCAGCCACTTGTGCGCGTCGGTTGCCCAGGAGTCGGCATCGGCGTGGCCGTCGACGAGGTGCGCCAGCGGCGGGCTCGCCGCGGCCCAGAGCCCGAACGCACCGTCGACGTGGACCCAGGCGCCGGCCCGGTGTGCGTGGGCGACGACGGCCGCGACGTCGTCGAATGCGCCCGGTGTTGACGTCGCCTGCCTGCGCGCAGACGATCGCCGGAACGTCGCTCTCGAGTGCCCCTGGGAGCGCTTCCACGTCGCATGCGCCCCTCGCGATCGGCAGGCAGGACGACCTCCTGCTCGCTCCCGATGCCGAGCAGCCGGAGCGCCCGCTTCACGGTCACGTGCCGGGCGGCGCCGAGCACGATACGAAGCGGAGGCGCCCCCGCCAGCCCCCGCTCGGGAAGGTTCCAGCCGGCGCGGCGGTAGACGGCATGGCGTGCGGCCGCGAGGCACGTGACGTGCGCCATCTGACACCCGGTCACGAACGCGAACGATGAATGCGCGCGGAAGCCCGAGCAGCTCGAGCACCCACCTCCCGGCAACGACTTCGAGTGCCGACGTCGCCGGTGTCGGCTCGGCGAGGCCGGTGTTCTGGTCCCACGCCGAGACGAGCCAGTCGGCCGCGAGCGACGACGGTACGGCGCCGCCGGCGACGAACCCGTACCATCGGCCGGAGCCGATCGCCATGATCCCCGGCTCGGCCACCGTCGACGAGGTCGTCGAGGACGACATCGGGGTCGGAGCCGACGCTCGGGGAGCGGCTCGTCGAGCGCCGCGAGCATTTCGCGGTAGTCGACGCTCCGGCCTGACGGGCCTGCGTGTCGAGCGTCTCGAGGTAGTCGGCCGCGAACGCGGCTGTCCGCGCGAGCAGGTCTCTCTCGCTCACGCGGCCGAGTCTACGCGCCGAGACTCGCCGCGCAGGGCGAGCGCCGTGAGCGCGGCCAGCACGAGGATCACGAGCCAGATCTCCGAGAGCGAAGGGAGGATCGCGGACGGGATCTTCCACTCGAGCGTGCCGCGCTTCACCAGCTGCTCGTTCCAGGTGTCCTGGATGCAGTTGACGATCCCGTAGGCGAACGCGAGCGACGTCACCACGACCGTCACCGACGCGGTCGCACCCCGCCGCAGGCGCGGCCGCGAGAGGAGGATCGCGCTGAGCGCGACGAGCGTCCCGTCCATCCCGTGGTGGTGCCCGAGGTGGACGGCGGCGATCGGCAGACCGTCCGTGTCGAGGGCGACCCGCCGCATGATGAAGACACCGTCGGGGAGGAAGAAGCCGAGGTCGGCGGCGATCCAGGGGATCGAGACGAGGAGGAGGAGCACCGCGAGCGCGATCCGCACCGGGTCGAGTGGCAGGCGGCCCGCGACTCCCCATCCCGCGCGCCGCGCCGCCGCGACGGTCAAGCAGAGCGCGAGAGCCACTCCGAGCGCCGGGATCACGTTGACGACCCGTCGCGTCGAGGTCGTCCTGATCGACGCACGCCCGGCCACGCGACGACCGCCGAGAGGCGATCGCGGGCGCCGCGACCGCCCAGGCACGTGCGCGGCAGCGCGTCGACCGCCACGAGGACGATCACGATCGCGACCAGCGCGAGCGGGAAGTTCAGCTCGACGAGCACGCGCGAGAGGCCGCCGACCAGGCCGTTCCCGGAGACGTGGTACAGATCGTCGGTCGCGGCCCGCGTGTCCGGCGGGAGCCGCCAGTACGTCACGAAGATGACCGCGAGGACGACCGCCCACATCGCCCACGTGACGAGGGCCTCGCCCTGCGACGCGCCGCCGCGGCGCTCCATGCGGCGGCACGCTAGCGGACTCGTTCGGGCGGCGCTCGGGGCGGCGGCCGCGCCTGCGTCAGGAAGCCAGCAGCGGCTCGAACCGGGCCGGGTCGTCGAACGGCCCGATCAGGGCGAGGCGCAGATCCTTGCCCAGGATGTCGGCCGCGACGCGCTGGACGTCATCGGCGGTGACGGCGTCGAGGCCCGCGAGCACCTCCTCGGGCTCGACCGCCTGGCCCTCGAGGAGCTCGCGGCGGAGGCCGAACATGATCGTCGCGTGCGGGCTCTCGAGCCCGAGCACGAAGCGTCCCTTCGTGAACGAGCGCGCCTTCTCGAGCTCGTCCGCAGGGACGGGCTCGGCGGCGGCGCGGCGCAGCTCGGCGACGATCGTCTCGATCGCCTCGTCGATCCTGTTCAGGTCGACGCCGGCCTGCGCGGCGAGCGCGCCGGCGTCGGCGTAGGAGTTGTTCGCGCAGAAAACGTAGTAGGCGAGGCCGCGCCGCTCGCGGACCTCGGTGAAGAGCCGTGAGGACATCCCGCCGCCGAGCACCGTCGAGAGGAGCTGCACCGCGTACCGGTCGGGATGGCCGTGCGGGTAGCTCCGCGCGCCGACGACGACGTGCGCCTGGTCGGAGGCCTTCGTGTGGACGCGGACGGCGCTCCCGTTCTCGGGGAGGACGACCGCTGCGGCCGTCCCGGTCTCGGCCGACGACGACCGAGCCGAGCAGCTCCTCGAGCCGCTCGTAGAGGTCGTCGCCGAGCTTCCCGCCGATACCGACGACGAGACGCTCGGGCCGGTACCAGCGGTCGATGTAGGAGAGGAACGTGTCGCGCGTGGCGCCGCGCACGGTGTCCTCGGTGCCGATGATGTCCCAGCCGAGAGGCTGGTCGCCGTACAGATGGCGCTCCCAGACGTTGCCGACGTAGCTGCGCGGCGTGTCGGCGTACATGTTCATCTCCTCGATGATCACGCCCTTCTCGCGCTCGATCTCGTCGGCGTCGAAGCGCGAGTTGCGCAGCATGTCGACGAGCACGTCGAGCGCCACGTCGCGCGTCTCCGCGGCGCACTTCACGTAGTAGCCCGTGAGCTCCTTCCCGGTGAAGGCGTTGAACTCGCCGCCGATCGTGTCGATCTCGGTCGCGATGTCCCGCGCCGTCGGCCGGCGCTCGGTGCCCTTGAAGAGCATGTGCTCGGCGAAGTGCGCGATCCCCCCTTCCTCCCGCCGCTCGTAGCGCGAGCCGGCGGCGTACATGAGGAAGCAGGACACCGACTGCGCGTGCGACATCCCCGCCGTCAGCACGCGGGTGCCGTTGGAGAGCGTGGTGCGGTCGAAGGTCGCCACGGCTCGATGCTAGCCGCCGCCGGCGGGGCGAGGCCGCGCGACCACCACGCGTCGAGCAGCTCCCGCTCCCGGTCTGCACCGAGGCCGACGCCGTCGACGGTCCCGCGTCGGTCAGCGCGCCGGCCACGGTCTCGTCGAGCGGGCGGAAGGTCAGGCCTGCGGCCAGCGCCCTCGATGCGTCGACCTCCATGAAGTGCCGCCAGTCCTCGTTCGACGGGTCGATCCAGAGCGGGAGCTCCATCCACTCCCCCACGCCCTGTCCCGTGAGGAAGGCATCGTCGACCTCGACCGCGCGCGCCGACGAGCCTGTCACGCGCCTCGCCGAGTCGACGACCGCGCCCATGGTCGACGGGCCGGTCGCGTTGAACGGCCCCGATGCCCCTCCTCCGCGGCCGTGACCATCCAGGCGGCGAGGTCGCGCACGTCGACGAACTGGACGGGCCGCCAGGCCGGCCCGGGGACGAGGAGGTCACCGCCGCGAGCGATGCGGTGCGGCCAGTACGTGAAGCGGCCGGTCGGGTCGTGAGGCCCGACGATCAGCCCAGCCCGAACGGCGGTCGAGCGGCCTTCGAACACCGCCTCGACCTCCCGCTCGCAGAGCGCCTTGAGTGCGCCGTAGTCGGCGGAGACGTCCTCCGAGCCGGGCGTCGAGAGCTCGGCAAGCGCAGCGCTCTCGTCCACGACGGCGGCGAACGACGCGTAGACCGAGACGCTCGAGACGAAGACGTAGTGGCCGGCCGCTCCGGCGAGCAGGCGGGCGCTCGCACCGACGACCCGCGGCAGGTAGCCCGACGTGTCGACGACGGCGTCCCAGTCGCGGCCGCGGAGCCCGTCGAGCCCGCCGTCGCGGTCGCCCACGATCCGCTCGAGCGCCGGGTAGAGCCCGGCGCCCGTCGTGCCCCGGTTGAAGAGCGTCACCTCGTGGCCGCGCTCGAGCGCGGCGTCGATCACGGCCCGTCCGAGGAACTTCGGGCCCCCCAGCAGGAGGAGCCTCAGACGAGCTCCGCGACCGCGGCGAGCAGCCGGTCGACCTCCTCGGCCGTGTTGTAGTGGACGATGCCGGCGCGCACGGCGCCGTCGACCTCGTCGAGCCCCAGCAGGCGCATCGTCTCGAGCGCGTAGTAGTTGCCCCACCACACCGCGACGTCACGGCCGGCGAGGTGCTCGGCGACGGACCGGGCGGTGCGACCCGGCAGGCTGAAGCAGAACGTCGGCACACGGCCCTCCATCGTCGGCAGGCCGTGGAGCACGACGCCGCCGGGGAGCCCGTCGAGGAACTGCTGTCCCAGCGCGTGCTCCTGCGCCGTGATCGCCTCCCAGCCGAGCGAGCCCACGTAGTCGACCGCGGCGACGAACCCGGCGAGCAGCTCGTGCTGGCACGTGCCGAGCTCGAAGCGGTGTCCGACCGGCTCGTCGGCCGCGGGCCGGACCTTGTAGGGCCGCCAGCTGCGGAGGAGCTCCTCGCGGCCGAAGGCGAGGCCCATGTGCGGCCCGAAGAACTTGTACGGCGAGCAGACGAGCACGTCGCAGCCCCAGCCCGCGACGTCGATCGGCCCGTGCGGGCCGTAGTGGACGGCGTCGACCCACGCGAGCGCGCCCGCCTCGTGCGCGAGCTCGACGACGCGGCGCACGTCCGGTGCCGTGCCCGACCGAGTTCGCCGCCGCGGGGAACGCCACGACGCGCGTCCTCGACGAGCGCTTGCGCGGCGAGGTCGTCGAGGTCGAGCGAGAGGTCGTCGTGGACGTCGACGAAGCGGACGACGATGCCGATGTCCTCGGCGAGCGCGAGCCACGGCGCGACGTTCCCGTCGTGGTCGAGGCGCGTCACCAGCACCTCGTCGCCGGCCTCGAGCTCGCGTGCGAGCGCGCGGGTGAGGAGGAAGTTGAGCGCGGTCATGCTCTGCCCGAACGCGACTTCGCCGGGGCCGCAGCCGAGGAACGACCCGGCGCGCTCGTGCGCGGCGTCGACGACGGCGTCCGTTCGCCGCGACGTCTCGTACGGCGCTCCGATGTTGGCGTTGTCCTCGCGCAGGTAGCCCGCGATCGCGTCGATCACCTCGTCGGGGCACTGCGTGCCGCCCGGGCCGTCGAAGAACGCGAGCCGTCGGTCGAGCGCGGTGAAGCGGCGTCGGACCGCGCCGACGTCGAGGAGGGTCGCGCTCACGCCACCCTCCACGTAGACCCCGGCGCCACCGTCAGCGACGCGCCGATGTAGCAATCTCGCTCCTCTTTCCGCAAGGCGACGCCGCCTTCGGCGGCGGTCGAGCTCCTGAAGGCGTCCGCTGTCGCGGCCGCGACACCGCTGCTCACGCCACCCTCCACGTATACGCCGGCGCCACCGTCAGCGACGCGCCGATGAAGCAATCTCGCTCGGCCTTCGCGAGCAGCCCGGCGACGGTCTCGTCGTCGGGCTTCGGCTCGAGAGCGACCTCGCACTCGACGGTGATCAGGACGAACGCGAAACGCCCGTCCTCCTCGCGCCGAGTGACCGTCCCGTGGGACGAGGCGCGGGCCGTGAGGGTGATCCCGGCGCGGACGCAGTGGTAGCGGAGGCTCGTCACCGAGCAGCGCGCGAGCCCGGCGAGGAGCAGGTGCTCCGGTGTCCACGAGGCCTCGTCGGCCCCCGCGAGGACACCGCCCCCGCGGTCCGACCACGCATCCCACGTCTCGTCCAGCCATACCTCGTAGTCGAACGACTTCGCGCCGGGGGCCATGACGGCAGCGTAGACAACAGGCGCCGTCCGGTCCGCAGCGTACGGTTCGGGCCCATGCAGCGGTTGCGGCCGTTGAACGAGCAGGAGTGCTACCTCCGGTGCTACGGCTGGGTGGGCGGCGACGACGCCGTCAGGGTGATGCGGCCCGGGGACGCGGCCCCGGAGTCCGTCGCCGTGCTGACGGAGCGGATCCGCCTCGCCTTCGAGGCGCTGCGCGACGAGCGCGAGCCCGAGGCCGCGTAGCCTCCGGGCAGACGGCGTGACCACACCGAGCGCCGTCCCGGACGTGCTCGCGCCGGCACTCGACGTCGTCTTGAGGAGTATTCCTATGTTTCCAACGCAGCCGGTGACGGCCTGGGAGCCGTTAGTACGTGATGTTCTCGACCAGCTCCACGACCGTCGGCGGCGTCAACACGGTCGTCTGGTCGAGCGCGCCTGAGGCGACGAGACGATCGCGGAACGCCTTCGCCTCCTCGAGCGAGTCGAACTCCACCCGTGTGAACACCTCGTTCGGGTCGTCAACGCTGCGCAGCATGAGGTGGCCCTTCGCCGCCTGCTTGCGGCCGACCGGATCTTCATCGAAGAACGGTTTCCAGGTGTCGAAGTCGTCGACCTTGAGATGATGGACCATGAAAGCCACAACGCCTCCTGTGCTCGGCTGCACGTGGGCAGCTTCGGGATGATGTTTCCGGCTCGCGATCATCATGACGGGTCGCACTCGAGGAGCGCTGTCCCGGACGTGCTCGCACGGCATCTCGACGTCGTCTTCTGCGGGATCAACCCCGGCCTCCATTCGGACCGGAAGGCAGCCCACTTCGCAAACCCGCGGAACGACTTCTGGCGGCTGCTGCACGCCGCCGGGTTCACGCCGCGCCTCGTCGACCCCTCCGAGCAGTTCGACGTGCTGCGCTACGGGATCGGGATCACGAACGCGGCCTACCGGACGACGCGCGGCTCGTCCGACCTGCGGAAAGGCGACTTCGCCGGAAGCGCCGAGCGCCTCGAGCAGCTCGCGCGGGAGCTCGAGCCGCGCGCGATCGGCTTCGTGGGCAAGGAGGCATATCGCGGGCCGTTCGGGGGCCGTCCTGCCCACGGTCTCCAGGAGCGACGACTCGGCGAGACGTTGCTCTTCGTGCTGCCGTCGACGTCCCCCGCGAACGCCGCCGTCCCCTGGAAGGAGCGCCTGCGCTGGTTCACGACGCTCCGCGCGCTCGTCTCCTGACCTCCAGACCAGGCAGACTCCACGGATGCGGGTGGCCGCGCTCCTCCGCGGGATCAACATCGGGCCGCACAAGCGGATCGCGATGCCGGCGCTGCGGGAGATCGTCACGACGCTCGGCCACACGGACGTCGAGACGTACCTGCAGAGCGGGAACGTCGTGTTCGCGCCGGATCCCGCCGCACCGGACGACCTCGCGACGCAGCTCGAGCAGGCGATCGCCGACGCGACGGGCCTGGACGTGCCCGTGGTGATCCGCACCGGCGTCGAGCTCGGCGGTGTGGTCGAGGCGAGCCCGTACGAGGTCGGCGACCCGACGAAGCTGGTCGTCGCGTTCCTCGGCGAGCCGCTCGAGCTGGGACAGCTCGGTCTCGGCGACCTCGGCGCCTACCTCCCCGACGAGCTGACGGTCGTCGGCCGCGAGCTCTACGTCAGCGTGCCGAACGGCCAGGCGCGCTCGAAGCTGATGGAAGCGCTCACGAAGCAGCGGCTCCCGACCACCGTCACCGTGCGGAACTGGCGGACGGTCGCGGCGCTGGCCGAGCTCACCCGGTAACGGCCGGCGCCCCCTGTCGGACTTCAGTCCGACACCCGCGCGAGACGACGGTGTCCGACTCCAGGTCGGACACCGCAAGCCGACGCGGCAGACGCGCCGCCCGAGCCGGTAGCGCGGCTTTCAGCCCCGCCACCGGTTGGTGATCGGCGTCCGCCAGTCGCGCCCGAACGCTCGCGGCCGAAGCTTGACCCCCGGCGCCGCCTGGCGGCGCTTGTACTCGGCGCGGTCGACGAGCTGGAGCATCCGCTCCACGACCGCGGGATCGAACGTCGCCTCGAGCTCCTCGCGCGAGCGGTCGAGCTCGACGTACGCCTCGAGGATCGGGTCGAGCACGTCGTACGGCGGGAGCGACTGGTCGTCGCGCTGATCGGCGCGCAGCTCGGCCGTCGGCGGGCGCTCGATCGTGGAGACGGGGATCAGCTCCCGGCCGGCCCGGTCGTTCAGATGGCGGGCGAGCCGGAACACGTCCGTCTTGAACACGTCGATCAAGAGCGCGTACCCGCCGACCATGTCGCCGTAGATCGTCGAGTAGCCGACCGCCGTCTCGGACTTGTTGCCCGTCGAGATGACGATCCAGCCGTAGGTGTTCGAGAGCGCCATCAGGAGCGTCCCTCGGGCCCGGGCCTGGAGATTCTCCGCGGCGAGGCCCTCGAGCCCGCCGAGCGCGTCGTGGAACGCCCCGACGACGCCCTCGATCGGGATCTCGCGGAAATCGACGCCGAGGTTCTCGCTCACCTCGCGCGCGTCGTCGCGGGTTCCCTCCGAGGAGAAGCGCGACGGCATCGAGACGGTGTGGACGCGCTCCGGACCGAGCGCGTCGGCCGCGAGGGCGGCGGTGAGGGCCGAGTCGATCCCGCCCGAGATCCCGACGACGACGTCACCGAAGCCGTTCTTCTCGACGTAGTCGCGCAGGCCGAGCCCGAGCGCGAGCCGCATCTGCTCGAGCTCCGGTGCGAACGGCGCCACGGTCGGCTCGATCGACGATCACGGCTGCCCGCGGCGCGGGAAGCCGGATCGTCGTCGCCGCGGGCGCGGCCGGGAGCGACCGCTCGAGCTCGCGGCGACGGACATCCCGCAGGCGCCTGCCGATCGCCTCGGTCGGGTCGACGTCGACGACCAGCAGTTCCTCCTCGAACCCCGCTGCCCGGGCGATCACCTCGCCCTCGTCGTCGAGCACGACCGAATGCCCGTCGAAGACGAGCTCGTCCTGCCCGCCGACCAGGTTGCAGAACGCGACGTAGACGGCGTTGTCGCGGGCGCGCGTGACGAGCATCTCCTCGCGGTCCTCGGCCTTGCCGACGTGGAACGGCGAGGCGGAGAGGTTGACGAGCAGCGTCGCGCCCGCGAGCGCGAGGTCCGTGGCGGGCGGGCCCGGCTGCCAGACGTCCTCGCAGATCGTCGGGCCGACGAGCACGTCCCCGAGCTCGAGGAGCAGGAGCTCTCGTCCCGCCGCGAAGTACCGGTGCTCGTCGAAGACCCCGTAGTTCGGGAGGAAGTGCTTCCGGTAGACGCCCTGGACGGCCCCGTCCGAGCAGACGAAGGCGGCGTTCGCGAGGTCGCGATCGAATGCCGGTCCACCGACGAGCGCGACGGTCTCCGTGCAGGCTCGCGCGATGTCGTCGACCGCCTCCCGTGCCGCGCGGACGAAACCGGGCCGCAGGAGCAGGTCCTCGGGCGGGTACCCGGTGACGGCCAGCTCCGGGAGGACGACGAGGTCGGCGGACGCGCGCCGCGCCTCGGCGATGGCCCCGGCGATCCGCTCGACGTTGCCGTCGAGGTCGCCGACGACGACGTTCAGCTGGGCGAGCGCGATCCTCATCGGGGCATCCTGGCGGTCCCTGCCCGGAGCTGCTTTCCTCGAGGTTTTTGTCTCACGATCACAAACGTCACTCTAGCGTCGTGGCCGCCGTTGGGGAGACCGTCACCATCGACCGCCGGTATCGCGGGCCCGAGCGATCCGCGAACGGCGGCTACGCGGCCGGTCTGCTCGGCTCGCGCATCGGCGGGCCGGCGGAGGTGACGCTGCGCCTGCCGCCGCCCCTCGAGCGGCCCCTGACGATCCGGCGGGACGGCGAGCGGCTCCTGCTCGAGGATGGCGACCTGCTCGTGGCCGAGGCTCGGCCCGAGGAGCCGGCGCTCGAGCCACCGGTACCCCCTGATCCGGCCGTCGCAGCGGTCGCGGCGGAGGGCGTCGGGTCCTTCGGGCCACCCGAGTTCGCCGGGTGCTTCGTCTGCGGCAGCCGCGACGACGCCAGCGGGCTCGGGATCCACCCCGGCCCGGTTCCCGGGCGCGACGGGCTCGTTGCGACGACGTGGATCGCCCACGACGTCTCGCCCGAGGTCGTCTGGGCGTCGATCGACTGCCCCGGGGCGTACGCGGCGGGAGACCCGGGTCGCGGCGAGGTCGTCCTCGGCCGGATGACTGCCCGCGTCGAGCGGCTCCCGGAGGAAGGCGAGCCGTGCGTCGTCGTGGGCTGGCCGCTCGGCGAGGAGGGCCGCAAGCTCTTCGCGGGCACCGCGCTCTACGGCCGGGACGGGACGGCCCTGGCGGTCGCCCGCCAGGTCTGGATCGTGCCGCGCTGACGGCTACCGGGCGGAGAGCGCCACGAGCAGCCCGCCGTCGTCGTCGTAGGCGGGGAAGAGGTCGACGACCACGGGCTTCGTGAGACCGGCGCGCGTCCGCAGCTCGAGCTGCTCGCCGAGCCGGCGGACACCCCATTCGCGGACGACCGCGAGGGGCGCTGCGTCCGACAGCGTGAATGCGCTGACGACGTCCCGCCCGATCAGGTCCCCCTCGCGAAATCCCGTCAGCTCGAAGACGCCGCGACCGACCGCAAGCACGCGTGCGTCCGCGTCGCAGACGACGAACCCGGTCGACGGTGCGGGGTAGTAGTCCTCGAGCAGCTGGAAGAGGAACCCGAAGCCGCAGCTCCGGCACTGGGGCGCCTGCGTGCTGAATCCCTCGACGCCGTCGAGGTCCACCGACCGCTCGCGGCAGTTGGGGCAGATGTAGACGGGCACGACTCCCCGATCGTACGGAAACGGGGGTTGAGGTCCTGTTAACCGCCCGATCGGGAGTTAGCGTTTGCTAACGTAGCGCACGCTAACTTCGGAGGGAGGCGGACGATGCTCGGGGGACTGGTCACCGAGGCGAACAAGAAGTGGTGGACCCTGGCGGCCGTGTCGTTCGGCCTGTTCATGATCATGCTCGACAACACGGTCGTGAACGTCGCACTGCCCTCGATCCAGCGCGACCTGGGCGTCGGGCTGTCGGAGCTCGAGTGGATCGTCTCGGGCTACGCGCTGACCTTCGCTGCCCTCATGCTGATCGGCGGCAAGCTCGCCGACGCGTACGGCAGGCGCCTGATCTTCGTGGTCGGGATCGTCGTGTTCACCCTCGCCTCACTCGCCTGTGGGCTCTCGAGCACCGGTAACGAGCTGATCGCCGCACGTGTGGTCCAGGGCGCCGGAGCGGCGCTGATGAGCCCTGCGACGCTGTCGATCATCGCGGCGACCTTCCCGCCGCGGCAGCGCGGCACCGCGATCGGGATCTGGGCCGGCGTCTCGGCGCTCGCGCTCGCGATCGGGCCTCTCATCGGCGGGTTGCTCACCGAGCACGCCAGCTGGAACTGGATCTTCTTCGTCAACGTCCCCGTCGGCGCGGCGGGCATCGTCGCGAGCTTCCTCCTGATCGACGAGTCGCGCGACCCGACGCACGAGCGGCTCGACATCCCCGGCCTCGCGACCTCGGCGATCGGCCTGTTCTCGCTGACGTACGGCCTGATCGAGGCGAACGGCTACGGCTGGGGCTCACCACGCATCGTGGGCTCCTTCGTGCTCGCGGCGGTCGCGCTCACGTCGTTCGTCGTGCTCGAGCGCCGTCAGCGTGCGCCGATGCTCGACCTCACGCTCTTCCGGAACCGGACGTACGTGGGGGCCAACCTCGTGATCCTGCTCGTCGCGCTCGCGATGTTCGGCGTCTTCTTCTTCGTCTCGCTCTACATGCAGAACATCCTCGGCTACTCGGCCGTCCAGGCGGGCGCCGCGTTCCTGCCGATGACGATCCTGATCATCCTCGTCGCGCCGATCGCCGGGAGGCTCTCCGACCGCCTCGGCTCGCGCGGGCTGATGACCGCGGGAATGGTGATGCTCTCGGCCCAGCTCCTGTACTTCAGCCAGCTCGGACAGAGCGCGACGTTCTGGACGCTCCTGCCCGGGCTCGTCCTCGGCGGCTTCGGGATGTCCCTGACGATGACGCCGAGCACGGCCGCCGCGACCCGCGCGGTGCCCGTCGAGAAGGCGGGCGTCGGCTCGGCGGTGCTGAACGCCCTCCGCCAGGTGGGCGGCTCGCTCGGGATCGCCCTGATGGGCGCGATCATGGCGTCGAAACTGACAACGCCGCCGACGCCCGACTCGTTCATGGCCGGCTTCGAGGACGCGCTGCTCGTCGCCGCCGCGATCGCGCTCGTCGGCGCCGTCGTCGCGGCGATCCTCGTGCGCCCGCACGACCGCACCCGCGGCGCCGAGGAGCAATTGCCGCAAGCCGAGGCGGCGTGAGCCGACCGCGGCGGCTCCCCGCCGACGAGCGACGCCGCACGATCGTGCAGGCGGCGCTGCGTGTCTTCTCGTCCGGCAGCTACGCGGGCTCGACGACCGCGGAGATCGCGCGCGAGGCCGGCGTCAGCGAGCCGGTGCTCTACCGTCACTTCCCGTCGAAGCGTGACCTCTGGGCGGCGTGCCTCGACGCTGCCTGGGAGGAGTTCCGCGTCGCGTTCGACCGCTCCTCCGAGGAGCTTCTCGCCGCCACACGCAACGGCGGGGCACCGGCGGACCCTGTCCGGGGCGGGCTCCTGCTTCCCTCCTCGGCGACGCGGTGGAAGAAGGCGATGATGCCGAACCTCTGGATCCAGGGCATCACGGAGGCGGGCGAGGACCGCGAGATCCGCAAGCACGTCGCGCGTCACATGCGGGCCGTCCACGATCACGTCGCCGCCGCGATCCGCCGCGGGCAGGACGCCGGGGTGATCCCGGAGGCGCGGAACCCGGATGCCGAGGCCTGGGTGATGATCGCGGGAGGGCTCCTGCGCTCCGTCGCCGACCGCGTCGGCGGCCTGCTCGACGACGACGACCTCGCGGCGATCCAGCACGAGCGCATGCGCTGGCTGCTCGGCGAGGCGGCTACGGAATGACCCAGCGCAGCGCCCAGAAGGCGAGCATCCCGCCAGCGATCGCAAGGCCGAGGTTGCGCGTCCGCCAGGCGACGAGCGCGGTGAGACCCGCGGCCGCAAGGCGGATCTCGCCCTCGCCGAGATCGCCCTCGAGCGACGGCGTGACGAGCGCGGCAAAGACGGCGATCGGCACGAAGTGGAGGCAGCGAACCCAGAAGTCGGGAAGCTCGGCCCGCAGCGCCACCCCGGCGTAGCGCGAGCCGAACGTCACCGCGAGCATCCCCGCGACGCGTCGCCCAGAAGGTCACGCGACCTCCCGCGCCGCATCCTCGAGCCGGACGTCCTCGCCCGGGCGGCCGCTCGTGAGCGCCGCGCCCAGGAGGCTGCCGACCAGTCCGGTGACGAGGATCGGAAGCCCGCCGGGAAGGTCGCGCGAGAGCACGTACGCCAGCGCACCCGAGACGACAGCAACGGCGAGCTCCACCCGCGTGCGCACGAGCGGGACGAGCAAGGCGAGGAACGCGAGCGGAAAGACGAGATCGAGCCCGAGGGCCTCCGGATCCGTGATCGTGGCGCCCGCGATCGCGCCGCCGAACGTCGCCACGTTCCACGCGAAGAACAGGCTCAGCTCGGCTCCGAGCAGAAACCCGAACGTCCGCTCCCCGCTCGCCGAGACGATGCCGAACGCCTCGTCGGTGAGGAAGTACGCCGCCACGGGACGCCGCCAGCCTCCGAGCGGGATCCGCCGGCCGAGGGAGAGCCCGTAGAGCACGTGACGCACGTTCAGCAGGAAGGTCGTGGTGACGATCTCGAGCGCGGCGGCGCCTGCTCCGAAGAGCCCGACCGCGCTGACCTGCGCGCCCCCGGAGAAGACGAGCGCGGAGAGCGCCTGCGTCTCGAGCAGCGACAGCCCCGCGTCGCGCGCGAGCACGGCGTACACGAGCGCGAACGGCACGATCCCGAGCCAGAGAGGCGCCACCGCCAGGAACCCGCGCCGAAAGGGCTCGACCCCGTCCATCCGGCGATCGTAGGCGCCGGGTGCGTCGCCGGGCGGGGCGGCGTATCGTGGAGGGATGCGGTTCGTCGCGTGTGCGCTCCTCGTCGCACTGGTGTCGTCACCTGCCGCGGGCGCTGCCCGAAGCGACTCGCCCGCGGCGACGAAGCGCGTCGTCCGCGAGTGGAGCCGGCGGCTGAATGCCTACGACAACGCGGGGATCGCCCACCTGTTCGCGCGTCCGGCGGTGTTCGAGCAAGCCGGTGCCGCCCTGCGCCTGCGGACGTACTCGGACATCGCGCTCTGGCACAGCCTGCTTCCCTGCGCAGGCCGGATCGTGTCGATCGCGGTCAAGGGCGAGAACGCGACGGCGGTCTTCGTCCTGGCAAACGGGAGGCACCGCACCTGCGACGCGCCCGGGCAGAAGGCGGCCGCGGTCTTCCGTGTCCACAAGGGCAAGATCGTGAGCTGGGCCCAGGTTCCGGTTCCGGAGCCGGTGTCCAAGCCGCCACCAACCGTGGCCTGACCCCTCGGTCAGCGTTCGCGGTAGGTGATGCGGCCGCGCGTCAGGTCGTACGGAGACAGCTCGACGGTGACGCGGTCGCCCGGGTTGATGCGGATGCGGTAGCGGCGCATCTTGCCGCTCACGTAGCCGAGCGTCTCGTGGCCGTTGTCGAGCTCGATCCGGTGCATGCCGCCACGCAGCGACTCGACGATCGAGCCTGTCATCTGAACCTTGTCCTCCTGTGCCATGAGCTCCTTCCCACCAAGACGGGGAGTGACAGCACGCGCCGAGAGACCTCCCGGCGCGCGCGTCGATGCGGGACGCCGCCCTTCTAGAGGGCGGTGACGTTGACCGCCTGCGGGCCTTTCTGACCCTGCTCGGCGACGAACTCGACCTTTGCGCCCTCACTGAGGGACTTGAAGCCCTCGCCGGCGATACCGCTGTGATGCACGAACAGGTCCTTGCCGCCGTCATCAGGGGTGATGAACCCGTACCCCTTGGCGTCGTCGAACCACTTCACGGTTCCGGTTGCCATACACATCCACCTCCTCTCGACCCATCACGAACGGGCAGAGAGGCGCAGAGACACCCCGGCACTCGCTCAAGATTCGCCAGAAGAGTACCTGTCAAACCGGGAATGTTCACCGACATGTCGCCGATTGCGGCCGACCTCTCAGCGGGCTCGAGCGTGCCGCGCGAAGCTCGACACCGGGGGTGGTGGCGGCAGAGCCGGAAACGAAGCAGCCGGCGAAGGGGGCCGGGCCCAGGCCCGGCCCCCTTGTCCGCGTGCGCTGCTCGAGGCTACGGGTTGAGGTACGAGTTGACGAACGCGAGCACGTCGGGCCGGTCGACCCGGAACACGCCGCCGGTGCCGGCACACGTGCTGTTCAGGCCGAACGACGTGACTCCCGCGACGACCAGCGAGTCGCCGAGGAAGTTCGGGCCGCCCGAGTCACCGAAACACGTCCCGCCGGTGTTGGCATTGTTCGAGAGCAGCAACGAGCCTGGCCCGGTGAACCCGGTGTTGACCTGGATCAGGTGCGGATGCGCAACCATCCGAACGCGGTTCGCGACGGTCTTCCAGGATGCAGCGTCGGGGAACGACTGCTGCAATCCGTAGCCGACGGAGGTGAAGATCGCGCTCCGTCGCGGCTTGAGCCCGTCCAGCTGGTTCACTTGCGGCAGGACGCCGTACTCGTCCTGCGGAAGCACCACGCCTGGCGCCTTCAGGATCACGACGCCGACGTCATGGACGAAGAACGGCGCGGTCTCGTAGAGCGGGTGCGCAGCCCAGCTCACGGCCTCGACGCTGTTCGGCCCTGACAACGGGTAGTTGTTGTTGCCGTTGTCGACGTCCGACTCCGTGAACACGCGCATGCCCGTGTACGGCGCCCCTGGGAAGTTGTTGGTGCAGTGCCCTGCGGTCAGCACGACCGTCGGCGAGAGCAGCGTCGCGCTGCACCGGAACGCGGGCTGTCCACCGACCTCCATCAGCAGGAGCACGACGGCGGGATGTCCGTCCCCGTCGAGCTGGCCGTCGGTGACCGCCGACGCGGGCATGGCGAGCACCGCGACGGCCACGAGCGCGCAGAGCGCGGCAAGTGTCTTCTTCATCTCTCTCCCTCTTCCTCTCTTTCCCCTCTTTCGTTGCTTGGTCACGTTGCGTTCCAGAACGTGAAACGCCCCCGGCTGCGGCTTCCGGGGGCGTTTCGAAGGAGGCGACCCTTGGAGGGAGGCGTCGGACGGAGCTCGTGACTCTGCGGCCCAGCCACGCTGTTCTCCGGTCCTCCGCGCCACCCGTCGGTTGCGCCCCGCGCACCCTGCCTGGCGTCTGGAGGGTGCTTGGTGACATGACCTTACGGGCCATGGCGAAAAAAGTCAAGTAGCTCGGTCAAGTGATCCACGCTATCCTCCACTTCACCATGCATTGGGGCACCGGACGAGCGGCTTCACCCCATCGGGGGAGGACGACCGAGGAGGTGGCGGCTTGAGTGACAGCGGAATGAGCGATGCGGCCGCCACTTCCCGGTCTTCGACACCTGCGCACGCGCGCAGCGTCGGCGAGCGAGTGCGCGCCCTGCGGGTCGCAGCGGGCCTGACCCAGACAGAGCTTGCCGGCGCTCGCTTCTCGAAGGAATACGTCAGCCAGATCGAGCGCGGGAAGACTCGGCCGACGGCAGACACCGTCGACTGGCTCGCAGAGCGACTCGGCGTCGACGCCCAGTACCTCCAGCACGGCGTCTCCGCCGACGTCCGAGCGAGGGTCGAGACCAGGCTCGCACGGGCGGAGGCGCTCTCCGAGTCCCACCGCGACGAGGAGGCCGTCGAAGCGTTCCGCGAGGCGCGGGACGAGATCCGCGCGCTGGGCTCGGCCGAGCTCGAGCTGCGCGCGCTCGCCGGGGAGGGCTGGGCGCTCCAGGAGCTCGGCGCCGCGCAGGAGGCGATCCGCATCCTCCAGGAGGCGCGCGAGCTCACCGAGCTTCCGGAGTTCTCCGACATCGACCGCGCCGACGTGCTCTTCCGCCTCGGCTGCTGCCGCTACCGCATCTCGAGCATCCCCTCGGCGATCGGCCTGCTCGACCAGGCCCTCGAGCTCGCCGAGCGGTCGGGCCTCCCGTGCGACGTGCTTCGCGCCCGCATCTTCGCGTGGCGATCGCGTTGCCGGCGCCGTCAGGCCGACTTCGAGGCCGCACGCGAGGACGCCGAGCGGGCGCTCGAGCTCGCGCTCGCGGTCGACGATCCCCGCATCGTGGCCGGCGCGTACTTCCAGGCCTCGTGGGTCGCCGAGAAGACGGGTCACTGGGTGCTCGCCCGGCAGTACGCGGTGCAGGCGAAGGACATCTACGCGGAGCTCAACGACGCGCGGAACACCGGTCGCCTGATGCTCAACCTGGGCGGCCTGCAGCTTCTGCTCGGGCATCCCGAGCAGGCGATCGACCATCTCACGAAGTCGTTCGCTCTCGCCGTCGAGGCCGGCTCGCAGCCGGACGCCGCACAGGCTCTCGGGAGCCTTGCGGCGGTGCACGAGCACCTCGGCGACCACGAGGCGGCCGACGAACATGCACGCAAGGCGCTCGCGCTGCTCGAGGGGCGCGAGGACTTCCTCGACGAGATCGGCCAGTCGAACCTCGTGCTGGGTCGCTCGTTGCTGGAGCGGGGACGCCTCGATGAGGCGGAGGAGTGCTTCCGGGCCGCGGACGCTGCTTTCGAGCAGATGACGTCCATCGCGCACCGGACGGGGGCGTGGGTCGCGCTGGGTGACCTTGCGGAGCGTCGGGGAGACGCCCGCGAGGCGGCGCGGTTGTACCGGAACGCTGCCGAAGCGCTTCGGGTCGTCCGCTTCTGAGAAAGGAGGATCGCGGTGAGCAGAGCGCGCCTGACCTTCGCACTCGTCAACCTTGCGTTGATCGCAGCCTGGCTCGGCCAGTTCAAGCGGCCGAGCTTCACGTTCTCGGACGGAGACTGATCGTGGCCCTCTCGAGGGCCGCCTGATCGATCCCGGACAGCCGCGCGGGGAGACCGCGTCCGACGCGGCACGGCTGTCCGGGGTCGATCGTCTACATTGGATCCGTGCGCCGGCCCTCCCTCGCCCCGATCGTCATCGGGCTCGGGACCGTGTTGCTCGCCGCGTCGTGTGGCGGCGGCTCGAACGACGCGACGCCCGGGACGACCACGGCATCGGCCTCGGCGCAGAAGACGCTGGAGCAGCTCTGGCGTGCGCCCGGTGAGGACGTCGGCGTCGTCGCCGGGACGTCCGACCACGCCGTCGGCTCGAACCGGATCAGCTTCCTCGTCGTCGACCGGCAGTCGCGGCTGATCGAGCGGCCGACGGCGCGGGTCTGGGTCGCGCGCGGCCTCGAGCAGGTGCCGTTCGCGACGACGACCGCGCGGCTCGAGCCGATCGGGGTGCCGGGCGGCGACACCGCCGACGCGGACGGGATCTATGTCGCGAAGGTCGTCGTGCCGACCCCGGGCAAGTACTGGTACATGGCGGAGCCCGTCGGCGGCACGAAGATCCAGGCACTCGGCAACCTCGTCGTCCGCAAGAAGAGCATCGCCCCGGCCGTCGGTGACCGCGCCATCCCGTCGAAGACGCCGACCCTCGCGAGCACCGGCGGGGACCTCTCGGCGCTCACCACGTCCCGCCATCCCGACCGCGCGCTCTACGAGGTGTCCGTCGCGCGGGCGCTCGCGGCGCACGAGCCCTTCGTGCTCGCTTTCGCGACGCCGCAGTTCTGCCAGTCGCGTACGTGCGGGCCGGTCGTCGACGTCGTCTCCGCGGTGGGGAAGCAGCCGCGCTCGAAAGGCGTCCGCTTCATCCACGTCGAGATCTACAAGGACAACGATCCGGCGAAGGGCGTCAACCAGTGGGTCACGCAGTGGCGCCTCCCGACCGAGCCGTTCACGTTCGTCGTCGACCGCAAAGGCATCATCCGCACGAAGCTCGAGGGTGCGTTCTCCGCCGGCGAGCTCGAGCGCGCGGTCTCCGCGGTGCGGCAGTAGCTCAGCGGAAGAGGTCGCGCTCGCGCGGCATGACGAGCTCCGCCGCGCTGCCGTCTCCGCGCGCGTCGACCCCGCGAACGATCGCCGCCGGAACCTGGCGCGCCTTGCCGAGCACGAGCTCGGCCGCCCCCGCGATCTCGTCCGCGACGGCGATCTGCGTCGTCCTGAGATCGCGGCCGCGCGCGTCGCTCGTCCCGCGGAGGTCGAAGAGCGGCGCGATCCCGGCGACGCCGAGCGCGACGTCCGTCGTCCCCTGGCGCCAGGCGCGGCCGAACGAGTCGCTCACGATCACTCCGACCTCCGCGCCGGAGAGCTCGACCAGACGGTCGCGCAGCCGGCGCGCGGAGCCGTCGGGGTCCACGGGCAGGAGAACGACCGTGCCGTCCTCCGGCGCGTTCGACGCGTCGACGCCCGCGGAGGCGCAGACGAACCCGTGTCGCGTCTCGGCGATCACGAGCGGGGGACGCGAGCGCACGACCTGCCGGCTCTCGCGGAGGATCACCTCGACCTGGCGAGGGTCGCCGTCGCCGGCGAGCTCGATCGCACGGGCGGACGGCTCGACGTCGGCCAGGCGCACGACTCGGCCCTCGACCTTGGAGACGGCCTTCTGCGCGACCACGACGACATCTCTCGCCTCGAGCCCTCCAGCCGCTTCGGCGGCGCCGTGGAGCAGGAAGCCGAGGTCGTCGGTCACCTCGAGCTCCGGAAGGCCCTCGAGCGGAATCACGCTGACGACTCCCGAGGCCACCTTGTGGTGATTCAACACAAAGGCCGCACTCCGGGGGGTCTCAGCGGACCCCGGTGACACGAATCCCGGCGTGGGCCTTGTAGCGCTTGTTCACGTTCACGATCACGGCGGTCAGGCCCTCGAGCGCCCGGGCAGACGCCAGCGGGCCGCAGTCGATCGCTCGTCCCGACGTGAGTGTTTCGGCGAGTTCGAGGACGGTCGCCTTCGACGGGGCGTCGTCCCCGCACACGAGCACGTCCTCCTCCGGCGGAGCGTCGCCGCCGAGGTTCCGCGCAGCGAGCGAGTGCAGCCCTGCGACCACCGGACCGTCGAGGACCGCCTGGACGCGCGCGGCGACCGACGTCGCCTCGGTGGTCGGCGCGACCCCTGTGGGGCCGAAGGCCAGCTCGGCCGCGACCGACAGGACGGGCGTCGTGCCGATCGCCTCGCGGAGCTCTGCCGCGGTCGCGACTGCCGCCTCGGCCTTGGTCGCGAGCACGACGAGGTCGGCGACGCGGCAGGCGTCTGCGTTCGTTGCTCCCTCCGCGCCGACCTGCGCGGCGGCCTCTGCCGCCCGCTCCGCGTCGCGCGACCCGATCACCACCTCGTGGCCGCCCTCGGTGAGGCGCCTTGCGAGAGAGATGCCGAAGCTCCCGGTGCCACCGACGACCGCGACCTTCACGCCGCAGCCTCGAGCACGACCTCGGCCAGGCGACGCGCCGCAGCGCGGTCCCCGATCAACGTGTCGGCGGCGACGAGCGGGACGTCCGCGGCGGTCGCGGCATCCGCACGGTCGACACGGTCGATCACGAGCGCGTCGATCAGGCCCTTGTAACAGTCTGTTACATGCACTGGTGTGGTGCCGCCGGCCATGCGCGTGAGCATACGGTCGAGCGGGCCTTTGACCGCACGGCCGGCTATCAGCGGGCTGACGGCGACCGAGCGGACGGTGCGCGCAGCGACGGCCGCGCGAATCGGCTCGACCGCGAGGATCGGATGGATCGACGTGTACGGGTTGCTCGGGGCGACGACCAACGCGTCCGCGACCTCGATCGCCTCGAGGACGCCCGGCGCCGGCGCAGCGGTGTCCGCGCCGGCGAACACCATCGCGTCGACCTCGTCCTCGTGACGTCGCGCGACGAACCACTCCTGGAACGAGAACGTCCCGGCCGGCGTCACGACCGAGGTCCGCAGCGGGTCGTCGGTCGCCGGCACGAGATGCGTCGCGAGCCCGGCCGCGGCGACGAGCCTCCGGGTGACGCCCGACAGGGTCTCGCCCGTGCGGAGCGCCTGGCTGCGGACGAGGTGCAATCCGAGGTCGAGGTCGCCCAGCTGGAACCACGCCTCGCCGCCCCATTCCCGTACCGCCTCGAGCGTCCTCCATGTCTCCCCGGCGCGCCCCCATCCGCGAGCGTCGTCGTTGAGGCCGGCGAGCGCGTAGAGCACCGAATCGAGGTCGGGCGAGACGTGGAGCCCGAGCACCTCGAGGTCGTCGCCGACATTTCCGACCACCGTCAGCTCGCCTGGCGCGAGGACGTCGTGGAGCCCGCAGGCCAGCTTCGCGCCGCCGACGCCGCCCGACAGGCAGACGACCCTCAACGTGTGATCGCTTCGAGCAGCTCCGCTGTGCGTGCGCCGGCCTGCGTCCCGAGGCGCGCGAGGTCGTCCAGGGTGTCGACGTCGTCGACGAGGTTGCCGAGCGTGAGGTCCTCGACGTCCATCCCGAGTGCGATCGCGTGGGCCCGGAACTGGCCCGCGCTGCCCGGGCCGTAGAGCGGGGCGAAGACGTCGGCGCGCGGAAGGCCGAGCGCGTTGGTCGTCCCGTCGCGGGCCTCGACGATGCCCAGCCTGCCGAGGAGGGCGGGAACGGCGAGCGCGTTCAGGTCGGAGGGCCGGATGCGCGGGAGGTCGGCGTTGACGACGAGGCAGAGCCCATCCGCCCCCTCGAGGCCGGCCGCCACCGCCGGCCCCTGGCCGTCGCCGGGATCGTCGATCAGCCGGGCCCCGAGATCCCCCGCGACGAGCCTCGCCGCTGGGTCGCCCGTCACGACGCGCACCTCGCCGATCGAGAGCGCGACCTCGACGACGTCACCGAGCATCGCCAGCGCCACCTCGCGCCGCAGCTCCTCGGGCAGGCGCGTCTTGCCTTCGGCGCGGAACGGGACGACGGTCAGCACGACAGGAGACTACGACACGTGGCGGCGCCGTCAGGCGTCAGGCGGCGTGGGGCGCGGCGCCGGACGAGTCGGCGCCGGGGCCCGTCGTCGCCCACTCGTTGACCTCGAACCAGTGCGTGCTTTCGAGCGCGACGACGACGTCTGGATGCGTGTGGGATGCGTTGACGACGTGGTGCTCGACGTCGCAGCAGATCTCGATCTCGTCGAGCGACAGCCCGCTCGGGATCTTCGCCACGACCTCGAACGGCAGCTGCGCATCGTGCACGGTCATGTGCTTGAACTGGAGATCGGGCGCCAGCTCCATCAGGGCCGGCCAGTCCGGGCAGGTCTTGTAGCTCACGGCTCCCCCTCGTTCGCCTCTCGCCGCCACGTTCCTTCGAGCCGGACGAGCCCGCGGCTCTCGTCGTCCGGATAGACGAGCAGCTTGACGGGGCGCGGCAGGCGGTCGAGGAGGCGGCCGTCGTCGCCGAGCAGCGCCAGCGTGAGGTCGAAGCGGCCGAACTGCAGGGGCGGCGCCGGGACGTCGAGGCGGAGCGTCAGCTCTCCGGTGGGTCCACCCCACCCGAGCGCCGCCGTCTCGACGACGTCCTCCGCGACGAGGAGCCCGGAGCCGTCGCGCATCTCGAGGTGGAGGAGCGGTGCCGTCGCCTCCCCGGCCAGCGTCACGTCCAGCCCGAAGGGCTCGCCGGCGAGGAACCGCTCTCGCGACGTCCCGTCCACAGCGACGAGCCTCGCCGTCGTGATGCGGGCCTCGCCGGAGCCGGCCGGAGCGCCGCCGTTCGTCGACGCGGCACCGACCTCCTCCGCCAGCGCACGTCGGTACCGGGTGATCGCCTCGTGCACCGGGCCGTCGTAGGCGAGCCGACCGTCGCGGAGAAGCACGGCACGGTCGCAGAGCCGCTCGACGGCGGAGGCGTCGTGCGAGACGAACAGGATCGTCCCGCCGCGCTCCTTGAACGCGGCGATCACCCCGAAGCACTTGCGCTGGAAGCTCTCGTCGCCGACCGCGAAGACCTCGTCCAGGAGCAGCACGTCGGCCTCGAGGAACGCCGCGATCGCGAATCCGAGCCGCATCGTCATGCCCGACGAGTACGTCTTCACCGGGCGGTCGATCGAGTCCTCGAGCTCGGCGAACGCGACGATCTCGTCGAAGCGCTCGCGGATCCTCGCTCGGGAGAGGCCCTGCAGCGCGCCGTTCAGCTCCACGTTCTCCCGGCCCGTGAAGTCCGGGTGGAACCCCGCGCCGAGCTCGAGCAGCGAGCCGATCCGCCCCCCGGTCACGACCCGGCCCATGGTCGGCCGGATGATCCCCGCGATCAGCCGGAGCAGCGTCGACTTGCCTGAGCCGTTGCGCCCGATGAGACCGACCGCCTCGCCCGGCGCGATCGCGACCGAGACGTCCTGCAGCGCCCAGACCTCCTGGGCACCCGTGCGCCCTCGGGCGACGAGGAGCTCCTTGAGCGTGTGGGTCTCGCGCGCGCGGACGACGAACCTCCGGGAGACGCCGTCGACCGAGACCTCGCCTGCCCGCACCGCGCCTCCCGGCTGGGTGATGCCACGATCTCGTGCGTCCGGATGCGCGACGTCGCTCATCAGGCGGCGACCGCCGCCAGCTGCCGGCGCACGATGCCGGCGAGCACGTCCACGAAATCCGGCTCGGCGTTCGGCATCTGGCTGCGCCGGAGGACCATGCCGAGCTCGCGTGCCCGCCGCACCGCCTCGACGTCGATGTCCCAGCGGATCTCGAGATGGTCGGAGACGAAGCCGACGGGGCACACCACCACGTCGGCGACACCCTGGCCCCCCAGGTCGGCGAGGTGCTCCAGGAGATCCGGGCCGAGCCACGGCTCGCCGGTGGGGGACTCGCTCTGGAACGCGAACGTCCAGCTGTCGACCCCGGCGGCGTCGGCGACCAGACGTGCTGTCTGCAGCAACGCCTCCGGGTAGGTGTCGCCGGATCGCACAATGCGATTCGGCAGCGAGTGAGCCGTGAAGACGACATGCGCGGAACGTCCGTCCAGCGCTGCGCGACAGCGCTGCGCGAGCAACGCGACGAGCGCCGGATCGTCGCCCCAGGAACGGACGAAGCGCGTCTCGACGCGTCCACCGACGGCGGCATCGAACAGCTCTTCGTATTTCGCGATCGAGAGCGTCGACCAGTGAGGCGCGAGGACGAGCCCGACGAGCAGGTCGTGGCCGCCCTCGATCGCGGCCTCGGCGGCCGCGGCGATGCGCGGCTCCCAGTGACGCATGCCGGTGAGCACGGGGATCCCGAGCGCGCGCTCCAGACGCGCCCGCGTCTCCTCGGTGATCGCGTTGAGCGGCGACGGCGCGTCGGAGTCGCCGAGTCCGAGCGCCCGGTAGCGCCCGACGAGGTCGTCGAGAAGCTCCGACCTGATCGGACGGCCGCCGCGGATGTCGGCGTAGTACGCCGGGACGTCGGCGAGACTGTCCGGCGACCCGTAGGCCATCAGGATCACTGCGGGGCCGGTCATGCGGCGACCGTCGCCTCCGTCCTCTCGTGGACGAGCTCGGCGAGGCGCGTCAGCACGTCCGGGTGGGTGTCCGGCAGCACGCCATGCCCGAGGTTGAAGACGTGGCCCGGGCGTCCCGCCGCCCTCGCAAGCACGTCGTCGGCCTCACGCACGACAACTTCCCACGGCGCGGCGAGCGCCGCGGGGTCGAGATTTCCCTGCACCGCGCGGTCGCCGACGAGCGCCCAGCCCTCGTCGAGCGGAAGTCGCCAGTCGAGCCCGATCACGTCACCGCCGGCCGCCGCCAGGTCGGGCAGGAGATGGCCGGCGCCGGTGCCGAAGTGGATCGTGGGCGCGCTCGGTCGCGGCCAGAATCGCCGCGCTCCACGGCGCGACCTGCTCGCGATAGCTCGAGGGCGAGAGCGTCCCGACCCACGAGTCGAAGAGCTGGATGACGTCCGCGCCCGCGCGCACCGTGGCCGCGACGTACGCCGCGAAGGTCTCGGAGAGCTTCGAGAGCAGCGCGGCCCAGGTCGCCGGATCGGAGAGCATCAGGGCCTTCGTCCGCGGGAGCTCTCGGCTCGGGCGCCCCTCGATGAGATACCCGGCAACCGTGAACGGGCCGCCGCAGAAGCCGACGACGGCGCGATCGGGCTCGAGCTCCGAGCGCACGAGGCGCACCGCCTCGAGCACCGGCCCGAAGGCCTCCTCGGCGTCGGGCACGCGCAACCGCTCGACGTCCGCGGGCGTCCGGATCGGCCGCTCGACGACGGGGCCGACGCCCTCGACGAGGTCGACGTCGATCCCCATGCCGAGGACCGGGGTCATGATGTCTGCGAAGAGGACGGCCGCATCGACGCGGTGCCGGCGCACGGGCTGCAGGGTCACCTCCGCGCACAGCTCCGGCGTGCCGGCGACCTCGAAGAACGAGTGCCGCTCGCGGATCGCCCGGTACTCGGGGAGCGACCGCCCCGCCTGACGCATGAACCAGACGGGCGTGCGCTCGACCGGCTCGCGTCGAGCGGCGCGGACGAGAAGAGGTGCGGCCATGACGGGAGGGTAGCCCCTCGCTCGCGGGCCCCGGCCGTCGTCGGCCGCACTAGACTCCGGCGCCGTGGAGCCGCTCGTCCCGGTCTGGCGCGAGTCGACGCTCGCGCCCCAGCGGGCGGGGGCCCGGACGACCGCGCGGGTCGTGCTCGAGAACGGCGGCGGCGCGACCTGGCGCTCCCGCGACGACGAGGGCCTCCAGGTCTCCTACCACTGGCTCGACACGCACGGGAACGCGATCGTCTGGGACGGCGCACGCACCGCCTTCGCTCGCCCGGTCGCGCCCGGTGAGATCGTCGCCCTCGACGTCCCGCTCGACGCACCTCGCCCACCCGGCCGTTACCTCCTCCGCTTCGACCTCGTCGAGGAGCACCGCTTCTGGCTCTCCGAGGTCGGCGTCGCGACCCACGACGTCGAGGTGGAGGTGGCTCCGCTCATCGACGAGCGACGCCTGACGGTGGTCGTGCACGGGGGGCCGGATTCGCGCACGGATGCCGCGCTCGCCGCGCAGGAAGAGCATGTCGTGACCGACCGTCCGGCGGCGACGGCCCACCTCGTCGCGGGCGCCGAGCCCGCGCCCGGACTGGGCGCGGCTGCTGCTCGACGCGCACGCCGGGGGGTGGGCGGCGGTCGGCCCGGCGATCGTCCCCGTCGGGGGGCTGATCGAGCGCCGCCGTGCCTCGCACGCCCTGGCCGCGTGGGCGCCCGGCGGCCGCAACCCGCGGCTCGACGCGCCGCTCCTCCTCCCGTCGCTCGTCGACGGTCTCGAGCCGGGCAGCCATCGCGGCTTGCCCGCCTACGAGGGAGTCGGCCTCTTCGAGGGACGAGCGGTGATCAGGCTTCCGACGCGATCCGGTCGTCGACCGACCTGAAGACGAGCGCACCGAGCGCGAGCGCGACGATCGCGGCGACGACGACGTACACGAGATCGCCCGTCGGCGGCAGCTCGCCCTCGTAGAGCGGCGTCCGGTACGACTCGACGGCGGGCGTGAGCGGGTTGCCCCAGTGGAGCAGGTCGACCAGCCAGGGTCGCGACTCCGCGCCCGGGAGGTCGTCGAGCTGGTAGAGGATCGGGGTCAGGAAGAACCACGGCAGGAGCACGGCCGTGACGATGAACTCGACGTCGCGGAAGAGCGCGTTGAGCGACGCGAGCGCGAGCGAGAGCCCCGCGGTGAAGACGACGATCACCGCGCCGACGGGGATCGCGAGCCACGCGACGTCCCGGCTCTCCGGCCGGAACCAGAGGGCGAGCACGAGGACGATCGCGGTCATCGCCGCGAAGGCGACGACCTCCGTGGCCACCGCCGAGAGGGGGACGAGCTGACGGGGGAAGCGGACCTTGCGGATGATCGGCGCGTTCTCGACGATGCTCCGGGAGCCGCCCTGCAGCGACGTCGAGAAGAAGACCCAGGGAGGCAGGCCGCAGAGGAGGAACAGCCAGTAGTGGTCCGTCTCCGTCGGCCCCGCCTGCCAGAGGACGGCGAACACGACGAGGTAGACGAGCATCAGCGCCGCCGGGAGCGCGAGCGTCCAGGCGAGCCCGAGGAGCGAGCCCTTGTACTTCGCGCGCAGGTCGCGGCGGAACAGCGAGCCGAAGAGCTCGCGGTGCCGGAGCAGGTCGGCGTAGACGCTCACGAGCGCCGATTGTAGGGACGGCACCCCACGCCGCCACGTCGGCGCAGAGCATGGGACTCGTGGGGGACGCCCGCTACCCTTGTGCAACCGTGGAAGCGGCCATCACGATCGCCGCCATGCCTGTCGCGGCGCTCGCCCTCTGGGCCCTTCTGCGCGCCCCCGCGGTCGCGGCACGGCTCGTGGCCCAACCGACCGGCGAGCGCTGGCACGATCGGGCCACCCCGACGTTCGGGGGCATCGGGATCGCCTGCGGCCTCGCGGCCGGCGTCGCGCTCGCGCTCGCGGCCGGCGCGGTCGAGCCGTCCTGGACGCTCGCCGGCATCCTCGCCGGGTGCGCGCTCCTGTTCGTCGCGGGGCTCGTCGACGACGTCCGCCACCTGAGCCCGCTTGCGAAGCTCGCCGCGCAGTTCGCGGCGGCCGGGATCGCGATCGCGGCGGGCCTGCGGGTCGAGCTCGTCACGAACGACGCGCTCGGCATCGTGATCGGGCTCTTCTGGCTCGTGGGCATCACGAACGCCTTCAACCTCCTGGACAACATGGACGGGCTCGCGGCCACGCTCGCAACGGTCGCTTGCCTCTACTTCGCGATCGACGCGGCAACCGTCCATCCGAACGACCTCGTGCTCGTCCTCGCGCTGTCGCTCGCGTTCGCGTGCCTCGGGTTCCTTCCGTTCAACCTGCGGCCCGGGGACGGAGCCCGCGTGTTCATGGGCGACGCCGGCAGCCAGCTGCTCGGGTTCCTCCTCGCTGCCCTCGGCCTCGCGGCGAGCTGGACGACGGCGGGCACCACGGTCGCAACGATGCTGCTGCCGTTGCTCGTCCTCGCGATCCCGATCCTCGACACGACCCTCGTCACGGTACGGCGGCTCGCCGAGCGGCGGCCGGTGACGCAGGGCGGCCGCGACCACACCTCGCACCGGCTCGTCTACTACGGCCTCTCCGAGACGAAGGCGGTAGCGCTGCTCGCGCTGATCGCCGTCGCGCTCGGCGGGACGTCCGTCGCGTACAACGTGCTCGACCGTCCTGCGATCACCGCGCTCGGCGTGCTCGTCACCTTCGCCCTGCTCGTCCAGTTCGGCAGCTTCCTCGCGGAGCTCTCCGAGCAGGAGCGCCGCGGGCGGCCCGGCGACACGAGGCTCCGCCACGCGGTCGGGGTCCAGCCGCGCCGCCTCGTCGAGCTGCTCGTCGACGCGATGCTCGTGAGCGGCGCCTTCCTCGCGTCGTACCTCCTGTTCGTCGACGGCCGCGGAACGGAGCTCCAACGCGGTACGTTCCTCGCGGCGCTCCCGATCGTGCTCGGAGCGACGTACGTCGTCTACGTCCTCGCTGGCGTCTACCGGCGCGCCTGGCGCTACGGGACGACGCGCGACCTGCTCACGATCGCGATCGCCTCGGGGATCGCGACCGTCCTCGCGTACGGGATCGTGCTCGCGACGCGGGACCTCGGCGACTTCCCGCGGGGTGTGTTCCTCGTCTACGGCGTCACGGCCGCCGCGCTCGCAGCGGTGTCGCGCTGGTTCGTGCGGCTCGTTCCGGAGGAGGGGAGCGCGACGGGCGATGCCCGCCGCCGCGTGCTCGTCGTGGGCGCAGGGCAGGCGGGGCGGGGCGTCGTCCACGACCTGCGCGGAAGCGAGGATGCCCTGGTCGTCGGCTTCCTCGACGACAACCCACGGCTTCTCCGTCGCCGGGTGCAGGGCGTTCCGGTGCTCGGAGCGATCGACGATGCGGCCGCCGCGCTCGAGACGACGCGCGCGGACGAGCTCGTCGTGACGATCCCCGACGCGCCCGCCGAGCAGCTCGAGGCGATCGACCGCGCCTGCGACGCGGCCGGTGTGCCGCATCGCGTGCTGCGGGAACGACTCCGAACCACCCCGGCGCCGACCCAAGCCGTCGCCGAGTGAGCGCCGAGGCAACCGCGACGCCGCTCGCATCTGCGCGGCGCGAGGCCGGAGGTGCGGACCCGGCTCGAGTCGATCGCTCCGCTCGTCGGGGCGTACCTGCTCCTCGCGACGCTCTACGCGTGGCAGGCCTGGCGGCGCGAGACGCCGACGATCTTCTCGGACGAGCTCGAGACGACCCAGATCTCACGCGCGATCGCGGAGACCGGCCACGCAGCGCGCCGCGGTGAGCCGTACGGGTTCACCAGCCTCGTCCCCTGGCTGACCGCGCCGCTGTGGTGGCTCCATCCCGTCGCGACGGCGTACGAGGCGATCAAGAGCGTCCAGGCGTTCGTGATGGCCGGGGCGATCTTCCCCGCGTTCCTCCTCGCTCGTCGCCTGCTGTCACCGGGCTGGGCGTACTTCGCGGCCGTGGCCGCGATCGCCGGGCCGGCACTCTCGTACTCGCCGATCCTCGTCGAGGAGCCGTGGGCGTATCCGGCGTCGACGATCGCGCTCTGGCTCGTCGTGCGCGCGGTCGACCGTCCCGGGCGGTGGCCGATCGCCCTCGCGTTCGCGTCGTGCCTGCTCGCCGTGCTCGTGCGCTCGCAGCTGGTGGCGCTCTTCGGCGCGCTCGGCTTCGGGCTCGTGGCGCTCGCCTGGCGGACCGAGTCGCTGCGCCGCTGGCGCGCAGCCTGGTCACGCTGGGACTGGGTCGGGGCCGTCGTGCTCGGGGTCGGCGCGGTCGTGGCGATGGTGGCGTTCCTCGGGCACCGCTCGAACGAGTGGTCGACCGCGACGACCCTCTGGAAAGGGCGGATGGTCGAGTACGGCAGCTGGGCGGGCGGCGCCTTCGCGATCGGGATCGGCATCCTCCCCGCGATCGCGCTCCTTGCGATGCTCGCCGTGCCGCGGGCGGAGCGCGACCGGCCGGGTGTGTGGGCGTTCGTCGTGGTCGCCGGCGGTGCCGTGGTCAGCTTCGGCTGGTATGCCGCGGTCAAGGGCGCGTACCTGTCGACGACGTTCTCGAGCCTCGTCGTCGAGCGCAACCTCCTCTACCTCGCGCCGCTCGCGTTCGTCGCCACCGCGTACCTCCTCGAGCGCGCAGCCGCGCCCGTCTGGGCGGTGATCGCCGCCGCCGCGGTCGTCCTCGGGCTCGTCGTCTGGGTCCCGATCGAACGAGGGCTCGACAACTTCCCCTACTACGAGGCTCACGGCCTCGCGATCCTCGCGCTCGCGAACCGGGAGTGGGCGTGGCCGGTCGGCCGCATCGAGACGGCTGTCGAGGTGCTCACCCTCCTCTCGGCCGGCATCCTCCTCGCGGTCGGGACGACGCCTGCGCGCGCGGCTCGCGAAGCGAGCGGTGCCCGTCACCGTCGGGGTGGCCGTCGCTCTCCTCGTCTGGAACGTCACCGCGGAGATCTACGCGTCGATCGGCGAGCACGATTTCAGCTCGCTCGTCGAGCGCAACATCCCCAAGCCGAACGACTGGGTCGACCGCGCAGCGGGCTCCGGCTCGGTCGTGATGCTCGGGCAGCACATGTCGGACAACCCGCTCGGCGTGCCTTCGACGGAGTTCTGGAACCGGTCGATCGCAAAGGTCTGGAGCGTCGACGGGTCGGGCCCCGGGCCGGGTCACACGTTGACGCCCGACCTCCAGGACGTCGACGGGACGCTCTGGCCGAACCCGCGTACGGACTTCGTGCTCGCGAGCGGCGGCGTCGAGGTGGCCGGCGAGCAGGTCGCTGCGAACCAGGGATCGACGCTCGTCAGGCTCGACGGCAAGCCGATCCGGCTCTCCTCGAACACGACCGGGATCGCCGGCGACGGGTGGATCGTCGGCGATCCGGGGAATCCCGAGGTGCCGGCCCGCGCGGCCTACAACCGGTTCGACGTGACGGAGGGCGGGACGGGGACAGCCGTCGTGACGCTGTCGCGCGACACGTTCTGCCCGGAGGGGGTGCACCTGCCGGGCGACGCCGTCGTGCGGATCGGCGTCCTCGGTCGCGGCCCGGACAAGCAACCGGCGATCGTGCGCGAGACCGGGTCCGAGACACGCTACGTCCCTGCCTGCGGCTCGCGCACGGTCGCGCTCCCCACGCCGCGGGTCCCGTGGCGCGTCGAGGTCGGGATCCAGACCTTCGTCCCGGCGAAGATCGACCCGAAGGGCTCCGCCGGCGAGCGCCGCGCGCTCGGCGCGCGCGTCTCCTTCGACATCGTGCCCTCCTAACGCGCCTGACAGGCGGCAACGAGATACGTGAACCGCGCGCGGAGCACGAGCCTGGCGAGCACGCCGGTGCGCTCCGCCGCCTTCGCGACGGCGATCGCCGCGGCGGGGAGCCGCTGCGTCTGGGGGACGAAGAACGGTCGCAACACGATCCGGTCGAAGCCGGCCTCATGGAGCTCGGCCACGACGAGGTCGACCGGGTACTGCCGGGGGTTCAGGTCGAAGACGAGCTTCCGCTCGGTGAACCGCGCGGCGCGCGCGAAGAACGCTGCGCGATCGTGCGCGTAGTAGATCGCACGGAACACGGTCGTCGCGGCGACGGGGGCCGACGGCACGAAGGCGTTGAGGTCGCCGACCCCGATCGTCGCCCGGTGGCCGAGACGGCGGCGGGCCGCGTCGACCATCGCCGGCTCCGCGTCGATTCCCGTGTAGCGCAGACCGCGCGCGAGCAGGTGCTCGCCGAGGCCGCCGTCGCCGCAGGCGAGGTCGAGCACCTCGTCGCCGGGGGAGAGCCGGACGCCGAGGCCGACAACCAGCTCGGCGCGATGGTCGAGGTACGCGCGGGCGTCCGCGTACTCGTCGTCCGACCAGCCTGCCGCCTTGCGGGCGTACTGATCCTCCTTCGACGTCACAGTCGCGCGAGCGTCTCCGGGTGCTTGCGGACGAAGCGGCCCATGCTCCGCGCATGCCAGAGCGCGTGGCGGGAGAGGAGCCGCCGGTCGGTGACCTGCGCCCAGTCGTGCGTCACGCTCGCGGACGGGACGTACCAGCGCTCCCAGCCCGCGCGCATCGCCCGGTAGCAGACGTCGATGTCCTCCACGTAGTGGCGGTACCCCGCGTCGAAGCCGCCGATCTCGGCCAGCATCGTCCGGCGCAGGAGCAGGAAGGCGCCGAGCAGCCAGTCCGCCTCGACCGGATCGCTCACGTCCTCGCCGAGGTGGTAGTGCTGCTGCTGACGCTCGAGCGGCGGCAGGAGCCGACGAAGCGGCGTACGGCGGACGATCGTGCCGCGCACGGTCGGGAAGTCCCGCCGCGTCGGCTGCCAGGCCCCGTCCGGCCAGATCGTCCGCGGCCCGGCGATCCCGCACCGCTCGCGCGTCACCGCGAAGTCGTACAGGGCGCCGACGGCGTCGCGAGCCGGGACGACGTCCGGGTTCGACGAGAGCACGAACTCACCCGTCGTCGTCGCGACGCCGAGGTTCACGTTCTCGGACAGCCGCCGCGGCCGCGCATTCTCGAGGACGCGAACCCGGCGGTCGAGCTCGCGCGGGACGGAGCCCGGGATGTTGGCGACGATCACCAGCTCGTCGACCTGGGGCAGAAGCAGCGGCAGGAGCACGTCGAGCTCGCGCGCATGACCGTGCGAGACGACGACCGCGGAGACGCCCATCACGCGAGTGCCTCGACGTAGACGGCGACGGTCGCCTCGGCCGCCGCCTCCCACGTGAATGCGCGCGCCCGCTCGAGCCCCGCCCGGACGAGCGCGTCCCGGCCGGCGGTGGCGCGGCGGATGCCGTCGGCGAGCTCGGCCTCCGGGACGACGATCGCCGCGTCGCCCGCGACCTCCACGAGCGCCGGATCGGGGACGACGACAACCGGCGTCCCGGACGCCATCGCCTCGATCACCGGCAGCCCGAACCCCTCGTGGCGGGATGCCTGGACGAGGCACGCGGCTCCGCGGTAGAGCTCCGCCAGCCGCTCCGTCGGGACGTACCCCTCGAGGCGCGCGCCGTGCGCGCGCAGCTCGGCCGCCACGCGCTCGTCCTTCGTCGGGCCGACGACGACGAGCTCGAGCCCCGCGGCGCGCGCAGCGGAGAGCGCGGCACGTTGGTTCTTCCGCTCCTGGACGGCGCCCACCGCGAGGGCGTAGGGCGCTTGCAACAGACTGTTACGAGCGTCGTCCGACGAGGGGCGGAAAGCGGGGTCGACGCCGTTCGGCGTGACGACGATCCGCTCGGGCGGAACGCCGTAGAGCCCGACGAGATCGCGCTTCGTGCGCTGGGAGACGGTCAGCACCCTCGCAGCGCCGCGTGCGGCCCGCGGCACGATCCGCTCGAACACGAGGCGGTCGCGACGCCCCATCAGGCCCGCTTCGAAGGAGAGATCGTGGATCGTGACGACGACCGGGCAAGGGCTTCGGAGCGGGAGCGCGTACTGCGTGTGGACGAGCGCGGCCCCGAGCCTGCGGAGCGCCCGAGGCAGCGTCCATGCCATGCGGAGCTCCTGCGAGCGCGCCGGGAGCAGCACCGGGAGCACGCCATCGGGGACGAGCTCGGGCCGGCGGGTGACGGCGGCAACCTCGAGCCCGGCTGCGGCGGCCGGGCCTGGAAGTGCGCGGAGCAGGTTCCGGACATACGTCTCGTCGCCGGTCCTCTGCCGGCCGAGGACGTCGGCGTCGACGACGACGAGTGTCACACGAGCTCCCGCCAGAGGTCCTCGACGAGGTCGGCGGACCGGTGCCAGCTGAACATCGACGACCGCGCCAGCCCGATCTCGGCGAGCGAGCCCCGGCGTCGATCGGCCTCCTCGATCCCGGCGGCGACGGACGCCGGATCGCGCGGGTCGACGAGCACGGCTGCTCCACCGGCAACCTCCTCGGTCGCGCCGCCGCGGCTCGTGACCACAGGCGTCCCGCATGCCATCGCCTCGAGAACCGGCAGGCCGAAGCCCTCGTACAGCGACGGGTACACGAGGCAGCGCGCGCCGCGCATCAGCGCCGCGAGCTCCTCGTCGCTCGGTTCGCCGACCCACCCGTCGGCCGCGACGCCGCCCCAGCCCACGGCACCGGCGACCCGCAGCTCGACGCCTGCGAGCCGTGCCGCCTCGACCGCGGCACCGAGGTTCTTCCGCGGCTCCAGCGTCCCCACCGCGAGCACGTAGTCGCCCTCCGCTGCCGGCCCGTCCGTCGTGAAGACCGGATCGACGCCGTTCGGGACGACGCGGATCCTGTCGACGGGAACGCCGAGCAGCGCGACGAGCTCGTCCCGCGTGAACGCCGACACCGCCACGATCGCGTCCGCCGCGCGCACGCCACCCCGAAGGGCCAGCGCTCCCGAGGTGCGATGCCAGCGGGGGAAGGCGTCGGGATGTCGCAGGATGCCGAGGTCGTGGACCGTGACGACGAGCGGCGCACGCGGCGAAACAGGCGCGCGGAAGGTCGTGCAGTGGAGCAGGTCGAGCTGCGCCGACGCACGACCGAGGCGGTACGGGTACCAGAGCGCGTCGCGCCGGAGCGAGGCGAAGCGCCCGGTCCCACCCGCCTCGAGCCCGACGAGCTCGAGCCCCGGGCGTTCGCGGAGCTCCGCGAGCAGCCCGAGCACATGACGCGCCGTCCCGGCACGGGTCTGGACGAGCGGGGAGACGTCGATCCCGACCCTCACGCGGCGGCCCTCCGAACGATCTCCTTCGGCTCCGGGTAGCGGAGCAGCGCGATCGCCGCTTCGGCGTCCAGCCAGCGTGCCTCGACGTGCTCGTGGTCGAGCACCGGCTCCCAGCCCGGTGCGGCGTCGACGACGAACGGCCAGACCACGACCCGCTCGGTGCCGGCCGGGAACCGGGCTCGCACGGGCTCGGGGTCGCCGGCCAGCTCGTAGCCGAGGGTCTCGCCCAGGGAGACGGGCACCGCGGCGAGCCCCGTCTCCTCACGGAGCTCCCGCGCCGCCGCCGACGCGGGCTCCTCGCCCCACTCGACACCACCGGAGACGAGGTGCCAGTAGCCGAGCTTCTCGGGCGAGCGCAGGAGCACGAGGTACTCGGCCCGGTCGCGCCCCGGCCTGCGGACGGCGATCGCCACCTCGTCGGGCCGCCGATCGCCGCTCATGCGCGCTCCTCGAGCGCGGCAAGCATCGCAGCGCCCGTCGAGCGCCACGAGAACCGCGCGGCATGTGCGAGACCGAGCGGCACGAGCTCGTCGCGGCGCGCGACCGCCTGGCGGATCCCGGCCGCGATCGCCTCGACGTCGAGCGGGTCGACACGCACCGCCGCGTCGCCGCATGCCTCGTCGAGCGAGGGGTGCGCGGAGGCGACGACCGGGGTGCCGCACGCCATCGCCTCGACGATCGGCATGCCGAACCCCTCGTAGAGCGCGGGATAGACGAGCACCGAGGCCCCACGGTAGAGCCTCGCGATCTCGCCGTCGGGCACGTAGCCGAGCCGCACGATCCGCGGGTCGGCGAGGTCGGTCCGCTCGCCCCAGCCCTCCCCGCCCGCGAGCACGAGCCCCAGCTCGCCGTCGAGGAGCCGCCACGCCTCGACGAGCCGTGCGAGGTTCTTGCGCGGCTCGATCGTCCCGAGCCCGAGGATCGAGGGACCGCCGAGGTCGGCTGCCTCGCCCTCCGGTCCGAGCCCGGGCTGGAGGCCCGGGGGGGCGTGGACGATCCTGCTCTCCTCGATCCCGAGCGTCTCGGTCAGGTCGGCCGCGGTGAAGCGCGAGTTCGCGAACACCACGTCGCACGTCGAGGCGGCGTTCCGCGCCTTGCGCGTGTGCATCGAGATGGTGCGAGCGGTGCACCAGTCGGGGTGGTGCAGCGGCACGAGGTCGTGGAAGACGGTCGCGCGCACGCCACGCCGTTGCGCCGGGTACATCCACTCGCTGAAGAGGAATGCATCCAGATCGCCCGAGAAGCGCTCCACGGACGGCCACCCGGCGCGGCTCCAGGCGGTGCGGAGCGCGTGCGAGGCGGGGAGCGGCACGAGCCGCTGCTCCGCGGGCACGCCCGCGAGGGCGCCGCGGATGGCAGCGGGGCCGCGGAGGCTGGTCGGTGCGAACGCGAGGAGCTCGTGCCGGCCGGCGGCAGCGGCGCACATGCCGTCGAGCGATCCGCGGATGTAGTTCCCGATGCCCGTCCGCGGGTGCGAGAGCGGGGAGACGTCGACGACGATCCTCACGCCGGCTCCTGGTGGACGAACGAGTCGAAGTGCGCGCCGAGCCGGCGGTCGTCCCCGTTGCCCGGGATCACCTCGGCCGGGACGAGCGTCGGCTCCACGGTGAAGCGGACGACGCAGCGGCCGTTCGCCGGCTCGAGCGGGACCCGCAGCGTCGCGGAGCCCTCGGGGGCGACCGCGATCGTCGCGGCGGGCCGTCCGCCGACGAACGCGGTGACCCGGGTCAGCCGGCCGGCGAAGAGCGTCGGATCGGAATGGAGGCCCACGAGCAGCCTGCCTCCGCGGCACCGGAGGCGCTTCCACGTGACGCGCGGGCCCGACCACGTGTCGTTCGGATAGAGGCCGGACACGCGCGTGAGCGACGTCAGCGGTCCTCGCAGGCGCCAGAGCGTCGTCCCGAGATCGTCTCGGGCGACGACGACGCCGTCCGGCGTGACCGATCCGTCGAGGAGCGCGTACGGCACGTCGATCGTCTTCCCGTCCGCGGCGCGCACGACGCCGTTCGCGTCGACCCTGACCGGCTTCTCGCCGATGCCTCCCGGGGTCGGCTGGGAGGTGTAGTAGACGTCGCCCACGCGCCTGTTGAAGAACTCGTTCTGGTTGACGGTGAACCGGTCCGCGCGGCCCGTCCAGAGCACGGCGACGTCGTCACCGGCCGGGACCTGCTCGTCGATCCACCCCCGGTCGACGCCGCGGATGCCCTGGAACAGGGCGCCCTCGCCGGAGCGGAGGACACCGTGGGGGCCCGACCAGACCGGACGCGAGAGGACGACGAAGACGCCGAGGAGCACGATCGGGACGATGACCGCGTGCCGAGCCGGGACCAGGGCGAGCAGCGCGACCAGGGCGAGCGCGACGACGAGCACCGTCGCCCAGTAGGAGCCGGCGAGGAGATGCGCGTTGGCCGTCCACAACGGAACGAGTCCGAGCGTGTCGGACTTCGCCGGCTCGCCGATGAAGCGGACGTACGGGAAGAGGGCGACGAGGCCGAGCGCGACGGCAGAGCCGACGAGGAGCGGCACGCGCGGCCGGGGGGCGCCGAGCTCGACCCAGGCGGCGAGCACCGCGACGAGCAGCGGCGCGAGGAAGAACAGGTACCGGTCCTGCACGCGGTCGGAGGCGAACCTCGACGCGAACGCGCCCACGACGACGGTCGACGTCGCGACGAGCGCGACCGTCGCCGCGAGGTGCTCCTGGACGGCCGGCGGCAGCCGCGCCGGGCGCCAGAGCAGGACGACCCAGCGCGACCACCGGGAGCACCGCGACGTAGAGCGTCAGCTCCTCGAGATGCCAGAGCCAGAAGCGGAGCACCTGGCCGAGGTCGTAGCCGCCCTCGCCGACGACGCTGTAGGCGCCGAGCAGGTCGGAGAGAGAGTGGCCGCGGGCGAGCTGTGCGGCGACGACGACGAGCCCGAGCGCGACGATTCCCGCCGAGCAGCGGGGCGAAGCGCCGTAGCACCCGCGCGTCGCGGCGCAGCAGCGCGAGGACGAACGGCGCGAGGACGATCGCACCGACGAAGCCGAGCGCCTGGGAGCGGGTCGCGACCGCCGCCGCGAGCGCCGCCGCCAGCACGGCGATCCGGCCCGGCGAAGGCCGCTCGAGCATGCGCACGAGCGTCCAGGCGAAGAGCAGCGCGAGCGGGTAGAAGAGCGTCTCGGTCACGATCGTCGCCGTGTATGCCATCGACGGGATCGCGACCGCGATCACGGCGCAGAGCAGCGCGAGGCCGCGCCCGGCGACGCGCCGCGTGACGAGCCACGCCGGGACGGCCGCGAGGGACATCGCGATCGCGTTCGTCGCCTTCGCCGCGGCATACGCGCTCGGCAACGCGTCGAAGAGGGCGTAGGCGGGCGCGAGCATGATCGGATAGAGCGTGCTGTAGCCGCTCGTCGGGACGCCCCGCACCGCGAACGTGCCCGCGTCGGCCACGCTCCGCGCGAGCTCGGAGTAGATCAGCTCGTCGACGAAGATGAACGGCGCCGGCATCGCGCGCACGAGCCAGATCCGCAATGCGGCGGAGGCGACGACGATTCCGGTGAGCCACGCCCCGTCGGGCACGCGGGCGGCGCGCGCCCGCCAGGACTCACCCACCGAGGTCGACCTCGGCGAGCCGTCTCGCGATCTCGTCCGCTTCGGGCGTGCCGGCCGCGATCCCGACGCCGGCGGCCGCCTCGCTCACGTCCCGCACGACGTCGTCGGAGACGGAGCCGCCACCGGCGATCCGCTCGAACGCCGCCGCCTGGAGCTCTGCGACGCGCGGGAGCGCATGCTCGGAAACCCCCAGGTCACGTGCGGCAAGGGCCATCGCCGCCCTGGCCTCGGGCCGCTCGGCGAGCAGCCGGAGCGCGGCTGCGAGGTCGGTCGCCTCGTTGTCTCCGATCGGGACCTTCAGCGCCACGTCCCCGGGGAGCTCGGCGAACCAGCCGACGTCCGAGACGACGAGCGGCTTGCCGAGCGTCAGTGCGCGGATCGCGGTGCCCGAGGTCTCGCCCATCGTCGGCGACCGCAGGTTCACGTGGACGTCGCAGGCCGCCATCAGCTCCCACAACCGGCCCTCGTCCACGTATCCCTCGCGCAGGATGCCGTCGCCGCCGAGACCGAGGCGCTGGAGCCGACGGTCGAGGTCGAAGCCGGGCGACGTCGCGCCGACGAGCAGCAGACGGGTGCCCGGGCGCTCGGCGCGCAGGCGCGCGAAGGCCTCGAGCAGCTGCGGGACGCGCTTCGACTGGTTGACGTTGCCGAACGCTCCGATCAGCGGGTCGCCGTCGATCGCGGCCGGCGCGACACCCGGATCGGGCCACGCCGGATGGGGAACCCGGGAGATCGGGCCCGCGAACCCCGTCCCGCGCGCCCGCTCCTCGACGTAGCGCGAATGGACGACGAGGCCGGTCGCGAGCGAGAGCACCTCTCCGGCGAGCGGGAACTCCTCGGGTCGGGCCTCCCAGAGAGGGGGCAACCGCTTGTCGAGGACGCCGTGCGCGAGCAGCCGGCCGACGACCCCGTGCTCCCGCTCCATCGCGTCGAGGTACCCGTGGCCGTCCCGCCGTCCGATCGTCACCCCCGCGACGAGGTGATGGAGGACGAAGTCGTGGAGCACGACGGCGCCCGGGGTGCGCCGCAGCGCATCGAGGATCCAGCCGTGCGCGTTGGGGTTGTTGCCGATGTGGTAGACGGCGAGGTCGACTCCCCTCGGCGGCCGCTTCGTCCCCCGCTTCACCACGGTGACGTCGATCTGCTCCCGGAGGGCCGGGAGAAGGAGCGAGGAGTAGTCGGCGATCCCGGACGACTCCGGCGGCATCGGCGAGAAGTACGCGATCCTCACGTCCTCGGCCGCCCTTCCACGCGAGGCGAGCTCACGAGAGCAGCCTCGAGATCGCGCGGTCCCAGGTCACCTCGTCGGCGAGCGCCTTGCCCGCCGTCCCGAGCGCGGCCGCATCGTCTTCGTGCTCGCGCAGCCACGCCGCCGCACCGCCGATCTCGGCGGGGTCGGGCCGGACGACGAGGCCGGTCCGGCGGTCGTGCACGACGTCGAGCGGCCCCCCGGCGTCCGTCGTCGTGATCACCGGCTTGCCTGACAGGAACGCCTCGTAGGGGCCCATCCCGAAGTCCTCGTCGACGGGGGCGTAGAAGACGGACGAGCATGTCGCGTAGAGCTCCGCGAGCCGGTCGGCGTCGACCCGCCCTTCGAAGCGCACCCGACCGTCGAGACGGCGTGCGTGCGCCAGCTCCTCGAGCCGCTCGCGGTCCGGCCCGTCGGAGGCGATCACCACGTCGAAGCCGGGCTGGACGGCCGCCGCCTCGAGCAGCAGGTCGATCCGCTTGGCGCGGTCGAGCCTGCTCGCCGAGAGGACGAAGCCCTGCGACGGAGCGACGCGGTAGGACAGCGCCTGCGGCGGATGGGGCAGGACCTCCGCGACGAGTCCCGTCGACCGCTCGAGCCGGCCGGCGACGTTCGCGGACGTCGCGAAGAGCCGCGCCGCCTCGCCGAGCGCGCGCCGATCGAGCTCCTGCACCTGCCTGCGGAGCGCGCGCTCCTCGGGGGAGGGGCCGAACTGGCCGAGATCCGTGCCGTCGAGCTCGTATGCCTGGCGGAACTGGTGCACGAGCCAGACCCGCTTCTCCGGGTGCCGGACGACGTACGAGGGGAACTTCGTCGCGACGACGACGTCGATCGGGCGGCCGTCGGCCTCGTCGAGGTCGAGCAGCCGCCAGAGGAACGCCTGCGTGAGGACGCGGGTGCCCGGATACCACTTGAACGGCACCGAGACGAGGTCGGCGTCGTGGCCGCGCGCGCGAAGCTCCGCGACGAGCTCGTCCGTGAAGATCTCGGCCCCGCCGCGTGCGAACGGCACCTGTGGCCGCAGGACGGCGATACGCATGCGCTGCTAGCGCTTCTCCGCGGCGCGGAGGAGCGCCAGCTCCGCCTCGAGCGCGGCGACGCGCTGCTCGAGGTCGTCGACCAGCCGGAGCGCGGCGGCGTTGAACGAGCGCTGGTCGTAGGCGAGCGGCTCGACGTACCAGCGCATCATCTTGCGGAGCACCGCCTTGACCGGCGTCCCGAGGCCCCCGCTGAAGCCCGGCCGCAGGCGCAGCGGGCGGTCGGCGGAGACAGGCCAGAGCCGCTCGGCCTCGGCGCGAGCCGCCAGCCGGTCGCCGTCGCCGGGCGCCCCGGCGGCCGCGCCGGGATCGGCCCCCGAGCGGCGGATCTCCTCCTTGAGCGCCGTGAACAGCGCGTCGACGTCGACCTCGTCGGTCGACGGAAAGCCGTTGTCCGTCGCCTCGCCCGGCACCGGCGAAGTGTAGCCCCGCCCCCGGCTCGCTCCTCGGAACGCCCGGGTCACGTCCGTCTGCAGAACGCTTGTGTTGATTCACCACAAGCGTTGTCCGTCGAGCGCTGCCACAGACGATGCCGGGAGGGTGACGACGGTGCGACCCACCGTCGTACCCGGACTACGATCGCCCGGTGCGCGTCGCGCTCCCGCTCCTGACGCTCGTCCCCGGGATCTCGGGCGGGAGCGAGACCTACGCGCGGCAACTCTGTGGCGCGCTCGCCCGCGTCGGGGGGCACGACTACGAGGCGCTCGTCCCGACGCTCGCGCCCGACGCGGGCGGCGGGCTGTCGACCGTCGTCGCGGCGGGATATCCGGCGTCGAGCAGCACGCCGGGCCGGCTCCGGGCCATGGCGACGACGTGGCTTCGGCCTGCGGCACTGCGCGCGTTCCTCGAACGCGCGGACGTCGTCCACTACCCGCTCACGGTGCCGGTCCCGCCGGTCGACCGTCCGGTCGTGCTGACACTCCTCGACGTCCAGCACCTCGACCTGCCCGGGCTCTTCCCCCGCGGCGAGCGCCTCTTCCGCAGCCTCGCCTACGACCGCGCCGCGCGTCGCGCCGGGCACGTGATCGTGATCAGCGAGTGGGTCAAGGAGCGCGTGGTCGAGCGGCTCGGGCTCGACGCAGGTCGTGTGCACGCGATCCACCTCGGGGTCGACCACGACCGGTTCCTGCCCGACCCGGCCGTCGCGCGCGAGCCGTTCCTGCTCTACCCGGCACGGCCCTGGCCGCACAAGAACCACGCCCGCCTGTTCGACGCGTTCGCGCGCGTCCGCGCGGACCGACCCGAGCTGCGGCTGGTGCTCACCGGCGTCGGGCACGATCCGGCGCGACTGCCGGAGGGTGTCGAGGCGCGCGGCGGCGTCTCGGTCGACGAGCTCGTCGCGCTCTACCGGCGGGCCGCCGCGCTCGTCTTCCCGAGCCTCTACGAGGGATTCGGGCTGCCTCCGGTGGAGGCGATGGCGTGCGGCTGCCCGGTCGCGGCGTCGAACGCCGGCTCGCTGCCCGAGGTCGTCGGCGACGCGGCTGTCCTCTTCGACCCGCACGACCCGGCCGCGATCGCCGCCGGCGTCCTCGAGGCGCTCGCGCGTGCGGACGATCTCGCACGGCGCGGCCCGGAGCGCGCCGCAGCGTTCACCTGGGACGCCACCGCCCGCGCCCACGACGTGGTCTACGAGGCGGCGGCGTCCGCCTGAAGCCGCAGGACGTCGGCCTCGACCATCAGGCGCAACAGCTCCTCGAAGCCCACCTCCGGCTCCCAGCCGAGGACGCGACGGGCCTTCGACGCGTCGCCCACGAGGTCGTGGAGCTCAGCCGTGCCGCGGAAGAGCGACGGGTCGGTGTGCACGTGGTCCCGCCAGTCGAGCGACACCGCGTCGAAGGCGCAGGCGACGAGCTCCTCGACCGAGTGCGACGTGCCCGTCGCGACGATGTAGTCGCCCGGCTCGTCGTGCTGCAGCATCAGCCACATCGCGCGCACGTAATCCCCGGCGTAGCCCCAGTCACGACGCGCCGACAGGTCGCCGAGGACGAGCTCCCGCTCGAGACCCGAGCGAGATGGCGGCCGCGGCCCGCGCGACCTTCCGGGGCAGGAAGTCGACGGGCCGGAGCGGCGACTCGTGGTTGTAGAGGATCCCGCAGCAGGTGAACATGCCGTAGCGGCGCCGGTAGCTCGAGGCGATGAAGTGCGCGTACGTCTTCGCGACGCCGTAGGGCGTGAGCGGGCTCGGCGCCGTCTCCTCGGTCTGCGGCGTCTCGCGCGGCTCCCCGAAGATCTCGCTCGACGAGGCCTGGTAGAAGCGGATCGCGTCGTCGACCTCGCGGATCGCCTCGAGCATCGACGTGGCTCCGACGGCGGCGAACTCGGCCGTCAGGATCGGCTCGTCCCAGGAGCGGGGCACGAACGACGGGGCGGCGAGGTTGTAGACCTCGCCGGGCCGAACGGCACGGAGCGCGGCGGCGAGCGACTTGCGATCGAGCAGGTCGGCCGGCACGAGCTCGATCTCGTCGCGCAGCTCGCCGAGGCTCTCGGCGTACGCCTGAGGCTCACGGCGGACGATGCCGGCGACGTGGTAGCCGCGGTCGACGAGCAGCCGCGCGAGCAGCGCCCCGTCCTGGCCGCCGACACCTGTGACGAGCGCGCGCCCGCTCACGCCTCCGGCCTCGTGGCGACGACGACGAGCTCGATCCCCTCCCCGTCGGTCGCGACGTCGAACCCCTCCGCCCGGACGACGTCGGGGAGGTCGCCGCCGAAGTCGGTGTGGACGAGCATGTCCGCCTTGCGCGTGACGAGCGCGAACGGGCCGCCGCCGCGACCGTGGTGCTCTGGCGGAAGACCGTCCCGCGACCGCGTGAGAGCGAGCGAGGCGTCGACGGGCACGGTGAAGATGTGGCGCCCGCCGGGGCGCAGCACGCGGAACGTCTCCCGCAACGCGCGGCGCGGGTCGGGGACGTGCTCGAGGGTCTCCGAGGTCAGCACGAGGTCGAACGCCCCGTCGGCCCAGCTGAGCGCCTGGATGTCCTCCTCCGGGTACTCGACGTGGACGAGGCCGGGCGCCTCCGCCAGGATCGGGTGCATCCGCCCGATGCTGTTGATCTCGGCGATTCGGAGCGCACGGAAGGCATCCTCGCGGACGAGCTCGGCGAGGGTCGCGGCAGCGGTGCCGTAGAGGCCGATCAGCACCTCCGCGATGCGCCTCACGCGCAGGCTGCACCCGCAGCGCCCGCAGAAGAGGCTCTCGCGATCGGCGAGCGCAGATCCGTAGCGCCTGCGGAGATCCCGTGACAGCATCCAGCCGTTTCTCACCAGCCGTCCCTCCGCGCCGCAGACGGCGCAGCGACCGCTGACGTCGTGTCGACGGTCGCCCGGCGGCCGGAGGTGGAGCAGGAGCCAGAGCCCGGGATCCTCGCGCAGGCCCGCCATCAGTGCATCCTCGGCCCGAGCCTGCCGCGGCGGGCGTCGCGAAGGCCGGCGCCGACGCCGCGGAGCCCTTCGATGCGGCGCGGCGAGCGTAGGGCCTGCGCGGTGAATGCCGCCAGTTGCCTCGGCGCGCCGGCGAAACGTGTCGACCCGCCCGAGCCGTGCGCTCCGCTCCGCGACGACGAGCCCGTTGCGCAGGGCGTAGTAGAGCGAGTCGGGCGATGCCGCGCCTCCGGTCGAGGCAGACACGCGATGGTGGACGATGCTCGCGGGAACCACGAGGATCCGCAGCCCGGCTGCACGGGCACGCACCGACCAGTCGACGTCCTCGGCGTAGGCGAAGAGCGACTCGTCGAGCAGCCCGACCGACTCGAGCGCGGCGCGAGGGATCAGCATTGCGCCGCCGCACGCGCGCTCGGTCTCGTACGGCGGCGCCTCCGGGGGCAGGGGCGGGTCGCCGTATCCCGTATGGCGTCCCTGGTGGCCGCGCCGCGGGTCGTAGCTCGCGCCCGCGTACCAGATGCGACCAGTCGCGGCATCGAGGATCTGCGCGCACGCGGCGCCGATACCACCGGCAGAGGCGGCCTCGACGAGCGGCTCGAGGAACCCCGGCTCGACCGTCGCGTCGTTGTTGAGCAGGAGGACATGCGCCGGCCCCGTCCTCGAGCGCCGCTTCGACGCCCGCGTCGACGCCACCGGCGAAACCGCGGTTCTCGCCCAGCAGGAGCAGTCGAACGTCCGGGAACTCCGCGGCGACCGCCTCCGGCCCGCCGTCGGTCGAGCCGTTGTCGACGACGACGATCGCAAGCGCGGGATACGTGACCCGCCGCAGCGACCGGAGGCAGGCGAGCGTGTCCTCACGGCCGTTCCAGCCCAGGACGACGACGGCGACGCTCGCCGTCATGCGAGCTCCCGCAGGTAGTGCCAGGCGGTGCGCAGTCCGACCGGGCGAACGACCGCGAGCGCGGCAGCCGACAACGCAAGCCCGCCGACTGCTGCCCCTGCCGGGCCGAGCAGCGCCCAGGCGGGCACGAACCCGACGAGTGCGCATCCGGCGACGATGGCGACCGCGACCGCCAGCTGCCGGGCGGTCGAGCGGGCCGCGTGGAGGAGCGTCAGCATCCATGCGAACGCAACGGCGGTCGATGCGGCGAGCGCGAGGGCGAGCCCGTCGAGACCGGCGATCGCCTGCCCCGCGAAGGCGAGAGGGAGGTGGATCGCCAGCACACCGAGGCCGACGAGGGGGAGCCGGCCGCCACGGCCGGCGACGAAGACCAGCGGGAAGGTGACGGAGAGCGCGACGGACGCGACCATGTACGGCGCCATCGCAACCACGAGTCGGCCGATCTGGGCTCCGACGTCGTCGCCGTACGCGCTGCCGAGGACGCGGCCTGCGATCTCGGCGCCTGCGACGGCGAAGATGCCGGCCGTGGCCGCGACCGCGAGCAGTGCGGGCCATGCCGACGCCTCGACGTGGCGCGCGACGCGCCGAGGCTCCAGGCCCATCCGGGTGAGCGGAACCGCGGTGACCAGCCCGAGCGACGAGGCGCTGACGCCGACCACGGCCGCGGCGATCAGGTACGCGTAGCCGAAGCTCGTCACGGAGCCGACGCCCTCCCGGGCGGCTATGGGCAGGCAGACGAGGTAGATCGCCTGGAGCGCGAACGGGAGCGCCGCGCCCGAGCCGAGCTCGAGCAGCCTCGACCCCGTCGCGCGAACATCCGCCCGCGCGGCTCCGGCCGGCATCCGCTCACGGCGCGCGCGCCGCCACAGCGCGACCGCCATCAGCGTCGTCGCGAGCACTGCGTTGAGCGCCATGCCCCACGCGACCGCCTCCGTGCGGCTCTCGTCGATGCGCACCAGCAGGAGCACGAGCCCGGTCGCACTGCCGGCGATGAAGGCGAGCGCGGGCACCACGTAGTCGTCGAGGGCCGCGAGCGTGCTCGCAAGCAGGCCCGCGGTGAACTGGCCGAGGCCGGCGACGACCATCCACGGCAGCGCCGCCGCCGCGGCGTCGACCGCGGCGTCGGGGCCGAAGCCTGTCAGCACCTCTGCGATCGGCCGCGCCGCGACCACCACCACGAGGAGCAACGGGACGGCGACGACCCCGACGGCGGCCGCGTACGAGGCGGTCTCGGACGAGAGCCGCCCGGCCTCGCGCGCCCGCGCAAGCGGTGGCAGCACGGTCACGCGGACTGCGGTCGCCGCGAGTGCGAGCACGATGAACACGCCGTATGCCGCGAAGAAGCCGTCCGTCTCGGCCGTCCGGCCGAGCTTGCGTGCGATGACCACACCGACGACGGCGGCGAGGCCCGTCTGCACCGCGATCCCGAGGGCGGTGACGGCGCCCGTCGCGAGCGACCCGAGTCCGGTCGACGTTGTACGCTTCCGCACGGACGCGAAGCCTACGGCCAGCGGCAGCCGACCCAATGAGCACCGACATCCCTGCGGCAGATGTCTCCTCGGTGACGCCTTCGGGCGCCATCGTTCTCGAGCCGCCGATCGTCCGGGCGCCGCCCGCGATCCGCACCTGGCAGGCGGCCGCCGCGGTGGCGTGCGTCGCCGGGCTCGCGCTCGTCGTGGCAGCCGCGCACGAGGCGGCGGCACCCGCGAGCTCTCCGATCGACGCCCCGGGGCGGTGGGGCGTCGCGCTCGGCGCGGGGCTCGCGATCGCGTTCCTCGGCTATGCCGCGGGCCTCGTCCTCCTGCGCCGGCGGGCTGCGCCCGTTCTCGTCGTGCTCGTGGTCGCCGCGGCCGTCCAGCTCCTGCCGCTGTCCGGCCCGACGCTCCTCTCCACCGACGCGTGGACGTACTGGATGTACGGTCGCGTGGGCGCGGTGCAGAGCGGCAATCCGTACGGCGATCCTCCGAGCGCGTATCCGGGGGACGTCGCCTACGCCGCGATGGGCAGCTCGTGGCGCGACACGACGTCGCTCTACGGCCCGTTGTTCACGCTGGGCTCCGAGCTCCATGCACGCATCGCGGGCGACGATCCCGAGCGCGCGGCCTGGCTGTTCCGGCTGGTGGCCGCGGTCTCCGTGCTCGGCACCGCGGTCCTCGCAGCGTCGCTCTCCGTCCGCCCCGCGTTCGCCGCGGCGTTCGTGGGCTGGAACCCCCTGCTCGCGCTCCACTTCGGCGGTGGTGGGCACAACGACGCGGTGATGATGCTGCTCGTCGTCGGCGCGCTCGCGCTCGCGGCGCGGGGACGGCCGAACGTCGCCGGCGTGGCGTGGATCGCGGCCATCGGGATCAAATGGGTCGCGGCCGCCTTCCTCGTCCTCTGGGCAATCGACCGCGTGCGACGCCGGGAGCGCGTGGGTCTCGCCGGGCTCGGCGCGGGCGTCGTCGGCCTGGTCGCGGTCGCCGTCGCGCGGTACGGCACCACCTGGCTCGAGGCGTTCGGGGGCCTCTCGAGCCAGGCGCGGCGGACCGGGTCGATCGGCGCTCGCGAAGTGGCTCGGGGACGCGGGGCTCGGCCACCGCGAGATCCTCGTGACGATCGGCCTCGCGACGCTCGCCGCCTTCACCTGGCTCGCCCGCGAGGCGTGGCACGGGCGCCGTCGGCTCGGTGTCTCGGGATCGGTGGCCGCGCTCGGACAGGGCTGGCTCAACCCGTGGTATGCGAGCTGGGGGGTGTCCCTGTCGGCGACCGAGGAGGATCGGGTGGCCTGGGTGCTCGCCGTCGGCCTGACGGCGTTCCTGCTCGGAGACGTCGTCCCGCGCTGATGATCGATCGGTAATTGGCGTGACGTCCGGGGGCGTCCCAGACCAAGCCGGGCGCACCGGCCGGGTGCGGCTCGTACCCGAAGGTACGGGCCGTGTCCGGACGAGGTGATCCGGCGCAGTGTCTGGGCGCCATCCGGTTCGCGCGAAATTGCCGATCGATCATCTAACTTTCCGCGGTGCGCGTTCTGGTCACCGGCGGCGGCGGGTTCCTCGGCTCCCGGCTCGTGGAGCGCCTGGAGGGCGAGGGTCACGAGGTCGCGATCGCCCGACGGCGCGACCACGATCTCACCTCGATGGAGGACACGGCCCGGCTCTTCGACGAGACCGGGCCAGAGCTCGTCTTCCACCTCGCCGCCGAGGTCGGCGGGATCGGCGCCAACCGCGCCAACCCCGGGCGGTACTGGTACGCCAACCTGATGATGGGCGCCCACGTGCTCGAGCAGGCGCGGATCCACGGAACGCCGAAGCTCGTGATCGCGGGCACGATCTGCGCGTACCCGAAGCTCACCCCGGTGCCGTTCCACGAGGACGATCTCTGGAACGGCTACCCGGAGGAGACCAACGCTCCCTACGGCGTCGCGAAGAAGGCGATCCTCGTCGGCGCCCAGTCGTACCGCGCGCAGTACGGGACGAACGCGATCTTCCTCCTGCCCGTCAACCTGTACGGCCCCGGCGACAACTTCGACCTCGAGACCTCGCACGTGATCCCGGCGCTGATCCGCAAGATGGTCGACGCGCAGGAGCGAGGCGACGCGGAGATCGTGCTCTGGGGCGACGGGACGCCGACGCGCGAGTTCCTCTACGTCGACGACTGCGTCGACGGGCTCGCGCTCGCCGCGGAGCGGTACGACGGCGCCGACCCCGTCAACCTCGGCACCGGCGACGAGATCGCGATCGGCGACCTGGCCGAGCTCGTCCGCGACGCGACCGGATTCGAGGGGGCGATCCGCTGGGACACCTCCAAGCCCAACGGCCAGCCTCGCCGCCGGCTCGACACCTCCCGCGCCGAGGAGCTGTTCGGCTTCCGGGCGACCGTGCCCTTCGAGCAGGGGCTCGCCCGGACGGTCGCCTGGTATCGGGAGAACCACCCGACGTGAGCACGGCGGCAGCCGCCGCGCGCCCGCGTCCGGCGCTCGCCCGGCTGGGACGGCTCGCCGACGGGGTCACGCGTCACGTCGTCGTCGCCCTGGCCGCGCTCGCCGCGTTCCAGATCCTCGCGACCGTCGCGCTCTTCTTCTCGATCAACTCGAACGGCTGGCTCACCTATCAGGGCGGTGACCAGATCTGGCTCGTCACGTCCGGATGGCTGCTCGGCCACGGGACGATCGGCTACGCCCTGACGAGCCACGGGTGGCCGATGCTGCTCGCTCCGCTGACCTGGATCACCGGGTCGAGCTCCGTCGAGCTCCTGCCCGTGACGACCGTTCTCCAGGTCGGAGTCCTCGGCCCGATCGCGACGCTCGCGGTGTACGACATCGGCGCCCGCCTCGCCGGGCGCCTGGCCGGCCTCTGGTGTGCGGCGGCGTTCGTCGCGGCGCCCTTCCTCGCGATCCCCTACTTCGTCCACCGCTACCACGACTCGTGGGTCGACCAGTTCCTGCCCCAGGCTCTCGGGCTCACCCAGCAGGCGGACTTCCCGTCGGTCGTCGCAGTCCTCGTCTCGGCGGCATTGACGGTCCGTGCCTTCGAGGCCGGAGCACGCCGGGAGGCCGTGCTGGCGGGAACGTTCGCCGGGCTCGCGCTCGCGTTGAAGCCGTCGAACGCCCTCTACCTCGGCGGGCCGCTGATCGCGCTCCTCCTCGCGCGTCGCGTGGGACACGCGCTCCTGTTCGCCGTCGCGCTCGTCCCGGCCCTGGTGGCGCTCACGATCTGGAAGTCGAAGGGCCTCGGCGAGGTGCCGCTCTTCGCCCTCGACGAGACCCGGCTCGCCGCCGGGCTCGCAGACCCGGTCGGGTTCTCCGCGACGAGCTGGTTCGACCGCACCGTCCACCTGAACATCGACACCTGGCGGGAGAACATGTCGAACCTGCGGGAGTTCACGTGGAGCGGGCGCGTGCTCCAGTTCCTCCCGCTCGCCGGGACGGTGGCGGTCGCGCGGCGCTCGGTGCCGGCCGCCGGGCTGTTCCTCACCTGGCTGCTCGGCTACGTGGTCGTCAAGGGCGCCGCGTCGGTTGCGACGATCGAGTCCGGCAGCTACTGGCGCCTCATCATGCCGGCGCTGCCCGCGTTCGCGCTGCTGACGGCTGCGATCCCCCTGCTCGTGCCGACCTTCATGGAACGGATGGGACCGCGGCTCGCCCCGCTCCCGGGCCGCCGCCCGGGCCTTCCGGCCTCGGCGGCCGTGGTCGGCTTTCTCGCCGTCGTCCCCATCGCGGTGCTGCTCGTCGCCGATCCGATCCGGGCGGTCGAGCAGACCACGCACCCGCGCGGGTTCGTCTCCAGGGAGCTGATCGTCGACGACATCGCCGTGCCCGCAGACTCCGGCGTCATCTCGCTCCGCGTCCGTCGCGTCGGGCGATCGAACGTGCTCGCCTGGACCGACTCGACGAGGCGGGCCACGACCTTCTACCGCGTCTACCGGGCCTCGCTGGCGAACAACTTCCCGGACATGGTGTGCGAGCTGCGCAGCGTCGACCGCTGCGAGCTCCGCGCGGAGACGCTGACGACGACGCGGGAGCAGCACTACGTCGATCCGGCACCGCCGCCCGATGCGGTCTACCGCGTCGGCGTGGCGGCGAACTGGCTGGACGAGACCGACCGCGGCGACGTGTTCGCGATCAGCCCCCCGGCAGCGCCGTAGCCGGGCCGGGCCCGTTCAGCTCGTCCCAACTGGTCAGTCGCGCGCACGAGCCTCGAGCGCGTCGAGTCGCGCCCGGAGAAGCGCCACCTCCTGCGCGAGCAGCACGTTGTCGTCGGTCAGCCGCGAGAGCACCGTCGAGTAGTGGAGGAGCACGGCGATCACGAACATGATCGCGGCCGCGAAGAGGATCGCCGGCGGGTAGCCGGACACGCCGAGCCAGCCGGCGATCGTGTTGAGCCCGCCGCGCCACGCGGAGAGCACGAGCAGGACGAGCCCGGTCACGAGCCAGAGCAGCGCGTAGCGCTCCTTCAGTCGCCGCCCGCGGATCAGCTCGAGCACGATCAGGATCAGGAGCACGGAGCCGATCGCGGCCGCGACCGAGATCCGGACCGGCGTCACCGCTGCACCCCTTCCGAGGGGACGGCGTACCGGCGGCCCATCGCCACGAGCAGCGCCAGGGTCACCTTGATCGCGTAGTAGACCGAGCGCAGGAACGTGATCGAGGAGGAGCCGTGCTCGCGCTCGCGCATGTGGACGGGCACCTCCACGAGCCTGAGCCGGTGCTTCAGCACGAGCACCGTCGCCTCGACCTCCGGGTAGTCGCTCGGATAGTCGCGCGCGAAGAGCGCGATCCCCCGGCGGTTCAGGGCCTGGAACCCGGATGTCGTGTCCGTCACGCGCTGCCCGGAGAGGAGGGAGACGAGGCGGGCGAACCACGTGATCCCGATGCGCCGGCCGAGGGGCGGCCGGTACCCGTCCTCGTCCTCGCGGAAGCGCGATCCGGTGACGACGTCCGCCTCGTCTCGGGCGAGCGGCCCGAGCAGCTTCGGAAGCTGCGTGGCGTCGTGCTGGCCGTCCCCGTCGAGGCGCACGGCAAGGTCGTAGTCGCGCTCGAGCGCCCAGCGGAAGCCCGTCTGCACCGCGGCCCCGATCCCGAGGTTGAACGGGAGCCGGACGACCGTGGCGCCGGCCTGCGCCGCCGCGTCCGCCGTCGCGTCGGAGGACCCGTCGTCGACGACGACGACGTCGATCGCGGGGTCGAAGCCCTTGATCTCGGCGACCACGGCGCCGATCGCGGCCTCCTCGTCGAAGGCGGGGACCACCGCGACGATCCGGCTCGCGCTCACGCGGGCACCGCCGCCTCGAGGCCGAGCAGGCGCAGCACCTGTCGCGCCCGGTGCGTGTACGTGTGCTCGTCCAGCACCCGCTCGCGCGCACGGACGCCCATCGCCTCCGCCTCGCCGGGATCGTCGAGCAGTGCCCTGTAGGCCTCGAGCGCGCCGTCGGCGTCGTCGACGACGAGCAGCTCCCGTCCAGGCTCGAACCACCGCTCGAGCCCGGCGTGCGGGTTCGACACGATCGCCGCGCCGGCGGCGGCGAGCTCGAACGGCCGGCACGTGGACGAGCCGTCGACCGTGGCGTGCGCGCGTCGCGTCAGGTTGAGGTTCACGCGGGCCGCCGAGATCGCGCGCGCAAAGACGTTGAAGGGCACGTCACCGATCGCCCGTGCGCGCCCGACGTCGCCCTGGAAGTCACGCCCGCCGAGCGCGAAGTCGATGCGCGGATCGCGCCGACTGGGCTCGCCGACGAGCGCAGCCATCCACTCGCGCCGAAACTTGTCCCCGTAGCCGTAGAAGAAGACGTCGTGCTCCTTCTCCACGGGCAGCGGCCGGAAGAACTCGGGGTCCGCCGCCCAGAGGACCGCTTCCGCACGCCGCGCGCCGAGCTCCAGGAGCCGATCGAGCCCGCCCTCCGAGTTCGAGAGCACGAGGTCGTACTCGGACGGGTCCGCGCCGTGGTAGTAGTTGAACCCCGTGTCCATGCCGCCGAACTCCGGCAGGCTCATCGGCACGTCTCCGTCGTAGAAGACGACCGGTATGCCGTGGCGCTCGCGGAGGAAGGCAGGGATGCCGCGGAAGTGCGCCATCGGCACGGTGAAGACGAGCACCGCATCGGGTCGTTCCCGCGCGACGAGGCGATCCAGGTGGCGCCGCCAGCGCGGCGTGACCACCTTCCAGATCGTCTCGCGCGTGAGCCGGTCGAGCGGCGAGTCATCCGGGTTGTCCTCCACCCGGCGGAGGTATCGGTCGCCCTTGATCCGCGCGAGCCCGGCGCGGAAGGCCGCGTAGCTCTCGCCCTCACGATAGGTCGGGTTGGCCGCCGTGCGCCACCACGGCGACTCCACCGGTCGTCCACGGTACGGCGTGACCACGAGGTCGGCGCCCGCCTCGTAGAGCCCCTTCCAGAGCTGCCACCACGCAGGGGTACAGCCGTACCGAAAGTCCAGGTCGACCGCGGAGGCGACGGCGAGGATGCGAGGGGAGCGCGCCGGCACGCCCGGAGTGTAGGCGTGCGCCCAGAGCGCATCTCGGTCTGTGGATGGATCGGCGCAGTTTCGCGACGAAGGACATCTGGTGCTCCGCCCCTTCATTTGCAATTGTGGCAACAACCAATTCCCTCCGACCGAAAGGGGCCTCACCATGTTCGAAGAGCTCAGCGAGGAGCTGCTCGACCTCGCCGCCAACGTGCGAGGGCACGGCGCGGCGACGTACGCGGCCGTCGAGGACGAGGGCGGGTCCTCGAGCGGTGTGTGCTGCTCCGTGATCCTCTGCTGCACCTGCACGACCCTCTGCTGGTGATCCGCGCCGACCGCAGACGGTGCCGGCCTGCCGCGACACCCCGCGCTCGTGCCGTGGTGCCGGCTCGTGGAGGACGACGGGCGCGTCCTCCTCGAGCACGGCGGCAGGCTCGTCACACTCGAAGGCGGCGCCGCGCGGGCGCTCCTGCCCCGGCTGCTTCCGCTGCTCGACGGCACGCGGACGCCGGCGGACATCACCGCGACCCTCGGCCCGGCGATCGGTCCCGCGATCGACAACGCGCTCGAGCTCCTCGCCGAGCACCAGCTGCTGACCGAGGGCCCACCGGCCGGCGACGGCGCGGCCGGGCTCTGCCGCGACCTACACGGCGGCCGTCACGCGCAGCACCACCCCGACGGCCGCCCGGGACGCCCTCGAGGCCGCTCACGTCACCGTGCTCGGAGCAGGCACGGCCGCCGACGAGCTCGCTCGCCAGCTGACGAAGGCCGGCGTCGCGTCACATCGAGGTGCTCCCGTTCGAGGCCGAGCCCGCGCCGGGCTCGTTCGTCGTCGCCGCGCCCGAGCACACCGAGCTGCAGGCGCTCCTGCAGGTCAACGACCGTGCGCTCGGGAGCGGCGACCCGTGGCTCCAGGTGCTTCCCTACGACGGACGATTCGTCGTCGCAGGCCCGGTCTTCGTGCCGGGAACGTCCGGGTGTCGCGCCTGCTTCGTCGACGCGGCGCGCCGCGGCCTCCGGATTCGACGAGGACTTCGACCTCGTCGAGCGCGTCCCGCGCCGAGCGCCGCTGCCCGCCCCGCTCGTCGCGATGGCGGCCGCTCTCGCGACGGTGGTCGCCATCCGGTGGCTGACCGCCTCGGACCCGACGCTTCCCGGGCGGTTCTACGCGCTCGAGCCCGGCCTGGTCGTCCGCCTGCGCTTCGAGCGGCTGTTGCGCGTCCCTCGCTGCGAGGCGTGCGGCGCGCACGCCCGGGCGGTCCCCTCCCCGTGGTTCGAGGCGGTCGCGTGACGACCGTCCTCGCCGACGAGCCGTTCACCCGTCTCGACGACGCGATCGAGCGGCTGGACGACGCCGTCTCCCCGCTCGTCGGCATCGTCACGCACACGGTCTCCACGACCCACACGCCGGACGAGGCGTCCCTTCCCGAACTGCGCCGGCGAGCTCGCATGCGGACGACGCACGGTCGGCGCCGAGACCGTCCGGTTCGGGAGCGGTGCACACCCGCATCCCGTCCGTGCCCGGGCGGCCGCGCTCGGCGAGGCGCTCGAGCGCTACTCGGCGCTCTACGTCCCGCGCGAGCAGCTGCGGCTCTCCACGGCCCGCGCGCTCGGCGAGGCCGCCGTCCGCCCGTCTCGCTTCGCGCTCTTCCATCCGACGCAGCTCGAGGACCCGACGTTCCCGTTCGTGGCCTTCACCGAGGACACGTACACGATCTTCGTCGAGGGCGTGTCCCTCGAGGACGGGCGACACGGATACCTTCCGGCGGAGCTCGTCTTCCTCGCCCGGCCCGCGACGACCGTCCGCCCGATCGCGTACTCGACGTCGAGCGGGCTCGCGTGCGCCCCGACATTCACCGAGGCCGTCCTTGCGGCGCTCCTCGAGCTGGTCGAGCGCGACGCGGTGATGCTCGCGTGGAAGGGCGCGCTCTCGCTTCCGCTCCTCGACTGGTCCGACGACCACGAGCTCGTCGCCCTCGACCGCCGGTACTTCGGAGCGACCGGCGTCCCGTTCCGGCGTCGTCGACGGGAGCGGCTTCCTCGGCGTCCCAGTCGCGATCGCGGTCGTGCACGGGCACGCGAGCTCGGGGGCGTCCCTGGCGGTCGGAGCCGGAGCTGCGAGCACGATCCGGGAGGCGTGGCTCAAGGCGGTCGTGGAGGGCTTCGGCGTCTACCGCTGGCTGCGCCAGCAGACGATCGCGCGTGCCGACGCCGCGGCTCCCGTCGTCGGATGCGATCGAGACGTTCGACGACCACATGCTCTTCTACGCCGAGCCCGAGCAACGCCGAGCGAGCGTCGTTTCTCGACGGCTCCGCCGCCGAGCGACCGACGGAAGCGGTCGCTCCTCTCGAAGGCTCGACGCCGTGGGCGCAGATCCAGTCCGTCCTCTCACGCCTGCGGCGCCGTGGGCTCTCCGCCTACGCGGTCGACGTCACCTCCCCCGACGTGCGCTCGCTCGGACTGAGCGTTGCGCGCGTGGTGGTGCCCGAGCTGTGCGCGCTCGACGTCTCCCATCGGGCGCGCTTCCTCGGCGGCTCGCGCCTGCTGCACCGCAGCCTTCGAGGCCGGCCTCGTCGCCCGCGCCGCTTCGAGCTGGCCGACCTGAACCCGCTCCCGCACCCCTTCCCGTGAGAGGCGCGGCCGACACCTCGCCGTGGCGGTCGCTCCGACCGGGCCTCCGGCGCTCCGGACGTTGCGACCGTCAGGGTGACGAGCATCACGGGCGCCGACCTCCTCGCCGGGGCGCGACCCGACCGAGGACTACCACGAGGCGTCCCGGATCTACCCGGGCATGACCGATCCGCACGTCGTCGGCGCCGTGCGTCTCGAGCGCAGCGTCGACGATGCGCGTCACCGCGAGCCGCTCGGTGAAGCGGCTTCCCGCACCGGCCGTTCCTGCCCCTCCCCGAGGCGAGCCTCGGGTCGTCGACGCTGGGCGACGCCATGGCGATGCCGCCGCTCGCAGCGGGCGTTCGGCCGACGCCTCTCGGCCTGCGCGACCTCGCGACGGTGCTCCACGCGGCGTACGGCGTCACGCGGGACCATCGCAGGGACGCCGCAGGCGCTCCGGACCGTGCCGTCGGGCGGGGCGCTCTACCCACTCGAGGTCTACTGCGCCTGCCATCGGGTCGACGGGCTGGACCTCGCCCTGTACCACTACGACCCGCTCCGGCACGGCCTGGAGCTGCTGCGGCCACTCGACGCGCCGGTCGGGGACGACCTCTCGCCGTACGGGGCAGTGCTGGCCGACAGCGCCGTCGTCCTCGCGATGACCGCGATGTTCTGGCGGTCGCGGTTCAAGTACGGGGCGCGCGCGTACCGCTTCGCCCTCATGGAGGCGGGGCACGTCGGGCAGAACATCCTTCTCGCGGCGGCCGCGCTGCGTCTCGCGGCCCTCCCGGTCGGCGGCTTCTACGACCGCGCCGTCGACGCGTTCCTGGGGATCGACGGGATCTACGAGGCCTCCCTCTACCTCGTCCCGCTCGGGCACCCGGCGTGACGATGGACGTCGCGGCTGTGGAGACCCGCAGCCTGGGTCGCCGTGGCGCTCGGCGGCGCGCTCGTCGCGCCCGGCCGTGCGTCCGCTCGACCCGACGCTCAACCCCATCGGCGAGGCGCTCGCGTTCGGCTGCCTCGCCGGCGGCGCCGCCTTCCTCGTCCTCGCTCGGCGCCGCGATCTCCGCTCGTGGTTCCGTGCCGTCCCGCGCCGGCGGCTCCTCGCGCGCGGCGCTGTGCTCACGGCGAAGTCGGCCGAGGAGGAGGCGATCTGGCGCGCGCTCGTCCTCGGCGCTGCTCGCTCCGGCCGCTCGGAGCAGCCGTGGGCGCTGGTCGTCAGCAGCGGCCTCTTCGCCGCAGCTCACGTCGGGCGCCTCGGGCGGCGGTCGTGGGCGCACCTCGTCACCGGCTCGTTCTTCGGTCTCACATACCTCGCGACAGGCCGGCTCGCGGCCGCGGTCGCCGCCCACGGGACCTACAACGTCCTCGTCGGCGTCACCCCGGTGGCGGCTCCGGACATGTCCGTTTCCGGACACTGGTCGCGGCACGGCGCGGGCTCGTAGCATCCGAGGCGCCGTCCGCGGTTCTCTGCCCGATGCGCGAACCGCCCGTGACCCAAGCACCGCCGCTGGCCCTCCTCGAGGGCGTGACCAAGTCGTTCGGATCGGTGCGGGCGCTCGACGGGATCGACCTGGAAGTTCGAGCGGGCGAGATCGTCGCCTTGCTCGGCCCGAACGGCGCCGGGAAGTCGACTGCCGTCGCGGTCATGCTCGGACTGCGCCGACCGGACACGGGTCGCGTTGCCCTCTGCGGGCTCGAGCCGCGCGATCCCGATGCGCGACGAGCGGTCGGAGCGGTGCTCCAGGACGTCGGTTTTCCGCCCGGTCTCCGCGTGCGCGAGACGGTCGAGCTCGTTCGCGCACACTTCCCGGATGCGCCGTCCACGCAGGAGATCCTCGCGCGGCTCGACCTCGCGTCCGCGGCCGACCGTCACGCAGCCGGTCTCTCGGGCGGCCAGCGACGACGGCTCGCCGTCGCGCTCGCTCTCGCAGGTCACCGCGGATCCTCTTCCTCGACGAGCCGACCGCGGGGATGGACGCGGGCGCGCGCCGCGCGCTGCTCCGCGACCTCGCGGCGTTCGCAGGCGGCCGGCGGCGCCGTCCTGCTGACGACGCAACAGCTCGCGGAGGCAGAGGAGATCTCGACCCGGGTCGTGCTCCTCGACCGGCGGGTCGCACCCGGCTCGAGGGAACGGTGGCCGAGATCCGGGCGCGCGGCGGGCTGACGAGGGTGACGCTGCGCGCGCCGAGCGCTGCCCGAGCACCCGGGCATCACCTCCGTCGACTCGCGAGGCGACCGGCACGTCGTCTATGTCGACGACGCCGACGCGTTCGTCGCCGCGCTCGTACGCTCGGGCATCCCGTTCCACGCGCTCGAGGTCGCGCCCGTGAGCCTCGAGGACGCGTTCGTCACCCTCACGGAGGCGCCGCGTGAGGCTCGCGCTCGCCCATGCGCGCGCGGAGACGGCGAACCTCGCGCGCTACCCGGCGTACGCAGTGCCGACGGTGGCCTTTCCGGCCATCTCCTGCTCGTGCTGTTCGGTCGCCAGTTCGAGCGCGGCGAGCCCGACAGGCTGTTCGCGGGTTCGCGGCGACCGCGCTGCTGACGGTGGCGTTCTTCCAGTTCGGCGTCGGGATCGCGACGAGCCGGACGACGCCGTGGGAGACGTACCTGCGCACGCTGCCCGCCGCGCCCGCGACCCGTCTCGCCGGCCGAGTCCTCGTCGGCGCTCGTCTTCGCCGCCGCCACGGTGGCGCGGTCGCCCTCGTCGCGTTCACGGTCTACCGCGTCGAGATGGCGGCCTGGCGGCTCGGCGCGCTGGGCCTCGCGCTGCTCGTCGGCAGCATCCCGTTCGCGCTCCTCGGGATCGCGTTCGGCTACTGGCTGCCGCCGCGGGCCGCGCTGCCGGTCGCGAACGTCCTGTACCTCCCGCTCGCGGTCGGCGGATTCCTGTGGATGCGCCCCGACCGAGGACGTCCCGCACGATGTCGACGTCGCGTCTCAGCTCCTTCCCACACGGAGCTGGATGGAGATCCTCGACCCGATCGCGACGGGTGACCGAGCGGTGCCGCTCCGACACGTCGCCGCGCTGGCGCGTGGGGGACCGTCTTCTTCGCGGCCGCGTGGTGGGGCTACCGCCGCGACGAGGGAGAGCGCTTCGGGTGAGGTGGCGTCACCAGACGGAGCGCAGAAGGTCGGCGACCTCCGCCGCCGTGGCCGGACGAGGGTTCGCCCGAGCTCCGGGCCGTCCGACGACCGCCTCGGCGACCTCGTCCAGCTCGCCCTCCGGGACACCGAGGTCACGCAGGCGCTCGAAGCCGCCGAGGCGAGCGAGCTCGGCAAGACGCCCCGGCGCATCGTCGACCCCGAGCGCGCTCGCGAGACGGGCGACCGCGTCCGGCACGCTCGACGGCGTTGAAGCGGAGCGCCGCCGGGAGGCAGACGGCGTTGGTCGCTCCCTGCGGGAGCCCGAAGCGTCCGCCGAGCGGCCTGCGCCATCGCGTGTGCGAGGCAGAGCCCCGAGCCCGACGAGCGCGAGCGCGGCGCGCATCGCCCCCTCGAGCAGCCGCGTGCGGCCGTAGATCCCGTCGAGCTCGGAGACGACGAGCGGGAGCGCGTAGCCGATCGCGGTCGCGCCCGTGTCGGCGTGACGCTCGGCGCGTTGTGTGCGGGCCGGGTGGTAGTACGCCTCGGCGCAGTGCGCGAGAGCGTTCATCGTCGTCCCCACCGTCGCGTCGAGCGGAAGCTCGAGGGTGAGCTCCGGGTCGTAGATCGCAGCGACCGGGCGCGCTCGCTCGTCTGCGCCGCCGCTCTTGCGGCCGGGTGCGAGCAGCAACGCCGAAGTACGGGGTCCATTCGGCGCCGGCGTACGTGGTCGGGACCGCGACGATCCGCGGGAGCCGACGGTCGTCGTCCGCAGCAAGCGTCGGCGACGACGGCCTTGCAGGTGTCGATCGCACTGCCTCCGCCGAGCCCGACGAGCCCGTCGGCCCCGAGTCTCGCGAACGAGCGCCGCAGCCTCCCTCACCGTCTCGACGGGCACGTGTGGGCCGGACGCCGTCGAAGATCGCGACGACGGGAAGGCCGGCCGCGAGCCGCGGCTCCCCGGCGAGTCGTGACGAGCAGCGGCCGCTCGATGCCCGACCTCGCCGCAGACGTCCGCGAGCTCGACGAGCGAGCCCGCGCCGAACCGAACGATCCGGTCGGACGGCGCCGCGGCGCTCACTCGCGGCCGGCGGCCGCGGGCGACGAGGCCGAGCCCGCCCAGTGTCGCGATCCGCTCGCGCGCGAACTCGACGAACGCCGTCGGCGACCCGCGTCTGCACGCGTGTCGTGCTCCGAACGAGCGAGATCTCACGCCGCGCGTCCATCCCGTCGACGCGCGCCTCGGCGAGCGACGCCCGAGGCGAGGTCCGACTCGACCGCCGCCCGCGAGATGAACGTGACGCCGTACCCGGCGAGCACCGCGCTGCGGACGGACTCCTGCAGGCCGAGCTCGAGCGCGCGGGTCGAGGTCGCGCAGCCGCACGCCGAGGCGGCGGAGCTCGTCCTCGACGATCCGTCGCACCCCGGCCCCCTCCTGCATCACGACGAGCGCCTCGGACGCGAGCTCGTGGACGTCCACCGTGCGTCCGGCGAAGCGATGGCCGCGGCGGGCAGACGAGGACGACCTCGTCGTAGGCGAACGGCTCGAAGCGCACGGCGCGATGCCGTGGCGCCGCGCCGACGATCCCGAGCTCGAGCCGCCGCTCCGCGACGAGCTCGACGACCATCCGCGTGTCGTGCACCTCGAGGGCGACCCGCACGGCCGGGTGGGCGCGCTGGAACTCGCAGAGGAGCTGCGGGACGACGACCGCCGCGGGGCCGGTCGAGGCGCCGATCGACGAGCGATCCCGCGAGATCGCCGTCGCCCTCCGCGGCGACGTCGTCGAGCACCTGCTGCTCGAGCGCGAGCAGGCGCTGCGCGCCGCGGTAGAGCCGCGCTCCGGCCTCGGTCGGCTCGACGCGGCGACCGGAGCGGTCGAGGAGCTGCGTCCCGAGCCGCTTCTCGAGCGCGCGCACCTGGAGCGAGACCGCCGGCTGGGTGACGCCGAGCTGCTCCGCGGCCTGCGAGAACGACCGCCGCTCGACGACCGCGCAGAACGCGGCGAGCTGGCGCGTATCCATAAGCGAATGTTATAGAACTTGGACATGCGCCTCGCCCGGCCGCCGGACCCTGGTCGCGCCCGAGGGTGCGCGAGAGCCCGATGCGCATCTGGATCGACGTCACCAACTCGCCGCATGTCGTCTTCTTCCGCCCGCTCGTCGGGCTCCTGGAGGAACGCGGGCACGACGTGACGATCACCGCCCGCGACTTCGCGCAGACGCTCGAGCTGCTCGAGGACGCGGGCCTCGAGCACGCGGTGGTCGGCCCGCCGCACGCGGGCGCCTCGCGGGTCGACAAGGCTCGCGCGATGGCCGCGCGCCTGCGGGCGCTGCGGCGTTCGCGCGATCGCGGCGGTTCGACATCGCGCTCGCGCACGCCTCGCACGAGCTCCCGCTCGCGGCGCGCTCGCTGGGCGTCCCGTCCGCGTACGCGTTCGACTACGAGTTCGCAGCGGGCGCAGCACGGGCTCGGCTGTCGCGCGGCGACCCGGGTCGTCGTCCCCGACGTGATCCCCCAGGAGCGCCTCGACCGCGTCGGTGCGCGCTCGCGCAAGGTGCGCCGCTATGCCGGGTTGAAGGAGGAGTACTACCTCCACGGATTCGATGCCCGATCACGGCATCCTCGACCGGCTCGCGGTCGACCGGGGCCGCGTGCTCGCGGTCGTCCGCACGCCTCCCGAGGTCTCCCTCTACCACCGTCACGCGAATCCGCTCTTCATCGACGTGCTCGGCCGCCTCGGCACCGACCCGGACGTCCACGCCGTCGTCCTGCCCCGCACGGCAGAGCAGCGCGAGACGATCCGACGGGCGTCGCTCCCCTCTCTGCTCGTGCCCGAGCGGGCGGTCGACGCCCTCAGCCTCGTCGCGCTCGCCGACCTCGTCGTCTCCGCCGGTGGCACGATGAACCGCGAGGCGGTGGCGCTCGGAACGCCCGTCTACACGACGTTCTCGGGCCGCATGGGCGCGGTCGACGAGCGGCTCGTCGCCGACGGTCGGCTCCGGATGCTGCACGACGCCGTCGAGCATCGCCGTCGAGCGCAAGCCGCAAGGAACCAGCGCGCGCGACGCGCGACCCGGCGCGTGCTCCTCGATCTCCTGCTCACAGCCTTGTGACGAATCCGGGGCCGCCGGCGAACAGGCAGTGGTCGACGTTCGTGACGAGCCGTCCGCGTAGACGAGCGGCCCGGTCACCGCGCGCGGGTCGACGCCCCTCACGAACGCGATCGGGGTATGGCCGTGGACGATCCGCGAGCCGCCGTAGGCGTCGAGCAGCGCCCGGACAGCCTCCTGCGTCGGTCAACCGCATCCGGTCGGAGACGATCGCGAGCAGGGCGTCGAGCTCGTCGACCGAGCCGGCGAGGGCCTTCCTCGCCGCGTGCGCGACTGCATCGATCGAGCCTCCGAGGCTCGAGGTACGCCGGCGTGTCGGCGTGGACGAGCAAGCGTGTCGCCCTCGACCGCGAGCGGCGGGAGCGAGGCGATCCAGTCGACGTGCTCGGGCGTGAGCCGGCGAAGGTCGGAGTCCATGCCTCCGTTGAGCCGCCACAGCTGGGAGAAGGTCTCGCCGGGGACGCTCGTCTGCTCGCCGCCGAACAGGGCCACGGAGACGAGCAGCACCTCGTGGTTTCCGAGCAGGCAGCTGCACGCCTCCGCCGCTCTCCCGCTCGAGTCGGCGCACGAGCTCGATCGCGCCGATGCCGTCGGGCCCGCGGTCGGTCAGGTCGCCGACGCAGCCAGAGCCGCGCGTCGGCGCCGCACCAGCGCTCGTCGCCGGTCGACGAGCCCCTGCATCCGCGGAGAAGCCCGACGAGCACGTCGCGACAGCCGTGGACGTCGCCCACGACGAACACCGGCGCCGCGGCGCTATGGCACCGGCCCCGACTCGGGGGCGCCGGCTCGCTCCCGTCGGGGCTCCTCCACCAGGCGGCGGAGCTCGCCGACGAGCTCGAGGGTCTCGCCGTCCTCGACGAGGCGCTCGAGCAGCGCGAGCTCGGCCTCGAGCCACCCCGGGTCGACGGGTGGCCGGGTGATGAGGTCGATCTTCGGATGCTGGCTCGGGGTGACTGTCTCGCCGTCCCCGACGAGCTCCTCGTGGAGCTTCTCGCCCGGCGCGGGGCCGACGAACTCGATCGCGATCTCGCGTCCCGGCTCCTTGCCCGAGAGCCGGATCATCTTGTCCGCCAGGTCGACGATCCGCACGGGCTCGCCCATGTCGAGGACGTACACCTGGCCGCGCCCGCCGATCGCGCCGGCCTGGACGATCAGCTGCACTGCCTCGGGGATCGTCATGAAGAACCGCGTCATCTCGGGATGCGTCACGGTCACGGGACCGCCCCGGGCGATCTGACGCCGGAAGATCGGCACGACCGATCCCGAGGAGCCGAGCACGTTGCCGAAGCGCACGGCGACGAACCGGGTGGTGACGTCGGCGCGATGGCCCCAGGTCTCCACGATCCACTCGGCGAGCGCCTTCGACTGGCCCATCACGGTCTTCGGATTCGCCGCCTTGTCGGTGGAGACGAGCACGAATCGCTTCGCGCCGTACTCGACCGCGACGTCGGCGACGACGCGCGTGCCGAGCGTGTTGTTGCGCACCGCCTCGAGCGGGTTCGCCTCCATCATCGCGACGTGCTTGTACGCGGCCGCATGGAAGACGACGCCGGGGCGGTACTTGTCGAACACCTGGCGGAGCTTCACGGGGTCCCGCACGTCGCCGACGACCGCGGCCGCGGCGCGGAAGCCGCGCTCGCGCACGAGCTCCCGCTCGATCTCGAACAGCGCCGGCTCGGCGTGGTCGAGCAGCACGAGCTTCCCCGGCCCGACGCGGGCGATCTGTCGGCAGAGCTCGGAGCCGATCGACCCGCCGGCGCCGGTGACGAGCACCACCTCGCCCTTGAGGTACTCGGCGATCGACGGGAAGTCCACCTCGACGGGCTCGCGCCCGAGAACGTCCTCCACCTCGACGGGGCGCAGCTGCCGCGCGAGGTCGGCGTCGCCGGAGACGAGGTCGGAGAGGCTCGGGAGCGTCTTCACCGGCACGTCGAGCGCCCTCGCGGTCTCGACGATCCGGGCGCGGAGTTGCCCCGACGCGCTCGGGATCGCGATCAGCACCTCGTCCGGCCGCCGATCGCGGATGACGTGGTCGAGGTCGGCCGTCGTCCCGAGCACCCGCACGCCGTGGAGCCGGAGGTTCCGCTTCCGCGGATCGTCGTCGAGCAGCCCGATCGGCCGTGTAGCCGAGCGCGGGGCTGCGCTGCATCTCCTTGACGACGAGCTGGCCCGCGTCGCCCGCGCCGACGATGACCGCCTCCTTGCCGCGGGTCACGATGCTGCCCGGCAACGGACGCTCGATGATCGTCCGGGCGAGCAGCCTCGATCCCTGCGACGAACGCCATGCAGACGAGCAGGTCGATGAACCAGACGCCGCGGGGAACATTGACCCGGTGGACCTCGAAGAACGTGAAGACGAGGAACACGGCGACCGACGCGAGCACGACGCCGCGGAACGCGACCCACATGTCGCGCGTCGAGACGTATCGCCACCAGCGGTTGTAGAAGCCCGACGAGCGCGAAGACCGGAAGCTTGATCGCGACCACGAGGGCGACGATCGACCAGTCCAGGTAGCGGTCGTAGTAGACCGGCCGGTGCTCGAAGCGCAGGCTCCATGCCAGCCACCACGCAGCGGCGACGAGCACTGCGTCGACCCCGACCTGCCAGATCGAGTGGCGGCTCACCGGGCTGCGCACCTGAACCTCCTCTAGACGGCGACGCCGACTGCGGACTTCACCGTCGAGACGACGCGTTCCTGCTGCTCGGCGGCGATCCCGCCCCACATCGGCAGAGCGAGGTTCTCGGCCGCCGCCCGCTCGGTCTCCGGCAGCGATCCGGGCTCGTAGCCCGAGGTACGCCATCGCGGGCTGGAGATGCAGCGGCGTGACGTAGTACGCGGCCGACGCGATCCCGGCTTCCTCGAGCGCGGCACGCGATCCGCTCGCGCTCGGTCGTCCGCACGACGTACATGTGGTACACGTGGCCGGCGTCGTCGGCCGGCAGCTCGACGACGTCGCCGAGCCCGAGCTCGGCGTACCGCGCGGCAGCCTCGCGCCGTGCCCGGTTCCAGCCGGCGAGGTGCGGCAGGAGCACGCGGAGGGCGCCCGCCTGGATCGCGTCGAGCCGGGAGTTCGTTCCGACGAGGTCGAAGGTGCGCTTGTCGCGCGAGCCGTGGAAGCGGAGCTTCCGCACCGTGTCGGCCACGACGTTGTCGGTACAGGCCACGAGCCCGCCGTCGCCGAGCGCGAAGAGGTTCTTCGTCGGGAAGAAGCTGAACGTCGAGCAGACGCCCGTCGTCGCGACGCCGGGCGCACCGAACGCCTGCGCGGCGTCCTCGAGGAGCGGAAGGCCGAGCGCCGCCAGCTCCTCGAGCTGCGCCGGCCGGCCGAAGAGGTGGACGGGGACGATCGCCGTCGTCCGGTCGGTGACGAGCGCAGCGACGGCCTCGGGATCGAGGTTGAGCGTGACCGGGTCGATGTCGGCGAAGACGGGAGTCGCGCCCACGCGCGCGATCGCCTCGGCCGTGGCGTAGAACGTGAACGCCGGGCAGATCACCTCGTCCCCGCGCGCGATCCCCATCGCCTCGAGCGAGAGGACGAGCGCGTCCGTGCCGTTCGCCACGCCGACGGCATGCGGCACCCCGAGGTAGGCGGCGGCCTCGCGCTCGAATGCCTCGACCTCCGGCCCGAAGATGAAGCGGCCGGACTCGAGCACCTCGGCGAAGCGCTGCTGCAGCTCGGGGATGAAGGGCGCGTACTGCGCCTTGACGTCGACGAGCGGGATCACGTCGCTGCTGAGTCTACTTGCGGCGCTCGCGGCCTTCGGCCGCGAGCGCTGACGAGCTCGTCGGCGGCCCGCTGTCGTCGCCGCTGAGGAACGTGCGGCCGAGCCACGCGGCGATCCCGACGAGCACTGCAACGCGCGACGACGTAGTCGACGAAGCGGAACGGCGTGGTGGAACGACTCCCAGCTCGCCCCGGCCGCCCATCCGGCGGCCGCGAACGCGAAGCACCAGAGCGCCGACCCGGCAGCGTGAGCCACACGTACGGCCGAACCTCGCCCGGAAGACGCCTGCCGGGACGAGATGAACGACCGCATCACGGGCGTGATCCGCCCGAGGAACACCGCCCATCCCTCCCAGCGATCGAACCACCGCTCGGCGCGGTCGAGCTGCTCCGGGCTCAGGTGCAGCCATCGCCCGTGACGCTCGAGCCAGGGTCGTCCGAGGTAGTCGCCGAGCGCCCAGCCTCCGATCGAGCCGATCAGGTAGCCGATCGTGCCTGCAATCGCCACCGCGAGGTACGCCGGGAGCCCGCTCTGCGAGCTCGTGGCCGAAGAGCGAGATCGACTGGGTCGCGAACGCCCCCGAGGCGACGGCGCCGCCGTAGACCATCACGACCTCGCTTGCCGCCGGGAAGACGGCGTCGATCAGCATCAGCAGGAAGATCGCGTAGAGGCCGTAGTCGCCGATCGCGTCGGTGACCCACGTCGTGACGTCGTTGACGCACCGCGGCGACCGGCATCGCGGGATGCTAGCCACCTCGGTGTCGGACTCGAAGTCCGACACCCCGCCTACGGCGCGGCGGCCTTCCGGATCGTGATCGCCGAGGAGAGCACCGACCTGCCGAGGGTCGACGTCGCCGCGACCTGCACCGTGAAGCGCCCCTCGATCGCACGGCCGTTCGCGCCGAGCCCGTCCCAGGCGACCTGCTGCCGCCCGGCGTCGCGAGCAGCGGGCACTGCGAGAGCCGCCGCGAACGACGCGACCCGCCTGGTCGAGCACGCTGACCGTGACGCGCGCGGAGCGGGCGAGCGTGAACGAGATCGCGATCTCGCGCCCCTGCGGCGGGACGGCGCGGAGCTTCGGGACGCTGCAGGAAGCCGAGCGTGTCGTCGACGACGAACGCCCGGGTCATCGCCCGAGCTCCGCCCGATGTCGTCGACCGCCTTCACCTCGAACGCCCAGGAGCCGGCGGCGGCGCTCGCGCCTGACGCCGGCCGCTCCCGCCTCCGTGGCGCCGGGGAACGGCATGCGGTACGCGCCCGGCGCCTGCTGGGCCGTCGTGGCGACGGGCGTCGACCCGTCCGGCGCCCGCAGCGTCACCGTCACGGACGACGGGCGAACGAGCCGATAGCCGAGGTTCGGCATGTCGTCGACGCCGTCCCCGTTCGGCGAGACGCGCGCGGGGGGCTCCAGGGCGAAGACCCCGCGGTAGAGGAACGCGAGCGCCGTCGCGATCCGCCGCTCGGCTCCGCCCGAGGGCCGGTTGAGAAGCGCGCCGTCGAACGCCATCGTGGTCGAGCCGCCGCTGTCGAGGGCCATCCCGGTGACGGCACCGAGTCGGACGAGCGTCTGCGCGAGCTCGAAGTTCGTCAACCCGACGCTGTAGCCCGGCTGCCTCCCGTCGACCGCGACGAGGACGATCCGCCCGTCGCGGAGCTGGCCCACGGCACTGCGGGGCGCGCGAGGCCCGAGCTGGCCCGTCGTGAACACCTCACCCGCTCGGAAGATCGGCGCGCCGTTGCGGACGATCTGCGGCCCGCCGCCGATCGCGCCGATCATGTCGGGCCACGACGGCTCGAGACCCAGGTTGACGCTCATCGTCCCTCCCGCGAGCGCCTCGGCAGCGGAGCGCGGCACCGGCCGTGCCGCGCGCGACCAACACCGCTCCGCCGGGCGGAATCGCCACGGCACCCGCCGTCCGCGCGCACCTCGACGACCGGCGCGGCGAGATCGACGTCCGGCGTCGCCGCGGGGAAGGGGAAGAGGATCGCGGCTGTGCTCCCCGGGAGCGCCGGCGTGCTCGGGCCGTACGCGTCGGTGTAGAGCGCGGCGCCGTTCGCGGCCGGGGGCGCGTTGAGTGCTCCGAGCGGCCGTGCCGTGACCGACGCCCGCCAGGTGGCCGCGAACGCCACCCGTCGGACGTCGAGCAGCCCGTCGCTGCGGATCCCGGCGCTCGACCGCCCGGCGTTCGGCGGAGCGACGAGCTGCGCGTCCCGCATCAGGACGCCCGACGGCTTGCCGGTCGCCAACGCGAAGTAGTCCCCGTTCACGCCCGCGGCCGTCGCGGTGGGTCGCAGCCGCACCTCCATCGATGTCAGCGTCTCGCGACCGACGACCGTGTCGTTCGAGAGCACGGGCTCGAGCGTCGTCAGCCCACCCGGGCGCGGCCCTCGCAGAACGTTGATCGCGACGGGCCCGTGCGACGTGAACTGGACGCCCGACTCGTACGTGACGCCGGGCCAGAGCTCCCGCGGGGCGGCGGCCGCCGTGGGCGCCAGCAGCGAGGCGCCGAGCAGCGAGACCGCGGCGAATGAGACGAGACGGCGCATCGACCCCGGCCGAGGGTAGTGGAGCGATGATCCGACCGGACGAATCCTCACGAATTGCGTACAGCCGTGAGCGCAGCGCCCGAGGAGAGCTACCGTGCCGGTGTGACCGCGATCGCGCAGCCCACCCGCACCGAGCTCGTCGAGTCGCTGATGAGCCGGTTCCCGGACGTGCCGCCCGAGGCGGTGCTCAAGGAGGACCTCCTCCGAACCGGGATCGCGTTCGACGACACCGCCTTGTCGGACAACCTCGACGGCGAGGTCAAGCCGAAGTCCTACTTCATCTTCTCCTTCGACCAGAAGCCACTTGCCGAGCTGGGCGAGGCGGCGCGGCGCCGCCCCCCGGAGGAGATCGCGCTGACCGGCGGCCCGTACGGGCTCCGGCGCACGATCGTCTCCGTCCGCGTCAACCCCGGGTCGCCGTATCGGGTGGGGCGCGCCGAGCACGGCACGCTCGGGCTGTCGCTGGAAGGACGACCGATCGCCGAGGTCGGGCTGCCGCCGATGCCGGAGTACTACCGGCACGGGCTCTCGGGCGGCAAGACGGTGATGGAGACGGCGCCGACGATCCAGTGGGGCTACCTGGTCTACCTGACCGTGCTGCGGCTCTGCCAGTACTTCGGCGCGCACGAGGAGTGCGGGTTCTGCGACATCAACCACAACTGGCGCCAGCACAAGAAGGCCGGTCGCCCGTACACGGGCGTCAAGCCGGTCGCCGACGTGCTCGAGGCGCTCGAGCTGATCGACCGCTACGACACTGCCCGCACGAGCAAGGCGTACACCCTCACCGGCGGCTCGGTCACGAGCACCGTCGACGGCCTCGCCGAGGCCGACTTCTACGGCCGCTACGCGCAGGCGATCGAGGAGCGCTTCCCCGGGCGCTGGATCGGCAAGGTCGTCGCGCAGGCGCTCCCGAAGGCGGACGCCCAGCGCTTCAAGGACTACGGGATCACGATCTACCACCCGAACTACGAGGTCTGGGACGCGCGGCTGTTCTCGCTGATCTCGCCGGGCAAGCAGCGGTACGTCGGCCGGGAGGAATGGCATCGGAGGATCCTCGACGCGGCCGATGTGTTCGGCCCCCGGTACGTGATCCCGAACTTCGTGGCGGGAGTCGAGCTGGCGCGCCCGCACGGGTTCGCGACCGTCGACGAGGCGATCGCGTCCACGACGGAAGGGCTCGACTGGTTCATGAGCCGCGGGATCACGCCGCGCTTCACGACGTGGTGCCCGGAGCCGACGACTCCGCTCGGGCAGGCGAATCCCGACGGCGCGCCGCTCGAGTACCACATCCGCCTGCTCCACGCCTACCGCGACGCTCTCGCCCGCCACGGCCTCAAGCCGCCTCCGGGGTACGGGGTCGCGGGCGCCGGGAACGCCGTCTTCTCGGTCAGCTCGTTCATGGACACGCTCGACCCGGACGAGGTCACGGTGGAGGAGGCCGTCCCGGCGTGACACGCACCACGGCCGAGGAGGCGCTTCGGCTCTGGCACGAGGCGTCGGACGACGAGCTCAAGGAGCTCGCCCAGCGGACGCGGGCGCGCTGGCACGAGCCGGACAAGGCGACGTACATGATCATGCGCATCGTCAACTACACGAACGTCTGCGTCGCCCAGTGCGACTACTGCGCGTTCTACGTCCTCCCCAACCAGGAGGGCGGCTACGTGCTCGACCGCGACGACGTCTTCGCGAAGATCGACGAGCTGCTCGCGGTGGGGGGCGACCTCGTCGGCTTCAACGGCGGCTTCAACCCGAAGCTGCCGCTCGACTACTACTGCGACCTGTTCGCGTCCGTCCGCGAGCGCTACGGCGACCGCGTCGAGTTCTACGCCCTGACCGTCGCCGAGTTCGTCTTCCTCGCCGACCGCGCCGACCTCTCGTTCGCGGACGCGGCCTCACGGCTGCGCGACGCGGGTGTCCACTGGATCACGGGCGGCGGCAGCGAGATCCTCACCGAGGACTTCCGGCAGCCGGCACGCGAAGTGGAAGTACACCGTCGCGGACTACTTCGCCGCGCAGCGGGCGATCGTCGAGAGCGGGATGCGCACGACGGCGACGATGGTGATCGGGTTCGACGAGACGATCGAGGAGCGGATCGAGCACCTGCAGCGGACACGGGACTTCCAGGACGGGTGCCTCCGGGACGGCTACGACGGCCTCTTCTCGTTCCTCTGCTGGACGTACAAGCCCTACGGCACGGCGTTCGGCGGCCGCGAGATCTCGGCGGCGCGAGTACTGGCGTCACATGGCGCTGTCGCGGATCTTCCTCGACAACGTCGCGCCACATGCGCACCTCCGTGCTGACCCAGAACGAGGAGGCGTTCCGGGCGCTCCAGTACGGCGCGGACGACTTCGACCTGCCGATCGAGGACGAGGTCACCCAGAAGGCGGGTGCCCGGGTCGACCTCGACCTCGAGGGCCTGCTCGACGATCCCTCGACGGCTCGGGTACCGCGTCGAGTACCGCCATGCGGCACGGCCGCCCGCGCTCGCAGGCTCCTAGCCGCGACGCGGCGTCAGACGCGCGCCGGCTCGACCGGCAGGAAGCGCAGCTCGGGCACCTGGGCGAGCTCGCCCACGTCGCGCGCCATCTCGAGGAACGTGTAGAAGCCGGCCCGCTCGCGCGGGCCGAAGCTGTAGCGGAGCTTCTCGAAGTAGCGGGCGAGGAACCCCGGCGGGTACCCGTAGCGCTCGCTCGCCTCGTAGGCGAGGCGCTCGGGCTCGGAGCGGGCGAGCCGCACCGAGGCGACGAGCGCGTCCTGCAGGTCGGCGAGCCCCTCGACCACCGGCTCGGGAGCGGCCCAGACGGCGAACACCATCGGCAGGCCCGTGCGCTCGAGCCAGAGCCGCCCGAGGTCGTGGTGCGGGGTCGGGTCCTCGAACGCGCTCTTGAGCGCGGCGTCGCCGATCAGGAGCTTTGCGTCGGCCTCGTCGGCCGCCTCGAGCGGCAGGAGCTCCGCCTGTGGGATCAGCACCTTGGTGAGCACGACCGAGGTTGCGCTCTCCGGCGTGACGGCCACCGTTCGCACCTGGCCGAGCGGCATCCGCGTGACGAGCTGGATCGAGTCGACCGCTCCCTCCGACGAGACGCAGAGCCGCGGCAGGAGCCTGAGCCGAGGCGCGTTCCGCGCGTACTCGATCGACGAGATCGGCGCGACGTCGATGTCGCCGGCGAGCAGCATCCGGTTCAGCTCGGTCGGCACCCCGGTGACCTCCTCGACCTCGTGCGTCAACCGGTAGAAGACCGGCGCCATGTTCACGTAGGAGATCCGGCCCGAGCCTGATCATCGATCGCCTCGCATGCGTCTCGTCATCGTCAGCGGTTGCGCACGACGACGGCGTCGGCGAGCGCTTCGAGCTCCTCGCGGCGAGCGGACCCGTCGAGACTCGCACGCGCCCGCGCAGCGTAGTCGAGCGCCGTCTGCGAGCGAGCGCTCGAGCGCGCCCGTGGCGGCGACGCGGACGAGCGCGCCCTCGAGCGGGCCGCCCGCGAGCGCGGCGCGCACGACCTCGTCCTCGCGCGCCGCAAGGAGCAGCGGCAGCGTCGGCGTCCCGTCGCGCAGGTCGGTGCCGGGGATCTTCCCCGTCTCGACCGTCTCGCCGGAGCAGTCGAGGACGTCGTCGACGATCTGGAAGGCGATCCCGACGAGCCGGCCGAACTCCCCGTTGCCACCGCCGAGCGTGCACGCCGCAGCGAACAGGGAGCCGGTCTTCAGCATGCACCGCTCGAGGTACGCCTCGACGGTGGTGGACGGATCGTGGCGCTGCAGGCGCTGCATCGCCTCGCCGCGGGCGAGCGCCAGCGACGCCTCGGCGAGCTCGGACACCTGCTCGGTGCGATCCGGTCCCCGCGAGCAAGGCGAACGCCGCGGCGAACAGATGGTCCCCCGCCGCCTTCGCCGCGTCCGAGCCGTGCTGCGTCCACGCGGCGGCGCGGCCGCGTCGCACGTGCGCGCCGTCGACGATGTCGTCGTGGATGAGCGTCGCCATGTGGACGAGCTCGACTGCGACACCCTGGACGACGGGCGGCTCGGCGCCGGCCGGCGAGGAGAGGAACGTGAGCGTCGGCCGGAGGCGCTTCCCTCCCGCGGCGAGCGCGTCTGCCCCGACTGCGGCGACTGTGCCGGGATGTCGTCGAGACGACGGCGTCGAGACGCTCCTCGACCGCGTCGAGGTAGGCGGCGAGCCCCTCCGTCGCGCGGATCGTCTCGAGGGCGCTAATCGCCGCTCCCGTCGACGGCGACGCCGAGGTGCAGCGCGACGATCGAGCCGCCCATCAGCTCGAAGCGGACCCGATCGAACCCCTGCCGCTCGAGCAGCGCCGCCAGCTCCTCGGCGCCGGGAAAGCGGCGCACGCTCGCCGGAAGGTACGTGTAGGCCCTTCCTCCCGGCAGCACCTTCCCGAGCAGCGGCACGATCCTGTCGAACCAGAGCGTGAAGAACGGACGCAGGACGCCCCGCGGCTGCGTGATCTCGAGGATCGCCAGCCGCCCGCCCGGGCGGAGCACCCGCCGCAACTCGGCCACGCCGGCCTCCAGGTCGGCGACGTTGCGCACGCCGAACCCGACGGTCGCGGCATCGAACGCACCGTCGGCGAACGGCAGCGCGAGCATGTCGCCCTCGACCCACTCGACGGTGCCGGACTTCCGCCGTGCACGCTCGAGCATGGCGGGCGAGAAGTCGAGCCCGGTGACGTGACCCCCCTCGCGCTCCGCTGCGAGTGCGAGATCGCCGGTCCCGCAGCACGCGTCGAGCACGCGGTCGCCCGGCTGGACGACCGCCTCGACGGCCCGCCTGCGCCACGACCGGTCGAGCCCGACGGTCATGACCCGGTTCATCGCGTCGTAGACCGGTGCGATCCGGTCGAAGAGGCGCCGGACCTCGCCCGGCGCGAGTGAGCCTGTCTCGTAGGTCATCGGCTGATCCACGGGAGTTCGGAAGGGCTTGCAGACAGACTGACACAAGGTCGCCTGCCGCCCGGGTGGAGTCCGCGGCCACGCCGTGAGCGTACTCGCGCAGGTTGCGCGCGCGTGCCCGGGACGGCGCCGCCGCGGGGCGGCAGGGAGCGGCTACCCGCCGCCGCGGCTCGCGTCGAGGAACGTCGCCAGCTTCGTGAGGTTCTCGTCGCCGAGGTAGCCGTACGAGATCATCACGTTGTTGCCGTACTGGGCCGGGTTCGAGACGTACGACTTGAAGAAGTCGACGCCGCGGCCCGAGGCGCCGATGTCGCTCAGGTTCGGCGCGCCGAGGTTCGCGTTCCCCTCCCCGAGGTAGGTGTGACAGTTGAGGCACCCGGACTCGGCGAAGAGCGTCGCGCCGGCGACGGCGGTCGGGTTGTCGGCGAAGCCCTGCTGCTCGGCCCACTCCTGCGGCTTGCCGGCGGCGATCAGCTCCGACCCGAGCGCCTCCTTCGCGGTGGCGCCCTTCCAGGTGAGGGTCGCCATCGAGATGATCACGAGGACGGCCGCGACCATCGCGACGGGCCTCCGGCCGGGGCGGCGCTCCGGGCGGCGGTCGTAGAACGGGAGCCCGATCAGCAGGATCAGCAGGATCGTCGGGACGCCGACCGTGCCGAGCACGACCGTCTCCGGCCACTTGAAGATCCGCAGGAGGTAGAAGAGGAAGTAGAAGAACCAGTCGGGCCGCGGGACGAAGCTGATCGTGCCCGGGTCGGCCTCCGTCGAGTACCAGGGGCCGAGGAGCCCCGCCTCGACGCCGTCCGCGGTGAAGTACCAGATGCACGCGAGCGCGATGATCACCGCGACGACGACGAGCGACATGATCGCGTCGTGCAGGACGGCGTACGGGAAGAAGCTCTTCCCCTCGCTGGCGACGTCCTCCTTGTAGCGCTTGTGCTCGGCGCGGTTGCGCTCCTTGAGCGGGACGCCCATCAGGTGGCCTCCCCCTCGGTCGCCGGGCTCGCGGATCAGGCCCTCGCGGGCGCGGTGTCGGCCTCGGACGCGCTCACGGCCTGCCGCGGTCTTCGACCACGGCGGCGACGACACGCCGAGGCGCACGACGAGGTACAGGTGGAGCCCGATCAGGGCCATGATCGCGCCCGGGGAGCACGAGCATGTGGAGGGAGTAGAACTTCGCCAGGGTGTCCGGGTTGATCGCGAGGCCCCCCTGGAGGAACTGCGCGAGGAACGGCCCGACGAACGGCCCGGTCGCGTTGATGTTGATCCCGACGACCGTCGCCCAGTAGGCGGTGTTGTCCCAGGGCAGGAGGTAGCCCGTGAAGCCCTCTGCCATGCCCATCACGAGCAGCAGCGAGCCGAGGATCCAGTTGAGCTCGCGCGGGTACTTGTAGGCGCCGAAGAGGAACGTCCGCCCCATGTGCAGGAACATCAGGATGATGAACACGCTCGCGCCCCACTTGTGCATGCCGCGCACGAGCCAGCCGAGCGTCACCTCCTCGGTGATGTTCTGGATCGAGGAGTAGGCGTTGTCCGGGTCGGGCTTGTAGTACATCGCGAGGAACACGCCCGTCGTCGCCTGCACGATGAAGGCGGTGAGCGAGGCCGCGCCGAGCGTCTGCGACCAGTCGACGTCGTGCGGCACCTTGCGGAACAGGAACCACTTCGTGTACCCGACGAGCCCCGAGCGCTCCTCGACCCAGTCGAGCGGGACGAGTGCTGCATCGGCGAGGTGGTGACGGCGGGACTTCGCGGCCATCTACCTCACCCGGTCGACCCTGGCGTGGGGATCGGGTACAGCCACCGCTCCACGCCGTCGACATGGACACCGGGATACGCCTTGTAGTACTTCATGATCTTGGCGCTCGCGCCGACGCCCTCGACGTTGCCGACGCTGAACAGCCGACCGAGGACGAGGTTCCCGTTCTTGATCGAGAACTCGTAGCGGTCGAGCGACCGAACGGGCGGGTCCCGCGTTGCGGTTGCCCTCCGAGTCGTAGAGCCCGCCGTGGCACGGGCAGCCGAAGCTCGCGGCGAGCACGGGGCGGAGCTCGACGCCGTTGACCTCCTTCTTGGCGGACTCGTCGATCGGCCCGTTCGGCTGCACGGGGCAGCCGAGGTGGACGCACCGGCTGAAGATGGTGGTGAAGCTGGGTATGCCGGCCTCGGTTCGGCCGTTGTTGCGGATGAACGCCGTGCGCCGGGAGACCTCGCCCAGCTCGGGGCTCTCGAGGTACGTCGCGATCACGTACTGGCCCTCGGGGAAGTTCGAGATCGGCCCGAGGTCGACGTCGAAGGTCTTGACGCCCTCGCCCATGAACGACGGCAGCACGCCGAACCCGAGCACGGGGAGCGTCACGCCGGCGCCGATCAGGCCGCTCACCCCGATCGTCGCGAGGGAGAGGAAGGTCGCGCGGTCGACGTTCTGGTCGACGTCCGCCGCCGTCGCCGCGGGCGCGACGTCGGGCAGGCCCGGCTCGGCGGCCGTGACGGGGTGCGCCGTGAACGACTCGCGCACCCAGAGGAAGCCGAAGACGAGAGCGACGATCGCGCCGACGATCAGCACGGGAACGCTGATGATGAGCCCGACCAGGATGCACGCGACGCCGATCGCGAAGCCGATCGGCCAGAGGCTCGGGCCCGGAAGGTGCTGTTCGTCGCGCTCGTCGCTCACTCGATGGTTCCGTCCGTCCCGTGCTCCGGTTCGGGATTCAACCGGCCCGCCCCGCTCGGTGTCAACGAGGAACCCGCCTCGTCCGCCACCGGCCGGTCGCAGCCCGGCGCCCATTCTGCACAGGTTCGCGGTCGGCGTGCTCCGGCAACCCGAGCTCGGCCCACCGCGCATCCACGCGGGCCTGGACGTCCGCTGTCATCGCGATCTCCGGCGGCCATTCGCGTGCCCCCTCGTCCGGCCCCTTCGCGGTTGCGTCGAACCCGATCTTGCCGCCGAAGCTGGGAAGCACGGATGCGTGGTCGAGCTGGTCGAGCGGCCCGTCCGCGAGCACGACGTCGCGCTTCGGATCGACGTTCGCGCAGACCCGGAAGAACACCTCCTCGTAGTCGTGGACGTCGACGTCGGCGTCGACCACGACCACCGCCTTCGAGAGCGAGAGGAGGCCGAGCCCCCAGACCGCGTGCATCACCTTGCGCGCGTGGCCCGGGAAGCGCTTCCGGATCGAGAGGATCACGCAGTTGTGGAACGCGCCGGCCGTCGGAAGGTCGTAGTCGACGATCTCGGGGACGCTCATCCGGATCGCCGGCAGGAAGATCCGCTCCGTCGCCTTCGCCAGCCACTCGTCCTCGGCAGGCGGCTTGCCGACGACGATCGACGGGTAGATCGCGTCGGAGCGCATCGTGATCGCCGAGATCCGGAAGAGGGGGAACTCCTCGGGTGGCGTGTAGTAGCCCGTGTGGTCGCCGAACGGCCCCTCGGTCCCGGTGTCGGAGGCGTCGACCCAGCCCTCGAGCACGATCTCGGCGTTCGCCGGCACCTCGAGGTCGACGGTCTTGCACTTGACGAGCTGCACTGCGGACCCCTTGAGGAAGCCGGCGACCATCAGCTCGCCGACGTGCTTCGGGAGCGGGGCGCTCGCCGCGTAGGCCGTCACCGGGTCGAGCCCGAGGGCGACCGCGACCGGGATCCGGCCGTCCGGCGCGGCGAGCAGGTCGGCCCGGCCGTCCTTGTGCACCTGCCAGTGCATGAAGGTCGACCGGCGATCGACCTTCTGCATCCGGTACATGCCGACGTTCCGCACGCCGGTCTCCCGGTCCTGGGTGATGACCGCAGGCAGCGTGATGAAGGGCGCCGGATCGAGCGGCCAGCAGCGCATGATCGGCAGGACGTCGAGGTCGACGGCGTCGCCCTCGAGGACGACCTCCTGGCACGCGCCCTTTCGAGACGGACTTCGGCGCCGAGTCGGCGATCGACTTGAGGGTGCCGAGCTTGCGGACCTTCTCGACGAGCCCCTGGGGCGGCGTCAGCTCGAGCACCTCCTCGAGCCTCGCGGCGACGTCGTCCAGGCGCTCGACGCCGAAGGCGAGGCACATGCGCCGCTCGCTGCCGAACTGATTGATGAGGAGGGGCATGCGCGAGCCCTTGACGCTCTCGAAGAGCAGCGCCGGCCCGCCGGACTTGACGACGCGGTCCGTGATCTCGGTGATCTCGAGGTCGGGATCGACCTCGGCGCGGACACGGACGAGCTCGCCCTCGCGCTCGAGGAGCGCGATCCACTCGCGAAGATCGGCGGCCGGGCTCCCCATGCGAACGGGGCTCGGCCCCTAGAGCGGCCGGCTGAGCTTGGCCCGGCGGCGCTTCACGCCGACGTAGTGCGTGAGCTGACCGATCGCGATCGTCCCGAGGAAGACCAGCCCCACAGCCAGCATCATCAGGACGACGTCCTTGCCCTCCGAGGCGGCGTCGGCCAGGAACAGCGAGGCGACCATCGCGGCGATGCTATACGAGCCGCGCGGCGTGTGCGGCGAGCGCCTGGCCGACCTCGGCGTCGCCGGCCGTCGTCCGGGCGAGCCGTTCGAGCGGGCCCGGATCGCGCCTGTCCCGAAGCGCTGCGCGGGCCTCCTCGAGCCTCCCGCGCCCGAGCAGTGCGGAGGTTGCGGCCCACGCAGCGCCGTCTCCGTCGAGTCCGTCCCCGCGCGCCTGTGCGCAGAGCGAGAGGAGCTCGGCGAGGTCGCCGACGGCGCCGAGCGACCCCGTCGCGGCGATCCGCACGAGACCGTGGGCGAGGAGCGCGTCTCCGAGGAGGAGGGCGACGTCGCCGTCCGGCGGCGCGAACAGCCGCGGCCGGCCGTAGTGGAGGAGGTACCCCTCGTAGATGGTCTCCACGCCGAGCGCGAAGCGCGGCTCGGCGACCAGCCGGGAGAAGACCGGCTCGAGGTCACGGTCGGCCGGCGGCAGGAGCGCGTCCGCCCAGAGCCGGCTCTCGCCGGCCGCCCCGTCGGCGATCTCGGCGAACAGGGTCGACGCCATGGCCCGCAGCGTACGGCCCCGGAGAGCGCGGGGCCGCCGGGAGCGTCGCGTCCTGTCTCTACGAGGCCTCGAAGAACGACCGGACGGCCTCGACCGTCCGGTCGACGTCCTCGTCGGTGTGGGCGAGCGACGGGAAGAGGCACTCGAACTGCGACGGCGGCACGTAGACGCCTGACGCGAGCAGCTGCCGGAACAGGGCGCCGAACCGCTCCGTGTCGCTGGCGGCCGCGTCGTCGTAGCTCGTCACCGGGCCTCGACGGCAGAAGAGCGTCAGCATCGACCCGACGCGCTGGACGGTCCCGAACGGCGCGAGTCCCTCCTCGAGGCGGGAGCCGAGCCGCTCGAGCTCGTCGTACACGCCGTCGTCGCGCAACCGCCGCAGCACCGAGATGCCCGCCGCGGTCGCGAGCGGGTTCCCCGAGAGCGTTCCCGCCTGGTAGACGTCGCCGACGGGCGCCAGCCGCTCCATCAGGTCGGCGCGGCCGCCGAACGCCGCCGCGGGAAGGCCACCGCCGACGATCTTCCCGAGAATCGTGAGGTCGGGCATGACGCCGAAGCGCTCCTGCGCGCCGCCGCGGGCGACGCGGAACCCCGTCATCACCTCGTCGAAGACGAGCAGCGCGCCGGTCGCGTCGGCGAGCATCCGCAGGGCCTCGAGGAATCCCTGCGCCGGCGGGACGCATCCCATGTTCCCGGCAACCGGCTCGACCACGATCGCCGCGAGGCCCTCGCCGTAGCGCGCACACGCCGCGGCGACGCCGTCCACGTCGTTGAACTCGCAGACGATCGTGTCCGCCGTGACGCCCGTCGGCACACCGGGCGTCGACGGGATGCCGAGCGTCATCACCCCGGAGCCCGCGCTCGCGAGCAGGGCGTCGACGTGGCCGTGGTAGCACCCCGCGAACTTGATCACGCGGTCGCGGCGCGTCGCGGCGCGCGCCAGCCGCAGCGCGCTCATCGATGCCTCGGTCCCCGAGCTGACGAGGCCGGACCATCTCGACCGACGGGACGGCCGCGACGATCTCCGCCGCGAGCTCGACCTCCGCCTCCGTCGCCGCGCCGAAGGTCGTGCCGCGCTCGACCGCCTCGTGCACCGCCGCGAGCGTCTCCGGATCTGCGTGCCCGAAGACGAGCGGGCCCCACGACTGCACCCAGTCGACGTAGCGGTTGCCCTCGACGTCCTCGATCCAGGCGCCCTCGCCGCGGGCGACGAAGATCGGCTCGTCGAGGCCCACGCCCCGCATCGCGCGCACCGGCGAGTTGACACCGCCCGGGATCAGGCTCGTCGCGCGGCGCCAGCGGTCGGTGCGCTGCCTCAGAGCCACCGGGCGAGGTCCCCGGCCCAGTAGGTGACGATCGTCCCCGCGCCTGCGCGCTTGATCGCCGTGAGCGTCTCGAGCGCCGCGACACGCTCGTCGAGATGGCCGGCCTCGGCCGCGGCGCGCACCATCGCGTACTCGCCGGACACCTGGTACGCCCACACGGGGCAGTCGAACCGGTCGCGCACGGCGCGGACGACGTCGAGGTAGGGAAGGGCGGGCTTGACCATCAGCACGTCCGCCCCCTCCTCGAGATCGAGGGCGCATTCCCGCAGCGCCTCGCGCGCGTTCGCGGGGTCCATCTGGTACCCGCGCCGGTCGCCGAACGCGGGCGCCGACTCGGCGACCTCGCGAAACGGGCCGTAGAAGGCGGAGGCGTACTTCGCCGCATAGGAGACGATCGGCGTGTCGGGCAGGACCGCCCGGATCGCGCCCACGCGGCCGTCCATCATGTCGCTCGGGCAGACGGCGTCGGCGCCCGCCTCGACGTGGCTGACGGCGGTCCGGGCGAGCAGGTCGAGGGTCTCGTCGTTCGCGACCGCGTCGCCGTCGAGCACCCCGCAGTGCCCGTGGTCGGTGTACTCGCAGAGGCAGACGTCGGTGAGCAGCGTCAACCCGGGCGCCTCGGCACGAACCGCGCGGAGCGCCTGCTGGACGATCCCGTCGTCGTCCCATGCACCGGACCCCTCGGCGTCCTTCGCCTCCGGGATCCCGAAGAGGAGCACCGCGCGCACACCCGAGCGCTCGAGCTCGGACGCCTCGCGGACGAGCTCGTCCACCGAGCGCTGCGCGATCGCCGGCAGGCCCTCGACGGGCTCGACCACGCCTTCGCCCGGACAGGCGAAGAGCGGCATCACGACGTCGTCGAGCGAGAGCGAGGTCTCGCGCACGAGCGCACGAAGCGCGTCGGTGCGCCGAAGCCGCCGGAGACGCGTCGCCGGGAAGCTCATCGGCACAGGGTATTCGCCCGCGGACCGCGCGGGCGCGGGTCAGGAGCCCGTGGCGCGCCGGGGCGGCTCGAGCTCGACCCCCACGTCGACGGGCGCCTCCGGCTCCTCGTCCCACGACTCGAGCTCGATGCGCTCTCCGAAGAACTCCCAGATCGCCCTGCCCGCGGCCATCGTCGGCAGCGCGACGAGCACGCCCGGGATGCCGTAGAGCGCACCGCCGGCGAGCAGCCCGAAGATCACGAGCAGCGGGTGGAGCCGAAGGGCGCTCGCCATCACGTTGGGCACGACGATGTGTCCCTCCACCTGGTAGATGAAGACGAAGAGCACGGCGACCCAGAGGACGCCGACCGGATCGACGACGAGCGCGTAGAGCGCCGGGGGAACGGCCGACAGCCACGGGCCGATGTACGGGATCACCTCGACGAAGGCCGTCCAGAGGCCGAAGAGCAGCGCGTAGCGCTCCGCGCCCTCGACGAGCCCCGTCGTGCCGAGGATCCACATCCCGATCCCCGCGCTCATCCCGATCACGAACGAGAGGATCGCCTGGCCCTTCACGTAGCCCCAGAGCGCCCGCTCGATGCGCTGGGTCAGTGGTAGCCCGCCCGCGGGCGGGAAGCGCCGGTCGATCGCGTTCTCCAGGCGCGGCATGTCGAGCAGCATGTAGATCGCGATCACGATCACGAGGACGACCGAGAAGAGGAAGAGGATCACCGAGACCGCGGCGCCCTGGGCGAACGAGATCGCGTCCTGCGCATATCCGGAGACGTCGCTCGCGCCGATCGAGTCGGTCAGGTCGTTGAGCTGTTTCTCCAGCTGGATCCGCTCGAGGCCGTGGTCGTCGAGCCACTGCTGCAGCCGGTCGACGGCGCTCTCGGCGCCCGTCTTCCCCGTGCCGGGGCTCTCCTGCGAGAAGTAGTCGTCGACGCGGTTCGCGGCGGAGCGCGTCTCCGAGACGACCACCGTGCCGACGGCGACGAGCAGCGCCACGAAGGCCGTCGCGAACCCCACGGACACGACCGCGACGGCGCCGCCGCGCGGGAGCCGAAGGCGCTGCAGGTCGCGGACGAGCGGGTTGAGCGTGAACGCGATCACGGCCGCGGTGAGGAAGAGGAAGAGGACGTGCCCGAGCGTCCGCGCGAGCAGGAACGTGACGAGCACGAGGAGCGGCAGGCCGACGAGCTGGATCCAGCGCGGGATCCGGATCCTCGTCGCCTGTGCCACGAGGCGATGGTAGCCCTGCCGGACACCGCTCACGCGCGGGTGGAGCGCTCCCGTGTGCGGTACCGTGGCGCCAATGGCCTCGCCGCGCTCCCGGCACGCCGCGCGCCTGCGTGACCGCAGGCGCCGCGCACAACGGCGCGCACGCCGTCTCGTCCTTCTCTCCGTGCTCGCGGTGCTCGGCATCGTGACGCTGCTCTTCACCGCGTTCGGCTCGAGCGGCTCCTCGGGCGGCGGCGCGCCGATCGCGATCGAGACCGTCGCCGCCGCCGACGCGACGGCCGTCAGGCCGAGGCCGCAGGTGCTCGCCTCGATCGGCAACCTCCGGATCCAGCTCCCGGTCGCCGCAGGCGCCCTGACCGCGATCGGGTTCCACGGATCGAACGACGGCTCGCTCGCGCTGCAGCCGGTCGGTCGGCAGGCGAACGCCGGCCTGCTCGAGCGCCTGTGGCGCCACATCGCCGGGAGCGGGCGGGACTCGCCGCGCTGGTACCAGCTCGAGGGCGGACCGGCCGGGACGAACGTGCTCGACGTGGGCACGGCGCCGGGGACGGACGTCTACGCCCCGGTGAAGGGATCGGTGATCGCCGTGAGCGACCTCGTCATCGGCGGCAAGCGGGTCGGCAGCCGCATCGACCTGCGGCCCTCCGAGTCGCCGTCGGTGATGGTCACGGTGATGAACGTCCGCCCGGACCCGTCGATCGCGGTCGGGACGCCCGTGCTCGCCGCCTCGTCGAAGCTCGGTACCGCCGTCGATGTCGCGGCCGTCGAGAAGCAGGCGCTCGCGGCGCATGCCTCCGACGGAGGCAACAACGTCTCGATCTCCGTCTATCCGTCGCCCGGCTCGCTCCCGTAGCTGTGCGGCTGCTGTTCGTCGGGGACGTCGTCGGCCGTCCCGGCCGCGACGCGGTCGAGGGGCTGCTCCCCGGGCTGCGCGAGCGCCTCGACGTGGACGCCTGCGTCGTCAACGGCGAGAACATCGCGAACGGCCTCGGGATCACGCCGCGGCTCGCGGAGCTGTTGCTCGCCGCCGGGGCCGACGCCGTGACGCTCGGCAACCACGCATGGCGACGGGACGAGATCGGGCCCTACCTCGCCTCGTCCGAGGTCGGTCGTCCGCCCGGCGAACTACCAGGCCGCCGCGCCGGGACGCGGGCTGACCGTGGTCGCCGCCCGCGACGGCACGCCCGTCGCGGTGATCAACCTCCTCGGATCGCTCTACCTCGAGCCCGCGCGGAGCATGTGGGAGATCGTCGACGACCTCGTCGAGGAGGCGCGCTCGCGCACACCGGTCGTCCTCGTCGACGTCCACGCCGAGGCGACGAGCGAGAAGGTCGCGCTCGCCACCTGGCTCGACGGGCGTGTGACCGCCGTCCTCGGCACGCACACGCACGTCCAGACGGCCGACGCCCGCGTCCTCCCCGGAGGCACGGCAGCCCTGACCGACGTCGGCATGACCGGGCCGCACGACAGCGTGATCGGCGTCCGGGCGGAGCTCGCGATCCGCCGGATGCGCACCGGGATGCCGGTCCGCTTCGAGACCGCCTCGGACGGGATCCGCCTCGAAGGTGCTCTCGTCACGTGCGACCCGGAGACGGGGCGGGCGAGCGCGATCGAGCCGGTGCGGGCCCCGTGGCCGGCCACATGAGCACCGCGAGCGAGCGTGAGCAGCACTGCCGCGCGCCCGAGCACGAGCCACGACGCAAGCGGGTCGAACTCCCTGACGAGCACCCAGTAGCGCCCCGGGAACCAGACCGCGGTCAGCGCGCACGCCGCCGTCATCAGCCAGAGCGCCGGGCGGCCGCGGGCACCCCCCACGAGCGGCACGAGGAGCACGAGCCAGACGAGGAACTGCGGCGAGAGCACCTTGCTCAGCGCGACGAAGGCGACGACTGCCGCCGCCGCGTGGCGAACGAGGCGCTCGTCGGTCGACCGGCCCGCGCCAGAACGAGACCCACACGAGCGCGACGGCAAGAGCCTGGGCGATCCCCTGGACGACGGCGAGCGTGGTCGCGGCGGAGCCGGTCAGGTTCTGGGAGCCGCTGCCCGACGCCCACCCGAGCGTCGTCCCCGTCGTGTGGTGGAGCGCGAGCAGCGCGCCCGCGCCGAGGCTCTCGATCTGGAGCGGCCGCCCGAGCTGCCGGCCCAGCGAGTGCATGACGCCGTCCGGCGCGACGACCAGGAACGGCAGGTAGGCGAGGGCGACCGGCGCGATCGCCAGGCCGAGCACGACGGCCAGCTCGCGCCGCCGGCCCCTTCGCCAGGCGACCACCCCGAGCAGCGGAACGAGGACGGCAGGGTAGAGCTTGACCGCGATCCCGATCCCGACTACGAGCGACCCGGCACGGAGACGGCCGCACAGGACGAGCAGGAGGGCTCCCGCGACGAGCGCTGCCGGGACGAGGTCGAAGCGCGTCAGGATCACGCCGCCGAGCAGCAGCGGGACGAGCGCGACCACGCCGAGCGCAACCCGGCGATCGGCCTCGGAGCGCCCGAGCCGGTGAAGGGCCGCGGCGAGGAGGAGCACGCCGATCGCGCCGGCGACGGCCATCTCGGCCGCGAACACGACGCGGTACGCGCCGAGCGAGTCGCGTGACGAGCGCGGGGAGCACGAGCGCAGGAAGCGCGCCGGGTGGGTACTCGAACCCGAAGTCCCCGTACGGGACGAGCCCGTTCGCGATCCGCTCGCCGTACGTCCGGTACAGCGCGATGTCCGTCACCGCGCGGCCGCTCGCCTGCCACGCGATCGTCGCGATCGACGGCTGCGACGACGAAGACGCCCGCCGCCGCGAGCGCGTCGCGCGGCGGGAGCCGCAGCGCCGTCACACCACGCTCGCCGTCTCCGGCGCGACCGTCTCCACCGCATCGTCCGCCGCCGGGTCGACCGGACGCGTTCGGCGCGGGAGGAAGAGCGCGAGCAAGACGAACGGCAGCACCCAGGGAAGGTAGAGGTACGACCAGTGCGTCAGGGACAGCTCGAAGGCGAGGAGCAGCGCGGCGGTCAGCGCGGCCAGCTCGAGCGGCCCCTTCGTCCGCGGAACGACCGCCGCCACCCCGGCGAGCACGATCGCGCACACCTGGACGACCGTCTGCAGTGACGCGAGATCGGGGATCCCTCGCGCGTGGTACGGGCCCCAGCCCCAGATCGAGAACGGCGACTCGCGGTCGAGCTGGTATGCGAGCGTCCGGTCCCAGAAGGTCCGCAGCGCGTCGAGGAGCGACGGCTCGAGCAGGAGGATCGCGAAGCCGAGCACGGTCGCCCCGAGGAACGCGGCAGCGAAGCGAGCCGCCTGTCCCGGCCTGAGACCGCGCGGGTACGTGAGCCAGAGCGGGACGACGATCAGCGCGGCGAACTTCGTCCAGGACGCGAGCGCGGTCGCCGTCCCCCGCGCCGCCGCCGAGGAGGCGAGCCAGAAGCCCCACACGAGGAAGCGCGGGCATGATCGCGTCGTTCGTGTTCGACAGCAGCGCGTACGCCGTGAACGGGAACGCGGCCCAGCCGAACGCGAGCGATCGCGGCGAGGCGCGCACCGCCGAGGCGCAGGCCGACGACGCGCGAGGCCCGTCGAGCGCGAGGAGGTCGAACAGCGATCGCGGTCGCGTGCGCGGCGGGCAGCTCATCCCACCTGTCCGCTCCACCCGAAGACGAGCACGGCAGGGACGTAGGCGAGATAGGCCACAGGGCCGTAGGTATCGCCGCGAGGGTTCGCCGCCTCGCAGCGTCCGTTCGCCTGGATCCGGTCACGCACCTCCCCGTCGGCGTCCGCCGGCCCGCACGCCGTTCGGTCGTCCGTCACCGGCATCGTCCCGTACGGCACGGTGCCGTCGAGGATGCGGTCGGCGCCGATCACCCCTGCGTAGCCGACGTCGATCACCGTGCGCTCCTGGTCGACGTCGAGGCCCACGCGGAAGCCGACGAGGAAGAGCGTCGCGACGACGAGCGCCCACACCGGCCAACTGCTCGCCGTCGAGCCCGAACGGGCCGTCGGGCGGAAGCCGATCCACGCGGTCCTGAGCACCAGGTAGACGAGCGGCGGCACGGCGAGCGCCGCGCCCTGGAACACCTCGCCGCGGTTGAAGAACACGAGCGAGACGCCGAACGAGAGCAGGACGAGCAGGTCGAGCGTCCGCATCGAGAGCGGTCGCCGGAGGTCGACCAGCCCGAGCAGGAACACGCGCGACAGCCCGAGCCAGACGGGCCACGAGGTGAGGAGCTTGCCGCCGAACGCGCCCGGACGCCCGCGCGCCATCTTCCACGCGACCTGCGGGCCGGTCCACGCCTCGAGCACGCGCCCGTCGGCGTCGGAGACCGTCCCGGTGGCGATCTCGCCCGCCTCGCCCGACCAGACGTGCACCGTCCACGTCCGCGTGCGCCGGTCGAACGTGGCGTCGGTCTGCGGACCGGGTGGGTAGCGGTCGAGCCAGCCGGCGACCTTCGGCACGGCGAGGAACGCGCGCACGGCCTCCCGCCTCGGTCAGCCGCGGCGGAGCGGCCGAGGGCGCGAACGGCGTGTCGACGAGACGCCCCCCGGCGTCGTAGGCGGGCGCAGTCGGGGCGGCGGCGCTCGCAACGGGCCCGCCGACGAGGAGCGCGGTCGCGGCGACGAGCGCGGCCGTCGCGGCGAGACGCGCGACGCGCCTCACGCGGCGCGCGTCAGCGCCCGCGGCGGTGGCGGAACGACCACAGCTTGTTGCCGACGAAGTTGACCGGCGTGACGAGCATGATCGCGAGCGCCTGCGAGACGACCTCGCCGAGGCCGGCCTGGACGAGAGCGTGGAGCACGAGCAGGTTCGCCACGAGCGCGATCGTCGAGACGACGAGGAACCGCAGGCCCTGGAACACGACGTGGCCGCGCTGGCCGCGGAACGTCCACACCCGGTTCCACACGTAGTTGTTCGTGACCGCGACGACGAACGAGCCGATCGCCGCGGGCGACGTAGTGGAGACCGGCGGCCTCGAGCAGCAGCGTGTAGACGACGAGGTTGACGACGTACCCCGATCGCGCCGACGACGCAGAACTTGACGAGCTGCTCCCAGTTCGCCCGGCTGCCGGAGCGCCGCGTCGACCCTGCCGCGAGGCAGGTCGCGTCGCGGTCGTGACCGTTCCCTCGTCCATCTCGCCGGCCGAGCGTAGCGGTCGCCCCGGCCCGAGGCGCGGGCGGCCCAGCCGCGTCACACGAGGGGAACGAAGCGGCAGGCGAGCGACGCCGTCTCGACGGGGCCGGCCGCGGTGCGCTCGATCCGCACGAGCCGCTGCCCGGCCTCGACCGCCGCGCGGCAGCACCATCCGGCCCCGTCCGGCGAGCTGCTCGTACAGCGCCGGCGGGACGCGGTCGGTCGCCGCGGCGACCGAGATCGCGTCGAACGGAGCGCGGTCGGGCGCGCCGCCGGCCCCGTCGCCGATCCGCACCTCGACGTCGTCGGTGGCCCGTCAGCTCGAGCGCCCGCGCGCGCGCGCGCGGCGAGCGCGGGGATCCGCTCGATCGAGAGCGACGCTCGCCGCGAGTCGTCGAGGACCGCGGCGGCGTACCCGGAGCCGGTTCCGACGTCGAGCACCGCCTCGTCGCCGTCGAGCGCGAGCAGCTCGCACATCGTCGCGACGATGAAGGGCTGCGAGATCGTCTGGTCCTCGCCGATCGGGAGCGCTGCGTCGTCGTACGCCGCGCTGCGCGAGCTCGACCGGCACGAACGCCTCGCGCGGCACGCGGCCCATCGCGTCGAGCACGCGCTCGTCCGCGATCCCCCGCCGCCGGAGCTGGCGCTCGACCATCCGGGCGCGGAGCGCCTCCCGAGTCGGGCCTGCTCGCCATCGGTCACGCCGCGCGCCGCATCGCGTAGGACGGCGCGGCGACGCCGAAGTGCGCGAGCACGGCCGGCGCGACGTCGACGATGCTCGTCGGCAGCCGGGCCGGCGACGCCGTGCAGCCAGGATCGGGACGAGCGAGTCGCCCGCGACGAGCGAGCCGTGCGAGCCGCCGCCGCGGTGGTGGCGGCCGCCGAGGTCCTCGAACTCCCATCCCTCCGGCCGCGGACACGACGACGTCGCCGGCGTTCGGGCATCGGAGCGCTGCGGTCGCGCGCGCGACCGCGTCCGGGTGGTCGAGGATCGCCGGGTCGCCGTCGATCCGGACGCCGTCCTCGTCGAGCCGGAGCTCGGCGCCGTCGCGCCGCGCGACGAGCGCGCCGTCCTCGCGGAACAGGGCGACCTCGACCGACGGCTCGCCGTCGAGCCGCTCGGCCAGCGTCCGCGCTGCCGGCGCGTCGGCGCCGATCCGGTAGAGGTGCGCCGCGCGGTTCGACGCCGCGACGAGCGTCTCCGGCTCGTGCCGCAGCCTGTCTCCGAGCCGCGCGACCTGGGCACACCGCCGTCTGACCGTGGTCGGACATGACGATCACGGCGTAGCGCTCGAGGAACTCGTCGAGCCCGCCTGCCGCGCGAACGAGGCCGCCGATCGCGTCGTCGCAGCGCCGAGGCCGACGTGTGCCGTGTCCGGGCCGGACGCGTGCGAGGCGTAGTCGTAGTCGGAGAGGTAGAAGAGGAGGAAGTCGAAGCCGTCGCGGGTGACGAGCCAGCGCCCGACGGCGGCCGCGTACGAGTCGATCGATCCAGCGGAGCGGTTGCGGAACGAGAGCGGCGCGCCCGTGCGCTCGCTCTGGAAGAGGTTGTAGAAGAAGAACCGCTCCGGCCCGAGCACGGGGCCGAGGAACGGCACGGTCGGGCCGGTGGTGCGTCCTGCCGCGGTAGGCGGTGAAGTTGACGGCGGCCGTGCGGATGCCGGCGTCGGCGAGCGCCTCGAACAGCGTCACCGCGCCGCGGCCGAGATGCTCGGCGTTCATGCCGACGAGCGTGTCGCGGAGCGTCCGCCCGAGCCCGGCCGCGCGTGCGGCGCCGAACGACGAGCCGTACTCGACGAGCCGCCGCTCCCCGCGGTGCCACCAGACGAGGTGCGGGATCTCGTGCACGTCCGGATGCGCGCCCGTCGCGATCGACGAGAGGCAGACGGGCGTGAGCGACGGGAACGTCGTGGTCGCGCGGCCGAGGGTGCCCCGCTCGGCGAGCGCGGTGAGCGTCGGCACGTCGGTCGGTGCCGAGCGACGCCTCGAGCATCGTCGGGGTGAGCCCGTCGATGACGACGAGGACGAGCTTGCGGGTCACGGCGGGATCACTTCGCGAGCGTGCGCAGCCCGGCGTGCCGCTCGGGCTCCTGCCGCACGCGGCGCGCGGCGGCCGCGGGGACGACGACCGCCACCACGTACCCGAGGACCGGGACGAGGGCGAGCAGTGCGACGACGATCGAGGCGCTGCCGACGAGGAAGGCCGTGCCGCCCGGCGTCGCGCCGCGCCGGAGCGCCCCGCGCGCGACGAGCGAGGCCGACACGGCGCCGATCAGCCCGCCGACGAGCGCGCCGGGCAGCCCGATCCAGCCCTTGACGAGGAGCCCTGCGAGCGCCCCGACCGCGAGCGCGCCGAGCACCGACGTCAGGAGCCCGTAGCGCCACGCGGCGAGCAGGCCCGCGAGCAGGAGCCCCGCAGCGACGCCGAGCCCGAGCGTGACGCCGATCTCGTACCAGTCGCCCACGCGCCGGATTGTACGGGGCGGCTGCGGCCCGCCCCGTACGCCCGCGTGAGGCCCGTCGCCTAGCGGATGTCCGCGCGGATCTCTCCGCCCGGGAAGTCGCCCGGCCCGGTGTCGACGCCGTCGACGCCGTCGTTCGTGTGGAGGTTGACGTACGCGCGGCCCGTGCTCATCGCCGTCGACGAGGTCGGAGAGCGGGTGCCCGGCGAGGGGGCCGACGAGGTTCGCGGCCGTGATCGTGCCCTCGGCGAGGACGCCGTCCGTCCGCCCCTGCGCCGAACGGCCCCGGGACCGGCGTGGTCGACGGGTAGAGCCACACGACGATCGGGCCGTTCACGCCCGGGCGCCTGCATGTGGATGTGCGCCATGAACACGTTCTCGATGTTCGCGGCGACCAGCTTGTAGTCGAGCGAGCTTCCGTCCTTCGACGAGGTGGAAGATCGCCTGCGCCTGGCCCGGCGTGTCACGCGCCGGCACCTCCTGCCCTCCGTTCGCGTGCACGCTCCAGTTCCGGTTGACGCCCGCGGCGGCGACGCCCACGCCCACGAGCCCGAGCACGAACAGACCGAGGAGCAGCCTCCCTCGCATCGTTCTCCCCTTTGCTTTCGACGGTGGGTCTCGACCCGGACTACGCGCGGTGTCGCGCACCGGATTGCAGCCGGTCGATCACGTCGAGGCAGAACGCCGCCGCGCGTGCGCCGTCGACGACCCGGTGGTCGAAGCTCACCGAGACGTTCCCGATCCTGCGCACGACGACCTGCCCGTCGCGGACGACCGGCCGGTCGGCGACGCGGTGGAGGCCGAGGATCGCGACCTCGGGGTGGTTGACGAGCGGCGTCACGAAGACTCCGCCGAGCTTGCCGGCGCTCGTGATCGTGAACGTCGAGTCCCGCAGCTCGTCGGCCGTGAGCCGCCCGGCCCGCGCCGCCTCGGCGAGCCGGTCGACCTCGGCCGCGATCTCCTCGACGGAGAGGCGCTCGCAGCCGCGGACGACCGGGACGACCAGCCCGTCGTCGGTCTGCACCGCGACGCCGACGTCGATGCGGTCGAGGAGCACGATCTCGTCGCCGTCGAGCCGCGCGTTGAGCTCCGGGAAGCGCCGCAGCGCGCTCCGCGGCAGCCTGGATCGCGAGCGGCACGAGCCGGGGCGAGGTCGATGCCGGTGAAGTCGCATTCCTCGACGAACGTCACGGCGGGGACCTCGCGATGCGCGCGCGTGACCTGCTCGACGATCGCGCGACGGATGCCCCTGACCGGGACGCGCCGGCCCTCGGGCCCTCCGAGACGTCGCCGCGGCACCGCGGACGTCCTCCTCCACGATGCGCCCGCCCGGGCCGCTCCCGGGCAGCCCGACGAGCTCGACGCCGAGCTCCCTGGCGAGCTGCCGGACGGCGGGCGTCGCGCGGACGGCGGCGGCCGGATCGGCCGGGACGACGGCCACGAGTGGCTCCGTCGGCGGCTCGCCGCGCGCGGGCGTCCCGCTGTCGACCGCGCGGAGCAGCTGCTCGCCCTCCTCGCCGATCACGACGAGCACCGCACCGACCGCCGCGACGTCCCCCTCCTCGACGAGGATCTTGAGCACCGTCCCCGCGCGCGGCGACGGGATCTCGACCGTCGTCTTGTCGGTCTGCACCTCGACGAGCGGCTGATCCTCGTCGATGTCGTCCCCCTCGCCGACGAGCCAGCGCGCGATCTCCGCCTCGGTGAGGCCCTCTCCGAGATCGGGGAGCCGGAACTCGTACGCCACGCGGCGGAGCGTAGTCAGAAGGCGAGCGCCCTGCGAAGCGCGGCCACGACGCGCTCGACCGACGGCATGTACCAGTCCTCGAGCTGCCAGTACGGGTACGGGACGTCGTAGCCGGTGACGCGCAGCACGGGCCCCTGGAGGTCGAGGATCGCGTGCTCGGCGAGGAGCGCGGCGACCTCCGACGCGAATCCGCACGTGCGCGGCGCCTCCTGGACGACGACGCAGCGGCCTGTCCTGCGGACCGAGCCGAGGAGCGCGTCCTCGTCGAGCGGCTTCAGCGTTCGCAGGTCGAGCACCTCGACCGACGCCTCGCCCGCAAGCGCCTCCGCCGCTCGCTCGCACACGGCGACCATCGCTCCCCAGGCCGACGAGCGTCGCGTCGGTCCCGGCACGGGCGACCCGCGCCCGACCCAGCTCGACGACGTGCTCTCCCTCGGGCACCGCGCCCCGCGCCGTCCGGTAGACGAGCTTCGGCTCGAGCACGACCACCGGGTCCGGGTCGCGGATCGCCGCCGCGAGCAGCCCCTTGGCGTCGGCCGGCGTGGCAGGGACGGCCACCTTCACGCCCGGGGTGTGCACGTAGTACGTCTCGGGCGAGTCGTCGTGGAGCTCCGGCGCTCGCACGCCGCCGCCGTAGGGCATCCGGACGACGAGCGGGAAGCTCATGCGTCCACCCGTGCGCCACCGGTAGCGGCCGACGTGGGTGATCAGCTGGTCGAGGCAGGGATAGGAGAACGCGTCGTACTGCATCTCGACCACCGGCCGCCAGCCGGCCATGCAGAGGCCGACGGCGGCGCCGATGATCCCTGCCTCCGAGAGCGGCGTGTCGACGCACCGGTCGGGCCCGAACCGGTCGCGGAGCCCGGACGTCGCCCGGAAGACGCCACCGAGCCGTCCGACGTCCTCCCCGATCACCATCACCGAGTCGTCGCGTCGCCAGCTCGACGTGGAGCGCGTCGTTGACCGCCTCGACGAGCAGGAGCTCGCGCGTCGCCACGGCAGTCGCGCTCACTCGTGCACCCGCTCGAGCTCGTCGAGGTCACGGGCGAGCGCCGGCGGCGGATCGGCGTACGCATGCGCGAAGACGAGCTCCGGGCCGGGCGGTGCCTCGCTCTCGGCGGCCTCGATCGCCGCGCGCATCGTCGCGAGCGCCTCGGTCGCGAACCTCCTCGATCGCGTCGTCGTCGAGCAGGCCGAGCCGGCGCAGGTAGCCCTCGTACAGCGCGACGCAGTCGCGTTCCTGCTCCAGGGCGACGCGCTCCGGATCGATGTAGAGGCTCGGGTCGTCCGCGGTCGCGTGCGGCGCGGCGCGATAGGTGACCGCCTCGATGAACGTCGGGCCGCCTCCCGCGCGGGCGCGCTCGACGGCTGCGCTCACCGCCTCGTAGACGGCGAGCACGTCCTGCCCGTCGACCCGCAGGCCGGGCATCCCGTACCCGATCGCCTTGTCGGCGAGCCGCGCCGCGGCGGTCTGCGCCTCGAGCGGCGTCGAGATCGCCCACTGGTTGTTGTTGCAGAGGAGGACGAGCGGCGCCTTCGTCACGGCGGCGATGTTCGCGCCCTCGTGGAAGGCGCCCTCGGATGTGGCGCCGTCGCCGAACAGCGCGACCGCGACGGCGTCCGGACCCGCGCAGCCGGAGACCCCAGGCGAGCCCGGCCGCGTGCGGGACGTGCGTCGCGATCGGGACGCAGATCGACGCGACGTTGACGTCGTCGGGGCTCCACCAGCCGGACGGATGCCCGCGCCACCACTGGAGGATCGTCGCGGCCGGCAGCCCGCGGAGCAGGCCGATCGCGGACTCGCGGTAGCTCGGGAAGACCCAGTCGCGCCGCTCGAGGGCGTGGACGGCGCCCGCCTGGATCCCCTCGTGGCCGCGGAAGATCGCGTACGTGCCGATCCGGCCCTGGCGGTGGTAGACGACCGAGCGCTCGTCGTACGTGCGCAGCAGGACGAGCGAGCGATGGATCGCGAGCAGCGCGTCGTCGTCGAGCCCGTCGACCCGCCGGTCGGGCTCGCCGTCGACCCCGATCACACGCGTCAGCCCCTGCTCGACCACGGCACGTCCCACACCTGAAGTGAAACAACGTTGCTGTTTTGCTGTCAAGTGCGCCGGCGCGGTCGCGACGACGTCGCCGCGGTCCCGCCCTCGAGAGACGCTCGAGGTCCGGCACCGATAGTCGTCCGACCGCGGGCTCGCGTTCCTCGCCGGGATCCTGCGAAACTCCACGCGACATGTCCGCCGCCGCCCGGTTCGACGTCGAGCCCGTCCGCACGACGCGGACGTTCGAGTCCGCGATCGAGCACCTCACGGAGGCGATCGAGCAGGCCGGGCTCCGCACCGGCGATCGGCTCCCCAACGAGAGCGTGCTCGCAGAGCGGCTCGGGATCTCGAAGCCGACGCTCCGCCAGGCGCTTCGCGTCCTCGAGCTCTCCGGTCTCGTCGAGGTGCGCCGCGGGAAGTCGGGCGGGATCTTCGTGGTCACCGACCTCGTCCCGTCGGTCGCGATCTTCACCGCGGTCAAGCTCGAGGAGGAGGCGGCGATCGACGTCCTGCGCGCGCGGCGCGTGCTCGAGCGGGCGGTCGCCCAGGAGGCGATGCGCGTCGCGACCGCGGCGGACCTCGTCGAGCTCGAGCGGACGGTCGAGCTGCTCGAACGGCATCTCGGCGAGCGCCCGAGCGTGATGCGGGCGGACGCGATGTTCCACCGCGCGCTCGTCCGAAGCTGCCGGAACGAGACGATCCAGGCGGCGATGCGCGGAGTCGGGCGGGGCCTCGCGCCGATCAGAGACGCGTACAGCGGCGGTGTGCCGTACGACCGGCAGACGCTCGACGTCCATCGCCGACAGATCGCGGCCATGCGACGCCGCGACGAGGACGCGCTCGACGGGGTGCTCGACGAGCACTTCCGCATGCTCGAGACGCAGTTCGCGAAGGCGATCGGACGCCGGTGGGCCGATCTCTTCGGCGGCCGCGTCCGCCGCGGCGGCTGATCTACGCCGGGACGAGCGCCGTCACGGCCCGCGGCTCCGACTCGAGCTCGACCTGCTCGACGTCGCCGAGGTCCTCGCCGTCGACCTGCAGCGGCATCGGGCGGTCGCAGCGGATCACGAGCCGGTCGACGTCGTGGAGGACGCGCAGCCCGGGCCGCGCAGTTGCGCCCCTGGCAAGAGCCACGAGCAGGACGGGGCAGCCGCCAAGGGGCGAACGGAGACCGGCGCGACGACGTCGAGGCCCTCGTCGAACGACGCGCGCTGCGGGCGACGCGCACAGGGAGGCGCCCGGCGTACGTGTACGGGTCGCAGTTGGCGACGAGGGCGAACGCCGCGCGACCCACGCCCTCGATCTCGAGCGCCTCCGGGAATCGTGCCGCGGTGCGCTGCCACGAGGCCGACCGCCTCGCGGACGAACGCCGCGTCCCCGGGCCGCCGGCCGTCCGCCGCGCGGCCGCGCGCGTCGATCCGCCGGACGAGCTCGGCGTCGAAGCCGACACCCGGCGTTGAACGAGAAGCGCCGGCCGTTGACCCGGCCGAGCCCGATCGGCCGGCTCGACGCCGCGCGCCGCGAGGCGCGCAGCCGCCACCGGGTCGCGGCCGAGGCCGAGCGCGCGGGGCAGCACGCTCGTCCCTCCGCCCGGCAGGAACCCGAGCGAAACGGCGCCCCCGACCCCGTTCAGCACCTCGTTGTACGTGCCGTCGCCGCCGAGGACGTAGATCGCGTCCACCGAGGCCTCGTGCTCGCGGGCGAATGCCGTCGCCTCGCCCGCCGCCGCGGTCCGGAGCACGACGAGGTCGGCGGGAAGCGCCGCCGTCACGCGGTCGAACGGTCTCCTCGGTGACCTTGCTCGCCCGCGGGTTGACGATGAGGCAGCGCGCTCACGGCGGCACCCTACGCGGGTCGCGTCGCGTATCCCCTGACCCCGTCGAGCAGGGTGGCGAAGAACCGGTCGGCGAGGTCGTCCGTGTCGACGTCGGGGCGGATCCACGTGTAGGCCCAGTTCGCCGCCGAGAGCACGAGCAGGACGGCCGCCTCGACGTCGAGATCGGAGCGAAGCGCGCCGCGCTCGGCGGCCTCGCGCAGGAGGTCGCCCCACCGCGTCTCGTACCGTCGCCGCTCGGCACGGAACCGCGGACCGCTCCGGCTCGTCGAGGAACCGCCATTCGCGCGTGAAGACGGTCGCGGCGCTCACCTGCGTCGCGACGACGCCGAGGTGCGCGCGCAGCGCGAGCCGGATCCGCTCGAGCGGCTCGGCGTCCTCGGGCACGCGGTCGAGCGCGGCGTGGAACGACGCCGGCGCCTTCCCGCGTGATCACCACCAGCAGCTCCTGCTTCGACGGCGTCAGCGAGTAGAGCGAGCCCTTCTGCACGCCCATGGCCGCTGCGAGATCCGCCATCGACGTCCCGTGGTAGCCCCGCTCCGCGAACAGCCGAGCCGCGACGGCCACGAGCTGATCGCGTCTCGAGCCGCTCGTTGCCATCTGGACGATGCTACCGATCGTTCGGTAGCATCGACAGGGTGGACACGCGGACCGAGGAGTTCCTCGCCCACGTCCAGTCGGGTGGCCTCGTCGAGGCGGGAGACTGGATGCCCGACGAGTACCGCAGCCGGCTCGTGAAGTTCGTCGAGATGCACGCGAACTCGGAGCTCATGGGGATCCTTCCCGAGCGGGACTGGATCCTGCGCGCGCCGACACTCCAGCGGAAGCTCGCCCTCACCGCGAAGATCCAGGACGAGGCCGGGCACGCGCAGCTCCTCTACCGGATCGTCGAGGATCTCGGCAAGCCGCGCCAGGCCTGTCTCGACGACCTGGTCGCGGGACGATCGAAGTTCCACAACGTGTTCCACTACCCGACGCGCAGCTGGGGCGACGTCGGCGTGATCGCGTGGCTCGTCGACGCGGCGGCGATCATCTCGCAGAAGGCGCTGCTCAAGTGCTCCTACGCGCCGTACGCGCGGATCATGCGCAAGATCTGCTGGGAGGAGTCGTTCCACATCCTCCACGGCCGCGACGTCGTGCTGACGCTCGTCACCGGCACCGACGGGCAGCGGGCGCTGGTCCAGGAGGCGCTCGACCGCTGGTGGGAGCCGCTGATGATGTTCCACGGCAACCCCATCCCCGCCGACGAGGACCCGATGATCCACTGGCGCATCAAGAGCCAGGCCAACGAGGAGGCGCGGCAGCAGTTCCTCGAGGGATACGTGCCACAGGTGTGGGAGCTCGGGCTGACGCTGCCCGACCCCGGCGCTCCGCCGGGCCGACGACGGCACCTGGCTGTACACCGAGCCCGACTGGGAGACGCTGCGCGCCGTCGTCTCGGGGCACGGTCCGGCATCGGAGGAGCGGCTCGTCGTTCCGGCGGCTCTCGCGTGCCGAGGTCGACTGGGTCGCGCGCACGGTGCTCGCCGAGGCGGCGTGACCGCCCACGTCTTCGAGGTGTTCCGGCGCGAGCGGGCGGGCGCGCCGATGCAGCACGCCGGCTCGATCGTCGCGCCCGATGCCCGGTTCGCCGAGATCTACGCCAGGGAGCAGTACGGGCGGCGCGGCGAGTCGGAGGCGCTCTGGCTCGTGCCGCGCGAGACGGTCGAGGAGGTCGGCGCCTTCGTCGACGAGTTCGACCTGAAGTACCGACGGGTCGACGGCTACTCGATCAAGGAGCGGCTCAGGGAGGCGCGCGAGCGCGCGGGGACGGCGGGCGATGGCTGAGCGCGTCGACCTCCTGCTCGAGCTCGCCGACGACGAGCTGATCCTCGGCTGGCGGAACTCCGAGTGGACCGGGATCGCCCCGTTCCTCGAGGAGGACGTCGCGTTCTCGTCGATCGCGCAGAACGAGATCGGCCACGCGCGCGCCCTCTACGAGCTCGCGGCACGAGAGCTCGGGACCGACGCCGGACGCCCTCGCCTTCGACCGTCCGCCGGAGGACTATCGCTCCGCCCCGCTCGTCGAGCTTCGCCGACTGGAGTGGGCGCGGACGATCGCCCGGCACTGGCTCTACGAGACCGCCGATGCGATCCGGCTCGAGGTGCTGCGCACCTCGGGCGACGCCGAGATCGCCGGCATCGCCGCCAAGATGGACCGCGAGGAGGTGTACCACCGGATCCACGCGGAGATGTGGGTCGACCGCCTGCTCGCGTCCGAGGACGGGCGCGCCCGGCTGGACGAGGCGATCGACGAGCTCTGGCCCTACGCTCTCGGCGTGCTCGACGAAGAGCTGCGCCCCGAGCTCGTGCGCCACGTCGAGGCGAAGCTCGGCAGCGCGATGTCCGAGGCCGAGCCGATCGCGCGCGGCCGGCACGAGGCAGAGCTCGGCCGACCTGCTCGAGGAGATGACGATCGTGCGCCGCTCGGCGCCGGCAGGTGCACGGTGGTAGGCGTCTGGTGTCCGACTTGAAGTCGGACACCAGACGGGGACCGGCGCCCGAGGTCGGTCGGACACCCGCTCGCGCCCATCGCCCGGCGGTCGGGCCGTCTGGCACGCCCTCGGCGGAGATCCCCGACCCGGAGATCCCGGTGATCTCGATCGTCGACCTCGGAGTCGTCGCCGACGTCCGGCTCGAGGGCGAGCGCGTCGAGGTCGACTTCACCCCGACCTTCATGGGCTGCCCGGCGCTCGAGGTGATGCGGGCGCAGATGGAGGATGCGATCCGAGCGCTCGGCGCGGAGCCCGATGTGCGCGTCCTGCTCGACGACTCGTGGTCGACCGACCGGATCACGCCCGAGGGCCGCGAGAAGCTCCGCGCCGCCGGCTTCGCGCCGCCCGCTCCGCGGAGCGCCGGGACACCGACGCTCGTCCGGCTCGAGCGCGGTGCGTTCCGCTGCCCCTGGTGCGGCTCGACCGACACGCGGCTGGACAACGTCTTCGGCCCGACGCCGTGCCGGTCGCTCCGCTACTGCAACGCGTGCCGCCAGCCGTTCGAGCAGTTCAAGACGATCTGATCGTCGAGCGTCGCCGGCCCCGGCTCGGGTAGCGTCCGGTTCGTGCGCATCGAGATCTTCTACTGCCCGGTCTGAAACGGCTACGACCGGCGGGCCGCGAGTCTCGCGGCCGTGTTGAGCGACGCGGGGCACGAGGCCCTCGCCGTCGAGGGCGACAAGAGCCAGTACGACGTCGTCGCAGACGGGGCCGTCGTCTTCTCGAAGCAGCGCGAAGGTCGCTTCCCCGAGGACGACGAGATCCTCGCGCTCCTCCCGCAGGGCGACTGAGCCCCGGATAGCCTCACGGGCCATGGCCCTCCTGCGCGCACGCGAGCTCACGAAGACGTTCGGCTCGGTGAGGGCGCTCGACGCGGTCAGCTTCGAGATCGGCGAGGGCATCACGGGCCTGCTCGGGTCGAACGGGGCGGGCAAGAGCACATCGCTCAAGCTGTTCCTCGGGCTCCTCGAGCCGGACGGCGGGTCGGCGGAGGTCCTCGGCCAGGATCCGAGGATCTCGCCCGAGTACCGGGCCCGCGTCGGGTATGCCCCCGAGCACGACTGCCTCCCGCGCGACGTGTCGGCCGCGGAGTTTCTCGCCTACCTCGCGCGCATGAGCGGGCTGCCCGCGACCGCAGCGCGGCTGCGGGCGTCGGACGTGCTGCGGCACGTGGGCCTCTTCGAGGAGCGCTACCGGCCGATGGGGACGTACTCGACCGGGATGAAGCAGCGCGTGAAGCTCGCCCAGGCGCTCGTCCACGATCCGCTGATCGCGTTCCTCGACGAGCCGACCGCGGGGCTCGACCCGCTCGGACGACGGGAGATGCTCGAGCTGATCCGCCGCGTCGGCGGCGAGTTCGGCATCAGCATCGTGATCTCGACGCACCTGATGGGCGACGTCGAGCGCGCCTGCGACTCGGTGGTGGTGCTCGACGCGGGCCGACTGCTCCGCCACGGCCCGGTGTCGGGCTTCACGGAGGAGACGGAGACGCTCGAGGTCGAGCTCGTGGACGGCGTCGAGGAGGTGGCGGAAGGCCTCCGGCGACGAGGGCTCGAGCCGGCCGTCGACGGCCGCCGGCTGACCCTCGACGACGTGTCCGGGGAGGACTACGACGTCCTGCGCGACGTCGTCGTCGACACCGGGGCGCTGCTGTACCGGCTCGCGCCCGCCCGCCACTCGCTGGCGGACGTGTTCGCAGGCGAGCCGTCCGCCGCCCGCGACGAGCGTCCGGCGCCGTGAGCGTCGGTCCCGCCGAGGTCTTCGATCTCGGCTACCGCGGCTACGAGGGTGAGCGCGCCGGGCGCTGGGCGCGCCGGGACGCGATCTGGCGCGACGGGATCCGCGTCTCGCTCGGCCTCGGACGGGGGGTCGGCGCGAAGGTCGCGCCGTGGCTCCTGCTCGGCTCGCCCTCGTGCCGATGGTCGTCCTCGTCGTCGTGGCCGCCGTGGTCGGTCCGGCGACCGACCCGAACGACTTCGAGCTTCCGTCCTACGGCGACTACTACGGCTGGGCGATGGTGCCACTCGGCCTGTTCGCGGCGGCCGTGGCGCCGCTCCTGATCTGCCCCGACCGCCGCGACGGCGTGCTCGCGCTCTACGCCGCGCGCCCGATCACTCCGCTCGACTACGTCGCGTCGCGGTGGGCGGCGTTCCTGACCGTCGCGCTCGCCGCCGCGTGGCTTCCGGAGACGGTGCTCTTCGCGTGGAACGTCCTCGACGCCGGCTCACCCGGGAGCTTCCTGGCCGACAACTGGGACGTCGTCCCACGCTTCCTGCTCGCCGGCGGCGCTGATCGCGATCGTCCTGACGACGCTCGCGCTCCTCGTGGCGACGTTCGCGACACGCCGCGCCTACGCGACCGTCGCGATGCTGGCCGTGCTCTTCATCGGCTCGGCGATCGGCGGGATCGCCGAGGACGACTTCTCGGGCGGAGTGGCGAACGCGGTCTCGCTCGTGAGCCTCCCGCAGGCCCTGACCGACGCCGTCCACTGGATCTTCGGAGACGAGCTCGACCGCCCGGTCTCCGGCGGCGTGTCGCTCGCCTGGCTGCTCGGCCTGACCGTCGTCCTCGCCGCATGGCTCGTCCGCCGGTCGAAGCGGCTGCTCCGCGGATGAGCGCCTCGCCGGGCCCGACGGTCGTCGTCGACGGCGTCTCGAAGTGGTTCGCCGGCGTCGTCGCCGTCAGTGACGTCTCGCTCGTCGTGGAGCCGGGCGTGACGGCGCTGCTGGGACCGAACGGCGCCGGCAAGACGACGCTGCTCCGCGCGATCGGCGGCCTGACCGCGCCCTCGCAGGGGACGGTCACGGTGTTCGGCGAGCGTGTGCGCGGGAACCCCGGCCTCTATCGCCGGATCGGCTACATGCCCGAGCACGAGTCGGTCTACGACTTCCTCACGGGCCGCCAGTTCGTCGAGCTCGGCGCGCAGCTCCAGGGCGTCGAGGACCGCGATCGCGCGGTGCGTCGCGCGATCGAGATCGTCGACCTCGTCGGCGAGCAGGACCGCCGGCTCAAGACGTACTCGCGCGGCATGCGTCAGCGGATGCGACTCGCCGCGACGCTCGTGCACGATCCCGAGCTCCTCGTGCTCGACGAGCCGCTCTCCGGCACCGACCCGGCCCAGCGGCTCCACCTCCAGCGCGTCGTGCGGGCGCTCGCCGGCGAGGGACGGACGATCCTCGTCTCGTCGCACATCCTCGAGGAGGTCGACGAGCTCGCCGACCGCATCCACCTGATGGTGAGCGGCAAGCTCGCGGCGAGCGGCGACTACCACGCGATCCGGCAGAAGCTCGACGACCGGCCGTTCCTGGTGCGGGTCGACTGCGCCGACCCGCGGCGCCTCGCGGCCGGCCTCGTCGGCGTCGACGCGGTCGAGTCGATCGAGATCACGGGCACGGTAGGGCTCCGCGTGCGCAGCCGCGACGTGGCGTCCCTTCAGCGCTCGCTCCCCGCCGTCGCGCGCGAGCTCGGTGTCCGGCTCACGCGCGTCGAGCCGCTCGACGACTCGCTCGAGAGCGTCTTCGAGTACCTCGCGACCGGCACGGGGCGATGACGGCGATCTTCGGCCTGACGGTTCGGCAGCTCGCGGGCAGCCGGCGGTTGTGGATCGTCCTCGGGCTCGTCAGCCTCCCCATTCTCGCGGCCGTCGTCTTCCGCGCCGGTGACTCGACCACGACGAGCGCCCGCTTCGCCGACAACGTCACGCGCACGCTGATCACGTCGGTGATCCTCCCGCTCGTCATGCTCCTCTTCGCGACCTCCGCGTTCGGCAACGAGCTGGTCGATCGGACGCTCGGCTACCTGACGCTCAAGCCGATCGCGCGTTGGCGCATCGTCGTCTCCAAGCTCGCGGCCGCGTTCGTCGTGGGAGGCGTCCCGATCGCGGCGAGCGGCTTCGTCGCCGTCGCCCTGGTCGACGCCGACGGGCTCGGCGGCGCGGCCGCGACCGGCCTGGGGCTGCTCGCCGGTGCCGCGGCCTACGCCGCGCTGTTCACCTGGGCGGGCCTCGCGACGCGTCACGCGCTCCTGATCGGCCTCGTCTACGTCTTCGTGTGGGAGGCGACGCTCGCCGCATACCTCGACGGCGTGCGCTTCCTCAGCATCCGCCGCTACACGCTCGGGCTCATCCACGGGCTCGACGCCGCACGGCTCGCGACGCTCGACAACCCGCTCTCGACCGGCGGGGCGCTCGTCGGCACAGCGATCGTCGTGGTCGCCTTCACGGCGCTCGCGGTGCGCAAGCTCGTGCGGATGGACATCCCGTAGTCGGACAAGCGCTTGTGGTGATTCACCACAAGCGTTGTCCCGCGCGGGGCTACCGCAGCAGGAAGCCGTCGCCGATCGGATCGTCGGGGTCGAGCTCGAGCTCGGCCCGGCCCGTCCTGAAGGCGGTGCCCTCGACCTCGGTGATCACCGCCGGGATCCCGGCGACGTCGCCCTCGCCGACGACGCGGCCGGTGAACTCGGAGCCGATGATCGAGAGGTGCCGAAGCTCCTCGCCGCGCGGCAGCCGCTGCTGCGCGTCGAGCAGCGCGAGGCGGGCCGACGTGCCCGAGCCGCACGGCGAGCGGTCGACCTCGCCGTCGGCGAACACCGTCACGTTGCGCTGCGTGCACGGCCTGTCCGCCTCGTGCTGCCAGAAGATGACGCCGTAGACGTCCCTGAGCTCCGGCTCGAGCGGGTGGACGACGTCGTGCGCAGCCTCGATCGCCGCCTTCAGCTCCCGGCCGAGCGCGATCAGGCGCGGCAGCTCGGCCGGCTCCACACGCTCCTCGAGCGACGCGTAGAACGCACCGCCGAAGGCGATGTCGACGACGCGCCCGGCGACCTCGACGCCCTCGGCCCGGACGAACGCCGGCACGTTGCGGAACCGCACCGAGCGCACCCGACCGCCCTCGACGGTCGCCCACGTCTCGAGGCGCCCCGACGGGACGTCCACGACGACGCGATTCTCGCCCTCGGTGCGGGCGATCACCCCCTCCTCGAGCGCCCACGTCACGAGCGCGATCGTCCCGTGCCCGCAGGCGGTCGAGTAGCCCTCGTTGTGGAAGAACACGACTCCGAGGTCGGCGCCCTCGTCGTCGGGCGGGACGACGTGGCAGCCGTACATGTCGGCGTGGCCTCGTGGCTCGTGGACGAGGAGTCGGCGGAAGCGGTCGAGGCTCTCGCGGGCGAACCGGCGCCGCTCGAGGATCGTCGCGCCCTCGAGCGCCGGCACGCCGCCGACCACGATGCGGAACGGCTCGCCGCCCGTGTGGTAGTCGACCACCGAGACCACCGGCGCCCGGTGCACGGGCCTCAGCTTCCGGTGAACCGCGGCGGGCGCTTCTCGAGGAACGCAGTCACGCCTTCCGCGAAGTCCGCGGTCCCCACCGACTCCTGCTGGAGCGTGGCCTCGAGCGCGAGCTGCTCCTCGAGCGAGGCGGTGGCCGCGTGCTCGAAGAGCTGCTTGGTGCGACCGACCGCGAGCGTCGGCCGCTCCGCCCACTCGGCCGCGAGCTCGGCCGCGCGCTCGGGGAAGGACGCGTCCGGGACGACCTCCGAGACGAGCCCCCAGTCGAGCGCCTCCGCGGCGGTCAGGCGCCGGTTCGAGCACATCCACTCGAAGGCGCGGGCGAACCCGAGCAGGCGATGGATGAACCACGTCCCGCCGGCGTCGGGGACGAGGCCGATCCCGACGAAGCCCGGGACGAACGTCGCCGACTCGGCGGCCACGCGAAGGTCGCAGGCACAGGCGAACGAGAGCCCAGCGCCGGCGGCCGGGCCGTTCACCGCCGCGATCACCGGCTTGGCCAGCGTGCGGACGAGCCGGACGTTCGGGTGGTACGTCGTCTCGAGCACGTCGCCGAGCGAGCCCGACACGGCCCCGAACTCCTTCAGGTCCTGACCCGCGCAGAAGCCCCTGCCGGCGCCCGTGATCACGACGCAGCGCACGGCCGGGTCGGAGGCCTCCGTCAGCGCGGCGTTGAGCGCGGCATGCAGCTCCCGGTTGAAGGCGTTGTAGACCTCGGGCCGGTTGAACGTGACCGTCAGGACGGCGCCGTCCCGGCTCGTCAGCACCTCCTCGGCCATCAGCGGAGCCTAGCTCGAACAGCGCACGGCTTCAGGCCCGCCGCGAGTCCAGGAACGCCCGGATCGCCCCCTGCGCCTCGTCGCCGAGCATCGAGAGGGAGAGCCAGTCGCGGGCGTGGCCGACGGTCTGGTGCCAGGCCATGTCGCGCCAGACGTTGAGCTGCTGCTTCGCGTAGCGCGTCGTCTGCGGCAGCTTCCGCACGAGGCTCTCGACCCAGCCGTCGACGACGGTATCGAGCTCCGCGGGCGGGACGGCGCGGTTGACCAGCCCCCACTCGGCGGCCTGCGCGGCCGGGATCTCCTCGCAGAGGAAGACGATCTCCCGCGCGCGGCGGTCGCCGACCATCAGCTGGAGCCACTGTGTCGCGCCACCGGCCGGCACCGATCCGTGCTCGAGCCCGACGTGGCGGATGAACGCGTCGTCGACCATCACCGAGAGGTCGCATGCCATCTGCAGCTCGTTGCCGCCGCCGACGGCGATCCCGTTGACCCTCGCGATCGTCGGCTTGCCGAGCTCGCGCAGCCGGTCGTGCATGTCCTTGAACGCGCCGAACCACTTCCAGTACTCCTGCGGTCGCCCGACGAGCGTGTCCTCCCACGAGCGCAGGTCGGCGCCGACGCAGAACGCGCGGCCCTCGCCCGTGACGACGACGACGCGGATCTCGTCGTCCCACGAGGCGTCCTCGCACGCCCGGGCGATCTCGCGCAGCATGCGGAAGTCGAAGGCGTTCAGGACCTCCGGCCGGTTGAGGCGGATCGTCGCCCTGGGCGGCGCCTTCTCGTACACGATCGCCTCGAAGCCGAGCTCCGCCGGGTCGACCGGCGTCGGATGCGCGGGCTCGGGCACTAGCCGACCACTGCGACGTGCGCATCGACCGGGGCTCGCATCTGCCCGAGCGTATAGCGTCGTGGTCGTGAGCGGCGGAAGCGGAACGGCAGCGGCGCTCGCGCTCGCCGCGGGGCTGGCCGGCTCGGTGCAGGCGGCCGTGATGGGCCGCTTCGGCGAGCGGATCGGCACGCTCGAGGCGCTCGCCTGGGCAACGCTGCTCTCCGTGGTGATCGCACTGGCCGCACTGCTCGTCGCGCGCCGCGGGATCGGAGGGCTGTCCGATGCGTGGGCCGCGCCGAAGTGGCTCTGGGCCGGAGCCGCGCTCGGCACGTTCATCGTCTTCACGATCACGGTGGTGTCGCCGCGCATCGGCACGACGGCGACGATCGCGCTCCTCGTCGCCGGCCAGCTGGGGATGGGCACGGTGATCGACCGCTGGGGCCTCTTCGGCTTCGAGCAGATCGCGCTCACCTGGCCGCGCGCCCTCGGGATCGCGCTGCTCGCCGCGGGCGCCGCGCTCACGCTCAAGCGGTGACCCCGAAGGCGTGGGCGGCCCTCTCGGCCGTCTATGTGATCTGGGGCTCGACGTACCTCGGGATCCGCGTCGCGGGCGACACCATCCCCGCCTTCTCCGCCGTCTCCTCCCGCTTCATCCTGGCCGGGGCGCTGATGGCTGCCTGGGTGGCGTGGCGGCGCGGCGGGCATGCGCTGCGAGTGACGCGTCGCGAGCTCGCGTGCGCGGCGCTCATCGGGCTGCTCCTCCCCGGCGCCAACGGCCTCCTCTTCGTCGCGGAGCGCACCGTGCCGACCGGCGTCGCGTCGCTGATCATCGCCTCGGTACCGCTCCTCGTCGTCCTCCTCCGGCTCGCGGGAGGGGAGCGGCCGCCGCCCCTCGCGATCGCGGGTGTGCTGGTCGGGTTCGCCGGGGTCGCTCTCCTGTTCCATCCCGAGGGCGGCGCGACCTGGTGGGGCATGGCCCTCACCGGTGTCTCGGCCGTCGCGTGGGCCACGGGGTCGTACCTCTCCTCGCGCATCCCGCTGCCGCGGGACGCGTTCGTCGCAACGACGTTCGAGATGCTCGCGGGCGGGCTGATCCTCCTTCCGATCGGCATCGCCCAGCGCCCCGATCTCGGAGCGATCTCCGGGACGTCGCTGCTCGCGTTCGCCTACCTCGTGCTCGTCGGCTCGCTCGTCGGGTTCACCGCGTACGTCTGGCTCCTGCACCACGCGCCCCTGGGGACGGTCGCGACCTACGCGTACGTCAACCCGGTGGTCGCGATCGGGCTCGGCGTCCTCTTCCTCGACGAGCAGATCACGTGGCGGATCGCGCTCGGCGCGGCGATCGTCCTCGCCTCGGTGGCGGTCGTGCTCAGGCGCGAGTCGGACGCGGCGGTCGAGCCGTTCTCCGAGTGAGCGAGTGTCGGGGGGACTACACGACCCAGTCGACCGCGACGGGGGCCGGGAAGGCGCCGATCGCCTCGCCGCGCCGCAGGAGTTCGGCGACTGCCGAGCGACCCTCGTCGCCGTAGTCCTTCGTGAGGTCGTTCACGTACATCGCGACGAACCGGTCGGCCACGGCCGAGTCGATCCCGCGGCCGAACTGCAGCGCGTACTCGAGCGCCTCCTCGCGATGGTCGAGGCCGCACTCGATCGCGTCGTGCAACACCTCGGAGAGCTCCGTGCGGCGCTCCACGTCGCGTCGGACGACGTTGACGCCGAGCGGCAGGGGCAACCCCGTCTCGAGCAGCCACCACTCGCCGAGATCGAGCACCTTCACGAGCCCGAGCTCCGAGAACGTCAGCTGCCCCTCGTGGATCAGGAGGCCGACGTCGGCGCGGCCACTCGCGACCTCCTCGGGGATCTGCTCGAACGGCAGCTCGCGGTAGGCGCAATCGCCGATCGCGAGGCGGAGGGTGAGGAAGGCGGTCGTCATCGCGCCCGGGACCACGATCTCGCGTCCCCGGAGCGCCTCGGTCTCGAGCGGCTCGCGTGCGACGAGGACGGGGCCGTAGCCGGAGCCGATCGACGCGCCGTGCGGCAGCAGCGCGTAGTCGTCCTGGACGAAGGGGTACGCAGCGAGCGAGATCGCGGTCACCTCGAGCCGGGCGGCGCGGGCCCACTGGTTCAGGGTCTGGATGTCCGCGAGCACCTGCTCGAACCGAAAGCCGCGCAGGTCGACGAGATCCGTCGTCAGCGCCCAGTACATGAACGCGTCGTCGGGGTCGGGACTGTGGCCGACACGGACGTCCACGAAGCGGCGACGCTACCACCGGCCGGTCGGGCCGTGGCGCAGAACCCGCCGTACACTCGCGGGATGCCGCCCATGACGCAGCTGAGCGACGCGATCCAGCACTACCTGCGCGGCGTGTACAAGCTCGGTGCTTCCGGCGGCCGCGTCTCGACGACCGCGCTCGCACGCGAGCTGGGCGTGTCGCCCGCCTCGGCCAGCGCGATGGTGAAGAAGCTCGCCGCGCTGGGGCTCGTCTCGCACGCGCCGTACCGCGGCGTCTCGCTGACGCCCGCAGGCGAGCAGGTCGCACTCGAGGTGATCCGCCACCACCGCCTGCTCGAGCTGTACCTCGCGGAGACGCTCGGGATCGACGTCGACGAGGTGCACGACGAGGCCGACCGGCTCGAGCACGCCCTCTCGGAGGAGCTCGAGGCGCGGATCGACGAGGCGCTCGGCTTCCCGACGCACGACCCGCACGGCGACCCGATCCCGGACGCGAACCTCGAGTGGCCGTCGGAGCCCGTCTGACGCGATCCGGATACCATCCCCTCCGATGGCGCTCAAGGACATGTTCTCGTTCCTCTTCCAGCGCTCGACCGGCGAGGAGCGAGTCGCGCAGTACGTGATCCGCGAACACGACCGCGGACGGCCTCTCTCGGAAATCCTCGAGGACCGGTACGTCGTCAACCGCCTCCAGAGCCCGGAGCAGCGTGCACGCCTGCTCGACCGCCCCGAGATCATCCATGCGGTCGGCGGCGACATGGCCGAGGCAGCCAGGGCCTCGGTGGCGAAGGCGCCCTCGTAGGGCTGCCTACGGCGCTCGCACCGCCCGCTCGAGGACGTCCAGCGCGACCGCGACGTCCTCCTCCGAGACCGACTCGCGCGGGTCGTGGCTGATCCCGCCCTCGCAGCGGACGAACAGCATCCCCGCAGGGCAGATCCGTGAGAGCACGACGGCGTCGTGCCCGGCGCCGCTCACGAGCCGGCGCACAGGGAGGCCCTGAGCGACCACCGACCGGGCGAGACGCTCGCGCAGATCGCCTGCCAACTCGACCGCGGGACGCTCCCAGAGGACCGACAGCTCGGCATCGACTCCGCGCCTCGTCGCCACACCCTCGAGCTCCGCGCGCAGTGTCGCCAACGCGTCCCGGCGGACGTCGTCGTCCGCGTGGCGGACGTCGAGCGCGACCCAGGCCCGGCCGGGCACGACGTTGGCGGCACCCGGCTCGACGACGACGTTGCCGACGGTTGCGACGAGTCCCTCTGTCTCCCGGCCCAGCCGCTCGACGGCGAGCACGATCTCGGCTGCCGCCGCGAGCGCGTCCCGCCGCCCGTCCATGGGCAGGGTCCCGGCATGCCCCGCCTCCCCGTGCAGCGCGACCGTCGCGCGGGTATGACCCACGATCGCCGAGACGACGCCCACGGGAAGGCCCTCGCGCTCGAGCACCGGTCCTTGCTCGATGTGCAGCTCCAGATATCCCTCGAGCTGCGGGGGCGCCGTCCGCGTCGCAGCGTCCGGGTCGCCGCCCGTCTCGTCGATGGCGTCGGCCAGCGTCACGCCGTCGCGGTCGACAGCCTCGAGCCATCGCTCGTCGAAGGCTCCTGCGTAGGCGGCGGAGCCGAGGAACGCGGTGCCGAAGCGGCCGCCCTCCTCGTCCGCGAAGGCGACGACCTCGACAGGCGCCGTGGGTTGCACGCCTCCCGCGCCCAGCCGCTCGACGACGGCGATCGCGGCAACGACGCCGAGGGGGCCGTCGAACCGCCCCGCGTCGGGAACGGTGTCGAGATGCGATCCGAGGACGAGAGGACGGTCGCCGGTGCCGTACCGACCGATCACGTTCCCGACGGCGTCACGACGCACGGCCATCCCCGCCTCGTGCATCCACCCTTCGACGAGCTCGCCCGCCCGGGCAAGGGCGGGCGTCGCGAAGCGCCGGGTGAGACGGTCCGGCTCCTCGCTGATCCCTCCGAGCTCGGCGCAGCGGGCCAGGACCCAGGCGGCTGTGCCCGTCACGACGGCGGACGATAACGTCCCCCGCCATGCGGACGCTGTACGCGAACGCGTGGGTGGTGACGATGGACGACGCCGGCAGCGAGCACGCGGCCGGCTGGGTCCTCGTCGAGGGAAGCGCGATCGCGGCGGTCGGCGCCGGAGAGGAGCCCGAGCACGAGACCCGGATCGACATCGGCGGCGCCGTCGTCACGCCCGGCCTCGTCAACACGCACCATCACCTCTACCAGACCCTCACCCGGGCCCGGGCCCAGCAGGCGGACCTCTTCACGTGGCTCCGCGAGCTCTACCCCGTGTGGGCCCGGATCGACGGCGAGGCCGAATACGCCGCGGCGCGCACCGGGCTTGCGGAGCTCGCGCTCTCGGGCTGCTCGACGATCTTCGACCACCACTACGTCTTCCCGCGCGGCCGCGAGGGGATCGTCGAGGCCGAGGTGCAGGCCGCGCGCGAGCTCGGAGTCAGGCTCGTCGCCTCGCGGGGCTCGATGGACCTCGGCGCCTCCGACGGTGGCCTTCCGCCCGACGAGCTGGTCGAGGAGATCGACGGCGTGCTCGCAGAGACCGAGCGCCTGCACGGCAGGCTGCACGAGAACGGCCCAGGCGCCTGGGTGCAGATCGCGGTCGCGCCGTGCTCGCCCTTCTCCGTCACGGGCCGGCTGATGGAGGAGTCGGCGGCGCTGGCACGGCGGCTCGGGCTTCTCCTCCACACGCATCTCGCCGAGACGCGCGAGGAGGAGGCGTACTGCCGTGAGCTCTACGGGTGCAGCCCCGTCGAGTACCTCGACCGGCTCGGCTGGCTCGACGGCGATGTCTGGTGCGCCCACTGCGTCCATCTCTCCGACGGAGAGATCGCGCGGTTCGGCGCGACGGGAACCGGCGTCGCGCACTGCCCGACATCGAATCTCCGCCTCGGGGCCGGGGTCGCGCCGGTCCGGCAGCTGGTCGACGCGGGCGTCCGGGTCGGCCTCGGCGTGGACGGCTCCGCCTCGAACGAGCGGGGCGACCTCCTCGGAGAGGTGAAGCAGGCGCTCCTCGTCGCTCGGGGCCGGGGGGGCAGCGCGGCGATGACCGCCCGCGAGGCGCTCCGACTGGCGACCCGAGGCGGCGCCGAGGTGCTGCGCCGCGACGACATCGGCTCGATCGAGGAGGGCAGGCAGGCCGACCTCGCGATCTGGCGGACGGACGGCCTCGAGCTGGGCGGCGCCGACGACCTCGTCGCGGGGCTCGTGCTCTCCGGCCCGCATCGAGTCGACCGGCTCGTGGTCGGAGGGCAGGACGTCGTCCGCGGCGGCGCGCTCGTCCGCGCCGACGAGACCGACATCGCCCGCGCCCATCGCGTCCAGGCGAGAAGATTCGCCGCATGAGCTGCTCGATCTCCACCCACGTGCTCGACACGGCCGTCGGACGCCCCGCCCCGGGCGTCGCGGTCGAGCTCCTGCGGGACGACTCGCCGGTGGCAGCCGCCGAGACAGACGCCGAAGGCCGCGCGCGCCTCGCCGACCACCTCCCGGCGGGCGCCTATCGCCTCGTCTTCCATCCGCCCTCGCCCTTCTTCACGCGGGTCGAGCTGCAGGTCGAGCTCGAGGACGGCCACTACCACGTCCCGCTCCTCGTCTCCCCCTTCGGATGCGCCAGCTACCGGGGAAGCTGAGCTCGGCACCGACAGGGCACGAGCGTCGGCGCACGACGCTCGGCGGCCGGAGGCCGGCTGTGCCGGCCGGGAGGCCAGAAACGGCGTGAAACGACGCAACCCGGAGGAGGGGGCTCGCGGGAGAACCAGGGGTTCCCCCACGCCGGAGCTACCGGGGAAGCTGAGCGCCGACGAGCTCGCGGAGCTCTTCGAGGGTCGCACACGCTTCGTCGAGCGCCTCGCCGTGGAGCCCGATCCGCTCGTCCGCGCGCGCACGCTCGTCCACGAGCTGCCGGGCGACGAGAAGCGCGAGATCCTCGACGCGCACCCGGCGATCGGGCAGCGGGCCGGCCTCTCGGCGCGCTCCGCGGCCGAGCAGGGCGTCGACGCCGACCCCGCCGTCCTCGCCGCCCTCGGGCGGCTCAATGCCGCGTACGAGGAACGACACGGCTTCCGCTTCGTCGTCTTCGTGAACCGGCGCTCGAAGGCGGCGATCCTCGAGGTGCTCGAGCAGCGGATCGACAACCCCACCGACGTCGAGCTCGAGACGGCGCTCGACGAGCTCGTCGCGATCGCCGCCGACCGGTGGGTGCGCCGATGACCGCCGCGCTGCCGCTCGCCCTCTCCGACGCGCTCCGCGACTGGCTCGACCTCGGCCTGCGCTGGCTGCACGTGATCGCCGCGATGGCATGGATCGGCACGTCGTTCTACTTCGTCCTGCTCGACCAGTCGCTCCGCACACCGAAGGATCCCGCCGACGCGGACGGCGGCGTCGCCGGGGAGCTCTGGGAGGTGCACGGCGGCGGCTTCTACCACGTGCAGAAGTACGCGGTCGCGCCCCGCGTGCTCCCCGACCATCTCGCCTGGTTCAAGTGGGAGGCGTACACGACGTGGCTCTCGGGGTTCGCCCTGATGCTCGTCCTCTACTACCTCGAAGCCTCGAGCGCGCTGGTCAAGCCGGGCGACGACCTCGAGCCGTGGCTGGCGGTGGCGATCTCGATCGGGCTCCTTGCGGCCGCGTGGATCGTCTACGACGTGCTCAACCGCGTCGTCAGTGACCCGCGTGTGCTGTGGCCCGCGCTGTTCGTCCTCGTGGCGCTGGCGGCGTGGGGATCGGCCGAGCTCTTCGCCCCACGCGCCGCGTGGCTCCAGCTCGGCGGGATGATCGGGACGGTGATGGCCGCGAACGTCTTCTTCGTGATCATCCCTGCCCACTGGGAGCTGATCCATGCCAAGGAGGCCGGCCGCGAGCCCGACCCCGCGCCGGCAATCCAGGCGAAGCAGCGCTCGATCCACAACAACTACCTCACGTTGCCCGTCCTGCTGACGATGCTCGCGGGGCACTTTCCGTTCGCCTACGGCGCCGACCACGCCTGGCTCGTGCTCGTCGCGCTGATGGCGATCGGCGCCTGGGCGCGGCTGTTCTTCAACCTCCGGCACACGGGGCGGACACACTGGTGGATGGCTGTCGCCGGCGTCGCCGCGTTCGTCGCCGTGGCCGTCTGGGTCGAGCGCGCGGACGAGCCTGCCGCGCCGTCCACCCCGGGGAGCGTCGCGCTCGGCCGCCAGGTCTTCGCCACGGCCGGCTGCGCGGGCTGTCACACGCTGGCGGACGCGGGGGCGACCGGCACGGTCGGCCCCGACCTGGATGCGGCCAGGCCCTCGTCGACACTCGTCGCCGACCGGGTCACGAACGGGCTCGGCGTGATGCCGTCGTTCGCAGGGACACTGTCGACCGAGCAGATCGACGCCGTGGCGGCATACGTGTCGAGCGTGGCAGGAAAGTAGGATCGCGCGGTGCTCCGGATCAGCGCGGGAGGGTTCGAGTTCACGGCGCGCCTCGAGGAGGCCGTCGCCCCTGCAACCGTGGCGGCGTTCCGGCGGCTGCTCCCGCTCGAGTCGCGGATCATCCACGTCCGCTGGTCGGGTGAGGCGGGCTGGATTCCGTTCGGCGACCTCGATCTCGGCCTCGGCCCCGAGAACGCGACGTGCTATCCGAGCCCCGGCGAGATCGTCCTCTATCCCGGCGGCGTCTCGGAGACCGAGATCCTGCTCGCCTACGGGTACGTCAACTTCGCCTCGAAGGCGGGCCAGCTCGCCGGGAACCACTTCGCGACGGTCGTCGAGGGCAACGAGCACCTACGCGAGCTGGGCAGGCGGTTCCTCTGGGAGGGCGCACAAGAGATCGTCTTCCGCGAGGGGTAGCGCGTCCGCCGGATCGGGCTTTCAGCCCGGCCCGCCGACCTCGATGTCCACCCCTACTCCGCGATCCCGCGCCCGGCGGACGACCTCGTGCCCCAGCGCCAGGTCCCACGGTGCGATGCCGTTCGACTTGAAGACGACGACGTCGGCGTCGGACTGGCGGCCGGGGAGCTCGCCGGAGACGATCTGGTGCAGCTCCTGCACCTCGAGCCAGTCGAGCTGTCCCGCCGCGATCGGCTCGATCAGGTCGCCAGACTCGAGCCTCGCGTCCTCGATCGAGTCGCAGCAGACGAGCGTCGCGCGAGCGATCACCTGCGCGTCGAGCTCGCGCGCAGCGGGGTCGTTCGCGCCGATCGCACAGACGAGCGCGCCGTCCTGCAGCCAGTCGCCGCGGAGGACGGGATCCCTCGACGAGGTCGCCGTGACGACGACGTCGCAGCCCCCGGCCTCGGACGGGCTTCCCGCGGTCACAGAGTCGTGCTCGGCTGCGAACGCCGCCGCCCGCTCGGCGCTCCTGCTCGAGACCACGACCCGCTCGATCGACGGCACCGCCGCCCGGATCGCGGCGAGCTGCGATTCCGCCTGCCAGCCCGCTCCGATCAGCCCGAGGCTCGTCGCACCGCGGCGGGCGAGGTGCTTCGCAGCGACGCCGCTCGCGGCGCCCGTCCGTACCTGACCGAGCCGGTCGGCGGCGATCAGCGCCGTGAGAGCGCCGTCGTCGAGCGAGAAGAGGCAGACGACGAACCGGATCCGCCCCGCGACCAGGAGGTAGCTCTTCAGCCCTGCGACGCCGAGACCGCGGTCGGCCGCGGCCATGACCGCGAAGTAGCCGCCGTCGACCGCGAACCGCCGCCGCGGCATCAGCTCGACCTGGCCGCCGGCCATCCGCCGGAAGCACTCCTCGATCACCGGCACCGCCTCCCCGGGCGTGACCAGCGACGCGACGTCGTCCTCGGACAGCCAGAGCGGCACTCCCCGAT
>CAVUAH010000003.1:0-709151 GCA_963739405.1 uncultured Actinomycetes bacterium | reverse complement strand
AGCCCTGAAGGCGCGGAGAGCCGTGCTCGTCGGGGACGAGCACGGCTCCCCAAACGGCTAGACGGCGGCTGGCACCAGCGAGGAGCCGGCCTTGCTCTCCCAGTAGCGGTTGAGCGCGCCCTGGATCTTGATGAACCAGACGAACGCGCCGATCAGCGGGAGGAGCAGCCACAGCCCTGTCCAGCCCGTGAACGGGGCGTCACGGCCGTCGGCCCTGAACATCTTCCCGACCTCGGACGGAATCAGGAACCAGGTCACGGGAGAGAGGACGATGTAGATCACGAGGCCGATCACGCCGCCGACGCCGATGCCGGAGTGCTCCTTGACCTCCTCCTGGGTCTTGAAGACCCAGTAGAGGGAGTAGATGCCGAGCGTGATGATCGTGATGATGATCGCGAACCCGATGCCGCGCGGTTGCCCGAGAGGGCCGGTGGTGGATGCCTGCATGCTCATGCTCCGGGATTCGCCGCGCTGCGCGATCCCTCCTGCTCGGCGGTGAGAGCGGGCCGGGCATCCGGCGGGGTAGCGCGGGGGTAGCGCGCGGCGACGTCCTCGACGTAGCGGGCGAGCCGGTCGGCGGTCACCGGGTCGTGGATCTCGATCACGTTCTCGGCGTTCCGCTCGCCCGAGCGCGAGTAGTTGAACGAGCCGACGAAGCTCACGTCGTCGCAGACCACGACCTTCGCGTGCATGACGTCCTGGACGCCGTCCGGCGACCACGGCGTCGACGGCTTGCCGGAGAACGCCGCGCGCTCGACGATCCTCAGCAGGAGCGGGATCTTCCACGCGCTGACACGGTTCGCGCTCCACTGACGGAAGACGTCGTCGGACTGCGAGTCGTCGACGACCCCGACGACGGGGCAGCGCTCCTCGTTCACGACCTCGACGAGCGTGCCGAGGATCGGCCCCGCGGTCAGCACCGGCGAGGCGACGCGGATGCGGCGGCGCGCGCGCCCGATGTGCTTTGCGACGCGATGCGAGAGCGCCTCGCCGTTACCCGGCGTGAACCACGGACGCGCCGTGACGCCGCCGCCGAGCTCGACCGGCCGCGGCTCGACCGTCCCCGTCCCCTGGACGACTCCGCGCTCCCACAGCTCCTCGAAGGCGAGCGTGAACGCGAAGGCGAGCCGCTCGCTGTCGAGCACCCGGACGACGACGTTCTCCTGGCGCGTCCAGGAGTCCTCCGTCCAGTTCATCGACCCCGTCCATACGTCGCGCCCGTCGCGCACGCAGAACTTGTGGTGCATCAGATCCGGGATCCCGGCGATCCCCCGGGTCTCGACCGGGAGCGCCTCGATCGCCTCGGGCCGGGTCTCGGGCGGCGGCGGCACCGGGACAGGGCCGGGGTGGTCGACGTCGAACAGCAGCCGGACGCGGACGCCACGCTGGTACGCCGCGAGCAGCGACGCGAGCACGAGCGCGCCGGCCCCGGTCTCGAGACGGACGTCGTAGAGCGCCAGGTCGAGGCTCCCGCGCGCGCCGTTGAGAAACGCGGCGATCTCCGCCGCGACCCGGGACGCCGGCTGGCCGCCGTCGGTGAGCGTCGTCAGCTCGACCGGCATGAGGTGGGAGCTGTCGCGCGGGCCGAGGCCATCGCCTGGGAGTGCTGGCTCGTCTGTCGGGTGAGCCGTCCGGGAGTGCTGCCGCCGGCCATGAAGGCCAGCGTACGCCAGCGGCGGTCCGGCGCTCCTACCGTCCGCTCGCTGCCGCCGCGAGCACCCGCGCGGGCCGGTGCTCGATCGTCTCGGAGAACTCGATGCCGGCCTCGATCGAGCGGCGAACCGGGCACGAGCGAGCGACGCGCTCGAGGCGCTCGAGCTGGTCCTCGCTCAGGTCGCCGCCCAGCGCGATCGTGACGGCGAACCTGCGCGGTGTCGAGCGGTGGTCGTAGTCGACGGAGACCTCGACGTCGCCGAGCTCCCAGTCCTTCGTCCGCGCGTACATGACGAGTGTCGTGGAGATGCAGGCAGCGAGCGCCGCCGGAAACAGCTCGTGCGGCGCCGGTCCGCTGCCCTCGCCGCCGACCTGCGTCGGCTCGTCCGTGACCAGGCGGTGACGGCCGTCGATGACGACCTCCTGGCGAAGGGTTCCCGGAAGCGAGCGGGCTGTCGCGGTGAGGCTCATGGCTCGGTGCAAGCGTCGTCGCGCCGTGACCCGGCGCCATCGGGGGCGGCGCTGAACCCCGTGCGGGCAACTACGCAGCGCCGTGGCGCCCGTCCGCGCAGCTCGCGCGTCACGCCCGATCGAGGAGGTGCCCGACCAGCTCCGCGTACTGGAGGAGGTGGCGGTCGGCGAGGAACCGCTCGGTGACGAACGCACGGGCGTTCCGTCCGAGCCACTCGGCGTGCGCCGGGTCGGCGAGGAGATCCCGCACGGCGGCACCGAAGCCCGCCAGGTCGTGCGGGTCTTCCACGAGCACGCCCGTCTCGGCGTCGCGGATCTGGTCGACGATGCCGCCCACGGCGCTCGCGACCACGGGGCGCGACTTCCACATCGCCTCCGCGACCGTGAGCCCGAAGCCCTCCGCGAGGCTCTTCTGCGTCACGACGCGCGCGTGCCGTTGCAGCGCGTTGACGACGAGCGCGTTCTCGATCGGGTCGTCCATCGGGATCGCCGCGAGATGCACGCGGGATCGCGGCCCGACGGGGACGCCGGCCCAGACGGCGGCGGTTTCGGCCCAGACCTCGGCGGCCTCGGGATCGTCTGCGACACCCGCAGTGGCGGGGCCGGCGAGGACGAGGTGGGCGGGGCCGGGAACGTGCTCGACGAACGCCTGGAGGACGCCCGCCATGTCCTTGATCCGGTCCCAGCGCGAGACCTGGACGACGAGCGGCATGTCCGCCCGGGGCGCCGACCCCTCGCGGATCACCTGGACGGCGCGGGTGACGCGCTGGTGGCGGCGCGCAGCGCTCGCCTCGACGAGACCGGCGGTTGCGAGCACCCCGAGCGCCTCCTCGGGCCCGAGCTCCAGGTTCTTCGTCGCGAACGGATCGATCGAGGGCGGGATCACGCGGATGTGGGAGGGATCGATCCAGTTCGGCGCGAACGCCGCGCGGGAGAAGATGTGCGCGTGCGCCGCCCCGACGTAGGGGCGGAGGAACTCCCAGGCGCGGCCGGTCCATTCGTTCTCCCCGTCGAGCCCGACGTGGCACCGCCAGACCACGATCGCGCCGGCCTCGATCAGCGGCGCGATCAGCGGGGCCGGTTGAGGGTCGTGGACGACGACGATGTCCCCGGCACGGACGAGGGAGCCGATCGCCTCCGCGTTCCTTCCCGCCGTCTCCTCGTACGCCGCGTGCTCCCGTGCGCCGAGCTCGCCGCCGTCTCCTGCCGAGCCGTAGAGGCCGTTGTGGACGCGTTTCGTGACGTGGAAGAACTGCGGGTCCCCGTCGATCACGCACCATTCGCACTCGACGCCGACGCCGACGGCGTACCCGACGAGGGTCGCGAGCAGCTCGGCGACCCCACCGCCCGTCGCCGTCGAGTTCACGTTGATCAGCCGGCGCCCGTCGAGGCGTCCGGTGAGGGCGTCGGCGGCGGCGAGGAGGGTGGCGATCCGCTCGCGTCCGATCAGCGGCTCGAGGCGGCGTGGATCGATCGGCATGACCTCGACGCGCCGCATCGGCGACAACCTACGCTGTCCGGGGCGAGGCGCGACGCTACCGTGCGGCTCACTCGCCCGCTCACTGCGTGCGCCCGCCCAGCCCGGGGGCGAGGACGGGCCGGGATGGTCGGCGGAACGAGACTACGACGACGCCGGTTGTGCGCGACGGGCGGCCTTGTGGGCGCGCTTGGCGGCCTGGTAGGCGTGCAGCGCCTCGACCGAGTCGACGTCGCCGAGCGTCGGGAAGCTCGGTGCGAGCGGCTTCGCGACTTCGACGCCGAACCGCTTCGCGAGGACGGCGGAGAGGGCGAGCACCTTCATGTCGCCGAAGCCGGGGAGAGCGCGAATGCGTCGCTCCAGGTCCTGCGCGTCGGATGCCTCCGTCCAGACCCGCTCGGCGCGGCCGTCGTACTCGCCGGCGACGTGGGCGCAGAGATCCTGGATGCGCTTCGCCATCGAGCCGGGGAAGCGATGGATCGCGGGCGGCTGCCGGAAGAGCGCCTCGAGCTCCGCCGGGTCGGTGGCCGCGATCGCGGCGGCGTCGAGCGACCCGAGCCGCTGCTGCAGCTTGAGCGGTCCTGCGAAGGCGGCCTGCACGGTGATCTGCTGGTCGAGCGCGAAGCCGATCAGGAGCGCGAGCGGATCCCGCGCGATGAGCGCGTCGGCCTCGTCGTCGCCGGTGAAATGGAGCGCGTCGGGCATGCGTCGATCGTATCGCGGAGAGCTCAGCGATCCCGGACGCGGTCGAGGAGGCCCGGCGGCATCAGGCCGAGCGTCTCGTAGCGCTCGAACGCATGCATCGACATCGGCTCGGCGTCGACGAGCCGGCCGATCAGCGCGACGGCCTCGTCGGCCTCGCCGCGCCGAGCGTGGGCGAAGAGGGCGGCGAGGGCCGCCTCGTCGGGGCGCATCCCGGCCTCGAGCGCGGCCTGACGCTCCTCGTCCGGGTCGGCGGTCTCGTCGATGCGGTTCCGGCGTCGGTAGGCGGCCGCGAGCCGGTGGAGCCGCCGCAGCTCGCGGAGCGGCTCGTCGTGGTCGTCGACGCGCAGGTCGAAGACGCGGTCGACCGAGGGTTGCTCGTCGCGCTCGCCTGCGGCGACGACGAGCCCCGCGGCCTGCCGGCCGCGCCAGTCGCCGCCTGCCGCCTCGGCGGCATCGAGCGCCGCGAGCAGGCGCTCCGCGAGCGTGCCCGCCGTCGCGTGGTACGCCTCCCGCATCGCGGGCCAGACCTCCGGCGAGCGCAGCATGTTCCCCTGGGCGCTGACGTCCTGGTCGTTCACGTGACCGGCGTGGGGGATACAGCTCTCGCCGGTGTGCGCCGCCGTCGCCCCGCTCGTGTCGACGAAGGCGACCTGGCGCACCTCCCGTTCGTCGTCGGCCGCGAGCAGCTCGTCGAGCGCGTCCCGTGGATCGCGGCCTTCGGCCAGGAGCGCGAGCCCGCGCGGGCCGTACCGGCGCTCGGTGAACGACTGCGTCGCGACCGCACCGACACCCGGCTCCGCCCAGGCACACGCGGCCCCGGTGTTGAACGCGCGCGACTGAACGGCCACACCGAGCTCGCCGGTCCCGGGATCGCGCGCGACGATCGAGTACGTCACGGGCTCGATGATGCACGACCGGGCCGGAAGGCGACGGCGCGCGGCTCAGATCGTCTCGGCGAGGCGCTCGGCGATCGCGACCGTCGTCACGTTCGTGTTCGCGCGCGGGATCGTCGGCATGATCGAGGCGTCCGCGACGATGACGCCGTCGACCCCGACCACGCGGCCGCGGGTGTCCACGACACGGCCGACGCCGCAGGTCCCTGCCGGGTGGAAGTAGTTGCGGACGCTCCTCCGGACGTATGTCTCGAGAGGCTCGCGGCCGGGGACCGTCTCGGGCCCGAGCAGGTGCCTGAGCGGCGCCTGCTCGGCGAGCGACCGCGCGAGCTCGAGCCCTTCGACGATCACCGGGAGGTCTGCGGGATCGCGCAGCATGCCTCGCTCGACGTCGGGAAGTGCGCGTGGGTCGCGCGAGCGGAGCCGGATGCGGCCGGCCGACCGCGGCTTCATGTGGAACACCGCGACGCTTGCCTCGTACTGGCCCGGCCCGTTCCCCTCGTCCACCCAGGAGAGCAGGTGGAGATCCCAGCTTCCGGGCGCGCAGCCACCGCTGGCCGCCTTCACCAGCGCGTGGGGCCCGAACAGCGGCCCGGTACGCCGAACGTGCTCGGCCGTCGATCGAGAGAGAAGCCCCGTCGGCTCCCACTGGAGACCGGTGCCATGGTGGTCGAGCAGCAGCTCGCCGACCGGGAGGGCCGACACGATCGGGATGCCGTGCCGCGCCAGCTCGGCCGCGGGCCCGATGCCGCTCCGCAACAGGATCGTCGGCGTGAAGTACGCCCCGGCCGTCAGCACGACCGTGTCGGCCTCGATCCGCTCTCCGGAGGCGGCGAGCACCCCTGTTGTACGAGCCCCGTCCAGTGCGAGCCTGTCGACCGGCGTGTCCGGGCGGATCACGAGGTTCGGTCGGCCTCTCGCGGCGTCGAGGTAGGCGAACGATGTGCTCCACCGGGTGGCCTCGACGACGTTGGACGGGAGCGAGGACGCGCCGACCGGCTGCGAGGGATCGTCGGGATCGTCGAGCGCGGGGAGCCCCGCCTCGCGTGCTGCCTCGAGGAACGCGACGTGGAGCGGCGCAGGCTCGGCGGTGTTGGCGGGATGCACCCGGAGCGTCTCGCGCGCCCGCCTCAGATGGCGCTCCATGACGGCGTATCCCCAGTCCGGGCCCCACTCGTCGTAGTCGTCCGGCGTCCCGATCACCGCCATGCAGGCGTTGTGGGTCGAGCAGCCGCCGATCACGCGGGCGCCGAGCGATCGGTCGTCCTCGCCGCCGGTGCCCCAGTCGTGGGTGAACGTCAGCGAGCGCGGGTCGAGGAGGTCCGCCGGCCAGGCGCCGGACGAGCGCGGGCCGTAGTCGGGGCCCGCCTCGACCAGGCAGACACGGCGGTCGGGATCCTCCGAGAGACGTGCTGCCAGGACGCACCCTGCGGTGCCGCCTCCGACGACCGCGACGTCGAACGCCACCGACGGAGCATACGACGGCCGGGATCCGGGGGCGGCGTACGGTCGTCCGTACTCTGGAGCGGGGTACGGGCATCTAGGCTCGCTGGGTGGTGGAAGCGCTCGCGACGCTCTCTCCGGGCACGAGAGCCTGGTTCGAGCGTGCTTTCGGGGCGCCGACGCCCGCGCAGGAGCTCGCGTGGCCGGCGATCGCCGACGGGGGGCACGTCCTCGTCCAGGCGCCGACCGGCTCGGGCAAGACGCTCGCCGCGTTCCTCCTCGGGCTCGATCGCCTGAACGGGGCTCCGGGCGAGGGGCTGCGACTGCTGTACGTCTCGCCCCTGAAGGCGCTCAACTACGACGTCGAGCGGAACCTCCGCGGGCCGCTCGCCGGGATCGGCTCCGCGCTCGCCGTCGGCGTGCGGACGGGCGACACGCCGCAGCGCGATCGCGAGCGGATGCTCCGGACACCGCCGGACATCCTGATCACGACGCCGGAGTCGCTGTTCCTGCTCCTCACCTCGCGCGGCCGCGAGCTCCTGAAGACCGTCGAGACGGTGATCCTCGACGAGGTGCACGCCGTCGCCGGGACGAAGCGCGGCGCGCACCTCTCCCTGTCGCTCGAGCGGCTCGAACGGGTCGTCGAGCGGCCGTTCCAGCGGATCGGGCTCTCCGCGACGCAGCGCCCGCTGGCGGAGATCGGTCGGTGGGTGGCGGGGCCGGACCGCGAGATCGCGCTCGTCGACGCAGGGCACCGCAAGGAGCTCGACCTCGAGGTCGTCGTCCCCGTCGAGGACATGCGCGAGCTCGGGGCCTCGCGGCTACCGCTTTCGCAGCCCGTCGTGCAGGACGGGGTCGAGATGGACCCGGGGTACGAGGCGACCTCGCGCTCGATCTGGCCCTCGATCTACCCGGCGCTGCTCGAGCTCGTTCGCGCCCACCGCTCGACGATCGTGTTCGTCAACAACCGCCGCCTCGCGGAACGCCTCGCGCTGCGGATCAACGAGCTCGCCGAGCAGGAGGTCGCTCGCGCCCATCACGGCTCCCTGGCGCGCGAGCAGCGCGTGCTGATCGAGGAGGACCTGAAGGCCGGTCGCATCCCCTGCCTCGTGGCGACATCGAGCCTCGAGCTCGGGATCGACATGGGCGCAGTCGACCTGGTGATCCAGGTGGAGAGCCCGAAGTCGGTCGCGCGCGGCCTCCAGCGGGTCGGGCGGGCCGGCCACGAGCTCGGCGCGACGTCGAAAGGGCGGATCTTCCCGAAGTTCCGAGCCGACCTGCTCGAGTGCGCCGTCGTCGCGAAGGCGATGCGCGAGGGGGCGATCGAGGAGACCGCGATCCCGCGCAACCCGCTCGACGTCCTCGCCCAGCAGGTCGTCGGGATCTGCGCCGACGAGGAGATCGCGGTCGACGACCTGCACCGGCTCGTTCGCGGCGCGTACCCGTTCGCCGAGCTGACGCGCGAGCAGCTCGAGAACGTGCTCGACATGCTCGCGGGCCGCTACCCGTCGGACGAGTTCGCCGAGCTGCGGCCGAGGATCGTCTGGGACCGGGCCGGCGGCGTGATCCGTGGCCGCACGGGAGCCCGGCGCCTTGCCGTGACGAACGCGGGGACGATCCCCGACCGCGGCCTCTTCGGGGTCTTCCAGGTCGAGGGCGGTGGCCGTGTGGGCGAGCTCGACGAGGAGATGGTGTACGAGGCGCGCGAGGGACAGACGTTCATGCTCGGCGCGTCGACCTGGCGGATCGAGGAGATCACCCGCGACCGCGTCCTCGTCTCCCCGGCCCCGGGCGCCCCCGGCGCCGTGCCGTTCTGGAAGGGCGAGGGCGTCGGGCGCCCGTACGAGCTCGGGGCGAAGATCGGCCAGGCGTCGCGGGAGTTGGCGGCCCTCTCCGACGAGACAGCCGCCGGCAGGCTCCGAGAGACGTATCATCTCGACGCAATGGGCGGCCGGGAACCTCCTGGCGTTCTTGCGTGAGCAAGAACGCAGCTCGGCGCTACCGACCGACCGTACCGTCGTCGTGGAGCGGTTCCGCGACGAGATCGGCGACTGGCGGGTATGCGTCCTCACGCCGTTCGGCGGCCGCGTGCACGCGCCCTGGTCGATGGCGCTCTCCGCGCGGCTGCGGGATGCCCTGGGCGCGGAGGTGCAGTCCCTCTGGTCGGACGACGGCATTGCGCTCCACTTCCCGGACGCGGACGCGCCGCCGGCGCTCGCCGACCTCCTCGTCGAGCCGCAGGAGCTCGAGGACCTCGTCGTCCAGGAGGTCGGCTCGACGGCGCTCTTCGGGGCGCGGTTCCGCGAGAACGCCGCTCGTGCGCTCCTGATCCCGCGACGTCGACCGGGGCAGCGGACGCCGCTCTGGCAGCAGCGCCTCAAGGCGCAGAGCCTGCTCGAGGTCGCGCGGAAGTACGGCTCGTTCCCGATCGTGCTGGAGACGTACCGCGAGTGCCTCCAGGACGTCTTCGACCTCCCGGCGCTGCGCGGCATCCTCCGCGGCCTGGCGAGCCGCGAGCTCGATCTCGTCGAGGTGGAGACGACGTCGGCGTCCCCGATGGCCGCATCGCTGCTGTTCGACTACGTCGCCACCTACATGTACGAGGACGACACGCCCGCGGCCGAGCGCCGCGCGCAGGCGCTGTCGCTCGACCGCGAGCTCCTGCGCGAGCTGCTGGGGCAGGAGGAGCTCCGCGACCTGCTCGACCCGGGGGCCCTCGCGGAGGTCGAGGCGTCGCTCCTCCCCCTGCCGCGCGACCCGGACGAGCTCCATGACCTGCTGCGCCGGGTCGGCGACCTCCGCGAGCCGGAGCTCGACGAGGGCTTCGCCGAGGCGCTCGTCCGCGATCGTCGCGCGTTCCGCGCGGTCGTGGGCGACCAGGCGGCGGTGATCGCCGCCGAGGACGCAGGGCTCTACCGCGACGCGTTCGGCGTGATGTCCCCGGGCGGCCTCCCGGAGGCGTTCCTCGAGCCGGTGGACGACCCGCTCGAGCGCGTCCTGGGCCGCTTCGCGAGGTCGCGCGGCCCGTTCACGACGCGCGACGTCGCCTCGCGCTACGGCCTCGATCTGGCCGACGCCGAGGCGCTATTGGCAGGCCTCGAAGTGCGCGACGCCCTCGTCCGTGGCGAGCTGCGGCCGGGCGGCGTCGAGCGGGAGTGGTGCGACCCCGACGTCCTGCGTCGCATCCGCCGCGCGTCACTCGCCGTCCTGCGCCGTCAGGTCGAGCCGACGGAGCAGGCCGCGCTCGGCCGTTTCCTGCCCGCCTGGCACGGGATCGACCGCCGTGCGACTCTCCGGGAGGCGCTCGTCCCGCTCCAGGGCCTCGCGCTGCCCGTCGCGCTCTGGGAGACCGAGCTCCTCCCGCGGCGCGTCCCCGGGTACCAGCCCGCCTCGCTCGACCAGCTCTGTGCCTCGGGCGAGGTCGTCTGGGTCGGCGCCGGGCTCGATCGCGTTGCGCTCTACTACCGCGAGGACGCCCCGGTGCTCGGGTCGCCCGGGGTCGCCGAGCCGCTCGCCGGCCCGGTGCACGAGGCGATCCGCTCCGCGCTCGCTCGCAGCGCGGAGTTCTGGCCCGACCTCGTCGCCGCGGTCGGGGTCGACGCCGCGGACGCGCTTCCCGTGCTCTGGGAGCTCGTCTGGAACGGGGAGGTGACGAACGACGCGTGGGCGCCGCTCCGCGCAAAGCGTCGCTATGGAGTCCCCGCGACCGAGCGACGGCCGCGGCGCTTCTCGCGGGCGCGCGTGTCGGGCGACATCGCGACCGCAGGGCGCTGGTCGCTCACGGGGCGGCTGTTCGCGCCGTCGTCGGATGCCGACCGCCGTGCGCTCGCGGAGCTCCTCCTCGAGCGGCAGGGGATCGTCACGCGCGACGGCGTGCGCGCCGAAGGTGTCCCTGGCGGCTACGGCGCGGTCTACGGGGAGCTGAAGGCGCTCGAGACGGTCGGGTCGTGCCGGCGCGGGTACTTCGTCGAGGGGCTCGGCGGAGCGCAGTTCGCGCTCCCCGGCGCGGTCGAGCGCCTCCGCGAGCTGCGCGACGCCGACGACGACGCGACGCTCGTTCTCGCCGCCGCCGACCCCGCCCAGCCGTACGGCGGCGTCCTGCCCTGGCCGCGGAGGGCTGCATCGCGTGCCGCACGTGTCGCCGGCGCGCACGTCGTCCTCCTCGGCGGCGAGGCGGCGCTGTACGCGGAGCGCGGCGGCCGCTCGTTGCTCCCGTTGCGCGACCCCGATCCCGACTGGCTGCGGCCTGCGCTGGACGCCCTCGTCGCGTGGGTGCGGGCGGAGCGCGGCCGCCGGCTCGCGGTCGAGCGCTTCGACGGCCTGCCGGTCGTCGAGAGCGACGCACTCCCGCTGCTGGTGGACGCGGGATTCCTCGCCGGCCCGCGGCGCGCGGTCCTCAGGGCGTAGACCCGGACCAGCGAAACGGGGCGATTCCCCCGATCGCCCCGTTTCGCTCCCCGTGTCGGACGGTCTACGGGAGTGCGACCCCGCCACGCCGCCGCATCGTCAGGAAGACGCCCGCAGCCGCGGCGGCGAGCAGCGCCGCCATGCCTGCCCCGATCCCGAAGGACGACCAGTCGAGCTCGCTGTCACCCGAGGTCGCCGTGACGGTGACCGTGCCGGGATAGCGGGTGACCGCGGAGTCGCCCGTCAGACCCTGCGGCTCGGGAGTCGCGACCCGCGTCAGAGCCGAGTCCCCGCTGAGCCCCAGCGACGTCTCGCCGCTGAACTGCGACGCGTCGACGCCGATCCCATGGCTGAGGTATGGGATCGTCACCGGCGCGGCCGTCGACGGGGTCTCCGCCGCCCGGTCGCGCTGGAGCGCGGCGTGCACGCCCGTCAGCGACTGACCGCTGTAGAGGCTCTCGTCGACGCCGATCCCGTGGCTCAAGTAGGGGATCGTCATGGGCTGGGTCGACGGCGTCGTGGTGACGGCGACGCTCGCCGTTCCGCCGTCGATGTCGACCGGCTTTGCGTTTGCTCCGCCGGCGAACAGGGCTGCGACGGCCGCGAGCGCGGCGGTCGTCAGGAGCATGCGTGCTGTGGTGTTCTCGTTCATGACCTGCTTCCTCCTCGACCGTTCGACCATGTGCCGAGGCTAGGAGGTGGCGCGTTCGTGGTCGTCCGCCGCTGCGACACAGCATGTGTAACGCTTGTCACACAACATGGAGTGGCGGCTGTTCGAAGGCATCCCGGGCGAGGACGTGCGCGCCGTCCTCTCGCTCGCCCGTCGGAGCACGTACCGGCGAGGGGAGGTCGTCTTCCACCACCACGACCCGGCCGACGCGGTGCACCTGATCGCGAAGGGGCGCTTCGACATCCGGATCACGACCATCCACGGGGACGTCGTCGCGCTCGCGATCCGCGGCCCGGGAGAGACCCTCGGCGAGCTTGCGGTCGTGACCGGTGCCGAGCGCAGCGCAACCGTCAGCGCGCTCGAGCCCGGGGAGACCCTCGTCCTGCGCGGCTCGGAGCTGCGACGCCTCGCGCGCGAGCACGCCTCTGTCGGCGAGGTCCTCGTCCGCATGCTCGCCGAGCACGTGGGGCTCCTCTCCGAGCGCCTCGTCGAGTCGTACACGGTCGACGCCGAGACCCGCGTCGCGCGTCGGGTGCTCGAGCTGGCACGCGTCTACGGCGGCTCCCCGCCCGTCGTGATCCCGCTGATCCAGGAGGAGATCGCCGCGCTCGCCGGCGCGTCGCGCGCGACGGTCAACCGGGTGCTACGCGAGGCCGAGGAGCGAGGCATCGTCTCCCTCTCCCGCGGCAAGACGGTGCTCCGCGACCCGGACGCGATGGCGCGACTCGCCCGCGTGCGCGGTCCCGATGCCCGAGGGTGATGCCCTCCGGCGGGTTGCCGATCGACTGCAGCCGCTCGTCGGACACCGGGTCGAGGCGTCGTCGCCGAGCGCACGCGGCCTTGCGACGGGCGTCGCGCGCGCCGTGGACGGGCGGGTGCTCGAGTCGGTCGAGGCGGTCGGCAAGCATCTGCTGCTGCGGTTCGAGGGGAGCATCGTGGTCCGCAGCCATCTCCGCATGAGCGGACGTTGGCGTGTGCGGGAGCTGGCCGGCCCGGGATGGAGCGGCTCGCCCTGGCTCGTCCTGCGGACCGCTCGGTTCGAGGCGACGCAGTGGAACGGCCCGGTCCTGAGGCTGGACGACGGCCGCACGGCGCGACTCGGTCACGACCTGCTCGCAGCCGAGACCGAGGTCACCGACGTGATCGTGCGGCTGAGGGCGGGCGACCCTCGTCGTGTGCTCGGCGACGTCCTGGTCGACCAGCGGATCGTCGCCGGGATCGGGAACATGTGGCTGGCCGAGCTCCTCTGGCGCGCCCGCGTGTCACCCTGGCTCCCGGTCGGGGAGGCGACCGACGACGAGCTCGCGACCGGCCTCGGGTGGGCGCGCGCCGCGATGCTCGCTGCCGTACGCGGCGTGACGTCGAGCCGGGCGGTGTACCGGCGCTCAGGTCGGCCGTGCCCCCGCTGCGCCGCCCGTGTCCGCTCCCATGGGCTCGGGGAGGCGAATCGGATCGCGTACTGGTGCCCGTCCTGCCAGCGCGGACCGTGACGCATGCCGGCGGGCAGGGATCGCGCCGCACAGCGAGTACGTGTCCTCGTGGCCCCTCGCTCGCCGCAGCTCCATCACGCACTGCGCGGCTTCACGCTCGGCGCGTTCGCCTATCTCCTGCGCGAGCTCGACGATGCGGGCGAGTCGCTCCCGTTCGCGTTCGAGGAGCACGAGGGGAACGGCCCGGTGCTGTACGAGTACCGGCCGCTCGTCCGCGACTTCGTCGAGGCCCGCGCCCTGCGCCTCCGCGGCCGGGACGACGCGTTGATCGCGCTCGAGGAGCTCGCTCGGGAGCCCGCCGCCGCCATCTACGCCCGCGCGCACGCCGGCCGCGACGCATCGGAGGACGACGCGTTGTTCCGGACGGTCCTCGTCGACCTGCTGATCAGGGTCGCGGAGGCATGCGGCGGGTTCGACTGGGACGACGAGGCGTTCGACCGCGCATACGGCGACCTCGAGCACTCGCTGTTCGGCGAGCGACGGGCGTACGCGGCCGTGGCGCCGCTCGTCGGGATCTCGACCGGGATCCAGCGGGAGCTCGGCGCCTCGCTGCGGGTTCGCGCCGCCGCGGACGGGGAGCTCGCACGCCACTGGCCCGAGGCGAAGGGACTCCTCCCGCCGGGCTTCGGCCGCGAGGCCGACCGCTACTGCGTGATCGAGCTCCGCGCCGGCCTCGACGCGGGCGAGGACGTGCCCGACGCGCCGGCGGAGATCGCCGACGCCATCTCCGCGATCCGGCTGGCGACGGCGGCACCTCTTGCCGCCGGCCCCGTGCTCTTCGAGACGCTCGACGGCAGGCCGTACGGGATCCGTCCGATGCTGCCGATTGCGGCGACGCAGCCGCCGGGCGAGGCGACGAGGCTCGACGAGTTCCGTGCGCCGCTCGCAGCCGAGCTGCTCGTTCGCCTTCCGTTGGCCGACGCCGACACGCACCTCGCCGAGGCGCTCGACCGCTGGGAGCTGTCGCTCTTCCAGCACGAGCCGTTTCGCGCGGAGCAGTCGCGATCGTCGCTGGCGGCGTTGCTCGGGACGACTTGGCCGTTGCGCGCGGCGGTGCTGCTCGAGACCGATCCGGAGCGCCGCGAGGACCTCCATCGCGACCTCGCCGCTCTCGCGGACGGTGGAGAGGGGAGCGCGAGGGCGGCCGACGCGGTGCGGCGTGCGCTCGTGGAGGTGCTCCGCGAGGGCGACCGGCCCGCACTCGTTGCCAGGCTCGATCGCATGCTGCTCGGGGTCGGGCAGCCCGGTCGGCTCCGCGCGGCCTCGTAGCTCCGGCGACTTCGGCGACTCTTCGGCGACCCTTCGGCGTCGCGTGGCAGCACGGGATCGCCTTCTGCTGCGTCCCATCCGACCGGACACGATCTCGGTTCGAATCTGGCACACACACGTCACTGGCTCGGGGCTACGGTCGCACCATGGAGGAAGCACGGAGCGTCCTCGAGCGGTTCGAGCGGATCGAGTCAATGCGACGGGCGAACGCGGGCCCGATCGAGCTGCTCGGGGAGCTCCGGGCTCTCCTCCGTGAGGCCGAGGCGTGGGTGAAAGTGGAGGGAGGTGATGCCGGCGACGCCGCCGTCGCGCGACTCCGGGAGGCGCTGGCGCGTGACATGATCGGCGTGTGATCTCACACTGGGACGACGTCGATGCCGTCCAGCGCGGATCGGGCCACCTCTCCGGCCGTTGGCAGGCGCTCACGGGCGAGGCGTCGGAGCGGGTCGGCGTGAAGCGGATTCGGATCGAGCCGCGGGAAGTGGTCGACCCCGCTCCACCTCGAAGGCTCGGAGGAGGAGATCTTCTTCGTGCTCGACGGGTCCGGCGTGTCCGTCCAGGGCGACGGCTCCGACGAGGCGGCATACGCGGTCGGGCCAGGTGACTGCCTCGTCCATCTCGCGCTCGAGCACGCGCATACGCTCCAGGCCGGGCCCGAGGGTCTGGACGTGCTCGCGTTCGGAGAGCGGCACTACGCCGCGAACACGCTCCTGCCGCGGGCGGGCGTGTCGTGGCTCGGCCCGACGTGGGTGCTCGAGGGACGCCCGGACGACCACCCGTGGACGCGGGAGATCGCGATCGGCCCGCCGACTGTCGGCGAGCTCTCCGAGCGGCCCGCGAGGATCGTCAACATCGCGGATGTGGAGCCGAGCCTTCGCGAGGGAGCGACGGTGGCGCGGGCCGTCCGGGATCTCGGTCGTGCGGCCGGCTCCCTCAAGACCGGCCTCAAGGTCTTCGACGTCCCGTCGGGAAAGCTGCTGAATCCTCCGCACTGCCACAGCGCCGAGGAGGAGATCTTCGTCGTCCTCGACGGCGAGGGCACGCTCGAGCTCTGGCCGAACCTTCGTTTCGGCGGAGAGCACGAGACGCACGCGGTTCGTCGGGGCACCATCGTCGCGCGGCCGGCCGGGACGGGGCGCGCGCATACGTTCCGTGCCGGCGAGGGCGGGATACGGGTGCTCGCGTACGGGACGCGAGATTCACGCGACGTGACGTTCTACCCTCGGTCTGGCAAGGTGAGCTTCCGTGGGGTCGGTCTGATCGGCCGGCTGGAGGTGCTCGACTACTGGGACGGGGAGGATTGAGGATTGCGTGAAGGAGTCGGGTGGACCGCGGTGAACGAAGCGTGGTCATGGGACTCATTCGACTCCTGCCCAGGCCTGGCGGCGCTCCCTCCGCGCCCGAGCCGGCTCGCGAGACGGCGCCCGAGGCGACGGACGACGCGCCCGAGGCCCTCGTCGTGAGCGAGCCGGCGAGCGCTCCCGAGCCTGCGGCCGTCGCACCCGCGACCGCCCCAGCCCCGGAGCCCGACGACGGCGCGCTCGCCGCGCAGAGCACCGCGACGCACGTCATCGCGCTCGCGAACCAGAAGGGCGGCGTCGCCAAGACGACCACGACGTTGAACCTCGGCGTCTCCCTGCGCGAGATGGGCCACCGCGTGCTCCTCATCGACCTCGACCCACAGGGCAACCTGACGATGAGCCAGGGGCTCAACCCCGACGTGATCGAGCGATCGATGTTCGACGTGCTCGTCCACAGGGTCCCGATCTCGGACATGATCGAGCATCGCGAGGTCGACCTCGCCGTCGCGTCGATCGACCTCGCCGGCGCGGAGCTCGCACTGAGCGCGATGATCGGGCGTGAGCGGGCGCTCGAGAAGGCGCTCGTCGAGGTGCGCCAGTCGTACGACTACGTGCTCATCGACACGCCGCCCTCACTCGGCCTGCTCACGATCAACGCCTTCGTCGCGGCCACCGGCGTCATCGTCCCCGTCCAGTGCGAGTACCTCTCGCTCCGCGGGCTGGTCCAGCTCGAGAACACGCTCGCGATGGTGCGCGAGAACCTCAACCCGAACGTCGGCGTCGAGGGGATCGTCGCGACGATGTTCGACGGTCGGACGCTCCACTCGCGCGAGGCGATCGAGATCCTCGAGGAGAACTTCGGCGACCTCGTCTACCGCACGAGGATTCGCAAGACCGTTCGCTACGCCGAGGCGCCCGTCAAGGGCAGCTCCGTCCTCAAATACGACCCGACGGGCGCCGCCGCGGAGGCGTACCGCGAGCTCGCACGCGAGATCGTCGCTGCGAAGGAGGCAGAGAATGGCGCGCAAGCGCGCAAGCATGCGTGAAGGCCCGCTCGCGGAGCTGTTCCGCGCGACGGAGGCCGCGCAACGAGGCCAGTCCGAGCCCGATGCCGCCCCGCAGGGCGCCGAGCCGGCGCCGCCGTCCGGCGCCGCGGCGGAGTCGACGGTCACGAGCCCCGACCCCCAGCTCGAGCTCGACAGTGCGCCGACCCTTGTCTCGGCCGGCGGCGCCGAGCTCGACGCCACGGTCGAGCACGTCTACGACTTCGAGGTTGCCGCACCGGGGCAGGCACCACGGTCCGATCCCGCGCCGGCGCCCGGGGCGCCTGCCGAGGAGGCCCGCGTCGTCGAGGAGCCGTCCCTCGCCGACGTCGTCGAGCTCGTGCCCGCTCCCGCGGCAGACCCTCCCTCGCCCGCGGAGCCGCCCGCGAAGGTAGAGCCTGCCGAGCGCGTCGCGCCGTACGCACCGCCGGCGAGCCGCTTCGTGACCCCGATGCCCGAGGGTGCCCCACGCCTCCACGTCGCGGGCGACGTCGCCTCGTACCTCGCCGTGATTCGCGTCGTCGGCGTCGGGGGCGCCGGGATCAACGCGGTCAACCGGATGATGGACGCGGGCATCGCACAGGTCGACTTCGTCGCGGTGAACACCGACGCGCAGCAGCTCGAGCTCTCCGACGCCCCGGTGAAGATCCACATCGGCGAGTCGATCACGCAGGGGCTCGGGTCGGGCGCCGACCCGGAGACCGGCCGACGCTCGGCGGAGGAGGGGTACGACCACGTACGCGCAGCGCTTCGCGGCAGCGACATGGTCTTCGTCACCGCCGGCGAGGGCGGGGGAACCGGCACCGGAGCCGCGCCGGTCGTCGCCCGCATCGCGCGCGAGCTGGGCGCGCTCACGGTCGGCATCGTGACGACGCCGTTCAAGTTCGAGGGCACGCGGCGCAAGATGGCCGCCGAGACCGGTGTCGAGGAGCTCCGCGCGGCATGCGACACGGTGATCGTGATCCCCAACGACCGGCTGCTCGAGGTCCTCGACCGGTCGACGTCCATGATCGACGCCTTCCGGATTGCCGACGATGTGCTGCGCCAGGGTGTCCAGGGGATCTGCGACCTCATCACGATGCCCGGGCTCATCAACCTCGACTTCGCCGACGTCCGTACCGTGATGTCCGACGCCGGCTCGGCGCTGATGGGCATCGGGTACTCCGAAGCCCGTGAGAGCCGCGCCCGCGAGGCGGCCGAGCGCGCGCTTCGCTCGCCGCTGATCGATACGGAGATCGTCGGGGCGCGCGGCATCCTGCTCTCGATCGCGGGTGGCGAGGACTTGACATTGCTCGAGGTGAACGAGGCGGCGGAGGTGGTCCGCCAGGCGGCGACGGACGACACGAACATCATCTTCGGCGCGACCGTCGACGAACGGCTGCACGGCCAGGTGTGGGTCACCGTCGTGGCAACCGGCCTCGGTGCTCCGCGACGCACGTCGTTCACGCCGGTCGCGACGAGGACGTCGCCTTCGTCGGCCGGAAGCGCCACGCGTGGGACCTCCGACGCCGAGCGCGAGCTGCCGAGCTTCCTTCGCTGACGACTCCTTGCCGGTGATCCCGCCGGTACGAGCCACCGACGCCGGCGCGTCGGGGTGCATCACCTCGCGGTCGACGCTGTCGGCGTCCGAGCCGCGCTGAACCGAAGTTCGGCCCGGCGGTCGCGCCTCGCGCCTCGGTGCCCTCGGGAGGTGTCGAGCACGGGACGGCTCGTCGTGCAAGGTGTGGGCGGTCGCCGGTGGAGGGCTCGGCCGAAACATCCTCGGAGAGCGAAGCCCTGTCGATCGTCCGGCCAGCCCGTCGCCGTCGGCGGTCTGTGACGACGAGCGCTCGCACCTCCGGAAGGGCCCGGACGAGCGGGGCCCCGACCGAAAGCACGTGGAATGACGTGACGCCGACCACGGCGGGTGCTCCGGGCGCCGCGCGCGACCGCACCTCGTGTCCCCGCACGTCGGTCTACGCTCCCGCCATGCGCGGGGCGGTCGCAGCGGGGAACCGGCAGACGGCCGAGGCGGGCGCGTGGGCGCTGCGTGAGGGTGGGACGTGCGTCGACGCCGCGCTCGCCGCCGCCTTCGCCGCGTTCGTCACCGAGGGGCCGCTGACGGGGCCGTGCGGCGGAGGCTTCCTCCTCCTCCACGAGCCGGGCCGCGCGGCGACGGTGCTCGACTGCTTCTTCGCGGTCCCCTCGGGCCGCGACGGGGAGATGGCCGAGATCGAGATCGACTTCGCCGACGCCTCGACCCAGAGCTTCCACGTGGGGGAGGCGTCCGTCGCAGTCCCGGGGCTGCTCCCGGGGCTCGAGGAGGCCCACGAGCGACGTGGCCGGTTGCCCTGGGCGGCGCTCTTCGTGCCGGCGCTCGAGCTCGCCTCGAGGCCGTTCGCCGCGACGGAGGCTCAGGCGTTTCTGCACGAGATCCTCGCGCCGATCCTCCAGCGCGAACCGGGGGGGCAACGGATCTACGGCACGCCGGGGCAGATCGATGCGATCGACATCGCCCCGACGCTCCGGCTGCTCCGCGAGATCCGCGCGGACGCGGTCGGCATCCTGCTGCCCGAGCTTGCGGACGACCTCGAGCGATATCGAGTGGAGGAGCGGGTCCCACTCGACGGGGCGTTGTCGGGCGCCACGGTCGTCGCCACACCGGAGCCCTCGCGCGGCGGCGCGATCGTGCAGGCGGGCCTGGCGGCCCTCGACTCGCACGAGCGGGGCCTGCCAGGGTCGGCCGACGATGCCCGGGCCGTGGCGGCCGCCCTTGCCGGCGCGTACGGTCATGACGGCCTCGGCGCCGGTGTGCATCCGACGGGGACGACACACGTCTCGGTCGTCGACTCGGACGGCGCGACGGTCGGCCTGTCGTCGACGCTCGGCTCGGGCTCGGGCGTGTTCCGGCACGGCTTCCAGCTGAACAACATGCTGGGCGAGCTCGATGTGATCGGAGACGAGGCGCGTGACGCCGGAACGCGGCTCCCCAGCATGATGACCCCGACGCTCGTCCTCGACGACGACGGCGCGCCGCGGCTTGCCGCAGGTAGCGCGGGCTCGGTGCGTCTTGCCGGGGCGATCGTCCAGGTCGTCGACGCGGTCGTCGCACACGGTCTCCCCGTCGCCGAGGCGATCTCGCGGCCGCGCCTGCACGTCGACGGCATGACCGCCCACGTCGAGGGCGGGTGGGGGGACGACGTCCCGGGCGCGCTCGCCGACGACGGGTTCGACGTCCGTCGCTGGGCCGATCGCAACCTGTTCTTCGGCGGCGTGTCGGCGGTCGAGCGTCGGCGGGACGGCGCGCTCGCCGCGGCAGGTGACCCGCGTCGCGGTGGTCACGGGATCACCGTCCAGTGATCGTGATTCGCCATGCCGAGCCATCCGACGCGCCCGAGCTCGTCGCCATGGCCGCCGCCGTCGGTCGCGAGCCGGGCGGCTGGCTCCTGACGACGGAGGCGTGGCGTCCGGTCGCGGACGAGCGCCGCTACCTGAGGGCGGTGCGTCGTCATGCGGACGCAGCGGTTCTCGTCGCCGTCGACGTCGATCGCATCGTCGGTCGCCTCTCGCTCGCCCGAGACCCGCACCCGGCCAGTGCGCACGTCGCCGACCTGGGTATGATGGTCGCGTCGACCCACCGCCGCCGGGGGATCGGCCGGGCGCTCCTCGACGCTGCCGTCACGTGGGCGAGAGAAGCGCGCGTCCGCAAGCTCGAGCTACACGTCTTTCCCTGGAACGAGCCGGCGATTCGGTTGTACGAGAGCTTCGGGTTCGAGCGCGAGGGCCTCCGGCGCGCTCACTACCTCCGCGACGACGTTGCCGTGGATGCGCTCCTCATGGCCTATCACCTCCCTTCGGAATGGGGATTCCCTCCATCTCCAACGCCCTGATCAGGAAGCGGCGCATCTCGGCCTCGTAGCGCGGGTCGAAGAGCGCCTCGCCGCCGACCATCCCGCCGGCCGCTTTCACCGCCTCGACGAGCTCTGCGATCGTCGGGCCGGTTTCGGCTCGTCCGACCGGGAGCGCGATCCAGCTCGGAGCAGTGCCGAGGAACGAACTTGCCTTCCGCCGATCCCCGCCGGTGCCGTCTGCTCCGCCTCGGTCGCACTCGTCCATACGAGAAGGGTGCAGGCAGACCTGTGACGTGTCTGTTCCACCTTCGTGCCAGGACCGTGACTCCGGGCGCTCCGGCGTGCGCGTGGCCGCCGGCCCGAGGGTCGATGCCCTCTCACACGCCTGGTTCGACGGACGCGACGAGCGCGTCCCACGACGGCGGCCCGTGTGTGCGATGGCGCTCGGCGGCCGTGAGTCGCTCCGCTCCGAGAGCGGCCCGGGTCGAGAGGAGCGCCGGATCCGGGACGATCGAGACGCGCGGGAGGTGCAGGCGGTCGGCGTCCCAGCACGTGCCGATGGTCGGGTCGGGGGAGACCTTCCCGCTCGCATGCAGCCGGAGCGCGTCGAGGAGCGCCTCGAAGCGCTCACCGCCGAGCGCGAGTGCGCCCTCGCCGCGAAGCTCCTCCGCGAAGTCGGACGCACGTTGCGCGTGCCCCGGGTCCACGGCTTCGTTCTGGCGCCTCGTGTCGTGGAGCAGCCCGAAGCAGAAGACGAGAGGCCGATCGACGGCCGCGTCGCCCGATGCGAGCTCCAGGCCGGTCGCGGTCACGCAGCGCCAGTGGAGCTCTCCGTGCCAGGCCGACTCGCGTCGCCACGCGCGCGACAGGACGGCATCGACGAGAGCGCTCAGCGACCCCGCTTCCACGCGCGTACCATCGCACGCTGCGCCCGAGTCTGCGGTGACGCCACGTGAGCGTCCGAGACGTCGCGTCGGAGCTCCGCGATGCGCCCGATCGGATCGCCGCCGTCCAGGCCGTGGCGCATCATCCAGCAGCCGACCACGGTGCCCGTGCGCCCGATCCCGCCCCAGCAGTGGACGTACACCGTTCCCCCCTCGCCGATGGCGGCGTCGATGTCGTCGAGGATCCTGGCCATGCGCGGGATGGTCGTCGTGCCGAGGTCGACGATCGGATGGGTGATCCGCCGCGTCTCGCCCATGAGGAGCCGCTCGTACGGCTCGAGCGGATCCGACGGGTGCGTCAGGTCGACGAAGAGCGTGACTCCTGCACGGGCAAATGCGCCGAGCCGGCGGTTGGCCGCGTCGGTTTCGGCGGCACCCGGGTACTCGCCGGCGAGGAAGCACTCGGCCACCCGATAGCTGTCGCGAATCGGCACGTCCAGGCGCATGCCGCAGCGTACGCTTCGCTCGTGGACGCCGATCCCGTCGAGCTCCGGGTGCTCGGCTGCCTGCTCGAGAAGCAGCGGACGACTCCGGACCAGTACCCGTTGTCGCTCAACGCACTCCGTCTCGCGTGCAACCAGACGACGAACCGCGATCCGGTCGTCGACTACGACGAGCACGAGATCCACGATGCACTGCAGCGCCTCGCGCGCCGGGGGTGGACGCGGCTCGCGAGCGGCGCAGGGAGCCGAGCCGCGAAGTACCGGCAGCTCTTCGACGATGCGCTCGGCCTCGCCGCCGACGAGGTCGCCGTTCTGTGCGTGCTGATGCTCCGCGGCCCGCAGACGCCGGGCGAGCTCAACCAGCGAACCGGGCGTCTGCATCTGTTCTCCGGGCTCGACGACGTTCACGAGACCCTCGACCGCCTCACGGAGCGAGATCTCGTCGAGCGGCTGGGGCGCAGGCCCGGCCAGAAGGAGGAGCGCTATCGCCACCTCCTCGGCGACGAGGAGACCGACCGCGGGGTCTCGACCGACACGTCCGCGGACGACGTCGCCGAGCCGCTCGCCACACCGAGCCCGACCTCGAGGCACGTGTGGCTCGCCTGGAGTCCGAGGTGGCGCGGCTTCGCGTCGAGCTCGGGGAGCTTCGGGCGGCGTCGGCGAGCACGTGACGCGGACCATCCTTGCCTGACGACGAGGCTCTGGACGAGCATGTCGCGAGATCGTCGGCTCCGGCTCTCGCATCCGGACGCACGAGATCGTGGCATCAGTGGGCTACTCGCCGTCCGGGTCGGCGCGCGACCGGACGGCGTCCCAGGCCGCGGACGTCGAGAATCCACGGCGCACGAGGTAGGCCGCCGCTCGCCGGTCGGCCCTCGCGTCGCCGGTGAACCGGGAGCCGAGCGCGGCGCGCGCCAGCGCGGCCTCGTCGGCGTCGCCGAAGGCCGCCGCCAATGCGGCCTCGACCTCCTCGGGCGGCAGTGCCCGCCGCCGCATCCCCGCGGCCGCCCGGCGGCGCCCGTACCCGCGCGCTCGGAACCCTCGTGCGAGCTGGTCGGCGAGCTCGGCGTCGTCCAGGTAACGCAGCTCGAGCGCCTCGGCGATCACCGACTCCGCCACTGCGGCCGGGACGTCGCGCGCCGCGAGCTTCTGCCGGATCTCCTCCACCGACTGAGCCCTCGCCGCCAGCGAGTTGACCACGAATGCTGCCGCGTCCGACCGTCGGCTTCCCGCCTCGCCCGGCGTGCCGGCCATGCGCCGAGGGAGCCCGGAGGGAGTCGCCGGCGGGCTACGCGGCCGCGGCCGACGCGTCGGTCTCGACGGGCGCGAACATCGCGACGAGACGGGCCAGCGCCTCGTCCGATCCCACGAGGAGTCGCAGCCGTCCCTCGGCGAGCGCCGTGCGCACGCTCACCGCCCCCTCGATCACCTCGTGCAGCGCCTCGGGGTGCGCCTCGACGACGACGTCCGGCCGTTCCGCCCGGAGCTTCATCGCGGTGAGCTCGCCGCCCGCGACCTGGAGCGAGATGGTCTCGCCCTCGACGAAGCGGATCTCGTACACGCCGTCGGCCGCGGCCTCCGGCCGGAACCGCGCGTGCACGGCATACATGCTCCAGCAGTCGCCCGGGTCGGGCGCACCGAGCGTCTGCGCGCCCCATTGCGCCAGCGACCGGAGCACCGTGTCGAGCGAGCGGCCGTGCTCGGTGAGCTCGTACACCGTGACCGCCCAGGGCGGCGGAAGCTTCTTCTTGTGGACGATGCCCGCCGCCTCGAGGTCGCGCAGGCGCGACGTGAGGATGTTGGAGCCGATCCCAGGGAGCGCTTCGGCGAGGTCCGTGTAGCGCCGCTGCCCGAGCATCAGCTCGCGCACGATCAGGAGCTCCCAGCGGTCGCCGACCTGGTCGAGCGCATGGGCGACGGGGCAGTACTGGCCGTAGCGCTTCACACCCGCATTGTATGCGATCGGTGACGGTTCGGTTGTCCGCACTCTTAGTACGGAAGACCGTACTTTCGAATAGCAAGTAGACGAGCTAGCGTCCGGAGATCAACGACTCGGAAAGGTGACGTTCCTCATGGTTGCTACCGGAAACCGCAAGTGGTGGGCGCTGGCGCTCCTGAGCGTCGTCCAGTTCATGCTCGTGCTCGACATCGCGATCGTGAACGTCGCCCTCCCGTCGATCAAGGACGACCTGGGCTTCTCCCAGGAGAATCTCCAGTGGGTGATCAGCGCATACGCGCTCGTGTTCGGGGGCTTCCTGCTCCTCGGCGGGCGTGCCGCCGACCTCCTCGGCCGCAGGCGCATGTTCCTGATCGGCCTCGTCGTGTTCACCTCGGCCTCGCTCCTCGCGGCGCTCGCGTGGAACGAGCCGTCGCTGATCGGTGCCCGTGCCATCCAGGGCCTCGGCGCGGCGATCATCGCCCCGGCCGCGCTCTCGATCCTCATGACGACCTTCGCCGAGGGCAAGGAGCGGAACGTCGCGCTCGGCGTCTGGGGCGCGGTCGGAGGCTTCGGCGCCGCCGCGGGTGTGCTGCTCGGCGGCGTCTTCACCGACCTCCTGAGCTGGGAGTGGATCTTCTTCCTCAACATCCCGGTCGGGATCACCGCGCTGGCGCTCACGCCCGTGCTCCTCGGTGAGAGCCGCGACGTCCGCACGAAGGGCTTCGACGCCCTGGGCGCGGTGCTCGTCACGGGCGGCCTCTCGGCCGCGGTGTTCGGGATCACGCAGGCGAACGACTGGGGCTGGAGCTCCTCGCGGACGATCGGCGTCTTCGCCGCCGCCGCTGCGCTCCTCGTCGGCTTCGTCGTGCGCGAGACCCGCACGGAGCACCCGCTGATGTCGTTCTCGATCTTCAGGATCAAGACGGTCGCGGGCGCGAACATCGCCGGCTTCATCCTCGGGACGGCGCTGTTCTCGATGTTCCTGATGCTGACGCTCTACATGCAGCAGGTGCTCGGGTACTCGCCCCTCGAGACCGGAATCGCCTACATCGCGGTCGCAGGAGACGTCGATCGTCTGGGCGATGGTCGCGCAGCAGCTCGTGACCCGCGTCGGCGTCAAGCCGGTGCTCGTGACGGGGATGAGCCTCCTGACGATCGGCCTGCTGTACTTCACGCAGGTGTCGGTCGGCGGCTCGTACCTCGGCGACCTGCTCCCCGGCTTCCTCGTGATCGCGATGGGCATGGCGTTCTCGTTCGTCTCCATCTCGATCGCGGCTCTGGCCGGCGTCCAGGCGGACGACGCGGGCCTCGCCTCCGGGCTCATCAACACGTCGCAGCAGATCGGCGGCGCGCTCGGGATCGCCGTCCTCTCGTCGGTCGCGGTCGCCCACACCACCGGCGCCGCAACTGCGGGCGACGCGATGCCGCAGGCCTTGACGTCCGGCTTCCAGGCGGCGTTCTGGGTCGGTGCCGGCGTCGCCGCGGTCGGCGTGCTGGCGTCGCTCGTTCTGATCCGCAAGGACGAGCTCGCCTCCGCCCCGGCGTACGAATCGGACACGGAGACGGTGCTCGCAGAGGCGGCCTGACGCCTCACGTCATCCGGAGACGCGCTGGAGCCCCGATCCGTCGGCCGGGGCTCCGGCGCGTCTTCGCCTCGTGCCCTTCGCTACCGTTGGGCCATGGTCGGGAAGCGGAAGAAGAAGCGGTGGTCCGACCTGTCGGTCGGGACGCGCTCCGCGATCATCCTCGGCGGTCTCGCAGAGCTCGCGGTCACGACCGTCGCGCTGCGCGACCTCGTCCGCCGCACACCGCGGGAGGTACGAGGGCCGAAGCCGCTCTGGGGCGCGGTGCTGTTCGTGCAGCCGGTGGGCTCGCCGCTCTATCTCCTCGCTCGGCCGCCGCCACGCCTCGGCATGAGACCCCGATGACGACGAACGTGCCCGAGCTCCGCGAGGCCACCCTCGCGACGCGCGTCCCCGAACCGGAGCCCGAGCGCGACCGGCGGCTCCTCGACGCCGTCGGCGGGCTGTTCGACCAGGCGATCGACAGGATCCTCCTGAGCCGGGAACGCGTCACGTCCGCGGCAGAGGGGAGAGGGCTGATCGCGGTCGACGACGACAGCGAGGATGTGGCCGACCGCGTCCAGCGTGTCGCCGTGATCGCCACGCCGATCGTGCGCACGCTCGCGCGGGGCTCGCGGTTCCTTCCTCGGGTCCCGTGGGTCCTCGTCGCGAGCACGACCGCCTCGCTCGTGATGACGCTGCGCGCCGGTGTCCGCGAGGTGCGCGTCCTCGGGTCGCTCGTCGCGTACAGGCTCGAGCAGGCCACGGGCCGCCCGGCCGACCCCGCGCTCGTCAAGCAGCTGACGCTCGAGCTCTACCTGTCGCCCCGCCGGACCCCGACGCTCTCCGGCGGCCTGCCGCTCGCCAGGCTCGCCCGCAAGTGGCTCTTCCGCGGTGCCATCGGCAGAGACACGCGCAAGGCCGCGTGGAAGGCGCTCGACGCTGCCGAGCAGCTCGACGTCGCAACGCTCGAGTCCCGCTGGCGCAGCCGTCGCCGCCTCTGAGTCGGGCGGGCTTCGCCGGAGGGCCGCCGTGCGGCGACCCTCCGGCGAGCTTCCCGTGTGTCAGACGGGTGTGACTCGCTGCCGCCGGACGGCGAACGCGCCGCCGAGGATGAGCAGGCTCGCGCCGGCGAGCCCTCCGACGACCGCTGCCGTCCCCGCGTCGAGCGACGGCACCTCGAACGACGAGCCGGAGCCCGATGTCGCCGGCTGGGCGGGTGTGGCGAGGTCGCGTGCCGTGGTGGCGTCGCCGGTTCCGATCGCGGTGGCGATCGCGGGGTCGATGCCGCGGGCGGTGAGCGTTGCCTCGTCGTTGCCGGGGATCGTCTGGCCGATGCCACGTGCCTGCGCGCCCGCCTCGTCGTGGGCTGCGGGTGTGGCGAGGTCGCGTGCCGTGGTGGCGTCGCCGGTTCCGATCGCGGTGGCGATCGCGGGGTCGATGCCGCGGGCGGTGAGCGTTGCCTCGTCGTTGCCGGGGATCGTCTGGCCGATGCCACGTGCCTGCGCGCCCGCCTCGTCGTGGGCTGCGGGTGTGGCGAGGTCGCGTGCCGTGGTGGCGTCGCCGGTTCCGATCGCGGTGGCGATCGCGGGGTCGATGCCGCGGGCGGTGAGCGTTGCCTCGTCGTTGCCGGGGATCGTCTGGCCGATGCCACGTGCCTGCGCGCCAGCCTCGTCGTGCGCCGTCGCAGCCGCAGCCGCGGCGACCGCCCCTGCCGTCGTCGCCTCGCCGTGGCCCGGGACGACCACGCCGCTCGCCGCAAGGGCACTCGCGGTCGAGGCCTCGTCGTGGCCGGGGACGATCGCTGCGCCGACCGCGCCGCTGCCGCCCCCCACCGTCGGTGACCTGTCCCGATGCCGTGGAGGCCATCAACGCCGCAGAGGAGGACGCAGCCGCCACGAGCAGCACGATCTCGCGCATCCCGTGGCCCTCGAAGTCCGGGTGCTCGAGCGCCCGGTAGAGCTCCGCGCGGTCGAACGACAACGTCACGGGACCCGCCTCGACCCGTCCGAGGACGGCCTCGAGGTCGCTTCGCTGCCAGGCAACCCGAATGTCCTTGGGCTCGCCCTCGCCCGACTGCACCGAGAGGATCAGGTCGAGAGGCGCGTCGGACGCGAGCGCCTCCTCGATCTCCTCGCGCGGCAGTGTCAGCGTCGCTGCGTCCGGACGTCCCTCGACGTCCTCGGATGTGCCGACGAGCATCGCCGCTGCGCCCGTCCCACTGGCCTCCATGGAGCCTCCCTTCATGTTGCGCCGCAGGCTGCGGCACTCTGCCCACGAGACGGGAGATTCCCCCGCGATCTTCCGTCCTCGTCGCGATTGTGACATGTCTCGCCCGACAGATGAGAGCGGCGTCGGCGCGGAGCCGGTCGAAGGTGTCGACGGCGGGATTAGGGTTCCCGCATGCCGGGCCCCGCGCATCTCGTCCGGCCGCGACGTGGGATTGCCGACCCCGTGGTCGCGCTGACCTTCGACGACGGGCCGTCACCGTGGACCCTCCCGATCGCCGATCACCTCGAGCGACACGGCGGGCACGGGACGTTCTTCGCGATCGGGGAGGCGATCGCCACCGGTGACGGCACGCGGATCGTCGAGAGCCTCCTCGAACGGGGGCACGAGGTCGGCAACCACACCTGGACGCATCCCGACCTGCAGACACTCGACGACGGCCGGATCCGCGAGGAGATGCGGCTGACCTCCGAGGCGCTCGTTCAGGCCGGCGTCCCGCACCGCCTCTGGCGCGCGCCGTTCTTCCGCTGCGACGAGCGCGTCCGCGCGGCCGTGGGGGACGTCGCCGGCAGGGAGGTGTGGTTCTCGTCGATGCCCGGCGACTGGGAGCTTCCCGCCGAGGAGACGGCCCGGCGCGTGCTCGAGCACCTGGGGCCGGGAGACATCGTCGTCCTCCACGACGGGCGGCCCGAGAACGAGCCGCCGGAGCTCTCGTGGCCGACGCGCGACGCGACGGTCGCGGCGGTCGCGCTGATCCTCGAGGAGATGACCCGCCGCGGCCTGCGTGCCGTGACGGTCTCCGAGCTCGTCACGAGCCGCTGAGGCCGGTCAGCCCTCGGCGACGTCGTGCTCGGCGAGCCACGCCTTCGCGACGCGCTTCTGAGCGCGGGTCAGCCATGCCTCGGCGACGAGGTCGTGGAGCTCGTCGCGGTCGATGCGCGCGAGCTCCGGGATCCGCATCAGGACGGCCGAGTAGCCGTTCCAGTGCGGCGTGGTGAAGAACAGGCCGCGATCGTCGCGGAGCAGGATCTCCTTCTCCCCGAGATCTGCGACCCGGAAGACGAGCACGTCGTCGAGCCGCTCGCCCGTCTCGGGATCGACGGCGTCGGGCCGCCGGCTGCGATGGAAGCAGAAGAACTTGCCGTGCACGGCGTACGTCGGGCGCCCGTCGTCGGCGACCTCCTTCGTTGCCTGCGGCATCCCGAGCGCAAGCTCGTCGAGATCCTGCATCGTCGCCACAGCGCAAGTCTGCACGAGGCGACCTCCTCCGCCCCCTCGTCCGAACGGACGATGGCCGCTTCCGTGCGACGATCGTACTGTCCCGGGCGAGGGGACAAGCGGCGCGCAGGCGCCGTGCCCACATCGCCTCGCTCGGGCGTCGTGGCGCAGATGTGCGGGGGCGCGGCATGCCTGCGTCGCGTCCCCCGTGCAGACGGGGCCGCGGTCCGGGATGTCGTACTCCCCTTCGGCATCCCGGGCTCGCGACCGCTCCCGTCCCCTGGGGGAAGCCCACTCGGTAGCGTCGGTGCGGACGGAGTCGCCGACACCGAGAGGAGCACCGCCGTGTCCGACATGATTGTCACCACGATGAACGATCTCCCGGGCTACCGGATCGCGGAGGTGTACGGGGAGGTCTTCGGCCTCACCGTCCGCAGCCGGAACATCGGCTCCGACATCGGCGCCAGCCTCAAGGGCTTGATCGGCGGCGAGGTCAAGGGCTACACGAAGATGCTCGCGGACAGCCGCCTGCAGGCCGTCGAGCGGCTGCGCGACGCGGCGCGCGAGGCGGGCGCCAACGCGGTGATCGCGATGCGCTTCGACTGCAACGAGCTCGGCGGCAACATGACCGAGGTCGCCGCGTACGGCACCGCGGTCAGCGTCCAGCGCGCCTGACGAGCCGCGGCGGCCCGGTCGGGCGCCGGGCGGCCGTACGACGGACGTCGCGCTCATGCGAGCACGCGCCGCACCGCGTCGTGCCAGTCGGCACGGCGCTGCGCGACCTCCTCGGCGCCCATCCGCGGCTCGTAGCGCGCGCCGCGGCGGATGAGTGACGCGAGCTCGTCGGTGCCCGACCACGTCCCCACCGCCAGCCCCGCGAGCGCCGCCGCTCCGGTCGCGGTGGCGTCCGCGTCCGCTGCCACCTCGACCGGGCACCCGATGAGGTCTGCCTGGAGCTGCATCAGGAAGGCGTTCGCGCTCGCGCCGCCGTCGGCGCGGAGCACGTCGACGTCGGCGGGCAGCGCCTCGAGCACGTCGGCGACCTGGTGGGCGACGGCCTCGAGCGCCGCGCGCACGAGATGGGCGCTCGTCGTCCCGCGCGTCAGGCCCGAGATCAGGCCGCGCGCGTCCGGACGCCACTGCGGAGAGCCGAGACCGGCGAGCGCCGGGACGAAGTGGACGCCGCCCGTCGAGTCGACGCTCGTCGCAAGCCGCTCGCTCTCCGCCGCCGACTCGATCACGCCGAGCCCGTCGCGGAGCCACTGCAGCGCCGCGCCGCCGACGAGCACCGACCCCTCGGCCGCGAAGGCCGGCGCCGCCCCCGGGCCGACGGCCGCGGCCGTGGTGAGCAGCCCGTCGAACGGCGTCCCTGCGTCCTCCCCGAGCGCGACGAGCACGAACGTGCCCGTTCCGTATGTCGCCTTCGCCATCCCGGGCGCGACGCACCCCTGCCCGAAGAGCGCGGCCTGCTGGTCGCCCGCGATGCCGGCCAGCGGGACGGTTTTACCCAGGAGCGACGCCTCAGCGACGACGCCCGACGAGGGGACGACGCCCGGGAGCATCGCGCGGTCGACGCCGAACAGCGCGAGGAGCTCGGTCGTCCCACGAGCCGGCGGCGAGATCGAGCAGCATGGTGCGCGACGCATTCGTGACGTCGGTGACGTGCACCGTTCCACCGGTCAGCCTCGACGTGAGCCACGCGTCGATCGTCCCGAACCGGAGCTCTTTCCGGGCGACGTCGGTGCGAGCGAGGATCCACTCGAGCTTCGTCGCCGAGAAGTACGGGTCGGGCACGAGCCCGGTCCGCTCGCGGACGAGCCGTGTCGGCAGCGACGCGCACCGCTCCGCCGTTCGCCGGTCCTGCCAGACGATCGCCGGGTGCACCGGCAGCCCGGTCGCCCGTTCCCAGACGACGGTCGTCTCGCGCTGGTTCGTGATACCGATCGCGGCGAGGTCGGCGGCATGAAGGCCGGCGTCGTCGAGTGCAGCGGCCGCCGTCTCCTCGACGCTCTCCCAGATCTCCTCGGGGTCGTGCTCGACCCAGCCCGGATGCGGGAACGACTGCCGGATCTCCCGGTACCCGCGGCCGATCGCGCGCAGCTCGTCGTCGACCACGAGGCACGTCGTCCCGGTCGTCCCCTGGTCGATCGCCAGGATCACGGCTCTAGTAGACCAGCCCGGTGCCGGCCGCGCGCCGCGTGTTCCGGATGACGCCGAGACGCGCGCCTCACCGTCGGCTGCGCCCTCGGCGAACCGGCGGGTCGGGGTAGACGCGAGCGTCTACCCCTTCCGGGCCGCCGGTCCAGCCGTAAGGCCGGTCCCCGGCGCGGACGATTGCTCCAGTCTGGAGACGTTGTCCGAGAGCGAATGCGTTCCGATCGCCTTGTCGTCTGCCCCGACCCGCTACAGCGACCCACGCGCCCACGACCTGCGCTCGGCGTACGCCGCGGCGTACGGCGGAGCCGAGATACCGGTGCCGGTGGAGTCGATCGCCGAGGACCTGCTCGGGCTCCGGATCGAGCGGCGTGAGCTGGGCGAATGCTCGGGGATGCTGATCCCTGCCGAGCGCCTGATCCTGGTCAACGCGTCGGAGGCGACGAGCGGCGACACCCCGACTCGCCGCGACCGGTTCACGATCGCCCACGAGCTCGGCCACTGGATCTGTCACGCCCAGGGCGTGGACGCCTCGGAGACCTACTGTCGGGCCCGCGATCTCGAGCACGATGCCGACCGCGCGCGCGAGCGCGAGGCAAACGTGTTCGGCGCCGAGCTGCTCATGCCGGAGGAGCGGATGCGCGAGGTGTGGGCGGCCTTCCCCGATCGCGACGAGTTGGCGTCGCGATTCGGGGTGTCGCGGCTCGCCGCCCACTGGCGGCTGTACAGCTTCGGCCTTGCGGAGAAGCCGGCGTGAGCTCCGCAGCGGGCCATCCGGGCGGAGCTGTCCGAGGGCAATCCCTCGAACGAGGGATGGTGCCCCGCGGAGAGGTTCGTCAGAACGTGCGTATCGGCACCTGAGGCGAAGGGGGGATCCGATGGCTGCGGCACAGCTGGAGAAGGTCGACGTCGCCGACAGCGACCAGGTTCGGCGCTGGCGGTTCGACGAGCTTCTGCGGGCGGGGTACGACATCGCGGACGCGGCGGACGTTGCGCTCCGCGCCGACATCGATCTGCACCGGGCCGTGAGCCTGGTGCAGCGGGGCTGCCCCAGCGCGACCGCTGCGCGGATCGTGCTGTAGGCGCCCTTCACGACGCGTCCGCGCCGTTCGGGGGAGCGGCGCGGACGCATCCGTCCGTGGCGGCGATGATTTCGCACCGTCAGCTGGGCCGAGGTCGCGGGAGTGCTCGATGCTCGAGGACTTCCGCCTGCGCCGGTTCGGTTGGCTGTGGAAGCGCTCGGCATCGAGGTCGAGGCCTTCGACGTCGACGCTGCCGACGAGACCGGAAGCCTGTGGAAGGCGACGCGGGATACAACGCTCTCCGTGGCTGACCGAGCCTGCCCCGCTGTCGCCCGCAGCCTCGAGCTGCCCGCGGTCACCGCAGACCGCGCCTGGCTCGAGCTCGACGTCGGCGTCGAAGTGCAGTGCATCCGCTGACGTAAGACGCCGCCGGTCGGGGGTCGATACTCGTCGTGTGCGCCTGACCTCCGACGGCACGCTCCGGCTCTCGCCCTCCGATCTGTCGGCGCACCTCGCCTGCCCGCACCTGACGACGCTCTCGCTCGACGTCGTCCGGGGCCGGCGTGAACGGCCGCACGTCGACGACACGCACCTCGACCTGATCCTGCGGAAGGGTCGCGAGCACGAGGCCGCGTACCTGTCCCGACTCGAGCGCGAGGGCCGTTCGATCGTCCGGATCCCGACCTACGACGACGAGAGCTTCGACGCCGAGGTCGCGCGCCGGCTGACCGAGGAGGCCGTGAGCGCGCGGGCCGCGGACGTCGTCTACCAGCCGTACCTCGAGAGCGAGGACGGGCGGTGGCGTGGCTTCGCGGACTTCCTCGAGCAGACCCCGCACGGGACGTACGAGCCGGTCGACACGAAGCTCGCACGGTCGGCGAAGCCTGCGCACGTGCTCCAGCTGCTCTTCTACGCCGAGCAGGTCGAGCGGCTGCAGGGGGCGCCGGTCGAACGCGTGCACGTCGAGAACGGCCGCGGCGAGCGCGAGAGCTTCCGCGTGGCGGAGCTCGGGGCGTACTACCGGCGCGTGCGCGAGCGGTTCCTCGCGTCTCTCGAGCGTGCCGACGAGACCTACCCGTGGCCCTGCGGCCACTGCGGGATCTGCGATTTCCGGCACGTCTGTCGCGCGCAGCTCGAGGCCGACGACCATCTCGTCCTGGTCGCGGGGATGCGCCGCGCCTGGGCGGAGACGCTGATGGCGGACGGCGTCGAGACGCTTGCGCAGCTCGGCTCGCTGGCGGAGGACGGGGACGGCGGGACGCACGGCCTGCGGCGCGAGAGCTTCGAGAGGATGCGCCACCAGGCCGAGCTCCAGCTCCGCGGTCGCGAGACCGGCACGCATCTCTACGAGCTTCTGACCGACGAGGAGGAGCGCGGGTTCCGCCTTCTGCCCGAGCCCGACGAGGGCGACGTGTGGCTCGACCTCGAGGGGCATCCGTTCTACGAGGCGGCGCGCGGGCTCGAGTTCCTGTTCGGCTACTGCTACCGCGACGAGCGGGGCGAGGTGCGCTACGACGCGCTCTGGGCGCGCGACCGCGACGGTGAGCGCGCGGTGTTCGAGCGGTTCGTCGACTGGGTCGTCGAGCGCCGCCGCCGCCATCCCGCGCCTCCACGTCTACCACTACGCCGCGTACGAGCGCACCGCGCTCACCCGGCTGATGGGCGAGCACGGGACGCGCGAGCGCGAGGTCGACGACTTCCTGCGCCAGGAGGTGCTCGTCGACCTGTACCGCATCGTCCGCCAGTCCCTCCGCGCCTCGACGCCGAGCTACTCGATCAAGGCGATCGAGGCGCTCTACGGGTTCGAGCGCGACGCCCGAGGTGAAGGGCGGCGACGACGCGGTCGTCTCCTTCGAGATCTGGCTCGAGACGGGTGACGAGTCGCTCCTCGAGGAGGTCGAGCGCTACAACGAGGAGGACTGCCGCTCGACGTTCGAGCTCCACGAATGGCTGCTCTCGATCCGGCCGGGAGATCGGCCCTGGCGGGCGCCGCCCGACGAGCGACCGCCGACCGAGGAGGCGATCGAGCGGGACGCCGAGCGCGCCGCGCTCCGCGAGCGGCTGCTCGCCGGCACGGAGGCCGGGGAGCCGGGACGGCTGCTCGCCCACCTCGTCGAGTACCACCAGCGCGAGGCGCGCCCACAGTGGTGGGCCTGGTTCCGCTGGCCGCAGCTCGACGAGGACGAGCTGATCGCCGACCGGACCGCCCTGGGCGGGCTCCGCTGGGACGGGGACCGCCCGAGGTCGACGGCAAGAGCCACGCGTACCGCGCGCCGTTCCGCGCGCAGGAGCACAAGATCTCGGGCGAGGGGTTCGACCCGGTGACGCGCCAGCGATTCCGCGTGCGGGTCGACGACGACGCCGGCGTCGTGACCGTCCTCCGCGCGGCGGAGAAGGTGGACGAGCCGCTCCCGACCGCACTGACGCCGGGCCGCCCGTTCGGCGACGCCGTCAAGCGCGACGCGCTGATGCGGTTCGCGCGCGCGTACGCCGACGGGCGAGCCGACTATCCCGCGCTCACCGCCGTACTCGAGCGCCGGCCCCCCGACGTGCGGCTCGACCTCGATCCGGTCGGCGCTGCTCTCTCGCTCGGGCAGAGCTACCTCTTCGTGCAGGGCCCGCCTGGCTCGGGGAAGACGTGGCAGGGCGCCCGGATGGCGATCGCGCTCATGCGGGAGGGGAAGCGCGTCGGCGTCACCTCGCTCAGCCACAAGGCGATCCACAACTTCCTCCGCGCCGTGCAGCACGAGGCCGACCGTCAGGGCTTCTCGTTCGCGCGGCGCGAAGCGCGGCGACCCGGAGACCGAGACCGCGTTCGAGAGCCGGTGCGTCGTCACGTCGAAGGACGTCGACGTCTGCGCCGACCCGGCCTTCCGGCTCGTCGCGGGCACCGCGTGGGCGTTCTCGCGGGAGAGGGTCGACATCCACGCCGCGGAGCGGCCGCTCGACGTGCTCTTCGTCGACGAGGCGGGCCAGCTCGCGCTCGCCGACGTGCTCGCGGTCGGGACGGCCGCACGATCGCTCGTCCTGCTCGGCGATCCGAACCAGCTGCCGCAGGTCTCGCAGGGCTCTCATCCCGAGGGGTCGGGGCTCTCGGTGCTCGAGCACCTCCTCGGCGACGACGAGACTGTGCCGCCCGACCGCGGACTGTTCCTCGCCGAGACCTGGCGGCTGCGCCCGGAGCTCTGCGCGTTCACCTCGGACGCGTACTACGACGGGCGGCTCGGCTACGCCGACGCTGCCGCCCGCCGCTCGCTCGCGGACGGTAACGGCCCCGTCTGGCTCGCGACGGCGCACGAAGGGCACGGCCAGTCGTCGCCCGAGGAGGCCCGGGCGATCGCGGAGGCCGTCGCCGACCTGGTGGGCACGCCGTTCACCGACGAGACGGGCGTGACGAGGCCCCTCGACGACCGCGGACGTCCTCGTCGTCGCCCCCTACAACGCCCAGGTCCGCCAGCTTCGGCTCCGGCTCCCGGCGAGCAGATCGCCGGTCGGCACCGTCGACAAGTTCCAGGGCCAGCAGGCCCCCGTCGTGCTCGTCTCGATGGCGAGCTCGCACGAGCGAGGAGGCGCCCGCGGGGGATCGGGTTCGCGTTCGACCCGAACCGCTTCAACGTCGCGACCTCGCGAGCGCAGTGCCGTGCGGTGCTCGTGTGCGCGCCGGCGCTCCTCGACGCCGACTGCGCGACCGTCGCGCAGATGCGCCTCGTCAGCGCCGTCTGCCGGTTCGTCGAGGTGGCGGAGGCCACCGAGCGGCGTCGTCCGCCGACGTAACGCACCCGCTCGCATGAGCTGATCTCCCTGCATGCAGGGCATTTCCGCGATCCTCGCCGTCCGACGCGGACGACATGCTCATCACATGGCGCGACCGGAGAGGGCGCTCAGGCTCGTCCCCGGCCTCGCCGGGCTCCCCGGACGCGTCCGCCTGCGGAGCGAGGTGGCGCGACCCGTCGCGTACGCGGTCGTCGACCTCGAGACGACGGGCACGAGCGTCGAGTCGGACGAGATCGTCTCGCTCGCGGTCGTGCGGCTCGACGCAGAGGGGGTCGAGCTCGATCGCTTCGCGAGCCTCGTGCGGCCCGCCGGGCCGATCCCTCCGGAGGCGACCGCGGTGCACGGGATCGACGATGCCTCGGTCGCCGCGGCGCCGGCGTTCGCCGTACTCGCGCCGGAGGTGCTCGGGCTGCTCGACCGGGCCGTGTTCGTCGCGCACAACGCCGACTTCGACCGCCCGCTGCTCGAGCACGCCTTCGCGCGTGCCGGGATCCGCTACCGCCCGGCCGGCGTCGCCTGCACCCTCGACGCCTTCCGTCTGCTCGAGCCCCTCGAGCGGAGCCACCGGCTGGAGGCGATCTGCGCGCGACACGGCGTTGCGCTCGACGATGCGCACGACGCGCGCGGTGACGTGCTCGCGACCACCGAGCTGCTCCGGATCCTCCTGCGCGAGGGGATCGCGCCCGAGACGGTCGAGCTGGACGACAGGGCGTACATGCGCCTGCGCTCGCGCGGGGACACCAGGCCCGCGTCCGAGCCGCAGCTCAGGCGGCTCTTCGGGCTGGCCCACGCCGCGGGCCTGGTCGGTGCGGACGGCGCGATCGACCGTGGCGCCGTCGCGGCGGTCGTCGACCGGGTGGCCGCCGGGGTCGGGATCCAGGCGCTCACGCGCGAGCAGGTGCAGGACGTCTACGACGAGCTCGAGCGGTGCATCGCGGCGCTTCCCGCGCCGGCGCGCGCCGCGAGTGCGTAGAGCCTTCGTCGCCCGAGCCGACCGGCTGGAATGAGAGGATCGGCCGGTGGACGACACCCCCGGCCCGACGCTCGACAGCCCCGAGCTCACCCCGGCCGCGTACGTCAGGACGCTCGTCTACGCCGGCCTGCTCGGCGTCCCGGTGGCGTTCGCCGCCGTGCTCTTCCAGACGGCGTCCCACGAGCTGATCGACCTCGTCTGGGACAGGGTGCCGGACTGGCTCGGATGGAGCGAGCCCGCCGGGTGGTACGTCGTCCTCGTGCCCGCACTCGGCGGCGCGCTCGTCGCGCTCGCCTGCCGTCTTCCGGGGCACGGCGGGCATCCCGCCCTCGACGGCATCAGTCTCGGGGACGTCCAGGCGGTCGACCTGGGCAGCATCCTCCTCGCCGCTCTCCTCACGCTCGGAGCCGGGCTCGTGCTCGGGCCCGAGGCGCCGCTCGTGGCGCTCGGCGTCGGCCTCGGCGCGCTCGCCGTCGGCCTCGTCCGAGTGGATGCGACCGAGAGCCGCCTGCTCGTCCTGGCGGGCGCGTTCGCGGCGATCGCGGCGCTGTTCGGCGGCCCTCTCATCGCCGCCTTCCTCCTCCTCGAGATGGTCGCGAAGAGCGGCATGGTCTCCGCGCGGGTCATCGGGCACGCGCTGCTACCCGGGTTCGTCGCGGCGGGCACGGGGGCGCTCGTCTGGACCGGCATCGCCGGTTGGCCCGGCCTGCACAAGGAGGGCCTCGACCTCCCGGTCTTGCCGGCCTACGACACGGTGCAGGTCGGAGACCTCGCCTGGTGCGGCGTGCTCGCGGTCGCCGTCGCGATCGTCGTCGTTGCCGCACGGCACGCCGCGTTCCGGGTGGCCGTGCCGTCCCGGGCGCGGCCCGACCTCGCCCTGGTGGTCGCCGGCCTGCTCGTGGGAGTCGTCGCCGTCGCGTTTCGGCTCCTCGCGGACCGGCCGGTCGACCTCGTGCTGTTCTCCGGGCAGACCGAGATCCCCGCGCTCGTCGCCGAGTCGTCCGCCGGGGTGCTGCTGCTCGTCGTGCTCGCGAAGGGCTGTGCCTACGCGCTCTCGCTCGGTTCGGGCTTCCGCGGCGGGCCGGTGTTCCCCGCGATCGCGCTCGGGACGGCGTTGGCCGCTGCCGCGGCGAACGTCCTGCCCGGGCTCGACCTCACACCTGCGGTTGCGACGGGCATCGCGGCCGCGGTCGCCGCCGGCCTCAAGGCGCCGTTCACCGCGGCCGTGCTCGGCACGTTGCTCGTCGGCACCGCGGCGCCCGACGTCGCGCCCTTCACCGTTCTCGCCGCCGCGATCGGAGTCCTCGCCGCGATCGCCCTACCCGACCCGGCGCGATCGAGCGTCGCCGAAGACTGAGTCGCATGCGCATCGAGCTCGTCGAGGGGGACGTCACCGCCCAGGCCGTCGACGCGATCGTCAACGCCGCGAACTCGTCCCTCCTCGGCGGCGGCGGCGTCGACGGAGCCATCCATCGCAGGGGCGGCCCCGCGATCCTGGCCGAGTGCCGCGCGCTGCGTGAGTCGCGCTTCCCCGGCGGGCTCCCGGCCGGCGACGCCGTCGCGACGACCGCCGGCGAGCTTCCTGCGCGTTGGGTGATCCACACGGTCGGCCCGGTGTGGGACGCACGAGTCGACCTGAGTGCGACGCTTCGCGCCTGCTACACCAGGTCGATCGAGGTCGCGGACGAGCACGGCGCGGCGACGGTCGCCTTTCCGCTGATCTCGTCGGGAGTCTTCGGCTGGCCGGTCGACGACGCCGTGCGCCAGGCGCTCGACGCGCTCCGGGGAGTCGAAGCGTCGGTCGAGGAGTCCCGGCTCGTGCTCTTCGGGCCCGAGACGTACGAGCTGGCCGAGCGGATCCTCGGCGACCGCGGCCCGGTCTAGGGCTTCCCGCCCATCGCCCAGACGGCGACGATCCAGCCTGCCAGGGCGATCGCGGCGATCGCTCCGGATGCCGTGGCGAGCCTTGCCTTCGACTTCCAGGACGCGATCCCGGCGGTGATCAAGGCGATCAGCAGGAGCAGGGCACCGATATCGGCGGTGATGTAGCCGATCCCGATCCATGTCGGGTCGTCCTCCACGTCGCCGAACTCCTTCGAGTACATCCACTCCGCCCCGATCCGCATCACGATGTACGCCGGGAGCGCGCAGAAGAGGAGCGTGCGGAACGAGAAGCGGCGCATCCGGTCGCCGTCGACCGCACCGACCCCCGGCACGAGCTGTGCAACGACGGCAGCCGTGACGGCCCCGACGAGGATCATCGCCCCGAGGATGTGCAGGAACAGCGGGAACTCCGGTCTGCTGAACGCGAGCAGGCCGATCATGCGCCGGGCTTCCAGATCATGTCGATGAGGATCAGGAGGACCAGCACACTGCTGGCGGCGTGAAACTGCAGGGCTCGCGACACGCCGAACGTCGCGGCCACCTCCGGGCTCGTCTCCGTCCCGGCCCGAGCAAGCCGCTGCGCCTCCTTACCCGCGTCGCCGTAGCCGGTGCCGGCTCGCCGCCCGAGCTCGACCGCGATCGCCCAGAGGACGATCGCGGCGATCACCCAGCCGTCCCAGAGGTCGATGCCATCGACGGAGATCGCGAGCCACACCCCGAAGATGATCGTGCCGAGCGAGCCGACGGACACGAGCACCGTCCCGACCTTGGAGACGCGCATCAGCGATGCGGCCCGGCTGGTGCTGTTGGTGCCCCAAAGGGCGACGATCATGATCCAGAAGATCACCAGTGCACCCACCATCGCGAACGCCGAGAGCAGGTGGAGGGAAAGGATCCAGTCGTTCAGGTCCATCGCGCGCGCAGGCTACAAGGTCGGGCGGTCGGCTTCAACAGGGTCATGGCGGTCGTACGCCGTCCGACCTCGCGTCGAGCATTGGCATCGGGTGTCGGGCTCGAAGTTCGACACCGGCTGTGTCGCTTGGCCCGGCGCACCGGCGGCCAAGCCCGGCGAGACGTGGCGGGATACGACGTCTTGCGATGGAAGTTCCGCGCAGGCACCATCGGAATGTGGAGGACGTCGAAGCCACTCAACTGATTCTCGAGACGCTCTTCGACATGCGGATCGTGGTCGGCGAGATTCACGACGCCGTCGTCGAGCCGGAGGACGACGATGAAGAAACGGAAGAAGACGCCTGAGGAGCGCCAGGCCGAGCTCGAGCGGCGGGCAGATCTCGACCGCCGACTCCTCGAGATGATCGAGCGCTACCGCGAGCTCAGCGCGAAGAAGCGCGCCGCCGGCTCGTAGCCGGCTGTCGGCCAGCGGCTCAGGCGAGGGAGAAGCGCACCTGGCGACGCGGGACGTCGGCGAGCTCGAGGCGCACGGTCACCGAGTCGCCGAGCCGGAGGTCAGGTCCGTCGCAGCGCGCAGTCACGGCTGGGTCGCGGAGTTGGACCGAGCCTGCGCTCGCCGTCGCGGTCGACCTCGACCACGACCGCCTCGAACGTCTCCCCGACGTGCCGCTCGAGGATGGCGGCCTCGAGGGTCGACACGATCCCCGCCTCGTACTGGCCGGCCCGGCGGTCGGCCTCGTCCATCAGGGCGGGTAGCCGCGGCAGCTCGGACTCGACCCACTTCGGCACTTTCTTCCCGGTCGCGAGCGCGACGCACGTCTCGCCGACGTAGCGGTCGACGAGCCGCCGGAGCGGCGCGGTCGTGTGCGCGTAGGTCGAGGCGAGGGCGGCGTGCTCGGCGTGCTCGGGTGCACGGCGGTCGAAGGCGGTGTAGCCGGCCCCTCGCATCAGGCCGGCGGCCTCGACGAGCAGCGCGGCCTGGCGGGGGACGTTCGCGTCCAGCGTCCGGACGAAGTCGGGGTAGGGCATCCCCTTCGGCCACGGCGCGCCGAGCGCCGACGCCGAGCGCCGGAACCGCTCGAGGCGCTGCGGGTCGGCGGGCGGCACGGTGCGCAGGACTCCGACCTGGCCGCCGAGCATCAGGTCCGCTGCCGCCATCCCGGTCATGAGCGAGATCTGCGCGTTCCAGCCCTCGACCGGGAGCGGCGCACGGTAGGACAGGTCGTACCCGTGCGCGCCCTTCGCCACCTCTTGCTCGGGGAGCTGGAGGCTGACGCCTCCGCGGCGGACCTCCCGCTGCTGGCGGAGGATCCCGACCTCGCGCAGCAGCAGGAGGACGTCCTCCGCCGATCCGTCGTCGAGCGCGCGCTGGGCGCCTGAGTAGCTCAGCTTCGCACGGCTCCGGATGCGCGCCTTCCGCACGTGGACGGCAGTGCCCTCGCCGGTCTCGTCGACCTCCATCGTCCAGACGAGCGCAGGTCGAACCTCGCCCGGCAGCAGGCTGGCGGCACCCTCCGAGAGCGCGGCCGGATAGAGGCGCGCGTTTCCATCGGGCGCGTAGAGCGTCTCGCCGCGCCGGTGCGCCTCCTCGTCGAGCGGGCCGCCGGGCGCCACGAAGGCGGCCACGTCGGCGATCGCGTAGCGCACACGGTAACCCGAGCCGCGACGCTCGACGTGGAGCGCCTGATCGAGGTCCATCGATTCCGGCGGGTCGATCGTGATGAACGGGACAGGTGTCTCGTCCGCGTCGGGCAGCTCCACCTCGCGCGCGGCTCGGTCGGCTTCGGCGACGACCTCGTCCGCGAACGCGACCACGATCTCGAGCTCGCGGCGCAACTCGGCGAGCGCCGCCTCGATCCGGGCGTCGGCCGCGCCGGTCGGTCGAAGACGGCGCCTCGGCACCGAGTCAGCCTACGTTGTAGCCGGTTCTCGATCGGCGTGGCGTCCGGAGCGGCTGCTGGTCTCGCAGCCGCATAGACTCGCGCGCATGGGGGACTGTCCTGCCTGCGGAACGGAGAACGCGGCAACCGCGAAGTTCTGCTCGGAGTGCGGCGGACCGCTGGTCGTCGCCGAGGCGGCGTCGCGGCGGGAGGAGCGCAAGGTCGTGAGCGTCGTCTTCACCGACCTCGTGGGGTCGACAGCGAGGGCAGAGGAGAGCGACCCGGAGGACGTCCGCGCGCTGCTGCGGGTCTACCACGAGCGGGCCCGTGACGAGCTCGAGCGCCTCGGGGGGACGGTCGAGAAGTTCATCGGCGACGCTGTCGTCGCGGTCTTCGGCGCGCCCGTCGCGCACGAGGACGATCCCGAGCGGGCGGTCCGTGCGGCGCTCGCCGTGCGCGATGCGGTCGGCCGGCTGAACGAGGAGGAGCCGGGGCGGGACCTCCACGTCCGCATCGCGGTGAACACGGGGGAAGCGCTCGTCTCGCTCGACGCGTCTCCCGGCGAGGGCGAGGGGATGGTGGCGGGGGACGTGATGAACACGGCCGCCCGCCTCCAGTCCGCCGCGCCGGTCGACGGGATCCTCGTCGGCGAGCAGACGTACCGCGCGACCGAGCGCGAGATCGTCTACCGGGAGGCCGAGCCCGTCGTGGCGAAGGGGAAGACGCAGCCCGTCGCCGTCTGGGAGGCGGTCGAGCCGCGCGCACGGCTCGGCGTCGATCTCGGCGGGGCTGTCGGCGCGCCGCTCGTGGGGCGCGACGACGAGCTCGACCTGCTCGTGGACGCGCTCCGCCGGTCGCGGCGTGACCGGTCGACCCAGCTCGTCACGCTCGTGGGCGTCCCCGGGATCGGCAAGAGCCGCCTCGTCCTCGAGCTCGGGCAGGTCGTCGACGGCGACCCGGACCTGATCACCTGGCGCCAGGGGCGCTGCCTCCCGTACGGCGACGGCGTCTCGTACTGGGCGCTCGGAGAGATCGTCAAGGCCCATGCCGGCATCCTCGAGTCGGATTCCGGCGAGGTGGCCGACACCAAGCTGGCGGCGATCCTCGAGGCGGTGCCCGACGAGGGCGAGCGCGGATGGGTCGATCGGCACCTGCGCCCGCTCGTCGGGCTCGGCCGCGCGGATGCGAGCGGTGACGTGCGCGGCGAGGCGTTCGCCGCGTGGCGGCGCTTCCTGGAGACCGTCGCGGAACGCGGCCCCATGGTCCTCGTCTTCGAGGACCTCCACTGGGCGGACGACGGGCTGCTCGACTTCGTCGACGGTCTCGTGGACTGGGTCGACGGCGTGCCCTTGCTCGTGGTCTGTACGGCGAGGCCGGAGCTTCTGGAGCGCAGGCCGGGCTGGGGCGGCGGGAAGCGCAACGCGACCACCGTGTCGCTCGCCGCGCTGGAGGACGACGCCACGGCGCGACTCGTCCTCTCGCTCCTCGACCGCCCGGTGCTCGACGTCGAGATGCAGCAGGCGCTCGTCTCCCGTGCAGGCGGCAACCCGCTCTACGCGGAGGAGTTCGTCCGCATGCTCCAGGCAGGGGCCGGCGTCGACGAGCGGCTGCCCGAGACGGTGCAGGGCATCATCGCCGCGCGCATCGACCTGCTCCCCGCGGCGGAGAAGGATCTCCTCCAGACGGCTGCCGTGCTGGGCAAGGTGTTCTGGTCGGACGCCCTCTCGTCCGCGGTCGGCGCCGAGCCGTGGCAGCTGACGGAGATGCTGCGCTCGCTCGAGCGGAAGGAGTTCGTCCGGCGGGAGCACCGCTCTGCGGTGGCGGGCGCCACGCAGCATGCCTTCGTCCATGCGCTCGTCCGCGACGCGGCGTACAACCAGCTGCCGCGGCCGGCGCGTGCCAAGCGACACCTCGCGGCCGCCCAATGGATCGAGTCCCTGCCCGAGGACCGCGCCGAGGACCGCGCGGAGACGCTCGCCCATCACTACCTCACGGCGATCGAGCTCGGGCGGGCGGCGGGCGACGACGTGTCGGCGCTCGGCCCGCGAGCAGTGAGAGCCCTCGAAGAGGCGGGCGAGCGGGCACTCGCCCTGAGCGCGTACCACGCGGCCGCGTCCTTCCTCTCGAGCGCGCTCGCGCTGCTGCCGCCGGGCACCGAGCCGTCGCCGGAGCTCCTCCTCCATGCCGGGACGGCGTTCGGGTACCTCGGACAGGAAGGCGACGAGCTCGCGCGAGCGGTCGAGGCGTTCGAGCGCGAAGGACGAAACGAGCGTGCCGCGGAGGCGGCCGTCGCGGCGAGCTGGCACGCATGGCACCGCGACCCGTCGACGGCCCGAGCCTGGCTCGAGCGCGCGACGGTGCTCCTCGAGGGGCGGCCGCCGTCGCGCGCGAAGGCGCTGATGCTCGCCGAGCGCGCGCGTGTCCTGATGATCAACTACCAGTACGAGTCCTCGCTCGGCTTCGCGGAGCAGGCTATCGAGCACGCGCGCGCCGTCGACGACGTGACGATCGAGGCGGACGCGATCGTGACGAGCGCGTGCTCGAGGACGATCCTGGGTGACCCGGAGAGCATCGAGATGTTCGAGCAAGCCCTCGCGCTCGTGGGGCATCGCGGCCGCGTCGCCGGCCGCGCCTACACGAACCTGGGCGTTGCCTGGAATGCGTTCGGCGATCAGAATCGCGCGTGCGAGGTCTGGCTCGACGGCATCCAACACGCGCGTCGCGACGGCGACGAACTGAGTGCTTCGTTCATGCGCGGGAACGTGATGGGCATCCTGTTCGAGCTCGGGGACTGGGACGAGGCGCTCGAGCACGCCGAGGCGATCCTCGACGGATCCGGGGCCGGTGGGTACCAGGTCGGGGTCGCGCACGGCATCCGGGCCGGCATTCGAGAGGCGCGGGGAGCCGCCGCCGAGGCCCTCGACGACCTGGACGCCGGAATCCTCCGGGGGCGTGCGATCGGTGAGCCTCAGGCCGTGTGGCCTGCGTTGATCCTCCGGGCGGGGTTCGCACGGCGGAGGGGGCGGCCGGACGAGGCGCGCCCGATGCTCGACGAGGTCGTCGCAGCGATCCGCGAGAGCGAGTCGGTGGGCGACCTCCAGGAATGGCACGTCGAGCTGATGCTGGAGCTCCGTGAGTCGGGGCGTGCGGACGAGGGGCGGGAGATACTCGCGCGCATGCCCGAGGGACGCTGGCGCGAGGCGTGCAGCGAAACGGTCGAGGGGCGTCTCGCCGAGGCCGCGGACATCCTTACGTCCGTCGGGAGCGCACGACTCGCGGCCGAGCTTCGCCTGCTGGTCGGGACGTCGCTGGCCGCCTCGGGGAAGCTCCCGGAGGCCGCGGCGCAGCTCGAGCTCGCGCGCGCGTTCTTCAGGAAGGTCGGCGCGACGGCGCTCCTCGCCGAGGCGGACGCGACCCTCGCCGCCGCGGGCTGACCTGCCTAAGGTGTCCGACTGAAGTCGGATACCGGGGATGGGAGGTCGAGATGGGCGAGCGCGCGTTCGACGTGGTCGTGATCGGTGCGGGTGCCCCGGGCGAAGTGATCGCCGGCCGGCTCGGTGAGGCCGGGCTCGAGGTCGTCGTCGTGGAGGAACGGCTCGTCGGCGGCGAGTGCTCCTTCTTCGCCTGCATGCCGTCGAAGGCGCTGCTGCGCCCGATGGAGGTGGCGGCCGAGGCAGGGCGCGTGCCCGGGGTCGCGACGGGCGCGCTCGACGTCGACGCCGTGCTCGCGCGTCGCGACGAGGTGGTCCATGACCTCGACGACTCGACGCAGCTGCCGTGGCTCGAGCAGCGGGGCGTGGCGGTCGTCCGCGGCCACGGCCGGCTGGACGGCGAGCGGCGGGTCCGTGTCGGCGACGAGATGCTCGTCGCGCGGCGCGCCGTCGTCGTCGCAAGCGGGAGCTCCGCGACCATCCCGCCCGTGCCGGGCCTCGCCGAGTCTCTGCCGTGGACGAACATCGAGGCGACGACGTCGAAGCACGTTCCCGGCCGCCTGTTCGTGCTCGGCGGCGGGGTGGTCGGCGTGGAGATGGCGCAGGCGTGGTCGTCCCTCGGGTCGCGTGTGACGCTGGTCCACCGGGGCGACCGCCTGATCGAGCGGGAGGAGCGTTTCGCGGGCGCGCAGGTCGAGGCCGCTCTGCGCGAGGGCGGCGTCGACGTCCGGCTGGAGACGGCGGTGGCGGCCGTGTCGCGGAACGGCGCCGTCCGGGTCGAGCTCGAGGGCGGTGACGAGGTGGAGGCCGACGAGATCCTCGTCTCGATCGGGCGGACGCCCCGCACGTCGGACGTCGGCCTCGAGACGGTCGGGCTCGAGCCGGGCAAGCACGTCGTCGTGGACGAGTCGCTCCGCGTCCCGGGGCGCGACTGGCTCTACGCGGTCGGAGACGTCAACGGCCGCGCCCTGCTCACTCACATGGGGAAGTACCAGGCCCGGCTCGCGGCCGACGCGATCCTCGGCAAGGAGGTTCGGCTCCGCTCCGACGGCGGCGCGTCGCCGCGTGTCATCTTCACCGACCCGCAGGTCGGCGCCGTCGGGCTGACGCTGGCCGCGGCCGAGGAGTCCGGTCTGACCGTGCGTGCCGTCGACGTCGAGACGAGCGGCAACGCGGGCGGGTCGTTCGTCGGTCGCGGCGCCCCGGGGACGGCCCGGATCGTGGTCGACGAGGACAGGCGCGTCGTCGTCGGCGCGACGATCACCGGCTCCGAGGTGGCGGAGGCGCTCCACGCGGCGACGATCGCCGTGATCGGCGAGGTGCCGCTCGACGACCTGTGGCACGCGGTGCCGTCGTTCCCGACGCGCTCGGAGCTCTGGTTGCGGCTGCTGGAGGCCTACGGGCTCTGACGGTTAGGCTCGCGCGCGTGCGCACGGTCGCGGCGACCCGCTACGTCACCCCCCTGCGGGAAGGCGGGTCGCTCCCCGCGCTCGTCGAGGCCGATGACGACGGCCTCTACGTGCTCAAGTTCCGAGGCGCCGGTCAGGGGCCGAAGGCGCTCGTCGCGGAGGTCGTCGCCGGCGAGCTCGTCCGGCACCTCGGGCTGCCGGTGCCGGAGCTCGTGCTGGTCGAGCTCGACGCGACGATCGGCCGTGCGGAGCCGGACCCCGAGATCCAGGACCTGCTGCTCTCGAGCGACGGGCTCAACCTCGGCGTCGACTTCCTCCCCGGCGCCCTGCCGTTCAGCCCCGCGGCCGGGCCGCCGCCCGATCCCGACTTCGCGGCGGACGTGGTGTGGCTCGATGCGCTCGTGACGAACGTCGACCGCACGGCGCAGAATCCGAACCTGCTCTGGTGGCACGGGCGGCTCTGGCTGATCGACCACGGCGCGGCGCTCTACTTCCACCACGGCGGCGGCGACGTCTCGCCCGCGCACGCGCGCGGCCGCTTCGAAGCGGTCCGCGACCACGTATTGCTGCCGTACGCGTCGTCGATCGCCGAGGCGGACGCGCGGCTCGCATCCCGCGTGACGGCGGACGTGCTCGAGGACGCGGTCGCGCAGATCCCGGAGTCGTGGCTCGACGAGCGCGGGGGAGGGGCCTACATCGAGTACCTTCTCCTGCGGCTCGAGGCGCCCCGCGGATTCGTCGAGGAGGCGGAGGACGCACGTGGCTGAGCCGTTCTCCTACGCTGTCCTGCGGCTCGTGCCCGACCTCGAGCGTGGCGAGCGGGTGAACGTCGGCGTGATCGTCTTCTGCCGGACGCTCGACTACCTGGGGGCACGGACGTTCCTCGACGCGGAGCGGGCGCGCGCCTTGCGTGGTGACGCCGACCTCGACGCGACCCGACGGCACCTCGCGGCGATCGAGCGCGTCGCGGCAGGGGATCCGGAGGCGGGCCCCGTCGCCGCGCTCGACACGACGGGTCGCTTCCACTGGCTCGTCGCCCCCTCGAGCACGATCATCCAGCCATCCGACGTGCACACGGGGTTCTGCGACGACCCGGCGGGCTGCCTCGACGAGCTCTTCGCGCGGCTGGTGCGCTGATGCTCGATCCGTCGCTCCCGCTGCCGTCGGCCGGCCGGACGTTCGCTGCGCGGCGCCGCATCAGGCTCGGCGACATGGACGAGACGGGGCGGCTTCGTCTCGACGCGGCCGCCCGGTTCCTCCAGGACGTCGCGATCGACGACGTGCAGGAGACGGGGTGGGGGATACCCGATCACCTCTGGTTCGTCCGTCGGATCCGGCTCGAGGTCCGCGCGCCGTTCGTCGACGACCGCGAGGTACGGCTCGTGACGTGGTGCAGCGGGCTCGCGGCGATCGCGGCGGGCCGCCGCTGGTCGCTCGAGGGGGACAGGGGTGGACGAATCGAGGTGGACAGCGTGTGGATCCACCTCGGGCCGGAGCAGCGGCCCGCGCGGATCGAGTCCTTCGGCATCTACGCCGAGGCGACGGGCGGTCGGCCGGTCTCGACGCGACTCGAGCTGCCCGTCCCGCCGGACGACGCACCTCGTTCCGCGTGGCCCCTGCGCTCGACCGACGTCGATCTGCACGGGCACGTGAACAACGCCGTCCACTGGCAGGCGGTCGAGGACGTCGCGCGCACGCGCGAGGTCGACCTGCGCACGCCGGTGGTCGCCGAAGTCGACTACCGGGACCCGATCGACCTCGCAGACCGGGTGGAGCTCGCGACCTCGTTCTCGGACGGCGAGATCTTGCTCGGCTTCTGCGTCGGTGACGCCGTACGGGCCGTCGCGCGGGTATCCCCGCTGCGTTGACCCCTGAGGCACCACGTCGGGCTACGTCAATCCGGCGCCTCGGGAAGGAAATAGGCGAGCACGCGTACACGACGGGCGTTCGCGGGCACGTCGCCTGCCTCGCGGGTGAGGTACGGCGCGAAGAGCTCCTCGAGCTGCTCCTGGACGAGGTCGAGCTCCTCCGCCGTCAGCGCGGGGCGCGCGTTGAAGAGGCCCGCCGCGCGGATCCATTCGGGCTCGAGCCGCGGCTCCTCGCCGGCGACCCAGCGCCTCGGCAGGTCGACGTATTGCAGCAGCATCGCGTTCGCGAGCTCGCGTCCGGCAGCCTGTGCCTCCGGCTCGTCGGGAATCTCGAAGACGAAGCCCTGTGCAACCGCGGACCACGTCTCGTCGTCGCGAGTGACGATCCCGGAGCGCTCGAGCGTCTCGAGCGCTGCGCGGATCGGCGCCGCCGGCGCTTCGAGACGTTCGGCGAGGGCGGTCGTGGTTGCCGGTCCCTCCCGCCGGAGGTGATCGGTGAGCTCGATTGCGTGCGGGTCGGCGAGCGCGCGGAACTCGTGAGCCTGGGTGAGCACGAGATCGCCGACTGCGTTCACCTCGGCCATGGTCGAGAGCAGCGTAGTCGACCATCCAGGTGTCGAAGCGTCGTCGGCAAGGGCCAGGGCCATTACGGCCACTTGACAGGAAACGGTGTCAGACACCGCTTTCTGTCAAGGGCGGCGCTGTGCCAGATCAGTGCCGATTTGCGCACAGCCTCAACGCCTCGGTCGGAGTGCCGCGAACGGGTCGGTGATCGCCAGGCGCCGGTCCCGGAAGCGGAAGACGTCCGCCGGGCGGCCTCCGGCCCGGCCCGGTGATCGTCGCTCGCCGGTGGGCTCGATCACCGCGCGCCGCTCGAGCACGCGGCGGAGGTTCGTCGCCGAGACCTCGTGCCCGAGGGCGGCGACGTACACCTCCCGCAGCTCGGCGAGCGTGAAGGTCGGCGGGGCGAGCGCGAAGCCGGCGTTCGAGTACGAGAGCTTTCCGCGCAGGCGCTCGCGGCCGGCGAGCACGATCCCGCCATGGTCGAACGCCGTCGGCGGCAGGTGGTCGACGGGATGCCAGCATGTGTCGTCCGGGACGTCGGGGTCGAGCCCGAGCTGGACGAGGCCGAGGTACGCGGTCGCGAGCTCCCAGGCGGTCGGGTCGCGCTGCGGGTCGCTGTACGTCGCGAGCTGCTCGAGATGCGAGATCTCCTGCACGTCGACTTTCGCCGCGAGGTGCCGTCGGATCGACTCCTCGAGCGTCTCGTCGGGGTCGAGCTGCCCGCCGGGGAGGGCCCAGAACTGCCGGAACGGCTCCCGGCCGCGCTTCCAGAGCAAGACCTGGAGGACGCCGTCCCGGACCTGAAGGACGACGGCGAGGCTCGAGTGACGCGGTCTGGTAGACTCGTTCGACAGTTTACGACTCATAGTCAAAAACTAGCGGAAACCAGGAGCTCGATCGCTATGAGACGACCGTCCAACCGACTTCTCGCCGCCTCGGCGCTCGCCGCCGTCGCCGTCGCGCTCGTTGCGGGCTGCGGTGGGAGCGACGACACGAGCGGCAGCGGCGCCGCCACGGACACCGGCACGAGCACGACGCCGGCCTCGAGCCTCAAGGTCGCACTCGTCGCGGACGCGGGGCAGCTCAACGACAACGGCTTCAACGAGCTCGCCTACAAGGGGCTCAAGCGTGCGCAGCGCGAGCTCGGTATCACGGGCCGGGTCGTCGAGGCCAAGAGCGCCGCCGATTACATCCCGAACATGTCGACGCTCGCGCGGCAGGGCTACGACCTCGTGATCGGCGTCGGGTTCGCGCAAGGAGATGCGATCGCCACGACTGCCAAGCAGTTCCCGGACACGCACTTCGCGATCGTCGACGTCGACCAGGCGTCGCTCAAGGGCAAGCCGGCGAACGTCGAAGGCCTGCTCTTCCGCGAGGAGCAGGTCGGCTATCTCGTCGGCTACCTCGGCGCGCTCGAGGCGAAGCGTGCCGGCGCGGAGTCGATCAGCGCGGTCGGCGGGTTCAAGGAGCCTCCGGTCGACCGCTTCATCGCCGGCTACCGCGCGGGCGCCGAGGCGGCCGTCCCGGGGACGACGGTGAAGTGGGACTACTCGCAGGACTGGGAGGACCAGGCGAAGTGCAAGGAGCTGGCGCTGAACCAGATCGCGGCGGGGTCGAAGGTCGTCTTCCAGGTCGCGGGCGGCTGCGGCCTCGGCGCGATCTCCGCGGCGAAGGACAAGAACGTCTGGGGCATCGGCGTCGACGCCGACCAGTCGTTCCTCGGGCCGCACGTGCTCACGAGCGCGCTCAAGGGGGTCGACAGTGCAGTCTTCCTGACGATCAAGTCGTTGGAGGACGGGACGTTCACCGGCGGGGGAAACACCGTCTTCGGCCTCGACCAGGAGGGAGTCGGGCTCGGCACCGTCAGCCCGAAGGCGAACGCCGACGATGTCGCCGCGACCGAGAAGGTCGAGCACGAGATCGCGGACGGGAAGATCAGCGACATCCCGACAACGGTCAACTGAGCTCGGGGTGAGGCCGGCAAGGCCCGTCCTCACCGGCGCTCCTGCCGCTTCGCGACGTCCTGGCGCTACGCGGTGTTCCCGAGCTACGCGGTGCGCACGGAGTACACCGGCGGAAGGTGGTCGGCGACCTGCCGCCAGGTCGCGCCGGCGTCGGCAGACCCGAACACCTCGCCCGACGTGGCGCCGAAGTAGAGCTCCATCCGCTCCCCTTCACCGGCGTTGTCGAATGCCTCGCGCAGGATCGTGAGGTACGACTGGTCGGGCAGGCCGTCGCCGCGCGGCGTCCACGTCGCGCCTGCGTCGCGTGTCTCCCAGACCCGAACGGCACCGTCCGGCGGTGTCCGGTCCTCGGCTCCGATCAGGGGGATGACGTACGCGCTGTCGGGATCGGCGGGATCGACCACGATCGGGAAGCCGAAGTCGGACGGGAGCCCCTCGCCGATGTCGATCCAGCTGGCGCCGCCGTCGTCGGAGCGGTAGACGCCTCCGTGAAACTGCATGAACAGCCGCTCGGGCTTGCCGGGCGCGCGGCGGACGTCGTGCACGCAGTGCTGGATCGGGTTGTCGCGGGCCTCGTCCGGCACGTAATCGGGCTCGATCCCCGTGTTCGAATGCCGCCACGTCTCGCCGCCGTCGTCGGAGAGCCAGACGCCGACTGCCGAGATCGCGACGAGCAGGCGAGACGGGTCGCCGTGCCAGGGGGCGATCGTGTGTAGGCAGAGGCCGCCGTTGCCGGGGTTCCAGTCCCCGCGGGTGGGGTGGTCCCACAGGCCGCGGTTGAGCGACCACGTGAGGCCGCCGTCACGGCTCTCGAACAGCGGGCCCGGATCGCCGCCCGCATAGAGCAGGCCGTCCGCCTCGCCCGGGACGATCACCCAGAGGCGCTCGAGCGCCTTCTCCTCGCCGTCGGGCAGCGTGGTGCCCTCGGCCTGTTCCCACTCGCCGGTGGGATCGTCGGTGACCCAGATCCGCGGGCCGTAGAACCACGAGGTGACCGAGGCGAGGTAACGGCCCGTGCGGGGGTCGCGCATCGCGTACTCGACGCTCTGTCCCGCGAACGCGCGCGCGGTGATCTCGAAGCCGCCGCCGTTGCCCTCCAGGCGGAACATGCCCTTCTTCGTGCCCACCAGCAGTTCGGTCACCTCAGCCTCCCGTGATCGCGGGGAGCACGTGGACCCGATCGCTGTCACCGACCGGCGTCCGCCCTTCCCCGTGTGTGCCGTTGACGAAGACGTTGACGTGCTCGCGGATCCGTCCCTGCTCGTCGAGCACCCAGCCGGCGATCGGCGGATGCGCCCGCTCGAGCGCCACGAGCACCTCTCTGACGGTGGTGCCCGGGATCGCGTGAGTGCGGCCGCCGCACAGCTCTGAGAGCGGGGCACGGAGCGTCACCTGCGCCATGGGGCGATCCTAGGTCGGGTCATATCCGTGAGACGTACGGTTCACACGAATATCGACAGCTCTCGCCGCCGGGGCTCCCGGGGGCGTCCGAAGGGTCACACGGCCAGCTCGAGGACACCGTGGGGCGAGCCGTATGCGGCCAGCAGGTCGAGGAACGGCTGCGCCGGGAACGCCTCGGGGCCGAGGACGCCGGTCCCCGCCCAGGTGCCCGAGGCGAGGAGCTCGAGGGCCACGGCGGGGTTCAGCGCCGTCTGCCAGACGACCGCCTGGTGGCCGTACTCGCCCATCGACCACTCGTTGTCGACGACGTGGTAGAGGTAGGTCGCCCGGGGAAGGCCGTCCTTGCCGGCGCCGGTCACGAGCGTCCCGGCGCACGTCTTGCCGGTCATCCGCCCCCCGAGGGTGGCCGGGTCGGGCAGCGCGGCGGCCACCACGTCACGCGGCGCCACCTCGACGCCCTTCACCCGGATCGGCTCCTTGCCGTCGAGACCGAGCCTTCGGAGCGTCTTCAGCACCTCGATGAACTCGTTCCCGAGCCCGTACTTGAACGTCACTCGCCCGCAGTCGATCCACCGGGGGACGAGCAGTACCTCCTCGTGCTCGACGTTGACGCACTCGACCGGCCCGATGCCCTCCGGGAAGTCGAACAGCTCCGGCTCGGAGAACGGCTCGGTCGTGAACCATCCCCGATCGCGCTCCCAGATCACCGGCGGGTTGAGGCACTCCTCGATCGTCGTCCAGATCGAGAACGTGGGCGCGAAGTCGTACCCCTCGACGACGAGGTTTGCCCCGTCGCGCACGCCCACCTCGTCGATCTCCGAGAAGAGCTCATCCGCCGCATGGCGCGCGAAGACGTCGGCCGCGCCCGGCTCGATCCCCATTCCGACGAGCGCGAGCTGCCCCTTCTCCTCCCATCGCGCGGCGCGCTCGAACTGGTAGTCGCCGAGCTTGACGCCGGTGAGCTCGTACGGCCTCTCCGGGTGGGGCTCGGAGAGGGTCATCGCCATGTCGAGGTAGGTCACGCCTGCGTCGAGGCAGGCGTCGAAGATGGGGACGTCGAAGAGGGGATCGACCGCGTTCAACACGGCGTCCGGCCGCGTCTCGCGGATCAGCTCCAGCACGGCATCGCGGCGCGACGCATCGATCCCGTGCGCCGAGAAGCGCCCGTCGTCGAGCGCGGCGGCCACCGCCGCCGGGCGCGCCGGGTCGTAGTCGGCGAGCGCGCAGTGGTCGAAGAACGCGCGTCGCGCGGCGATCGCGGCGAACGCGGAGCCGACTCCGCCCGTGCCGACGACGAGGATGCGCATCGGCGGCGGTTCTAGCAGAGGTGACGTTAGGCTGGCGGGAGGACCCGGGTGTCCGACTCGAAGTCGGACACCACCGGCTCGAAGGAGGACCGGATGAGCGTTTCGGTGGCGCAGCAGAAGATGTTCGTCGACGGGGAGTTCGTCGACGCGGGATCGGGCGAGACGATGGAGGTGCTGAACCCCGCGACCGGCGAGGTCATCGCCGAGGTGCCGCGGGCCGGGGAGGAGGACGTCGATCGTGCGGTCGCCGCCGCCGAGAGGGCGTGGGATACCTGGCGCGACAAGACGCCGAAGGACCGGATGGAGCTCCTGCTCGGGCTCGCGGACGTGATCGACGACAACGCGGAGGAGCTCGCGCGGCTCGAGTCGCTGAACGTCGGCAAGCCGTGGTGGGTGGCGGTCGACGAGCCCGGAGTGATGTCCGACAACCTCCGCTTCTTCGCGGGGGCCGCACGGAACCTCGAGGGGAAGGCAGCCGCCGAGTACGTCGAGGGATACACGTCGATGATCCGCCGCGAGCCGCTCGGGGTCGTCGCGGGCATCGCCCCCTGGAACTACCCGCTCTTCATGGTGATCTGGAAGATGGGCCCCGCGCTCGCGGCCGGCAACGTGCAGATCGTCAAGCCCGCCGAGCAGACGCCCCTCACGGTCCTTCGGTTCGTCGAGCTCGCCCAGGAGATCCTCCCGAAGGGCGTCCTCCAGGTCGTGACGGGCGACGGCGTCCCCGCGGGCGACCGGCTCGTGCGGCATCCGTCCGTCCGCCTCGTCTCGCTCACGGGGGACACGGCGACCGGGAAGCTGATCGCGAAGAACGCGGCCGACACCGTCAAGCGCGTCCACCTGGAGCTCGGCGGGAAGGCGCCGATGGTCGTGCTCGACGATGCCGACCCGGCGACCGTGGCCGAGGCGATCAAGATCGGCGGCTACTTCAACTCGGGGCAGGACTGCACGGCGTCGTCGCGGATCCTGATCTCCGAGCGGATCTACGACGACGTCCTCTCGGCGACCGTGACCGCGGTCGAGGGCATGTCCGTCGGCGACCCCGCGACCGACGACGAGATCGGGATGGGGCCCGTGATCTCGGCGGAGCAGCAGCAGCGCGTGCTGGGCTTCGTCGAGCGAGCGGTCGAGGCGAAGGCGACCGTCGTCACCGGCGGGGGCTCGGTCGGCGAGCGCGGGTTCTTCGTCTCACCGACGATCGTCGCCGACGTCGCGCAGGACGCCGAGATCGTCCAGAACGAGGTGTTCGGCCCCGTCGTCACGATGCAGCGGTTCGCGTCGGACGAGGAGGCGGTCGCGATGGCGAACGACGTCCGCTACGGCCTCGCCGCGTCGGTCTTCTCCGAGAACGTCGGCCGGGCGCTCCGGGTCGCTGGACGGCTGGACTTCGGCACGGTCTGGGTCAACGAGCACCTCTACCCGCTCACCTCGGAGATGCCCCACGGCGGCTTCAAGGAGTCGGGCTACGGGAAGGACATGTCGCTCTACTCGATGGAGGAGTACACGCGGATCAAGCACGTCTGCGTGAAGCTTGCGTGAGCCGCTGCGCGCCTCACGAAAGCTTTGGAGCGACGGTGTAGCCGCCGCTCCCGGTTGCGTGTTGCGAGCCCGTTTGGTAGGAAAGCTGCGCATTGCGCAGCCAGTCGGAGGCCAGGGCATCGCGAGAGGCACGCCCGGCGGGCGTCGGTCGCCGAAGCCATGCGTGGCGCGGGCCCGTGTCGCGCGCACCGGAGCTCGACCATGTCGACCGCGGGATCATCCACGCGCTCCAGCGGAACGGGCGTGAGTCGTTCCGGCGGATCGCGGCCGACCTCGGCGTCTCGGAGGCCACGGTCCGAGCCCGGTACGGCCGGCTCTGCGAGCAGAGCATCCTCCAGGTCACCGGCGTCACGAACCCGCTCGGGCTCGGCTTCGACTCCTGGGCGATGGTCGGCGTCCGCACGACCGGCCCGCCCGACATCGTCGCCGACGAGCTCAGCCGCTGGGAGGAGGCGGACTACGTCGTCGTCACGACCGGACGCTTCGACCTGCTCGTCGAGGTCGTCTGCGCCGACCGCCGCGGCCTCCTCGACGTGACGAACCGCATCCGCTCGCTTCCCGAGGTCGTCTCGACCGAGACGTTCCTCTACCTCGAGCTGTGGAAGCAGCTGTACGACTGGGGCGTCGGCGATGGCGACGGGGTGCCCGCCGCATCCGAGGAGACGGCGTGAGCGAGAGCGCGATGCCGCCGGACGTCCGGCTCGAGGATGTCGTCAAGGAGTTCGGCGAGATGCGCGCCGTCGACGGCATCTCGCTCGAGATCCCGCGCGGGTCGTTCTTCGCGCTGCTCGGCCCGTCGGGCTGCGGCAAGACGACGACGCTGCGGATGATCGGCGGCTTCGAGGAGGCGACATCCGGGAAGATCTTCCTCGGCGACCGCGACGTCGTCGGGCTCCCGCCCTACAAGCGCGACGTGAACACGGTCTTCCAGAGCTACGCGCTCTTCCCGCACATGACCGTCGCGGACAACGTCGCGTTCGGGCTCGAGCGGAAGAAGCTGCCCAAGGCGGAGGTCAGGACGCGCGTCGCGGAGATCCTCGAGCTCGTCGACCTCGCAGGCCGCGGGGACCACAAGCCGCGCCAGCTCTCCGGCGGCCAGCAGCAGCGCGTCGCGCTCGCCCGCGCGATCGTCAACAACCCGCGCGTGCTCCTGCTCGACGAGCCTCTCGGCGCGCTCGACCTCAAGCTGCGCAAGCAGATGCAGCTCGAGCTCAAGCGGATCCAGAACGAGGTCGGGATCACGTTCGTGCACGTCACGCACGACCAGGAAGAGGCCATGACGATGGCCGACACGATCGCCGTGATGAACGGCGGGCGGATCGAGCAGCTCGGGACGCCCTCGGAGCTGTACGAGCGCCCGCGCACCGCGTTCGTCGCGGGGTTCCTGGGCAAGTCCAACCTGCTCGAGGGGACAGTCGCCGACGACGGCCTCATCCGGCTCTCCGACGGCTCGGAGCTGCGCGCCTCGACGAACGGCACGCGCGGCGTGGTCTCGGTCGGCGTGCGGCCCGAGAAGATCAGCCTCTCGGGCGGCGGTGTGAACCGGCTGTCGGGGAAGGTGAAGGAGTCCGCCTATATCGGGGTCGCGACCGAGGTCGTCGTCGCGACGCCGGTCGGCGAGCTGTCCGTCTTCCACCAGAACGTCGAGGCGGGCGGCGTCGCACCGAGCCCCGGCTCGGCCGTCACCCTGTCCTGGTCGCCGGAGGCGACCTTCGTGATCCCGAACGAAGGAGAAAGCTCGTCATGAGTACGACGATCACGCGCCGTCAGCTCGTGCAGCGTGGCGCCGCCGGTCTCACGCTCCTGTCGCTCCCAGGGCTTCTCGCGGCGTGCGGCGGAAGCAGCGGAGGCGGGGGCGGGGGAGAGCTCGCGGACGTGCTGCGGTTCTCGAACTGGCCGCTCTACATCGACTACGACGAGAAGGCCAAGACGCATCCGACGCTCGACCAGTTCACGGCCAAGACGGGGATCAAGGTCGACTACTTCGAGGACATCAACTCGAACGCCGAGTACTTCGGCAAGATCCAGCGTCCGCTGTCGCAGGGCCAGTCGATCGACCGCGACATCATCGTCCTCACCGACAACGAGCGCTTCCTGGGCCTCATGATCGACAAGGGCTGGGTGGAGGAGCTCGACAAGGAGCTGATCCCCAACTTCTCCAACCTGATCGACGCGCAGAAGAGCCCGCCGTTCGACCCCGATCGCAAGTACTCGCTCCCGTGGCAGTCCGGCATGACCGGCATCGCGTGGAACGAGAAGATCACGGGCCCTGTCACCTCGATCACCCAGCTGTTCGAGGACCCCAAGCTGAAGGGGAAGGTGACTGCCCTCAGCGGCATGGGCGACACACCGGGGCTCGTCATGCTCGACAACGGCGACGACCCCTCGAACGTCACCGACGAGACGTGGAACGCGGCCCTGGAGCGGATCCAGAGCGCAGTCGACTCCGGCCAGATCCGACGGTTCACCGGCAACGACTACGCGCAGCCGCTGTCGCAGGGCGACCTCGCGGCGGCGATCGCATGGTCGGGCGACATCTACCAGCTGCTCTCCTCGAACCCGAGCCTGAAGTGGGCGTTGCCGACGAAGGGCGGGATCATCTGGACCGACAACATGATCATCCCGACCGGCGGGAGCGTGCCGACGGCCTCGACGTACATGAACTTCGTCTACGACCCGAAGATCGCCGCGCAGATCACCGCCTACGTGGCGTACGTGCCGCCGGTCAACGGCACGCAGGCAGTCCTCCAGAAGTCGGATCCCGAGCTGGCGAAGAGCCCGCTCGTCTTCCCGTCCGAGGAGGTGCTCGCGAAGACGCACCAGTACGACTCGGCTGCGCTCAACAACCAGACCTACATCGAGCAGTGGCAGCGCGTCCTCGGCGCCTGAGCCACCGCCCGGTCGCGCGATGAGCTTCCTCCATCGTCACAAGGCGCTCACGCCGTATCTGCTGCTCCTGCCCGGGATCGTCTGGCTCGCGCTCTTCTTCGTGGCCCCGCTCGGCTTCCTCGGCTACCAATCGCTCCAGTCGGGCACGTTCGACACCGGCTACACGTTCGACTGGGCGTTCTCGAACTACTGGAACGCCATCAGCGACTACCACGAGCAGTTCGTGCGCTCGTTCGTCTACGCCGGCATCGCGACGATCCTGGCGCTGCTGGTCTCGTACCCGCTCGTGTACTGGATCGCCTTCCGCGCTGGGCGCTGGAAGAACGTCTTCCTGATCCTGATCGTCGCGCCGCTGTTCGTCACCTATCTGGTGCGCACGCTCGCGTGGCTCAACATCCTCGCCGACGAGGGGCCGGTCGTCGGCTTCCTGCGCGACATCCACGTGCTGGGGCCGGACGGGCGACTGCTTGCGACCTCGGTCGCCGTCGTCGCCGGCATCACCTACAACTTCCTGCCCTTCATGGCGCTGCCGCTCTACGTCTCGCTGGAGCAGATCGACGCGCGCCTGCTCGAGGCGGCCGAGGATCTCTACGCGAGCAAGCGGCAGGCGTTCCTCCGCGTCACCCTGCCGCTCTCCGCGCCGGGGATCGTCGCCGGGACCCTCCTCACCTTCATTCCGGCGGCAGGCGACTTCATCAACGCGCAACTGCTCGGAACGCCGCGTCAGTACATGGTCGGCAACGTGATCCAGTCGAAGTTTCTCGACGTGCTCGACTACCCGTCCGCCGCGGCGCTGTCCTTCATCCTCATGGCGTTGATCCTGGTCGGGCTGCTCGCCTACGCGCGTGCGGTCGGGACCGAGAGGCTGACCGGGGTGATGCGGTGGGTCAAGCGCCACCTGCTCCCGGCGTATGCGCTCCTCGCGTTCTGCTACCTCCTGCTGCCGATCGCCGTCGTGATCCTCTTCTCGTTCAACGCTCCCTCGGGCCGTTACAACTACGTCTGGGAGGGCTTCACCCTCGACAACTGGATCCACTGGGACGCTCCCTCGGGGATCCAGTCCGCCGTCGTCAAGTCACTCGAGATCGGCATCGTCTCGACGATCTGCGCGACGGTGCTCGGCACGTTGCTCGCGCTCGCGATCGTGCGTCACCGGTTCCGGGGTCGCGGCGCCACGAACATGCTGATCTTCCTGCCGATGTCGACGCCCGAGATCGTCCTCGGCGCGTCGCTGCTGACCCTGTTCCTGAACCGGCAGATCGTGACGGGGTTCGGGACGATCTTCATCGCGCACGTGATGTTCATCGTGAGCTACGTCGTCGTGACGGTGAAGGCACGACTGATCGACTTCGACCGCCACCTCGAGGAAGCGGCGATGGACCTCGGCGCCAACGAGTGGGTGACGTTCCGCAAGGTGACGCTCCCGCTGCTCGCGCCGGCGATTCTGAGCGCCGCCCTGCTCGGGTTCGCGCTGTCGATCGACGACTTCGTGATCACGTACTTCGTCTCCGGGCCGACCCAGACGTTCCCGCTCTTCGTCTGGGGCGCCGCGCGCGTCGCCGTGCCGCCGCAGGTGAACGTCGTCGCGAGCGCGATCTTCATGATTGCCGTGCTCGTGATGATCGGGAACGTGCTGTGGGGGCTCCGGTCCCGCCGCGCCCGCGAGTCGATGCCTGCAGCAGTCCCCATCCCCGAGGCGCTCCCCCGAGCAGAGACGGCCTGACGTGGTCGACGCCCGGCGCTTCGGTCGTCGCCCGCATCGCCGGGCCGCCCATCACCGGTCGAGGCCGAGCAGGCGTGCCAGCCCGCGGGGGAAGCTGGTGTTCGTCCGGGACCAGAGCCCGAGCGCCTCGACCGTCGAGCGAACGAGGCTCGGATCCTCGTCCTCGACGGCGATTGTGCGCGTCGACCGCGTTCCCGAGCGCACCTCGGTCAGCTCCGCGCGGCAGCGGTCGAGCATGTAGTGGTCTCGGTGCTTTCGCACCGGCACGGCGAGGAGGTCGTCGTGCGACTCGACGACGTCGTCGAGCAGCTGGTCGAGCGCGTACCTCTCGCGGTCGAGCGAGGGCACCCTCACGTCCAGCGCCGCGAGCAGCGACGCGACATCCGCCGCGGCGATCGGGAGCTCGGCCTTCGCGACAGGGTTCCATTGCTCCAGCCCGTCCTCGCTGACCCGCTCGAGGCGCTTGACGTCGAGCTTCCCGTCGCGGATCTTGACGCTTCCCTCGACCCGGCTCGAGAGGATGTACAGCTCCTCGCTGTCGTCGACCCGCGTCGGCGAGAGCCCGGTCAGACGGGCCTCTGCGCCGTCGAACGCATCGCCGAACGTCCGCCACTCCCAGCGCGGGGCGGACGTCGGGACGTCATCGGCACGAAGGGTCAGCGCCCGCCGATCGCGTCGAGGCGGTAGCCGCCCTCGAGCATTGCCGGGGCACGGGCCGTCAGGCGCTCCCAGGTCGGCACGTCCCATCCCAGCGAGTCGGCCAGGCGCACGATCATGTTGAACAGGGCGCACACGGTCGCCGCGTCCCGCAGGGCCTGATCGGACACCCCCGCCGCGCGTACCGCGGCGGCGTCCGAGGGCTCCAGCTCGTCGGGGTGGAGCGTCAGCTTCTCGAGGAAGACGAGCGTCGCCGCGAGCTCTGGCCGGAGCGGGGCGCTCCGCCAGTCGGACACGACCGCCTCCCAGACCTCCTCGCCGAGGGCGTACGACGCGACCGCGCCGTGGGAGCCCATTCAGAACGGACACTGGTTGAGGAGCGAGGTGAACCCCGCGAACAGCTCGCGCTCGCCCGGGCTCCACTCGGACTCGCCCCGCATCGCGTCGTCGAGCGCCTGCGAGAACGGCCGGCCGAAGAGCTCCGGCCTGTACAGCAGTGTCTTGACGACCCCCAGCGGCTCGTGCCCGCTCCGCTCGCGGATCATCTCCAGCACGGCAGTCTCGGCAGGCGCGTGGCCGCTGTCGACGACCGACAGCCTCATCCGATCACCGAAGCAGCGGCATCGAGCCGCCGCAGCCCCTCGTCGGCGGCGACCGCGACCGTCGCCTCGAAGATCTCGTCCTCGGAGACCCCGGCCCGCTTCAGATCCTCGATGTCGCCGTCGGTGACGGCGTACGCTCCCGTCCGCACCTTCTCGAGGTACGGCCCGAGCCGCGCCTCCCGCGTCGACGCCGTCGCCGCGAGCGCGCGGAGCTCCTCGATCGGCGCTCCCACGACGGCCAAGTGTAGGCAGCAGGCTCGGGCCCGGGCAGTGAGAGCATCGCATCGGCTCTCGATGTCGCTCGGATAACACAGATTTGTGTGATCTCAGATATATGTGTATACTGTCGTCATGCCAACGGATGCCGAGATCACGTTCGCGGATCACATGGGCCGGTTCTACGCCCGCCGCTTCTCGTTCCCGCCCATGATGGGGCGACTGGTCGGTTATCTCGCCGTGTGCGATCCGCCCGACCCGACGATCGGGGAGCTGGCGGAGGCGCTGCTCGCCAGCCGCAGCGCGATCGCCGGCGCGGTGAAGGCCCTCGAGACACTCCATGTCGTGCGGCGCTCGCGCGGCGCGGGCGAGCGGATGGACCGCGTCCGCATCGACCTCAGCTCGCCGCAGTCGCTCGGGATGGACGTGTCCGAGTACGAGGAGATGCTGGAGCTGGCGCGCGAGGGCCTCGACGTCCTTCGGGACGCCCCTGCGGACCGGCGGGCAGCGCTGCTCGAGATGTCGGCCTTCGCCGAGTTCCTGCTCGAGCAGATCCCGAGGTTCCAGAGTGACTGGGAGGCGCGGCGCCGGGCGCTCGTCGCCGCCGGTGAGCTCCCCGAGCAGCGCCCGGGTCAAAGGAGGCAACGATGACTGAGCTGCATCAGCCCACGGTCGTCGCAACCGAGGTGCGGAAGTCGTTCGGAGAGACGACGGTGCTCGACGGCGTCGATCTTGCCGTCGCCGAGGCGACGATCTTCGCCCTGCTCGGCCCGAACGGCGCGGGCAAGACAACGATGGTGCGGATCCTCTCCACGCTCGTCCCAGCCGACTCCGGCTCCGTTCGGGTGGCCGGCCACGACGTCGTCGACGACCCGGACGGGGTCCGCGCCTCGATCGGCGTCACCGGCCAGTTCTCGGCGGTCGACGAGCTGCTGACCGGCGAGGAGAACCTGCGGCTGATGGCCGACCTGAGCCATCTCGGCCGCGCCGCCGGCAAGGCGCGCGTCCGGGAGCTCCTCGAGCGGTTCGACCTCGCCGACGCCGCCGCCCGGCCGGTCTCGACCTACTCGGGCGGGATGCGACGCCGTCTCGACCTGGCGATGACCTTGGTCGGCTCGCCTCGGGTGATCTTCCTCGACGAGCCCACCACCGGGCTCGACCCGCGCAGCCGCCGCCAGATGTGGGACGGCATCCGCGACCTCGCCGCCGCCGGCGTCACGATCCTCCTCACCACGCAGTACCTCGACGAGGCCGACGAGCTCGCCGACCGGGTCGCGGTGCTCGACCGCGGCCGGATCGTCGCCGAAGGCACCCCCGACGAGCTGAAGCGGCGCATCCCGGGCGGGCACATCCGCCTCCGGTTCGCCGACCCGTCCGCCCTGCACGCTGCCGCCGCCCTGCTCCAGGGCGCGGAGCTCGACGAGGAGCACGTCGCACTTCGGGTCTCCGGCAACGGCGACGTCGCGTCGCTCCGTCACGTTCTCGCGCAGCTCGACCGTGCCGGCATCGCGGTCGAGGAGCTCTCGATCCACAGCCCCGACCTGGACGACGTCTTCTTCGCCGTGACAGGGCACCCGACCAACGAAGCGGAGGCCGCCTGATGAGCACCCTCGCCTACACCGTCAGCGATTCGACCACCATGCTCCGGCGCAACCTGCGGCGCCTGCGGCGCTACCCGTCGATGACACTCCTGCTGGTCGGGATGCCGATCGTCTTCCTGCTGCTGTTCGTCTACGTCTTCGGCGGCCAGTTCAGCCACGGTCTCGGCGACGAGTACGTCGCCGGGCACACCGGACGCGCCGGCTACCTCAACTACGTCACGCCCGGAATCCTGCTGATGACCGTCGCCGCCGCAGTCCAGGGCACCGCGATCGTCGTCGCGATGGACATGACCGGCGGCATCATCGACCGGTTCCGCACCATGGCCATCGCCCGCTCCGCCGTCCTCACCGGCCACGTGCTCGCCAGCCTCATCCAGACCATGCTGAGCATCGGCATCGTCCTGGGTGTCGCGGTCGCACTGGGCTTCCGCCCCACCGCCGGTCCACTCGAATGGCTGGCCGCGATCGGCGTCCTGATGATGTTCTCGCTCGCGCTGATCTGGCTCGCAACAGCTCTCGGCCTTGCCGCCAAGAGCGTCGAGACCGCCAGCAACACACCGATGTTCCTCACCCTGCTTCCCTTCCTCGGCAGCGGGTTCGTGCTCGTCGCCTCGATGCCGGCCGGGCTCCGCCAGTTCGCCCAGTACCAGCCGTTCACACCCGCCACCGAGACACTGCGCGGGCTCCTCACCGGAACTCCGATCGGCACCAACGCCATGATCACCGTTGGGTGGAGCGTCGGCATCGCCCTCGCCTCCTACCTCTGGGCCAGACACCTCTACACGCGCCGGCACTCGACCTGACGCGGTCGTTGACCGTAGGCAATTCCTCGGGACCGGGTCGCGGCGCCCGGTTCCGCCGGGGCCGCCTCGTCTTCACCGTATGCTCCTCGGGATCATGCCCACGTCCCCGGATTCGGCGCTCTCGTACTCGGAGCTCGCGAAGGACCACCTGTGGATGCACTTCACGCGGATGAGCGGGTACCGCGACGCCGACGTGCCCGTCATCGTCCGCGGCGACGGCTGTTACCTCGAGGACGCGAACGGCAAGCGCTACCTCGACGCGCTCGCGGGCCTCTTCTCGGTCAACATCGGGTACGGCTTCGGCGAGGAGATCGGGCAGGCCGCGCTCGAGCAGATGCGCGAGCTGCCGTTCTACACGAACTGGACGTACGCGCATCCGCGGGCGATCGAGCTCGCGGCCGAGCTCGCGTCGCTGGCGCCCGGCGACCTCAACCGCGCGTTCTTCGTCTCCGGCGGCTCGGAGGCGGTCGAGTCGGCGTGGAAGCTCGCGCGGCAGTACTACCTCGCTCGCGGCGAGAAGCGGCTGCGGACGGACGCGGGCTCGACACCGGAGCGCGACCACGACGCGATCGCCGCCAACCTGGGGACGCCGTCCCGCCGCTACAAGGCGATCACGCGGCAGACCGCGTACCACGGGACGACGCTCGGCGCGCTGTCGCTCACGGGGATCCCGGCGATCCGCATCCCGTTCGAGCCGCTCCTGCCCGAGGTGCGGAACGTCCGCAACACGAACCGCTTCCGCCGGCCCGAGGGCGAGACGGAGGAGGAGTTCACGGCAGACCTCCTCGCCGAGCTCGAGCGGACGATCGAGATGATGGGGCCGGAGACGGTCTGCCTCGTCCACATGGAGCCGGTGCAGAACTCGGGCGGTGCCTTCACGCCGCCGGTCGGCTACTGGCAGGGCGTCCGCGAGCTGTGCGACCGCTACGACATCCTGCTCTCGGCGGACGAGGTGATCACGGGCTTCGGGCGGATCGGGGCCTGGTTCGCCTCCGAGCGCTACGACATCCGGCCCGACATCATCACGTCGGCGAAGGGCCTCTCCTCGTCCTATGCGGCGATCGGCGCGGTGCTCGCGACCGACAGGGTGATGGCGCCGTTCCTCGAGGGGTCGTCGATGTACACGCACGGGATCACGTTCGGCGGGCACCCGGTGCAATGCGCGATCGCGCTCAAGAACATCGAGATCATGAAGCGCGAGCGGATCGTCGAGCACGTCCGGGAGAGCGAGGGCGTCTTCCGCGCGAAGCTGGAGTCGCTCCTCGAGCTCGACATCGTCGGCGACGTCCGCGGCGCGGGGTTCTTCTACGCGCTCGAGCTCGTCAAGGACTCGGAGACGATGGCGACCTTCGACGACGCCGAATGCGAGGCGCTGCTGCGGGGGTTCCTCTCACCGGCGTTCTTCGACGCCGGGCTGATCTGCCGCGCGGACGACCGTGGCGACCCGGTCGTGCAGATCTCCCCGCCGCTCGTGGCCACGGAGGCGGAGATGGACGAGATCGTCGGCATCCTCGGCGACGTGCTCGCCGAGGCGCAGCGGCGGCGTTGACACCGTCGTAACCGTCCCCTAACGGGCCTCGGGGTCATTCCCGACCCGGGGGTAGGGTTTCCCGCACCACGCGCCCGTTCCCGGCGCGGGCACCCTGTGTGCAGACACCGAGCAGCGGAGGAGAGAGCGCATGGAGAGCGAGAACGGGGCCGTCGTCGTCGCGCGCGACGTGACGCGACGCTACGGCGAGGGCGAGACGGCCGTCGACGCACTCCGCGGCGTCTCGGTCGACGTCCCGCGCGGGAAGCTCACCGCGGTGATGGGACCGTCCGGATCCGGCAAGTCCACGCTGATGCACATCCTCGCCGGCCTCGACAAGCCGACGCTCCGGCTCCGTCGCGATCGCGGGCATCGAGATCACGACGCTCAAGGACTCCGACCTGACGAAGCTCCGGCGCCAGCACATCGGTTTCGTCTTCCAGTTCTTCAACCTGCTGCCGATGCTGAACGCCGAGGAGAACATCCGCCTCCCGCTCGCGATCGCGGGCGAGAAGCCCGAGCCGGCGTTCTTCGACGGGCTCGTCAAGTCGGTCGGGCTCGGCGACCGGCTCTCGCACCGCCCGGCGGAGCTCTCGGGCGGCCAGCAGCAGCGCGTCGCAATCGCCCGCGCGCTCGTCTCGCAGCCCGACGTCGTGTTCGCGGACGAGCCGACCGGGAACCTCGACTCGAAGACCGGAGCAGGAGATCCTCGAGCTCCTCCGCCACTCGGTCGAGGACCTCGGGCAGACGATCGTGATGGTGACCCACGAGGCGCGCGCGGCGGCGATCGCCGACCGCGTGCTCTACCTGGCCGACGGCCGCATCGTCCGCGAGCTCGCCGGGTGCGACCCAGCACGAGATCGGCGAGGCGATGGACGAGATCGCGTCTCGATGACCTCGTTCACGCTGAAGGGGCTTCTCACGCGGAAGCTCCGCACGGCGCTGACGGCGATCGCGATCGTCCTCGGCGTCGCGACCGTCAGCGGCACGTTCGTGCTCACCGACTCGATCGACAAGGCGTTCGACTCGATCTTCAGCGACGTCTACCAGAACACCGACGCGACGATCACGCCGAAGTCCGCCATTCGACACGGGCGACGGCTCCGGCACGGTCGAGGCGTCGTTCGACGAGTCGCTGCTCCCGCAGGTGAAGGCGCTGCCCGACGTGAAGGACGCGATCGGCGGCGTCGCGAGCGACAGCACCCAGCTGATCAAGGACGGGAAGACGATCGCGTTCGGCGGCGCCCCGAACCTCGGGTTCTCCGTCGACCCGTCGAAGCCGCAGTTCAACTCGCTGACCCTCGTCGAGGGCGCATGGCCCGCCGCGAACGAGGTCGTCGTCGACACGTCGACCGCGAGCAAGAAGGACCTGAAGGTGGGAAGCGTGATCGGCGTCCAGGTCCAGGGCCCGGTCGAGCAGCTCCGGATCTCCGGCCTCGTCAAGTTCGGCTCGGTCAGCTCGATCGGCGGCGCGACCCTCGCCGGATTCGACCTCGCGACCGCGCAGCGGCTCTTCGGGAAGGTCGGGCAAGCTCGACCAGATCCGGGTCGCCGCGAACCCCGGCGTGTCGCCGGCGAGGCTCGTGGCGCAGATCCGCGAGATCCTGCCCGCGAACACCGAGGTCCGCACGGGCGACCGCGCAGGCGCGCGAGGACGCGAAGGACACCGACCAGTTCATCTCCTTCCTGCGCTATTTCCTGCTCGCGTTCGGATTGATCGCGCTCTTCGTCGGCGCCTTCGTGATCGTCAACTCGCTCTCGATCACGATCGCGCAGCGGACACGCGAGCTGGCGACGCTGCGGACGCTCGGCGCATCGCGGCGCCAGGTCCGGTCTCGGTGCTCGCTCGAGGCGCTCGTGATGGGCGTGCTCGCCTCGATCGTCGGGCTCTTCCTCGGCCTCGGCCTCGCGTAGGGGCTGTTCGCGCTCTTCGACGCGGTCGGGTTCACCCTCCCGAACAACGGCATCCTGCTCGAGCCGCGCACGATCGTGATCTCGCTGCTCCTGGGGATCGTCGTGACCCTGATCGCAAGCTTCTTCCCCGCGCTGCGGGCGACGCGGGTGCCGCCGATCGCCGCCGTCCGCGAGGGCGCCGAGCTGCCGCCCGGGCGGTTCCACCGCTTCCGGACGCCCTTCGCGGCGCTCGTCACCGCGGTCGGCTTCGCCCTGCTCGTGCTCGGGCTGTTCTCGCACGGCACGTCCACCGTCCTCACCTGCTGATCGTCGGCACGCTGCTCGTCTTCGTCGGCGTCGCGATGCTGTCGGCGCCGTTCATCCCCGTGCTCGCCGGGATCCTCGGCTGGCCCGCCACGCGCCTCGGCGGCGCGGCCGGGACGCTCGCGCGCGACAACGCGCGCCGCAACCCGCAGCGCACGGCATCGACCGCCGCCGCGCTGATGATCGGCCTCGCGCTCGTGACGCTCGTCGCGACGCTCGCCGCCGGGATCACCCAGTCGTTCCGCGGCGCGGTGAACGACATCTTCATCGCGCGACTACGCGATCACGGCGCAGAACAACTACTCGCCGATCCCGATCTCGGTCGGCGAAGCTGCCGCGAACGGCGCCGGGCGTGACCGCGATCGGGAGCGTCCGCACCGGCGACTCGCTCGTGTACGGCGAGACGCGAGTTCACGACCGCGGTCACGCCGGGGACGAAGTGACGTGATGGCCGCTCGACTGGAAGGAAGGCTCCCAGGAGACGATGGCCACGCTCGGCGACGACGGGGCGTTCGTCGACGACGGCTTCGCGAAGGACCACGACCTGACGGTCGGCTCGACCGTCCCGCGTCACCTTCGTCACCGGGCACGACCCGAGACTTCACGGTGAAGGGCATCTTCGACCCGCCGACCGGTGGCTCGCCGTTCGGCAACGTCACGCATCTCCGCCGAGACGTGGGACGCCGAGAACCCGCAGCCGCAGGACCTGTACACGTTCGTCAAGATGCGGGCGGCGAGTCCGACGCGAACGCGGCCGCGCTCGAGAAGACGCTCTGCCGGCTACCCGAACGCGAAGGTGCAGACCCGCGGGCAGTTCATCGACAACCAGATCTCGGGCCTCAACTCGATCCTGAACATCCTCTACGTGCTGCTCGCGCTGTCGGTGATCGTGAGCCTGTTCGGGATCGTCAACACGCTGGTGCTGACCGTGTTCGAGCGCACCCGCGAGATCGGGATGCTCCGCGCGATCGGCCTGACGCGCCGGCAGACGCGGCGGATGATCCGGCACGAGAGCGTGATCACCGCGCTGATCGGCGCGTTCGTCGGGATCGTGCTCGGGCTGATCCTCGCCGGCATCCTGATCGCGAAGGTCGACTTCCTCGAGTTCGCGTTCCCGACCACCCAGATCATCGTCTTCACCATCGCCGCGATCATCGTGGGGATTCTCGCGGCGATCTTCCCGGCGCGCCGAGCGGCGAAGCTCAACCCGCTCGAGGCGCTGCACTACGAGTAGGGGGCGCGCCCGCGCCTCCTACTCGTAGGCGTCACCCGCGCACCCGCCGGGCGACGCCGTCGCGCTCCGCTGCCTCGGCGACCGCGGCGGCGACCCGCGGGCCGACCTCCCGGTTGAAGACGCCGGGGATCACGTACTCGGGCCCGAGCTCGTCCGGCGGGATCACCGTCGCGAGCGCCCGGCTCGCGGCGACCTTCATCCCCTCCGTGATGGCGCTCGCGCGCACGTCGAGCGCTCCGCGGAACACCCCCGGGAACGCGAGCACGTTGTTGATCTGGTTGGGGTAGTCCGACCTGCCGGTACCGACGACCGCGACATGCCGGGCGATCTCCTCCGGCGAGACCTCGGGAGTCGGGTTCGCCATCGCGAACACGATCGCGTCCTTCGCCATCCGCCCCGACGCCTGCGACGCTGACCGCGCCCGGGGAGGAAAGGCCGATGAAGACGTCCGCGCCGGCGAGCACCTCGTCGGCCGAGCCCTGCTGGCCGTGGGGATTCGAGCGCTCCGCGAAGGCCGCCTTCGCGGGCGTGAGGTCGGTGCGGCCGCGATGGACGGCGCCGGACCTGTCGACGCCGATCACGTCGACTGCACCGGCATGCAGGAGGATGTCGGCCGTCGCGATCCCGGCCGCGCCGACGCCCGTCATCACGATCTTGACGTCCTCGAGCCGCTTGCCCACCACCTGGAGCGCGTTGACGAGCGCCGCCAGGGTGACGATCGCCGTTCCGTGCTGGTCGTCGTGGAAGACGGGGATGTCGAGCTCGCCGCGGAGCCGCTGCTCGATCTCGAAGCAGCGCGGCGCCGAGATGTCCTCGAGGTTGATGCCGCCGAACGTCGGGGCGATCGCCTTGCAGAACGCCACGATCTCGTCCACGTCCGTCGTCGCGATGCAGAGCGGGAACGCGTCGACGCCTGCGAACTCCTTGAAGAGCACCGCCTTCCCCTCCATCACCGGCATCGCCGCCTCCGGCCCGATGTCTCCCAGCCCGAGCACCGCGGTGCCGTCCGAGACCACCGCCACGCAGTTCTTCTTGATCGTCAGGTTCCAGGCGGACTCCGGGTCGTCGGCGATCGCCCGGCAGACGCGCGCGACCCCCGGCGTGTATGCCATCGAAAGGTCGTCGCGCGTCTTCAGGGGCGTCTTCGGGACGACCTCGAGCTTCCCGCCGAGGTGGAGGAGGAACGTCCGGTCGGAGACGTGCTCGACCTCGACGCCCTCCACGCCGCGGACGGCGGCGACGATCGCGTCGAGGTGCTCGTCGCTCGACGCCTGCACCGTGACGTCGCGCACCTTCTCGTCGCGGTCGACCCGGACGAGGTCGATCGCGCCCAGCGAGCCGCCCGCCTCGCCGATCGCGTTCGCCACGCGGGCGAACGAGCCAGGCGCATCCGAGAGCCGGACGCGCAGCGTGGCGCTGAACGAGGCGGACAGGTGGGTCATGTCGTGATCACTCCTCGTGCGGCGAGCGCCGCGATCGTCTCGTCGTCGTAGCCTGCCTCGCCGAGGACCTCTGCCGTGTGCTGCCCCACGGTCGGCGGAGGTGTGCGGTGGAGCGCGCGCTCGTGGTCGAGGCTCAGGGGAAGCGCGGGCAGGCGCAGGTCCGCGATCGCAGGATGCGGGAGGTGCTGGAGCATCCCGAGCGCCGCCGTCTGCGGTGCCGACACGATGTCGGCGACGTCGGCGACCGGAGCGGCCGGGACTCCGGCGGCCGTCAGGCGCTCGTGCCAGACAGCCGCGGGCTCGGCTCGGAGGCGCTGTTCGATCAGCGCGCACAACGCGTCGCGGTTGACCACGCGACCGGGATTGTCGTGGAAGCGCGGGTCGTCGGTGAGCTCCGGCGCACCCAGAACGGTGCAGAGCGCGGCGAACAGGCGGTCGTTGCCGGCCGCGATCATCAGCTCGCCGTCGCCCGTTCGAAACACCTGGTACGGCGCGACCATCGGGAAGCGCGTGCCCTCGCCGGCCGGAACGGTGCCGTCGGCGAGGTAGCCGGCGAGGTGGTAGCCGATGTAGCCGAGCGCCGTCTCGTAGAGGGAGACGTCGATCTCGGGCGCGGACCCGGTGCGGTCGCGCTCGAGCAGCGCGGCCAGCACGCCGAGCGCCGCCCACATGCCCGTGCCCTGGTCGATCAGCGACGCGCCGACGCGGACGCCCGGCCGGCCCGGCTCGCCGGTCAGCGAGATCAGACCGCCTGCCGCCTGCATCAGCGCGTCGTACCCGGGCTCGTGGGCCAGCGGCCCGACCCGGCCGTACGCGCCGATCGAGCAGTAGACGATCCGCGGGTTGCGCGCCCGGAGATCCTCGGCGCCGAGGCCGAGCTCCTCGGCGCGTCCCGGCCGGAGGCTCTGCAGGAAGACGTCCGAGCGCTCGGCGAGGCGGAGGAGCGCCTCGCGGCCCTCGGGGTCGCGCAACGAGAGCCCGAGGGAGCGCTTGCCCGAGTTCGCGGAGAGGAACATCGTTCCCTCGCCGTTCCAGAACGGCGGTCCCCACGCGCGGCCGTCGTCGCCCGTGTCCGGTCGCTCGACCTTCACGACGTCAGCGCCGAGCGCCGCGAGGATCTGCGCGCAGTAGGGGCCGGCGATCGACGTCGTGACGTCGAGCACGCGGACGCCGGACAGGGGTAGGTGCGCCACAGGCGCATGATCGCGGTTCGCCCGTCTGCGAGCATGCGGTGGTGTTCGCGCAGGCCGTCGACTGGATCTCGGGCTCCAGCTGGAGCTACGTCATCGTGTTCGGCTTCGCCGTGCTGGACGCCTTCTTCCCCGTCGTCCCGAGCGAGTCGCTGGTGGTCGTGGCGGGCACGCTCGCAGGTGCCGGCGATCTCAACGTCTTCCTCGTGATCCTCGCCGCTGCATCGGGAGCGATCGTCGGTGACAACATCTCGTACGGGATCGGCAAGTGGGTCGGCAGACGAACGGTCAGGCGGCTCTTCCGCCACGAGAAGGCGCATCGCGGCTTCGACTGGGCCGAGACGCAGCTGGAGGAACGCGGCAGCTACATCATCGTCGTCGCGCGGTTCATCCCCTTCGGGCGCACAGCCGTGACGTTCACGGCGGGCTACACGCGCGGGCTGCCGTGGCACCGGTTCATCCGGTACGACATCGTGGCGTGCCTCGTGTGGGCCACATACGCGACGATGCTCGGGTACGTCGGCGGCAAGCAGTTCGAGGAGCAGCCGTGGAAGGGCGTGCTCATCGGGCTTGCGATCGCGTTCACCGTGGCGTTCTCGGTCGAGTGGATCAGGAAGCGGCGCGCGACGGAGAGCCCGGAGGCCTGACCGAGGACGGGGGCGCACCGGGATGGGCGGCGTGCGTACGGTGCTCGCATGAACCGCCTCGCCGACGCGTCGAGCCCGTACCTCCTCCAGCACGCGGGCAATCCGGTCGACTGGTACCCCTGGGGGGACGAGGCGTTCGCGCGCGCCCGGGCGCACGCGCGTCCGCTGCTCGTCTCGGTCGGGTACAGCTCCTGCCACTGGTGCCACGTGATGGAGCACGAGTCGTTCTCCGACTCGACGACGGCGTCGCTGATGAACGACCTGTTCGTCAACGTCAAGGTGGACCGCGAGGAGCGCCCCGACGTCGACGCCCTGACGATGGAGGCGTGCGTCACGATGACGGGCCAGGGCGGCTGGCCGACGACCGTGTTCCTGACGCCCGACGGCCGGCCCTTCTACGCCGGCACGTACTTCCCGCCGGAGCCTCGCCACGGGCTGCCGAGCTTCCGGCAGCTCCTGCACGCGATCGCCGAGGCCTGGCGCGACCGCCGCGACGACCTCGAGGCGCAGGCGGAGCGCCTCGTCGGCGCGCTCGGCGGCGCGGGCCGGCTCGAGGCGGGCGACGGGCCGCTCTCCGAGGCGCTCCTCGAGACGGCCGAGCGCGGCCTCGCTCGCGACTACGAGCCGGCGTTCGGCGGGTTCGGGACGGCGCCGAAGTTCCCGCCGTCCTCGGCGATCGAGCTCCTGCTGCGCCGCGGCGGGCCGGAGGCGCTCGGCATCGTGCGCCGCACACTCGACGGGATGGCCGCCGGCGGCCTGTACGACGTCGTCGGGGGAGGCTTCCACCGCTACTCGGTCGACGCGCGCTGGGTCGTCCCGCACTTCGAGAAGATGCTCTACGACAACGCGCTGCTCGCCTCGGCGTACCTGCACGCGTGGGTCGTGACAGGCGAGGAGCGCTACCGAGCCGTCGTCGAGCGCACGATCGAGTACCTCCTCCGCGAGATGCTGCTCGAGAGCGGCGGCTTCGCCTCTGCCCAGGATGCCGACACCGACGGCGTCGAAGGGCTCACCTACACGTGGACGTCCGAGGAATGGACGGGCCTCGGCCTCGACGAGTCGCTGCTCGAGCCGTTCGAGGAGGGGCGCGCGATCGTGCGCGGCGAGCTCGACCCGGAGACGAGGACGCGACTGGTCGCCGTCCGCGCCGGGCGGCCGCAGCCGTTCCGGGACGACAAGGCGATCGCCTCCTGGAACGGCCTCGCCCTGGCCGCCCTCGCCGAGTCCGCGCGCCGGCTCGGGCGCGACGACTGGCTCGCCGCTGCCGAGCGCCTCGGTGCGTTCCTGCTCGGGCCGCTCTCGGGAGCGGACGGCCGCGTGCTGCGGAGCATCCGGGACGGTCGGGTCAGCGGCCGCGGGTTCCTCGACGACCACGCGAACGTCGCGCACGGCCTGCTCGAGCTCCACGTCGCAACAGGCGAGCCCCGCTGGCTGCTCGAGGCGCGCCGGATCGTCGATCGCGCGATCGATCTCTTCGCCGACGACGAGCGTGGCGGATTCTTCCTCGCCCCGACGGACGGCGAGGTGCTCGCCGCGCGCTCGAAGGACCTCGACGACGAGCCGACGCCGTCGGGGAACTCGATGATGGCGTCGCTGCTCGTCCGGCTCGGTCGGATCTGGGGCGACGAGGCGCTCGTCGAGCGAGCAGACGTGACCCTCCGCCTGCTCGCGCCCGCGATGGAGCGGGTTCCCCGACCGTTCTCCTGGGCGCTGTGCGCGCTCGACCTTCATCTCGCGCCGCCGCGGGAGCTCGCGATCGTCGGCGATGTCCGCTCCGACGTGGCGCGGGCCGCGCTGGTGCGCTTCATGCCGTCGACGGTCGTCGCCGTCGGGCCCTGCGAGGAGGTGCCTCTCCTCGCCGGGAAGCGCCTCGTCGACGGCCTGCCCGCGGTGTACGTCTGCGAGCGGTTCGCCTGCCGCGCGCCGCTGACCAGCGCGGAGCAGGTCGCCGCAGCGGGAGGGTGAGCGCTGCGGGCCTCGCGACGCGGCGCCGAGCCTGCGGGCGACGTGGACGTGCACATCTGGCGCGAAATCGGCACGGTCCCGTCACGAACGTCGCGCTAGCGTGGACACCCCGTGGGCGGGCGGGGGCTGGGGATGGGACCGGGAACTGTGCGCCGACGCGCTCCGCGCGCCGCTCCGCGGACGTGACCGGAGGCGCGGCCGTGAGGTCGCGCGACAGCTAGATTCCGGCGGATGGCTACGACGGAGGTCACCGGGGCGGAAGAGGTCGCGTGGGACCTCACGGATCTCTTCGACGGCATCGACGATCCGCGCATCGATGACGTCGTCGCGCAGGCCGAGACCGACGCCGCGGCGTTCCGCGAGCGCTACCACGGGAAGGTCGCCGGTCTCGACGCCGAGGCACTCGCGGGCGCAGTGGCGGAGCACGAGCGGATCGAGTCGTCGGTCGTCCGGGCCCTGACGTACGCGCACCTGGTCTTCGCGACGAACATGGCCGATCCGGCGCGCGGTGCGCTCGTCGCGCGGCTCGGTGAGAAGGCCGCGGCGCTCGAGACGCAGCTCCTCTTCTTCGGCCTCGAGTGGGCGGCCGCCCCCGACGAGGTCGCCGAGCGCGTGCTCGCCGATCCGGCGCTCGACGACTGGCGGCATCACCTCGCATCGCTGCGCAAGTTCCGGCCCTACCTCCTGACGGAGCCCGAGGAGCGGATCGTCACCGAGAAGACCGTCTCCGGCGTCTCCGCATGGTCGCGCCTGTACGAGGAGCAGCTCGGAGCGCTCCGTGTATCGCTCGACGGCGATCAGGTGTCGCTCGAGACGGCCATGGCGCGGCTCTACGACCACGATCGCGAGACGAGGCGGGCCGCCGCCGAGGCGATCACCGACGCGCTGGGCCCGGGGCTCCGGACGCGCACGTTCGTCTTCAACACGATCCTGCTCGACAAGTCGATCGACGACCGGATGCGCGGCTACCCGACCTGGATCTCCTCGCGCAATCTCGCCAACGAGACGACGGACGAGGCGGTCGACGCTCTCATCGAGGCGGCAACCTCCCGCTACGACGTCGCCCAGCGCTACTACCGCCTGAAGGCTCGGCTACTCGGCGTCGAACGGCTCGACCACTTCGATCGCTTCGCTCCCGTGTCGACGGACACGCAGAAGACGCCGTGGGACGAGGCGCAGAGAGTCGTCGTCGGCGCCTATCGCGAGTTCTCCGACGAGGCGGGGGCGATCGTGTCGCGCTTCTTCCAGGACAGCTGGATCGACGGGCCCGTGCGGCCGGACAAGCGGACGGGAGCGTTCTGCGCGACGACCGTGCCCGGCGTCCACCCCTACATCCTCATGAACTACACGGGTGACCGCCGGTCGATCCTGACGCTCGCCCACGAGCTCGGGCACGGCCTCCACGGCGTCCTCGCGCAGCCGCTCGGGCTCTTCAACTCCTCGACCCCGCTCACCACCGCGGAGACCGCGTCGGTGTTCGGTGAGGCGCTCACCTTCGAGCTCCTCCTCGCGAACGAGGACGACCCCCGGCGCCGGCTCGACCTCCTCACCGGGCGGATCGAGGACGCCATCGCGACGACGTTCCGGCAGATCGCGATGAACCGCTTCGAGCATGCGGTCCACACCGAGCGCCGCGAGCAGGGCGAGCTCAGCTCGGAGCGCATCGGCGAGCTGTGGCTCGAGGCGCAGAGCGCCCTCTTCGCCGACTCTGTCTCGATCGACGGCTACACGCCGTGGTGGAGCTACATCCCGCACTTCACGGGGACTCCGGGGTACGTCTACGCATATGCGTTCGGCTACCTCTTCTCGCTCGCCATCTACCGCCGGTACGTGACGGAGGGCGAGGCGATGGTCGAGCCGTACCTCGACCTGCTCCGCGCCGGCGGCTCGCGCCCGCCCGAGGAGCTCGCGCAGCTCGTCGGGCTCGACCTCACCGACCCGGCGATCTGGGCGAGCGGGATCGACGCGCTCGCGGAGGAGCTGGACGAGGCCGAGCGCCTCGCCGCCGAAATCGGCCTCGGCTGAGGCTCCACTGACCGCGGCCACTAACCGCGATCGCACGGCGCTCGTCGAAGTGGTTGGCAAACGGTGTGCGGCAGGTTAGGCTCGCCGCCACCAAATCTCTCCAAAGGAGCCCCAATGAGGAAGGTCGTGCTCTTGGCCGCGGCGCTCGTCGTTGCGCTCGGCATCGGTGCGTCGAGTGCCACGTCGGCCGCGTCGGAGACGGGCGTCACCGCACGAACGGTCACGATCGGGGGGACCTTCCCGCTGACGGGGCCGGCGTCGCTCTACGCGACGATCGCGCCCGCGATGAAGGCGTACTTCTCGTACATCAACTCGCGGAAGGGGCCGGACGGCAGGCGCGGCGTCTTCGGCCGGCAGATCGTGTTCAAGTACTACGACGACGGCTACAACCCCGCCAACTCGGTGCAGCTCACGCGGAAGCTCGTCGAGGAGGACAAGGTGTTCGCGGTCGTCGGGTCGCTCGGGACCGCGGTGAACGAGGGGATCAGGCCGTACTTGAACGCGCAGAAGGTCCCGCAGATGCTCGTCGCGACCGGCGCGTCCGTCTTCGCCGACGCGACGAAGTATCCGTGGACGGGCGGCTGGCAGCCCGCGCTACGACTACGAGTCGCGGATCTACGGCCAGGCGATCGCGCACAACAGCCCGAACGCGAAGATCGCCGTCCTCTACCAGAACGACGACTTCGGCAAGGAGAACCTGGAGGGCCTCAAGAAGGGGCTCGGCGCAAAGGCCTCGAACATCGTCGGCGCCGAGTCGCACGAGGTGACGGCGCCGGACGTCCGCGCGCAGGTCGCAAAGCTGCGCGCGACGGGTGCCTCGATCTTCGTGATCTTCACGACACCGAAGTTCACGATCCAGTCGTACGCAATCGCGAACGCGCTCCGGTGGGATCCGGCGGTGATCTATACGACCTCCGTCTCCGCGACGGACACCTTCCTGACGCTCGCGAAGAGCTCGGGCGGCGGCACCCTGCCGGACAAGACCTACACGGTGCAGTACGCGAAGGACCCGGCCAACCCATCGTGGGACAACGACGCTGCGATGAAACTCTACAAGCAGGTGATGGCGAAGTACTACCCGGGCGGTCGGGTGACCGACGGCCTCAACCTGTACGGCGTCGCCGCGGCCGAGGCGTTCGTCGAGCTTCTCTACGACGCGGGCAAGAATCCGACGCGGGCATCGCTGATGAAGGCATACCGGGCCTGGAACCAGCCGAACCCCTTCCTCCTGCCGGGCAACCGGCAGAGGACGAGCGGGTCGGATCAGCTCCCGTTGCAGTGCGAGCGGATCATCAAGTTCTCGAACGGGGTGTTCTCGCCCGTGTCGAAGCTCAAGTGCGACACGGCCAAGGGGACGTAGCCGGACTGACGCCCTGACGGGCATGGGTCGAAGGGGGAGAGGGCGGCAACGCCCTCTCCCGCGTTTCCGCGCCGCTCGTCATCCCCCGCCGGGCTCCGTGACCTGCGATCGGCCCGGGACGTACTGCGCCCAGTACTGCTCCATCTGCGTCATCCGGGTCGACGTGTGCGCGAGGTCGGCGGGGGCGATGTTCACCGCACGGACGATCCACTCCGGGATCGGCTCGCGGCCGACGTCGAGCACGTTGAGGCACCCCGGCGCCTGCTCGAAGCGACCGAGGAACGTCCGCTCCCCGAGAAGCGCGTGGGAGAGGATCGCCCGGTTCACGGCGCCGTGCGCCACGACGAGCGCCGTGTCCCAGCCGTGGTCGGCGAGGAGCCGGCCGACCGCGGGCACGACGCGGTCGAAGAGCTCGCCGATCGTCTCGCCGCCGAGGAAGCGCTTCTCGTTCGGGACGATGCCGTGCAGCGCGTGGACGAACGCCTCCTCCAGCTCGTCGGGCGGGATCGAGGAGAAGCGGTCGCCGGTGATCTCCCGGAGCTCCGCCCAGGTCTCCACCTCGTGCCCGGGCGCGACCAGCGCGGCGGTCTCGGCCGTGCGCGGCAAGCCGCTCGAGATGACACGGTCGAGCACGACGTCCGCGAGAAGCGAGCGAGCGGCCCCGGCCTGCGCGCGCCCCTCGGTCGTGAGCGGCACCTCGTCGGGCGGCACGGGCCGGCCGATCCGGTCGAAGTACGCGACGGCGCCGTGCCGCATCAGGTAGAGCCGCCGACGCACCGTCACGGGGAAGGCACTAGGCGACGAGCTCGGCGAGCAGCCGGAGCGCCTCGGGCTGCCGCGCCTGGAGCACGAGGGTCGTGACGCCGCTCTCGCGGAACGCCTCCAGGCGCTCGGCGATCCGCCCTCGACCGCCGACGAGGGCGACCTCGTCGACGAGCGCGTCCGGGACGGCGGCGATCGCGTCGCTCTTCCGGCCTTCGAGATACAGGTCCTGGATCGTCGCGGCCGCGTCCGCGTAGCCGTAGCGCTCGGCGAGACGGGTGTAGAAGTTCTGCCCCTTCGCGCCCATGCCGCCGACGTAGAGCGCGAGCAGCGGCTTGAGGAAGTCGCGCGCGAGCTGGACGTCCTCCTCCTCGGTGAGGACGACCGGGACATGCGCGGCGAGGTCCCACTCGGCGGGGCGGCCGCCCCGGCGCGCGAACCCCTCCTCGAGCATCGGCAGGTGTGTCTCGGCGAAGCGCTCGGGCGAGAAGAAGATCGGGAGCCAGCCGTCCGCGATCTCGGCGGCGAGCGCGACGTTCTTCGGCCCGATGGCGGCCAGGTAGATCGGGACGTCGGCGCGGGGCGGGTGGACGATCAGCTTGAGCGGCTTGCCGAGCCCGGTCGCTCCCTCACCGGTGTACGGGATGTCGTAGTGCTCGCCGTGGTGCTCGAGCGGCTCGTCGCGACGCAGGATCGTCCGCACGATCTCGACGTACTCGCGTGTCCTCGTGAGGGGCTTGCCCCACGCCTGGCCGTGCCACCCCTCGGCGACCTGCGGGCCGCTCGTGCCGAGCCCGAGGAGGACGCGGCCGCCGGAGAGGAGGTCGAGGGTCGCGACGGTTGCCGCCGTCGTCGCAGGCGATCGCGCCGGCATCTGCATGATCGCGGTGCCGAGCCTGATGCGCTCGGTGCGTCCTCCGATCCACGCGAGCGGAGAGACCGCGTCCGAGCCGTACGCCTCCGACGTCCAGACGGAGTCGAAGCCGCAGCGCTCGGCCTCCTCCGCGAGGCCCACCCAGAACATCGGGGTCGTCGTATCCCAGTTGCAGGCCGAGCCGCACGCGACGATCCTACTCGCGTGGCCTCACCGTTCCCGCCGTCCTACCTCGATGCGCGCGCCCGTTACCGCGCGTTCATGGAGGAGCTCGTCTATCCGAACGAGGCGGCCATCGCCCGCGAGGACGATGCCGCGCTCGCGCTCGTGGAGGAGCTTCGCGGGCGCGCCCGGGAGGCGGGGCTCTGGGCCCCGCACGTTCCGCCGGAGGCGGGCGGCACAGGGCTCGGGTTCCTCTACTACGCCTGCCTCAACGAGGAGATCGGTCGCTCGGCGTACGCGCAGCTCGTCTTCGGCTGTCAGGCCCCGGACGCCGGCAACGCCGAGATCCTGCACCTCTTCGGGAGCGACGCCCAGAAGGAGCAGTTCCTGCGCCCGCTCGTCGCGGGAGAGGTGCGCTCGTTCTTCTCGATGACCGAGCCCGAGGTCGCGGGGTCCGACCCGACCCTGCTGCGCACGCGCGCGGCTCGGGATGGGGATGCATGGGTGATCGACGGGCACAAGTGGTTCTCGAGCGGGGCGGACGGCGCCGCGTTTGCGATCGTCTTCGCGATCTCGGATCCGGAGGCGGAGCCGCACCGACGCGGGACGATGATCCTCGTGCCGGCGGACACCCCGGGGGTCGAGGTCGTGCGCCCGGTTCCCGTCATGGGGCATGCCGGCCGCGGCTGGAACACGCACTGCGAGGTGCGGTTCACGGGCGTCCGTGTCCCGGTCGAGAACGCGCTGGGCGGGGAGGGGGAGGCATTCAGGCTCGCGCAGAAGCGCCTCGGCCCCGGCCGGATCCACCACGTGATGCGTTGGCTCGGGCAGATGCAGCGCGCGTTCGAGCTGATGTGCAAGTACGCCAACGAGCGAGAGGCGTTCGGGAGCCTGCTCGCCGAGAAGCAGACGGTGCAGAACTGGGTCGCCGACTCGGCGGCCGAGATCCAGGCGTGCCGGCTCCTCACGATGGACGCCGCACAGAAGATCGACGCCGGGTCGGAGGCGCGCGTCGAGGTCTCACTCCTCAAGTTCTACGCGGCGCGCGTGCTCGGGGACGTGATCGACAGGGCGATCCAGGTGCACGGCGCGCGCGGGCTGACCGACGAGACGCCGCTCGCGACGATGGCGCTGATGGCCCGCGGCGCCCGGATCTACGACGGCCCGGACGAGGTGCACCGCATGGTCGTCGCCCGTCGGATCCTGCGCTCGTTCGCCGACGGCGACGGCTGGGCCTTCGAGTAAGGCGGCGCCCGATACGCGGCGCCTCACGGCGGGACGTAGGGCCGGTGTCAGACACCGCTCTTCGTCAAGTGCAACCTGTGCCAGTTGTGTACCAACGACTCCACGGGCGCGTCTGGAAGGCTCAGAAAGCGATCGCGGGCTGTCCCGAAGCTTCGAGAATCGGGTTGCGAGCTCGCGCCGCATCGTCGGGAGCCGCGCCGATGACGAACTCGACGAAGCGCTGCCGAGCGCTCTCCGGATCCCGTCCGAAGTGGTCGAGGATCTCACCCACGCGGAGGTACTCGGGAGCAGGGGCGAGGCCGGCGGTTGCTGCGAAGCTCGACCATCGTGCGTCGAAGGGCGAAGAGCAGAGGCCCGCCTCGACAGGATTGCGGACGACGTAGCGGAGCGTCCAGAGGAACTGCTCCTCCGTCTTCTGCAGCACCGCTCCGAAGCGATTGTCGAACACGTGCGCGGTTCTGCCCCATCGACGATCGAACCGCAGCGCGTACCGGTGATTCAGGTGCTGTACGAAGTGGGAGAGGCCTTCGGCAGGACAACGGAAGATCCCGTGCCAGTGGTTCGGCATCAGTGACCAACCGAAGCTCTCGATCCTGTGCTTGCGGATTGCCTGTCCCAGCAGCATGTCGAACTCGACATAGTCGCCATCGTTCAGGAAGATCGCCTGGCGGTTGCTGCCGCGCGAGAAAAGGTGGTAGATCGAGCCCTCGATCCAATCGCGTCGTGCTCGGGCCATTAGTTCACGGTAATGGCAACGACGGGCGATCGGGAGGCATGTGGAACGATCGACACACAGTCGGCACGGTTCCGCCTTGACGGACAACGGTGTCTGACACCGCTCGGTCGACCACCGACCCTGAGAGGTCAGGGCGCTGGGAGAAGCGCCGAGCGGAGGCGGTCGGCGTACGGTCGACGTTCGCTGGGCGTCGTGTCGCGCCACCTCGAGCCGTAGAGGTCGTCGCCGGGCCAGCGCGGGAAGACGTGAAGGTGGTAGTGCCACACCTCCTGATATCCCGCGGGCTCGTTGTGCTGGCGCGTGGAGACGCCTTCGCACCCGGACACGCGCCGTAGGGCGAGCGCGATGCGACGCGCAGCCTCGTGGATCGAGCCGGCGAGCGCAGGCTCGAGCCCGTACATGTTCTCGACGTGCTCGTTCGGGACGACGATCACGTGGCCCGGATTCCGCTCCCACCAACGCGACGAGATCCACGCGGTCGTCGACGGCGTGCGGTCGACCACATCCTCCGGCTCCGTGAGCAGATCGGATCGGTTGCCCGCCACGATCGCGCAGAACGGACACGCATACCCGGGTGGTTCGTGGGTCGGGATCTCCTGACGGCTCACTGCGAGAGCCGCGGCGGGAGACCCACGGAGGAGTCCGCGTCGGTCCGGGGGCCGGGCAGAGTCGGAAAGCGGAAGTCGACCGGCGGCCGGCCGGGCTGGACGACCCAGGCGTGGCCTGTCTCACCGGACGAGAGCGCAGTCCATGCGGCGTCCGCGACCGCCGCGGGGGTCAGCAGCGGGAAGCTCGCCGACAGGAGCTGCTCACGGGCCGTGCCCGAGACCATCGGAGTGTCGGCGAAGCCCGGGCACACCGCATTGATCGAAAGCCCGCGTGTCCGAAGCGGCGCCGCGACGCTGCGGACGAACCCGACGACCGCGTGCTTCGTCAGCGCGTAGACCGGATCGTCCGGCACCGCGGTGAGGCCTGCGAGGGACGCCGTGCAGACGATCCGGCCACCAGCGGGCATCACCCGGGCAAGACGGCGGACGCCGAGCACGACCCCGTCGACGTTCACGCCGATCGCGCGGCGGTACCCCTCCAGCGTGAGCTCGGCCGGGTCGGGCGGCCCGCCGAGCACGCCCGCGTTGAGGCACGCGACCTCGACCGGGCCGACCTCGTCCCACGCCTCGGGATCGGAGACGTCGAAGCCGTTGACGATGTCGAGCGACTCCACCTCGAGGCCCTCGGCCCGCAGGCGGGAGACGAGGGCCGCCCCGATCCCCGATGCGCCGCCGGTCACGATCGCCCGGGCCGGGCTCGACCCCGTCACGGCACCAGCACGACCTTCCCGACCGAGCGCCTGTCGGCGACCATCCGCAGCGCCGCGTCAGCCTCCGCGAGCGGGAAGGTGGCGCCGACGGTGGGGGAGAGGCCCCCGCCGGCCCAGCGCTCGAGCAGCTCCCCCGCCGCCTCCTGCACGATGTCCGGCCGGAGCTTCATCAGCCGGCCGAGGTAGAAGCCGACCACCGATGAGTTCCGGCCGACCAGCCGCGCAGGGTCGACGGGCTGCCACGCGCCGCCCGCGAACCCGACACCGACGATCGCCCCGAGCGGTCGGAGCAGCTCGAGCCCTGCGACGAACATGTCGCCGCCGACCTGGTCGAGGATCACGTCGAACGGCTCGAGCCCAGCGATCTCGTCGTACGTGACGGAGTGCGTCGCCCCGAGCCCTCGCACGTGCTCGAGCTTCTCTCGCGCGCCCACCGCCCCGACGACCTCCGCGCCGAGCGCGGCGGCGACCTGCACGCCTGCGCTCCCGACGCCACCGGCCGCGGCGGTGACGAGCACCCGTGACCCCGGGCGGATCACGACCTGTCGCGTCAGCGGGATCCACGCGGTGAGATAGGCGAGCAGGAATGCCGCGCCCTGCTCGAACGAGGCGGCGTCGGGGAGGGGGAACTGCCAGCCGTCGTCGACGACCGCCCGCTCGGCGTAGCCGCCGCCCTCCGCGCGGACGAAGCCGATCACGCGCCGACCGTCCGCCGTGACACCCGCGATCTCCGAGCCCGGCACGAACGGGAGCGGCGGGGGCTGGGGGTAGCGCCCCTCGCGGATCAGGACGTCGGCGTAGTTGACTCCGGCCGCGCGGACCTCGAGGAGCGACTGGCCGGCTCCGGCGACCGGGTCGGGAACATCCTGGAGCCCGAGTCGGCGCTCCTCGTCGAGGACGACGGCCCTCACGACGCCTCCGGACAACGCTTGTGTCGATTCACCACGAGCAAACGCCCTACCGGCCGGAGAACGCGGGCGCGCGCTTCTCGATGAACGCCGCGATCCCCTCGGCGCCGTCCTCGGAGCGAAGGCAGCGCGCGAAGCCCTCGGCCTCGCGGCGCAGCCCCTCTTCGAGCGGCAGGTCGCGCGTCGTCCGCGCGAGCTCGCGGAGCACGCCGACTGCATGGGGAGACTGCGACGCGATCCGTCCGGCGATCGCCAGTGCGACCTCCTCGAGCTCCTCCACCGGGACGACCTTCTCGACGAGCCCCCAGGCGTACGCGGTCGCCGCGTCGACGAAGTCGCCCGTCAGGTTGAGGAGCATCGCGCGGCCGTGGCCGACGAGCCGCGGCAGGCGCTGGGTGCCGCCTCCTCCCGGGATCAGGCCGAGCTTGATCTCCGGCTGGCCGAGCGTTGCGTCGTCGGCGCAGACACGGACGTCGCAGCACATCGCGAGCTCGAGCCCGCCGCCGAGGCAGAACCCGCGGATCGCCGCGACGAACGGCGTCGAGGCGGCGTCCATCCGGTGGCCGAGGCGCTGGATCCCCCGCGCGGACCCACCCTCGGAGGCGGACTCCCGCAGCGCGGGGAACTCCTTGATGTCCGCTCCGGCGACGAACGCCCGCTCGCCGGCGCCGCGGAGCACGATCGCGCGGACCTCGCCGTCCCCGTCCAGGGCGTCGACCTCCGCCTCGAGCTCCTCGAGCAGGGCGGCGGAGAGCGCGTTCATGGGCGGGTTGTCGATCGTGACGAGCGCCACGGCCTCCCGGCGCTCGGAGGAGATGTACGTGCCCATCGCGGCCTAGCCCTGCTCGACCGCAGCGGGGGACGCAAACCGCTCGCGCAGCGCCGTCTTGCGGAACTTGCCGACCGCCGTCTTCGGGATCTCGTCGACGTACTCGAACCGGTCGGGGAGCCAGAACTTCGCGAACGACGGGGCGAGATGGTCGCGCAGCTCGTCGTCGGTCGCGGTCGCGCCGTCGCGGAGGACGACGACCGCGAGCGGCCGCTCCGACCACCTGTCGTCCGGCACCGCGATCACCGCCGCCTCGGCAACGGCCGGGTGGCCCATGAGCGCGTTCTCGAGCGCGACCGTCGAGATCCATTCGCCGCCCGACTTGACGAGGTCTTTCGTGCGGTCCTGCACCTGGACGTAGCCGTCGCGTCCGATCGTGACGATATCGCCCGTCCTGAACCAGCCGTCCTCGGTCCAGCGGTCCGCCGCGTCCGGCGCCTCGAAGTACGACGAGGCGACGGACGGGCCGCGCACCTCGAGCTCGCCCATCGACTCGCCGTCCCACGGCACGAAACCCTCGACGCCGCGGGCGCGGACCTCGACGAACGGGATCGGCGGGCCCTGCTGCGCCCGCTTGTCGTACATCTCGTCCCGCGAGAGGCCGAGCTCCTGCCCCGGGCTTCCGGACGTCGTCCCGATCGGGCACATCTCGGTCATGCCCCAGCCGTGGACGATCTGCAGGCCGTGGCGCTCGCCGAATGCCTCGAGCATCGCTCTCGGCGGTGCCGCGCCGCCGACCGTCATCGACCGCATCGCCGACAGGTCCCAGCGGCCGGGGGCCGCGTCGAGGGCCTGGAGGATCCCCATCCAGATCGTCGGCACGCCCGCGCTCAACGTGACCTTCTCCTGCTCGAACGCGTCGAGCAGGCTCTCGGGATCGAGGTGCGGCCCGGGAAACACCTGCTTCGCGCCGACGAGGCAGCAGGTGAACGGGAAGCACCACGCGTTCGCGTGGAACATCGGCACGACGGGGAGGATCGTGTCGCCCTCGTTCACGCCCATCAGGAGGGCGGCGGTCAGCGCGTGGATCGCGATCGCCCGATGCGAGTAGACGACCCCCTTCGGGAGCCCCGTGGTCCCGCTCGTGAAGCACATCGCGGCCGCGGAGCGCTCGTCGAGGTCGCGATACGAGAACTCGCTCTCGTCCGCCGACGCCAGCAGCTCCTCGTAGTCGATCGCGCCCTCGGGCGTCTCGCCCTGACCGACCGCGATCACGTGCTCGAACCCGACCCGGTCGACGAACTGCGCCGCGAGCGGCCACAGCACCTTGTCGACGACGAGCACGCGGTCGCCCGCGTGCGTCGCGATGTACGTGTTGTCGTCGGGGTGGAGCCGCAGGTTGAGCGTGTGGGTGACGAGCCCGCCGACGGGAGCCGCGATGTACGTCTCGAGATGCTCGTGGTGGTTCCACATCAGCGTCCCGACCCGGTCGCCGTCGGCGAGCCCCAGCCCGCGGAGCCCGACCGCGAGACGCTTCGCCCGCCCCACGAAGTCCGCGTACGTGTATCGGTGCCAGCTCTTGTCGGGAAGGCGCGAGACGATCTCTCGGTCGCCGTACAGCTCCTCGGCGCGGCGGAGGATCGCCGGGACGTTGAGCTGGTAGTCCATCATCAGGCCCTGCACAGAGATCTCCTTCCGCGACGTGAGGATCCGCAGAAGCGGATTCTCACCGCTTGATCCTCGCCTGTGTTGTCCGCAAGACCGGAATCCGCCGAGCGGATTCCGGTCGCGGTGAGCGTGCCCGCCCAGGCGGGCAGGCGGGCGAGGCCCATCCCTAACGGCGCCCGCTTCGCGGCCGCGCTTCTCATGCTGTGTCGAGCAGGTGATCGGCGACCTCGGCGCGCAGCTGGGCCGAGGACGCCTCCCAGGTCTGGATCGCGAGCGCGCGCTTGTACAGGCGGTGCAGCACGTGCTCCCAGGTGAAGCCGATTCCGCCGTGCGCCTGGATCGCGCGCTCGCAGACGAGGACCGCCGCGTCCGCCGCATCTGCCTTCGCCGCGGCCGCGACGACCGCCGCGTTCGACTCGTCGTGCGCCACACACCATGCCGCCCACCAGGCAAGGGACCGGGCGAGCTCGACGTCCGCGAGCGAGCTCGCGAGCGGATGCGCAACCGCCTGGTACGAGCCGATCCTTCGCCCGAACTGCTCTCGCTCGGCCACGTACGCGACGCTCAACTCGAGCGCGCGCGCGCCGACGCCGACCGCCTCGAGCGCGAGGATCGCGAGCGACCGCGTCCGCAGCGCGGGCAGCACATCGGAGGGGCACAGCTCGCGGCGCGTCTCGCCTCCGGACACGACCCCGAGCGGCCGACTCTCGTCGTTCGTCGCCAGCAGCTCGCGCTCGGCGCCCTCGAGCTCCCAGACCGTGTCGCCGCCGACGACGGCGATCCGAGTCGCGGTGTCGAGGTCCGGCACGAGCGGGCCCAGCGCGAGCGTCCAGCTCTCCGCGCCGGAGGCGACGGCAGCCTGGTCGCCTGCGGGCAGGAACGGGAGGAGGGACGAGGTCGACCCGAGCGGGGCGTGCAGGAGCGCGCGGCCCGCCTCCTCGTGCAGGACGCCTTCCTCGAGGAACGTGAGCCCCGCGCCGCCCTGCTCCTCCGGGACCGAGGCGCCGGTCCAGCCGAGCTCGGCGAGCTGCTTCCATGTCGGCGCCGGATTCGCGTCGAGGAAAGAGCGCGCCTGGCTGCGGAGCTCGTCCTGGAGCGGTGTGAACGCCAGGTCCATCGGACTGCTACCGCGACCTCGGCAGGCCGAGCACGCGCTCGGCGAGGATGTTGCGGAGGATCTCCGATGTCCCCGCCTCGATCGTGTTTCCGCGGCTGCGGAGCTGCTGGGTCGTCCAGTAGCCGCCGTAGGGCGCGTTGGGGGCGAGGAGCTGCGCGTCGGGCCCGAGCAGCTCGAGTGCGAGCTTCGTCACCCGCTGATTCGCCTCGGACCACTCGAGCTTGAGGATCGAGCCCTCCGGGCCGGGGATGCCCGTCCGCTCGAGCGCGGAGAGCGACCGGTAGGCCGTCACGCGCAGCGCCTGGAGGCGTGCCCACTCGCGCGCGACCGCCTCGCGCTGGGTCGGCGTCGCACCCCGGTCCGCGGCGAGAGCGATGAGCTTCCGCACCTGCACCTCGAGCCGGGCGACGAGGGCGAAGCCGAGCGTCCCGCGCTCGTGCAGCAGCGTCGTCATCGCCACGTCCCAGCCGCCGCCGACGTCGCCGATGACGTTGTCGAGCGGTACCTCGACGCCGCTCAGGAAGATCTCGTTGAACTCGGCCTCGCCGGTGATCTGGCGAAGCGGTCGCACCTCGACCCCGGGGGCGTGCATGTCGACGATCAGGTAGGTCAGGCCGGCGTGGCGCTGCGAGTCCGGGTCGGAGCGGGCGACGAGGATGCAGAAGTCCGCGATGTGCGCGTACGACGACCAGACCTTCTGCCCGTCGAGCACGAAGCGGTCGCCGTCGAGGCGCGCGGACGTGCGGACGCCGGCGAGGTCGGAGCCTGCTCCCGGCTCGGAGAACCCCTGGCACCAGATCTCGTCGGCGGCGAGCAGCGGCTGGAGGTAGCGGGCCTTCTGGGCCTCCGTGCCCCGGCTGATGATCGTCGGGCCCGCCATCCCGAGCCCGATCACGTTGAGATGCGGCGGTCCCTCGGCGCGGGCCTCCTCCTCGAGATAGATCGCCTGGAAGCGCGGCGCCAGGCCGCGGCCGCCGTACTCCTGCGGCCATGCGATCCCGGACCAGCCTGCCTCGTACAGCGCGCGGCTCCAGGCGCGCACCTCGGGGCCGTCGAAGCGCGCCGCGCCTCCGCGATGGCCGCGCAACTCGTCGGGGAGGTTCGCCTCGAGCCACGTGCGGACCTCGTCGCGGAAACGTGCCTCCTCCGGCGTGTCGCGGAAGTCCATGAGCGCGATGCTAAAGCGTCCGAGCGGCGCTTTCACGCGGGGTGTCGTAACGACCCCGCAACATGGCCCCCAGGGCCGACGTCTACCATCGAGCGACGGGCGCGCCGCCCGCGGGCGCTCGCATCCGACGTCGACGCGAGGAGCACAGATGTCTGCACCGGAAAGCGAGCCCACAGCCCCACCCGCGCTGCCCCCGGAGACGCCGGCGGAGACACACGTCGACCAGCCTCGCGCGCTGCTCGAGGAGGCGCTCGTCGAGGTGAAGCGCGTGATCGCGGGGCAGGACGAGATGCTCGAGCGCGTGCTCGTGTGCCTCGTCGCAGGCGGCCACCTCCTGATCGAAGGCGTCCCGGGCCTCGCGAAGACGCTCACGATCAAGACGACGGCCGCGGTGCTCGGCGGCTCGTTCCGCCGGATCCAGTTCACGCCCGACCTGGTCCCGTCCGATCTCGTCGGGACCCGCATCTATCGCCCGGACCAGGGTGGCTTCGAGACGGACCTCGGCCCGGTGTTCTGCAACTTCCTGCTCGCGGACGAGATCAACCGCGCCCCCGCGAAGGTGCAGTCGGCGCTGCTCGAGGTGATGCAGGAGCACCAGGTGACGATCGGCCACGACACGCACCTCGTCCCGGCGCCGTTCCTCGTGATGGCGACGCAGAACCCGATCGAGTCGGAGGGCACGTACCCGCTGCCCGAGGCGCAGGTCGATCGCTTCATGCTCAAGGTGCTCGTCGGCTACCCCGACCGCGACGAGGAGCTGACCGTGGTTCACCGGTCGCTCGAGGATCCCGTCGAGGTCAGACAGGTGCTCCCGCTCTCGGAGCTCACGGAGCTCCAGGCGAACGTCAAGAACGTGTACGTCGACCCGGGTCTCGTCAGCTATGCGGTGAGCCTCGCGGTCGCCACGCGCGAGCCGGGGTCGTTCGGCCTCGAGGGGATCTCCGATCTCGTCGCCTACGGAGCGAGCCCGCGCGGCCCCATCGCGCTGGTGCAGAGCGCGAGGGCGCTTGCGCTCATCCACGGGCGCGATTACGTGATCCCTGCGGACATCCGCGCGCTCGTCAAGGACGCCTTCCGGCACCGCCTCGTGCTCACGTACCAGGCGCTCGCGGAGGAGCGGTCGGCAGACGACGTGCTCGACGCGGTGATCGCGGCGGTCCCGCAGCCGCGGCTCGAGCTCGGGAGATCCGCGGCCGCGTGATCCGCGTCCTCAAGGCGCTCGGCGCAGAGCCGACACCCGATCGTCCGGGGCCTGGCCCCGTCTCCGAGGGCCTGCTCAAGGCGCTCGAGCTGACGGTCGCGCGACGCGTGGACGGCATGCTCGCCGGCGACCACCGGTCGTCGCTCCTCGGCCGGGGGACGGAGCTCGCGCAGGTCCGCCCGTACGTCCCGGGCGACGACGTCCGGCTGATCGACTGGAACGTCACGGCGCGAACGACCGAGCCGCACGTCCGCGTCCACCTCGCGGAGCGCGTGCTCGTCACGTGGATCGTCCTCGACCTGTCGCCGTCGATGACGTTCGGCACCGCCACCCGCAGGAAGGCCGACGTCGCGCTCGGCGTCACGCTCGCGGTCGGGCATGCCGCCACGATCCGCGGCAACCGGGTCGGCCTGGTCGGCTTCGGCGGCGCGTCCGAGCAGGTGCTCACGCCGACGCAGGGGCGGGCGGGTCTCGTCGGCCTCCTCCTGGCCTTGCGGGAGGGCCACGAGCCGGACGGAAACGCCGGGATGCCGCTCTCGCAGGCCTTGACGCGTGTCGCGGGCGCAGCGCGCCAGCGGGCGCTCGTCGTCGTCGTCTCCGACTTCCGCGGGCCGCGCGACTGGCGCAAGCCGTTGCTCCGGCTCGCCGGGCGCCACCAGGTCGTCGCCATGGAGATCCGCGATCCGCGCGAGCAGGTGCTCGAGCCCGTCGGCACCGTCTGGCTCGTCGACCCGGAGAGCGGGCACGAGCTCCAGGTCGACACCAACGACGGCACGCTGCGCAGCCGCTTCGCCGAGGCCGCCGGCGCCGAGCGCGCAGCGGTCGCGCGCGACCTCGCGAGTGCCGGTGTGTCCCACGCGGTCCTCTCGACCGAAGGCGACTGGCTCCGCGAGCTCGCCCTCTTCCTCCGGAGGCACCGCCGGTGACGTTCGCCTGGCCGCTCGCGCTGCTCGGGCTCGTCGCGATCCCGATCCTCGGCGTCCTCTACGTCCTCGCCGGCCGCAGGCGCCGGCGGGACGCGGAGCGCTTCGCGAACCCCGCGCTCGTCCCCAACCTCGTGCCGTCGTCCCCCGGCTGGCGTCGCCACGTCGCGCCGGTGCTCGCCCTGGTCGCGCTCGCGCTGCTCGTCGTCGGGATCGCGCGACCGCACGTCGTCCGCAACGTCACGCGGGACGACGCGACGATCGTGCTGGCGATCGACACGTCCCGCTCGATGGCCGCGCAGGACGTCCAGCCGTCGCGCTTCGTTGCGGCGAAGCAGGCGGCACTCGCGTTTCTCGACGCGGTACCCGACAACTACAGCGTGGGAATCGTCTCGTTCTCCACCTCGGCCGACCCCGTGCTGCCGCCGACGATCGACCGCGAGGCGGCGAAGACGGCGCTGGCGCAGCTCCGGCTGGGGTCCGGGACGGCGATCGGCAACGCGATCACGCGCTCGGTCGACCTCGCGCTCGACCAGCGGCCGGCCCAGGGGCAGCAGCAGCCGCTGCCGCCGCAGACGCAGCCGCAGCGCGAGCCCGGCGAGCGGTCGCCGGCCGCGGTGCTGCTCCTCTCCGACGGGGCCCAGACTGCCGGAGACATCCGCCCGCTCCCCGCGGCCGAGCGCGCGCGCCGCCTCGGCGTGCCCGTCTCGACGGTCGCACTCGGCACGGGGAACGCCGTCGTCGAGGTGCCACGGCCCGGGGGCCTCAAGGAGCGGGTGGTGGTCGCACCGGATGCGCGCACCCTCCGGCAGGTCGCGCAGACGACCGGCGGGACGTTCTCGGAGGCACCGGATGCGGCACGCCTCGAGTCGGTCTACCGCGAGCTCGGCACACGGCTCGCACGCGATCGCAAGAAGGTCGAGGTGACCTCGGCCTTCGCGGCCGGCGGCGCCGTGCTCGTGCTGCTCGGCGGCACGCTCTCCTCGCTCTGGTTCAGGAGGGTCCTGTGAAGGCCCGGGCGGCACTCGTGGCGGCGATCGCCCTCGTCTGCCTCGCCGGCGTCGGCGTCGGCGCGGCGGGCGCGGCGGACGAATGCAAGGGTCTGCAGACGTGCCTGCCCGTTCCCGGCCCGTGGGTCGCGATCCCCGCGCCGGCCGGTGGCGGCTCGACCGTCGCCTGGCAGATGCGCTGCCCCCTGCCCGGCTACATCGTGGCCGGCGTGGACGCGCGGGTCTCCGACCGGGCGATCGACGTCAGCATCCGCGGCGAGAACGGCGCACCGGTGTCACCCGGCGTCACCACCGGCCGCGACGTCGTGTTCACCGCCGTCTACACCGGCGGCGCGCCGAGACCGACCTCGTTCCGCCCCTTCATCGGCTGCATCCCGACCTCCGGGGGCGGAGGGCGCGGCGAGACGGCGTTCCGGCGGCCGGCGGCGTACACGCCCACGAAGGCGATCGATCGGCGGGTCGTCCAGAAGCGGCTCGTCTCCGGCGCGACGGTGCGCGTCGTCGGCGGCTGCCCCGCCGGGACGCGCCTCCTCGGCGTGAGCCACGCCTTCGGCTTCCACACCGAGGCCGAGCCCGGCCTCACGCTCCTGCGAGCCGTGACCGTGCGCCGCGTCGTCTCCGGGAGGCGGGTCGTCGCGACCGCGTCGGTGGCGCCGCAGGTGCCGCAGAGCATGGCGATCGTCCTCCAGCTGCAGAGCCTCTGCTCGAGGGGGACGCGATGAGCTTCGAGGCACCCGTCCTGCTCCTCACGCTCCTCGTCGTGCCGCTGGCCGCCGTCGGCTACTGGCTCCTGCAGCGGCGCCCGCCGCGCTACGCGGTGCGGTACACGAACCTCGAGGTGCTGGCCGGCGTTGCCGGGCGGCGGCGGGCCTGGCGCCGACACGTGCCGGCGGCGCTGATGCTCGCCGCCCTCGCGGCGCTCGGCGTCGCGCTCGCGCGACCCACGGTGACCGTCAAGGCGCCGAACGAGCGGGCGAGCGTCGTGCTCGTCGTCGACACGTCCGGCTCGATGCGCGCGAACGACGTCAAGCCGACGCGGCTCGCCGCCGCCAAGCACGCGATGCACTCGTTCCTCGAGCATGCGCCGTCCTCGCTCAAGATCGGGATCGTCTCGTTCTCCGACGAGGCGCAGGTCGTCGTCCCGCCGACGGTCGACCGGGCGCAGCTCGACCAGGGCATCGAGATCCTCGGGCCGGGGTTCGGCACCGCCCTCGGCGACGGGATCGCGCGCGCCGTCGAGCTCGCGCGCGCGGCCGCCGGCCGTTCGGGGGACGGCGCGGGCTCCTCGCACGGGCGCCGCTCAAGGACGCCAAGGGCCGGGCGCTCGCCTCGATCCTCCTCCTCTCGGACGGCGCCCAGACGCGCGGGCTGCTGAGCCCGGGGCAGGGCGCGGAGCGCGCCCAGCGGGCCGGGATCCCCGTGTACACGATCGCTCTCGGCACCGACGGCGGCACGATCCTCGCGGGCCCACCGGGCCAGGAGCAGGTGATCCCCGTGCCGCCGGACCGCGAGACGCTCGGCGCGATCGCCGAGTACACCGGTGCCGAGTCGTTCGACGCCGAGAGTGCGGGCGTGCTCGAGAAGGTCTACTCCGGTCTCGGCTCGCGCGTCGGGCGGGAGAACCGACCGCGCGAGGTGACCGCGATGTTCGTCGCGGCCGGCGCGATCCTCCTCGCCGGCGCGGCGGGGGCCGCGTTGATCGGCGCGCCCCGCCTGCCCTAGACGGCTCGTCAACAGACGGCGGGTGCCGCCACTAGGATCCCCGCTCAATGCTGCTCTCGGTGCGGGACGTCACGCTCCGGTTCGGAGGCATCGTGGCGCTTGACGGGGTCTCCTTCGACGTCGACCGCGGTGTCGTCGCGGGGTTGATCGGCCCGAACGGCGCCGGCAAGACGACCGTCTTCAACGTCATCACGCGGCTCTACACGCCCGACTCCGGCGAGGTCGAGCTGGACGGGACGACGCTCCTGCGGACGCCGCCCCACGCGATCGTCCGCCGCGGCATCGCGCGGACCTTCCAGAACATCAACCTCTTCCGGTCGATGACCGTGCTCGAGAACGTCCTCGTCGGCGGCCACGCGCTCGGCCGCGCGGTGGGCGAGCAGGAGGCACGCGAGGCGCTCGACGTCGTCGGGCTCGTCGACAGCGCGGGGCGGCCGGCGGCGGCACTCCCGTACGGGACGCAGAAGCGCGTCGAGATCGCCCGCGCCCTGATGGCGCAGCCCACGTTCCTCCTGCTCGACGAGCCTGCGGGCGGGCTCAACCACGAGGAGGTCGAGGAGCTCGGGGACTTCATCGTGCGCCTCCGCGACGAGCGCGCGCTCACCATCCTCCTCGTCGAGCACCACATGAGCCTCGTGATGCGGGTCTCCGACCACGTCACCGTCCTGAGCTTCGGACGGAAGATCGCGTCGGGCCCTCCCGCGCAGGTGCAGGCCGACCCGGCGGTGATCGAGGCGTACCTCGGGGTGCAGGAGTGAACGGGGGCGCGGCGTGACCGCTCTGCTCGAGCTCGACGGGGTCGAGGCCCGCTACGGCCCGGTCCAGGCGCTCCACGGCATCTCGCTCGAGGTCCCGGAGGGCGCGGTGGTCGCCGTGCTCGGCGCCAACGGGGCGGGGAAGACGACGACGCTGCGGGCGGTCTCCGGCACCGTCCGCCGGAACGGACGGATCAGCTTCGCCGGCAAGCTCCTGCGCGGCGGGCCCGAGTCCGTTGCCCGCGCGGGCATCGCCCACGTCCCCGAGGGGCGGGGAACGTTCACGGAGCTGACGGTGACCGAGAACCTCAAGCTCGGCGCCTACACGCGGCGCGAGCGGAGCCTTCGCGCGGACATCGACCGCGTGTCCGCAGTGGTTCCCCTGGATTCCCGCTCGTGCGAACCAGCCGGCCGGGACGCTCTCGGGGGGCGAGCAGCAGATGCTCGCGGTCGCGCGGGCGCTGATGGCGCGGCCGCGGCTGATCATGCTCGACGAGCCCTCGCTCGGGCTCGCTCCCATGATCGTGCGCGAGATCTTTCGCATCGTCGGCGAGTTGAACGAGAAGGAAGGCCTGACCGTGCTCGTCGTCGAGCAGGACGCGCGGATCGCGCTCCGGACCGCGTCGAGCGCCTACGTCCTCGAGGTGGGGCGGGTCGCCGTCGCCGGGTCGAGCGACGAGCTCACCGAGAACGAGTCGGTGCGACGGAGCTACCTGGGTACTGATGGCCGACTTCATGCAGCAGGTGGTCGCAGGGCTCGCGTCGGGCTCGATCTACGCGTCGCTCGCGCTCGCGCTCGTCCTGATCCACCGCGCGACCGGGGTGATCAACTTCGCCCAGGGCGAGATGGCGACGTTCTCGACCTACATCGCCTGGACGCTGACGACGAACCACGGCTGGAGCTACTGGCCGGCGTTCGCCGTCACGCTCCTCGCCTCGTTCGTCGGCGGGGCGGCGATCCACCAGGGGATCATCCGGCCGAACGACAAGGGCAACGTGCTGCGCGTGGTCATCGTCACGATCGGCCTTCTGCTGGCGCTCAACGGCCTCGTCACGCTGATCTGGTCGGGCGAGGTGCGGGCCATGGAGAGCCCCTTCCCGACCCGCACGCTCGACATCGGCGGCGTCGCCGTCTCGATCCAGGACATCGGGACGATCGCGGTCGTGCTCGCCACGGTCGCCGTGCTCTGGCTCCTGTTCCAGTACACGAAGATCGGGCTCGCGATGCGCGCGGCGGCCGTGAACCCCGCCGAGGCCCGGCTCGTCGGCGTCCGCGTCGCGTGGATGCTCTCGCTCGGGTGGGGGCTCGCGGCCGTGCTCGGGGCGATCTCCGGGATGCTGGCCGCCCCGAGCCTGTTCCTCGACCCGAACCTGATGGCGGCGCTCCTGATCTACGCGTTCGCCGCGGCCGTGCTCGGCGGGATCGACTCGCCGATCGGCGCGGTCGTCGGCGGTCTCATCCTCGGAGTCGGCCTGAACCTGATCGGGACCTACGTCGACTTCGTCGGCGCCGACCTGCGGCTCCCGGTCGCGCTGGCCGTGATCCTCGTCGTCCTGCTCGTCAAGCCCTCCGGGATCTTCGGCAAGAGCGAGGTGAAGCGGGTATGAGGCGCTCCCGCGCATTCGCACCGGTCGTCGCGTTCGTCGTCCTCGCCGTCGTCGTCGCCGTGCTGCCGTCGTTCGTCTCGGGGTTCCGAGCCCAGCAGCTGGCGTACGTCGCGATCTACCTCACCGCGCTGATCGGCCTCAACATCCTGACGGGGTACACCGGCCAGATCTCGCTCGGCCACGGCGCGTTCATGGCGATCGGCGGCTACACGACCGCGATCCTGATGTCCGACCACGGGGTCAAGGACGTCTGGACGATCCCGATCGCGGCGGTCGTCACGGGCGTCGTGGGGTTCCTGTTCGGGATCCCGGCGCTCAGGCTCTCGGGCCTCTACCTCGCGCTCGCGACGTTCGCGATCGCGGTGTCGATGCCGGCGGTGATCAAGCGCTTCGAGGGCTTCACCGGCGGCGGCGGCGGGATCAACCTGTTCGGGATCCCCGAGCTGACCGCATCGCTCGCGCCCGTGACGGTGCTGGGCCGTGAGCTGACCTTCAACGACTGGCTGTACTACCTGTGCTGGACGGTCGCGCTCATCGGCTACGTGATCGCGTGGCTCATGTTGCGCGGTCGCACGGGGCGCGCGCTGCGGGCCGTGCGCGACAGCGAGACCGCGGCGCAGTCGTCGGGTGTCAGCCTGCGCTCCTACAAGACGCTTGCCTTCGGCGTCAGCGCGGCGTACGCAGGCGTTGCCGGGTCGCTGTTCGCGATCGCGACGACGTTCGTCAACCCCGACACGTTCCCGATCGCCCTCTCGATCCTGCTCCTCGTCGGCGTCGTCGTCGGCGGGCTCGGCTCCCTCGTCGGCCTGATCGCCGGAGCCGTGTTCATCCAGTTCCTGCCGATCTGGTCGCAGGAGGTCTCGAAGTCCCCCGGCGCGCCCGCGGTCGTGTCCGGCGTCGTCCTGATCGCGCTGATGTTCGTCCTGCCGATGGGCTTCGCGGGTCTCGTCGCCCGGCTGCGAGCCCTCACAAAGCGCTGACAACGCGCGGCTACCATCGGCCGCACCGCAAGGCCCGTTCCCCACGCAAGGAGCACCTCCTCGATGACCAGGAAGATCGCGTTCGCGCTGTCGGCGCTCGTTCTCGCCTTCGCCACCGGCGTGACCGCCGCCCTCGCCGGCCCGACGCGAGCGTCGGCCGACCCGGGCGTGACCTCGACGTCGATCCTCCTCGGCACGACCTCGCCGCTCTCCGGGGTCGCCTCCGCCTACGCCTCCGTGGCGCGCGGTGCGGATGCGTACTTCAAGTACGTCAACGCCCGCGGCGGGGTGAACGGCCGCAAGATCCTCGACACGATCGTCGACGACGCGTACAACCCGGCGCTGACGGTGCAGGCGACGCGCCAGCTCGTCGAGCAGGACAAGGTCTTCGCCGTCTTCAACGGCCTGGGCACCGAGCAGAACCTCGCGGTGCGCGACTACCTGAACGCCCAGAAGGTGCCGCAGCTGTTCGCGGCGTCGGGCGCGACGGTCTTCGGCAGCGAGGCGGCGAAGTACCCGTACACGATCGGGCTCCAGCCGAGCTACCAGGCCGAGGGCTGGGTGCTCGGCAAGTACCTCGCCCGCACCCAGGGCGACGCGAAGGTGGCAGTGCTCTTCCAGAACGACGACTACGGCAGGGACCTGCTGAACGGCCTCAAGAAGGGCATCGAGCGGTCACGGGTGCGGATCACCGCGGCGCAGCCGTACGAGGTCACGTCGAGCGACGTCCAGGCGCAGGTGGCGAAGCTCCGCTCCTCGGGCGCGAACGTGTTCGCGGTGTTCGCGACGCCGAAGTTCGCGATCCAGGCATACGTCTACGCCAACAAGCTCGGCTGGAAGCCGAAGCTGTCGCTCACGAACGCGGTGTCGTCCGCCTCGAACGTCATGCAGCTCGCCTCGGAGGGCGGGACGAACAAGGTCGTCGAGGGCTCCGTCTCGATCGTCTTCCTCGAGGACCCGACCGACCCGAGCTGGAAGAACGACGCTGCGATGAGGCTCTACCGCTCGATCATGAAGCGCTATGCGCCGAGCGCGAACGTGAACGACGTCTACCACGTCTACGGGATGGCGGCCGCGTGGACTGCGGTCGAGGCACTGCGCAGGGCTCGGCAAGGACCTGACCCGCGAGGGCCTCGTGAAGGTGGTGTCGAGCATGAACCTCACCGGCAACCCGTTCCTGCTGCCGGGGATCGGCCTCAAGACCGGGCCGGGCGACCACTTCCCGATCGAGCAGATGGTGCTCCAGCGCTGGCACAAGGGCAGCTGGAAGAGCTTCGGCGGGATCTGGGGCTACCGCACCGCGTAGCGCCCGGCCTCAGGGTGACACGCCCGGTGGCTCGGTCGGAGCCGGGGCGAGCGCCCGCGCGAGGTCCCCGAGGAGCGAGGCGTCGGAGCCCGAGAGCTCCACTATCGTCCCGTCTCGCTCCAAGCGGACGTGGTGGCGCGGCTCGACGTGCGCGCCCGCATCGGCGATCTCGAGCTCCCCGACCCGCGTCCAGTCGAGCCAGTCGCGAGGTGCGCCGCCTGCAGCCCGCTCGCTGACGACGACCGAATACGCGCCGTCGGTGCTCGTGTACACGAGCGACACCTCCGCCTCGGTCGCCGGCCGCGCGCGTGCGGCAGTGAAGAGGCTCTCGACGAGGCGCCAGCTGTCCGGGATGCGGGCGGGCGCGAGCACCGGGAACGGCGCGACACCCTGGAGCTCGTGGAGCGGGAGGCGCTCGGGCCGCTGCCACCCGGCGGCGACCACGCCCGGTGGGAGCACGGGTCGGAAGGTCTCCGCGGGGATCGGCCCGAACGCGATGTCCGTCACCTCCAGCCGGTGGAAGGGCTCGCTGCCGAGTCGTGCCTCCGCGCGCAAGAGCGCGCCGCGCTCCGCGTCGAGGGCCAGCTCGACCTCGTCCGCGCCGGGCGCCGAGACCGAACACGACCGCTGTCGTGCCCTCCGAGCAGGGGCGCGGGACCGCGCGCAGGCACCGTGCGGCGCGCCCCGCCACCTCGGTCGCCCCGGTGGCCTCGAGCCGGTAGGCGCCGACGAGCGCGACCGGGTCGAGGAGAAATGCATACGACGCGGACGGCGGCCCGCCCTCCTGCTCCGTCTCGTCCGTGACGGCGCCCCAGTCGGCGTCCCACACGGCCCAGCGCTCGCCGTCTCGCACCTGATAGCGCTTCCCGGCCTGCACGCCTGCCGACTCCTCCCGGTACCGCGTCGGGCTCTCGAGTGCAAGGGTCGTCGTGCGTCTCGTCTCGTCGGGCGGCGGATGTCCCGCCCCTGTCACCACGACCTGCCTCGCGGCGGCCCCGAGGCGTCCTCCGTGTCGCTCGGCGATGAAGCGGTCGAAGGCGGCCGCGCTGCGCCGCCCGTGTGTCCACTCGACCACCGTCAGCCGCGCCGGGCGGGAGCGCTCTCCGGCGTCGTGGAGCAGCTCGAGGATCTCGCCGAGGGCTCCCATCCCGCGATTCTGCCCACCGGGCGTTCGCATATGCTCTTCGCTCCGGTGCGAGGAGACCGCCCGGCGACAACCGACCGCCGATGGCACACCTCGTCTCCGATCTCCTCGCCACGCCTCTCGACGACCTCATGGCCGAGGCACGCCGCCTGCGGGCCCAGGGCACCGGGACTCTCGTCACCTATTCGCCGAAGGTCTTCGTCCCGCTGACGACGCTCTGCCGGGACGTCTGTGGCTATTGCACCTTCGCGCGGCCGCCGCTGCGCGGCGAGCGCGCCTACCTGACAGAGGACGAGGTGCTCGCGATCGCCCGGGCCGGGGCGGAGGCGGGCTGCAGCGAGGCGCTCTTCACGCTCGGCGATCGGCCGGAGCACCGCTACCGCGTCGCACGGGATGAGCTCGCCGCGCTCGGGTGCGCGACGACGCTCGAGTACCTCGCCCGCTGCGCAGGGCGCGTGCTCGACGAGACGGGCCTGCTGCCGCACCTCAACCCGGGCGTGATGACCCGCGACGAGCTCGCGGCGTTGCGCTCCCGTGGCCGCCTCGATGGGGATCATGCTCGAGACGACGGCCGAGCGGCTCGGGGACGGGGCGGCCCGCACTGGGCGTCGCCGGACAAGGTTCCGGCGCGCCGGCTCGAGACGATCCGTCTCGCGGGCGAGCTCGCGATCCCCTTCACGAGCGGCATCCTCGTCGGGATCGGTGAGACGCGGGCGGAGCGGATCGACGCGCTGCTGGCTCTCCACGCGCTCGCCGCCGAGCACGGGCATCTGCGCGAGGTGATCGTCCAGAACTTTCGCGCGAAGCCGGGGACGCGGATGGCCGCGCACCCGGACGCGACGATGGACGAGCAGCTCTGGTCGATCGCGGTCGCGCGGATCGTGCTCGGGGCGGACGTGCACGTCCAGGCGCCGCCGAACCTCGCCTACGACGACTTCGCGCTCCTCCTCGACGCCGGGATCGACGACTGGGGCGGCGTCTCGCCGGTGACCGTCGACCACGTGAACCCCGAGGCGCCGTGGCCCGACGTCGAGCGCCTGAGCGAGGCATGCCGGTCGCGGGGCCTCGAGCTCGCTCCGCGGCTCCCGCTCTACCCCGAGCACGTCGCCGACCTCGGCCGGTGGGCCGATCCGGCCGTCGCGCCGGCGATCCGCCGCGCCGCGGACGCGCACGGGCTCGCGCGCGAGGATCGCTGGGCGCCGGGCGAGCCGGTCGCGGTGCCCTTCGTCGTCGGCCGCGACCCGGCCCCGATCGGGCTTGCGGGGGAGGAGCTCGGAGAGGGTGAGCTCGTGCGGCTCTTCGCCGCCCGGGGGCGCGAGCGCGAGCGGATCTTCGCGGCGGCCGACGACCTCCGCCGCGAGACGTGCGGCGACGAGGTCACCTACGTCGTCACGCGGAACGTCCAGTACACCAACGTCTGCTACTTCCGCTGTGGGTTCTGCGCGTTCTCGAAGGGCAAGCTGGCCGAGAACCTTCGCGGCCCTGCGTACCTCGTGCCCGAGGAGGAGATCGTCCGCCGGGTATGCGAGGCGTGGGAGCGCGGGGCGACGGAGGTGTGCCTCCAGGGCGGCATCCACCCGTCGTTCACCGGCGACTACTACGCCGGGGTCGTGGCGGCGATCAAGGGCGCGGTCCCGGAGATCCACGTCCATGCCTTCTCGGCCCTCGAGATCTGGCAGGGCGCCGCCACGCTCGGGCTCGACCTCGCGTCCTACCTCACGCGACTTCGAGACCTCGGCCTCGGCTCGCTGCCGGGGACAGCCGCGGAGATCCTCGACGACGAGGTGCGTCGAGTGATCTGCCCGGACAAGGTCACGACCGAACAATGGCTCGAGGTTCACGGCGCCGCGCACGGGGTTGGCCTGCGCTCGAACGTGACGATCATGTTCGGGCACGTCGAGCGGCCGGTCCACTGGGCGCGGCATCTTCTCCGGGCGCGCGAGCAGCAGGCCCGATCGGGCGGGTTCACCGAGCTCGTGCCACTGCCCTTCGTTCCGATGGAGGCGCCGCTCTACCTGCAGGGTCGCGCGCGGCGGGGACCGACATTCGCCGAGGCGCTGCTGCTGCACGCGGTCGCGCGGCTCGCGCTGCACCCGCTGATCACGAACGTGCAGGCGAGCTGGGTGAAGCTCGGGCCGGACGGCGTCCGCCAGGCACTCGCGGCGGGGGTGAACGACCTCGGCGGGACGCTGATGAACGAGTCGATCTCGCGCGCCGCAGGCTCGGAGTGGGGCCAGGAGATGCCGCCCGAGGCGATGGAAGACCTGATTCGCACGGCGGGCCGCGTGCCGCGGCAACGGACGACCACCTACGGGGCCCCCGACCCGGCACAGGTGCGCCGCTCGTTCGGCGCGGCGCCGCTCGAGGAGCCGCGCAACCCGCCGGCCCACGAGGCAGGCCTGAGGCGGCCGTCGAGATTGCTGCGGCCCGCCGCCCTCGCCGGCTGACGGGCTGCTCTATGCCCGGCTGCGACGGCGCCGGGCATCACGCGCGTAGGCAGGGACGTGAAGCAGCATGCTCGGGAGGCCGCGCCGGGAGTGCGCGAGGGCCGTGTGGAGCCCGACGGCTGCCGCGGGGCCGTGCAGGCCCTCGCCGTGCCCGACGAGCAGGTGTTCGGGCTCGAACGCCCCGAGCGCCGCGCGCGGCGGCGTCAGCCGGAGCAGCAGGTGCACGCCGGCCGGGTCGCGGTCTCCGGAGAAGAACCGGTTCGTCCCGATCGCCTCGGCGACGACGAGTGTGCGCTCTTCCGGCCACCAGAGCGCCGTCTCCCGCCAGCGACTCGATGTCTTCACGGCGATCATCTCGAACGGGCTCTGCGGGACGGCGTCGGGCGTGGCCAGATGCGGGACGCCGAGCTCCGCCGCGACGGCCGCGCAGTCGCGGTTGTGCCGATCGAGGAGCTGCAGCACTGCCGCCATCTCCCCGAGCTCCCGCGCCCGAGCGATCGCCTCGTCGAAGCGGACGGGGTCGACGAGCCAGACGGCGCCGCCGCTCGAGAGCGCGTGCGACGTGCGGGTCGCCGGCTCGTCGACGGTCCAGGAGAACCCTCGCTGACCGCGGTCGTCGCAGAATCGGACAGTCACGGGATGAGAGTACGCCTGGGACGGGTTTGGGGACATTCGCGCGTTGCCCCGTGCGCCGCCGGACTCCCGGCCCGCCCGGGGTCCTTTCGACGAATCGTCGCGACCGCGCCCCCAACCGCCCCCAGGGGCACCCCGGTGTCCCTGGTGTCACGCTATCGAGGATCCGGTGACGGGACGGTGCCGAGTTCGTGCCGACTTCTGCAGCGACGGAGATCGTCCGGATCCCGGGAAAGCGCCCCGTCCCCAGGCACTCCGGCTGCCGCCGAGCGCCCGTCGCCCGGTCACTCCGGCTGCCGTCCGAGGTCGAGCCGCTACCGGGACGGAGGGACAGCTTCCAGCGCGTCACGCGCTTCCGGGAGCGTGAACCTGCCCGAGAGGAGCGCGCTGCCCGCAACCGCCGCCTCGCACCCGAGCTCCTGGAGGGCGAGGAGGTCGGCGATCGAGGAGATCCCTCCCGCCGCGACGACGGGGAGCCCGACGGGGAGGATACGGGTGAGCAGATCCAGGTCCGGTCCGACGAGCGAGCCGTCCCGTGTCGTCGACGTCACGAGCAGGCGCGACACGCCGGCTTCCGAGCACCGACGGGCGAGCTCGGCCGGGCTCGTCTCGGTGAGGCGCATCCAGCCGTCGACCGCGACCATCCCGTCCCGTACGTCGACGGCCACCACGAGCCGGTCGCCGAACCGCTCGACGCCGAGCTCGACGAACCCCGGCGAGAACGCTGCCGTGCCGACCATCACGCGCTCCGCGCCCGCGTCGAGCGCGGCCGCGACGGCGTCGTGTGTCCGGTAGCCGCCCCCGACCTGGAGCGGCAGCCCGCCCGCCGCCGAGACGCGGGCGAGAAGCTCCAGCGAGGGCGTTCCCGAGAACGCGCCGTCGAGGTCGACGAGGTGAAGCCGCGTAGCGCCGTCGGCGGCGAACCGGCGTGCGAGCTCGACCGGGGTCGCCGCCCTCGATGGTGACGGCCTCCCGGCGACCCTGCGCGAGGCGGACTACCCGCCCCTCGAGCACGTCGATCGCCGGGATCACGTCCAGGTTGCGTGCTAACACGTTAGCATGATAACATAGGCGCATGGCAAGAGTCAGGACAACGTCGCGGACGACAGATGACGGCCTCGAGCGCGGTGTCGAGCAGGTCGCCGGCCTCGAGGAGCTGGCGGAGGCGGTCACGCTCCTGCGCTCGCCGGACGAGGTGACGCGCTTCCTCCGCGACCTGTGCACGCTGCCGGAGCTCGAAGCGCTCGCGCACCGCTGGCAGATCGTGCTGCTCCTCGAGCAGGGCGTGCCGTACGTCGAGATCGCGGAGCGCGTCCCGACGTCTACGGCGACGGTGACGCGGGTCGCCCAGTGGCTGCGTCACGGGACCGGCGGCTACCGAGTCGCCTTCGAGCGGACGCGCCGGAGTCGGAGGCTGCGCGGATGAGCCCGACCTTCACCCGTGCCGGCGAGAACGGCAGGCTGACGGTCGCCGTCCCCGCCAAGGGGCGGATGGCCGAGCCGGCGCTCCGTCTCTGCGCCGATGCAGGCCTCTCGTTCGAGGTGACCGAGCGCTCGCTCGTCGTCCCGTGCGGGAACGCGCCGGTCGACCTGCTGCTCGTCCGGCCGAGCGACATCCCGGAGTACGCACAGGACGGGGTGGTCGACCTCGGGATCACGGGCGCGAACCTCGTCGTCGAGGCGGAGGCGGACGTCGTCACGCTCGCCGAGCTCGGCTTCGCGCGCTGCTCGCTCGAGGCGGCCGTCCCTGACGACGCGCCCCAGCAGGACGTCGGAGACCTCGGGGGCCTGCGCATCGCCACCGCGTACCCCGTGTCCACGAGGCGCCTGCTCGCCGAGCGCGGCGTCGAATGCGAGCTGGTGCCCGTCTCCGGCTCGGTCGAGGCAACGCCGAGGCTCGGGCTGGCGGATGCGATCGTCGACCTCGTCTCGACAGGCTCGACCATGAGCGCGAACGGACTGCGGCCGATCGGCCGGCTGCTCGTCTCGCAGGCCGTGCTGATCGGCGGTCGGGCGGCGATCGAGGCGCGTCAGGTCGTCGTCGAGCGACTGCAGCTGATGCTCTCCGGCGTCGTTGCCGCGCGACGCAGGCGCTACGTGATGATGAACGCACACGTCGACGACCTGCCCGCCATCCGAGACGTGCTGCCGGGGATGGGCGCGCCGTCCGTGCTCCAGCTCGCGGACGAGGGCGAGATCGCCGTGCATGCCGCGGTCGAGGTCGACGAGATCTGGGACCTGCTTCCCCTGCTGCGCGCCGCGGGAGCATCCTCGATCCTCGTCCTGCCGATCGAGCGGCTGGTGGCATGAGACGCTCGCTCGACGAGGCCGTCGAGACGGTCGGGCCGATCGTTGCCGACGTCCGCCGGCGCGGCGACGAGGCGCTCGCGGAATGGACGGAGCGACTGGATGGACCGCGCCCCGACGGGCTCCGGGTCGCGGCCGAGCGGCTCGCCGCCGCGCGCGTCGACGACGACGTCCTCGAGGCTATGCGCCGCATGATCGAGGCCGTGCGACGCTTCAGCGAGGCGCAGCGTCCGGTCGACACCGTGGTCGAGGCCGCGCCGGGGATCGTCTCCGAGCGCCGCTGGGTGGCACTCGGGTCCGTCGGCATCTGCGTTCCGAGCGGACGCACCGCCGCTTCCCTCGTCGCTCGTGATGACGGCCGTGCCGGCGCTCGTGGCAGGCGTCGGGCGGCTCGCGGTGGTGACCCCGAACCCAGCGGAGGCCACCCTCGTCGTCGCGCGCGAGCTCGGTATCGCGGAGGTCTACGCCGTCGGTGGAGCGCAGGCGGTCGCCGCGCTCGCGTACGGGACGGAGACCGTGGCGCCGGTCGCCGCGATCGTGGGCCCGGGCAACGCGTACGTCACCGCCGCCAAGCTGCTGGTCTCGAGCCGTGTCAGGATCGATCTCCCTGCCGGGCCGAGCGAGGTCGTCGTGATCGCAGACGGAACCGCGTCGCCCGACCTCGTCGCGGCGGACCTCCTCGCACAGGCGGAGCACGGGGACGACAGCGAGGCGCTGCTCCTGACCGACGACGGTGTGCTCGCGGCGGCGGTGGAGCGGCTCGTGTCCGCCGAGTCGAACGTGCGGGTCACGCGTGTCGCGTCGCTGGAGGAGGCGCTCGAGCGCTCCGAGGCGTATGCGCCCGAGCATCTCGAGCTCCATGTCGCCGACCCAGACGCCCTGCTCGGTCGCATCCGGAATGCCGGCTCGGTGTTCGTCGGGTGCTCATCCGTCGTGGGCGACTACGCGGCCGGCGCAACACACGTCCTCCCGACCGGCGGGCTGGCCCGCTCGACCGGCGGGCTCGGCCTCGAGACGTTCCTCAAGCCGCTCCAGATCGTCCGGGCGACCGCCGAGGGTGTGCGGCGCGCGGCCGAGGTCGTCGGCCCGCTCGCGGGCATCGAGGGGCTTCCGCGCCACGCCGCGGCGGTGCGCGGGTGAGCATCGCCCGCGAGAAGGCACAGCCGGTCGGAGAGGGATTCGCGCCGTACGTCTGGTCGGCGGGCGTCGACGAGGTCGCGGCGCGGCACGGGATCGCGCGGGAGGCCGTGCTCAAGTTCGACCAGAACACGCCGGCCCTACCGGGCGTCCCGCAGGTTCCGCTGGCGGCGAGCATGGCGCGACTGGGCGAGTATCCGGACGGGTCGTACCGCGAGCTCCGTGAGGCGGCCGCGGGCTATGTCGGTCTCGAGCCCGAGAACGTCGTCGTCGGAGCCGGCGCGGACGATCTCATCCTGCTCCTCGCTCAGGCCTTCCTCGGCCCCGGCGCCCGGGCCGCGATCGAGCCGCCCACCTACGCCCTCTACCGCATCGCGACCACCCTCCACGGGGCGAGGGTCGTGCGGCCGTCCGAGGATGCCGACCTCGTCTGGGTCTGCAACCCGAACAACCCGATCGGGTCGTGGGTCGAGCCGGAGGCGGTCGTCGAGCAGGCGCGCACACGGCCCGGGACGATCGTCGTCGTGGACGAGGCCTACGTCGAGTACGGCGCGCGCTCCTGTGTCCCGTGGGTCGACGAGCTCGAGAACCTCGTCGTCCTGCGAACCCTCTCCAAGGCATTCGGCTTTGCGGCGCTCCGGGTCGGGTACGCGCTCGCGCATCCCGCGACAGCAGAGCTGCTCACCGAGCGCCGGGCGCCGGCGCCCATCTCCGGCCCGTCGGCCGCGATCGCCGCTGCGGCGCTGCGCCAGCCGCGGCTCGGAGACGTCGACGCGACGGTGGCGGAACGCGAGCGTGTCCGCGAGGCGCTCGTCGCAGCCGGATACGACTGCCCGCAGACGGCGACGAACTTCGTCTTCGTGCGGACCGAGGAGCCGCTCGGCGAGCGGCTCGAGAAGCAGGGGATCGTGGCGCGTGTGTTCCCCGAGGGCATCCGGCTGACGGTGCGCCGGCCTTCGGAGAACGACCTGCTCCTCCGTGCGCTCGGCGCACCGCCCGGCCCCCCGATGGGGCGCGAGGCCACGGTGCTGCGCACGACGACCGAGACGGCGCTCCGGCTGACGGTGGCCCTCGACGGGACCGGGCGGACGCGCGTCGAGACCGGGATCGGCTTCCTCGACCACCTTCTGACGCTGTTCGCGTTCCACGCGGGCTTCGACCTAGAGCTCGCCGCAGGCGGCGATCTCGACGTCGACGAGCACCACACCGTCGAGGACGTCCACGCGGCCCTCGGCGGCGCGATCGGGCAGGCGCTCGGCGCACGCGAGGGTGTCGCGCGCTACGGATCGGCGATCGTCCCCATGGACGAGGCCCGTGCCACCGCGGCGGTCGATCTCGTGCGCCGGCCCCATCCGGAGATCGTGCTCGCCTTCGGCGGCGAGCGGGTCGGGTCGCTGACCGTGTCCCTCCTCGGCCATGCGCTCGAGCGCTTCGCGATCGAGGCCGGCTGCACCGTGCACGTCGAGTCGTCCGGTGCCGACGACCACCACGTCGCCGAGGCGGCCTACAAGGCGCTCGGCCAGGCATTCCGGCAGGCGGTCGCCCCCGGCGGCGCGGGCGTCCGGTCGACGAAGGGCCTCGCGTGAGGGTGGCGCTCGCCGACTACGGCGCGGGGAACCTGCGCTCGCTGGCGTCGGCGCTCCTCCGCGCGGGGGCCGATCCAGTTGTCACGGTCGACCCTGCGGTGGTCGCAGACGCGCCGCTTGCGCTGATCGCCGGCGTCGGGCATGTCGAGAGCGCGGCCGCGGGGCTCGAGCGTCACGGGCTCGATCAGGCGCTCCGCGAGCGCGTCGGCGCGGGCCGGCCCGTCGCCGGCATCTGCGTCGGGCTCCAGCTGCTGTTCGGCGAGAGCGAGGAAGGCGGCCAGGGGCTGAGGCTCCTCGCCGGCCCGGTTCGGCGGCTACGGGCGGAGCGCGTCCCGCACATGGGTTGGAACACCCTCGCCCCGAGCCGTCCCTCGGCGCTTCTCGACGGTGTCGGCGGGTCCGACGTGTACTTCGCTCACAGCTTCGCCGCCGAGCCCGACGATCGCGACATCGTCACCGCGACGGTCGACCATGGCGGCGCAGTCGTCGCCGCTGTCGAGGACGGGCCGCTCGCCGGCGTCCAGTTCCACCCCGAGCGCAGCGCCGCGACGGGCGCCCGCGTCCTCCAGAACCTCCTGGCATGGTCAAGAAGCGCGTGATCCCCTGTCTCGACGTCGCCGAGGGTCGCGTCGTCAAGGGTGTCAACTTCGAGAACCTCCGCGAGATGGGGGAGCCGGTCGACCTCGCGGGCCGCTACTCCGAGCTCGGGGCCGACGAGCTCGTCTTCCTCGACATCACGGCGACGCTCGAAGGGCGAGGGCCGATCCTCGAGGTGATCGGGCGCGCGGCCGACGAGCTGACGATCCCGTTCACGGCGGGCGGGGGGATCACGGGCATCGGCGATGCGCGTGACCTGCTGCTGGCGGGCGCCGACAAGGTCGCGGTCAATCGTGCCGCGTTCGACGAGCCCGAGATCCTCACCGCGCTGTCCGCCGAGTTCGGGAGCCAGGCCGTGGTCTGCGCAATCGACGCACGTGCCGGCGAGGTCGTGACGCACGCCGGGCGTCGCCCCCGCGGCCGCGATGCGGTGGAGTGGGCCTGCGAGGCTGTCGACCGCGGTGCGGGCGAGATCCTGCTGACGTCCATCGACGCCGACGGGACGCGCGCCGGGTACGACCTCGAGCTCACCCGACGCGTCGTCGACGCCGTCGAGGTGCCGGTGATCGCATCCGGTGGGGCGGGCGAGGCACGCCATCTCGCGGACGCGTTCGCCGTCGGCGCCGAGGCCGCGCTGATCGCGTCGATCGTGCACGAGCGGCCGGAGCGGCTGCCGGAGTTGAAGGCCGAGCTCGAGGAGGCGGGATGGCCGATGAGGCGCTGACGCCGGTGATCGTCCAGGACGCGGGGACGGATCGAGTGCTGATGCTCGCGTACGCGAACGAGGAGGCGATCCGCCGCACCCGGGAGACTGGCGAGGCGTGGTTCTGGAGCCGCTCGCGCGCGGAGCTGTGGCACAAGGGCGCGACGTCCGGGAACACGATGGCGGTCGAGGAGATCCGGGACGACTGCGACGGCGATGCCCTGCTCTACCGCGTGCACCCGACCGGCCCGGCCTGCCACACCGGCGCGGAGTCGTGCTTCGCGCCGTGGCTCTGGCGGATCGTCGCCGAGCGCGCGGCGACGCGGCCCGAGGGCTCGTACGTCGCGCGGTTGCTCGACGGCGGCCCCGCGGCGGCCGCGCGCAAGGTGGGGGAGGAGGGGGTCGAGGCGGCGCTCGCCGCGGTGACCGAGTCGGACGAGCGGCTCGTCGAGGAGCTCGCCGACCTCTGGTTCCACAGCTACGTCCTGCTCGCGGCGCGCGGCCTGCAGCCCGGGGCGGTCGAGGACGAGCTCCGGCGCCGGCACCGGCCGGACTGACGGGTCCGGCGCGTCCGGGACGTCGACCCGACTATCGTCGCCGCATGGGAGTCGCAACGGGGATCGGGCGTGACGAGCTGTGCGAGCGGCGGGAACGCCTGCGGGCTGCGCTCGCCGACCGACGGCCCGAGGGCCTCGTCGTCTTCGACCAGAGCTACGTCCAGTACCTGACGCGGTTCTCCTTCCTCGCCACGGAGCGGCCCGTCGCCTATGTCGAGACCGCGGCCGGCGAGACGGCCGCGTTCGTCCCGGAGTTCGAGGCCGCGCGCGTGCGCGCGGAGACCGACTTCGACCGCGTCGAGTCGTACGTCGAGTACCCCGGGGTCGAGCATCCGATGACGGTGCTCGCCCGGCTCCTCGACGAGCTCGGGATCTCGGGCACGATCGCCGCCGATCAGGACGGCTATCCGGGGATCCTGGGGTACGAGGGGCCGTCGCTGTCCGCGGTGACCGGCGCCGAGGTCGTGCCCGCGGCCTCCGCGCTCGAGCCGCTGATGGCGCGCAAGAGCGACGCGGAGGTCGAGCTCATCCGCGAGAGCGCCCGCTGGTGTGGGCAGGCGCATCGTCTTCTGCAGCAGTACAGCCGGGCCGGGACGACCGAGGCGCAGGCGGGGCTGCGCGCCGGGTACGAGGCGAGCCTCGCGATGCTGGACGCGCTCGGCCCCGACTACGACGGCGGGCTCTCCTCGACGGACGGCGCGTCGGCGGGCTATCGCGGCCAGATCGGCGCACGCAGCGCCTGGGCGCACGCCGTGGCGCACAACATCGAGCTCCGTCCGGGCGACGTTCTCGTCAGCGAGACGAGCGCGCCCGTGTGGGGGTACAACGCGGAGCTCGAGCGCGCGATGATCGTCGGCGCTCCGACCGAGGAGGTGCGACGGCACTTCGACCACATGCGCGCCGCGCAGCAGGTGGCCTTCGGCGCGCTCAGGCCGGGTGCCACGTGCGCCGACGTCGACGGGGCCGTGCTCTCGTATTTCGAGGACGCAGGGATTCTCGGCACGTGGAGCCAGCACACCGGCCATGCGATCGGGCTCCGCAACCACGAGGCGCCGTTCCTCGACGTCGGCGACCACACGGTCGTCGAGCCCGGGATGGTCTTCACGATCGAACCGGGGGTGTACGTCGAAGGGCTCGGTGGGTTCCGGCACTCGGACACCGTCGTGGTGCACGCGGACGGGATCGAGATCCTGACCGACTACCCGAGTGACATCGAGGCGCTGACGCTGCCGGCCTGACATCTGCGGCGGCCCCGCGCGGTGGTGACCCGAGGTCTCCCCGGCTATGCGTCGGTCAGCGGCGAGGAGCGGCGGTCCCCGCTCCGGTGTCCCGGGCTCGGTCGCGCCCGTCACCAGGACGCGCACGGTCCTCGATCTCGTGCGTCCCGCTATCGGCCGGGTCCCCAACCGCCCCCAGGGGCACCCCGGTGTCCCTGGGTCCACGCTATCGGAGAACGACCGACGGGACCGTGCCGAGGGTGTGCCGGCTTCGTACGGACGCGCTGACGTCACGCCGTCGACGCCGACGGCACCAGCTGCGCTGCTTCCTCCCTCGCCTCTCACTCTCTGCAACGGTGCGCGGCGGTCAGGGCGCCACGAGGGGCACACGACGGTCATCGCTCCGCCTCGCCGTCCCAGTAGTCGGCGTCGTCGCCGAGGAAGAACCATCGCCGCTCGTCCGGGCCTGCGCCCCAGCGCACCGACATCTTGCCGCTGTCCGGCTGGACGACCGCCCGCGGCAACGCGAAGTTCGACACGATCAGGACCCGAGCCGGCCCCGTCGACCCGTTCGTGACCTTGTGCGCACCGGTAGGGCCGCTCGGGAAGAGGACGCAGTCGCCGGGTGCGAGCTCCCGCTCGCCGTCCGGGGCGCGCAAGGTCGGGGTCCCCGAGACGACCACGAGCAGCTCGTCGTTCCCGAGCTCGTAGTGGTACGGGAACGTGCTCTCACCGGGAGGAAGCTCGAAGAGACCGGCGCCGAGGTGCTCTCCCGCCACGCGCTTACGCCGCCAGACGTAGCCGGGGCGCTCCGGCGGCCAGGTCCGCTCGAGCCAGCCCTCGTCGTCGAGGAGGTTCATCTGCATGCGACGGAGCCTAGAGATCGGGCGTTCGGGGTGGTGTGCTGGGATGTCTCCGCGCCGGCGAGGATCAGATGTCCCATTCGCCGCCGAGGAGCCGCGGCAGGACGGTGTCGAGCAGCCGGAGGGTCATGCCCCACAGGACGTGGCCCTCGACGTCGATCCCGTCGACGAGCAAGGGCTCCGGAAATCGCAGCGACGAGAAGGGCAGCATCGCGCGCGAGGCCGGATCGGCGAGCGCCCTCGCGGCGGGCGTGAGGATGCCGACGATCTCGGTCTCCTGGAGCCGCCACGCGGTGTCCGAGGGGACCCGGGCGAGGAACGGGTGCACGAGCCAGCCGGTCGCCTGCGTCGCGAGCGGCGCGAGGGTCGCGACCACCTCCACGGCGGTCGGCGACAGCCCGACCTCTTCCTCGGCCTCGCGAAGAGCCGTCGCGAGCAGGTCGGCGTCGCCGGGCTCGGGCTTCCCGCCCGGGAGGCCGAGCTGTCCACCGTGCTGTCCGCCGTCGTCGGCCCGGACGACCAGGACGACCCGAGCGTCTCCGACCGCGTCTCGGAACACCGGCACGAGCACGGCCGCCGTCCGGAGCCCGTCGCTCACTCGATCTCGGCTCGGAGGAGGTCGTCGATCGACTCGCGCCGCCGGATCGCGGTCGCGGCGCCGTCGCGGACGAGGACGGCGGCCGGGCGCGGCACGCCGTTGTAGTTCGACGCCATCGCGAGGGTGTACGCCCCGGTCGCCGGAACGGCGAGCAGGTCGCCCCGCCGGGGGGTCGGGAGGCCCACGTCGTCGATCAGCACGTCGCCCGACTCGCAGTGCATCCCGGCGATGCTGACGATCTCGTCCGCCGGCTCGTCGGCGCGCGACGCCGAGAGCGCCGTGTAGCGGGCGCCGTAGAGCTGTGGCCGCGGGTTGTCGGACATCCCTCCGTCGATCGCCGCCCAGGTGCGCCCGGGGAGCCTCTTGACGCTGCCGACGCGGTAGAGGGTGACTCCTGCCCGCCCCACGAGGCAGCGGCCGGGCTCGAGCCAGATCCCGGGTGTCGGCAGCCCTGCTTCGACGAATGCGAGGCGGGCTGTCGACGCAGCGCTCGCGGCGAGCTCGGCTGCGTCCGGCACGTCGTCTTCGGGGTGATGGCGGATGCCGAAGCCGCCGCCGAGGTCGGCGACCTTCGCGACCCACCCGAGCTCGTCGCGGCAGCGCGCGGCGAACGCCGCGAGACGAACGATCGTCTCCGCCTGCGCGTCGAAGTCGGCGAGCTGCGACCCGACGTGGACGTGGACGCCCGCCACCTCGAGACCCAGGTCGAGCGCCGTCGCCACTGCTGCCCGCGCCTGGTCCGGCGGCAGCCCGAACTTCGAGCCGTGGTGCCCGGTGCGGATCGCCTCGTGGGTGTCGGCGTCGACGCCGAGGGTCACCCGGACGAGAACGCGGGCCACCCCCGCACGCGCCGCGAGCCCCGCCTCGTCCGACGCATCGAGGACGACCGGCGCGCCGACCGCCGCCGCCGCCTCGAGGAACTCGACGTCCTTGTTGTTGCCGTGGACGACCAGCCGGTCGCCGCCCAGCCCGGCACGGAGGGCGAACGCCAGCTCGCCCTCGGAGGCGACGTCCGCGCCGATCCCCTCCTCGGCCAGGAGCCGGAGCAGCGCGACGTTCGGGAGCGCCTTCGTGCCGAAGAACACGCGTCCGTCGTCTCCGACGGCCGCTCGGAGAGCGCGCGCATCCGCGCGCAAGGTCGCCTCGCAGAGGACGACGAGCGGCGTCCCGTGCTCCTCGGCGAGCGCCTCGGCGCGCACGCCTCCGAGCTTGAGCGAGGCACCGTGGACGACCGCCGAGTCCGGGAGCAGTCCTGGCATCCGCCGATCCTGCCTGTTAGCATGAGGCTCGTGCAGCAGCTTCTCGCATAGTCCAGGGAGGAACGCGGCGAAGGCCGCGCCGACTCCCCCTGAGCCTCTCGATCGAGAGGCTTTTTCGTTCGAAGGGAGCGTTTCGAGGGATCGATGGAGACCGACCGCTACGAGCCCGAGGCGATCGAGGCCAAGTGGCAGGCCGTCTGGGAGGCCGAGAGGGCCTTCGTGGTCCCGAATCCCGACGTGGGCACCGCTGCGGGCCGGCAGTCGACCTACGTCCTGGAGATGCTCCCGTACCCATCGGGCGAGCTCCACATGGGGCACGTCTTCAACTACACGCTCGGCGACGTCTTCACCCATGTCCGCAGGCGGCTGGGATTCACGGTGCTGCGCCCGATGGGCTACGACGCGTTCGGGCTCAACTCCGAGAACGCGGCGATCAGGGAAGGGGGGCACCCGCGCGAGATCACGAACCGCAACATCGAGGCCATCCGGCGCCAGATGCGGCGCATGGGATGGGCGATCGACTGGTCGCGCGAGGTCTCGACCGCCGAGCCCCGGTACTACCGCTGGACGCAGTGGCTGTTCCTGCGCTTCTTCGAGCGAGGGCTCGCCTACCGTCGCGAGGCCCCGGTCAAGTGGTGCCCGAAGGACCAGACCGTGCTCGCCAACGAGCAGGTGATCGACGGGCGCTGCGAGCGCTGCGGGACCGAGGTCGAGTCCCGCAACCTGACGCAGTGGTTCTTCAAGATCACCGAGTACGCCGACGCGCTGCTCGACGAGATGGCGACGCTGGAGTCGTGGCCCGAGCGCGTGCTGACGATGCAACGCAACTGGATCGGGCGCTCCCAGGGTGCGCGAGTCGTCTTCCGGGTCGAGGAAACGGGCGAGGAGCTGCCCGTCTTCACCACGCGCCCCGACACGCTGTTCGGGGCGACGTTCTTCGCCCTCGCGCCCGAGCATCCGCTCATCCCAGAGCTGACGGCCGGGACGGAGCACCAGCAGGCCGTCGCGGACTACGTCCGCCACACCGCGGCGCGCTCGACCGTCGAGCGCGAGACGAAGGAGAAGGACGGCGTCTTCACGGGCCGCCATGCCGTCAACCCGGTGAACGGCGAGTCGATCCCGATCTGGGTGGCCGACTATGTCCTGATGGAGTACGGCACCGGCGCGATCATGGCGGTGCCCGCCCACGACGAGCGCGACCATCAGTTCGCGGAGACGTACGGCCTCGAGATCCGGCAGGTGGTCGTCCCGGCCGACGGCTCGACCGCCGCCTCCGACGGCGCGTACGTCGCGCACACGGACGACGAGCTGCTGGTCAACTCCGGCGACTTCACCGGCCTCACCGCGCCGGAGGGGAAGCGCGCGATCGCCGCGTGGCTCGCGGAGCGCGGGCTCGGCGAGGAGACGATCGGGTACCGGCTCCGCGACTGGCTGCTCTCGCGCCAGCGGTACTGGGGCTGCCCGATCCCGATCGTGCACTGCGACGCGTGCGGCATGGTGCCTGTCCCCGACGAGCAGCTTCCGGTGGTCCTGCCCGAGATCGACGACTATCTGCCGAAGGGGCGCTCGCCGCTCGCGGCCGCGGAGGACTGGGTGGTGACGACCTGCCCGTCGTGCGGCGGCCCGGCGCGCCGCGAGACGGACACGATGGACACGTTCGTCGACTCGTCGTGGTACTTCCTCCGCTACGCCGACGCGCAGAACGACGAGGCCGCCTGGGATCGGCAGATCGCCGACTACTGGCTGCCGGTGAAGCAGTACATCGGCGGGATCGAGCACGCCGTGCTGCACCTGATGTACGCGCGCTTCTTCACGAAGGTGCTGAACGACATCGGCCTCGTCGGCTTCCGCGAGCCGTTCTCGCGCCTGTTCACGCAGGGGATGATCTACCGCAACGGCGCCAAGATGTCGAAGACGAAGGGGAACGTCGTCGCGCCGGACGAGGCGGTGGGGCGCTACGGGGCCGACGCCCTGCGCCTCTACATCCTCTACATGGGGCCCGCCGAGCAGGACAAGGAGTGGGGCGACGCCGGTATCGAGGGCACTGCACGGCTGATCGACCGGATCTGGCGGCTCGCGCACGAGGTCGCGGCCCGCGGGCCCGTGGACGCTCCGGCAGACGGCGAGCTCGTGCGCGCCGCCCACCGGACGATCGACCGTGTCTCGGACGACATCCTGCGCCGCTTCCAGTTCCACACGCCGATCGCCGCGCTGTTCGAGCTGGTCAACGAGATCTATCGCGTCAAGGACGACGAGGCGCGTGCCGGCGAGGTGCGCTTCGCCACCGAGACGGTGGTGTCTCTGATCCAGCCGTACGCACCGCACGTCGCGGAGGAGCTGTGGGAGCGACTCGGCCATGCACGGCTGTGGGAGGCACCCTGGCCCGAGGCCGACGCGGTCCTCGTGGCCACGGACGTCGTCGAGATCGCCGTCCAGGTGAACGGGAAGCTGCGCGACCGCCTCCGCGTGCCCGCGGGGACGGGGGACGACGAGCTCGTCGCGCTCGCGCTCGCATCGGAGCGGGTCCGCTCCCACCTGAACGACGGCGAGCCGCGACGGACGATCGTGGTGCCCGACCGGCTCGTCAACGTCGTCGCGTAGCCGGCGCTCGCGGAGCCGCCAGGGCCGGCGGCAGCCGGGCTCGGCCGGTGCACGGTCACACTCTCGGCACAGAAGCGGCACACACCGGCGACGGGTTGCGCGTGACGCTTGAGACGTGATCACCCTCACGCGTACGCAGCTGGCCATGATCACGGTGCCGCTCCTGGCGCTGCTCGCGGTCGCCGGAACACGCCTGGCGGGCATCGGCGCGAGCCAGGGGCCGACGACGGTCGCTCCGCTGACGTCGATCCGAGCGGGCGGCCCCGGAAGCGCGTCGATCGTCGACGCGGCTCCGAAGCTGTTCGTCCACGTGGTGGGCGCCGTTCGCCGACCCGGTCTCTTCCGGCTCGCGGATGGCACGCGGGTCGCAGGTGCCGTCGCCCGTGCAGGAGGGCCGACGAAGCACGCAGACCTGACGGCACTCAACCTCGCCGCACCGCTCGTCGACGGGCAGCAGGTGATCGTGCCTCGCCGGGGGCCGGGTGGGGTGCCTGCGGCGATCGCCGGCACCTCTGTGCCGGGGGCGAAGATCAGCCTCGCGAGTGCGACCGTCGAGCAGCTGGACGAGCTCCCCGGGATCGGGCCCGTGACGGCCCAGAAGATCCTCGACTGGCGGACGAAGCACGGCCCGTTCCGGTCGGTCGACGACCTCGACGACGTGCCGGGGATCGGGCCGGCCCGCATCGAGCAGCTGCGTGACCTGGTGACGCCGTGACCGGCGGGTGCGATGGACAGGCACCGCACGGTCCGGCGGGGGCGGCGACGCGGCGGCTGCTCGAGACGGGGTGGCCGGCGCTGCTGATCGGCTCGGCGTGCGTCGGCATCGCCGTCTCGACGTGGGTGCGGCCGCTTCCCGCCTTGGCGGCGGCCGTTGCCATCGTCGCGGTTGCAGGCGCGCTCGTCGCAAAGGACGTCGGAAGGCTCGCGCTCGTCGCGGTCGCGCTCGCCTGCACCGGGCTCTGGTGGGGGACGATCCGGAACGACGCGCTCGAGCAGTCCTTCCTGTCCGCACGCCTCGGCGAGCCGGCGTCTGCGCGCGTCGTCGTCACGGGGCCGGTCGGGAGAACGCCCTTCGCGGTCCGGACCCCGGCCGAGGTGCACCGCTTCGGTCAACGCAGGATCCGCGAGCGAGTCCTGCTCGAGCTCCCGCCCGAGCGTGCGCCGCCTCAGGGCGCCGTGCTCGAGCTGCGCGCGCGGCCGGTCGCGCCGCGCGGGCCCGAGACCGGCTTCGACGAGCGCGGGTGGCTCGCACGCCGCGGTGTGCACGTGGTGCTCCGCGGGGACGAGGGCTGGCGGGTCGTCGGCCGGCGGGGCGGGATCGGTGGCGTCGGCGACCGGCTGCGCGCGCACGTGGAGGCAACGCTCGCCCGCGGGACGGCGGGTGAGCGACGCCGCCTGCTCGTGGGGATCGTCCTCGGCGAGGACTCGGGCATCGACAAGGAGCTGCGGGACGACTTCCAGGCCAGCGGGCTGACACACCTGCTCGCGGTCTCCGGCCAGAACGTCGCGATCGTGGCGTTCGGCGTTGTCCTGGCTGCGCGAGTCCTGGGGCTCGCTCGGCTCGTCGGGGAGGCACTCGCGATCGTGGTCGTGCTCGCCTACGCCCTCGCCGTCGGCTGGCAGCCGTCCGTCGTGCGCGCCGCGGTCGCGGGAGTGCTCGCGTCGCTCGCCTGGATCGTCGCGCGGCCGCGCGACCGCTGGCACGCGCTCGCGGTCGGCGCGCTCGTCCTGCTCGTGTGGATGCCGCGATCTGCGCTCGAGCCCGGGTTTCAGCTGTCGTTCGCCGCGGTCGCGGCGATCTTCGTCGTCCTGCCCCGCGTGACCGGCGTGCCGGACGCGTATCCGGTCAACCGGAAGCTGTGGGAGATCCTCGTCGTCGCCGGCGCCTGCGGGCTGGTGACGGCCCCGATCGTCTGGCTCCACTTCGGCCGGGTCGCGCTCTGGACCGTGCCCGCCAACGTCGCCGCCGAGCCGGCGATGCCGCCGCTGATCTCGCTCTCGCTCGCCGCGGCCGGCCTCGAGCCGGTGCTCCCCGGTGCGGCAACCGCACTCGCCTGGCTTGCCGGGTGGTGCGCGTGGTGGCTTGCGCTCGTCGCCCGTGTCGTAGCCGGCTGGCCGTCGGCGCAGGTCTCCTCGCCCGTGGTGATCGCCGCCGTCGGGGCGCTCGTCGGGGCAGTCGCTCTCGTCCGCCGTCTGCCGCGCTACCGCCGCAGCGGGGCGATTGTCGCGCTGGCGTCGCTCGCACTCACGGCCTGCACCGTCGCGTGCGCCGTCCGTCCCGCGCCGTCCTGGTCGGCCCCGAAAGGCCTTCGCGTGACCTTCCTCGACGTCGGCCAGGGGGACTCCGCTCTCGTCGAGGCGCCGGGCGGCGCGATCCTCGTCGACGAGGGGCCGCCCGAGGCGGACGTCGCGGGCCAGCTCCGACGGCTCGGCGTGCGGTCGCTGACCGCGATCGTCCTCACGCATCCGCAGCGCGACCACATCGGCGGCGCGGCGCGCGTGCTCGAGCGGTTGACCGTCGGTGCGGTCGCGGACCCGGGGATCGAGGCGCCGTCCCGCGACCACGACGAAGCCGTCGCCGCTGCGCGCAGACGCGGCGTCCCGACCGTCGTCGTTCACGCGGGCCAGGTCTTCGAGCTCGGAAGGCTGATCTTCCGGGTCCTCTGGCCCGACGACCCGGGGCTCCCGAGCGAGGACCCGAATCAGCATGCGGTCGTTGCACTCGCGAGCTACGGGGCGACGGACGTCCTCCTGACCGCCGATGCGGAGAGCGACGTGACCTCGCGGCTGCGTCTGCGACCGGTCGAGGTCCTGAAGGTCGCCCACCACGGCTCCGAGGATCCCGGGCTCCCGGGGCTGCTCCGGGCGCTTCGACCCAGGATCGCCGTGATCTCCGTCGGCGCACACAACGACTACGACCACCCCCGGCCCGAGACCGTCGCCGCGCTCGCCGCGGCTCCGGGGCTCGAGGCCTTCCGTACCGACCTCGACGGGCGGGTCGTCGTCGAGTCGGACGGCCGCACGCTCACCGTGCGCTCCGAGCGGTAGCCGGGAGCCTCTACGCTGGCGAGGATGTCGGCGCAGGAGCTGAAGCCCGTCTACCTCGTCACGGGCAACGACCTGCCGAAGGTGGAGCGAACCCTCGACCGGCTACGCGCGCGGTTCGATCCGGGCTCGATCGAGCGGCTCGTGGCGGGAGGGCGAGAGGGCGCGTCGGGTGCGGACGTCGTCGCGGCGTGCAACTCGGGCACGCTGCTTGCCGGCGAGCGTCTCGTGCTGGTGACCGAGGTCGACGGACGCCGGAACGAGTGGGGGAAGATGGCCGGCGGGTGGAAGCCCGCCGATGTCGACGTCGTCGTCGACTATCTCGCGGCGCCCGCGCCGGGCACGGTCCTCTGCCTCGTCGCCGAGCAGCTGAAGGAGAGCTCGCCGCTCGGCAAGGCAGTGAGCAAGGCAGGGGACGTCCTCACGTGGGAGATCGACGACCGCAAGCTCGCGGCCTGGGTGGCAGAGAGCTTCGCGGCGCGGGGCGTGAAGGTGGGTCTCGACGCGTGCCGGACGCTCGTCGACATCGTCGGTGAGGAAAAGCTCGTCCTGGCCCGCGAGATCGACAAGCTTGCGACCTGGGCCGACGGCGAGCCGCTCGGCGTCGAGGAGGTGCAGCAGCTCGCGGCCCCGCTCGGTGAAGGCCACGCCTGGGACCTCACCGACGCGTGGGGCGAGCGCGATCTTGCCCGCGCCCTCGCTGTGATCGAGGGCGAGTACCGGCGCAGCCCGCGTCCGACGCAGGAGCCGATCGCCTTCGCCGGGCGCCTGAGCGCGCACGTCACGCGACTTGCCAGAGCGAAGTCGATGCTCGATCGCGGCGCGCGCACCGCCGAGGTCGCCGCTGCACTCGGGATGAAGGAGTACCCCGCTCGGAAGCTCGCGGCCCAGGCAGACCGGTTCTCGATCGAGGAGCTCCGCGAGGCGACGGTGCGGATCGCACGCCTCGATCACGCGCTCAAGGGCGGCAGCAAGCTCGCACCCGACCTCGAGGTCCAGCTCGCCGTCGCCGACGTCACGCGCGAGCGGCGCTGAGGCCCTCGCGGCGCTACGACGTGGCGCTGCCGCTGACCGCGCGAGCGGCCTGGGACTTCTTGCGCGCCGCGGTGTTCCGGTGGAGCGCGCCGCGAGCGGCAGCCCGATCGATCGTGCGGACGAGCTCACGGTGCTCGGCGGCCACGACTGCCTCGTCCCCGTCGGCGACGGCGGTCTCGAGCCGCTTCGCGAGCGTCTTGATCGTCGAGCGGTAGCGGAGGTTCTCGAGCCGCTGCCGGGCCGCGATGTCGACGCGCTTCTTCTGCTGCTTGATGTTCGCCATGCGTGAGAGGGCCCCGACCGATCCGGCCGCGGGCCGCCGGATGGTAGCAGAGGGGCTTCCGACGATTCCGCGAAACTCCCCCGGATGTCCGAGCTCGACCCGTCGTTCGACCCGAACGTCGACCCCGCACTTGCGGAGGAGCGCGCGCATCGCCGTCGTCTCGCGCGCTCGACCGCCGTGTTCGGCGCGGCGACCGGCCTGTCGCGCGTGCTCGGGCTCGTCCGCGAGATCATCGCCGCCTACACGTTCGGCGCGGCGGGGAGGATCAACGCCTTCACGGTCGCGTTCCAGATCCCCAACCTGGTGCGCGCGCTCGTGGCGGACACGGCGCTCTCGGGCGCGTTCGTCCCGGTCTTCAGCGAGCTGCTCGAGAAGGGCGAGCGGGCTCGCGCCTGGCGTGTCGCCTCGACGATCTTCTGGCTCGTCCTCCTGCTCACCACCGGGCTGACGGCGATCTTCGTCCTCGCTGCGCCGCTGATCGTGGAGCTCTTCGGAACCCCCGGCGGGGACTTCGACCTGGCGGTCGGGCTCTCGCGGCTCCTCTTCCCGATCGTGATCATGCTCGGGCTGTCGGGGATCATCGTCGGGATCCTGAACGCGTACGACCAGTTCACCGTGCCGGCGCTGACGCCCGTCGCCTGGAACCTCGTGATCATCCTCGGCCTCGTGCTGGGCGTCCCGGCCGCGGGGAGCCAGGACGCGGAGCTCTACGTCTACGCCGGGTCGATCGTCCTCGCGACGCTCGTCCAGCTGCTGATGCCGGTGCCGTGGCTGCGCGGCCTCGACGGCCGGCTGCGGGTGGCCCTCGACTGGCGCGACCCGGCCGTGCACCGGTTCTTCGTGCTGATGCTCCCGGTCACGCTCACGCTCGGGCTGATCAACGTCTCGACGCTGATCGGGACGCTCTTCGCCTCGCGCCTGATCGACCCCGAGCTCGCGCCCCGCGCGATCGACCTCGCGTTCCGCCTCTACATGCTGCCGCAGGGGATCTTCTCGGTTGCCGTCGCGACCGTCCTCTTCCCGACGATGTCGCGTCTCGCCGCGCGTGGGGACATGGCCGGGTTCGGTCGGACGGTGGACACGGGCGTGCGCCAGATCGGCTTCCTGCTGATCCCCGCCGGGCTCGTCTCCGCGGTGCTCGCGGAGCCGATCACGCGCCTCGTCTACCAGCGCGGCGAGTTCACCGCAGCGCAGACGCCGGTGGTCGCGGGCGCGCTCGCGGCCTTCTCGGTCGGTCTCGTCTTCAACGGGTGGATGCTCCTGCTCAACCGGGCGTTCTACGGGCTCCAGGCGAACTGGATCCCGACGTTCGTCGCACTCGGGAACCTCGCGCTCAACGTCGTCCTCTTCGCGGCGCTGTACCCGGTCGGCGTGTGGGGGCTGCCGCTCGCGGTGTCGCTCTCCAACCTCGCAGGAGCGGTCGCGCTCGCGATCCTGATGTGGCGGCGCGTCGGCGGCGTCGAGGCCGCGGCGACGCTGACGGCGCTCGCCCGGATCATCGTCGCGTCCGTGGTCGCGTCGGGCCTCGCGGTGGCGGTGTGGTGGGCGATCGACGCCGTCGTCGGTCGCGGCATCGTCGGCCAGATCCTGTCGGTCGGGCTGGCACTCGGCGTGGGGACCGTCGGCTATCTCGGGGTCAGCCGGCTGCTCGGCGTGCGCGAGCTCGGCTCGCTGCTCGCTCTCCGACGCGGCGCGTGACCGCCTCCCCGGGGCCCGTACGATGGATGGATCGGCGACCCAGGCCCGTCACTCCGCCCCGTCGGCTGCGTGCGCTCCACGCTGACGCGTCGGGAGGACGCGCCGAGACAGGGGTCGGAGGGTGCTCCCGAGGCCTGGATCGAGTTCGACGAGGACGTCAGCGACGCGATGCGCGACCTCCGTCCCGGCGACGACCTGCTGATCCTGACCTGGCTGCACCAGGCCGACCGCGAGACGCAGCGCGTCCACCCGCGCAACGACCCGAGCCTCCCCGAGACCGGTGTGTTCAGCACTCGCTCGCCCGACCGCCCGAACCCCATCGGCCTCCACAGCGTCACCGTCGTCGAGGTCGACGGCCTTCGTCTGCTCGTGCAGCCTCTGGAGGCGATCGACGGGACGCCCGTGATCGACGTCAAGCCGCGGCTCCGCACGCGACGGCCCGTGATCGTCGGCTACTGCTCGTAGCCCTCGACCGTCTCCTCCGAGCGGACGTGCGCCGCATCGGCGTCCATCCCGAACTCCTCGAGGGCACGGCGCTGACGGAGCATGTCCCAGCACCGGTCGAGGGAGACCTTCACCTCCTCGAGCCTGCGCCGGTCCGCCTCGGTCGCGTTGCCCGCCGCCTGTGTGTCCCAGAGCTGGTGCTCCTCGGAGACGAGCTCCTCGATCCGGTCGTGAATCCCTGTGTCGTCCATGGCGAAACAATACGCGCGCACCGCCGACGCCACGGCGTTGCGAGCTGCAGCGCGTCGAGGCGGAGACGGGCCGAGGCCGCACCACGGCTACGATCCGGCTCGATCAGCCATGGACCAGAGCCGGATTCGCAACTTCTCGATCATCGCGCACATCGACCATGGCAAGTCGACCCTCGCCGACCGCGTCCTCCAGCTGACGGAGACCGTCTCGGAGCGCGAGATGCGGGATCAGCTCCTCGACTCGATGGAGCTCGAGCGCGAGCGCGGCATCACGATCAAGGCGCAGGCGGTGCGGGTCCACTGGAAGGGCTACGAGCTGAACCTGATCGACACTCCGGGCCATGTCGACTTCACGTACGAGGTCTCGCGGTCGCTCCAGGCGTGCGAGGGGGCGGTTCTGGTCGTGGACGCCGCCCAGGGGATCGAGGCGCAGACGCTCGCGAACGCGTACCTCGCGATCGAGAACGACCTCGAGATCGTGCCGGTGGTCAACAAGATCGACCTTCCGTCTGCCGACCCGGACGGGGCGGCCGCCGAGGTGAGCGACCTGCTCGGCGGCGCCCCCGGGGACGTCGTCCGCATCTCCGCGAAGACCGGTGTCAACGTCGAGCAGGTGCTGGACGCGATCGTCGAGCGGATCTCTGCGCCGGAGGGCGTCGCGGACGCTCCCGCGCGCGCCCTCGTCTTCGACTCGAGCTACGACCAGTACCGCGGTGTGATCGCATTCGTCCGCGTCGTCGACGGCCGGCTCGGCACGGGTGACGGCATCCACGCGATGGCGATGGGCACCGACTTCGACGCCGAGGAGCTCGGCTTCATGTCGCCGCAGCGCGTTCCGGTGGAGGCGCTCGAGGCGGGCGAGGTGGGCTACGTCGTGACCGGGCTGAAGGACGTCTCGCGCCTGCGCGTCGGCGACACCCTGACGACGCGCCGGGGCGGGGCCGCGAGCGCACTCCCCGGCTACAAGGACGTCAAGCCGATGGTGTTCGCGGGCCTCTTCCCGACGGACTCGGACGACTACCCCGAGCTTCGCGACGCGCTCGAGAAGCTGAAGCTCAACGACGCGGCGCTCTTCTACGAGCCGGAGACGTCGCAGGCGCTCGGGTTCGGCTTCCGTTGCGGATTCCTGGGGCTCCTGCACATGGAGATCGTCCGCGAGCGGCTCGAGCGCGAGTTCGACCTCGACCTGCTCGTGACCGCGCCGAACGTCGCCTACAACGTGATGCAGAAGAGCGGTGCGTGGGTCGAGGTGCACAACCCGGCCGAGATGCCGAGCGACCCCCAGCAGGTGCAGGAGCCGTACGTTCGAGCGCAGGTGATCGTCCCCAAGGACTTCGTCGGCGCCGTGATGGAGCTCTGCACGGACCGGCGCGGCCGCTTCGACCACATGGAGTACCTCTCCGAGACCCGCGTCCTGCTGACGTACGACCTACCGCTCGGCGAGATCGTCCTCGACTTCTACGACCAGCTGAAGTCCCGCACGCGCGGCTACGCGAGCTTCGACTACGACATCGCAGGCTTCCGCGACGGAGAGCTCGCCCGAGTCGACGTGCTCGTGGGAGGCGAGCAGGTCGATGCGCTGTCGCTGATCGCGCACCGCGACGCTGCCTACGAGCGCGGGAAGCTGCTCGTCGAGCGGCTGCGGGAGGAGATCCCTCGGCAGATGTTCGACGTCCCGATCCAGGCCGCCATCGGCTCCCGCGTGATCGCACGCGAGACGGTCAAGGCAAAGCGGAAGGACGTGCTCGCGAAGTGCTACGGCGGGGACATCACGCGCAAGCGCAAGCTGCTCGAGAAGCAGAAGAAGGGCAAGAAGCGGATGAAGCAGGTGGGTGGGGTGGAGGTGCCGCAGGAGGCCTTCCTCGCCGTCCTCAACCTGGACGGCGAGAAGAAGCGGTAGGGATGTCGTCGGTCGCCCGGGCGGTCGCCTCCGAGGCCCCGAGGAACGGCCTGGCGGACCCCTGCGCCGGGACGATCGGGCACATCTACGTGCACTTGCCGTTCTGCATCCATCGCTGCGGCTACTGCGACTTCGTCACCGCAGTCGGGCGACTCGACGAGCACGAGGCGTACGCAGACGCCCTCGTCGCCGAGCTCGATCGCGAGCGTTGGCGGCTTCGCCCGCGAGTCGAGACGGTCTTCGTCGGGGGCGGAACGCCGACGTTCACCGATCCGGCGGCGCTTCGACGGGTGCTCGTCGCGCTGCCTGCGGCCGACGAGCTGACGGTCGAGGCGAATCCCGAGACCATCACGCCGGCGCTCGCGTCTCTCCTGCACTCCGAGGGTGTCAACCGCATCTCCATCGGCGCGCAGTCGTTCAGGCCGGAGCTGCTCCAGGTGCTCGAGCGCGTTGCCGGGCCGGACGACGTCCGACGGGCAGTTCATACTCTTCGTGATGCCGGATTCGACAACATCTCCCTCGATCTCATCTACGGGATCCCGGGCCAGAGCGCCGCCGATCTCGAGGCGGATCTCGCGGACGCCCTCACGCTCGAGCCAGAGCACCTCTCCTGCTACGAGCTCGAGGCGAAGCCGGGGACGCGGTTCACGCACGCGCACGGTACGGAGCTCGCCCGCCAGGCGGAGGCGATGGAGGGCTACGCGGAGCGCGTCGTCGAAACGCTGACCCGGGCGGGGTACCGGTGGTACGAGACGGCGAACTTCTGTCGTGCCGACGGCGACCGCGAGCTCCGCGCGCAGCACAACCTGGCGATCTGGCGCGGTGCCGACTACCTCGGCGTCGGTGTCGGTGCGGTGTCGACGCTCGGCGGGGCGCGGCGGCGCAACCTACCCTCGGTCGCGCGCTACGCGGCCGCGCTCGCGGCGGGCGAGGACCCGCCGCGCGAGGTCGAGACGCTCGACGCGCGGACGCGGGCCGTCGAGCGGCTGATGCTCGGGCTGCGGCTCGACGAGCCGCTCGCGGTCGACGACGACGGTCTTGCGAGCGTCGTGGACGCCGACGCGCTCGAGCGGCTCGACCGCGGAGGGCTGATCGAGCGCGTCGACGGCGGGCTGCGGCTCACCCCCCGCGGGCGTCTGCTCGGCGGCGCCGTCACGGCCGAGCTGCTCGTCTGACGACCGTCCTCGCGGCGCGTCGGGCGTGCCGGCAGAAGGTATCCTCGAACCGTGGTGGATGTGTTCGGGGGAGGGCATCCGGAGAGTCGGCGGCGAGCCGTGCTCGTCACGGCGCTCGTTGCCGCGTCCGGGCTTCTCGCGGCCGCGGTCGCGGTCCGCGTCGTCGCCGTGCACAGCCTCGATGCGACGAATCTCGTCTGGAACCTGTTCCTTGCGTGGATCCCGTTCCTGGTCGCCCTCGTGCTCTACGACGGGGAGCGCCGCGGGGCCTCGGTGGGTGTGCTCTGGGCCCTCGGTGCGGCGTGGCTCGCCTTCCTTCCCAACGCCCCGTACATCGTCACCGACGTGAAGTGGCTCGGCGACTACGCCGGCGGATCGCGTACGTACGACGCGGTGCTGATCGGTCTGGCGGCGACGATCGGGATCGTTCTCGGATTCGTCTCCCTCTACCTCGTGCAGACGGTGGCGGCCCGTCGCCTCGGCCACGTCGTGGGTTGGGTGATCGCCTGGGGGGCGCTCGTCCTGAGCGGAGCCGGGGTCTACCTCGGCCGGTTCGAGCGCTGGAACTCGTGGGACGTGCTGACCGAGCCCAGGAGGATCGTCGAACAGCTCCTGGCCGGCGCGGTCGACCCGCTCCAGCACGCACGGGCGATCGTGCTGTCCGCCGCCTTCGCCGCGACGCTGTGCCTCGGCTACGCGCTGTTCTGCTCCGCCTTCCAGACGCAGCTCCGCCTCCTGCACGACGGGTAGTCGAAGCGGCAGGGTCCGCTCGCGGGGACGGCCCGTACGATGCGGATATGGAGCTCACCGGGCGAAAGCTCGAGATCCTCCGCCGGGTGGTGGAGGAGTACGTCGCCACCGGGCAGCCGGTCGGGTCGAGGGCGCTCGTCGAGCGGCCCGGCGGGCTCGACGTGTCGTCGTCGACGGTGCGCAGCGAGCTGTACGAGCTCGAGGCGATCGGCCTCCTGATGCACCCCCACACGTCCGCCGGGCGTGTCCCGACCCCGAGCGGCTACCGGGTCTACACGGAGGAGCTCGTCGGCGCGATCGACGGGCGCCCGGGGCCGTTCCCTCTCGACCTCACCGCGATGCGGAACGAGCTCGAGGAGGCGCTCCGACGCACGACGGAGGCGTTGTCGGATGCGACGCACCTGCTCGCACTCGTGTCTGCACCGAGCCTCGAGGCGGCGGCGGTCCGCCACGTCGAGGTGCTGCGGCTCCAGTCGCACGTCGTGATCGTCGTGGTGATCACCGCGTCGGGGGCGGTCTCGAAGCGCGTGTTCGAGCTCGAGGACGGCGTCGACGCGGGGCTCGTCGACTGGGCGAGGGCCTACCTCGCCGAGACGGTCGTCGGCAAGCGCGCGAGCGCCAGCGTCGTGCGCCGCGCGTTCGAGGACCCGGGGCTCTCGCTCAGCGAGCGACGCTTCCTCGAGACGCTGCGCCCGGTCTTCGCCGACGTCGTCGCGACCGCGACCGAGCTCTACGTCGGCGGCGCCGCCGGGCTGCTCGGCGATGCGACCGGCGCCGAGTTCGAGGCGTGCCAGCGCCTGCTCGAGGTGCTCGAACGCCGTGCCGCCGTGCTCGGGTTGCTCCATGACGCGCTCGACCCCAAGCGGCCCGTCGTGCGCGTCGGGCCGGAGCTCGAGGGCGAGGAGCTCCACGGGACGTCGTACGTCGGAGCCAGCTACGGGCTTCCGAACCGATCGCTCGGCGCCGTCGCCTTGCTCGGCCCGCTGCGGATGGACTACGAGAAGGCGATCCGCTCGGTTCGCGCCGCGGCCTTCGAGCTCTCGCGGCTGGCCGAGGACGTGTACGGAGCACCGTGATGGCGACGACGGAGCAGGACTACTACGAGCTGCTCGGCGTCGGCCGTGACGCGAGCCACGAGGAGATCAAGCGCGCGTTCCGCCGGCTCGCCCGCGAGCTCCACCCGGACGTGAGCGAGGAGCCGGACGCCGAGCTCCGCTTCCGGGCCGTCGCCGAGGCGTACGAGGTGCTCTCCGACCCCGAGCGTCGCCGGACGTACGACCGCTTCGGCCATGCGGGCCTGCGCGGGGGCGGCTTCCAGCCGATGGACGCGGACTTCGGCAGCCTCTCGGACGTCTTTGCCGCGTTCTTCGGCGAGACGCTCTTCGGGCAGGCGAGGAGCGCAGGGCCCCGTCCCGCCCGCGGACCGGACGTCGCCGCTCACGTCGAGATCGACCTCGCCGACGCCGTGCGCGGGATCTCGCTCGAGGTCTCTGTGCGCGCCGCGCGGAGCTGCGAGGCGTGCGGCGGGTCGGGCGCGGCACCAGGCACCGCGCCCGTCACCTGCCCGGGCTGCAACGGTGCGGGCATGGTCCAACAGGTGTCACGCACCGTGCTCGGCCAGATCGTCCGGTCCGGTACCTGCCCGCGCTGCGACGGAGCCGGTCGAATCGTCGAGACGCCCTGCGAGCGCTGCGACGGCGACGGCAGGACACTCGAGGACGTGCCGCTCGAGCTCGACGTCCCGGCAGGCATCCACGACGGCCAGCGGATTCGTGTGCGCGGCGCCGGGCATGCCGGCACGCTCGGAGGCCCGCACGGCGACGTCTATGTGACCGTCGGCGTTCGCCCGCTCGAGGGCGTCGAGCGAGACGGTGACGATCTCCTCGTCGGCGCATCCGTGACGATGACCGAGGCGGCGCTCGGGGCGACCGTGTCGGTCCCGACACCGGAGGGAGAGCTGGAGATCGAGCTCCCGCCCGGGACCCAGCCTGGCGCGGTCCACACGGTCCGCGGGCGCGGGATGCCGTCACTCGAGACGGGTCGTCGCGGGTGACCTCCTCGTCGGTGTCCGTGTCCGCGTCCCGACGAAGCTCACGCCGGCGCAGCGAGCGGAGGTGCTCCGTCTCGAGGGGGAGCTCGGCGACGACGCGTACCACGGAGACGACGGCTTCTTCGGACGGCTGAAGAGCGCGTTCCGGTGACCGACGCCGGCAGGGCGCTCGGCTCTGGTCGTCGTCGCCTCGGGCGCCGAGCCGACCATCGCGGGCGCGCGACGCCGATCCCGCGTGACACCCCTGGCGCAGGACGGCCGTCGTGCGGAGGAGGCGGTGCTCCCCGTCGAGCAGCCCAGCGGACGATCGGCGCGTCACGCTGCGTTCCCGTTCGAGGGGCTCGAATGAGCTCGCTGCGGCGGGTCTCCGTGCGCGTGCCCGCCGGCGTGGCCGAGCGGGCTCGTGCGCGGCTGCTCGAGGTCGCGCCCGGCGGGTTCGAGGAGCGAGACGTCGACGGCGACACGCTCGAGCTCGGCGTCTACGTCCCCGCGGACGATGTCGACGCGCTGGTCGCGGAGCTACCCGGCGCGAGCGTCGAGCATGCAGCCGACGGCTGGGAGGATGCGTGGCGCGCCTTCCACCGGCCGGTCGTGGCGGGCGGTCTCTGGCTCGGCCCGCCGTGGGAGGTGCCGCCGGATCCGGCCCGCGCCGTCGTGATCGATCCCGGCCGGGCGTTCGGCACCGGAGCCCATCCGACGACGCGTCTCTGCGTCGTGCTCCTCGCACGCACGGCAACGCGTGGATCCCTGCTCGATGTCGGCTGCGGCTCGGGCGTCCTCGCGCTCGCGGCGGCGAGACTCGGGTTCGCGCCCGTGCTCGCCGTCGACGTCGATCCCGTCGCGGTCGAGACGACGCGCGCGAACGCGCGCGTGAACGGCCTCGAGGTCGAGACGGCGACCGTCGACGCGACGACCGATGCGCTTCCGACGGCCGACGTCGCGCTCGCCAACGTCCTCCTCCGTCCCGTCGAGACGATCCTCGGCCGCCTCGATGCGCACGAGGCAATCACGTCGGGGTACCTGGCCGGTGAACGGCCCGCCCACGACGGCTGGGCGCATGTCGAGTCCCTCGAGCTCGAGGGGTGGGCGGCGGATCGGTTCCGACGCTCCGGCTCGGCCGCCACGGCCCCATGACCATGACGCGCTCGATCGTCGTCCTTGCACTCGCCGCGACGACGGCAGCGGCGGCCCTGTTCGCGGTCCTCTACGTCACGAAGGGGCCCACCGCCCGGACGGTGCTCGTGCAGCCGTGCGGAGACCGGATCTTCGGCCATGTCGCATCCCTCTCGCATGCGTCCGGCCGCTGGCTCATGCGCTTCGACCCGGAGTGGTTCACGAGCGGGCTCACCGCCAACGTCGCCGCCGCAGAGGACGGTGTCGTCGCGCCGGGCGAGCCCGTCCCGAACGACAACTACCGGATCGACGAGGGGCACCGGCTGCTCACGTATCTCGTCGCTCCGGGCGCTCGCGTGACCGTCCTCACGCGGCGCGGCACGCCGTCCCAGCCCGGGCGGACGCCGATCACGGTCCCGCGGCTGGCAGCGCTGGTCCGCGGGGAGAAGCCGATCGCGCTCTTCGAGCCGCTCGACACGGGAGTCTGGATCCGCGTCCACGTCGACACGATCTGCGCCATCGAGCAGCAGTACCAACCGTGACGCGCCGGTCGGAGACGCCATGAGCACGCCGCGCAGGGCGCTCGTCCTCGGCGGCACGGGACCGATCGGCCGCGCGACGGCCCTGAGGCTCCTCGAGACGGGCTGGAGCGTGGACGTCACCGGGCGCGACCCGACCCGCATGCCCCTCCCACTGACCCTCGCGGGCGCGCGGTTCGTCCAGTCCGACCGGCACGACGGCCGCCAGCTCGAGCAGGCGCTCGGTGAGGGAGCCGATCTGCTGGTCGACTGCATCTGCTTCACGGCTGCCCACGCGGCGGCGCTCGTTCCGCTCGCGCGCAACGCGACGTCGACGGTGATGATCTCGAGCAAGGCCGTGTATGTCGACGCGGCGGGCCGGCATTCGAACTCCGACGGGCCGCCGGAGTTCGACGGGCCGATCCGCGAGACGCAGCCGACGTTGTCGCCCGGCGACGGCGACTACACGACCCGTGAAGGGTACGGGGCGAACAAGGTCGCGGCCGAGCAGGTCCTGCTCGGGTGTGGTGCGCCGGTCACGATCCTGCGTCCCTCGAAGGTCCACGGCGCCGGCGGAACCCGGCCGCGCGAGTGGGTGTTCGTCAAGCGCGTGCTCGACCGGCGTCAGACGGTCCTCCTCGCGGGCCGCGGCGCGGGCGTCGACCACACGACTGCCGCGGCCAACATCGCGGCGCTGATCGAGGTCGTCGCGGACGCTCCGGGGAGCCGCGTCCTGAACAGCGCCGACCCGGATGCGCCCAGCGGCCTCGAGATCGCCCGCACGATCGCCGGCCGGCTCGATCACGCCTGGGAGGAAGTGCTCCTCGACGAGGGCGACGACTGCGCCCTCGGGCGGCATCCGTGGGACGCTCGACCGCCGATCGAGCTCGACACGAGCGCGGCGACCCGGCTCGGCTACGTGCCGGCAGGCGACTACGCGTCGACCGTCGGCGCCGAGATCGACTGGCTCGTCGAGGCCGCCCGATGCGGTGCTCCGCTCCCGCTCGACGACGAGTTCTTCGAGGCGTACTTCGACTATGCGGCCGAGGACAGGTACCTCGCCGCCCGCGGCTGACCGGTTAGACCGACTTCCAGAAGACCGTGGTGTCGCACGACCGCCCGTCGGGGTAGAGCGCGAAGTTCGGGATCACGCCGACCCGCGTCCAACCGAGTCTCGCGTACAGCCGCTCCGCGTCGTCCCCCGTGACGGTGTCGAGCACGAGGAGCGTCTTCCCCTCTGCACGGGCCTCGCGCTCCGCGTGCTCCATCAGTTGCCGCGCGACGCCGCGCCGGCGCGCTCTCCGGTGGACGAGGAGCTTCGCGATGTCGGCACGGTGCGGCTGGTTGGGCGGAGTCGCGTGGACGACCTGGACGGTGCCGACGATCTCGCCGTCGAGGTACGCCGCGAGCAGGAGCCGCCTGTTCCGCTCGACCTCGGCGGCCCACTCCTCGAACGCCGTTCGCGCGTCGGCATGTGTGAAGGGCGCCATGTAGCTGACGGACGCCCCTCCGGCGACGCAGTCGGCGAGCACCGCCGCGAGACCGTCGAGGCTCGCATGAACCTCCCCCGCGTCGAGGCGACGGATCTCGATCGGGTCGTTCGCGGACATGTCGGCAAGTCTCGCATCGCATCGCTCGGGACCCGCCGTGCTGTGCCCCCGGTGGCGATCGGCCCGACTCGATCGCGCCGATGGGTGACGAGCCCCAGTCGCCGTGCCCGCGCGAGCGGGACGCGCGGCTACGTTGTCCCGGATGCTCGAGCTCCGTCCGAACTGTGAGCTGTGCGATCGCGACCTGCCTCCTGGCTCGGCCGACGCTCGCATCTGCTCCTACGAGTGCACCTTCTGCGCGGACTGCGTCGAAAACGTGCTCCACGACGTCTGCCCCAACTGCGGCGGCGGCTTCCAGCCGAGGCCGATCCGCCCCGCGGCGGTCTGGCGGGAGGGCGCCGGGCTCCTCCACGACCCTCCCGGCGCGCGCAGGCGACGCGTGTCCTACACGCAGGGCGAGATCGACGCGCTCGTCGAGCGCCTCCGCGACGTTACACCGGACCAGCGGTAGCGCTCGCCGCGGTCGCCGATCACCACGCGTCGAGCGTCGGGAACGCGGCGTCCGCGGTGAGGCAGCCAGCGAGGTAGAGCGCGGTGCCGGGGTCGCCGGTCCAGAGGGTGTGACGTCCGCGGCCGTAGTGGGTGGTCGCGCGCTCGACCTGCTCGATCGCATGCATCGCGAACGCGCGGGCCCGATCGAGCCAGAGCTCGTCGCCCGTGCGTTCGAGGAGCTTGAGAAACGCATACCCGTTGCCCGCGGTTCCGTGGCACAGGTTGGCGCCCTTCCGGAGCGGGCCCGCCTGCCACGTGAGCTCGCCTCCAGCGACCAGGAGCTCGGTCAAGCCCTCGTCGTCCGGCGCGAGCGAGGCGAGCGACGCGACGATGCCGGGCGCGCCGTGGCACCACTGCGTGCGGCGCGGTACGCGACTCGGCTCGAGCGATGGCGGCCACTGGGCGAAGCGGTCCGAGCGCAGGCCATGCCGCTCGAGCGTCACCGTTGCGCGACGCTCGAGCTCGGGCCGTCGCGCGGCATCGAGCAGGTTGCCGCGGCCCAGGACGTAGACGTTGCCGGCGAACCCGTGCGCCGGGCCGAAGACGTGCATCCGGCGCCCGTAGAGGTCCTGCTCCCAGAGGTCGTCGCGCCACTCCTCCCACAGGAGGTCCGCCGACGAGTTCCACGCCGCCCTCCAGCGCTCCTCCTGCGTGCGCTCGAGCATCACCTGCGCCGCCAGCATCGTCCCCGGCGAGCCCCACATGAGCTCGAGCGTCGGGTTGTCGACGTTCCGGCGCACGGCGTCCAGGAGCTGGTCCTCCTGCCACGCCGCCGGGGCGAGTGTGTGCGCGACGAGGAGGATCCCGGCCTCGCCCATCCAGAGCGACGGCACGACGCCCTCCTCCGGGAAGTCCGGCTCGCCGCGGTAGCGCTCGGGCAGCGTCGTCGCGACGTCCGCCCAATCGCGACGGAGCTCCACGTGGCCGCTCCGCCGGAGTTCCTGGAGCGCCCAGATCACGCCGGCCGCGCCGAGGTACAGCGACCCGACGGCACGGAGCTGCGGCTCATCGGGGTCATCGTCGAGGGCATGGGTCGGCCAGAGCTCGTCGGCGTCGAACGCCAGCTCCGTCTCCGAGGCGATCGCGGCGATCGCCGCGCGTGCCCGCTCGGCGTCCCAGACAGTCTCGGTGAGCGGCTCGTGCGCGTCCGGGTCGACGAGCTCCGCGAGGCCGGCCTCGTCGTTGGTCATTTCCTCGCCACGAACACGTACTCGCTGCTCGCGTCGTCGAAGGGCTCGCCTTCGAAGCCGCCGTAGAGCGCTTCGAGCTCGAGCCCTGCGACGTCGAGCAGGCCGAGCCACTCGTTCTTCGTCGCCCACCAGATCGAGCTGCGCGCGCCGTCGTCGAGGTCGATGTCGACGCGGTTGTCTCCGACCGCGTATCGAACCGTGTGAGGCACGGGTGCCTCCTGATGGACGCCGTCGAGCCCGGTCGCGATGCGATGGTCGAAGGCGAACGCGTTCCAGGCGAACCGGCCGCCAGGTCGAAGCGATGCCGCGACCCGCTCGAACACGACTCGCCGGTCCGCCCAGGTCCGGAGGTGGAGGAGTGCGCGGAACGGGCAGTAGACCAGCGCCGCGGGCTCGTCGAGCGTGAGGTCTCGCATGTCGGCGAGGTGGACCTCGAGGTCGACCCCCGCCTCGGTCGCCCGCTCGCGCGCCCGCTCGAGCATCGCCGGCGACGTGTCGATCCCGAGCACGGGGCGGCCGGTCGCCTCTGCGACGGGGATCGCCACGCGGCCGTTCCCGATTGCGAGCTCGACGAGCGGGCCGTCCGCCTCCCGGGCAAGCCCGACGTAGAAGGCGATGTCGGCGGTCATCTCGGCCGCCCACTCGTCGTAGCGGTGCGAGAACGCCTCGTCCCAGCTCATGTGGCCATGCTAGGGGGCGGGCAGCCGTCGAAACCGAACCGCCGATTCGACCGTCTAAGCTCTTGGGCTCGCATGGCGACGTTCTCGACGCGCTTTCTCGGGTGCAAGGTCTCGTTCGCCGACGCGCAGGCGATTCGCGAGCGGCTGCTCGCGGACGGTCACGAGGAGGTCGCGGAAGGCGGCGAGATCCAGGTCGTGAACACGTGCTGCGTCACGCACGAGGCGGTCTCGAAGTCACGGCAGGCCGCGTCCCGTGCTGCGCGCACGGCGCGCACCGTCTACGTCACCGGGTGTGCGTCGAATCTCGAGGGCGCGTTCCCGGCGGTGCCCGACAACGTCGTCGTCACGGGCCGGACGGGAGACGCCGCGGCGTCGTTCGTCGCAGGCGACGTCGGCGCCATCGGGTGCGTGACTGCAGCGCACGGGCTCGACCGCGTGCGCGCGTTCGTGAAGATCCAGGACGGCTGCTCGTTCTCGTGCGCGTTCTGCGTGATCCCGCTCGTCCGCGGCGGGACCCGCAGCCGGACCGCAGAGGCCGTGTTGGGCGAGATCCGCCGCCGGGTCGCGCAGGGCCATCGCGAGATCGTGCTCACGGGCGTCAACCTCGGCTGCTTCCGGGATCGCGCCGCCGGATTCACGCTCGCGCGGCTCGTCCGCGAGGCAGGCGCGATCCCGGGCGTCGAGCGGCTGCGGCTGTCGTCGATCGAGGTGAATCACGTCGACGACGACCTCGTGGCCGCGCTCGTCGAGACCCCGACCGTCTCGCCGCACCTCCACGTCCCGCTCCAGTCCGGCGACGACCGCGTGCTGCGCGCGATGGCGCGCCGGTACACGGCCGCGCAGTTCGAACGGCGGCTTGCCCGGCTCGCCGGCCTCAACCTGACCACCGACGTGATCGTCGGCTTCCCGGCCGAGGACGAGTGCCGCGTTCGAGCGGACGCTCGCGCTCGTCGAGCGCCTCGCGATGACGAAGATCCATGTGTTCCCGTACTCGCCGCGGCCCGGCACGCGGACGGCTGCCGAGGACACCGTCCCCGTCGAGGCGAAGCGCGAGCGCGGCGCGCGGCTCCGGGCGCTCTCGGACGAGCTCGCGCGGCGACGCTGGGAGGACCGGGTGGGCTCCGTCGACCGTGTGCTCGTCGACCGACCGGGGCGCGGCTACGCCGACGACTACACGCCGTGGCTCGTCGAGGGCGAGGTCGGGACGTTCGTCACCGCGCGCGCAGTCGGGGTCGCCGACGAGGGGGTGCTCGCGGTTGCCGCCTGAGGACTGCCTCTTCTGCCGGCTCGTCCGCGAGGGCGACCACGTGCACGCGGCCGACGGGTTCGTCGCGATCCGTGACATCTCCCCGAAGGCGCCGGTCCACCTCCTCGTCCTGCCGGCGCGCCACGTCGACACGTTCCGCGATATCGGCGCCTTCGAGCCGGACGAGGCCAAGCGGATGCTCGAGTTCGTCGCCGAGACGGCTGCGAAGGCCGGCCTCGAGGACTACCGTGTCGTGGTCAACGTCGGCCCCGGCGGAGGGCAGACCGTCTTCCACCTGCACTGGCATCTGCTCGGGGGCGCTAGCCTCCCCGGATTCGCATGACGCTGATCGCCGAGATCGAGGAGGAGCTCAAGGACGCGCGCCGCGCCCGCGACGACCAACGACGCGATGCGCTCGCGCTGGTCCTGAACGCGCTGCGCGGTGCGGAGAAGGAGCTCCAGCGCTCGCTGTCGGAGGAGGAGTCGCTCCAGGTGCTGCAGCGCGAGCGCAAGCGGCGCGTCGAGGCCATGGAGGCATTCGAGGCTGCGGGACGCGAGGAGCAGGCCGACCGCGAGGAGTTCGAGCTCGACGTGATCGAGGAGTTCATGCCCGACGAGCTCGCGGAGGAGGAGCTCGAGGAGATCGTCGACGACGTGATCGCGGAGGTCGGTGCGACCTCGATCCGCGACCTCGGGCGCGTGATGGCCGACGTCATGCCGCGCGTATCGGGGCGGGCCGACGGCTCGGTCGTCAGCCAGCTCGTCCGCGAGAAGCTCGCCTGAGCGACGTCGACCGCCGACGGGCTCCTAGCCGCCGCCCAGCCGCACACGCGATCGGCATAGTGAGTCGGTGCGAGCCGCAGTCGCACCTCCGCCCACCGGCGTTCGCATCGAGGGCCTGGCCAAGACGTTCCGGAGCCCTCAGGGGCCCGTGCGCGCGGTCGCCGGCGTCGACCTGACCATCGCCGCAGGCGAGACCGTTGCACTGCTCGGCCCGAACGGCGCGGGCAAGTCCACGACGATCGAGATGCTGCTCGGGCTGGCACGGCCCGACAGCGGAACGATCTCGATCTTCGGGATGCCGCCCGACGTTGCCGTCGACCGTGGAGAGGTCGGAGCGATGCTTCAGACGGGCTCGCTGCTCCGCGATCTGTCGGTGCGGGAGCTCGTCGCGATGACCGCCTCGTTCTACCGTGCCCCGCTCGACGTCGACGAGGCGCTCGAGCGGGCCGGGATCGTCGAGATCGCGGGCCGTCGCACGCAGAAGCTCTCGGGTGGGGAGACGCAGCGCGTGCGGTTCGCGGTCGCGATCGTGGCCGATCCCGACCTGCTCGTCCTCGACGAGCCGACCGTCGCCATGGACGTCGAGACGCGCCGCGCCTTCTGGGGAACGATGCGGGCGTTCGCCGCCCGCGACAAGACGGTCGTCTTCGCGACGCACTACCTCGAGGAGGCGGACGCGTTCGCCGACAGGGTCGTGTTGATGGCGGCAGGGGCGATCGTGGCCGACGGGCCTCCGACGGAGATCAAGGCGATGGTCGGCTCGCGGCACATTCGCGCCACGCTGGCGGGCGCGGACCCCGTGCTGCTGCGAGCTCTCCCCGGTGTCACCGAAGCCGAGGTCCGTGGCGAGGCGATCGTGCTGACCTGCTCCGACAGCGACGCCGCGCTGCGCGCGCTCCTCGTCGCGTTCCCGGCGGCGCGCGACCTCGAGGTCACGGGCGCGGGACTGGAGGACGCGTTCGTGGAGCTGACGACGGACGCCGGCAGCGCGGCGTGCGCCGCATGAACACGACGTACACGCGCTACGAGCTGCTGCGGACGTTCAGGAACCGCCGCTTCTTCCTCTTCTCGATCGGCTTCCCGCTCGTCCTCTACTACCTGATCGCGGGGCCGAACCGCGACGAGCAGGACCTCGCCGGGTCCGGCATCGCCGCTCCGGTCTACTACATGGTCGGCCTCGTCGCGTTCGGGACGATGACGGCCGTGCTCTCCGCGGGGACCCGGATCGCCGCGGAGCGTTCGGTCGGCTGGAACCGGCAGTTGCGCGTGACGCCGCTCCGCACCGTCGACTACATCCGCACCAAGGTGCTGACCGGCTACGTGACGGCGTGCGCCACGATCGCGGTGCTCTACGCGGCAGGTGCTTCGCTCGGCGTCCGAATGCCCGCGCGCAACTGGATCGAGATGACCCTGCTGATCCTCGTCGGGCTGATCCCGTTCGCGGCAGGCGGCGTGCTCATGGGTCACGCTCTGTCGATCGACTCGATCGGCCCCGCGATGGGCGGCACCACGGCGCTGCTCGCGTTCCTCGGCGGGACGTGGTTCCCGATCACCGGCGACGGCATCTTCGCAACGATCGCGAAGTGCCTTCCGTCCTACTGGCTCGTGCAGGCGAGTCACGTGGGAGTTGGCGGACCGGCGTGGGGGGCGACGGGCTGGATCGTCGTTGCCGTGTGGTCGGTGGCACTGGCCGCGCTCGCCGCGCGCGCCTACCGGCACGACACCGAGCGCGCCTGAGACGCGCCGACGAGTCGCGAGACGGCGTGCCCGTGTCGTGCGGGCAGCCGGTCGTCGACGGCTCTGGTCGCCCGCGCGGCAAGGCGGCAGGGAAGGAGCGACGCGGTAGCGGGGCACCCCGAGCACCGGCCGCGCGCAGGCGGGCGCCGTACAGGGCGCCGCCTACACTGAGACGCATGCAGGATGTCCTCTCGGTGCCGAACGAGGTCGCGGCGGAGCTCGCCGGGGTCGGCGACGGCGTGCTCGACACGCTCCGCGCGCGGCTCGGCTGCTCGATCTCGCTGCGCGGCAACAGGCTGACGCTCTCGGGTGACGAGGCGCGCGTGGCGGAGGCGCGCGCGGTGCTCGACGAGCTCGTCGAGCTGGTCGAGGGCGGCCACGCGATCGGGCCCGACACGGTCGGGGCGGTCGTCGCGGCGCTCGACCAGTCGGAGGACATCCGCGACGTGTTCGACGACGTCGTCTGGCGCCACCGGGGCAAGAAGATCGCCCCGAAGACGGTCACGCAGAAGCACTACGTCGACGCGATCCGCGCGTCGACCGTGACGTTCGGCATCGGCCCGGCGGGCACCGGCAAGACGTACCTCGCGATCGCGCTCGCCGTGAAGGCGCTCGCCGAGCGCGAGGTGGGGCGGATCATCCTTACGCGGCCCGCCGTCGAGGCCGGCGAGCGGCTCGGCTTCCTGCCCGGCGACGTGCTCGCGAAGGTCGACCCGTACATGCGGCCGCTCTTCGACGCGCTGTACGACACGATGGACGCCGACCGGCTCAACGCGTACATCGATCGCGGCACGATCGAGGTCGCGCCGCTGGCGTTCATGCGGGGGCGCACGCTCAACGACTCGTTCGTGATCCTCGACGAGGCCCAGAACACGACGCCCGAGCAGATGCAGATGTTCCTCACGCGGCTCGGGTTCGGCTCGCGGATGGTCGTGACCGGCGACGTGACGCAGATCGACCTTCCGCGTGAGCAGGCCTCCGGCCTGATCCAGGTGCGCGACATCCTCCGCTCGCTCGAGGGGGTCGGGTTCGTCGAGTTCGGCCACGAGGACGTCGTGCGTCACAAGCTCGTGCAGCGGATCGTCGAGGCCTACAAGCGTCACGCCGAGGAGACGGGCTCCGCGCGCCATCGCTGATGGTCGAGGTGGAGGTCTCGAACCGAGCGGGGGTCGCGGTCGACGAGGCGGGCGCGGTCGCACTCGCGCGCGAGGTGCTCGCGGCGGAGGGGGTCGTCGAGGGTGAGCTCGGGATCGCCTTCGTCGCTGCCGAGGAGATGCGGACGCTCAAGCGCGAGCATCTGGGGGTCGACGAGCCGACCGACGTGCTCTCGTTCCCGATCGACGGCGCGGAGCCGCTTCCGGCCGGCGAGCCGCGGGCGCTCGGGGACGTCGTCCTCTGCCCGCAGGTGATCGGCGAGGAATGGCGTTGGCCGCTCGTGCACGGGGTGCTCCATCTCCTCGGCCACGAGCACGGGGCGACGATGGAGGCGCGCGAGCGCGCGCACCTGCCGTGATCACGCCGCGGCGCCGGCCCTCGATCTTCGAGAGCTTCAACTACGCGATCGAGGGGATCATCCATGTGCTCCGCACGCAGCGGAACATGCGGATCCACTTCGCGGTCGCGATCGGCGTGCTCGTCGCGGCGCTCGCGCTGAACGTGTCGCGGCTCGAGCTGATCGCGCTCCTGCTGTCGATCTCGTTCGTCCTGATCGCCGAGATGATCAACACGGCGATCGAGGCCGCCGTCGACGTCGCGTCGACCTCGTTCGACCCCATGGCGAAGCTTGCCAAGGACATCGGGGCGGGGGCCGTCCTGATCGCCGCGGTCAACGCGATCGCCGTCGGCTACCTCGTCTTCTCGGGCCAGGTCGCCGACGAGAGCTCGCGCCTCCTGGACAGGCTCTCCGACGCGCCCGCCGAGCTGACCCTGATCGCCCTGGTGCTGACGACGGCGCTGGTGATCGCGCTCAAGGCCCTCTCCGGGCGCGGGTCGCCCCTCCGCGGAGGCTGGCCCTCCGGTCACGCGGCCGTCGCCTTCGCGGGATGGATGGCGATCACCCTGATCCTCGGTGACACCGAGCATCGCTTCCTCGTATCCTCCCTGACGCTGATCATGGCGTTGCTCGTCGCGCAGACGCGGATCGAGGCAGGCGTGCACTCGACGCTCGAGGTCGCCTCGGGGAGCGCGCTCGGCGCCCTCGTGACCCTCGCCATCTTCCAGGGGTTCTCGTCATGACGGACGCCGAGCTGCTCGCGGCGGCGGACGCGGTCGCGGCACGCGCCTACGCCCCGTACTCGGGGTTCCACGTCGGCTGCGCGGTCCTCTGCCGCGACGGGCACGTCGTCGAGGGCGTGAACGTCGAGAACGCCGCCTACCCACTCGGCGTCTGCGCCGAGCGGACGACGTTCTCACGCGCGGTCGCCGAGGGGTACCGGCCCGGAGACTTCGTCGTCGCGGCCGTCACCGCCTCGCCGTGCGGCGGCTGCCGTCAGTGGCTCGCCGAGATGCAGGTCGGCCGCGTCCTCTTCCGCAACGGCGGCCGTGTCGTCGAGATGACGCCCGACGAGCTGCTCCCCGAGCAGTTCTCCTCCGACGACCTCGGGGCATGACGCGCGCCGTCCCGGACGCCGCTGCGCACGGTCGGCCCGGGACGTGTCGGCCATCGTGGAGCGATCGGCACGGTTTCGGCACGGTCCCGGCATCCATCCGTCGCGGGTTCGGCGACAGGCTGAGCACGGCGGATGAGGGCAGGCCTCGTCGCGGTGGCAGGTCGCCCCAACGTCGGCAAGTCGACGCTGGTGAACGCGTTGACCGGCGAGAAGGTCGCCATCACGTCGACCGTGCCGAACACGACCCGCCGCCGGATCTTCGGCGTGGCAAACGGCGAGGACTGGCAGCTCGTGCTCGTCGACCTGCCCGGGTTCCAGCGTCCGATGGACGCCCTCACCGAGCGCATGCAGGAGACCGTCGACGGCTCGTTCGAGGACGTCGACGTCGTGCTCCTCGTCCTCTCGGCCCGCGACCGGATCGGCGCAGGCGACCGCTTCGTCGCCCGGCGCGTCTTCTCACTCGGCGTTCCCGTCGTGATCGCGCTCAACAAGATCGACCGCCTGAAGCACGGGCACGTCGCCTCCCAGATGAAGGTGGCCGCGACCCTCGGCGACTTCCACGCACTCCATCCGGTCAGCGCGAAGGTACGAGACGGGACCGACGAGCTCCGCTCCGACCTCGTGCACCTCCTGCCCGAAGGGCCGGCGCTCTTCCCGCGCGAGCAGAGCACGGACCTGACGCTCGAGGAGCGCGTGGCGGAGGTCGTCCGGGAGAAGGCGCTCCACCTCACGCGCGACGAGGTGCCCCATGCGCTCACCGTGGAGGTCGAGGACATCGGTGACACGGTGCGAGCGCGCGTGCTCGTCGAGACCGAGTCGCAGAAGGGCATCCTGATCGGCAAGCGCGGCGCGATGATCCGCGAGATCGGGACACGCGCTCGCCCCGAGGTCGAAGCCCTCGTCGGGCACCGGGTCTTCCTGGAGCTCGTCGTGAAGGTGCGGCCGCGCTGGCGCCGCGACCGGAAGACGCTCGAGCGGCTCGGGCTCTGAGGAGCCGCGGGCGTGGGATCTGTCGATCCACGTCAGCGGAGGACGCGGCACTCAGCGGACGTGCACCGTCTCCGGCGCGACGCGGAGGATCACCCGCTCGGAGGTGATCGCCGACTCGTCGTAGTCCTTCCCCCGGTACTTCTGCGAGAGGTGGTCGATGTGTGCGCGCGCTTCCGGTCCGCGGACGACGTCGACGACGCGGCCCCGTACCTCGGCGTACGTATACGGATCGTCGCGGCGCCAGATCGTGATCGTGACGCGTGGATCGCGCTGCACGGCCCTGAACTTCGCACGGTGCACCTCGGTGTTGACCAGCACGTGATCGTCGTCGGCGTCCACCCACATGATGTGGGTCATCGGTCGGCCCGATCGGAGGATCACGCTGAGCGCGGCGAAGTTGGCGCCCTGCGCGAGCTCGATGACGGCAGGATCGAGCTTCGGCACTCAGCCTCCGTCCATCGCCTCGTCGGCGTCGACACGGTCGGCGAGCGTGCGTGCCACCTTGAGCCAGAGCTCGGGCAACGTGTCGAGCAGCGCGACGAAGTCCCGACCGGAGATCGCGAGCACGCGGAGCAGGCTCGCCGCGGTCACGGTCGCGGTCCGCGGTGACCGGGAAAGCAGCGCGATCTCGCCGACGAAGCTCCCGGGCCCGAGCCGGGCGACCCGGCGGCCGCGGCGTCGGATCTCGACCTCCCCCTCGACGACGACGTAGAACTCGTCCGCGGGCTCGCCCTCGCGGATCAGGTCGCTGCCTTCCGCGACCTCGCGCTCGACGGCGATGGCCGCGATCCTGCGCAGGTCGCGCTTGGAGCAGAGCTCGAAGAGGGGCAACCCGCGGAGCAGGTCGACCCGGGCATCGGCGCGGAGCAGCACGAGGTGGAACTCTAGACTGACGGCGTGAGTCAGACGCTCGCATTTCCACGCTCGCTCGAGCTGCCGGGGGGCGGGCGCCTGCCGCGGGTCGGATCGGTCGACGCGGTCGCGCTGGAAGCGCGCGCGGCCGAGCTCGCCAAGCGGTCGATCAAGCGCGAGTCGAAGCTCCATGCGCTGGAGCTCGCGATTCGGATGATGGACTTGACGACCCTCGAGGGCGCGGACACCCCGGGGAAGGTGAGGGCGATGTGCGCCAAGGCCGTGACGCCCGACCCGGGCGAGCCGTCCGTCCCGCACGTCGCCGCCGTCTGCGTCTATCCCAGCCTCGTGGCCGTCGCCCGGCGCGCGCTCGCGGGCAGCGCGGTGAAGGTCGCTTCGGTCGCAACCGCCTTCCCGTCGGGTCAGGCGCCGCTCGACGTGAAGCTCGCGGACGTCCGCGCCGCGGTCGACGCCGGCGCAGACGAGATCGACATGGTGATCGACCGCGGCGCGTTCCTCTCCGGCCGGCTCGCGCACGTGTACGAGGAGGTCGTCGCCGTCAAGGAGGCGTGCGGCGACACGCATCTCAAGGTGATCCTCGAGACCGGCGAGCTCGGGACGTACGACGCGGTGCGGAAGGCGTCGCTCCTCGCGATCGCCGGCGGCGCCGACTTCATCAAGACCTCGACCGGCAAGGTGTCCCCGGCGGCGACGCTCCCGGTGACGCTCTGCATGCTCGAGGTGATCCGGGACGTCAACGACGAGACGGGCCTGGTGATCGGCATGAAGCCGGCCGGCGGGATCCGCACGGCGAAGCAGGCGATCCAGTACCTGTGCGTGCTCCACGAGACGCTCGGCACCGGCTGGATGACCCCCGACCTGTTCCGCTTCGGCGCGTCCTCGCTGCTCAACGACGTGCTCCTGCAGATCCGGAAGCAGCGCACGGGCATCTACCGCTCGCCCGACGAGATGACGCTCGACTGATGGGGACGGTCGAGAAGAAGCGCGGCGCCCTCGCTGCGACCGGGTGGGACTATGCGCCCGCACCCGAGGCACGCGAGATCGTCACCTTCGAGGAGCGGTACGGCCTCTTCATCGGCGGCGAAGAGGTCACGCCGCGGTCACGCACATGGTTCCCGACCGTGTCGCCTGCCACCGAGGAGCCGCTCGCGGAGATCGCGCAGGCCGGGGCGAAGGACGTCGCGCTGGCCGTGGATGCCGCCCGGGAGGGGTTCGACGCATGGCGCGCCTGGAAGCCGTCCGAGCGGGCGAAGGTGCTGTTCCGGATCGCGCGCATCCTCCAGGAGCGGTCGCGCGAGCTCGCGGTCGCAGAGTCCCTCGACGGGGGCAAGCCGATCAAGGAGTCCCGCGACGTCGACCTGCCGCTCGCGGCTGCCCACTTCTTCTACTACGCCGGCTGGGCGGACAAGCTCGAGTACGCATTCCCCGGCCGCAGGCCGCGGCCGCTCGGCGTGGCGGCGCAGATCGTCCCGTGGAACTTCCCGCTCCTGATGCTCGCGTGGAAGATCGCGCCTGCGCTCGCGTGCGGCAACGCCGTCGTGCTGAAGCCGGCGGAGACGACCCCGCTCACCGCGCTCCTCTTCGCCGACGTCTGCCGGCAGGCGCAGGTACCACCCGGCGTCGTCAACATCGTCACGGGCGACGGCTCGACCGGCGCGCATCTCGTCGCGTGCCAAGGGGATCGACAAGGTCGCGTTCACAGGCTCGACCGAGGTCGGCAAGGCGATCCGGCGCGAGCTGGCCGGGCGCGACGTCCCGCTCACGCTCGAGCTGGGCGGCAAGGCCGCGAACGTCGTCTTCGACGACTGCGCCCTCGACCAGGCGGTCGAGGGGATCGTGAACGGGATCTACTTCAACCAGGGCCACGTCTGCTGCGCCGGGTCGCGGTTACTCGTGCAGGAGTCGATCCACGACCAGCTCGTCCGGAAGCTGAAGCGGCGGATGGCGACGCTCCGCGTCGGCGACCCGCTCGACAAGAACACGGACATCGGGGCGATCAACTCGAAGGCGCAGCTCGACCGGATCGTCGAGCTGGTCGAGGCAGGCACCGAAGAGGGGGCGGAGATCTACCAGCCGCCGTGCCGGCTCCCGGAGAAGGGATGGTGGTTCGCGCCGACCGTCTTCACCGGAGTCGCCCAGAGCCACCGGATCGCGCAGGAGGAGATCTTCGGCCCGGTGCTGAGCGTGCTGACCTTCCGCACGCCCGACGAGGCGGTCGAGAAGGCGAACAACACGATGTATGGCCTCTCGGCGGGGATCTGGACCGAGAAGGGCTCGCGCATCCTCTGGATGGCCGACCGGATGCGCGCCGGTGTCGTCTGGGGCAACACGTTCAACCGCTTCGACCCGGCGTCGCCGTTCGGCGGCTACAAGGAGTCCGGGTTCGGCCGCGAAGGCGGCCGCCACGGGCTCGAGGCATACCTGAGGTTCGAGTGAGCGATGCGACGCGGCAGCCGGTCGCCGTGCTCGGAGCGAAGCTCGTCCTGCTCGGTGCGCTCGTCGTGGGCGTCTGGCAGGTCGTGAGGGCGGAGCTCGACCGGTGAGCGCGCGGCTCCCGGTCCGCAAGACGTACAAGCTGTTCGTCGGCGGCGCGTTCCCTCGCTCGGAGTCCGGCCGGACGCTCGAGCTCGAGGGCCACAACATCGCGCGAGCGTCCCGCAAGGATGCGCGCGACGCGGTCGTCGCCGCGCGCAAGGGGTTCGCGGCCTGGAGCTCCGCGACCGCGTACAACCGCGGCCAGGTGCTCTACCGCCTCGCCGAGACGATGGAGACGCGGCAGGCCGCGCTCGCCGGCGTGTGCAGCGGGCGACGCGAGGTGGCGAAGGCGATCGATCGGGTCGTCTGGTACGCCGGGCTGGGCCGACAAGCTCGCCCAGGTGCTCGGCGGGTCGAACCCCGTCGCCGGGCCGTACTTCAACTTCACCGTCCCCGAGCCGACGGGTGTCGTCGCCGTGGTCGCGCCGGACGAGCCTGCCCTCGACGGTCTCGTCGCCCGGCTCGCGCCGGCGCTCGTGGGAGGGAATTCCGTTGTCCTCGTCGCGTCCGAGGCGCACCCGCTCGCGGCGATCGAGCTCGCCGAGGCGGTCGCGACCTCCGACGTGCCCGCCGGGGTCGTGAACGTGCTCACCGGGATCCGCGACGAGCTCGCACCGGTGCTCGCCGCTCATATGGACGTCAACGCGATCGACGTGACGGGCGCCGACGGCGACGTCGCCGCGCTGGAGGTGCTCGCCGCCGAGAACGTCAAGCGGGTCGTCCGCGCGCGCGAGGATCGGAGCCCGTGGGAGATCGGAGCTTTCATGGAGCTGAAGACGGTCTGGCATCCGATCGGCCGTTGAGCGGCGACATCGCTCGCCGATCTCTCCGCCCTTCCACCCGCGAGATCATCGACGTTCGCCGGATCTTTCTCGGGGCACCCCATCCCACCACCCGCTGCCGATTCTATCGGCGCCGTCGTCCGAATTGGCGACGGAACAGCGCCAACTTCGTGCCAACTCTGCCACGACGTGCGCGGCGCCCGACCGGCCGCACCGCGAGGCGCAACCGACCTCGCGCGACCTCGCCCGGTCGGGGCGAGTCGCTGCGCTCGTCAGCCGCTCGTGGGATCGTTCAACAGCGCGTCCACGGCGTGCCCGACCTCATCGATTCGGCGGTCGAGCGGGCCCTCGGTCTCGAGCCAGGGTCGCCCGCTCGCTCTGGCCCGCTCGAGATAGCGATCCTGCATCCACCGTCGGCGCTCCTCGAACTCGCGGATCCCGTCATGGCGCCACGGGACGTCGAGGCCGCAGACGACGAACAGGTCGTACGGCCGGGCGACGAGATCCTCGAAGCCGGCCGCCGATCGACCGAGGTACACCTCGTGGAAGACGGCCGTCGTGAACGCGTCGGTATCGGAGAAGAGAACCCGGTCGGCGAGCGTGGCGAGGAAGTCCTCGTACCAGCAGTGCATCCGCGCGATGTGCGTGAACTCCCAGCTCGTCCACTGCGCGCCGGCCGGCCGGCCGAGCTGCGTGTACGGCCTCCCGTACTCGGGGTTCCAGAGCGTTCCGTGGCGCTCCGCAAGTGCGCGGGCGAGGGTCGACTTGCCGGTCGACTCCGCCCCGAGCAGGCACACGCGCTTGACGCCGGCCACGGTGGGCGAGCCTACGCCATCGCGGACCGTGGATAGCATCCGGAGCCGTGACCCACCGACGTCTGAGTCAGGCGATCGCAGAGGGCGACGGCATCTCCGTGCTCGTCCACGTCCGTGACGCCGCGGGCGCCCGCGGCGCCGAGGCGAGCGGAGCCGAGGGAATCGTGGTGCGCGTGGCCGACGCCGACGTCCGCGACCACACGCTGCTCCCGCTGCTCGCGTACGGACCCGCGCCCGAGGAGGCCGGAGTGGCCGACGCGGTCGTCCTGGCGGCCGCCGACGAGGAGACGCTCCTGGAGCGGGCGGAGCGGTGCCACGAGCTCGGGCTCGAGATCGTCATCCGCGTCTTGAGCGACGAGGAGCTCGAGCACGCGCTCGAGCACCTCGACCCCGAGATCGTGCTGCTCGCGGCCGACGCGGCCGACGACGAGCAGTCGCCGCTCGACCGCGTGCTCGAGCTGCTCCCCGACGTGCCGGCAGGGAAGCTCGCGATCGCGGAGCTCTCGGACCCCTCGAGGGAGGACGTCGAGGAGCTCGAGCGTGCAGGAGTCGACGCCGTGCTCGTCGCCGGGAACGTCGAAGCGCTCGTCGGCGACGGCGTCCCGGACGTGTAGGACCAGCGCGCTGGCGTCCGTGCGTCGGTCGCTCTCGGCCGCCGAGCTCACCGCGCTCGGCGTCGTCCTGGCGCTGGCAGCGACACTCAGGGTCGTCGGCTCCGGGTCGGGTCTCCCTCTGCCGCTGCTCAACCCCGACGAGACGAACATCGTCCCGCGCGCCTGGGAGGTCGTCCACGGTGGCGGGCTCGACCCCGGCTGGTACGACTACCCGAGCCTGATCTTTCTCGCGCTCGCGCCGACGCAGCTCGGCTTCGACGAGCCGTCGTACGGTGCGGCGCGGGTCGTTGCTGTCCTCGTGGGCGTGCTCGGTGTCGTCTCGGCCTGGTGGCTCGGGCGCGTCGCGTACGGGCGTGCTGCGGGGCTCACCGGAGCCGTCGGCGTCGCCGTCGCGACGACGTACGTCGCGTACTCGCGCATGGCCGTCACAGACGTGTTCCTCGCGCTCGGCGTCTCTGTCACGCTTGCCCTGCTCGTGTCGGGCCGCCTGGAGTGGGCGGGGGTGGCCGCCGGGCTCGCGGCGTCGGCGAAGTACCCGGGGGTGGTGCTGCTCGTCCCGCTCGTCGTCGCGGGCGCCGGCGCGTGGCGTCGCGTGGGCACGGCGATCGGCCTCGCCGCCGCGGCGTTCGTGCTCACGAGCCCGTTCGTCGTGATCCACGCGGGCGCCGCATGGGACGACTTTCACCGGGTCCAGAAGCTCGCACAGGACGGCTGGCTGGGCTTCGAGGGCGATCCACCGACCCCGCTCGCGTTCGGTGGGCGACTGTGGGACACGCTCGGCCCGATGGTGCTCGTCGCCGTCGCCGGGATCGTGGCCGCAGTCCGTCGCCGGGAGCGAGCCGACCTGATCCTGCTCTCGTTCGTTGCCGCCTACGGGCTCTCGCTGCTGCCCTCGCACGCCCATTTCGACCGGTACGTCCTGCCGCTCGTCCCCGTTCTCGCCGTGCTCGCCGGACGGCGGCGCACGCTTGCCGCCCTCGCGCTCGTCGCGGCGGTCGTCCCGCTCTGGTGGTCCGTCGCCGACGCAGGGTCGCTCACCGGTCGTGACCCACGTCTCGACGCCGCCGCCTGGATCGACCGGATGATCCCGCGCGACGCGCGGATCGCAGCGGATCCGTCGTCGCTGCCGCTCGGCGGTCGGTCCGTCCTTCGGCTCCGGCTGCCCGGCCCCGGACGGCCGTTCGATCCGCACCGCAACCTCGACGTGCTCCGCGCCGATGGGGTCCGCTGGCTGGTGATCGGCGGGAGCGTCGCAGACCGCGTGCTCGCTGCATCCTCGCACTACCCGCGTGAGGTGCGCTTCTATCGGGAGGTCGAGCGGCTGCGGCCGGCGTACGCGACTCCGTCGAGGAAGGGGCGAGCGCGTCCCTGGCTTCGGGTCTACCGCATCTACCCTTGAAGCGATGGAGCGCCACCGGACACGCGCCGATGGGCTCGCGGTTGCCGCCGCCGTGTTCCTCTCCGGCGCGGTGCTGCTCGGCGTCGAGATCGCCGCGAGCCGCGTTCTCGCACCGACCTTCGGGAGCTCGCTCTACGTGTGGGGCGCGCTCATCGGCGTCGTGCTCACCGGGCTTGCGATCGGATACTGGCTCGGCGGGACGCTCGCCGACAGGTGGCCGACGCCCTACCTGTTCATCGGCGCGATCGCACTCGGGGCGGGCCTCGTGCTCGCGATCCCTCTCGTCGACGAGTGGGTCCTCGAGCAGGTCGTCGCCTGGGATCCCGGCCCGCGACTCGATCCGCTCGTGGCCGCCGTCCTGCTGTTCGGCCCGATGAGCGTCGTGCTCGCCTCGGTCTCGCCGATCGCCGTGCGCCTCGCGGCGCGTGACATCGAGCGGCTCGGGCGGACTGCCGGGCGCCTGTTCGCGATCTCGACCGCAGGCTCGATCGCCGGGACGTTCGCGACCTCGTTCTGGCTCGTGCCTGAGTACGGCACCGATCAGGTGCTCGCCGTCGGCGCACTCGTGCTCCTGGTCGCGGCGTCCGCCGTTGCACTCCTCGGGCGGCTGTGGGTGCCCGGCGTCGCGCTCGTGGCCGCTGCCGGGGCCACTGTCCTGGCCGTCGGCGCCCTCGCGCCGGACACCTCGGGCGGTGTGCTCGCGGGATCGGCCGCCCGGAACTGGTCGCCGCTCTACCGCGAGCGCGAGGTGCGGACGCCTCGCAAGCTCGACCCCGCTGAGGTCGGGATCGGCGGCGAGGGATTCACCGTCCGGGACGCCCGGGACACCCGGTATCACCACCTGCTCGTCGTCGACGACGACACCTCGCGCTACCTCCGCTTCGACAGCTCGTTCCAGAGCGGCATGTACCTCGGGAAGCCCTTCGCGACGCGGTTCTCGTACACCGACTACCTCCAGCTCGGCTTGGCGTACAACCCGACCGCGCGCAACGTTCTCCTCGTCGGCCTCGGCGGGGCGGCCGTGCCGAAGCGCATCTGGCGCGACTTCCGCGACGTCACCGTCACGACGGTGGAGCTCGACCCGGACGTGGTCGACGTCGCCTATCGCTGGTTCCACCTGCCGCGTGACGCGAGGCGGCTACCCGTGACGGTCGACGACGGGCGCCGGTTCCTCCAGCGCACGGACCAGCGGTTCGACGTGATCATGGTCGACGCGTTCTACTCGGACGGCGTCCCGTTCCACCTGACGACGCTGGAGTTCGCGCAACTGCTCCGGGACCGCCTTGCGCCCGGCGGCGTCGTCGCGACCAACGTGATCGGCGCGGTCACCGGCAGCGGCTCGCAGATCACGAGGGCGTTGTGGAAGACCTACGCAGCGGTGTTCCCGACGGTCGAGCTGCACCCCGTGTACGAGGGCCCGGGCGACAGGCGACCGGACGACATCCGGAACATCATCGTCGTCGCGACCGAGCGGGCGGCGCCCTCCCGGGCGCGCCTGGCGGCCTCGTGGGAGGAAACACGCCGGGCACGCGCGCCGGGCGCACCCGACCTGCAGGCAGCCGCGAGGGATCGCTGGGAGCGGCCCGTCGTCACCCGCGACGTGCCGTTGCTCACCGACAGCTACGCGCCGACCGACGCGCTGCTGATCGGCTGATCGTCCCGGGCGATCGTCGCGCGGGACGGCTCGGGGTTCATCCCGTCCGAGCCGAGCTCACGCCGAGAGCGTGTGCGCGACGTCGAGGATCGCAGGCGGCACCTCGCGAAGCCTCGCGCAGGCGTCCTCGAGCGAGACGTCGACGATCTCGGTCCCGCGCAACGCCACCATCCTCCCGAACGCCCCGGACGCCGCGAGGTCGGCGGCCGCCACGCCGAGCCGCGAGCCGAGCACCCGGTCGGCTGCGCTCGGCGTGCCTCCGCGCTGGATGTGGCCGAGCACGGTCACCCGGGCTTCGAAGCCTGTGAGCTGCTCCAGCCGGGACGCGATCACCGCCGAGACGCCGCCGAGTCGCTCGAATCCGAACGCGTCGAGCTGGGCGGCCACCTGCGCGCCCGGAGGGGGGTCGACGCCCTCCGCGACGACGACGACGGAGTACCGCAGCCCACGCTCGGCGCGCGAGCGCAGGAGGCTCGCGACCACCTCGAGGTCGTACGGCTCCTCCGGGACGAGGATCGCGTCGGCGCCGCCGGCGATGCCCGCGTACGTGGCTATCCAGCCGCGCGTGCGGCCCATCACCTCGACCACCATCACGCGGTCGTGCGACTCGGCGGTCGTGGTGATCCGGTCGATCGCTTCGGTCGCGATCTGCACCGCGGTGTCGAACCCGAATGTGACGTCCGTCCCGGCGATGTCGTTGTCGATCGTCTTCGGAACGCCGACGATCGGGATCCCCTCCTCGACGAGGCGGAGCGCGGTCCTGAGCGTTCCGTCGCCGCCCACCACGACGAGCGAGTCGATCCACTCGCGCGCGAGGGTCTCCCGCAGCGATGCGGCGCCCTCGCCATGGACGTAGGGGTCGCGTCGCGACGTGCCGAGGATCGTCCCGCCCCGCTGGAGAATCCCACGCACCGCGGCGCGGTCGAGCCGGCGCACCCTGCCCGCCATGAGGCCGTCCCAGCCGTCGAGCACGCCGACGACCTCGGCCCCGTGCCGCTGCGCCGCCCCGGCGACCACGCCGCGGATGACTGCGTTGAGGCCCGGACAGTCGCCGCCCGCCGTGAGGAGGCCGATGCGGCGCATCAGTAGAGGAACATCGGCTTGCCGCGCACGTGCCGCACCTTCGGGCGGTACTCGTCGGCGTCGTAGAGCTCGTCCACGTCGACCCGCTTCACACCCTCCCTGGTCGCAGAGATCGGCACGGACGTGTAGGTGCCGCTCCGCAGCGCGACCATGCGGCCGGACGAGCCCTCGAGCGCGAGGTCGGCCGCCATCACGGCGTAGTTCGTCGCCACCATCAGGTCGAGCGAGTCGGGCGCGCCGGAGCGCATCAGGTAGCCGACGACCTGCACGATCATCTCCTCGCCCGTCTCCTCCTTGAGCAGCGCCGCGGTCAGCTCTCCGATCCCGCCGAGCTTGCGATGCCCGTAGGCGTCCTCCTCGCCCGAGAGGACCATGTCGCCTCCGGCGACCGTCGCGCCTTCCGAGACGGTCATCATCGAGTAGTTCGAGGGGTTCGCCCGCTTGTCGGCCACGAGGAGCTCGCCGAGCCGCTCGACCTCGAACGGCACCTCCGAGATGACGGCGCGGTCGACGCCCGAGAGATAGGCCGTGACGAGAGACGTCTCGCCGCTGTAGCGGCCGAACAGCTCGACGACCGCGATCCGCTCGTGCGACCCCGTCGAGGTGCGCAGGTTGTGGATGAACTGGACGCCGCGCGTCACCGCCGTCGAGAAGCCGATGCAGTAGTCCGTCCCGTGGACGTCGTTGTCCATCGTCTTCGGGATCGCGACCACGGGCACGCCCTCGTCGTGCATCCGCAGGGCGTACGAGAGCGTGTCGTCGCCGCCGATCGGGATGAGCACGTCGATCCCGAGCGCCTCGACCACGCGAAGGGCATGGTCGGTGAAGTCGAACGGGCCGTCGCCCTCGGCGCGCGAGGCGAGGTGCGCCGGAACCTCGGCCGGCCGGACGCGGCTCGGGTTCGTCCGCGAGGTGTGGAGGAAGGTCCCGCCCGTGCGGTCGATCGTGCGGACGGACGCGGGGCTCAGCGGCTGGAACCACTTGTCGGCGGACGCGGGGTCGTCGAGGTCGTGCTGGAGCAGTCCCGCCCAGCCACGGCGGAGGCCGACCACCTCGTGCCCGTCGTGCACGACGCGGTTGACGACGGCCTTGATGCACGGGTTGAGGCCGGGCACGTCGCCGCCGCCGGTGAGGATCCCGATCCGCATCCTGCCGAGGTCATACCGGAAGCGGCGGGGCGGTGCGATGCCGAAGGTGGGGCTCGAACCCACACGCCCTCGCGGCAACGGAATTGTGAGCCTGGACGGCCGTACGCGCACCGTACGCGCGCCAACGATCGTGGCCACGCTTTGCGTCGGGTCCGCGCGACGAGCGTCGCCAGCAACGAAGGCTCGCGCAACGGCGGCGAGCGTGGTCGGCCGCCTTCGAACGGGGTAAGGTCGGCCCCTGCGGCGGAACGCTTCTCCTCTCGAACGTCAACGACGCTTGTTGATGCTCGTTCTCGCGCTTGCTTCTGTCCTGGTCCCTGCCGGGTCTGGGGGGGCCGAGCTACGACAGCAGCTGCCCGGCGGCCTGTCTGCCGTCGCCGCCGAGAATCGTCTCGTCGGGACTCCGCGGTGGCTCGGTCCTTCGGCGACGGGTCGGGCGGCCGAGGTCTATGCCTCCGCGACCGACGCGGCGCCGGGTACCGAGGTCGCGGTCCATGTCTCCACGTTTCCCGAGGCGAGGTACCGCATCGTCTTGTATCGGCTGGGCTGGTATGCCGGCGTCGGCGCGCGCAAGGTCATTTGCCTTCCTAGTTGCTCCGGTTCCGAACGAGGGAAGGCCGAGGCGATGCCCTCGCCGGAGCCGACGGGACGCATCGTCGCCGGCTGGCAATCGACCGATACGCTGACGATCGGCCGCAGTTGGGTCAGCGGCTACTACCTGATCCGGGTGCTGCTACTCGACGGGCCTCAAGCGGGCAACTCCGCCACGACGTATGTGGTGGTCAACGCACGGCGACGCGACTCGAAGATGCTGATTCAGGTCCCCGTCCTCACGTGGCAGGCTTACAACAGCTGGGGCGGTCGCAGTCTCTACGACTTCCCGGGCCTCGGCCCGCGCGCGAGATATGTCTCTTTCGACCGCCCTTATGCATGGGATGGGCCGGGCGGCCAGGGGCCGCTTGGTTGGGAGATCCAGTTCGTCCGCTTTGTCGAACGCAACGGCTACGACGTTGCATACCAAAGCGACGTCTACACCGACGCGCATCCCACCTCACTCCTTCGGCACCGCCTTGTCGCCGTAGCAGGCCACTCGGAGTACTGGTCGAAGTCGATGCGTGACGCCTTTCAAACCGCTCGCGACTCCGGCGTCAACCTGGCTTTCATGGGCGCGAACGCTGCCTACTGGCAGGTTCGAATCGAAGACGTCGGACGAACGATCGTCGCGTTCAAGTCGATGTACGACCCGAATCCCGATCCAGCGCTCAAGACCGCGATGTTCCGCGAGTCGATCCCGCCCCGCTACGAATGCGAGCTGATCGGGATCCAACACCAAGGGGCCCGGGCTCTACTGGCAAGCGGGTGACTACACCGTGCAAGCAGCCGCCATCAACGACCCCTGGATGCGAGGCACAGGTTTCAAGCCTGGCTCGGTGATTCGCGGTGTAGTCAGTGTCGAAACCGACACGATCCCCGGCAACCAAACAGTCACCTCATCCTGCGGACACGCGCTGACGGTGTTCTTTCACCGTGAGCTTGGCGGCGACAAGGACGGCAATGCTGACGCGACCCGCTACGTCGCGCCCTCCGGCGCGATCGTGTTCGCAGCAGGATCGCACCAATTCTCCTGGGGGCTCGATGACTTCACTGAAGTCCCCGGCCGGATGCGCGCCCTCGCCGACCGACGCGTCCAACGCTTCATGCGCAACGCGCTCGACCTCATGACACGCGAGAAAAGCATCCGTCGGGCAACCCCCCGACCCTGACGCTTCGCTCAGGCGGGTCGGAAGAGCCGCCGAACGGCCAAATGGCGTCGAGCAGTAGCTTCAGGTGGTGGCTCGCTGTCGGGTCGCAGCGGAGGTAGCAGTGGAAGTCAGGGACCCGGTCCGCTTCAGGACCCGACGCGCAGGTCGACAAGCCGCGGGCCCATCATCGAGTAGGCCAGCATGTCGCTCGGGCCGATCAGGGTGTGGAAGGCGCGCAGCGCGTGGGCGCGCCTCCGCCCACTCGACGGTCTCCTCGAACGAAGAACTGATGCCGAAGGTGGGGCTCGAACCCACACGCCCTCGCGGGCAACGGATTTTGAGTCCGCCGCGTCTGCCAGTTCCGCCACTTCGGCCTGCCCGGGAATCGTAGAGGCACGCTCGTACGCCTCCGGGCCACCGGCCGGCCGTGATACACGCATGCCGAACGTTCTCTAGACTCCCGCCACGCAACGTGGCCCGGTCCTCGCCGGGCGTACGGTCTCTTTACGAAGGAGGAGGAGCTTGAAGCTCAAGAACAAAGGGGTACTCCTCGCCGGTCTCTTCGTCGCAGGCGCCGCGTTCCTCGCGGCGGGATGCGGTGGAGACAGCGGCGGCGGCGCGCCGGAGGCTTTGCCGTCGTCGTCGTGCACGAGCATCGAGTACGAGGGCGACGGGGATCCCGATTACATCGTCGCGTCGGACCTCCCGCTCCAGGGGTCGTCGCGCGCGCAGAACGAGCAGATCGTTGCGGCGATCCGCTACCAGCTCGGCCAGCAGGACTGGAAGGCCGGCGACTACAACATCGGCTACCAGTCGTGCGACGACGCGACCGCGCAGGCCGGCAAGTGGGACTCCGGCAAGTGCTCGTCCGAACGCGAACGCCTACGCGGAGAACGACAAGGTGATCGGGGTCATCGGCACCTTCAACTCGGGGTGTGCCGCGATCATCATCCCGGTGCTGAACCAGGCGTCTGACGGGGGCATCCCGATGGTCTCGCCGGCGAACACGTGGCCGTGCCTGACGATCAACATCCCGGGCGGCTGTGATGCAACCGATCCGGACAAGTACTACCCGTCGGGGACGCGCAACTACGTGCGCGTCGTCCCGCACGACGTGTACCAGGGCGCCGCGCAGGCGGAGTTCATGAAGTCGCAGGGCGTCACGAGCGTCTACATCCTGAACGACAAGGAGGCGTACGGCCTCGGCGTCGCGACGACGACCCGCAAGGCGGCCGAGAGCGTCGGCATCAAGATCGCGGGCTTCGAGGCCTGGGACCCGAAGGCGACGAGCTACACGTCGCAGTTCCAGAAGATCAAGTCGCACGGGTGCCGACGCCGTCTTCCTCGGTGGCCTGACCGACGAGAACGGCGCGCAGGTGATCAAGGACAAGGTCGCGGTCCTCGGGCCGAACGACGGTGACGTCCAGCTGTTCGCCCCCGACGGGTTCACGCAGCAGTCGACGATCGACGAGTCGGGAACGGCGGCGAAGGGCATGTTCATGTCGATCGCGGGAGTCCCGATCGATCAGTTCAAGGGCCCCGCCCTCGACTTCATCGACGCCCTCCAGAAGGGCCCGCTCCAGGGCAAGGCGATCGACCCGTACGCGATCTACGGCGGCCAGGCGGCCGCAGGTCATGCTCGACGCGATCGCAGCGTCGGACGGGACGCGCTCCGACGTGATCACGAAGCTGTTCGACACGAACGTGACCGACGGTCTGCTCGGCTCGTTCAAGATCGACGACAACGGCGACCCCGAGGATGCCTCGGGCGCCGTCGTCGGCTTCACGATCTACGTGGCGACCGACGAGCTGACGACGAAGACGGTCGTCTCCCCGAGCCCGGAGACGGTCGCGGCGGCAGGTAAGTAGGCAGTTCGCAGGGCTGCACGGAGACGGGCGGGAGGGCTGTTGCTCTCCCGCCCGTTTCGCTTTAGAGTCGCCGCTCCATGAGAGACGCGCTCAACCGCGTTCTGCGAGCGCTCCGAAACCCGCGGGTCGTCAACGGGATCGGGCTGGCGCTCGTGGGCCTGGTGGGCGTGTGGCTGCTCGTGAACTTCGTCAAGGGGCCGCAGGAGTTCGTCAACGTCGCCCTCGACGGCCTCACGCGCGGCTCGATCTACGGCGTCGTCGCCCTCGGCTACACGCTCGTCTACGGGATCCTCCAGCTGATCAACTTCGCGCACGGCGACGTGTTCTCGCTCTCCGGCCTGGTCGCGAGCACGATGCTCCTCTCGGTGCTGGGGCTGACCGGGGACTCGAGCAACCTCGTCGTCATCGGCGGGATCATCGTCACGCTCGCCGTCACCATCCCGCTCTTCGCCGTCGTCAACGCGACGATCGAGCGCGTCGCCTACCGGCCCCTGCGCCATGCGCCGAGGCTGACGCCTCTGATCACCGCGGTCGGCATGTCGTTCATCGTCTCCAACATCTCGCTCGCGCTCTACGGCGTCGACTACGAGAGCGGCTCCGACCTGATCCCCCAGGGCGCGGCATTCACCATCGGGGAGATCATCGTCACGTGGAAGCTCGTGTTCGCGCTCGCGATCATCGTGCCCGCGCTGATCGCGCTCAGCTGGTTCGTCGGCTACACGCGGCAGGGAAAGGCGATGCGCGCGGTCGCCCAGGACACGGAGGCGTCCGCGATGATGGGGATCAACGTCAATCGCACGATCTCCGTGACGTTCCTGATCGCCGGCGCGCTCGCGGCGGTCGCGGGCCTCGTGTTCCTGCTCGAGTACAACATCCGCTACGACACCGGCTTCGAGCTCGGGCTGATCGCCTTCACGGCAGCGGTGCTGGGCGGGATCGGGAACCTCGCGGGCGCGGTCCTCGGCGCGCTCGTGATCGGCTTCGTCCAGTCGTTCAACGAGGGGCTCACGTGGTTCGCGCCCGGCGGCGACTGGACGCGCTCGATCGTCTTCGGGATCCTGATCGCAGTGCTCGTATTCCGGCCGCAGGGCCTCCTCGGCGAGCAGACGCCGGAGGGTGCATGACCGAGCTACATCGACCGCGTGAGGAGCCGTGCCGGGGACAATCCGAACGTCTGGCTCGTCCCTGCGGTGATCGTGCTCGGCTTGCTCTACCCGTTCCTCGAGGAGCCACTCAGCACGCTGCCCTGATCGGCGACTTCATGCCGACGACGGGAACCGTCGTCGTGATGATCGCGTTCACGATGATGGCCGTGGGGCTCAACATCGTCGTCGGCTACTGCGGGCTGCTCGACCTCGGCTACGTCGCCTTCTACGCGGTCGGCGCCTACACCGCGGGGTGGTTCGCGTCGCAGCACTTCGAGCAGGTGACGTTCCACTTCGGCTCGTCGGTGGACAACGAGCAGGTCGGCATCCACGTCACGATGTGGATCGTGCTGATCATCGCCGGGCTGCTGACGATGCTCGCCGGCATCGTCATCGGCCTCCCGACCCTGCGCCTGCGCGGCGACTACCTGGCGATCGTCACGCTCGGGTTCGGCGAGATCGTCCCGGTGGTCGTCCGGAACGGCGACAGCTTCGGCGGCTTCAACCTCACGAACGGGACGTTCGGCATCGCCCCGATCGACCCGGTGGGCTTTCCGCTCCTGAGCGCGATCGGCCTGCCCGACAACTTCCAGGCCTCCGACAACCGCGCGCGCTGGTACTACCTGGTCGCCTTCCTGCTCCTGCTGTTCACGATCTTCTGCTCGGTGAGGCTCCGCGACTCGCGCCTCGGGCGCGCGTGGATCGCGATCCGTGAGGACGAGACGGCGGCCGCGGCGATGGGCATTCCGCTGATGAGGACGAAGACCTGGGCGTACGCGCTCGGCGCGTTCTTCGGCGGCGTCGCCGGTGCGTACTACGCGAGCTTCAAGTCGGGCGCGTTCCCCGCGGACTTCTACTTCAACATCTCCGTGTTCCTGCTCTGCATGGTGATCCTCGGCGGGATGGGGTCGATCTGGGGCGTGACCGTCGGCGGGATGATCCTCGCCTACCTCAACTTCAGCGGCCTCTCGACGATCGGCTCGAAGATCCAGGACGCCGGGCTCGACTTCGACCCGACGAAGTACCAGTTCGGGATCTACGGGATCATCATCGTGCTGATGATGCTGTTCCGTCCCGCCGGCCTGATCCCCGAGCGGCGTCACAAGGTGGAGTTCGAGGAGGGCGTGCACGACACGCCGTTCTACGACGTCCAGACCGAGGGCACGCTCACCGACCGCGATCCGAGCGACGACTGATGGCCGCCGACAACCTCGTCGAGGTGACGAAGCTCCGCAAGGAGTTCGGCGGGCTGGTCGCCACCGACGACATCGACTTCGTCATTCCGCGCGGCGCGATCGTGGCGCTGATCGGGCCGAACGGCGCGGGGAAGACCACGTTCTTCAACCAGCTGACGGGCGTCTACAAGCCCACGTCGGGCTCGATCGTCTTCGACGGGACGGAGGTCGCCGACCTGCCGCCGCACGCGATCACCGCGCTCGGGATCGGCCGCACCTTCCAGAACATCCGCCTCTTCGCGCAGATGAGCGCCGTCGAGAACGTCCTCGTCGGGATGCACTGCCGTCTCCGCGGCGGGATCATCAGCTCGATCCTGAGGACGCGCAAGGTCAAGCGCGAGGAGGAGGAGGCGCGCGAGCGCGCCCGCGAGCTGCTCGTCTACTCCGGTCTGCCGCGACGACACAACGACCGCGCGGGGAACCTGCCCTACGGCGACCAGCGCCGGCTCGAGGTGGCGCGGGCACTCGCGACCGATCCGAAGCTGCTCCTGCTCGACGAGCCGACCGCCGGCATGAACCCGCAGGAGACCGCCGAGTTCACGGCGTTCGTCCGGCGCGTGCGCGACGAGAAGGGCCTCACGGTCCTCCTGATCGAGCACGACATGAAGATCGTGATGGGCGTCTCCGAGCGCATCACCGTGCTCGAGTACGGGGCGAAGATCGCCGAGGGCTCGCCGACCGAGATCCAGTCGGACGAGCGCGTGATCGAGGCATACCTCGGAAAGGGCGCAGCCGCGTGAGCGCGATGGCCGCCGCCGGCGACGTCCTGGAGCTCGAGGGCGTCCACCTCTACTACGGCGCGATCCACGCCCTGAAGGGCGTCTCGCTCCGCGTCGGCGCCGGCGAGATCGTGACACTGATCGGGGCGAACGGCGCGGGAAAGTCGTCCACGCTCCGGGCGATCAACGGGCTGAACCGCCCGCGCGAGGGCCTGATCCGCTTCGAGGGACGCGACATCACGATGGCGCCCCCGCACGAGATCGTGGCCGGCGGCATCGCGCAGAGCCCTGAGGGACGACGCCTGTTTCCTCGCATGACCGTCACCGAGAACCTCGAGATGGGTGCGTTCCAGCGCACCGACAAGGAGAACTTCCAGGGCGACATGGACCGCGTCTTCGAGCTGTTCCCGCGGCTCCACGAGCGGCGGACGCAGAAGGCGGGGACGATGTCGGGCGGCGAGCAGCAGATGTGCGCCATCGGTCGCGCGCTGATGGCGCGCCCGAAGCTGCTTCTGCTGGACGAGCCCTCGATGGGCCTTGCACCCATCTTCGTCGAGAAGATCTTCGAGATCGTCGTCGAGATCAACTCCCAGGGGACGCCCGTGCTCCTCGTCGAGCAGAACGCGCTGATGGCGCTCGAGACGGCGAACCGCGGCTACGTGATGGAGACGGGGCGGATCACGCTCGAGGGGCCCGCGTCCGAGCTCAAGACGAACGCGGCCGTGCAGAAGGCCTACCTCGGACTCGACTGACGCGCGGCCGCCTCAGGTCGTCGGGGCGTCCGCGACGACGAGCGCCGGGTACGGAGGCCCCAGCAGCACGCCGGTGCGCGGCGACGGGCCGGCGAGCCCGTCCGCCATCGCGAGCGCCGTGGCGGCGTTGTGCGACGGGACCAGGCCGAGCGCACGGGCGGCGCCCGCGTCGCGGCATCCGGCCACGATCACGCGACCGGCGCGCTCGAGGACGGCTGCGCACGATTCCCAGTCGGCGAACGGAAGCCGGGGGTGTGGGGCGGACCCCGACCGGTACGCGGCGAGCGCACGCCGGTCGCGCGAGGCCTGTGCCTCGACACGGCCGAGCCCTCGTGTCGCCGTCCCGTCTCGGAGCGCCGTGAAGAGCGAGAGGTACGGGGCCTGCGGGCCGTGGCCCATCACCCGCGAGAAGGGGTGGAGGAGGACGACCGTCCCTCCCTCGACGAGCGGCGGCCGGTTCCGCCAGAGGCGCAGCGCGTGTCCGAGCGCGAGCGCGGCGGCGGTGATCGGGTTCAGCGGCTCGCGGGGGAGATGCGCGCCCTCCCAGGGGAGCGGCACGACGATCGTGTCGAGCGGGCGGGCGACGACGACGCTGCGTACCGCTGTGCCGCGGACGAGAGCCTCCGCGTGCGCGACCGAGGGCGGACCGGCGAGCGCCGCGACCACGTCGAGCTCGCGCGGCGCGCCTGCCAGCAGGCGGCGGCGCACGACGGCCGGGGAGACGTTCAGCAGCAAGCGGAACGGTGAGCGCCTGACCGCGTCGACCGCATCGGGACGCCACGGGTAGCCGCGGTAGATCCCCGTGACGCGCGGACGGTCGAGCACGAGGGAGAGCCCGACGATCGGGACGCTGCGCCCGAGCTCGGCCTCGAGCGCGGTCCCGAGTTGGAGCCCGGCCGCGCCCTTGGCCTCGAGCAGCGACACCGTGCGAGCGGAGCGGATCGTCCCCGGCGCCGTCGCGTCGACCAGCGCGCTCGGGCCGCCGTGGAGGACGGTCTCGGCGGCGCCGACCGTCACGACGAGGTCGGTCTCGACGAGGGCGGGATGGACCCGCGTCGCGTGCCCACCTGCTACGATCGGCCGTAGGTCGTCCGCTTCGCAGTCGTGGACGACGATCGCGCCCCGGAAGTCGCGCGCCTGGTCCGGCCGCAGGAGCGTCTCGAGCTCGCGCCGCCCGGCGCGTCGGGCGAGGCCCCCGGCGACGAGGATGGTGGTGCGCTGCCGCGCGATGCCCGTCCGCGACAGCTCGGTGAGCACCGCTGCGAGCGCGTCGCGTCGCGCGTCGTCCTGCGCGGTCGGAAGCGGCAGCTCCGGCGGCTGGACGACGACTGTCGCGCGGCCCCCGCGCGGAGCGAGCGCCGCGAGCGGCTGGCCGGCGAGCGGGTAGCGGAATGCCTCCGCGACGGCTGAGCCGACGTCGGCGATGGGGTCGAGCGGCGGCGGGGCGCCGAGGAGCACCGCGTCGTCCGGCAACGTGACGAGCGGGACACGCGAGCCGGAATGCAGAGGCACGCGCACCCGGGCAATCCTAGGCCTCGCCCGGCCGGCTCGGTCGCCCGCTCAGGCGATCGCGCGGTGCAGGCGGTAGAACGTTGGGCGGAACCCGAGCCGGGGCCAGGCACGGGATGCGAGCAGGTTCGTCATCCGCCAGTCGGTGACGACCCACGCGCGACCCGTGTCCCGCGCCCAGTGGAGCACGGCCTCGCCCAGCAAGCGTCCGGCCCCGCCGCCCCGGGCCTCGGGCGCCACCGACGCGAAGCCCAGAAAGCCGGCGCCGGGCGAGTGGGAGAGGTTCTTGTGCGTCGAGGAGACCTCCAGCGGGCACGCGATCGCGGAGGCGATCACCTCGCCGTCCCGCTCGACGACGAACGTCGTGAACCTCGGGTCATCGAAGTCCGCCTCGTACTCGGCCCGCGCATCCTCGACGGTCGGCAGCGGAAGACGCGAGAAGACGGGGGAGCGGGCCTGGTGCGCGGGCAGCGCGACATCGAGCTTCGCGAGCGCGTCGAGGTCCGCGCGGCGCGCGAGGCGGAGGGTGAGACCCGTCGGTGCATCGGAGGTCCCAGCCGCGTCGGGCGCCTCGCGGATCGCGTGGACGTGCTGGTGGCCGAAGCCGAGCCTGAACCACGCATCGACGAGCGCGGGGTCGGTCGCCGGCACCATCGCGTAGTGCGAGGTGAGGCCGTTCGCGACCCAGCGCTCTGCCGCGACGGCGTAGAGGTCGCGCACGAGCTCGGGCTGTGCGACGGCGTGGCCCGCCGGCTCGACCCACATGTTCGCGCCCCAGCTTGCGTCGCGCGGGCGGCCGATCAGGAACCCGACCAGGACGTCGCCGGAGACGGCCGCGACCCCCGACGCGCCGTCCACTCCGAGGACCTCGTGGATCTCTCCACGGGCTGCGGCAGGGTCCTCGTAGCGCGGGTCGAGACCGGGCTCGACCGCACGGTGGAGCCGGTGGCGCTCCGCGAGCAGCCTCGCGGCGCCGTCCAGGTGATCGGGGACGAACGGGACGATCGTGGGTGCGCGAGCTGTCTCGGCCACGGCCATGACTCGAGGGTAGAGGGTCGATGTGGCGCTCGCGTCGTCCGGATGGACGGTTCGGGCGTCGTCCTCGCGGACGACGTTCGCGGGTGGGTTACGCTCGCCGGGTGAGCCCGAAGACCCTGACCGGCGAGGAGCTCCAGCTCGACGACGGGCCGGCCAAGGGCTCCGAGCTCTTCCTCGTCGACGGCAACAACCTGGCCTACCGTGCCTTCTTCGCTCTCCCCGAGGAGCTCCAGACGACCGACGGCCGGCCGACGAACGCGCTGCTCGGCTTCACCAACATGCTCGTCAAGCTGCTCTCCGACTACGCGCCGCGCGGCGTCGCCGTCGCGTGGGACACGCGGCCGACCCATCGCACCGAGATCGCGGAGACGTACAAGGAGGGGCGCCGGCCGATGCCCGACCTCCTGCGGGAGCAGTTCCCGCACTTCCGGCCGATCGTCGAGGCGTTCGGGTACCGGAACCTCGAGTTCGAGGGCTGGGAGGCCGACGACGTGATCGCGACGATCGCGACGCGGGCCGACGAGGCGGGGATCAAGACGTGCGTCGTCTCCACCGACCGCGACGCGTTCCAGCTCTGCAGCGAGAACATCTCGCTGATGATGACGCCGCGGGGCGTCGCCGAGGTCAACGTGTACACGCCCGAGCGGGTCGAGCTCCGCTACGGGGTGCGCCCCGACCAGGTGCCCGACTTCATCGGGCTCAAGGGCGACACGTCGGACAACATCCCGGGCATCCCGGGGATCGGCGACAAGACTGCGGGTCAGCTGATCGCGCAGTACGGCTCGCTCGAGGAGGTCGTCACCCACGCGGACGAGCTTTCCCCCGCACGCGGCAAGGCGGTGCGTGAGCACGCCGATCAGGCCCGCGCCTCGAAGCTCCTCGCGACGATGCGCAGAGATCTGCCCCTCGACGTCGACCCGTCCGCGCTCGTCTCCGCCCCGCCCGACCGCTCGACGCTCAAGGAGATCTTCCGCCGCTTCGAGTTCCGTGCGCTGCTCGGTCGGGTCGACACGCTGGACGCGGCGCTGCCCGCCGCCGCCCCGCTCGAGACCGCATCAGCTGACGATCCCGTGGCGCGCGGCCCCGCGGGAGGAGCTTGTGTTGAATCAACACAAGGGCCCTCTCGGCGTCGCGTTCGCGGGCGGCCGCGCGGGGATCGCGACGGGGGAGGAGGTGCTCGTCGTCGACGGCTCGCGCGACGAGGTTTCGAGCGCGCTCGGCTCGGCCGCCGAGCTCGCGGCCCACGACGCGAAGGTGCTCCGCCTCGGCCGCGCGCCCGCGGACGACACCCTGATCGCGCGCCTACCTCGTCGATCCCGGGCGCTCCGGCTACGAGCTCGACGACCTCGCGCAGGAGTACGGCCTCGAGCTCGTCCCCGACCCGGCGACGGAGGAGGAGACCGCGGCGCTGGTGCGGCGGGCGGAGGCCGCACGGCGCCTGGCGCCGACGCTCCGGGCGCGGCTGCGCGAGTGGGGGATGGAGCGACTCTACGACGACGTGGAGCTCCCGCTGACGACCGTCCTCGCCGACATGGAGGACGCCGGGATCCGGATCGACACGTACCGGATGGGGGAGATCACCGCACGGCTCGCCGAGCGGGTCGAGGAGCTCGAGCTGCAGGCGTACGAGCTCGCCGGCGAGGAGTTCCAGCTCGGCTCGACGCAGCAGCTGGCACGCATCCTGTTCGAGAAGCTCGAGCTCACCGCGGGTCGCAAAGGGAAGACCGGCTACTCGACCGACGCCAGGGTCCTCCGGGCGATCCGCGACGACCACGCGCTCGTGCCCGTGGTCGAGGAGTGGCGCGAGCTGACGAAGCTGCTCAACACGTACCTGCTCCCGCTCCCGGGCCTGATCGACGACCGCGACGGGCGCCTCCACACGACCATCAACCAGGCGGTCGCCGCGACGGGGCGCCTCTCGACGACGAATCCGAATCTGCAGTCGATCCCCGTCCGCACCGAGCTCGGCCGCCGTATCCGCTCGGCGTTCATCGCCGACGAGGGAGCGCGCCTTCTCTCCGCGGACTACAGCCAGGTCGAGCTCCGCATCCTCGCGCACGTCTCCGGCGAGCCCGTCCTGCGCGAGGCGTTCGCGCGCGGCGAGGACATCCACGCGGCCACCGCGTCCCAGGTGTTCGGCATCCCGCAGGCCGAGCTCGGCCGCGGCCAGCGCGACACCGCGAAGATGGTCAACTTCGGGATCATCTACGGGATCTCGTCGTTCGGGCTCTCCGAGAACCTCGGGATCCCGCGCGAGGAGGCGCAGGAGCTGATCGACACGTACCTCGCGCGGCTGCCGCGCGTCCAGGAGCTGATCAAGCGCACGATCGCCCAGGCCGCGGCGGACGGTTACGTGACGACGCTCCTCGGCCGCCGCCGGCCGATCCCCGAGCTCCGCGCCTCGAATCGCCAGACGCGCTCGCTCGGCGAGCGCCTCGCCGTCAACACGGTGATGCAGGGCACCGCGGCCGACGTGATCAAGGTGGCGATGGTGCGGATCCACGAGCGCCTGCGCCGCGAGGGCCGCGCCTCGCGGCTCGTGCTCCAGGTGCACGACGAGCTCCTGCTCGAGGTGCCCGAGGTCGAGACGAGCGCGGTGCGCGACCTCGTCCGCGAGGAGATGGTCGGCGCCTATCCGCTCGACCCGCCGCTCGCCGTCGAGGCCGGCGCGGGCGACACCTGGGCGGACGCGAAGGACTGACGACTCCCCCTCCGATCCGGAATAGGATCTCCGCGTTCAGGCAGTCGCAGGTCGTCAGGCAATCGACTGAAGGGGAGATAGATGAGACGGATCATTGCGATGCTCGCGGCGCTCGGGCTCATGCTCGTCGCTGGCCGCGCAGCAGGCACTTGCAGCGAAGGGGCCGAAGGACAACGACACGAAGGTCCAGCTCCTCGCGTTCAACGACTTCCACGGCATCCCTCGAGCCGCCGGCCGCGGTCGTGCTGCCGCCGGCGGACGCGCGGTCTCGCAGACCGGTGCACGAACGTCGACGCGCGGCGGGGATGGAGTACCTCGCGACGCACATCAAGCATGCTGCGCGAGCAGAACTCCAACACGATCACGGTCGGCGCAGGCGACCTGATCGGCGCCAGCCCGCTCGCCTCGGCGCTGTTCCACGACGAGCCGACGATCGAGGCCATGAACCTCATCGGTCTCCAGGTCTCGGGCGTCGGGAATCACGAGTTCGACGAGGGCGTGAACGAGCTCCTCCGCATGCAGAACGGCGGCTGCCACCCCGTCGACGGCTGCCAGGACGGGACGCCGTTCGCCGGCGCGCTGTTCAAGTACCTGGCCGCGAACGTCTTCTACGCCGGCACGAACGAGACAATCCTGCCGCCGTACGAGGTCGAGAAGATCGACAACGCGAAGATCGCCTTCATCGGGCTGACGCTCGAGGGCACGCCGACTGATCGTCACGCCGTCGGCCGTCGCCGGCCTCGAGTTCCGGCCGGAGGTGCAGACGGTCAATGCACTCGTCAAGCAGCTCCGCAACGAACCAGGGCGTTCGGGCATTCGTCGTGCTCATCCACCAGGGAGGCTTCAGCAGAACCCGCCGCGCCGGTTCCCGGCCGAACGGCTTCATGGACGTCAACCGCTGCGACAACTTCTCCGGCGACATCAAGCCGATCGTCGACGCGCTCGACCCGCAGGTCGACCTCGTGATCAGCGCGCACACGCACCAGCCGTACATCTGCAACTTCGGCGGCCGCTACGTCACGAGCGCGTCCTCGTTCGGCCGCCTCGTGACCTACATCGACCTCACGATCGACCACCAGACGAAGGACGTGAGGCCGCACCGCCCAGAACGTGATCGTCACGCGCGACGTGGCCGAGGATCCGGCCCAGACGGCGCTGATCGCGAAGTACAACGCGATCGCAGGTCCGATCAAGGCCCGCATCGTCGGCTCGATCGCTGCCGACATCACGCGGGCCACCTCAGTTCGCGCAGGAGACGGCGCTCGGCGACGTGATCGCGGACGCGCAGCTCGCCTCGACCTCCCCGACGGACTTCGGCGGGGCCGTCGTCGCGTTCATGAACCCGGGCGGGATCCGGGCCGACCTGCTGTGCACGGCGACCCCGGTCGCTTTCACCGTGCAACGTCACCTACGACCAGATGTTCACGGTCCAGCCGTTCAGCAACGTGATGACCGTCAAGACGATGACGGGCCAGCAGATCTACGACCTGCTCGCCCAGCAGTTCAACAACCCGAGCGCCGGAACGCTCCGCGTCCTCCAGGTCTCGAAAGGATTCACCTACTCCTACAGCTTCACCGGCTCGACGGGCACGATCGTCCCGGGCTCGGTGAAGATCGGTGGAGTCGCGGTGGATCCGCTCGCGCCCTACCGCGTCGCGATGAACAACTTCCTCGCCTCCGGAGGGGACGGGTTCACCGTCTTCAACCAGGGGACGGACCAGCTCGGCGGCGAGATCGACATCGACGCCTTCGTGGCGTACTTCGAGAAGAACTCGCCCGTCGCCCCCGGCCCGCAGGACCGCATCACGCGGCTCCCGTAGTCACACCTCGACGGTCTCGCCGTCCCGGGGGATCACGACCCCCGGGACGGCGGCCGCGAGCTCGGCCCGCGTCAGGAAGCAGTGGTTGAGCGCCTCCATGTGCACCGCCACCACGACGGGGACGCGCGCGACGACCTCCCGGACGTCCTCGATCCCCATCACGATCAGCCCACCCTCGAGGAACGACGCGCCGCCTGCGTTGACGATGGTGACGCGTGGCCGGAAGCGCTCGATCGTCGCCTCGACGGCCTCGTACCAGACCGTGTCGCCCGCGAGGTAGAGCCCGTCGAGGACGAAGCCGCTCACGGGCGCGAGCGCCTCGGCGACCGCACCGGAGCCGTGGCGCGCGGGGACCCGGTGGATCACGAGCCCGTCCCAGTCGAGCGAGTCGTCGACGGGGCGCGCGTCGAGGCCGAGGTCGCGAAGCGCCGCTGCGTCCTCGGGCTGGCAGAAGGTCGGGACGTCGCGGGGCAGGAGCCGCTCGGCGGACCCGTCGAGGTGGTCCCGGTGACGATGTGTCACGAGCACCGCGTCGAGGCCCCGCACGACCTCCTCGGCGGCGATCGGCAGCTGGACCGTCGGGTTGTGCACGGGGTTCGCCGTGTTCTCGATCGGCGGCCGCGCGCCGGCCGGGTCGAGCATCGGATCGACGAGAACCCGCCGTCCGGAGAGCTCCAGAATCACCGTTGCGCTGCGGATCAGGGTCACGCGCACGCCCTATTTCTAGGGCATTCGTGGAGCGAATGCCCCGCTATACTCCGCGCTCCGATGAGCAACCACACACTCGAGACACCCACCGAACCCGAAGCCGGAGTCTGGACGACAGGCCCCGACGGGGAGCTGATCCCCGACTACGAGGGCACCTTCCCGACGATCAACGAAGGGGAGGTCGTCCACGGCACGGTCGTGCGTGTCGACAAGGACGAGGTGCTGGTCGACATCGGCTACAAGTCCGAAGGCGTCATTCCCGTGGCCGAGCTCTCGATCCGCCGGAACGTGAATCCGGCCGACGAGGTGTCGGTCGGGGACGAGATCGATGCGCTCGTGATGACGAAGGAGGACGCCGAGGGGCGCCTGCTCCTCTCGAAGAAGCGCGCCCGCTTCGAGCTCGCCTGGAAGGCGATCGAGGCGGCGGCCGAGAGCGGCGACCCCGTCAACGGCCGCGTGATCGAGGTCGTCAAGGGCGGCCTGATCCTCGACCTCGGCGTGCGTGGCTTCCTCCCGGCGTCGCTCGTCGACATCCGCCGCGTCCAGGACCTCGACGAGTTCCTCGGCAAGGAGCTCCGCTGCAAGGTGATCGAGCTCAACCGCTCGCGGAACAACGTCGTCCTGTCGCGCCGCGCCGTCCTCGAGGACGAGCGCAAGGAGATGCGCCAGGCGATCCTCGACCGGCTCAATCCCGGCGACGTCGTCGAGGGGACGATCTCGAACATCGTCGACTTCGGCGCTTTCGTCGACCTCGAGGGGATGGACGGCCTGATCCACATCTCGGAGCTCAGCTGGTCGCACGTCAACCATCCGTCCGAGGTGCTCGAGATCGGCCAGACCGTCAACGTCAAGGTGCTCGACATCGACCGTGAGCGCCAGCGGATCTCGCTCGGGCTCAAGCAGACGCAGTCCGACCCCTGGCAGCAGGTGCTCGACCACTACGGCGAGGGCGACGTCGTCGAGGGCCGCGTGACGAAGGTCGTCACGTTCGGGGCCTTCGTCGAGATCCTCCCCGGCGTCGAGGGGCTCGTCCACATCTCCGAGCTCGCGAACCATCACGTCGAGAACCCGCGCGAGGTCGTCTCGCAGGGCGATCCGGTGAACGTGCTCGTGCTCGAGATCGACGGCGACCGTCGCAGGCTCTCGCTCTCGCTCAAGCGGGTCGAGGAGGGCGCCGTGCCCGTCCCGCGCGCCGACGGTGGAACGTCCGTGCACTCGATGCCCGACCTGCGGCTCTCCGAGGAGGCCTTCCCGTCGAGCGGCGCCGTCGCCGAGGACGTGGAGCCGGTCGCCGGCAGCGAGGACGAGCTCGTCGAGGGGACGCTCGTCGCCGACGAGGCCGACGCCGAGGTCGAGCCCGAGGCAGTGGCCGAGTCGAGGTGACGGCCGAGGCGGACGCCGACGTCGAGCCCGAAGCCGACGCTGAGGTCGAGGCAGTGGCCGAGGCCGACGCCGAGGTCGAGGCAGTGGCCGAGATCGACGAGCCAGAGGCCGAGTCGGTCGATGAGGCCGACGTCGCCGAGGCGGACGCCGAGCCCGAGGCCGAGGCCGACTCCACCGAAAGCTAGTGCGTCGCCCGATCGCGGTCGCGATCACAGGGGGAATCGGAGCGGGGAAGTCGACCGCGCTCGAGGCGTTCCGCGCGCACGGTGCCGCCACGGTCTCGAGCGACGAGATCGTCCACCACCTCCTGGCGTCCGACGACGATGTCCGCGACGCGATCGTCGCGCGGCTGGGGGAAGGCGTTCTCGGCGCGGACGGGCGCCCCGACCGGAGTCGAATCGCCCAGGCGGTCTTCGGCGACCCGGAGCAGCTCGCCTGGCTCGAAGGGCTTCTCCATCCGCTCGTCTCGCGCGAGTATCTCGGGTGGCGCGAGCAGCTCGCCGACCTCGACGACCCGCCGAGGGTGTGCGTCACCGAGGTGCCGCTGCTCTTCGAGGTGGGGGCGGAGGAGCGGTTCGACAAGGTCGTCGTCGTCACCGCGCCGACGTCGCTGCGCGAGCAACGTCGGCGGGTCGCGCGCGACGACCGCGATGCACGGCTGCTCCCGGACCGCGAGAAGATCCGCCGCGCCGACTTCCACTACGTCAACACGGGCACGTTCGACGATCTCTTCTCCTGGGTCGGCCAGGTCGTGGCGCAGCTCGAGGCGCACGACGACGCGGCGACGCCGGCATGAAGCGAATCGGGCTCGCGTCGCTGCTCGCGGCCGCTGCGGCGGCGGGCGTGATCGCGTGGGTCCTGACCGCCCAGCCGGAGTGGTACGAGCGGATCCGCTATCCGCTCCGGTACGAGACGATCGTCCAGACCCATGCGCGCAACTACGACCTCCCGCCCGCCCTGCTCGCCGCGGTCATCTACACCGAGAGCAGGTTCGACTCGTCGGCCCGCTCCCAGGCGGGCGCGGTCGGCCTGATGCAGCTCCTGCCCGACACCGCGCAGGGGATCGCCATCCGCACCGGCGGGCATCGCTTCGTCGAGAGCGACCTGCTCGACCCGGAGATCAACGTCCGCTACGGCGCCTGGTACCTGCGGCACCTGCTCGACCGCTACGGCGACGATCTGCCGACCGCCCTCGCCGCCTACCACGCGGGTCAGGGCAACGTCGATGCCTGGCGCAGAAAGGGCGTGGGGATCCAGTTCCCGGAGACGAGGACGTACGTGAAGCGGGTCCTCGACGCCGAGCAGGTCTACGCCGACGCGTACGCGGACGAGCTCTCGGGCGCCTGAGGCGCTGGGTGTCCGACTCGAAGTCGGACACCTCGGACCCACGAGACGCTTCTCGGTCGTGGGTGTCGGCTGAAGTCCGGCGCTCGCCCGGGTCGAAGCCGAGCGCTCGCCGCACCTATATTGCCGCCATGGCTGACCCACGTGATCGCAAGCTCGCCGAGCTCCTCGTCGACACCTGCATCGGTGTCCAGCCGGGCTGGCAGGTCGTCATCGGCGGCTCGCCGCCGGGCCGTCCGCTCATCGACGAGATCGTCCGTCTCGTGGCCGAGCGCGATGCGTACGCGCTGCTCCGGCTGACGTTCGACGACTCGACGTTCATCTCCCGCACGTGGACACGGTTCGCGCCGCTCGAGCGGGTCGCGTCGCTCGCGCCGATCGAGGCCCACGCCATCCAGAGCTGTGACGCACTCATCGTCGTCCTCTCGCCCGAGAACACGCGCGACGCGTCGAGCGTCGACGCCGAGCGGATGGCGACTCTGCAAGGTGCGTATCGGCCCGTCCTCGAGCGCGTCTTCGCCGGGCAGGTGCCCTGGGTCGGATGTCAGTATCCGACGCCGGCGCTGGCGCAGGAGGCCGGCATGGCGACGGACGAGTTCGCGGACTTTCTCTACCGCGCCTGTCTGCGCGACTGGGATGCCGAGCGAGAGCGGATGCAGCGCTACGCCGACCGCTTCGACGCGGCAAGCGAGGTCCGGATCGTCGGCTCCGAGACCGACCTCACGCTCTCGATCGCGGGGCGCTCGATGATGGTCGACGCCGGCGGTGCGAACATCCCGGGCGGCGAGTTCTTCGGCTGCCCGCTGGAGGACTCGGCGGAGGGCACGATCGCGTTCACGGAGTTCCCGGCCGTCTACGTGGGGCGGGAGATGAACGGCATCCGGCTCCGGTTCGAGCGCGGCCGCGTCGTCGACGCGTCTGCCGAGACCAACGAGGCCTACCTGCTCGAGACGCTCGACTCGGACGAAGGAGCGCGCCGCCTCGGGGAGCTCGGCATCGGCTGCAATCCCGGGATCACGCGCTACATGCGCAACACGCTCTTCGACGAGAAGATCGACGGCACGGTGCATCTCGCGCTCGGCAACGGCATGCCCGATCTCGGCGGCGTCAACGAGTCCCGCATCCACTGGGACATCGTCAAGGACCTGCGCATGGACGGCACGCGAATCGAGCTGGACGGCGAGGTCGTCCAGCAGGACGGTGCCTGGCTGATCTGAGGAGCGGGCCGAAGGGCTACTCCGCGGGCTCGATCATGTGCCGCCAGAGGTTGTCGAGCAGCTGGATTCCCTGCGGGGTGTAGAGCACGGCGGGGAAGTTGAGCACACCCGCGGAGAACACCCGCGCTCCGGCGGGCGTCTCGTGGTAGCTCATCTCGGCGTTCAGCCCGAGGCCGAACAGGTTCGGGATCAGCGCGAGCACCTTCGTGCCGGGGGAGAGAGCGGCGTCGTCATGTCGATCTCGATCCCGAAGCCGCCGACCTCCTGGCCGAGGAGGTCGCCGTTTCGGAGCCCTGTGCCCTCGAACAGCCAGGGCGCCGCGTCGTGGTCGGTCACGTAGAACGGCGCCTGGCGCTGGCCGTCGTCGTTCGCCCGGTACTGGACGCCGAGCATCCGCGCCTCTGGGCGGCCGAGCGCCCGCCACTGGCTGACGCGGTGGATCGCGGTCTCGCTCCGCTCCACCTTCCAGAAGAAGTTGTTGGCGGACAGCAGGATCAGGCGTCCGCCCAGTGCGTAGTAGCGCTCGACCACGTCGTAGGCGCGCGTCGTCACGTACTCCGTGTGCCCGGGAAACACGACGAGGTCGTAGAGTTCCCGCAGCTGGTCGCCGGTCGCGAAGGTGTCCAGGTCGTCGTCGGTCAGGAAGTCCGGCTCGCGACGCGTCTTCTCGAGCCAGCGGACGAACGGGAAGTCGTAGCGCCGGAAGCGGGGCGGCACTCCTCGATCGCGATAAGGGCGGTCGAGCACGACGGGCGGCACGCCACCGGCGTACCACGTGTCGCCCCAGCCGTCGCCGTCGGCGTCGTAGAGGTTGTAGGCCTGCCAGGTGTTCGTCGGCAGGACGACCGCGGTCCGCGTCCCGCCGGGTGTCGTCGCGCGCAGCACGAACGGGGCGAAGCCGACGCGGCCATCCGGGGCCTCGAGACGGGCCGCGTACAGCCCGCTCGGCCAGTCGCCGGACTGGACGACGACGGTCTGCCGCGCCGAGCGCTTGCCGCTCCAGTCCATCGCCACCGGCGACCCCATCTCGAGCCCGACCATCTCGTCGTTTCGCAGGCTCGGGTCGGGGCCGTACCCGATCCGGAGGAACGTGAGCGTGAAGGAGGGCACGTCGGCCAGCACGCGCAGCGCCATCCGCTCGGTCGGCAGGTACGAGCGTCGCGTGAACGCCGCCTCGATGCCGAGTACCCGGACCACCGGGGCGCTGGCGCGCTCCGGGGTCGCCGGGCGCCGGCGGCCGTAGACCCTCCGGCCGCCGTTGCCCTCGACCGTCAGGCGCATCACGTACGACCCGACCGGGACGTCGGCATCCGGCAACCAGGAGATCGCATGCTCACCGGGGCCGAGCGCGGCCTCCTTCGTCCACCGGACACTCGTCGTGCCGATCCCTGTGCGTACGGCGTCGAGGCGGACCTGCGCCTGCCGTCCGAGCCGGAAGAGCACCGTTGCCGTGTCACGGCCCTCGCTGCCGGGGGCGATCGTCACGAACATCGGGCGATCCCCGGCGAACGGCTTCGCCGCGCCGCGGACGGCGAGGCCGACGGCGTGTGGGACGCCGGTGCCCTTCCCGAGCGCAAGCCGCGGGAATGCCGCGACCGCCGCCCCGACGCCGGCAGTGGCCCGGAGCAGGTGTCCCCGTGTGAGCCCAACGCCGCGCACCGTCCGCGAACGCTACCGACCGGGGCGGCTCGATCGACCCGGTCGAGGGCCTGCCCCCGCAGGCCCCCGACCGGCGATCTCCCTGGCGCCTACGGACAGGTGCCGTTGACCTGGGTCGAGGCTGACGCTCCCTGAGCGTCCGTCGCGGTCACGTCGGCCGTGACAGGGCCCGAGTACGCGCCGTCGTCGAACAGGCAGTTCTCGTAGTACCCATTCGTCCAACCACCGACTCCGTCGCTCGTCACAGCGTCCGGGTCGGTCCCTGAACCGGCATCCGGCGTGACGTACGAGAACGTGATGTCGATCGGGCTGTTCGGGTTGTAGCCCGTGCCCGTGAATCCCATCGTGAAGCACTGCGGGGCGCAATCCCCGGCTCCCACCACGACGCTCAGTGACGGGTTGACCGACGCCGGAGGCGATACCGGCTTCGCCGGTGCAGGCGGCACGTACTGCCCGGTGAAGATCGCGGCTACGCCGATCGCTGCCCCGCTCAACTTGAGCGTGCACGGATTCCCCTGACCGGCGCAGGCGCCCTCCCAGGCCTTGAAGGTGTGCCCGGGAGTGGTATTGGCGGTGAGCTTGACCTCACGGTTCTGGTCGAACGACCTGATGCAGGCCCCGGGGCAATCGATCAGGTAGGGGTCGCTCCTTACGTAGCCGCCGCCCCACGGCTTGATGTCGACGGTCAGCACCGCCGCCCCCGCCCACGTATACGTCGACCCGTCGCTCTCGGGTGGCGTCGCCATGCCCGTGCCGGGGAGAAGCGCGGTAACCGCTGCCAGCGCTACCACGAGCGCGAACAGCATCCGCCGGATCATCCCACTCCTCATGTCCAACCTCCTCGTTCCGCCCGGACGCCGCGCCCGGGCCATGTCCGGACGATGCTCCGCGTCGCTAACCGCCGGCTAACCGGCACGCGGCGGCCGCACCTGCAGGCGTCAACTGCGCACCTCGACGCGGAGGACGAGGCGGCCGTCCCGCGACTCCGACGTGCCGACCTGCGCGAGCAACACGTCGTCGGGCGCGACGGGGACCTCGAGTGCGAGCCGGGCGTTCCAGACGGGGCTCGCGCAGCCGAGGAACGTCGGCGATCCCGGCGTGGCTTGCGCCGCCCGGTACACCCGCACGACGGGGTCTTGCGGCGTGCTTCCGGCAAGATCGACGACGACGGTGCCGGCGAGCCCGGGGGGGAGGGCGTACCAGACCGACCGTGGCCGACGGTATGCACGGCGACGGCTCGTCCGGCCTCGCCGCACGTCCGGACACGTCGATCGTCTGGGCGAACGGGAGGCTCGGGATCGGGACGGGCTCCTCGAGGGTGCCGAGCTGCGTCGTCTCGAGTTGTGTCATGACGTCCTCCCTGTGGCCTTTGCCAGGAGGCTGTCGTGTCACGCCAACGATCCGCTAACGGCGCGCTCTGTACTTCGGTGGGGTCGAGGAGTACCGTCGCCGCACTCGAAATGGGGAGCAACGCCCTTGAGTTCCTCGTGCTCGGCCCGCTCGAGGCGCGAGCAGGCCGGGAACGGATTCCGCTCGGAGGCCCGAGACAGCGCGCCGTGCTCGCCGATCTCCTGCTGCACGCGGGGTCGGTCGTCTCCACGGACATCTTGATCGACGACCTCTGGGCCGGCGCGCCTCCGCCGACCGCGGAGGCGATCGTGCAGAACGCCGTCTCGCGGCTACGGCGCCTGCTCGGGAAGGCCGCGATCGAGACCCGTGCTCCCGGGTACGTGCTCCGCGTCGAGCCCGGCGCGATCGACGCCCGACGGTTCGAACGGCTCGTCCACGAGGCGCGGCCGCTGCCACCGGCCGAGCGGTCCGCCGGGCTGCGCGACGCGCTCGGGCTCTGGCGCGGCTCGCCGTTCGCCGACCTCGGCTTCGAGAGCTTCCTCCAGGCGGAGGTCGCGCGGCTGGACGAGCTCCGGTTGACGGCGCTCGAGGACCGCATCGAGGCCGAGATCGAGCTCGGACGCCAGGACGACGTGATCCCCGATGCTGCCCCGCTCGCCGCCCAGCATCCGGACCGCGAGCGCCTCTGCCGCCTCCTGATGCTCGCGCTGGCACGGGCCGGCCGGCAGCAGGACGCACTCGACGCGTACGAGGCGACCCGCCGCGCGCTCGACGTGCAATGGGGTCTCGAGCCGTCTTCGGAGACCCGCGCGCTGCACCGGATGATCCTCACGCAGGACCCGGCGCTCGCCCTGAACGACCCCGTTCCGACGACGGTCGGGGCCGTCCGTCGCCCGGTATCTCTGCTGCTCGTCGAGCCGCTCGTCGACGACGAGCTCGAGCTCGAGGCTGCGGGGGCGGTCGTTCGCGACGTCCGCCGGGCCGTCGGCGACGTCGTGTCACGGCATGGCGGCGCGCTCTCCCCGGAGTCGGGGGTCGAGCTCGTCGCGGCATTCGGGGTCGACGGTGCCCACGAGGACGACGTTGTCCGCGCCGCCCGCGCTGCCGTCGAGATTCGTGAGATCCTCCGCGACCGCGACGTCGAGGCACGGCTCGCGGTGGGGACGGGGCGGCTTCTCGTCGAGGGCTCCACTCCCGTGCTCGTCGGCGCAGTGGTCGGCCGGACGCGGCGCGCGCTCCACGACGCCGGTGTGGACGAGATCCGGCTCACCGACGTCGCCGCCCGCCTCGGGGGCGCCGCCTTCGAGCTCGATGCGGACGGAACGTTGCTCGGGGTGCGCCCGGGCAGGCCGCGCCCGGGCGCCTGGGGCGCCGAGCTCGTCGGGCGCTCCGTCGAGCTCGCGGTCCTCACGGCGGCGTTCGACCGGGTGCTGGAGGACAGGGCTCCCCGCCACGTCGTCGTCGTCGGCGACGCCGGCATCGGGAAGAGCCGCCTCGTGGCCACCTTCGTCGAAGACGTGCGGGCCGTCGTCCTCGAGGCGGCGTGCACGCCGTACGGCCAGGGCATCACGTTCCTGCCGCTCCGTGCGCTGGCCGACCGCGCCGCAGCGCTCGACGACGACGCTCCGCCGCTCGGGGAGATCGAGAGCGCGGACTCGGCCCTCGCCGCCGCACGCACGCTGCTCGAGCACTTCACCGCCTCCTGCCCTGTCGTCGTCGCGCTCGACGACCTCCACTGGGCTGTCCCGACGTTCCTCGATCTCGTGGAATACGTCGTCCGCGCCGTGGACGGTCCCCTGCTCGTGGTCTCCGCGACAAGGCCGGAGCTCCTCGAGCGGCGACCCGCCTGGGGCGAGGGTGCAACGGTGCTCGACGCGCTCGCCGGAGACGACGCCCGCCGTCTCCTCGACGCCCTTCCGGAGCGCGAGGCGCTCGACGAGAGGCTCGCCACGGCGATCCTCGACGCGGCCGAGGGCGTGCCGCTCTTCCTCGAGCAGCTCGCCGCACACGCGGCGGAGTCCGACCTCGCGGACGAGGGAATCCCGGCGAGCCTCGACGCGCTCCTCGCGAGCCGGATCGATGCGCTCGAGCCGGGCGAGCGCGCCCTGCTGTCACGCGCCTCGGTCGTGGGCCGGGTGTTCTCGCGCGAGTCGCTCGGCGCGCTGACACCCGTCCGTGAGACCCCCGAGGTCGGCGGCCGACTTGCGTCGCTCGAGCGACGCAGGCTCGTCCGCACGCGCGGCGAGGAGCACGAGTTCGTCCACCCGCTCGTGCGCGGCGCCGCCTACGGCGCGATCGCCCGCCCCGAGCGGGCCGCGTTGCACGAGACGCTCGCGCACTGGCTCGACGGGCGCGGCGAGGGCGACGAGCTCGTCGGGGCGCACCTCGAGCGGGCAGCGCGCGATGCGAGCGACCTGGCGGCCAGTGCTGCACTCGCGCACGAGGCGTCAGCTCGTCTCGGGGGAGCCGGGCAGCGTGCACTCCTGTCCTTCGACTACGCGGCCGCCGCGAACCTCCTGGAGCGTGCCGGAGCGCTCCTGAACGACGAGGCACCGGATCGCCTGGAGATCGAGTGCGGTCTCGGTCTCGCCTTGAAGGGCCTCGGTCAACGCGATCGCGCGGTCGCGCTGCTCGAGGCGACTGCCGCACGCGCCCGGGAGGCGGGACATGGACCGATCGCGCTCCGCGCGCGCGTCGAACTGGTGCTTCCGTTGCTCGCGGGCGGAGCACTGACCGCCGACGAGGCGGCGGCGCTCCTCGACGAGGCTCTCATCGTCTTCCGGCAGGTGGACGACGTGCTCGGGATCGCCCGTGCCGAGACGACCTACGCGACCATCCTCGAGTACGGCAGGCGGGCCGACGCTGCGCTGGAGCACCTGGAGCGCGCGGACGCCGCCTATCGGCGCCTTGGGCGCCGCGGTCAGGTCGACGCCATCGCTGCCCTGTGCGCCGTGCGCGGGACCACGACAGTGCCGAAGGCGACCAGCATGTGTGAGGGCAGCCTCGCTCGTCACCCCGACAATCCGAGGGCCCGGGCATATCTTCTCGTCTACCTCGGAGTCCTCAGGGCGTTGAGCGGAGACATGCGCGGGTGCCCGGGAAGCCTCGGCCGCGCGCCCGGTCGGATCTCGGGGACCTCCGTGAGGACGTCGGGCTCGGCACCTCCGCCGCTGCGATGCTCGGGGAGGCGGAGGCGATCGCGGGAGACTGGGCGCGTGCGCGCGAGATCTACGAACAGGGCCTGAGCTATACGCGCGACCGGCCGGAGCATCGTGACTGGCACGGCTACTTCCTCGCGCGGCTCGGAGAGACGGCGCTCGAGCGCGGCGATCCCCAGACCGCGGCGTCGCTCGCCGCGGAGGCCCGCGGGCTCGCGTCCGCGACCGACGCGGACCCGAGCATCTGGTGGCGTCGTGTGGCCTCACGCGCGCTGTCCGCGACCGGTCAGGCTCGGAAGGCGGTGCGCCTCGGACGTGAGGCGGTGTCCATCGCCGACACGACGGACGACGTGCTCCATCGGAGTGGGGCACGCCTGGATCTCGCCGAAAGCCAGCTGCGCGCGGGCCGCAGGGCGGTGGCACTGCGCCTCGTGTGCGAGGCTCTCGAGCTGCTCGACCGGAAGGAAGCCGTCCTTCCCGCCGCGCGTGCCAGGAAGCGGTTCGCGGAGCTTCTCTCCGGTGTGGCCGGTGAGGGCGCGGCGAGCGCCACGCCCTCCGACCGCGGCCCCTAGCAGCTCGGCGGGCATGCAACCGGCATCCGCGCCTGCTCGCCCGACGCCGGTGCGACCGTCTGGAACATCGCCGCCGCCACCACGATCGTCGCGACGACCGCGAAGACGGTCCGGAACCTCGTGAACGCTGCCTCCATCTCTGCTCACCTCCTCTCGTGGTCGGAGGCGAGCGTCGGTCCGGGCCCAAACAGGCCGATCACGGCGTCCAAACGGCCGGCCAACGAGCACGACGACGGGCGCGGACGGCGTCCGGGCCCCGGGTGCTGTGCCGACGCGGGCCCGGTCAGACGCGCGGTGCGGTTCGCGATCCGGATCGGGAACCGTCGCGACCGTCCGGTTGCCGCTGACGTCGGAGGCGGCGACCTCGACGACGTAGCGCCCGTCGGCGAGCGCCCGCGTGTCCCACGCGGCGGCGAGCACGAAGCGGTAGCGGCCGATGCGGTTTCTCTTGTTCTGCCGCGTCCAGCGGGCGTACTGGGTTCCGAAGGCCTCGTCCTGGGGCTCGACCAGCCGGTGGTCGAGCGCCGTCCGCCAGCCCTGCACGACGCGGCCGGCGCCGCTCGTCACGCGCCAGCGCAGGAGCGCGGGCGTTACGGGCTTGCCGCCCCAGCGGCCGGGGACGGGGATCGGCGTCTCGTCGTACGCCTCGACGACGAGCTCGATCGTCCCGCGCGTCGCCCGGGTCGGGATCACGGAGCCGTCGAGCGTTGCGCCGAGCTCCTTCACCCGAGGACGCGTCGTGTCGGCGTACGGGCCGAGGGCGCCGGGCCGCAGCGGGTTGACGTAGACGCCGTCGCGCATCTCGGAGAAGTGCACGTGCTCCCACGGCGCCTCGACCCAGCCGACAACGGTGATGTACGCGCTCACGCCCTCGCCGTTCGCGACGGCGGGGCGGATGTGCCAGTACTGGAGCTCGGTGTGGCCGTCGCGGCCGACGATCGAGACGACCTCGGGCCGGAAGGACTCGAGCCGGACCACGCCGTCGAGCGTCGCGTAGACGGGCGTGCCGTTCGGGCACGCGATGTCGATGCCGAAGTGGAAGCCGCTGTGCATCCCCTTCGGCGTCATACCGATGCGCGGGTCGCCGAAGAAGCCGCGCACCGGATGCTGGTGGTAGAACGGTTTGACGGGCCAGCCGTAGGACGGCTGCGGCGATGCGGCGGCGCCCGCCGGGTCGGGCGCGACGAGGGCCGAGCAGACGAGCGCTGCGGCTGCGGCGAGGCCGGCCGCGATCGCGCGGGGAGCACCCGCGCGATCCCTGTGAAGTCCGTGCGTGGTAGCCATGCCGCCACGCTCGAACCGCTCCCAAACCGGCCGGCCACGGCCGGATCACGGACGGCTAACGGCATGGCGTCCCGCGCTGAGCTCGCGCCAGACGTTCTCCATGAGGGCCTTCACGTCGGGCTGGAAGATCGAGCCGGCGAGCGTGAACGCGCCGGCGGCGAACACCCGCGCGCCTCGTGGCGTCTCGTAGTAGGTCATCTGCGCGGTCATCCCCGGGCCGAGCAGGTTCGGGATCTCGGCGACGACCGTGGTGCCCTTCGGCGAGCTCGTGCTGGTGGCGTCGATCTCGATACCGGCGTTGGAGAGGTGCCCACCGGGCGCCCTTCCCGTCCCGGCGAACAGCCATCGGGTTGCGGGCGACCGGCGCACGATCCACGGGCCGCGCGACTCGCCCTCGTCGTTGCCGATGTACTGGACGCCGATCAGCGACGACTCGGGCCGGCCGAGCTCGCGCCACTTGCGGATCCGCGTCAGCTGCCCGTCGCGGCGCGTCACCTTCCAGAAGAAGTTGTTCGCGGAGAGGAACACGAGGTTGCCGCCCAGGTCGCGGTAGCGCTCGATCGCGTCGTATTCCGCCTGTGTGACGTACTCGTGGTGGCCCGGGAACACGATCAGCGTGTACGCCTGGGCCAGCTGCTCGCCCGTCGTCCGGTGCAGGTCGAGATCGCTGAGCACGTCGACTCCCTTGCCGGTGCGGTCGAGCCAGCGGAGGAACGGCAGGTCGTAGAAACGGAAGCGGAACGGGACGCCGCGGAACAGGAACGGGCGACCCGTCTCGATCGTCAGGTGGGTCTTGTCGGCGTACCAGCTGTCCCCGACGCCGTCACCGTCGCCGTCACGGACGTCGTACGCATACCACGTGTTCGTCGGCATGACGACGGCCACGCGGTGCTCGCCGAGGCGGCGCGGGGCGAGGACGAAGGGTGCGAACCCGATGCGCCCTCCGCGCGCCGAGAGGCGTGCGAAGTAGAGGCCGCTCGGCCAGTCGCCCACCCGGATGCGCACGACCGACCCACGATGCGCGGACGCGACGACCTTCCGCGGGGCGACCTCGACCCCGAACATCACGTCGTTGCGGCGGGTGACGATCCCCTCCGGCCCGGACCGGAACAGCCGGATCGTCAGCCGGCGGACGCTCCCGAAGAGGCGGAGCTCGGCCGTCTCGCCGGGGCCGTAGCTCTCGTGTGCGAACGCCGCTTCGACGGTGCCGGCGGGGTTGACGACGAGCCGCTGGCGGCCCGCGATCCCGACGAGCTCGTCCTCGTCCTCCTCGGTGCTCCCGGAAGTGGAGATCCCCGTGACGGACGCGGTGGCGACGACGACGGCGATGACGGCGAGCAGGGCGACGACGGCTCGTCGCCCGGTTGAGACGTGCTGTGTGGTAGCCATGGCCCGACCGTCCGGCCGGGCGCACACGGCCCGGGCACGGCCGGGTCATGACCGGCAAACGACGGCCGCGGGGCTGTTAGCGCGTGGTTAGTGACGTCGGCCGATTTCGGTGCTACAACCGCGGCACTGATGCTTTCCTTTCGGATCCTCGGGCCGCTCGAGGTGACGGACGGGCAGGCGGCGATCGCTCTCGGGGGGCCGAGGCCACGCGCGCTGCTCGTCGCGCTGCTCCTGCGCGCGGGACGGGTGGTGCCGACCGAGCAGCTCGTCGACGAGCTCTACGGTCCTGAGCCGCCGAAGAACGCGACGGCGGCGATGCAGAACAGCGTCGTCGCCCTGCGGAAGGTGCTCGGTCCGGACGTCCTCCTGTTCCGCCCACCCGGGTACCTGCTCTCCGTGTCGGCCGACCAGGTGGACGCGCGTCGGTTCGAGGGGCTCCTGGGCGACGCACGACGGGCGGCACCGGAGGAGCGACGCGCGTTGCTCGTCCGGGCCCTCGAGCTCTGGCGCGGCCCTCCGCTCGCCGAGTTCGCCTTCGAGGACTGGGCGCAGGGCGAGGTCCGCCGGCTCGACGAGCTGCGACTCGTCGCCGTCGAGGAGCGGATCGCGGCTGACATCGAGCTCGGGCACCCTGCCGACGTCGTCGCGGAGCTGGAGGCACTCGTCCGCGAGCACCCGCTTCGCGAACGCCCGCGCGAGCTGCTCATGCTCGCCCTCTACCGGGCCGGTCGGCAGGCGGAGGCGCTGAACGCGTACACCGAGGCGCGCGTGGCGCTCGACGAGCTCGGGATCGAGCCGGGCGAGAAGCTCCAGCAGCTGCAGGCCGCGATCCTTCGACACGAGGCGGGGCTCACACCCGGCCGGAACGGGCACCGGCACGACGCCGACGCCGAGATCGTCAAGGCCATCGTCGCCGGCCGTGTCGTTCCTGTGCTCGGTCTCGACGGCGCGAGCGACCTTGCGTCCGAGCTTGCGACGGCGTTCGAGTACCCGAGCGAGCGTACGCTCGACCTCGCGCGCGTGTCGCAGTACGTCGCGACGATGAACGGCTCCGGCCCGCTCTACGACGAGCTCCACCGGCACTTCGAGGCCGCGGTCGAGCCGCAGCCGGTCCACCGGTTCCTCGCCCGCCTCGCCCCGCTGCTCCGGGAGCGCGGCGCGCCGCACCAGCTGATCGTCTCGGGTCGCTACGACCTGGCGATCGAGCGGGCGTTCGACGAGGCCGGCGAGGAGGTGGACGTCGTCACGTACGTCGCTGCAGGGCCCTACCGCGGGAAGTTCTGGCACCGCCCGCCGGACGAGGAGCCGCGGCCGATCGACGTGCCGAACACGTACGCGACGGAGCTCTCGCTCGACCGGCGGACGATCCTCCTCAAGCTCCACGGGGCCGTCGACCCGTTTCCAGACAGGGAGTGGGAGAGCTTCGTCATCACCGAGGACGACTACATCGATTACCTCGGCCGCTCCGACATGGCGGCCGCCGTGCCCGTCGCCCTCGCGGCGCGCCTGCGCCGGAGCCACTTCCTCTTTCTCGGTTACGAGATGGTGGACTGGAACCTCCGGCTGGTCATGCACCGTGTGTGGGGGAACCGCCCCGTCGCCTATCGGTCGTGGGCGATCGACCCGGAGCCGACCGCGCTCGAGCGGGCGTTCTGGCGTCGATTCGACATCGACGTGCTCACGGTCGATCCGGACGAGTACGTCGGCCTCCTCGAGCGGCGCCTCGAAGGCGTGACGTGACAGCGGCCTCCCCGTATCGAGGTCTCGCGCCGTTCGAGGACTCCGAGCTCGACGCCCTCTACTTCTTCGGCAGGGAGCGGGACTCCGAGATCGTGGTTGCGAACCTCATCGCGTCCCGCCTGACGGTGCTCTACGGGCCGAGCGGCGTCGGGAAGTCGTCGCTGCTCCGCGCCTCGGTCGCGCGGAGGCTGCGCGCGCTTCCGGAGGAGCCGATCGTGGTCCTCTTCGACCGCTGGGGCGAGGATCCCGCGGCCGCGCTGGCAGCGGCCGTCGCCCATGCCGCCGACCTCGAGGACGGGCCCCTTAGGGATGTCCTAGAGCGAGCTCAGCTCTCGCGCGACGTCTACCTGATCCTCGATCAGACCGAGGAGTACTTCCTGTACCACCAGCTCCCGACCGACGTCGAGCGCGACCTGGCGGACGTGATCGGCTCGCCGCACCGGGTCAACGCGATCCTCGCGGTCCGGGAGGACGCCCTTGCAACGCTCGACCGGTTTCTAGGACGGATTCCGGCGCTCTATGGGAACGTCCTCCGGCTCGAGCGCCTCGACGACGGCGCCGCGCGTTCGGCGATCGTCGGCCCGATCGAGCGGTTCACGGAGCTGACCGGGGAGCACGTCGGCATCGAAGGAGCACTCGTTCTGGCGGTCACCGGAGAGGTCGGGAGCGGGAGGATCCGGCACGGTCTCGGCGGCGACGGCGTGGCGAACGGGAACGGCGCCGCGGCCGGTGTCGAGGCCCCGTACCTCCAGGTCGTCATGCAGCGTCTTTGGGACGTCGAACGCGCGGGCGGTTCCGACGTGCTTCGCCTCGCGACACTCGAGCGGCTGGGTGGCGCGCGACGGATCGTCGCCGACCACCTCGAGCGAGCACTGGGCGGGCTGACCGTCGGGCAGCAGGATCTGGCGGCTTCGGTGTTCGGTCAGCTCGTGACGCCGTCCGGCGCGAAGGTCGCTCACGCGCCCGACGACCTGGCCGAGTACGCTGCTGTGCCGGTCGCCACGTTGTCGCCGCTGCTCGACTCGTTGGCGGAACGCCGGATCCTGCGCCGGGACGAACTCGGTCGGTACGAGATCTTCCACGACGTGCTCGCCGCGGAGGTCATCACCTGGCGGCGTCGGCACGAGACCACGCGGGCCGTCGATCGCGAGCGTGCAGCGTCGCGGCGTCGGCAGCGGCGAATGGGGCTGATCGCCGCACTCGCCCTCGTCGGCCTGGGGGTCGCAGGAGGACTGGCCGTCTGGGCGCTCGCGGAGCGGCGCAATGCGCAGGAGCAGACGGCCGCGGCCCAGGTCGCCGAGCAGACTGCCTCCGAGCAGGCTGCCATCGCACAGGAAGCGCAGAAACAGGCGCAGAGCCAGGCCGCCGCAGCCTCGCAGGCGAAGCAAGACGCGCTCGAGCAGGCCGCGGCCGCCCAGAAGGCCGAGCAGCAGGCGCAATCCGCGCGTGCGGACGCAGAGAGGAATTCCCAGGCGGCGCAGGTGGCGCAGCGCCGCGCGGTCGAGCAGGCCCAGGCGGCGCAGACGCAGCGCAATCGAGCGGATGCCCAGGCGGCGGCCGCACGATCTGCACAGGACAGCGCGCAGGAGCAGGCGCTCGCGGCCACGAAGGCGCGACGCTCGGCCGAGCAGGCGGCCACCGTGGCCAGGGACCTCCGAGCGACGGCTGAGCAGTCGGCCACCGTGGCCCGGGACGCCCGAGCGACGGCCGAGCAGTCCGCCGTGGCCGCACGGGCGAGTGAGCGGCTCGCGCAGGCGCGTGCCTTGCTCGCCTCCGACCCGGAAGGCGGGCTGCAGGCGGCGCTCCAGTCGCTCGATCTCAATCCGTCGTCGGCCGTCGAGCCGGTGCTCCGTGAGGGGCTGCTCCGCTCGAGGACGCTCGACATCCTTCCTGCAGGCGGCGGCGAAGTGGTCTCGGCGATCCCCGGCGCCGACACGAGCGGGACCCAGAGCCTCCGCTCGAGCGCCTCCGGCAGCGGTGGCGGTGGCGGCGCGATCGTCACGACGACCCGCCGCGGGATCGTCCGCGTGTTCGACGCCCGGCTCGGGCAGCTACGGCGGACGATCGGCACGGGACGGCCAGCGAACTGCGCCGCTCTGGCGCCTGACCACCGCACCCTTGCCGTCGGTGGGCCGGACGGCATCGTGCGCCTCTACTCGACCGTCACCGGGGAGCTGTTGCGGTCGCTCTCGCACGTCGGCCCCGTGAGCTCCGTTGCGTTCTCGGGCAACGGCCGGTTCGTCGCAAGCGGCGGGACGAACGAGACCGCGAAGGTCTGGGACGTCGCGACCGGCACGCTCCTTCTCCGCCTGGCGCACCCCCGCGCGGTGCGGTCGGTGTCGTTCAGTCCCGACAGCGCGCGCCTGCTCACCCTCTCGAGCGATCGCTTCGTCCGTGTCTTCGACGTGGCAGCGGGCACGCTGACAGCCAGGCTCGACCAGGTCGACACGCCGACGACCGCCGTCGTCTCGCCTGACGGCCGCATGATCCTGACCACCGGCGAGGACGAGACCCCGCGCCTCTGGGACGCCGATACGGGAAAGCTGGTCATGCCGCTTCTCGGTCATACGGGCGACGTTCTCGCGTCGGCGTACTCCGCAGCCGGTGACAGGATCGCGACCGCAAGCACCGACGGAACCGCCCGCGTGTGGGACGCGGAGTCGGGCAGGCTCCTGCTCGAGCTCGTCGGCCACACGAGCTTCGTCACCGCCGTGGCGTTCAGCCCCGACGGCCGGCAGATCCTTACGGCGAGCCGCGACGGAACAGCTCGGGTGTGGAACGCCGAGTCGGGCGCGGACCAGGCGCAGCTGCTCGGCCACCACGGCCGCGTGACCGCGATCGCCTTCGGCCCCGACGGTCGCTGGGTGGTGACCGCGAGCGACGACGGCACCGCCCGGACGTGGTCGCTCGGCTCGGATCCGCAGCTCCGCCCGATCGCCGAGGGTGCGAGCCCGGTCAGAGACATTGCAGCGTCGAGAGACGGGGCGCTCGTGGCCGAGGCTCGCGCCGACGGGACCGTCACCGTCCGTTCGTCGGAGGGCCGCCCGATCGTGGGCGTCGGGCTCGACGCGCCTGCGACGAGCGTCGCGCTCTCGGACGACGGCCGGCGGCTGCTCGCGGCCGCCGAGGATGGGAGCGTCGTGGTGTGGGCTCTCCCCGGGGGCTCGCAGATCGCGCGGCTCGACTACGGCACGCCGGTCGCGGCGGCGGTGTTCCTGCCGGGTGCAGCGGGTGTCGTCGCGGCCGGGCAGAGCGGGATCGTCCATGTGTGGGACCTGCGGACGCGGGCGACGCGGGTCGTGGCGCGGGAGGGGGCGCCTGTCTCAGGCGTCGCGGTCAGCGCGGACGGCTCGCTCGTGGCCACGGCCGTCGGCAACCTCGCCCATGTCCGGCCGCTCGAGTCCGGCTCGCGTGCCGTCGTGCTCGAGGGGCATAGAGACGACGTGACGTCGGTTTCGTTCAGCCCAGACGGGAAGCACCTGCTAACGGCGAGCTTCGACCATGACGTCGCGATCTGGAACACCGCGACCGGTGCGCTCGAGAAGACGCTCGTCGGCCATGTCGCGGTCGTGCGGGACGCAGCCTTCAGCCCCGACGGTCGATGGATCGTCACTGCCGGCCCGACGCGTGCTGGCCTCTGGGAGGCCGGGCCGAGCACGCTCGTCGACAGCCGTCTCTTCTACCTGGCAGGTCACCGTGGCGCACTCTCGGCCGTTGCGTTCGCGGGCACGAACTGGCGCGTGTTCACGGGTGGGGCGGACGGGACGGTTCGCAGGTACGACTGCCGGCTGTGTGCCGGCACCTCGGTCCTGGCGCGGATCGCGGCCTCAAAGCTCGCCCGCCTCGAGAGCGACGCGAAGCGCTAACCCCGAGGCGCTGTGCGGGAACGGTCGCGTCGCTCGGGAGGGGCGCGAAGCCCTGTCGCGGATGCGCGCGAGCGTGAAGGACTTCGTCCGCCGGGCGAGACCGGGCTCGGTCGTCGTCGCGATCTTTCCGGCGGCCTCGTCCTCCGCTACGGGTGCAGCGGGCCGGTACCCGCGGGTTCGATCGGCGGCCCGTCCCGGTGCTCATGTACCACGTGAGCGCCAGAAGGCGACGGGCGTCAGGTGCCGGTGGCCGCACGGCACGCACGACGGAGAGGGGCGTGAGGCACGCTCGAGTGCCACACGCCCCTCTCTCCCCCCGAGGTCGGGAGCGTCGCACCGGGCGCTAACCATCGCCTAACGCGTCGCTCCGAGCCGCGTGGAACACCCGTTCGCCCCGTTGCTACGCTCGACCGGCGATGCCCGACCTCCGCGTGACGTCCGCCTACCGCCCGACCGGCGACCAGCCGAGGGCGATCGCCGAGCTCGCCGAGTCGATCCGCGCGGGGAACCGCGGCCAGGCCCTGCTCGGCGCGACCGGCACCGGGAAGACGGCGACGATGGCCTGGGTGATGGAGGAGCTCCAGCGCCCTGCGCTCGTGATCGCCCACAACAAGACGCTCGCCGCGCAGCTCTGCAACGAGTTCCGGGAGTTCTTCCCCGACAACGCGGTCGAGTACTTCGTCTCCTACTACGACTACTACCAGCCCGAGGCGTACGTCCCGCAGGCCGACCTCTACATCGAGAAGGACTCCTCGCAGAACGACGACATCGCCCGTCTCCGGCTCGGCGCGACGAGCTCGCTGCTCACTCGCCGGGACGTCGTCGTCGTCGCGTCGGTGAGCTGCATCTACGGCCTCGGCTCGCCGGAGGAGTGGCGCGAGAAGGTGCTGATCCTCGAGGTGGGCTCCGAGCACGACCGCGACGAGATGCTCCGCACGCTGATCGACTCGCAGTACGTCCGGAACGACACCGTCCTCGCCCGCGGGCGCTTCCGCGTGCGAGGGGACGTGATCGAGGTGCAGCCGGCGAACGTCGAGACCGCCTATCGCATCTCGATGTTCGGCGACGAGGTCGAGCAGATCTCGCACTTCGACCCGCTCACCGGCGAGGTGCTCTCCCGGCTGGACAACCTCGCGATCTGGCCGGCGACCGAGTACATCACGTCGAAGCCGACGGTCGACCGTGCGGTCGACGAGATCCGGCACGAGCTCGAGGAGCAGGTGGCGAGGTTCGAGGCCGAGGGCCGCATGCTCGAGGCGCACCGCATCCGTCAGCGCACCGAGTACGACGTCGAGATGCTCAAGGAGCTCGGCTTCTGCAACGGGATCGAGAACTACTCGCGGGTGCTCGAAGGGCGCCCGCCCGGCTCGCACCCGTTCACGCTGATCGACTACTTCCCGGACGACTTCGTCGTCTTCATCGACGAGTCGCACCAGACGGTGCCGCAGATCGGCGGGATGTACGAGGGCGACCGCTCCCGCAAGCAGACCCTCGTCGACTACGGCTTCCGGCTCCCGTCCGCGCTCGACAACCGGCCGCTCCGCTTCGACGAGTTCCTCTCGAAGGTCGACCAGATGGTGTTCGTCTCGGCCACGCCCGGGTCCTACGAGCTGCGCCATTCGCAGGTCGTCGCGGAGCAGCTGATCCGCCCGACCGGCGTCGTCGACCCCGAGGTCGAGCTGCGTGCCACGAAGAACCAGATCGACGACCTCCTCGCCGAGATCCGCCGCCGCGAGCAGGCGAACGAGCGTGTCCTCGTCACGACGCTGACGAAGAAGATGTCCGAGGACCTGACCGACTACCTGCTCGAGTCCGGCGTCAAGGCGCGCTACCTCCACTCCGAGATCGACACGCTCGAGCGGATCCAGATCATCCGCGAGCTCCGGCTCGGCGAGTACGACGTGCTCGTCGGCGTGAACCTGCTGCGGGAGGGCCTCGACCTCCCCGAGGTCTCGCTCGTCGCGATCCTGGACGCCGACAAGGAAGGGTTCCTCCGCGGCAAGACGGCGCTCCTCCAGACGATCGGCCGCGCGGCGCGGAACGTGAACGGCACGGTGCTGATGTACGCGGACAAGCTGACCGAGGCGATCCAGGGCGCGCTCGAGGAGACGAATCGCCGCCGCGCCGCCCAGCTTGCCTACAACGAGGAGCACGGCATCACGCCCGAGTCGATCGTCAAGGGTGTCTCCGACATCGCGGAGCTGCTCGCGCTCGAGTCGCCCACCGTCCCCGGTCGGCGCCGGCGCGGGCGGCAGGAGGTCTCCGGGATGAGCCGCGAGGAGCTCGAGAAGCTCGTCGTCACGCTCGAGGAGGAGATGTACGTCGCAGCCGAGGAGCTCCGCTTCGAGTACGCCGCCAAGCTCCGCGACGAGATCAAGGAGCTCCGCCGCGAGCTGAACGCACTCGCCGAGACCGCGGCGTAGCCGAGCCGTCGCATCTGGTCGGGCGAGCCGAGCGGTGTTGAATGCCTGCGATGGCGTTCCTCGGGGTCGACGTCGGCGGGACGTTCACCGACGCGGTGCTGCTCGCGAACGGCCGGTTACACACGGCGAAGGTGCCTACCGGCCCAGAGCAGGAGCGCTCGGTGGTCGAGGCGGCGCGGCTCGTGCTCGAGACAGCCGGCATGCCGCCGCTCGAGCGATTCGCGCACGGCACGACGGTCGCGACGAACGCGCTGCTCGAGCGCAAGGGCGCGCGCACGGCATTCGTCGCGACCCGGGGCTTCGAGCACCTCCTGCACCTCCGGCGCCAGGATCGGGCACACCTCTACCGCCTCGACGTCGACCACGCCGAGCCGCTCGTCCCACTGGAGCGCTGCGTCGGCGTGGACGAGCGCGTCGGCCGGGACGGCGTCGTCGCACCGCTCGACCTCTCGAGCCTCCCCGAGATCGACGCGGAGGCAATCGCGGTGTGCCTGCTCTTCTCCTTCCGCGACGCGTCGCACGAGCAGGCCGTCGCGGCAGAGTTGCGCAGGCGACATCCGGGTGCTGTCGTGGTCGCATCGCACGAGGTCGCTCCCGAGTTCCGTGAGTACGAGCGAGCGTCGACCACCACGGTCGACGCGTACCTGGGCCCGCTCACGGCCCGGTATGTCACGGCGCTCGGCGCCTCGGCCGCGGACGCGGGACTTTCGGCCCCGCTCGTGATGCGCTCGTCCGGTGGGGTCGCGACGATCGAGGAGGCTGCGGCGCACCCGGCGTTGATCCTCCTCTCGGGACCTGCCGCGGGGGTCGTGGCAGCCGAGCGCGTCGCCGCCGCGAGCGGCGTCGAGAACGCGATCGCGTTCGACATGGGCGGCACGTCGACCGACGTCTGCCTGATCGCCGGCGGCCGCGCGGGCCGATCGGAGGGCCGCAACGTGGCCGGGTTCCCGATCCGCGTTCCGATGGTCGACATCCACACGGTCGGCGCAGGCGGCGGCTCCGTCGCCTGGCGTGACCGAGGTGGCGCCCTCCGCGTCGGCCCCCGGAGCGCAGGCGCCGTTCCCGGGCCGGCCTGTTACGGCCGGGGCGGAGAGCAGGCGACTGTGACCGACGCCAACCTGCTCCTCGGCCGGCTTCCAGGGCGCCTCCCGGGCGGTCTCGAGCTCGACCGCGAGGCCGCGGCGCGCGCGCTCGGTGACATCGACCCGTCGGACATCGTCGACATCGTGAATGCCGAGATGCTGCGGGCGTTGCGGGTCGTGTCGGTCGAGCGTGGTCACGATCCGCGGGATTTCGCGCTCGTCGCCTTCGGCGGCGCTGGCCCGTTGCACGCGTGCGCGCTCGCCGACGAGCTCGGCTGCGCCAAGGTGCTCGTCCCCGAAGCGGCGGGGGTTCTCTCTGCCCTGGGGCTCGTCGCGAGCGACACGCGTCGCGACGCGGTTCGGTCATACGTCGTCCCGCTGGAGAAGGCCGGCGATCTCCCGGGCGAAGGCGAGGCAAGCCTGCGGTATCGCGGTCAGTCGTTCGAGCTCACCGTCGATCTGGGGCCCGAGCTCGCAGAGCGCTTCCACCGCGCGCACGAGGAGCGGTACGGCTACGCCGACCGTGCGCGGCAGGTCGAGCTGGTTGCGGTCCGAACCGCCACCCTCGAGCCCGGCCCACGACTCCGGCTGACAGGCAGTCCCCGGGCTCGTCACTCCGGCCCGGAGCTCGTGGAGCTCGCGGGCGCCACCTGCTGGATCGGAGACGGCTGGGTGGGGGAGACCGACGGGTCGGGCACGCTCGTCCTGGAGCACACCTCGTGATCCCCGTCGAGCTCCAGGTGATCGGGAGCTCGCTTCGCGCGATTGCAGAGGAGATGGGCGCTGCGCTCGTGCGCTCGGCGTTCTCCTCGAACATCAAGGAGCGGCGTGACTGCTCGACGGCGCTCTTCGACCGCACCGGCCGCATGATCGTCCAGGCCGAGCACATTCCCGTCCACCTCGGCGCGATGCCCGAGGCGGTCGCCGCCGTCATGGCCCACGACCCTGCCCCGGACGACGTCTGGGTGCTGAACGACCCGTACGCCGGGGGGACGCACCTGCCGGACATCACGCTCGTCTCGCCGACCGAGCTCGGCTTCGCCGTCAGCCGAGCGCATCACGCCGACGTCGGCGGCATCGAGCCCGCCAGCCTGCCGGCGTTCTCGACCGTGCTCTCGGAGGAAGGCCTCGTCATCCCACCCACGAGGCTCGACGACGATGTCGTCGAGGTGATCGCCTCGGCGTCGCGCAGCCCGGACGAGCGCCGCGGCGACCTTCGGGCACAACTGGCTGCACACCGCCTCGCCGAGCGCCGCAGCGCCGAGCTCGTCGCGCGCCGGGGGCTCGAGCGGGTCGAGGGTGCGATGCAGGAGCTGTACGCGTACTCCGAGCGGTGCGTCCGGGCAGGGATCGCGCTGCTTCCCGACGGCAGCTACCGGGCCGACGACGTCGTCGAGGCCGTCGACTGCGACCTGGCGATCCGCGTTGCCGTCACCGTCTCCGGCGACGAGGTGGAGATCGACTTCGCCGGTACCGCGCCCCAGCACAACGGGAACCTCAACTGCCCGCTCGCCGTGACACGCTCCGCGTGCTTCTTCGTCGTCCGCGCGCTGACGGATCCCGACGTTCCCGCCTCCGGTGGCGCCTTCGAGCCAGTGACCGTCAAAGCACCGGAGGGCTGCCTCGTCAACGCCCGCCCGCCCGCCGCCGTGGTCGCGGGGAACACGGAGACGTCGAGCCGGCTCACGGACGTCGTGCTGGCCGCCTTCGGCCGTGCGGTCGACGTTCTCGCGTCGGGCCAGGGAACGATGAACAACACGACGCTCGGCACCGACACGTGGACGTACTACGAGACGATCGGCGGCGGACAGGGCGCATCGCCGAACGCCGACGGCCCGTCAGGGGTGCACGTCGCGATGTCGAACGCGCTCAACACGCCCGTCGAGGCGCTCGAGCTCGCCTACCCGCTGCGTGTAGAGCGCTACGAGCTGCGCCGCGGCTCGGGCGGCGCCGGCGCACACCGCGGAGGCGACGGTGTCGTCCGCGAGATTCGCGCGCTCGAGACCTGCCGTCTGTCCGTGCTCGGCGACCGGCGCCGTCATGCGCCGCCCGGCGCGCGTGCCGGTCACCCCGGGGCGCGCGGTCGCACGCTCGTGAACGGCGAGGAGATCCCAGGCAAGGACACCCGCCAGCTGGTTGCAGGCGACGTCGTGCGCACGGAAACGCCAGGCGGCGGCGGCCACGGCCGCCCCGAGGGGACCGGGTAGGCTCGGGCCATGTGCCGGAATATCAAGACGCTCCACAACTTCGAGCCGCCGGCTACGGATGACGAGGTCCATGCCGCCGCGCTCCAGTACGTGCGCAAGGTGAGCGGCTCCTCCAAGCCGTCGAAGGCGAACGAGGCCGTGTTCCAGCGCGCGGTCGACGAGATCGCGCACATCACCGCGCACCTCCTCGACGACCTCGTCACCGCCGCGCCGCCGCGAGACCGCGAAGTCGAGGCCGCGCGCGCCCGCGCACGGGCCGAGAAGCGCTTCGGCCAGGCCGCGGCGTAGCGTCGCGTCTCCGCGGGCCAACCGGCAGAGTGCGTGCCGTGAGCCGGCCTGCCGAGACGTCCCCCGACGCGCCCCTGCGCGCCAACGTCCGTCTCCTCGGCGAGATCCTCGGGCGCGTCCTGACCGAGCAGGAGGGAGAGGAGGTCTTTCGCCTCGAGGAACGGATCCGCCTGCTCGCGCGGCTCGGGAGGCGGGGTGACACGGGAGCGGAGCGGGCGCTTGCCGAGACGATCGCGGCGCTCGACGTCGAGACGCAGGCGATCGTCCTGCGGGCCTTCAGCGTCTACTTCCACCTGGCCAACATCGCCGAGCAGCACCACCGTGTACGGCGGCGGCGGGAGCACGAGCGCGAGGGAGGCACGCCGCGGGAGTCGCTCGGCGAGGCGCTCGCGCTGCTCCGGCGGGACGGCGTCTCCGACGAAGGCGCCGTGGAGGCGGCTCGTCGCGTCTCGGTGGAGCTCGTGCTCACGGCCCATCCGACCGAGGCGCTGCCGCGCACCATCCTCGAGAAGCACCGCCGGATCGCGCAGCTGCTCGACGAGCTCGACGACGTCCGGCTGACGCCCGGCGAGCGCGTCGACCGCGAGCTCGCTCTCGGCGAGGAGATCACGATCCTCTGGCAGACGGACGAGGTCCGCTCGCAGCGCCCCCGGGTGGTCGACGAGATCCGGCAGGCGCTCTGGTTCCTCGAGGACAGCCTCTGGGACGCCGCCGCAGACCTGCTTGCGGTCTGGCGCGAGCGGCTGCCGGGGACGCCGCTCCGCTTCGGCACCTGGATCGGCGGCGACCTGGACGGGAACCCGAACGCGGGGGCGGAGACGGTGCGCGAGGCGGTCGAGCGCGGAGCAGGGCTCGTCCGCGAGCTGCTCCGGCGCGATGTGCGCGCGCTCGCCGGCTCGTGGGGCATGTCGAGCACGCTCGTCGAGTCCGACCCCGAGGTGGCGGCGGTCGACCTCGCTCCCGGGCGCAACCCGGCGGAGCCGTACCGACGCCGGCTGACCGCGATCTGGGAGCGGCTCGGCGACGACGGCTACGGGTCGGCCGCCGAGCTGCAGAGCGAGCTGGACGTCGTCGAGGCGAGCCTCCGCGCGAACGGTGGCGCGAGGATCGCCGACGGCGGCCTCGCCGCGCTGCGCCGCCGTCTCGACGTCTTCGGCCTCACCGGGCCGGCGCTCGACCTGCGGCTCCACGCACGGCAGCTGCGCGATCGGCCCGACGAGGCGCTCGCCGTGCTCGAAGAGGCGGCTGCCCTCCAGAAGCGGCGGGGGGCGGACGCGATCGACACGCTGATCGTCTCGATGACGCGCTCGGCGGACGACGTCCTCCTCGCGGAGTCGCTCGCCGCCCGCGCCGGGCTCGACGTGACCGTCGTGCCGCTGCTCGAGACGATCCACGACCTGCGCGGCGCGGAGGCGCTCGCCGCCGACCTCCTCGACCGCAGCCCCCGCGATGCGCTCGAGGTCATGGTGGGCTACTCCGATTCGGGCAAGGACGGCGGCGTCGTGACGGCCCAGTGGGAGATCTTCCGGGCGCAGGAGCGTCTTGCGTGGCTCGCGGGAGAGCGCGGGATCGAGCTGACGGTGTTCCACGGCCGCGGCGGCAGCGCCGGGCGCGGCGGCGGGCCGACGTACGCCGCGATCCTCGCCCAGCCGCCGCATGCGGTCGACGGCCGCCTCAAGGTCACCGAGCAGGGGGAGACGATCGCGTTCAAGTACGGCCTTCCGGGGCTCGCACGGCGAAACCTCGAGGCCGCCGTCGCCGCGACGCTCCTCACCGCCGTGCCCGACCGGGTCGCCGAGGCGCCTGACGGCGCACGCGAGACGATCGAGGCCGTCTCGCGGGCGGCAGGCGCCTTCTACCGGTCGGTCGTCTGGGACGACCCCGAGCTGCCACGCTTCCTGCGGACGTTCACCCCGCTCGACGAGCTGACGCTGCTCGAGATCGGCTCCCGTCCCGCGTCGCGGCCGGAGGCCTCCGGGACGGGCGAGCTCGAGGCGCTCCGCGCGATCCCGTGGGTGTTCGCGTGGACGCAGACGCGCTGCATCGTCCCCGCGTGGCTCGGGGCGGGAACAGGGCTCGCCGCCGTCCCGGTGGCGGAGCTCCGGTCGCTCCACCGCGGGTGGCCGTTCTTCCGAGCGCTCGTCGAGAACCTCGAGATGTCGTTGGCGAAGTCGAGCATGGGCATCGCCGAGCGCTACCTCGAGCTGGTCGGCGACGACCGTCTTGCGCGGCGGGTCTTCGGCGTGCTCCGGGAGGAGCACGACCGCGCGCGCGACGTCGTGCTCGGGATCGTGGAGGCGCGCGAGCTGCTCGACCGCCATCCGGTGCTCCAGCAGTCGATCCGGCTCCGCAACCCGTACGTCGACCCGATGAACGCCATCCAGGTCGAGCTCCTCGGGCGCTGGCGGGCGGGAGACGAGGCTGCGCTCCGACCGCTGCTCCGTTCGATCGCGGGGATCGCGGCTGCGCTCCGGAACACCGGCTGACCGCGGCGCTCAGGCAGCCGCGAGCGAGGCGTTCTTCTCTGCGAGGTAGCGGAGATACGGCTCGGGGTCGATCGGCCCGCCGACGAGCCGCTCGGTCGTCTCGGTGGGCGTGAACTTGCGACCGTGCCGGTAGAGGTGCTTGCGCAACCACTCGTGGATCTCCCCGAACGAGCCGTGCTCGACCTGCTCGTAGGCGTCGGGGAGGTCGCGCGTGAGCCGCTCCCAGATCTGCACGGAGAGGACGTTCCCGAGCTGGTACGTCGGGAAGTACCCGAACATGCCGCCCGACCAGTGCACGTCCTGGAGACAGCCGAGCCTGTCGTTCGGCGGGCGGATGCCCACGAGCTCCTCCATCCGCGTGTTCCAGGCCTCTGGGAGGTCGGTTGTCCCGAGGCCGCCGAAGAGCAGCTCCTGCTCGAGCTCGAAGCGCAGGATGATGTGCAGCCCATACGTCGTCTCGTCGGCGTCCACACGGATCAGCGACGGCCGGGGCCGGTTGACGGCGCGGTGGAACCGCTCGAGCGGAACCTCGGACAGCGCCTCGGAGAACGCGTCCCGGAAGCGCGGATAGAGCCACCGCCAGAACGGCAGGGAGCGCCCGATCACGTTTTCCCAGAGACGGCTCTGGGACTCGTGCAGCGCCGAGGAGCATCCGGTCGAGAGCGGCGTCCGGTCGAGAGCGTGGTCACCTCCGTGCTCGTAGAGCCCGTGCCCGACCTCGTGCATGGTCGAGAAGACCGAGTTGCCGTGGAGGTCGTCCTCGGCGTAGCGCGTCGTCAGCCGCACGTCCCGAGTCGCGAACGACAGGCAGAAGGGGTGGACGCTCGGGTCGAGGCGGAAGAACGCGTCGGTCGCGCCGAACGCGCGGGCGACGTCGAGCGACAGCTCGTGCTGGGCGGCGCGCGGGTACGGCCCTGCCAGGAACGGCTCCGGGCCCTCGTCGTCCGACGCTGCGAGCAGCTCACGCAGGGCCGGCCGGAGCCGCTCGAACACCCGGCGCACCTCCTCGGTGCGCATGCCCGGCTCGAAGTCGTCGAGGAGCGCGTCGTACGGCTCATCCGCCTCCGGGAAGCACGCGATGTACCGGTGCTTGAGCTCGAGGGTGCGGTCGAGCCACGGCTGGAAGCTCCCGTAGTCGTCGTTCTCGCGCGCGACCGCCCACGCCTCCATGCCCTCCGACGCGAGCTTCGTCAGCTCGCCGCGCAGCTCCGTCGGAACCCGGCGCGCCTTCTCCCAGTCCCGTCGGGTGACGGCGACGAGGCACGCATCGTCCGAGTCGGGGTCGAGGTCGGCCACCTCGGGCGCGAGCCGCTCGAGTAGCTCACCGATCTCGTCGCGGACGAAGAGCTCGTGGGCGAGTCGCTCGAGTGTCGCGAGGCCCTCGGCGCGCGTCTCCGCGCCGCCGCGCGGCATCATCACGAGCTGGTCCCACTCGAGGACGCGCGCGGCGACTCCGAGGTCGTCGATCTGCGCGAGCTCGGCGCGGAGCCGGGTCAGTGCGTCGGTCACGGCCCGCATCGTAGACGGTGTCGCCGCCTATCCCGGCTCGGGGCCGACGCGGATGCCGTCCACCCGGAGCGGATGATCGGCGAGCGCCAGCAACTCGGTGTCGCCGTCGGAGTCGCCGTACGCCCAGAGCTCCGCGTCGGCGAGGGCGTTCTCCTCGAGCCACGCGCGAACTCGCACGGCCTTCTCCGCGCCACGGCAGTTCGCCCCCCTGAGACGGCCCGTCAGCCGTCCGTCGGAGTCCCGTTCGAGGACGGTGCAGACGACCCCGTCCACCTCGAGCGAGACGCCCAGCGGGACGAGGTACGGGTCGAGCGAGGCCGACGCGAGGATCACGGCGTGCCCGAGCGCGCGATGGCGCTCGAGCCGCGCGACCGTGTCCTCGCGAAGCCACCCGGAGGCGACCGTCCGTGCGAACTCCGTGCCGAGCCCGTCGATCTCGACCGATCCGATGCCCGCCAGAGCGGCGCACGCGAGCTCCTTGAGCCGGTCGCGGTCGCGGCGCGCGAATGCCCCGCCGGAGGCGAGCGGATGCCGCAGGAACGTCGTCCACAGGCGGCGGCCGGCAGCCTGTCGCAGGAAGGGCGTCACGCAGTCGCGCGTCGTGAGCGTGCCGTCGACGTCGAACGCGGCCACGGCAGGCCGGACCTGGGGCGGAGGGGGCACGAGCCGATGGAGGCTATACACTCGAACCGTGTCCGACGGGCCCGAGATCTTCGACGACCTCTACCTCGGTCTGCAGGCCGGCGGCGCCCTGCGCAAGCAGCGGCGCGGCGAGGAGTTGACCGAGCAGGAGCGCGAGGCGATCGGCCGCTGGCAGCAGATGGCGATGTGGCGCAAGGGCGTCGCGATCGGCGCGTTCGCGGTCGGGACGTTCGGGCTCGGCTTCACCCTCGGCGGCCTGCTCTTCGGCCGCCGGGCCCGCAAGGCCTAGGCACCTGGCGAACACTTGTTCGATCGACGGCCGAGGGCTACACTCGACTCGATGGCCGATCAGCTCGTCGTCCACGGCGCCCGCGAGCACAACCTCAAGAACGTCACCGTCACGCTCCCGCGGAACGCTCTCGTCTGCGTGACCGGGCTGTCCGGGTCGGGCAAGTCCTCGCTCGCGTTCGACACGATCTACGCGGAGGGGCAGCGCCGCTACGTCGAGTCGCTCTCCGCGTACGCCCGGCAGTTCCTGCAGATGATGGAGAAGCCCGACGTCGACTCGATCGACGGGCTCTCACCGGCGATCTCGATCGACCAGAAGACGACGTCGCGCAACCCGCGCTCGACGGTCGGCACGGTGACGGAGATCTACGACTACCTGCGCCTGCTGTACGCCCGCGTCGGGCGGCCACACTGCCCGATCTGCGGCCGCCCGATCGCCGGGCAGAGCCTCGACCAGATCGTCGAGCAGGTGCTCGCCCTCCCGGACGGGACGAAGTTCACGGTGGATGCGCCGATCGTCCGGGGCCGCAAGGGCGAGTTCCGCGACGTGCTCGACGAGTTGCGGCGCGACGGGTTCACGCGGGTCAAGGTCGACGGCGAGCAGCGGCTGCTCGAGGAGGAGATCGTCCTCGACAAGAAGTTCAAGCACACGATCGAGGTCGTCGTCGATCGCCTCGTGATGAAGCCCGATCTGAGGCAGCGGCTCACGCAGTCGATCGAAACCGCGACGTCGTTGGCAGAAGGCCTCGTCCAGGTATCGGCGTCGTGGACGGCGATTCCCACCTCTTCAGCGAGAACTTCGCCTGCCCGGAGCACGGCGTCTCGCTGCCCGAGCTGGAGCCGCGGATCTTCTCGTTCAACGCGCCGCACGGCGCCTGCCCTCGTTGTACGGGGCTCGGGTCGCAGCTCGAGATCGACCCCGACCTGCTCGTGCCCGACCCGAGCCTGTCGCTCGAGGAGGGAGCGCTCGTCCCGTGGTCGCTCGGCGGGCAGGGGTTCTACGAGTCGGTCATCAAGGCGGTCGCCGACCGCTACGAGATCGACCTGCTGACGCCGTGGCGCGAGCTCGAGCGCGAGCAGCAGGACCGCTTCCTGCACGGCACCGGCGGCGACCGGATCCTCGTCACGTACAGGAACCGGATGGGGCGCAAGCGGCAGTACACGATGGCGTTCGAGGGGCTCGTCACGAGTCTCCAGCGCCGGTACCGCGAGACGGACTCGAGCCAACAGCGCGAGCGGATCGAGGAGTACATGTCGATGCGGCCGTGCCCGGTCTGCCACGGCGCCCGACTCAAGCCCGAGGTGCTCGCGGTCACGGTCGGGGAGATGTCCATCCACGAGTTCTCCCGGCAGTCGGTGACGGCCGCGCTCCGCTTCGTGGACGGGCTCGAGCTGACACCGACCGAGGAGCTGATCGGGCGCCGGATCCTCAAGGAGATCCGCGAGCGGCTGACGTTCCTCGACGACGTCGGCGTCGGGTACCTGAATCTCGACCGTGCGGCCCGGACGCTCTCGGGCGGCGAGGCGCAGCGACTGCGGCTGGCGACGCAGATCGGCTCGCAGCTGGTGGGGGTCCTCTACATCCTCGACGAGCCCTCGATCGGGCTCCACCAGCGCGACAACGGACGGTTGATCGGCACCCTCGAGCGCCTGCGCGACCTCGGCAACACGGTCGTCGTGGTCGAGCACGACGAGCAGATGATGCGTACCGCCGACTGGCTCGTCGACATGGGCCCGGGCGCGGGCGAGCACGGCGGCGAGGTCGTCGCCGAAGGGACGGCCGACGACGTGATGCGCCACCCGCGGTCGGTCACCGGGGAGTTCCTCTCGGGCACGCGCGCGATCGTCGTGCCGGAGCGTCGCACTGCGGACGAGGGCTGGTTCCGCGTCCTCGGCGCGCGCGAGCACAACCTGAAGGACGTCGACGTCGAGCTCCCGGTGTCGAAGTTCGTCTGCGTGACGGGCGTTTCGGGCTCGGGCAAGTCGACGCTCGTCAACGAGATCGTCTACAAGGCGCTCGCGAACCGCCTCAACAAGACGCGGACGAAGCCGGGCGCCCACGACGCCGTCGAGGGGATCGACTGCTTCGACAAGGTGATCGAGATCGACCAGACGCCGATCGGGCGGACGCCCCGGTCGAATCCCGCGACGTACACCGACCTGTTCACGCACGTGCGCGAGCTCTACTCGCTGACGCCCGAGGCGAAGGTGCGGGGCTACAAGCCCGGCCGCTTCTCGTTCAACGTCCGCGGCGGGCGCTGCGAGACGTGCAAGGGCGACGGTCAGATCAAGATCGAGATGCACTTCCTGCCGGACGTCTACGTCCCGTGCGAGACGTGCCACGGGCGGCGCTACAACCGCGAGACGCTCGAGGTGCGGTTCAAGGGGAAGTCGATCGCGGACGTGCTCGAGATGTCGGTCGAGGAGGCGCTCGAGTTCTTCGCGAAGATCCCGAAGATCCGCCGGCGCCTGCAGACGCTGCACGACGTGGGGCTCGACTACATCCGGCTCGGCCAGCCGGCGACGACGCTCTCGGGCGGCGAGGCGCAGCGGGTGAAGCTGGCGGCCGAGCTGTCCAAGGTCGCGACGGGCCGGACGCTCTACATCCTCGACGAGCCGACGACCGGGCTCCACTTCGCCGACATCGAGAAGCTGCTCGAGGTGCTCCAGCGCCTCGTCGACTCGGGGAACACGGTGCTCGTGATCGAGCACAACCTCGACGTGATCAAGCAGGCCGACTGGATCGTCGACCTCGGCCCCGAGGGTGGCGAGGCCGGCGGCGAGGTGATCGCGACCGGGACGCCGGAGGACGTCGCCTCGGTCGAGGAGAGCCACACGGGTCAGTTCCTTCGCGCAGTGCTCGCCGAGCCTGCGGCCGCGGCCGCCTGAGCGACCGTCGTCGACCGCCACCGCGTACCCTCGCTCCGTGGACGATCGGCGCCCCGCCAAGCCTGTCGAGCGAGCGGACAGCCGTGGAGCCGAGCTGGCCCGTGCGGGCGAGCTCGCGACGCGCGCATGGTGGCGGCGCGTGCCGCGCGTCGTCACCGACCCTCGGTCGGTGTTCGCCGCCCTCGCGGAGACCGACGACCTCGACGTCGACGCGCGCGCCGAGCCCGTCCTCGCGATCGTCATCCTCGCCGGGATGGCAGCGATCGTCCTCACACCGGCGTGGGGCACGGTGATGGACGACGGCACCGTCGACGGGCTCGTGCTGGTCGTCCTCACCTTCCTCGGCGGGCTGTTCTACGGCGCTGCCGGCTACTTCCTCCTCGGCCTCGCGCTCTGGCTCGGGGCGAAGGGGGTCGGGGTCGACGCGCCGTTCAAGATCGCCCGTCAGCTCGTGGCGTTCGCGGCGGTCCCGATCGCCCTCTCCGCCGTCGTGATCCTGCCCGTGATCGTGCTGCGCTTCGGGTGGGACTGGTTCCGCACGACGGGCTCGGACACCGGGACGGGGCGGGACGTCGTGGTCGGGATCGGGCTCGGGTTCTTCGCGTGGTCGCTGGCGCTCGTCGCGCTGGGGCTCCGCACCACCTTCCGGCTCCCCTGGAGAGGCGTGATCGGCGCGCTCCTGCTGGCGGCCGTGATGGTGGCCGCGTTCGCCGTGCTGCCGACTGCTCTCTAGAGCCGGTGGACGGACGGAGCCCGGCCCGTGAACGCCTCGAGCTCGTCCTCGGACATGGAGTACGTGTGCACCTCCTCCGGGAAGCGACCCTCCCGGACGTCGTCTGCATAGGCCGACACCGCGTCGACGATCGAGGTGGCGAGGTCGGCGTAGCGCTTGACGAAGCGCGGCGAAGGGCCGTCGTAGAGCCCCAGCAGGTCGTGCCAGACGAGGACCTGCCCGCCGGTCTGTCCGCCCGCTCCGATCCCGATCGTCGGCACCGTGAGCCGGTCGGTGATCTCCGCCGCGACAGGCGACGGCACGGCTTCGAGCACGATCGCGAAGCAGCCGGCCGCCTCGAGCCCGCGGGCGTCGTCGACGAGCCGCCGCGCCTGATCGGCCGTGCGGCCCTGGGCCTTGAACCCGCCGAGCGCGGTCGCCGACTGCGGCGTGAGGCCGATGTGGCCCATGACAGGGACACCCGCCCCGACGATCGCCGCGACACGCGAGAGCGTCGGGCCTGCGCCCTCGAGCTTCACGGCGTCGGCCCCGGCCTCCTTGACGAAGCGGATCGCGTTCGTCAGCGCCTCCTCGTCGGAGACCTGGAACGAGCCGAACGGCATGTCGGCGATCACCAGCGGTCGCCGTGCCCCGCGCGTCACCGCACGCGTGAGCACGATCATCTCGTCCATCGACGCGGGGACGGTCGAATCGTGGCCGAGCACTGTCATCGCTGCGGAGTCGCCGACGAGGATCAGGTCGACCCCCGCCTCGTCTGCGAGGCGCCCGGAGGGGGCGTCGTAGGCGGTCACCATCACGATCGGCTGGTGCCGCTCCCTGAGCACGGCGAGCTCGGTGATCGGCAGCTTGCCCGGTGCGGGGGTGCCGGGGGCGGGAGTGCGTGGACGGGTGCTCACGATTCCTCCTCGAGGTGGTCGAGCGGGACGTTGTCGATGAGACGGGTCGAGCCGACGCGGACCGCGGCGGCGAGGGTGGGGGGCTCGAACGGCGCGACGGCGACGTAGTCGACCGCCAGGCCGGCGGCTTCCAGGATCGCGCGGGCGGTGTCGGGATCGCCGGTCGCGAGCGCGCGGGGGAGGGCGAGTGCGCGGGCACGCTCGGCCGGCGAGAGGCGGACGTTCCGCGAGGAGAGGGCGAGCCCGTCCGCGTCGCGCACCGTCGGCACGACGACGAGCTCGAGCTCGAGGTCGAGGTCGGCGACCATCCGGCGGAGAACGTCGACCTGCTGCGCGTCCTTCTGACCGTAGAAGACGACGTCCGGACGGACGACGTTGAAGAGCTTGAGGCAGATCGTCGCGACGCCACGGAAATGGCCGGGGCGGTGCTCGCCCTCCAGCATCGCCCCGAGCTCGGTCACCTCGACCCACGTCTGGTAGCCGGGCGGGTACATCTCGCCCGCGTGAGGCGCGAAGACGACGTCCACCCCGGCCTCGCGCGCCTGCTCGAGGTCGCGTGCCTCGTCGCGCGGGTAGCCGTTCAGGTCGGTGGGCTCCCCGAACTGCGCCGGGTTGACGAAGAGGCTCATCACGACCGTGTCGCAGCCCTCCCGGGCGCGCGCGAGGAGTGCGAGATGACCGGCGTGGAGGGCCCCCATCGTCGGCACGAGCCCGACCGTCCCGTCCCGCCGTTCGGCGAGCGCAACGCGGACGTCGGCCACCGTCCGGGCGACGATCACGGCACGGCTCCTTGTAACAGTCTGTTGCTTGCGGTCAGGCGGGCCAGCTCGTCGTACGCCGCGAGAAGGTCGGGGGCGGCCTCCGTGATCGCGGCGCGGTGCCGCTCGACGGTCTCCCAGTCGCCGCGCTCGATCGGGCCCGTCAGCTCGAAGTGGTTCTCGATCACTCGTTGCATCAGCGGATCGAGTGCTTCCGCAGGGACGTTCGCGTCCGTCAGGAGCTCGCCGGCGACTCGCCGCAGCGTGACGAGGTAGTTGGAGGCGATCGCGGCGCCCGCGTGGTAGAGGGCCCGCCGCTCGTCTGCGAGCGGGAACGGGCGAAGCCCGAGCACGACGGCCAGCTCGTTCGCGGCCGCCAGCGCCTCGTCCGTCTCCCCGGTGAGCGCCGCCCACGCGCCGTCGAGCTGCTCCGGGCCGCGATCGTGGGTGAACGTCTGAAGGGGGTGGACGGAGAACCGCCGGAGATGCGGGTCGAGGGCGGCGAGCGGCGTGCCGCCGCTCACGTGGGCCACCCATGGCCCCGGAGCGATGTCGCGGGCGACAGCGGCGATCGCGCGGTCGGGGACACAGAGGAGGACGACGTCGACGGCGGTCTCGTCGTCGGGGAGCGCGATCCCACGCTTGGCGAGGCGTGCGCTCACGGCACCGCCGACGCGGCCGCGCGCTCCGATGACGTGGACGCTCTCGATCATCTCGAGCTCCAGTTCCTCGCGGATACCGGGCTCCCGGAAGCATACCCCGGAGCCGTGCGGTCAGGGCAGAAGCCGAGCCGAGAGGCCCTGCTCGACCGACGGCCACTCGTCGTCCGTGATCGAGTACCAGGCGCTGTCGCGGTTCTCGCCGCCGCGCACGAGCATGTGCTTGCGGTGAATCCCCTCGAACGTCGCGCCCATCGCCTCCATCGCGCCGCGCGAGCGCTCGTTTCGCGCGTCGGTCTTGAGCTCGACGCGTCGGCAGCGCCACGTGCCGAATGCATGCCGCAGCATCAGGAGCTTCGCCTCGACGTTGACGCCCGTCCCCCAGACGGACGGGTCGAGCCAGGTCCACCCGATCTCGACCGATCCGTGCTCCGGCCGGAGCGCCAGGAACCGCGTCGAGCCGACGACCTCGTCGCTCCGAGCGTGACGAGCGGGATCTCGCTGCCTGCCCCGGCCGTCCGGAGCGCGTCGTCGACCCACTCGTCGAGCTCGGCGCGGGTCGAAGGCTGCGCGATCGAGAGCCATCGCCACGTTCGCGGGTCGCGCGACGCCTCCCACAGGCCGTTCGCATGACGGCGCTCCATCGGCTCGAGCCGGACGAGCTGTCCCTCGAGGGTCGGTGCCGGCCACGGGCTCACCTGTCTAGACTACGAGCGTGCCGATCTACGAGTACGCATGCATGGAGTGCGAGGAGCACTTCGACGAGCTCGTCCGCTCGGAGGGCCAGGTCGTGACGTGCCCGACTTGCGGCGCTGCGAAGGTGCTGCGCCAGCTGTCCGCGTTCGCGGTGCATGGGACCGCGTCCAAGCCGAGCTTCACGACCGGCGCGGGCGGCGGTGGCGGCTGCTGCGGCGGCGGCTGCGGCTGCGGCCACTGACACGCTGCGGCCGCGAACGGACGGGGTCGGGTCGACCGCGGTCGCGCGAGCGCTCCAGCCCCGCCGGGTAGGGCCGTACAGTGTCGGCGATGGCTGATGGCCGTGCAGCGACGCTCCGTGCGGCGGCGGCCGACGCGGCGGGATGCGTCCGCTGCGGTCTGCACGTGGGGCGTACCCAGGTGGTCTTCGGGGAGGGCGACCCGGATGCGGACCTCGCGCTCGTCGGGGAGGCGCCGGGCTTCCACGAGGACCGGGACGGGACGCCGTTCGCGGGTCGAGCGCGCCAGCTCCTCGTCGATCTGCTCGCCGGGATCGGCCGCTCGCTCGACGATGTCTATCTCGCGACCGTCCTCAAGTGCCGGCCGCCCGGAAACCGTGATCCGCTGCCCGAGGAGACGGCGGCGTGCGAGCCCTACCTCTACCGTCAGCTGGAGCTCGTGCAACCGCGGGTCGTCGCGACGCTCGGAAGCTTCGCGACTGCGCTCCTCTCGGGCCGCGCGCTCGGGATCACACGTGTGCACGGCCAGGAGCAGGAGGTGACGCTGGGCGGCCGCGCCGTGACGCTCTACCCGCTCTATCACCCGGCGGCCGCCCTCTACACGCCGACCATGCTCGACGTCCTCGCGCGCGACATGAGCCGACTCCCTGCGCTGCTCGCGGGCCCGGAAGGAGCTTGTGTTGATTCAACACAAAGTCGTCCTGGTGCGCGCGGCCTCCACGGCATCCACGGCGTCCACGGCGACCGCGACGCGGCCGGCGATACGCCGCGCGTGGAGGGTGGACGGCAGCCGGTGCAGCTCGGGCTCTTCTGAATGCCCGCGGTCGAGCTCGAAAGCGGCTCGGCAGAGGAGACCGAGGCGATCGCCGCGCGGCTCGCGCGTGTCCTCCTGCCGCTCGATGTCGTCCTCGTCTCGGGCCAGCTCGGGGCCGGGAAGACCACCTTCGTCCGCGGCGCGTGCCGCGCGCTCGGCGTCAGCGCGCGCGTGACCAGCCCCACGTTCACGATCGGTCACCGCTACACCGGCAGGGATGTCGACGTCTCCCATCTCGACCTCTACCGCTTCCGCGGTCTCTCGGCGGCGGAGTGGGGCGACCTCGAGCCCTACTTCCAGGATGCGATCGTGTTCGTCGAGTGGCCTGAGGCCGGGGCGAGCGCGCTCCCCACGCCCCGGATGGAGGTCCGCCTCGAGCACATGGCGCCGGAGCGTCGCCTGCTCGTCGTGGACACCGACGACAGGGCGTTGCTAGAAGAGGTCGTAGGTGCTGATCGTGGCCTTCGACACGGCGACTGACGTCGCGACGAGCGCGCTCCTCGACGACGGGGAGGTGCTCGGCGAGCGCACGTCGGTCGCGAAGACGCTGCTCGAGGACGTCGACGCCCTGCTGCGCCAGGCGTCCGCTCGCACGAGCGAGCTCGACGCGCTCGTCGTGGGGACGGGGCCGGGGAGCTTCACGAGCACGCGGATCGGTCTGGCCGTCGCGCGCGGGCTCGGCCTCGCTCTAGGGATCGACGGCGCGGGCGTCTCGACCCTGGACGCACTCGCAGCGGGGGCCGACGGCGGGCTGCCCGTCGTCGACGCCCGTCGCGGCGAGGTGTTCGTCCCCGGACGGGGGGCGGTCGCCCCGGACGACGTCGACGCGACGGGGAGGCTGTGCGTCGGGGACGGCGCCGTCCGGTACCGCGAGGTGCTGGAGGCGCGGGGCGCCGTCGTCCCGCCGGACGACGACCCGCGGCATCTCCCGCGCGCCGTGCTCCACGCGCGGCTCGCGACGACGTTCGGGCCGGTGGAGGAGATCGAGCCGATCTACGGCCGTGCCCCTGACGCGGAGCGGTGGCGCGGATGATGCTCGAGCTGGAGCTCCGGCGCCTCGAGCTCTCCGACCTCGACGCGATCGAGCGGATCGAGCGCGCGTCGTATCGAACGCCGTGGTCGCGGTCGATGTTCGCCTCGGAGCTCGCGAAGCCGACCTCGCTCTCCTTCGGCGCGATCGACGAGGACGGCACGCTCGTCGGCTACCTCGTCCTCTCGAAGTACGTCGATGCCTGGCACGTGATGAACGTCGCCGTCTCTCCCGAGCGGCGTCGCCAGGGCATCGCCGCCGCGCTCCTGCGGCGGTTGCTGGAGCTGACGAAGGACGACGCCCTCCGCGGCTACACGCTCGAGGTGCGGGTCTCCAATTCCGGCGCGATCAAGCTGTACGAGCGCTTCGGCTTCCGCGCGAAGGGCACGCGCCGCGGCTACTACACCGACAACCGGGAGGACGCGCTGATCATGTGGCGCGACGCGGATCCCGCCGACCCGGACGCCGGGTAGGCCGGGTGGACCGCGAGCCGGTCCTCGGGATCGAGACATCCTGCGACGAGACGGCAGCCGCCGTCGTCGACGGCGGGGTCGTCCTCTCGTCGGTCGTCGCCTCGCAGGCCGACCTGCACGCGCGCTATGGCGGCGTCGTCCCCGAGGTCGCGTCGCGGCGGCACCTCGAGCTCGTGGGGCCCGTGATCCGGGCGGCCCTCGAGGACGCCTCGGTCGGGCTCGGAGACATCAGTCGCGTGGCCGTCACCCAGGGCCCCGGGCTGGTGGGCGCGCTCCTCGTCGGGTTGTCCGCTGCGAAGGCGCTCGCCTGGTCGCGCGGCCTCCCGCTCGTCCCGGTCGACCACCTGCGCGGCCACGTGGCGACCCTGTACCTCGCGCCGGATCCGCTCGACCCGCCCTTCACCTGCCTGCTTGCGAGCGGCGGCCACACCCTCGTCCTCTCCGTTCGCGACCGAGAGGGCTTCGAGGTGCTGGGGTCGACGCTCGACGACGCTGCAGGGGAGGCGTTCGACAAGGGGGCGCGGCTGCTCGGCCTGGGCTACCCCGGCGGCGCGGAGATCGATCGACTCGCGCGTGAGGGCGACCCCGACGCCTTCTCGTTTCCCGTGGCGCGTGTGCCCGGCCTCGATCTGTCGTTCTCCGGCCTCAAGACCGCCCTGCTGTACGCGGTGCGCGACCTCTCCGAGACGGAGCTCGCGGCGCGGCGGGCCGACCTCGCCTCGTCCTACCAGCGTGCGATCGTCCGGGCGCTCGTCGGCCGGCTGCACGCGGCCGCCGACGCGACCGGCGACGGCACGATCGCGGTGGTCGGCGGCGTCGCAGCGAACTCGGAGCTGCGGGAAGCGCTCCCCGACGCACGGTTCGCGCCCATCCCGCTCTGCACGGACAACGCCGCGATGATCGCCTCGGCCGGGCGTTTCGCCCCGTCCATCGAGCCTCCCGGCTACCTTGGGCTCGATGCCTACGCGTCGGTCTAGCTACGCGCTCGGTGCGCTGGCGGTGCTCTGCCTCCTCGGCCTCGGCGGTGCGGCGGGCGCGGCCGAGAGCCCCTCCGTCGGCGCGGCGGGCTGGCAGGGCCTGCTCGGCAGCCGGCCGAGGCCGCAGCTCGGCGGCAGATGGGTCGTCGTCCTGCGCGCGCCGTCCCTTGCCGACCGCGTGCGCAGAGCCGGCGGGACCGCCACCGAGCAGCAGATGCGCGCATGGACCGCGACGGCGCGCGACGCGCAGCGGCGGGCGGTCGCCGGTCTCTGGTCGCGCGGCGCTCCGGTGACCCCCGAGCAGTCGTTCGTCCGCGTCCTCAACGGCTTCGCGGGCTCGATCGATCCGACGCTCCTTGCCGCGATCGAGCGCGACCCCGCCGTGGCGGGGGTGTACCCGGTGCGCGCCGCGTACCCGGCGGCGCTGCCGCGCCCGCCGCTCGACAGCGACGCCTTCGGCCCGGCGAGCGGACGGCGGGTGGGGCTGGAGCTCCCCGGGTTCGACGGCGCCGGCATCACCGTCGCGCTGCTCGACACGGGCGTCGACCTGCGTCATCCCTACCTCCAGGGACGCCTGCTGCGCGGGATCGACGTCCTCGACGCCGACGGCGACCCGTCGGCGGAGCCGAACCCGACCGAGCCAGGCCGGCCCGAGCGCCACGGGACCGGCCTCGCAGGCCTCGTCGTCGGTGTCCGCGGCCCCGCCGGGCTCCACGGCGTCGCGCCCGGAGCCTCGCTCATCCCGATCAGGGTGGCCGGCTGGCAGCCGGACGCCGACGGCACCGTGTCGGTCTACGGGCGCACCGACCAGGTGCTCGCCGGTCTGGAGGCGGCTGTCGATCCCAACGGCGACGGCGACGCGCACGACGCGGCGCGGATCGCCCTCCTCGGCGTCGTCGAGCCCTACGCGTCGTTCCCCGACAGCCCGCTCGCGAGAGCCGGGAGGGGGGCACTTGCGCTCGGCACGCTCGTCGTCGCGCCCGGCGGCAACGACGGGCCTGCCGGGCCGGGCTACGGCAGCCTGTCCGCGCCGGCGGGTACATCCGGCGTGCTCGGCGTCGCGCCATCCGACTCGCGCAGCGAGAGCCCCACCGTCCACGTCCTGCTCCGTGAAGGGCTCCGCGTGCTCGTCTCGGGGGAGACGCCTCTCGGCGGGGCGGCAGGCCCCGAGGACGTCGTCTCCGCTCCCGTCGTGGCGCTTCCAGGCCGCCAGGCCGTCGCGGTCACCAGGGGCAACGCCCTCGACCGCCTCTTCGACGCCGACGGGTACAGCCGGGTGGCGGGCGGGGCGGTGCTCCTGCCGTCCGGGCCGACGACGCCCGAGGCGGTCGGCGAGCTCGCCACCGCCGGCGCGCGCGCGGTGATCGTCGACGGGCCGATCCCGGCCGGCTCGCTGGGAGTCGACGAGCCCGTGCAGGTCCCGGTCGTCGGCGTGTCGGCCGCGATCGCGGCCGAGCTTCGCCGGTCGCTCGCCGCGGGCATCCCCGTGGAGCTCGGCATCGGCGCGGCGGCCTTCGGCGACAACCCCGATCTCGGCGCGGTGGCGCCGTTCTCGAGCACCGGGCTCGCATTCGACGGCAGCGAGGGCACGCCGCTCGCCGCCCCTGGCGTCGGGCTCGTGACCTCCGTGCCGGGGCGGGGCGAGGGAGGGAGCGCGCGGTACGGCACCGTCAGCGGGTCGAGCGCCGCGGCTGCGGTCGTCGCCGGTGCGGCGGCGCTGCTCGCCGAGGCGCGGCCCGATCTCGACGCATCGGGCCTCCGCGGGGCGCTGGTCGCGTCCGCGCGCCGGACGACGGGCGGGACCGAGCCCGGCGTGGTGAACCCCGCCGCCGCGTCGGCAGCCGAGCTCGTCGCCGATCCGCCGGTCGTCGCGCTGCCGGCCCTCGTCGGCACGAAGCGCGGAGTCACCGCGAGCGTGACTATCCGCAACGTCTCGCGGCGCGTCCTCGCCGTTCGCCTCCAGCCCGGGGCGACCACGGCCGGCGTGGCCGTGCGGACGCGCCCCGACCGCCTCGTCCTCAGGCCGGGGACTTCGAAGCGCGTCGCGGTCTCCGTGGCAGCGAGCGTCCGACCCGCCGCGCCGGGAGCGCTCAGGGGCGTCGTGAGGGCCGTCGTCGGACCGGGCACGCGCCTGCGGATCCCCTGGACGGCCGCGGTCCCCGTGAGCCTGCCGGTGATCACGCGCACCAGGCTCTCGTCCGCGACGTTCGCGGCGAGCGACCGCACGCCGGCCGTCCTGACTCTCGTCGCGGGGCGCGTCGACGGCTCCGCGGAGCGACCGCAGCTCCTTCCGCTCGCGCGGCTCGAGATCGAGCTCTACCGGGGCAAGCGGCGGGTCGGGACGCTCGCGCGGCTGCGCGACGTGCTCCCGGGCCGGTACGGGTTCGGGCTGACCGGCCGCGGTCCCCGGGGCGGGCGCCTGCCCGCCGGTGGATACCGGCTCCGGGTCCTCGGCGTCCCCGTCGGCGGCGGGGCGCCGACCGCTGTCGTGCTCCCCTTCCGCTTGAAGTAGATGCTCGCTAGAGTCCCGCACGTCGTGCGAGCCGCGCGCTGCACCCGATGAGCACCACCGAGGCGGCAACCCACCTTCGTGAGAATCCCTTCGCGCTCGCGCGGGCGCAGCTCCACCGCGTCGGCGAGACGTTCGGAGTCGATCCCAACCTGATCGTGGTCCTCGCGGAGTGCAAGAAGACCGTGGAGGTCTCCGTGCCGGTGGCGATGGACGACGGCACGACCAGGGTCTTCGAGGGCTACCGGGTCGTGCACAACGTCACACGTGGCCCGGCGAAGGGCGGTATCCGCTACCACCCGGGCGTCACGCGCGACGAGGTGAAGGCCCTCGCGATGTGGATGACGTGGAAGTGCGCGCTGATGGGCCTTCCCTTCGGCGGCGCGAAGGGTGCGGTCGTCTGCGACCCGAAGATCCTGACGGCAGACGAGCTCGAACGGCTCACGCGGCGGTACACGACGGAGATCATCAACGAGATCGGTCCCGAGAAGGACATCCCGGCGCCGGACGTGGGCACGAACGCGCAGGTGATGGCCTGGATCTTCGACACCTACTCGATGAACGTCGGTCACTCGGTGCTCGGCGTCGTCACCGGCAAGCCGCTCGCGATCGGAGGATCGGTCGGCCGCGACGGGGCGACGGCGCGAGGCGTGCTCTACTGCATCCGCACGGCGCTCCAGAAGGAGGGCCGCCGGTTCCCGGACACGCGCGTCGCGATCCAGGGGTTCGGCAACGTCGGTCGCAACCTCGCACGGCTGCTCTCGGAGGAGGGCGCGCGCGTGATCGCGCTGTCCGACTCGAAGGGCGCGGTCGTCAATCGCTACGGGATCGACGTCCAGGCTGCGATCGCGCACAAGTCCGAGCACGGCGCCCTGGAAGGGCTCCCGGGCACGGAGGACGCGACGAACGAGGAGCTGATCGAGATCGAGTGCGACGTCCTCGTCCCGGCGGCGCTCGAGCAGGCGATCACGGGCGAGAACGCGCCACGGGTCAGGGCGCACATGATCTGCGAGGCGGCGAACGGCGCCACCACCCCGGGCGGCGACGACGTCCTGGAGGACCGCGGCGTCCTCGTGCTGCCCGACGTCGTCGCGAACGCGGGCGGCGTGGTCGTGTCGTACTTCGAGTGGGTCCAGGGGCTTCAGGAGTACTTCTGGAAGGAGTACGAGGTGAACGCCAAGCTCAACGACATCGTCGTGCGGGCGTTCGAGGAGACCTGGTCGGCGCGCGAGCGCTTCTCCACGAGCATGCGGATGGCGGCGTACGGGCTCGCCGTCCAGCGCGTCGCCGAGGCGACGACGACCCGAGGCCTCTACCCCTGAGCGAATCACGGGGCCTCGCCCGAGATGCGGCTGGGAGACCCGCCCTGACTCGAGTCGTCGTCTTCACGGCACTGGGGTGTCATCTCTGCGGGCCCGTCGTCGAGGCGGTGCGCACGGTCTGCGGTGAGGACTTCGAGCTCGTCGACATCGCCTCCGACCCGGAGCTGGAGCGCCGGTACCGGTCGTGGATCCCGGTCGTCAAGGTCGACGGCGTCGAGCGCTTCCGCTACGAGGTCGACGTGGCCGACCTTCGCGCGGTTCTCCAGCCGTAGCTGCCCAGCGGCTGCAGGCCGCCGACGGTTCCTCGGCCGCCGCAGCGCAACCCTCGGCAGAATGTGCGTCGCTGTCACAAACTTCCAGGAGGGCGCAGGTGGCGGAACGGTTGACGGTCGGCGTCGCAGCGCGCCTGAGTCGGTACCTCCAGGTGCTGACGCAGGCGCGGAAGATGGGCAAGGACAGGATCTCCTCACAGGAGATCGCCGAGTACACGAACATCAACGCGACGCAGATCCGCCGCGACCTGTCCGGGTTCGGGAAGTTCGGCAAGCGCGGGGTGGGCTACTCCGTGGACTCGCTGCTCTCCGAGATCCGCAAGATCCTGCGCACGCAGGGCCAGCACAACATCGCGCTCGTCGGCGCCGGCCGTCTCGGCGCCGCGATCGCATCGTCCCCGATCTTCGCGGAGCACGGCATCACGATCGCTGCCGTCTTCGACAACGACGCGACGAAGGTCGGGACGACCCTCGGCGGCGTCGTCGTCAGCCCGCTCGAGCATCTCGACGAGATCGTTCGCGACCGCAGCATCGTGGTCGGCGTCCTCGCCGTCCCCGCCGAGTCGGCGCAGGACGCGGCCGACCGGCTCGTCGACGCCGGCGTGAAGATCGTCTTCAACTACACGCAGGCCCTGATCGACTCCCCCTCCGACGTCCAGGTGCACACGTCGAACCCGGCCGTCGAGCTGCTCTACGCCCTCTACTTCCACCTCACCTGACACCGGTCGCCGCCGGGCTCGCGGCTCTGAAGAACCCCTTCAGGGGGATGACGTGCGATGCAGCGCGTCGTAGAAGGAAGGACGGCTCCGGGGAGCTAGGGAGCCAGTCGAAGCGGTACGGAGGGGGCTCTGCCGCGAACAGCCAAGGAGCCTCGTGGGGGTACTGCCCTCCTCTGCCGTCCGTCGCAAGGGGATGCGAGCTCGCCGGTGGGTACCGGTGCTCGTCGCTTTCGTGTCGCTGGCGGTGGCGCCGATCGTGCGAGCGGACCCAGGCGGGACGATCGACACCGTCGAGCCCGCGGCCTCGAACGGCGGATCGCCTGCGGGCCACGGCGGGGACCCGGGCGCAGCAAAGGATCCGCAAGCAAACGCCGCCGCGGCACCGGAGGACACCGCCGATCGTCCAGCAAGCGCAGCTGACGGGACCGATGGGCCGGGCAACTCGGAGAAGAGCTCGGAGTCGTCGGACGGTGGCGCTCCGGGCTCCGCCGACAATCCGTCGCACGCCGACGACGGACCAGCTCCCGCCGACGCCGAGCACCGAGGCAACGTCGACCAGGGCGCGTCCGTCGACCAGAAGGCAGACGCCGCAGCGTCCGCCGGCCAGCGGAACGTCGACAACACGGCTGTGGAGGTGAGGATCGACGATCCGGGCAACGGGAAGAAGATCGGCCAGGAGAACCTGTCGGCGGCCGCCGCAGACGCGTCCGTCTCGACGGTCGGCGACACCGCGGGGTCGACGACCGTCCAGCAGGAAGCCGGCGCGGACGCGGGCGCGGCACAGTCAGCTGTCTCCAACACCGCGGTCGTCGTCAGGGTCGGCAGCGCCGGTGACGACGAGGGGGTCACCCAGCTCGAACCTCGCGACGGCAAACGCGACGGCGAACGCGACGTCGGACGGCCTCGTGTCCGGATCCGGAAGTGCGGCGGCCAGCGCCACCCAGGACGGCGTCAGCAACACGAGCGTCCTCGTCCGTGTCTTCTCGCCCGGTGACGACGGGCCGATGAGCCAGGTGAACGCGGCGTCGGCAAGCTCCCGCGCAAGCGCGGAGGATGCGACGGAGCACGCAGCTGCGCGGCAGGACGGTGCCCAGAACACCAGTGTGTCGATCCGCGTCGAGAGCCCGGGATCATCCGGCGCGGCGACCCAGCAGAATCAGACGACAGCCGATGTGAGCGCCGCGCCCGGCGACGGAGCGGGCGCCGGCTCCGTGGCCGTAGCCGTCTCGAGCGACTCCCGGAACACGACGCTCGCCGTGGCCGTCGGAGGACCGGAGCTCGAGCATCCCGGGGCCGCCGGGCTGCAGGTGTGGATCTGGACCTGGGCCTGGCAGCACGACGAGTCCGACAGCCTCGACGGCCTCGCCGGTGCAGCGATGACCTCCTGGAGCTGGGATTGGGACGGTGGAGACACGGCGGTCCCCGGCGGGACGATCACCACGCGGGCCGCCGACGAGGGCAACGACGAGACCGCAGGATCGTGGAAGTGGAGCTGGGACTGGTCTCGCGCGGGCGTCGTGGGCTGGGCCTGGGGCTGGAACGTGCAGGCATCCCTGCCTTGCAGCTCGTGCATCTGGATCTGGAACTGGACGTGGAGCTGGACCGGGGCGCCGGGGGACGGCGGCTCCACCGTGCCGCCGGCGGCACCTGCCGTGAACGACGCTTCGTCCGCCTCCCAGCTGAACGCCGCGCAGGCGCAGGCGACCGCCGTGGCGACCGCAGGCGTGGCCCAGGTCGTCTCGCAGGACGCCGTCGCAGGCGGTACGCAGACGGCGGGTCAGATGACCCAGATCGTCCAGGACGCCGGGGCCGTCGCCGATGCGCGGCAGGCCGATGTCGGCGCGCTCGCGTGGAGCGTCGACGACCTGGACCAGTCGAACCTCGTCGTCAGCGCTGCCGCAGTGGCGCTCTCCGGGACGATCGCTCAGAGCATCGATCAGGTCGTCGACGCCGCCGACCGGGCTTCGGCCACGCAGTGGGGTGGCCAGGAGGTCGACATCGCGCAGGCCGGGCGCGCTGATGCCGTCTCGTCCCAGCGCGATGCCGTCCTGACGGGACCGGGGGCCCACGCGGCGGCGACGCGGCGCGTCGGCTGCCGGAGCCGCAGCCGTCGACCAGCAGCTCGTCCAGGACGGCGTCCTGGGTGGCGGAGCCCTGTCGCAGTGGTCGGGCCAGCTCGTGCTGGTCGACCAGGATCTCGACGCCGACGCGGCGGTCGTCCAGACGGGCACGGGGCGCTCGCGCCTCGTCGGCGGATCGGCCGGAGCCTCCGCCACCGCAGCCGACGTCGTGTCGATCGAGCAGCTCGCGGGCCAATCGGCCACCCGGGACACCGGTACGGGCTCCCAGTCGATTCTCCAGGAGGCGTACGCGGGACAAGACGCCTGGGCGCACGCTGCGACGACACAAAGCGCCGGCGCGGCCGAGCTGCCCGCTGCGTCGAGCGAGGCCGAGGCGCGGAACGGTGCGGCGATCGTCCAGGAGGCGGTTCAGAGCTCATCCGCTGCCGATGCTCTCGACGTCCAGGACATCTCGCAGACGTCGATCGTGGTTCAGCAGGCCGGCGCGTCCTCCGTCTCGTCGGGTGGGATCGCCGGCTCGGCCGCTGTCGTCAACTGCGGCGTCACGTACCAGGCGGCGATCCAGTCCATCGGATCCGGGACGACCCTGCCGGCCGCCTACCCGAGCGCCTTCTGCTCACACGCGGCGCCTCCCCGGGCTCGTCGCCCGTGGTATCTGCATTCGCGATCGCGACGGGCGACGAGCCCCTGGCGCAAAGCGGCCCTCCGTCCGGGACGGCGCCGGCTGCGGGCGGCGACGAGGGCGAAGAGCAGGCAGACGTCCTCCGCGGCAGTCGACGCGCGGCCGCGGCCGCTGCCGCTGCCGTGACGCAGCCCCGGCGCGCTGTATCGAGCGGCGACGCACGCTCGGTGCGAACCCCGGCGCGCCGCGAGCCGGCCCACTTGCGCATCAACCAGATTTCCGCCCTGCACTCCACGCAAGCGCGCCTCGACACGCGCCCGGGGAGTCGTTCGGGGACCGGAGACGCCGATCGGGAGCCGCCGCTCCCGCCGGCGGGAGATCCGCCTCAGTGGGTCTCCGCACTCGCAGCGGCAGCAGCGTCCGGCGGGGGGCCGTCGGGGATCGCAGCGATCCTCGCCGGCTTCGTGCTCGTGCCGCCGCTTCTGCTGCGGGCGCGAGAAGGGTCGGCCGTCAGGCGGCCGATCGACGTCCTCTCACGGGTAGCCGTCCCCGTCTGACCTTCCGTCACGCCACGTGACTCGTCGGACGCTGGTCCGGCGGGCATCGTTCATTCGGCTGTGACGAAAGGATGTGAGATACGTGTCACGCAGACTGCTCGCACTCGGAGTGCTCGCAGTTGGGCTCGTGCTTCCTGCGAACGCGCTGGCGGACATCGGGTTCAACAAAGACGCTCTGAAGGCGAACGTCCAGGCGTCGATCCAGAACGCGACGGTCGTCCAGACCGGCGTTGCGACGTCAGGCCCTGCAACCGCCAACGGCGGCGCCGCCACGGGCGGCGCCGGCAGCGGTGGCTCCGGTGGGTACGTCAACACCGGTAACGACGGAACCTCCCAGAGCCAGAGCGCCACGTCGAGCACGGGCTCGGCGGACTCCGGCGGCATCCATGGAGGCAACACGACCGCGGTCGGCAACGATGGCGGCTCGATCGCCAACGACAACGCGACCAAGGTCGACGTGGATGCGTCGAACAAGGCCGAGAGCGACGTCGATCAGGACGCGAACGGCGGCCTGGCCGCCTCGGGGAACGCCAACCACGAGGGCGACAACACGTCGGCCGGAGGCGACGCAGAGAACAGCTGCGGCGTCAGGGCCGGTGGCTGCCAGTCCTCGAACGGCGGTTCCACCGGCCGGGGCGGCGACGCCGACACCGGTCGTGGTGGTGACACCTCGTCCGACTCGGGCGACGGCGGCAACGGCGGAAACGGCGGCGCCGGCGGCGCCGGCGGGACCGGCGGCGGTGCCACGTCAGGCGCAGCGACCGGCACGGCCGGCGCAGGCGGCTCGGGCTCGGCGGGTTCGGGCACGGGCGGCGACGGTGGCACGCTGTGTGTCACCTGCAACGGTGGCTCGGGCTCCGGCGGAGCCGGGACCGGCGGAGCGGGCGGCGCAGGTGCGCCGACTGCGTCCCAGGCGGCCGGCGGTGCCGGCGGCAGCGGGGCAGCCGGGGCGGCCGGTGGGGCCGGTGGCTCCACCGACTCGAGCAACTCGGGCGCCGGCGGCGACCCGAGGGCGGTCGGTGGCGACAGCGGCCGCGGTGGCGACGGTGGGTCCAACACCGCCAGCCAGACTGCAACCGGCGGGGCCGCGGGAGCGGTCTCGGACGCGACGTCGCAGACCTCGTCTGCGTCGGCGGACGGCGGAAGCAACACGAATGGGAGCTTCACGGCGACCCAGGACGCCAGCCCGACGACGACGACGACCTCGACGACCTCGCAGGGCGGCACGACCGGTCGCGGCGGTGACACGGTGGGTGCCTACAACGCAACCGGGGACGCGATCTCCGGTGGCAACGAGACAGCAGCCGTCGGCGGCGACGTGATCGCCAGCGAGACGGGGAACGGCAGCGCCGACGGTGGCAACGGCACCGGCGGTGCGGCGAATGCGAACGGCGGCATCGCGACAAGCGGTCCTGCCGCGGTCTCCAACTCGGCGATCGTGACGCAGTCGTCCACGCAGAAGATGAAGGCCTGGGACAACGACGTCTCGGTGTCGATCTGGGCCTTCAAGCAGAAGCGGTACGGCTGGTAGGAGACCGACGATGAGGGATCGATCGCCTGCGATGACCACGATGCGCGAGGACGCCGCCCCGGAAGGTCGCCTGACGGCCTCACACGGGTGGCCGCTCGCCGTCGCGGAGCTCGCGGGCGATCTCCCCCTCGCTCCGGGGGAGCCGTCGGTGGCCGGCAGATGGCCGTTGTCTCGCTCGGCTCGCGTACGCCCGTCCGGGGGCGGGCCGCGGGAGGCAAATAGCGGACGCGTGCCACCGGCGGCAGCACCCTTCACCGGCCGGCAGCCGGTGAGAGCGGCGCCGGCCCGGCCCAGGGCAGGATGTGCGAGTGCGCATCCTGCTCTGGCACGGCTATCTCCTGGGCGGCACGGGCTCCAACGTCTACACGCGCGCGCTCGCGCGCGAGTGGAGCCGTGCCGGCCACGACGTGACGGTGCTGAGCCAGGAGCCCCGCCCGGAGATGTACGACCTCGGGGGAGCCGCGACCGTCCGCCCGGACGTGGGCGGCTTCCTCCCGGTCTTCGTGCTCGACCGCTACGAAGGCTACGACGTGCGCCGCGTGCCGGACTGCGGACGCGCCGAGCTCGACCGCTGGGTGGCCGCGAACGCGGCGGCCGTGCACGAGCGGTTGCCCGCCGACCTCGTCTTCGTCAACCACGTCCTGCTCGGCGGGCCCGTCGGGGCCGCGACCGGGGCGCCGTTCGCGGTCAAGGCGCACGGCTCCGAGCTCGAGTACGCCATTCGTGGGCGGCCGGACCTCGGGGCGTGGGCTGCGGAGGCGCTCGCCGGCGCACGGGCGACGTTCGTCGGCTCCGCGCACATCCGCGACGTGCTCGCCGAGCTGTGTGGGCCCGTGCCGCGCGTGCACGAGGTGCCGCCGGGTGTCGACGTCGACCTCTGGCGGCCGGAGGAGCCGGGCGCTGCGCTGGTCGCGCTGGTCGAGGAGGCGCGGCGCGACCCGCCAAACCCCGGGAACGGGGAGGAGCGGCTGCCCGACGAGGCGAACGCCGAACGGCTCGCGTCGTTCCTCGCAGGCGACGTCGCGACGGTCGTCTACTTCGGCAAGCTGATCGAGCAGAAGGGCGTGCACGTGCTGCTCGACGCGCTCCGGGGCGTCGACGCGCGCATCGTCGTCGTCGGCTTCGGCCCCGAGCGCGCGGCACTCGAGAGCCTCGCCGAGTCCTCCGGCGTGCGGGCGCTCTTCACCGGCCCGCTCGAGCACCGGCACCTGCGGCACCTGCTCGCCCTCGCGGAGGCGTGCGTCGTGCCCTCGGTGTTCCCGGAGGCGTTCGGGATGGTCGCGGCCGAGGCTGCGGCGGCCGGGTGCCCTCCGATCGTCTCCCGGCACTCGGGGCTCGCAGAGGTCGCCGCCGGGCTCGAGGAGGGTCTGCCGCCCTCGCTCGCCCGGCTGGTCTCGTTCCCGACGAGCGACGCCGACGCGCTGCGCGAGCGTCTCCTCGCGCTGCTCGGGCTCGCCGCCTCCGACCGCGCGCAGCTGCGGGCGGCGGTCCGCGACGTCGCTGCAGAGCGCTGGAGCTGGGCCGGGATCGCCCGCACCCTGCTCGACCTGGCCAAGTAACAGTCTGTTGCAAGCACGAGCGCGCCGGAGCGGATGGGGGCCTCGGGGCCGGACGCGGCGGGGGCCGATCATGCATCGCTTTCCGACGGGAAGCGTCGTCTAGCCTTCCGCGTCATGGGCGAGTCGACCGGCGCGAGGCCGTGCGAGGCGATTCTCCGCGAGGCGTTCGAGCGCTTCGAGGAGGCGGAGGACTTCACCGTCTCGGTCGAGGAGGAGTTCGCCTTGCTCGACCCGGACACGCTCGACCTCGTCAATCGCTTCGAGGACGTCCAGGCGGCGGCGCGAGGCACGTCGCTCGAGCCGAACCTCGTCGGCGAGCTGATCGCGTCCGAGGTCGAGGTCAAGACGGGGAAGCAGGCGTCGTTCGCGGACGTACCCGCGGCGCTCGCGGAGCGTCGTGCGGAGCTGGCCGCGCTCGTCGAGCCGCTCGGCCTGACGGTCGGGGCGACCGGGACGCATCCCTGGTCGAGCTGGCGCGACCAGCGGATCATCGACACGCCGCACTACCGGCGCAACGACCAGATCCTGCGCTACGTCGTCTGGCGCAACAACACGTTCGGCATCCACACGCACGTCGCGATCCGGGGCGCGGATCGCGCGGTGAAGGTCGTTTCGGCACTCCGCAACTGGCTTCCCGAGCTGCTCGCGGTGTCGGCGAGCTCGCCCTTCCACGAGGGCGTCGATACCGGCCTCCACTCGGCGCGCACACAGGTGTTCACCCGCTTCTTCCCCCGCTGCGGCGTCCCTGACACGTTCGCCTCGTGGGCCGACTACGCCGACTACGTGCGCTTCCTCTACCGGACGGGGTCGGTCGACGAGCCGACCCAGCTGTGGTGGAGCGTCCGCCCGCATCTCACCTTTCCCACCGTCGAGCTCCGCTTCTGCGACGCCCAGCCCGACCTGGCGGAGGCCCAGTCGCTGACCGCGCTGATGGTCTCGCTGACCGCCCGCTGCGCACGGGCGCTCGACGAGGGCGAGCCGCTCCCCGACCAGCCGCACCGCCTGATCGAGGAGAACACCTGGCGCGCGATCCGCAGCGGCCTCTCGGGCGAGCTGATCGACCTCGAGCGCGGCGATGTGCTTCCAGCCCGGGCGCGGGTGGAGCGCCTGCTCGAGTGGGTCCAGCCCGTGGCGGAGGAGATCGGAGCGGCGCCATGGCTCCGGCTGCCCGAGCAGAACGCGGCGGAGCGTCAGATCGCCCGACGTGCCGAGGGGGCGAGCTTCGCGGAGATCTACGCCGAGGAGGTCAGGGGCCTGGCGTACGGGCCGGGCGGCGCCCGCGGCTGAGGCGGGCTCCGGGGACGGTTCGGGCACGCGACGGCCCGCTCTCCTGCATAATCCCCCGCGCTGACGCCAGGATCGGCGTTCCTTTTGTGCGCCTCGACTCGGAGGATGGATGGACTTCTTCGTTGACCATGCCGTGCTGTTCGCGCTCGTCTGCTCGGGCGTCGCGATCCTCTACGGCCTCTACCTGACCTGGTGGCTGCTGAAGCAGCCGGCAGGCAACGCGCGCATGCAGGAGATCTCGCGCGCGGTCCAGGAGGGCGCCGCGGCGTACCTCACCAAGCAGTACACGACGATCGCGATGGTCGCGGTCGTGCCGTTCCTCGCGCTCGGCTTCTACAACAAGCTCGGCTGGGGCACGGCGTTCGGGTTCCTCGTCGGCGCCATGCTCTCCGCGGCCGCCGGCTTCATCGGCATGAACGTGGCCGTGCGCTCGAACATGCGCACCGCCGAGGCGGCACGGGAGGGCGTCGGCCCCGCGTTCCGCGTCGCCTTTCGCGCGGGCTCCGTCACGGGCCTGCTCGTCGTCGGCCTCGGCCTGCTCGGCGTGTCCGGCTACTACTGGATCCTGACCGGCTGGCTCGGCAACTCGCCGGAATCGGCCGTCGACGACCTCATCGGCCTCGCCTTCGGCGGCTCGCTGATCTCCGTCTTCGCCCGACTCGGCGGCGGCATCTTCACGAAGGCCGCCGACGTCGGCGCCGACCTCGTCGGCAAGATCGAGGCAGGGATCCCGGAGGACGACCCGCGCAACCCGGCGGTGATCGCCGACAACGTGGGCGACAACGTCGGCGACTGCGCGGGCATGGCCGCCGACCTCTTCGAGACGTATGCCGTCACCGCCGTCGCGGTGATGCTGCTCGGGACGGCCTTCCCGTCCGGCGAGCTGTGGCTCTACCCGCTCGCGCTCGGCGGCATCTCGATCCTCGCCTCGGTGATCGGGACCTTCTTCGCATGGGTCGGGCGCGGCGAGAACGCGATCATCAACGGGCTCTACCGGGCCGTGCTCGTCGCGACCGTGCTCTCGGCGATCGGGTTCATCCCCGTGACCCTCGCGTTCGACGGCGACCGCTACTCGTTCTGGCAGCTCTACGTGCCGGCGCTGATCGGCCTCGTGATCACCTTCCTGCTGGTCGCGATCACCGAGTACTACACGGGCTCGCGCTGGCACCCGGTGAAGAAGATCGCCGAGGCCTCGACGACCGGCCACGCGACGAACATCATCGCGGGCCTCGCCTACGGGATGCAGGCCACCGCACTCCCCGTGATCGTGATCGCCGCGGGGGTCGTGGGCGCGTACTACGCGGCGGACGAGTCGATCTTCGGCATCGGCGTGGCGGTGATGGCACAGCTCTCGATGACCGGCCTGATCGTCGCGCTCGACGCGTACGGGCCCGTCACCGACAACGCCGGCGGGATCGCCGAGATGGCGGACATGCCCGAGTCGGTGCGCCAGGTCACCGATCCGCTCGACGCGGTCGGGAACACGACGAAGGCCGTCACGAAGGGCTACGCGATCGGGTCTGCCGGCCTCGCCGCGCTCATCCTGTTCGACGAGTACGTCCGGGGCCTCGCGGACGAGGGCCTGAACGTCTCGTTCGACCTCGCGGACCCGTGGGTGATCGCGGGCCTGTTCGTCGGCGGGATGATGCCGTTCCTCTTCGCCTCGCTGGCCATGACCGCGGTCGGTCGCGTGGGCGGCGAGGTCGTCGAGGAGGTGCGCCGCCAGTTCCGGGAGGACCCGGGGATCATGGAGGGCACCTCGCGGCCCGACTACGCGACGTCGATCTCGATCGTCACCGCCTCGGCGATCAGGAGCATGCTCGTGCCTGCGCTGATCCCGGTCCTGATCCCGATCGTGGTCGGGATCATCAAGCCCGAGATGCTCGGCGGGCTGCTGATCGGGACGATCGTCACCGGGCTGTTCCTCGCGATCTCGATGACCTCGGGCGGCGGGGCATGGGACAACGCGAAGAAGCTGATCGAGGACGGGGCGTTCGGCGGCAAGGGCTCCGAGGCACATGCCGCCGCGGTCACGGGCGACACGGTCGGCGATCCCTACAAGGACACGGCCGGTCCGGCGATCAACCCGATGATCAAGATCGCGAACATCGTCGCGATCCTGATCATCCCGATCATCGCCTCGATCCACGGCTGACACGCTCGGGTGAGGTGAGGCCTTGCCGCCGGTGCGAACCGGCGGCAAGCGCCCTCGCCCCGATCGCGGCGCGCGGGCGAGCACCCGTGAACCGGTCTTGCGATGATGCTGCGATGGCGCTCGAGCGGTCGACGGCACGTGCTCGTCGCGGCACGTCGGGTGCCGCCTTGACGGGCTTGCGGGCCTCTCCCGCGCTCCGGGGTCCGTTCGGCGGTGTGGCCGCGTGCGTCGCCGCCGTTGTGATCGTCACGGCAGCGATCTGGCTCCTCGAGCCGCACGTCCCCGTCCTGAGCCTCGGCGTGCTCTACGTGTTCGCGGTCCTGCCGGTCGCCGTTGCCTGGGGATGGTTGTACGCGGTGCCGGTCGCGGTGGCGAGCATGCTCGCGTTCAACTTCTTCTTCCTGCCGCCGACGCACACCCTGACGCTGGCCGACGGCCGGAACTGGCTCGCGCTCGCCGTCTACCTGACGACCGCCGTCGTCGTCGGCAGCCTCGCATCGCGCGCGCGGCGCCGAGCGGACGAGGCCGAGCAACGCGAGCGAGAAGCCGCGCTGCTCGCCGACGTCGCCGCCGAGCTGTTGCGTGGAAATCGGCTCGAGGAGGAGCTCGCCCGCATCGAGGAGCGTACGGCCGATGTCATCGGCGTTTCGTCGGTGCGCATCGTCCTCGGGAAGGAGACGGGCGGTGCTCGCGCCCACGAGGCACCGCATCCACTCTCGGTTGACGGCCGCCCCGTCGCGACCGTGTACACACCGGAGCGCGAGGAGGGCGTGCTTCGGATCCAACAGCAGCTGCTGCCCGCGCTCGCCTCGCTGCTGGCGGTGGCGCACGAGCGCGAGCGACTCGAGCGCGAAGCGTTCGGGGCCGAGGCCCTCCGCCGGAGCGACGCGATCAAGACGGCGCTGATCCAGGCGGTCTCGCACGACCTGCGGACGCCGCTCGCGACGATCGAGCAGGCCCTCGACGGCCTCGAGAGCGGCGTTCTCGCGCTGACGGAGGAGGATCGAGAGCAGCTGCTCCGGACGATTCGCGTGGAGCACACGCGTCTCAAGCGCCTCGTCGAGAACCTTCTCGATCTCTCGCGGCTCCAGGCAGGAGCCGCCGAGTCGATCCCGGAGCTCTGGACCGCGGACCAGCTCGTGGCGCAGGCGCTGGAGGAGCTCCCCGATTCCACCCACGTACAGGTCAGCACCCGGCCCGATCTGCCGGCGGTGAGCGTCAATGCCGTCCAGATCCAGCGCGCACTGGTCAACGTGCTCGAGAACGCACTCAGGGAGTCGCCCCCGGGCGAGCCCGTGCACATGCGTGTCAGCGCGACGAGGCAAGAGCTCCTCATCCGCGTCACCGATCACGGGCCAGGGATCCCGGACGAAGAGCGCGAGCGAATCTTCGAGCCCTTCCACCGCGTGCCCGGCGGAACGGATCGGCGAGGGCCGGGTCTCGGGCTGGCGATCGCGCGGGGCTTCGCCGAGGCGAACGGCGGCCGGCTCTGGGTCGAGTCGCGCCCCGGCCAGGGGGCGTCCTTCGTGCTCGCGCTCCCCGCCGTGGAGCTGCCGGTCGAGGTCCCGGCTTGACGGGCCAGCGCGTGCTCGTCGTCGACGACGAGCCGCAGTTCCTGCGTGCGCTGCAGACGAACCTCCGGGGCGCCGGGTATGACGTCGCGACGGCGACGACCGCAGCCGAGGCCGTCAGTTCTGCCGGCCTACAGCCTCCCGAGGCGATCATCCTCGACCTCCTGCTGCCGGACGGGCGGGGCACCGACGTATGTCGAGAGCTTCGGCAGTGGACGCAGGCGCCGATCATCGTCGTCTCCGCGGTGGGCGAGGAGGCGGAGAAGATCACCGCGCTCGACGCCGGCGCGGACGACTACGTCACCAAGCCGTTCGCGATCGGAGAGCTGCTCGCACGGCTGCGCGCCGTGCTGCGGCGTGTCGGCCCTTCGACCGAGCCCGTGCTCGAGCTCGGCCGGCTCGTGATCGACCTCGAGAAGCGCACCGTCACCGTGGCCGGGCGACCCGTGCACCTCACACCGCACGAGTTCGACCTCCTGCGGCTCCTCGGCGTCAACGAGGGAAAGCTCCTCACGCACAAGACGATCCTGCGGGAGGTCTGGGGTCCTGCCTACCAGCGCGAGTCGAGCTACATCCACGTCTTCGTCTCCCAGCTCCGTCGCAAGCTCGAGCCGGACCCAGCGCGGCCGCGCTACATCCTGACGGAGCCCGGGGCGGGCTACCGCCTCGTGAACCCCGACGAGCTCCCTTGAGGACTTCCTTAGACGCGCGGGCGAAGCCTTAGACCGTCCTCAGACAGCGGTTCCTATCGTCGGGGCCGTGACAATGACCGTTCACGCGATGCGGGGTGGGGACGTGCGGCACGCACCGTTCGCGGGCGTGTGGCAAGGACTGGGACGACTGAGGGCGCGCCGGGCTCTGCGAGCCTTGCGGGCGGCCGCCGACTCCGACCTTGCGCGGCGCGACCGCCCTCCTCTGCGGCTCTCGTGGCGTGTCGAGGAGCTCGTGGCCACCAAGAACCGGCTCGACCTGGCGCATTCGCTCCGCTCGCTCGTCCGGGACGCCCGCCCGAGCTACCTGCCGAGCGCGTCGCCGTTCAACCGCCTGGTCGTTCGGGCCGAGTCCGACCAGCTGCTCGCCGTAGCGGCGCGGCTCACCGATCTCGAGCGGCCCGTCGCGGCGCGGGGTGTCGTCCTCCTGGAGCGCCTGCTGACCGACGGATCCGGGCCGCTCTACGACCGCGACCGCGTCGACGAGTTCGCATCCACCCTCGACGCGATCCTCGACGCGCTGGAGCCGCGTTGATGGTGGAGCTGCTCGGCATCGTCATCGCCGTCGCGTGCTTCGCGGCCGCGCTCGGCCTGATCGCGCTCCTGGACCGGGTCTGATGTCCGGCGGCGACGTCTTCGGCCTCGTCGTCTCCCTCGTCCGCGCGCTCGCTTGCTTCGCCGCCGCACTCGGGCTGCTCACTCTGCTGGGCAGCCTCTGATGTCCGGCGGCGACGTCTTCGGCCTGGTCGTGTCCCTCGCCGTCCTCGCGTATCTCCTCTACGTGCTGTTCCGCGGGGAGAAGCTGTGACCGGCAGCGGCATCACGCAGATCGTCCTGTACCTCGTGATCCTGACGGTGCTCGCGTACCCCCTCGGGGCCTACATGGCGCGCGTCTACACCGGCACGCTGCGCGTCCCGCGCTGGCTCGCGGCGCCCGAGCGCGGCTTCTACCGGCTCGTCGGCACGAGGGCCGATCAGGAGCAGGGTTGGAAGCCGTACGCGGTCACGGCGCTCGTCTTCATGGCCGTGTTCGCCGTCCTCCTCTACGTCCTGCTGCGCCTCCAGGGGCACCTGCCGCTCAACCCGGACGGTCTCGCCTCGGTCAACCCGTGGGTCGCGATGAACACGACCGCCAGCTTCGTCACGAACACGAACTGGCAGTACTACGGCGGCGAGTACCACGATGTCGTACCTGAGCCAGATGGCAGGGCTGGCGGTTCAGAACTTCGTCTCGGCGGCGCTCGGCATGGCCGTGCTCGCTGCGGTGATCCGCGGCTTTGCGCGCAGGTCGGCGAGCACGGTCGGCAACTTCTGGGTCGACCTCTACCGGTCGCTCGTCTACATCCTGCTGCCGCTCGCCCTGATCCTCGCGGTCCTCCTCGTCTCCCAGGGCGTCGTCCAGACGTTCCACGGAGCGGCGACCGCGACGACGCTCGAGGGCGGGCAGCAGGCGATCGCGCGCGGCCCCGCGGCGAGCCAGATCGCGATCAAGCAGCTCGGGACGAACGGCGGGGGGTTCTACAACTCGAACTCGGCCGTCCCTTTCGAGAGCCCGAACGACTTCACGAACCTGCTCGAGATGCTCGCCATCCTCCTCATCCCGGTCGCCCAGGTGTTCATGTTCGGCCGCATGGTCGGCTCGCGCCGCCAGGCGTTTCCCGTCTACGCAGCCATGATGACCATGACGGTCATCGGCATCGCCGTCGCGCTCCCCGCGGAGCAGCACGGCTCGCAGGTGCTGCGGGACTCGGGCGTGAACATCACCGCCGGCGACGGCTCGAGCGGCGGCAACATGTCGGACAAGGAGGTCCGCAACGGGATCGCGTCCACCGTCAACTGGGCGGTGGCGACGACCAACGCCTCCAACGGCTCGGTCAACGGCGGCCATGACGCGCTCACGCCGACGGGTGGGGCCGTGCCGATCACGAACATGTTCACGGGGGAGGTGATCTGGGGCGGCGTCGGCTCGGGCCTCTACGGGATGTTCTTCTACATCGTGATCGCCGTCTTCGTCGCCGGGCTGATGGTCGGGCGCACCCCCGAGTACCTGGGGAAGAAGATCGAGGCGAGGGAGATCAAGCTCGCGGCCGTCGGGGCGCTCTTCGTGCCGACGGTGGTCCTCGTCCTGACGGCGATCGCGATCTCCACGGACCGCGGGCTGGCGTCGATCTTCAACCCAGGTGCGCACGGCTTCTCCGAGACGCTCTACGCCTACGACTCGCAGGCGAACAACAACGGGAGCGCGTTCGCGGGCTACGGCGCGACCGAGTTCTCGACACTGGTCGGCTCGATCGCGCTCTGGCTCGGGCGCTTCGCGCCGCTGATCGCCGCGCTCGCGCTCGGCGGGTCGCTGGCCGCGAAGAAGACCGTGCCCCCGTCGGCGGGAACGTTCCGCACCGACGGCCCCACCTTCGTCGTGCTCCTCGTCGGCGTCGTGATCCTCACCGCCGGCCTGATGATCTTCCCCGCGCTGACGCTCGGGCCGATCGTGGAGGCGCTCCAGTGATGCAGCTGCTCGGACGCTCGACGATCGCGGTGGTGGTCCTCACGCTCGTGTTCGGCATCGCGTACCCGGTGCTCTTCACGGGGTTCTCGCAGCTCGTATTCTCCGACAAGGCCGACGGGAGCCTGATCGAGCGCGACGGCAAGGTCGTCGGCTCGAAGCTGGCCGCACAGGCCTTCACGAAGTCCGAGTACTTCCACCCGCGACCGTCGGCGACGTCCCCCGAGTACAACGCCGCGGCGACGACGTTCGCGAACCTCGGCCCGACCAACCCGGACCTCGCGAAGGCCGTGCGGGAGCGCGTGCAGGCGATCCTGAAGCTCGAGCGCCCCTACAACCCCGGCCTCGCGATCGGCGACATCCCCGTCGACGCGGTCACGACCTCGGCGTCCGGGATCGATCCGCACATCTCCCCGGCCAACGCGCACCTCCAGGCTGCCCGCGTCGCGAAGGTGCGGGATCTCTCGCCGGAGCGCGTCTCCCAGCTGATCGACGAGAACACCGACGGCCGCTGGCTCGGCATCTTCGGCGAGCCCGCGGTCAACGTCCTCGAGCTGAACCTCGCCCTCGACGAGGAGACGACGTGACCAGGCCGACCACTGCCATCTTCTCCCGCGAGATCGTCCTCGCGGCGATCGGCGCGTCGTTCGGGAAGCTCGATCCGCGGACGCTCTTCCGCAATCCCGTCATCTTCATCGTCGAGCTCGGCAGCGTGATCACGACGGCGATCTTCGTCCGCGACCTGTTCGGCTCCGGCGACCACGAGCCGCTCTGGTTCACGGGCACCGTCGCCGTCTGGCTGTGGCTGACCGTGCTCTTCGCGAACTTCGCCGAGGCGATCGCCGAGGGACGCGGCAAGGCGCAGGCGAACGCGCTCCGGGCGACTCGGACGACGACTGTCGCCTACCGTCGCTCGGAGACGGGCGGGATCGAGGAGATCCCCGCGCCCGAGCTCCGGCGCGGCGACGTCGTCGTCGTGGAGGCCGGCCAGGTCATCCCCGCGGACGGCGAGATCGTCGAGGGCGTCGGCTCGGTGGACGAGTCGGCCATCACGGGCGAGTCCGCACCGGTCATCCGCGAGGCAGGCGGCGACCGCTCGGCCGTCACGGGCGGCACGCGGCTGCTCTCCGACCGGCTGGTGATCGAGGTCACGCAGGAGCCGGGGAAGTCGTTCCTCGATCGCATGATCGCCCTCGTCGAGGGCGCGGAGCGCCGCAAGACGCCGAATGAGATCGCGCTCAACATCCTCCTCGCCGGGCTGACGATCACGTTCCTGGCGGCCACGGTCACCCTCCGGCCGTATGCGCTCTACGCCGGCACCGACCTCTCCCAGACGGTCTTGATCGCCCTCCTCGTGGCTCTCATCCCGACCACGATCGGCGCGCTCCTCTCGGCGATCGGGATCGCGGGGATGGACAGGCTCGTGCAGCGGAACGTGCTGGCGATGTCCGGCCGCGCGGTCGAAGCCTCGGGCGATGTCGACGTCCTGCTCCTGGACAAGACCGGGACGATCACGCTCGGCAACCGTCAGGCGGCCGAGTTCCTACCCGTGAGCGGCGTCGCGGAGCTCGACCTGGCGCAGGCGGCCCAGCTCGCCTCGCTTGCCGACGAGACCCCGGAGGGCCGCTCGATCGTCGTGCTCGCGAAGGAGCGCTTCGGTCTTCGTGAGCAGGAGCTCGGCGAGCATGTGTTCGTCCCCTTTTCGGCCTCGACGCGCATGAGCGGTGTCGACCTCGACGGGCGCAGCCTCCGTAAGGGCGCTGCCGACGCGGTCAAGCGGTTCGTGTCGGAGAACGGCGGCCGGGTGCCCGACGACCTCGACGTGCTCGTCCACGGCGTCGCCCAGTCGGGTGGGACGCCGCTGGTCGTCGCACAGGACAACTGGGCCCTCGGCGTCGTGCACCTGAAGGACATCGTCAAGGGTGGCATGAGCGAGCGCTTCGACGAGCTCCGCCGCATGGGGATACGCACGGTCATGATCACCGGTGACAACCCGGTCACCGCCGCCGTGATCGCGCAGGAGTCGGGCGTCGACGACTTCCTTGCCGAGGCGACGCCCGAGCGGAAGCTCGAGCTGATCCGCGAGGAGCAGGGCCGCGGTCGCATGGTCGCGATGACGGGCGACGGCACGAACGACGCCCCTGCCCTTGCGCAGTCCGACGTCGGGGTCGCGATGAACACGGGCACGAGTGCGGCGAAGGAAGCCGGGAACATGGTCGACCTGGACTCGAACCCGACGAAGCTGATCGAGATCGTCGAGGTCGGGAAGCAGCTCCTGATCACGCGAGGCGCGCTGACGACCTTCTCGATCGCGAACGACGTCGCGAAGTATTTTGCGATCCTTCCCGCGATCTTCGCCTTCACGTACGCGGCGACGCCGGGTGCGCGCGGTCCTCTCGACGACCTGAACGTGATGAACCTGGGCACGCCCTACAGCGCCATCATCTCGGCGATCATCTTCAACGCGCTCATCATCCCCGCTCTCATCCCGCTCGCTCTCCGCGGCGTCAAGTACCGGGCGATCGGCGCGACGGCGCTGCTCCGCCGCAACCTGCTGATCTACGGGCTCGGCGGCATGATCCTCCCGTTCATCGGGATCAAGCTCATCGACCTCGTGATCCACAACCTGTTCGGCGCCTAGGCTCCCTGCCATGCGCGGCAGGTATCGGATCCTGCTGGGAATGGCGGCCGGCGTCGGCAAGACGTACCGCATGCTCCAGGAGGGGCGGCAGGCGCAGTCGGAGGGGCGGGACGTGGTGATCGGCTACCTCGAGCCGCACGACCGTCCCGCCACGGCGGGGCTGGCCGAGGGGCTCGAGGCCGTGACCCGGCTACGCGTCAGCCACGGGGCGTTCGAGATCGAGGAGATGGACGTGGACGCGGTCGTGAGGCGGGCACCCGAGCTCGCGCTCGTCGACGAGCTCGCCCACACGAATGCGCCGGGATCGCGGAACGCGAAGCGCTACCAGGACATCGACGACATCCTCGCCGCAGGCATCGACGTCGTCTCGACGGTCAACATCCAGCATCTCGAGAGCCTGAACGACGCGGTCTTCGAGCTGACCGGCGTCCGTGTTCGGGAGACGTTCCCGGATCACGTGCTGAACGACGCAGACGAGGTCGTCCTGGTCGATCTCTCGCCCGAGGCGCTTCAGGACCGTCTTCGGAGCGGCAAGGTCTACCCCGGCGGACAGGCCGAGCAGGCGCTGCTCAACTTCTTCCGTCAGGACAACCTCTCCACCTTGCGCGAGCTCGCTCTGCGCGAGGTCGCCGAGGACGTCGAGGCCCGCCGCAGCGCTACCGAGCTCGACCCGCTCAGCAAGCAGGCGGTGGCCGAGCGCGTGCTCGCCCTCGTCGAGCCTCAGCCACGGTCGCAGCGCGTCCTGCGGCGTGCCTGGCGCTCGGCGCAGCGCCTCGGAGCGGAGATCGACGCGCTCTGGATGCGGAGGCCGGGGGAGCAGCTCTCGGCGGAGGACGCGACGCAGCTCGCGGCGCTGCGTCGCCTCGCGTCGATCCTCGGCGTGCACTTCCTGGAGGAGGAGGGGGATGACCTCGTGGTGGTGATCCGCCGGATCGTCCTCGAGCGTGGCTCGACCTACATCTTCGTCGGCACCCCCGACGAGCGTCGCTGGGTCGAGATCGTGCGCGGCTCGCTGGTCTCGCGCATGATCCGCGAGCTCCCCGGTGTCGACATCCGTGTGGTCGCCCATCGCGCGCTGCGGGATGAGCTCCAGCAATGAGGCTGCGCCGGAACAGGCGTCGCGCCGGCAGCCACAACGGCCGCTCGCGCCTGCTCGTGCCGTTCACCGCGAGGCAGCTCGACCCGACGGTGCTCGATGCCGCGCTGCGCATCGCGCGGGCGGAGGACGCGCTGCTCGTGCCGTCCTACCTCATCGTCGTGCCGCTCGAGTTCAGTCTCGAAGCTCCGGTCCAGCACGACGAGCTCCAGCGTGCGATGCCGATCCTGGAGGCGGTCGAGCTCGCGGCCCGGCGGGCGGGAGTGCCGGTCGACGCGAGGATCGAGCGCGGGAGGTCGCTCATCGACGCGCTCCAGCGCCTCTGGTGCGCGGAGTCGTTCGACCGCGTGATCGTTCCCGCCCCGGTACCGGGGCATCCAGGCTTCTCGCCCAAGGACCTCGCGTGGATGCTCACGCACGCGCCCGGCGAGACCCTCATCCTGCGGCCGCGGCCCGAGGAGCCGGAGGACCCATCGGTCCCAACATCGCCGGCGGGCGCCTGACGTCATCACCCTCGTCGCCTCAGCCGGCGTCGGGTCGGCCATGAGGAGGGCGATCGACTCACGATCGACGCGTACCCGCGCGTAGACTCGCGCGCGTGCCAGGGAGCCGTCGGCGGCGCGAGGTGCGGATGGAGCGCGTGCTCGGCACGCCTGCGCTCTTCGCCACGGCGTACGGCAACGTCGGCTCGTCGATCTACTACGCGCTCGGGCTGACGGCGGTCTACGCGCTCGGGCTCACGCCGCTCGTGTTCGTCGTCGCGGGCATCGTCTTCGCCGCCACCGCGGCGACGTACGCGGAGGGGACCGTGCGCTTCCCCGAGGCGGGCGGCTCGTCCAGCTTCGCGCGGCACGGGTTCAACGAGCTCGTGTCCTTCGGGGCGGCGTGGTCCCAGATGCTCGTCTACGTCGTCACGATCGCCACGTCTGCCTTCTTCGTCCCGCACTACCTCTCGATCTTCTGGGCGCCGCTCCGGGAGAACCCCTGGGACATCGTCGGCGGCGCGATCGTGATCGTCGTGCTCGTCTCGCTCAACGTCGTGGGCGTCACCGAGGCGGCGAGGCTCTCGATCGGGCTCGCGGTGATCGACTTCGGCACGCAGGTGCTCCTCGTGCTGCTCGGGTTCGCGCTCGTGTTCAGCCCCGACGTGCTCGTGAACAACATCCACTGGGGCACCGCGCCGACGTGGGCCAACCTCGCGGTCGCGATCCCGGTCGCGATGCTCGCCTACACCGGTGTCGAGACCGTGTCGAATCTCGCGGAGGAGGCGCGCGAGCCGGAGCGGAGCGTCCCGAACGCGTACAAGCTCGTTGCAGTCGCCGTCTTCGCGATCTACTTCACGCTGCCGCTGATCGCCCTCTCCGCGCTTCCCGTGAAGGAGATCAACGGGGAGCTGACGACGCTGCTGGCGCTGCCGCCCGAGCAGGGGGGATTCGCGAACGACCCGATCCTCGGGGTCGTGGACAACCTCGGGCTCGAGGGCGGGCTGCTCCGTTCGCTGCAGCTGTACGTCGGCGTGCTCGCGGCGACGATCCTCGTCATCGCCACGAACGCCGGGATCATCGGCGCCTCGCGCATCACGTACTCGATGTCGACGTACCGGCAGATGCCGGAGATCTTCCGGCGACTCCACCCGCGGCTCAAGACGCCGTACATCGCGCTCGTGCTGTTCGCCGGGATCGCGCCGATCGTGGTCCTGCTGCCCGGCGACGTCAACTTCGTCGGCACGCTCTACTCGCTCGGCGCGACGCTCTCGTTCACGGTCGCCCATGCGGCGATGGTGCGCCTGCGGATGCGACCCGACCCGCAGGTCACCTACCGCGCGCGTCCGAACCTCCGCCTCCGGGGCGTCGACTGGCCGCTCTTCGCGATCCTCGGCGGGATCGCGACCGGCCTCTCGTTCCTCGTGATCCTCGTGCAGAACCCGCTGACGCGCTGGGTCGGCCTCGGCTGGATCGTCGCCGGCTTTGTCGGGTACGCGACCTATCGCCGGTTCTGGGTGCGGGCGTCGCTCACGGAGACGCTGAAGGCGCCGCCCGCCTTCGGCGCCGCGCTCGCGCTCGAGTACCGGCGGATCGTCGTGCCGATCGTCCCGGGGCGTCCGTCCGACGACGCCCTCGACGTCGCGTGCAGGCTCGCGGCGGAGCGAGGCGCGCGGGTCGTCGCGCTCACGGTGATCGAGGTGCCGCTCGAGCAGCCCCTCGACGTCCCGCTCCCCGACGAGGAGCGACGGGCGAACGACGAGCTCGACGAGGCCGTCGCGATCGGCGAGACCTACGGCGTGCGCGTGGTCGGCCGCCTCGTGCGGGGTCGAAGCGCGTCCACCGAGATCGTGCGCGAGGCGGAGCGCCGCGGCGCCGAGATCATCGTCCTGGGCTCGCCGCGCAAGGACCTCACGAGCCGCCGGCGCGGTGTCTTCGGCTCGACCGTCGACCGGGTGATGCGGAAGGCGCCGTGCCGCGTGATGGTCACGGCCTCACGGGAGCCGAGCGCGGCATGAACTGGTACAGCCAGGCGGTGATCGTCTTCGGAGCGGTGTTCGTCGCGATCGGAGTCGCCCTGCTCGTCGTCACCGCGCTGCACGGAGGCGGCGTCCTCGGCTTCCTCCTCGGCGGCCTCTTCATCGCGCTCGGGGTCGCGCGGATCCAGCTCGAGCGCAAGCGGCGGGGAGGATAGTGCCCCTTCCGGCGATGCCCTCCTGGTCCCTGGCGTGCGAGGAGCGGCGCCATGCGTCGTCCTCGGTCGCGCCGATACCTCTTGGTATCGGCGCTCCCTGCGTCCTGGCCTGGCTTGCCCCTCGCGCGCCAGGAACGAGGCCGCATCACCGGAAGGGGCACTAGATGGCGCGCAAGGTCCGCGGCTTCGAGCGCGTCCTCGATGCACCCGCGCTCTTCGCGATCGCCTACGGCGAGATCGGCTCCTCGATCTACGTCGCGCTCGGGATCGTCGCCGCCTCCGCGCTCGGACTCACGCCGGTCGTCCTTGCGGCGACGGGCCTGGTGTTCTGCCTCGTGGCGCTCTCGTACGCCGAGGGGACGGCGGCGCTGCCCGAGACCGGCGGCGCCGCGACGTTCACGCGCCGCGCCTACAACGACCTCGTCGGCTTCGTCACCGGCTGGGCGCTGTTCCTCGACTACCTGATCGTGATCGCGCTCTCCGCGCTCTTCCTGCCGCACTACGTCGGAGCCGCGCTCGAGGTCGACTCGCTCCGCGACCGGCCGTGGGACGTCGTCGTCGCGGTCAGCGCGATCGCGGTGATCGGGATGGTGCGTCTCGCACGCCGGACGCGGCTGCACCGGCCCGCCCTCGTCGTTGCGCTGCTCGACCTGCTCGTCCAGAGCCTGATCGTGCTGCTCGGGCTCGCGCTCGTCTTCTCGCCGTCGACGCTCGTCGACGGCCTGTCCCTCGCGCCAGGCCAGGACTGGCTCGACGACCTGCTGTTCGCGATCCCCCTCGGGTTCCTCGCGTACACCGGCCTCGAGACGGTCGCGAACCTTGCCGAGGAGGCACGCGAGCCGGGTCGCACCTTGCCGCGCTCGCTGTTCTCGGCGATCGGGCTCGTCGTCGTCCTGACCGTGCTCGTGGCGGTGGTCGGAGTGAGCGCGTTCCCGTCCGAGAACGGGTCGTCCGAGCTCGGCGACCAGTGGCTGGAGGCGCCGCTCGTCGGCATCGTGACGGCGTTCCAGGGCGAGCTTCCCGACGGGCTCGTCGACGTGTTGCGGGTCGTGGTCGGGCTCTCCGCGGCGCTCATCCTGATGATGGCGATCACCACGTCGATCTCGGGCTGCGCGCGCCTGGCCCACTCGATGGGGACGCACGGGATGCTGCCGCGCGAGATCGGCCGGTTCGAGCGCCGGACGCTCGTCTCCCGGGAGACGATCGCGGCGATCACGGTCGTCGCGATGGCGATCGTCGGGGTCGGCGCGGCGATCGGCGACGAGGCGAAGCTCCTCGCGAGCACGTACTCGTTCGGCGTCCTGCTCGCGTTCACCCTGGCGCAGCTGGCCGTGATCCGGCTTCGCCGTGTCGAGCCGGACCTGCCGCGGCCGTTCCGGGCCCGCCCCGACGTCCGGCTGCGCGGCGTTGCCGTCCCGCTCCCGGCGCTCGTCGGCGCACCGTTGACAGCGGCGATCTTCGTCCTGGCGATGGTGACCCACCAGGGCGCGCGCTACGCCGGCCCCGCATGGCTCGCGCTCGGCCTCGTCGTCTACGCAGGGACACGGTGGCGCGAGCGCAAGGGGATGCTCGAGGACGTCGACCCGCGGAGCGCGCTCCCGGTCGGCGTGTCGTTCAAGCGCATCCTCGTCCCGATGAAGCTCGGCGACATCGGCGAGGAGATGGTCGCGACCGCGGTCGCCCTTGCGAAGGAGAGCGGCGCGACGATCGAAGCGCTCACCGTCGTCCAGGTGCCGCGCGAGCGGGCGCTCGACGGCCCGCTCCCGCCCGACGTCGCCGAGCAGGCAGACGCGTCCGTGGCGGAGGCGCAAGCGCTCGGCGAGGAGAACGGCGTCGACGTCCACGCGCAGGCCGTCAACGCGAGGTCGATCGGGTACGCGATCGTCGACGAGGCCACGCGCCGGGACGTCGACCTGATCGTGCTCGGCTCGTCGCCTCGATGGCGGAAGCAGTCGCGGTTCTTCTCGCCGACCGTCGACCACGTCCTGCGCCATGCGCCGTGCGAGGTGCTGGTCGTCGCGTTCCCCGACGGCGTCTTCGACCAGTAACCTCACTTGCATGAAGGCCGTGATCATCGGCTGCGGGCGCGTCGGCTCGGCGGTCGCCAAGCAGCTCGCCGGCGACGGGTGGGACATCACCTGCGTCGACGAGGACGAGACGGCGCTCGCGCGTCTCGGCGAGTGGCGCGGCGGGTTCGTGGTGGGCCACGGGATGGATCTCGACGTGCTCGACCGCGCGGGCGCCGCCGGCGCCGCTGCCGCTGTCGTCTCGACCGACGGCGACAACTCGAACATCGTGATCGGGCAGATGCTGCAGCGCCGCTACGGCATCGACTGCGTCGTCGTGCGGGTGCTCGACCCGCGCCGCGCCGAGTTCTACGGCGAGCGCGGCCTGCGCACGGTCTGCCCCACGAAGACGGCGATCGCGACGCTCGCCGACGTCGTGCGCTCGTGCGACGCCGCCCCGGTCGGGAGCACGAGCTAGCCGTGTACGCGATCGTCGCGGGCGGAGGGAAGGTCGGGGCCAACATCACGCGCTCGCTCGTCCGGATGGGCCACGAGGTGACGCTGGTCGAGCAGCGGCGCGACCGGTTCGAGCAGCTCGAGGCGGAGCTCGGCCCGATCGTCCTCCAGGGCGACGCCACCGAGCTCCACGTGCTCGAGCGCGCAGGCATCGCCCGGCCGCCCGAGATCGTGCTCGCCGTCACGGGGGACGACGAGGACAACATCGTCATCGCGCAGATCTCCAAGGAGGGCTTCGGGGTGCGGAAGGCGATCGCGCGGGTCAACGACCCGCGCAACCAGCCCTACTTCGACGTGCTCGGGATCACGCAGACCGTCTGCGCGACGTCCGGGCTGCTCGGTCTCGTCGAGCACGAGGTGCCGGAGCACGGTCTCGTGAAGCTGCTCGAGCTCCGCGGCGAGGGTCTCGAGCTCGTCGAGCTGCACGTGCCGCCCGACGCGCCCGCAGCCGGGAAGCGGATCGCGGGGATCGCGCTGCCGGAGGGCGCGCGGCTCGTCTCGGTGATGCGGAACGGCGTCGGCGAGATCGCGCGCGACGACACCGTGATCCGGCCCGGGGACCAGGTGGTCGCGATCCTGAAGCCCGGCGTCGAGGATCGCGTGCGGCGCGCCGTCGTCGGCTAGAGGAGGCGTTCCGGGTCACGTCCCCGGCGAGCGGCGGCGCCGGGTCAGGAAGAATGGGCGGGGATGTCGCTTTCCGAGCTCGCCGTCACGATCGGAGTGCTCGGAGTCCTCGGCCTGGCGGCCAGCCGCTTCGGGCTGTCCGCGATCCCGGCCTACCTCTTCGCCGGGATCATCCTCGGACCGAACGAGCCCGACATCATCCAGGTCGTCCAGCCCTCCGAGGTGACCGACTTCGTCGCGGAGATCGGGCTCCTCTTCCTCCTCTTCTTCCTCGGCCTCGAGTTCAGCGTCGAGCGTCTCGTCCGCAGCGGCCGCCATGTCGGGCTCGGCGGCGCCGCGGATCTGCTCGTCAACGCCGGCCTCGGGCTGGCCGTCGGGCTGGCGGCCTTCGGCCCGACCTTCGCAGCCATCGTCCTCGCGGCGTGCATCTACGTCTCGTCGAGCGCGATCGCGGTCAAGGCGCTGATCGACTTCCGGCGCCTGGCCGACGACGAGACGGACCTCGTCCTCGCGATCCTGTTGTTCGAGGACATCGCCATCGCCGCCGTGCTCGGCTTCGTCGCCACGGGCGGCGGCAGCCTCGCCGCGACTGCCGGGGTGACGGCAAAGGCGTTCGCGTTCGTCGCCGCGTCACTTGCCGCGTCACGCTGGCTCGGGGCGTGGATCGGCCGCCAGCTCGAGCGCCTCGAGCTCGAGTTCTTCCTGCTCGCCGTGTTCGGCTTCGTGATCGCGATGAGCGCCGTCGCGAAGGAGCTCGAGCTCTCCGAGGCGATCGGCGCCATGATGGCCGGTGTGATCCTCTCCGAGAGCGGCGTGCGCGAGGAGATCGAGCAGCGGTTCTTCGCCGTCCGCGACGTGTTCGCCGCGCTGTTCTTCTTCGTCTTCGCGCTCACGATCGACCTCTCCCGGTCGAGCGACGTCGGTTGGATCGTGGCGCTCGCGATCGGTGCGACGCTCGTCGGGAAGCTTGGGGTCGGCATCGTCGCCGGGCGGCTCGGCGGGTTCTCGGTGCGGCAGGGGATCAACGCCGGCGCCGCGCTCGTCGCCCACGGCGAGTTCACGATCATCCTCGCGCAGCTCGCCGCGGGGAACGCGGTGCTGAGCGCGGCGCACCGCGACGACCTCGTCGCCTTCGCCGGCCTGTACGTGCTCGCGAGCGCGACCATCGGCGTCGTGCTGATGAAGGAGTCGAAGCGGCTCGGGCGGATCCTGCGCCCGGCAGGGGCGTTGGAATGACGCGGCTGCTGCTTGACTTGCGTGTGAGAGGGTTCAAGGAGGGACGATGCCACTCGAGCTGAAGGAGACGCGCCTGCCCGGGGTGGGCGTGAAATGGACGATGACGCCGGCCGGCGGGAGCCGGGTCACCATCATCCAGCACAACGACGGCGATCGAGAGGTGTACGTCCACCGCCGGGCCCGCGACGAGGAGCCGGCTGTCGTCCTCGAGCTGCACGACGACGAGGCGCGCCAGCTCGGTGCGCTCCTCGGCGGCGCCTACGAGCGGCCGAAGATCGTCGAGGAGCTCGAGATGGCCCTCGGCGAGTTCCAGATCGAGTGGATCAGGGTGCCGAGCGGCAGCTGGGTCAACGGGCGGACGCTGGCCGACTGCGCGTTCAGGAAGCGCACCGGCGTCACGGTGATCGCGATCCTGCGGGAGTCCGAGTCGATCGCAGGCGCGCAGCCGGACGACGTGATCCTCGACGGGGACACGATCGTCGTGGTCGGCAAGGCCGGCCAGTTCAGCACCGTCCGTGCCCTGCTCTCGGACGGGCCGGGGGACGAGGAGTCGGGCGGCTAGACCCGCCAGTACCCGCGCGTCAGCAGCACGAGGACGGGCAGCACCTCGAGGCGGCCGACCCACATCAGGAGCGCCATCACGAGCTTCGACATATCGCTGAACGGCGCGTAGCTTCCCATCGGCCCCGCGAACCCGAGCCCGGGACCGACGTTGCCGAGCGTGCCCGCCGACGCCGCGATCGCGTCGGTGACGCCGAGGTCGATGTCCGCGATCCTCGCGTCGATCGCGAGCAGCCCGGCGCCCACGATGAAGATCCCGATGTAGAGCACGACGAAGGCGAGGACAGCACGGAGCGTCTTCTCCTCGACCGGGTGGCCGTTCAGCCGGATCGGCATCACGAGCTCCGGATGGATCGTCTGGCGGAGCTCCCGCCGCAGGATCCTGCCGACGAGCAGGTGGCGGACGATCTTGACCGAGCCGGTCGGCGAGCCGGCCGACGCGCCGACGAACATCAGCCCGATCATCGCCATCAGGCTCAGCGCCGGCCAGGTCGCGTAGTCGGTGATCGCGAACCCGGTCCCGGTCATCAGGGAGGTCGTCTGGAAGACCGCCTGCCGAACGGCGGTCCCGCCGGAGAACAGATCGGCGTGGACGAGCACGAAGAAGACCAGGATCGAGCCCAGCACGAGGAACGCGCCGTAGAGCCTGGCCTCCTCGTCACGGCGCAGCGCGCGTGTGTCGCGGCGGACGAGCGTCCGGTAGAGCAGCGCGAAGTTCACGCCCGCGAGCGCCATGAAGACGACGACGATCCACTGCGTGATCGGGGCAAACGGCTCGAGCGAGTCGTTGTCGGTCGCGAACCCGCCGAGCGGCATCGTCGTGAGGGCGTTCCCGACGGCGTCGAACGGCGTCAGCTCGTCGTCGAGCCCGACGAGCCAGACGAGGAGGAGCGCGCCGATCAGGACGAGCGTCAGCCCGATGTAGAGCAGCCAGAGCCTGCGGGCGGTGTCGCGGATCCGCTCCGCCAGCTGGTTCACCTCCGGACCCGGAAGCTCGGACTCGAACATCTGGCGCCCGCCGATCCGCAGCCTCGGCAGCACCGCCAGGGCGAGCACGATGATCCCCATGCCCCCGAGCCACTGGCTCAGCTGGCGCCAGAGGAGGATCGAGCGATCGAGCGCCTCGACGTCGGTCACGACCGTCGCGCCGGTCGTGGTGAAGCCGGACATCCCCTCGAAGAACGCGTCGATCGGATGCGAGAGCTGCGGGTCGTCCGAGAGCACGTACGGGAGGCCGGCGAAGACGGCCGCGAGCAGCCAGGTCAGCGAGACGACCAGGTAGCCCTCGCGGAACCCGATCGGGCCTCGCGCTCTCCGGCCCAGGCGGGCAAGCGCGAGCCCTCCACCCCCGGCGATCGCACCGGCGGCGAGGAACGGCCAGAACGGCTCGCCGTACCCGACTGCCGCGACGGCGGGGATGAGCGACGAGAGGCTCAGGTACGCGATCAGGGTGCCGGTCAAGCCGAGTGCGCCTGCGACGTCGATCCCGATCCTGGCCCGCCCACCGACACGGGCGCCGCGGTCGGGGCTCACAGCACTTTCTCGACGTCCGGCACACGTGACCGCTCGGTGAACACGATCACGCGGTCGCCCGCCTGGAGGACCTCGTCGCTGCGCGGGAACAGCGCCTTGCCCTCGCGCACGATCGCGCCGATCAGCGCGCCACGGATCGGCATGTCGCGGAACCGCAGCCCGACGTACTCGCTCGTGGGCTGGGTCGTGATGTCGAGGACCTCGTAGCGGTTGCCCTCCAGCATCGCGACCTGCTGCGTGCGCGGATCGTGTGCGAAGCGGACGATCTCCTCTGCCGTCACCGCCCGCGGGTTGACGGTGACGTCGACGCCGGAGAGCTCGTAGACCTCGGTCGAGATCGTGTCGTGGACGACCGCGATCGTGAAGCGCACACCGTGGACCCGTGCCAGCGTGGCCGCGTAGTGGTTCAGCGGGTCCTCCCGCAGCGCAAACACCGCCGCCTGGGCGCGGCCGATCCGCTCGCGCTCGAGGAAGTCCGGATCGGTGCCGGTCGCGTTGTAGACGCGGCATTGCGGAAGCTCCTCGGCGACCTCCCGCGCCCGCTGGAGATCCGGCTCGATCACGCGGACCCCGATCCCCTGGCCGGAGAGCGTCCGCGCGATCGCCGTCCCCATCTGGCCGCCGCCGAAGACGACGACGTCCTCGACGGCGCCCTCGCCGGGGGCGAGCAACGCGCCCCACTCGCGCGCGGCGCTGGGGGAGCCGATCACGACGACCCGGTCGCCGACCCCGATCACGTCCTCGCCGCCGGGCAGGATCATCGACGACTCCCGGATCAGCGCGAGGACACGCGAGTCCTCCGGAAGACGTGCGTCGCGCAGCGGGCGGCCGACGACGCCGGGGTCTGCGCCCTCCGGGATCTCGAACTCGACGATCTGCACCTGCCCGTCGACGAAGACGTCGGTCTGGCGCGCGGAGGGCATCCCGATCGAGCGCGCGACCGCGTGCGCCGTCTCGAGCTCGGACGACACGGCGAAGTCGACGTCGAGGCGCCCCTCGCGCCAGAGGTCGATGTACTCGACATTGGACGTGCGGATCACGATCGTCGCGCGCGGCGCCTCGACGCGGGCGAACGAGCACGCGACGAGATTGACCTCGTCGCGCGAGGTGCACGCGATGAAGAGGTCGGCGGCGCTCGTTCCCGCCTCCTGGATCGCGCGGCGGCTGGCGCCGTTCGCCTCGATCGTGCGGAGGTCGTAGCGGTACGCGAGCGGCTCGAGCCGGTCCCGCGCGGTATCGAGCACCGTGAGGTCGTGCTCCGCGTGGAGCGCCTCGACGATCGTGGAGCCGACCTGCCCCGCACCGACGACGATGATCTTCACGGCGCCGGACCCTACCCCGACGGATACCCTGGGGAGACGGTGCGTGGGGTCACTCTCGCTCTCGCAGCGCTCCTGGCAGCGACCGCGGCCGGCGCGTCGCTCGCAGCATCCTCGGCATCTCCGCGTCTCGCGGTCGTGGTTCGAGGCCTCGCGGGCCCGGTCGATGTCGTCCAGGCGCCCGGCGAGCCGGGCCGCCTGTACGTGGTCGAGCAGCCCGGCCGCGTCCGCGTCGTCGAGCAGGGGCGCGTGCGACCTGCACCGTTCCTCGACATCCGCTCCCTCGTCGCCTACGGCGGCGAGCAAGGTCTCCTCGGCCTCGCGTTCTCGCCGGGGTACGCGCGCGACCGCACGTTCTACGTCAACTACACGGCACGCGGCGACGGGTCGACGAGGATCGTCCGCTACCGCGCCGCCAACGGACGCGGTCTACCGGGCAGCGCGCAGGAGATCCTCCGCGTCGCGCAGCCGTACGCGAACCACAACGGCGGCAACCTCGAGTTCGGCCCCGACGGGAAGCTCTGGGTCGGGCTCGGCGACGGCGGTGGGGGCGGCGATCCCGACAACAACGCCCAGAACCGCGACTCGCTGCTCGGCAAGATGTTCCGGCTCGACGTCCGGCAGCCGAGCCCGTCCCCGGAGCTCGTCGGCATCGGCCTGCGCAACCCCTGGCGCTACAGCTTCGACCGTGCCACGGGCGATCTCTGGATCGGCGATGTCGGGCAGAGCGAGATCGAGGAGGTCGACCGGCTGCCGCGCGGGACCAGCGGAGTCGTCAACTTCGGCTGGAACGTCTACGAGGGACGCAACCGCTTCTCCGACCAGACGCTCAGTTCCGGGAAGCTGATCGAGCCCGTGGCGCAGTACACGCATGCGGACGGATGCTCGATCACCGGCGGCTTCGTCTACCGAGCAAAGGCCGTACCGCGCTTGACGGGGCGTTACGTCTTCGGCGACTACTGCAGCGGGACGATCTGGAGCATCCCCGCCGGCGGCGGCGCTCTCCGGAAGGAGCCGGTGAACGTCCCGCAGCTGACGTCGTTCGGCGAGAGCCTCTCCGGCGCGACGCTGTACGCCGTCTCCGGCGCCGGCACGGTCTACCGCCTCACGCGATAAGGCCGCTGTCCGAGGGTGCGATGACCCCGGGGGCGTCGCACGGACATAGGCCGGCGGGGCCTTGCGGCCCCGCCAACCTCTCCCCGAGGCATCGGTGCCTCCGGCCGTAGCCAGGGCACCGACCGAGTGCCGGCTCGGGGAATCCTCTAACCCGTCACCGGGGGCTCGAACACGCCGATCACACCGATCCGGGCGCTGTTGCAGGCCTTGGCGCTCGTGATCTTGACGAGCATGATCCCCGCCTTGCTGGGCGTCAGCCTCAGACGAGCGATGCCCTGCTTGTTCGTTGTCACGACCTTCGCCAGGCCGGTGCCGGTGAAGAGCACGGCGACGCCCCGAACCGGGGTGCGCGAGCGGGTGACCCGTGCGAGCACGATCTGCGCCCTACCGTTCGCCTTCACCATCCCGGGCGTCACCTTGAGGACCCGGCAGATGTTCGGCGTCGGCTTGGGCGTCGGCTTGGGCGTCGGCTTCGACGTGACCGGCGGCTTCGGAGTCGTCGTCGGCGGCGTCACCGGCGCGGTGACGAGCGTCGACGCGTCGTCCGTGTTGTTCGTCCCATTCGTGTCCTTGCCGTCCCCCGTCCCGGTCGCCGAGTTGACGTAGGTCCCGGTCTGGGTCGCCCGCGCCGAGAGCCCGATCGTCCGCTCCACCCCAGGCCCCAGCGTTCCGAGACTGCACTGCAGAAGGACAGCACCCGAGATCGAGCAGCTGCCGCCGACCGGCTGCTGCGTCACCGTGAGGAACGTGACCCCGCTGGGCGCCGCGTCCGTCAGGACGACGTTGTGCGCCTGGTTCGGGCCGTTGTTGCGCACCCGGATCGTGTAGGCGATGTCAGCCTGCCCGTTTGTCAGCTGCGCCTGCGGCGTCGCGTCCTTGATCACCTGGACGTCCATGAACTCGTCGGTCGCCACGGTCGGAGCCGGCGGAGGCGTGACGCAGGCGCCCTGGGCGTCCTTCACCATTCCGGACGGAACCGTGGCCTGCTTGCCGTCGATGTTCGGACACGCGTCCCCCGGGGGTGGTGGCGTGCTGGCGCACCGCACCGTCACGCTGGCCGAGTCCGTACCGAGGGCGTAGTCCGTCTCCACCTGCGGGGTCGACGGGTTGTCGCCGAGCAGGTCGACGACGTTCGTCCGTCCCTCGCTCGAGCACGGGAACTCCTCGTCGTAGGTGAACGACGTGGTGCCCGTGAGGTCGCTCCAGGTGGTCTTGCCGTCGACGGCCTTCACTGTCTTGTTGATCTCGTAGTTGGGCGTCTCGCTGACCGTGAAGTCCGCCGTCCCCGTAGCGGAGACGTCGACACCGTCGAGTGACCCGGTGGCGGTAGCGGCGTTCGTCCCACCCTGGGTCGACCCGAGCGGCGCCGCGTAGATGCACGTGACCGAGCCGCTCGCCGGGACGGTCAGGCTGGCCGAGTCGTTCGCACCGCAGAAGACCGTCGTGTCGGGAAGCTGGTCCGTGAGAACCACGCCTGTGACGGTCGTGGCGTTCGGGTTGGCGACGGTGATCGTGCCGCCCACGACGATGTTCTGTGCGGTCCAGCCGGTCTGCGTCACGTCGACCTTCCATCGCACCGAGCCCGTCTCCCCTTGCTCGAGATCGAGCTGGCTCTTGTCGACCGACTTCTCCACGTCCCAGGTGTAGACCTTGTACCAGGATGTGCCGGCCGTCTTCGTGATGACCAGATGCTCGACGCCCGGGTCTTCCGTCGGAGTCGGCGAGGGCTCGATGCAGTTGCCCTGCTCGTCCTTCGCCATGCCGTCTGGGATCTCCGCCTGGTTGCCGTCGAGATTCGGACATACGTCCGTCGGAGGGGGCGGCGTCTCACACTCCCCCAGATGATCCTGTTCGTGGCCTGCCTGCGGCGTACCGTCCTCGTTGAAGTGACCCCCCTGGCCGAACACGGCATTGGTGGGCAATGTCAGGGTGACGGTGTTCGCCGGGTCCTCTTCGCGCCCCGCGACATGACAGAACGTCACGAAGTCAGGCTTTGCCTCGAGCAACGAGACGGACGCCGACCCGGACACGTCGTCGTCGACACGCGCGGATGTCGCGCCCGCGATCGCCAGCGCTGCGACAACGCCGAGGCTCATCACGAGCACAAGCCGTCGCAGACGTCCACCACGAAAGAATCCCATCTGCTCCCCCTCTTCGGTTCGTCCCCCCACATCGGGGACGAGTCTTGTAGGCACTCCGTACTCGTCTCACGTTATGCCCTCTTGGAGGGATCGCTGCCCCTTGAACGAGGGGTATTGTCCCCCGCCTGGGTCTAGGTCATCACAGCCGGAGGGGGCCGCGATTCACGGCGACGAACGCCAACGGGCACGCATGAACGGCCGGATTTCGAGACGTGATGCAGATCGGGGCCGCACGGCGTGAGCTGGCACACGCCGGTCTGCGAGACCTGCGGCGCCTGGTTCCCCGATGCGGAGGTGCCGCCGGATGCGTGCCCGATCTGCGTGGACGGACGGCAGTGGGTCCCGGAGGACGGGCAGCGCTGGACGACGCCCGAGGGACTCCTCGACGGACGCGTCGCGGACGTGCGCGACCACGAGGACGAGCCCGGGCTGCTCGGGATCGGCCTGTCGCCGACGTTCGCGATCGGTCAGCGCATGCTGCTGGTCTCCACCGCGGAGGGGAACGTGCTCTGGGACATGATCCCCGTCGTCACCGACGAGGCGCTCGCGGCGATCCAGGCCCGCGGGGGCGCGGCCGCGATCGCGATCTCCCACCCGCACTACTACGGCGCGGCGAGCGCCTGGAGCGACGCACTCGGCGGCGTCCCGGTCCTGCTGCACGCCGCGGACGCCGAATGGGTCACCCGGCCGGGCAGAGAGATCGAGCACTGGGAGGGCGACGTGCGCCTGCTTCCGGGCGGGCTGACGCTGCTCCGGCTCGGCGGGCATTTCCCCGGAGCGACCGTGCTCCACTGGCCGACGGGCGCGTCCGGTCGCGGCGCGCTGCTGAGCGGTGACGTGGTCATGCCCGTCCCGGACCGGGGCGTCTCGTTCATGTGGAGCTTCCCCAACCTCGTGCCGCTCCCCGCCTCGGAGGTCGAGCGGATCGGCGCAGCGCTCGAGCCGTGGGCGTTCGAGCGGATCTACGGCGCATGGTGGGACCGCGTGCTGCTCTCCGGTGCGAAGCACGCGGTGGGGCGGAGCGTCGCGCGCTACACGGCGGCGCTTCGCGGCGAGCTGCCGCGCTGATCGCGGGAAGTCCGCTCAGCCGGCGCGGCGCCGGACCTGCGGCGACTGGCCGAGCGCCGCGTAGGCGACGGCGTTCAGCGAGTCGTTCAACGCGCGGAGCTCGCGGCTGACCTGGAGCAGGCCCTCGCTCGCCTCGAGCCGCGCGTCGATCCGCTCGAGCTGCCCGGCGATCCTGTCGAGCCGCTCGAGCAGCGCGTCGAGCTGACGGTCGGGAACCTCGTACCGTTCCATCGGACGAGATTCTACGGAGCGGCGTCACGCGCTCGCGCGACGCCGCAGGAGCGCACGCCAGACGACGATCCCGGCGAGCGCACCGACGGTGTCGATCGCGACGTCGAGCGGGGCGGCGTGGCGCCCCTCGACGAAGTGCTGATGCAGCTCGTCCGAGGCGGCGTAGAGCGCCGCGAGGCCGAGCGCGAGCCACGGGCGACGGGTCGCGCGCACGAGGAGCGCCCCGAGGATCGCGTACTCGGTCAGATGGGCGAGCTTGCGGAGGAGGAGATCCCAGCCGCCGAGGCCGCTCGACAGGCTCGGGATCGACGAGACCGCAAAGATCACGGCCGCCCACACGAGGACCGGGACCCACGCCTGGAGCGTCGACCGGGGGGTCGTCAGGGCAGGGACGGACACCGGGGCATGGTAGGCTCGCCGCCACACACGAGGAGCGCGGTGAGGGAACTCCGGTGCGAGTCCGGGACGGTCCCGCCGCTGTGAGGGGAGACGCTCCCCCGCCACCAACGCCACTGGCCGACCGGGCCGGGAAGGCGGCGGGGAAGGGAGCCCCGAGTCAGAAGACCTGCCGCTCTCCAGATGCCTCGACGCCCTCGCGGAAGGGAGAAGGAGATGCACTCATGTCACGCGGTTTCGCCCTTGCGGCGTTCCTGACCGTCCTCGCGGTCGCGCTCACCTCGGGCGCGCTCGCCTCGCCGAGCCGGACGGCGGCGACGCCGTTCCCGGCGACGATCACCGTCTCGAACGGAAAGGTCACGGTCCCGAAACGGCCGGCGCGCATCGTCTCGCTGTCGCCGACCGCAACCGAGACGCTGTTCGCGATCGGCGCGGGCTCGCAGGTCGTCGCCGTCGACGACCAGTCCGACTACCCGAAGAGCGCGCCGCGGACGACGCTCTCCGGCTACACGCCCAACGTCGAGTCGATCGCGGGCTATCGGCCCGACCTGGTCGTGATCTCCTTCGACCCGAAGGGCCTCTCCGAGGCGCTCGGACGGCTCGGCATCCCCGTCGTCCACCAGGACGCGGCCGCGACGCTGAAGGGCGCCTACCAGCAGGTCCGTCAGCTCGGGAAGGTCACCGGCCACCAAGCCCAGGCGAACGCGCTCGTCGCACAGATGAAGCAGCGGATCGGCTCGATCGTCGCGAAGACCCGCGCGAAGGCGACCGGGGCCACGGTGTACCACGAGCTCGACCCGACGCTGTACACCGCCACATCGAGCACGTTCGTCGGCCGGATCTACGCGATGTTCGGGCTGAAGAACGTCGCCGACGCGGCGAAGGGCGGTACCGACTACCCGCAGCTCTCACCCGAGTACGTCGTCTCGGCGAACCCCGACCTGATCGTCCTCGCCGATACCGTTTGCTGCGCGCAGAACGCACAGACGGTCGCGTCGCGTCCCGGGTGGTCGCGGATCGCCGCGGTGCAGTCGGGCTCGGTGCTGCGGCTCGACGACTCGATCGCGTCGCGGTGGGGACCGCGGCTGGTCAACCTCGTCCGCGCGATCGGGACGGCGCTCAACCGCCTCGGGCAGCAGTAGTCGATGGAGGCAGCGGCCGCATCGGCGCGCGCGATCCGCGTTCGCGGGGTGTCGCCGGGGTGGGCGCTGGCCGCGCTCGTGTTCCTCGCCGTCGCGTTCGCCGTCGGCGTCGTCGCCGGCCCCGTGCACATCGGGGTCGGCGACGTGCTGCGGTCGCTCGGCGAGAGGCTCGGGATCCCGGGTGTCACGTCTCCGCTCGACGCGACGCAGGAGTCGATCCTCTGGGACATCCGCGTGCCGCGCGTCCTCCTCGCGGCGCTGGTCGGGGGGATGCTCGCGATCGCCGGCGCGACGTATCAGGGCGTGTTCCACAACCCACTGGCCGATCCGTACCTGCTCGGTGTCGCGGCCGGCGCGGGGCTCGGGGCGACCCTCGCGATCGCGTACCTCCCGCATGCGCTCGCCGGTAGGCAGGTGCTTCCGTTCGCGGCCTTCGCCGGAGGAGCGGTCGCCGTCGTCGTCGCATACGGGATCGGCCGCTCGGCCGGCCGCGAGCGGGACTCCGCAACGCTCGTGCTGGCCGGCGTGACGGTCGCGAGCTTCTTCACGGCGCTCCAGACGTTCGTGCAGCAGCAGAACACCGACACGCTGCAGGAGGTCACCTCGTGGATCCTCGGCAGCCTCCCGAACACCGGCTGGAGCGACGTCGCCGCTCTTGCGCCGTACGTGCTCGTCGCGACCGGCGTGATCATCGCGATGCGCCGCGTCGTGGACGTCCTGAGCCTCGGCGACCTCGAGGCGGCGAGCCTCGGCATCGACGTTCGGCGCACGCGGCTCACGCTGGTCGTCGCAGCCACGGTCGGCACCGCCGCGGCCGTCGCCGTGTGCGGCCTGATCGCGTTCGTGGGGATCATCGTCCCTCACGCGATCCGGCTCGTCGTCGGGACGTCGTACCGAGGGCTGCTGCCCCTCTCGTTCGTCGTCGGGGCCGGCTTCCTGATCCTCGCCGACGTCGTCGCACGAACCGCCCTCGCGCCCGCTGAGGTCCCGATCGGCGTGGTCACGGCGCTCTTCGGCGCGCCGTTCTTCGCGTTCGTGCTGCGGACGAGAGGCGGCCGGGCGTGAACGCGATCGAGCTCGACGACGTGACCGTCTCGCTCGGCGGGCGCGAGGTCGTACGGGACGTCAGCGCAGTCGTCGCGCGCGGCGAGTGGGTCGCGCTGATCGGCCCGAACGGCGCCGGGAAGACGACGCTCCTGCGCGCCGTCGCCGGGCTCCTGCCTCACGAGGGGCGCGTCTCTCTGCTCGGAAGGCCGGAGACCGGGCTCGACCGCCGCGAGCTCGCTCGCATCCTCGCCGTCGTCCCACAGACGCCGGAGACACCGCCGTGGCTCACGGTCGCCGAGTACGTGCTCATGGGACGGACGCCGCATCTCGGTCGGCTCGCCCGCGAGGGCGAGGCGGATCGCGACGCAGCCGCGCGGGCGCTCGACCGACTCGAGCTGGAGGCGCTCGCCGACCGGACGCTCGGCACACTTTCCGGCGGCGAGCGCCAGCGGGTCGTCGTCGCACGCGCGCTCGCGCAGGAGGCGTCGATCGTCCTGCTCGACGAGCCGACCGCAGCGCTCGATATCGGCCACCAGCAGCAGGCACTCGAGCTGCTGGATGGCCTCCGCGGCCCCGACGGATTGACGCTCGTCGCCGCGATGCACGACCTGACGCTCGCGGCCCAGTACGCCGATCGAGTGCTGCTCCTGTCCGAAGGCCGGATCGTCGCCGACGGAGCCCCGGCCGACGTCCTCACCGAGGCCGCGCTCGCCGAGCACTACGGCGCGACGGTACGGATCCTCACCGTGGACGACCGCGTCGCGGTGCTGCCCACGAGGGGGTAGACACCGGACGTCGAGCAGGCTTGTGTTGAATCAACACAAGCGTTGTCCGCCCGGCGCCGGCCAAGCGGCCACAGCCCGCGCCGGGCCGAGCCGAGGAGGTCTCGTCATGCGCCGTACCGCCGCCGCGTCGGCAGCAGCAGCCGCCACCATTCTCCCCCTCGCGCTTCCCGGCGCTGCGAGCGCAGGGTCGGTCCGTCTCCAGCAGTTCGTGGCAGCAGGGGGATCGGTGCAGATCAGCGTCGTCGTCCGCCGCCCCGCGTCGTTCTCCGTGCTCCTCCGCACGCGTACGACCGGGCGTACGCAGCTCGCCCTGCTCGGCGTTCATGCACCCAAGGGTGGTCCGCTGATCGACACGGCGACGACGAGGTGCGACGGCGCCGCCGGGTCCTTCTACTGCGCGGGCTCCTTCGAGCCGCTCCCTGCCGGCACCTACATCTTCCGCGTCGTGCGGCGGTCCGGCGCCGGGGTGAACGTCGAGCTCACCGTGCGCTGGTAGGGAGGGGGCCCAGCGCTCGCTCCCACTCCAGCCGGCGCGCGAAGGGCCGATACCCGAGCCGCGTGTTGACGGCCAGCATCGGGGCGTTCGTCTCGTCGTTGTCGGTGACGGCGATCGTCGCGCCGAGCTCGGCGGCGCGCGCAAGGCTGTGGGACTTGAGCAGCAGCGCCAGCCCGCGGCCGCGGTAGGCCCGCCGGACTCCGGCGAGGTTGTTCTGGGCACGACCGCCCGACCGGTCGACACGGATCATCGTGACGCCCGCCGGCTCGCCGTCGACGTAGGCGACCATGCTCGCGTCGTCGTCGAGGAGCGGCGAGCGCCAGAACGTCTCGATCCACTCCTCGAGCGAGATGTGATCGAACTCCTCGTTCGGGATGTCCTGCGCGACCTCAAGGTCGAGCTCGTAGATCGGCGCCGGGTCGTCGACCTCTGCGAAGGCGCGGATCTCGACACCGGGCGGGACGGGGAGCGGAACGACCGTGCGAGGATCGACGGACGAGACCGCCGCCGCGCCGAGCTCCCGAAAGCCGCGGCTCTCGGCGAACGACCTCGCCGCCGCGTCGTCCAGCGACCCGCAGCGGGTGCGGCGGATCCCGATGCGCGTGAGGTGCTCGTCGACCGCGTCGGCGAGCGCGGTGCCGATCCCCTCGCCGCGGCGGGACGGGTCGACGCAGAGATCGAGGCCGCCGACGTTCGGCTCGTCGACGAACCACGAGCGCCCGGCGGTCGCCCAGCCGACGATCGCGCCGTCGTCCTCGTAGGCGAACCAGGCGTGCTCGGCGTGCTCGGGAACCGTGGAGAGGTAGTGCCGCATCCCCTCGGCCGTGACGATCCGCTCGGGCCAGGCGCGCTGGCGCATCGCGGCGGCGCGCGGGATGTCCTCGGTCGTGCCGGGCCGGAGCACGGGCTCACGCTACCGCGGCTCGGCCTCCACGGCGCGCCTCCGGTACGGAGACCTCCGTCGCGGGCGCGGCCTCCGGGGCAGCGGGAGGGCGCGGCTAGCATCGACGCGTGACCGTGACGCCGCACGAGGAGCTCCTCGCCGGGCTCAATCCCGCCCAGCGGGAGGCGGTGCTCCACGTCGACGGGCCGCTGCTCGTGGTCGCCGGCGCCGGCTCCGGGAAGACCCGCGTCCTCACGCACCGCGTCGCGCACCTGATCCGCGCGCACGGTGTCAAGCCGAACGAGATCCTTGCGATCACGTTCACCAACAAGGCCGCGACCGAGATGCGGGAGCGGCTCGAGCGGATCCTCGGTCGCACCGCCCGGGCGATCTGGATCCTCACCTTCCACGCCGCCTGCGGGCGGATGCTGCGACGCGAGGCCGAGCGGCTCGGATACCGCTCCTCCTTCACGATCTACGACCAGGCGGACCAGGTGCGGGTCGTGAAGGCCTGCCTCGAGGAGCTCGGCAAGGACCCGAAGCGGTTCACGCCGCGCGGGATCCACGCGCAGATCTCGAACGCCAAGAACCAGCTGATCTCGCCCGAGGAGTACGCGTCCCGTGTCGCGTCCTTCTGGGACCAGACCGTCGCCGAGGTCTACGAGCACTACCAGCGTCGGCTGTTCGCCTCGAACGCCGTCGACTTCGACGACATGCTGATGCTCACCGTCGACGTCCTCGAGCGGTTCCCCGAGGCGCTGGAGCGCTGGCAGTCGACCTTCCGGCACGTCCTCGTCGACGAGTACCAGGACACGAACCATGCGCAGTACCGCCTTCTCCAGCTGCTGGCCGCGAAGCACCGGAACGTGTTCGCCGTCGGAGATCCGGACCAGTCGATCTACGCGTTCAGAGGGGCCGACATCCGGAACATCCTCGACTTCGAGCACGACTTCGGCGGGGCCGACACGGTCGCGCTCGAGCAGAACTACCGCTCCACGAACGCGATCCTCGGTGCGGCGAACGCCGTCATCGACAACAACCGCGACCGCAAGCCGAAGCGGCTCTGGTCGGAGCTCGGCGACGGCGACCCGGTCGAGGTGGTCGAGGTCGAGGACGAGCACGCCGAGGCCCGCTTCGTGGCGGCCGAGATCGCGCGCCTCGTCGAGTCGGGCTCGTCTGCCTCCGAGATCGCGGTCTTCTACCGGACGAACGCCCAGTCGCGCGTGCTCGAGGACGTGCTCGTCCGCCAGGGCGTCCCGTACCAGGTGATCGGCGGGCCGCGGTTCTACGAGCGGGCAGAGATCAAGGACGCCGTCGCCTACCTGTCGCTGCTCAACAACCCGGACGACGCGGTCGCGCTGATGCGGATCGCCAACCGTCCGCGCCGGGGGATCGGCGACACGTCCATCCAGCGGCTCGTCGCGCACGCGACGGCGCTCGGCATCTCGCTCTGGGACGTCACGGCCGACCCGGAGGCAGCGGGGGTCGCCACGGCGGGCGCGCGCGCGGTCCGGGGCTTCCGGACGATCGTGGAGTCGCTCATGTCTGCCGCGCAGGAGCTCGAGGTCGACGAGCTCGTGGAGGCCGTGCTCCAGCGCTCCGGGACGGTCGAGGCGTACGAGGCGGAGCGGACGATCGAGGCGCGAGGGCGTCTCGAGAACCTCTCCGAGCTCGTCGGCTCGGCACAGGAGTACAGGGCCCGCGTCGAGGAGCCGACCCTGTCGGGCTTCCTCGAGGAGGTGCAGCTCCAGTCCGACCAGGACACGCTCTCGGAGGACACGCCGCAGGTCACGTTGATGACGATCCACAACGCGAAGGGCCTCGAGTACCGGGCCGTCTTCCTGATCGGGATGGAGGAGGGGATCTTCCCGCACTCCCGTTCGATCGAGGACAACGAGATCGAGGAGGAGCGACGGCTCGCGTACGTCGGGATGACGCGGGCGATGGAGCGGCTGACGCTCACGCATGCGACCGCGCGCTCGCTCTACGGGCGGCGGGAGTACAACCTCGCCTCGCGCTTCCTCGACGAGCTCCCGCCCTCGGTCGAGCGGGAGCGGCTGCGGCCGGCATCGTGGTCGGGCTACGCGCAGTCGCCCCGTCAGATCACGCCGCGGAGGAGCATTCGCTGCCGGCGCTGTCGACGGGCGACTCGGTCCGCCATGGGTCGCTCGGCGAGGGCGTCGTGACCCGCATCGAGGCGGACGGCGTCGTCACCGTGCGCTTCGCGGCAGACGGGAGCGAGCGCCGGCTGATGCTCGACTACGCGCCGCTCGAGAAGCTGTAGGCGCGTGCGGACGCCGTGCGGCGCCTAGGATCGGCGAATGGCGCTCCGCGTCCGCACGACCCGTGACCCCGACGAGTACGCGGCAGCCATGTCGGCGATCGGCCACTACCTCGGCTGGGAGGCAACGGCGGAGGTCGCCGACCGGTTCCTGCGCCTGCTCCCGCTCGACCGGATGCACGCCGTCGTCGACGGCGGCCACGTCGTCGCCGGTGCCGCCGTCTTCCCCTTCCCGCTGACCGTGCCCGGAGGCGCGGTGCCCTGTGCCGGCGTCACCCTGGTCGGCGTGCTGCCGTCGCACCGCCGCCGAGGGCTGCTCAAGCGCATGATGGAGGCTCAGCTTCGGGACTGTCGCGAGCGGGGCGAGCCCATCGCCGCGCTCTGGGCCTCGGAGGAGACGATCTACGGCAGGTTCGGCTACGGGCTCGCATCGCTCTCGTGCACCGTCGACGCCGACCGGCAGGGGGTCGCCATCCGGGACGAGCTCCCGAGGAGCGGCACCGTCCGCCTGGTGAGCCACAACGAGGCGCTCGCGACGCTTCCCCGCCCTCTACGACCGCAGCAGCCGTGCCCGCGCCGGGATGATCGTGCGCTCCCGCGACTGGTGGGAGATCCGCCGGCTCGACGATCGGCCCGAGCAGCGCCGCGGCGCCGGGTCGCTCGTGCGCGCGGTGATCGAGCGCGACGGCGCACCCGTGGGGTACGCGCTGTACCGGATCGCACAGGAGGGATCGCACCCGGATACCTGGCGGAAGGAGGTCCGCGTCCTCGAAGCCTTCGGCGTGGACGACGTCGCGACTGCCGACGTCTGGCGATTCCTGCTCGCAATCGATTGGACCGACCGGGTCACCGTCCAACATCTGCCCGTCGACCACCCGCTGCCGCTGCTCGTCGACCGCCTCAACGCGCTCGCGCTCCGCGTCTGGGACGGGCTCTGGGTCCGGGTCCTCGACGTTCCGGCGGCACTGTCCGGGCGAACATATGCGTCGGCAGGCCCGGTGACCGTCGAGGTGGTCAGCGACCCGCACTTCGGGGAGAACGTCGGACGCTGGACGCTCGAGGGCGGCGAGGTGCGCCGCTCGCGCAGCCGCCCCGACCTGCGCGTGGCGATCGACGCCCTGGGATCCGTCGTGCTCGGCGGGTTCTCCTTCGCCCAGCTCGTCGGCTCCGGCCGCGCGGAGGAGGGGGCGCGCGGTGGGGTGGAGCGCGCCGACGCCGTGTTCCGCGTGTCGACCGCCCCGTGGTGCGCGGAGAACTTCTGATGCTCGTCGTCACGGGGGCGAGCGGAAGGGTGGGCGGCCTCGTCGCGGGCGAGCTCGTGCGGCACGGCATCCCGTTCCGCGTCGTCACGCGGGATGCCGGGCGCCTGCCGGAGCTTCCCGGCGCCGAGATCGTGCTCGGCGGCTACGACGAGCCCGACACGCTCGCGGCTGCGCTCGAGCCGGGCGACAGGGTGTTCATGATCTCGATGCACGCCCCGCCGGACCGACGGGTCCCGCTCCATCGCGGCTTCGTCGACGTCGCCGTCCGGCGGAAGGTCGCCCGGATCGTCTATCTCTCGTTCGTCGGAGCCGGAACGGAAGCGACGTTTCTCCACGCACGCTCCCACGGCGCGACCGAGGCGATGCTGGCGGCATCGGGGGTGCCGTTCACCGCGGTGCGCAACGGGATGTACGCAGACGAGATCGCGACCTGGTTCGATGCGGAGGGCCGGATCACAGGCCCGGGCGGTGACGGCCGCCTGAGCCTGACGCTCCGGCCCGAGCTCGCCCAGGCGATCGCCGTCCTGCTGACCGACGACGTGTACGACGACCGTCGGGTGGTGAACATCACCGGCCCGGAGAGCTTCTCGCTTGCAGAGCTTGCGGCGGCAGCATCCGAGGTGACGGGGGACGCCTACAGCTACCAGCCGCTCGATCGCGAGACGTGGAACGCCTACCGCCGGAGCGTCGGCCGACCCGAGTGGTCGATCGAGGCCGGCTCCTCCTACTACGACGGGGTCCGGCTCGGCGAGGCCGATGTGGTGTCGGACGACTACCGGGAGTTGACCGGGGAGGAGCCGCTCACCATCCGCCAGGTGATCGGCGCCCACCGGGACGAGATGCCGCTCGCGCACGCTCCGCGCTCGGGGGGCGATGGGTGACGTCGTCCGGCCCGCCGGGCCGGTCGTCGTCGCGATGACGGGCGCCACGGGCGCGGTCTACGGCATCCGGCTCCTCGAGGTCCTGCGCGAGATCGGGATCGAGTCGCAGCTCGTGATCAGCCGTTGGGCGGAGGCGACGATCAAGACCGAGACCGATCGACCGCTGGACGAGATCCGCGCGCTTGCGACCGTCGTCCACGCAGAGGGTGACCTCGCCGCGCCGCCCGCGCGGCGCGAGCTCGCGACGGCCGGGATGGTGATCGCGCCGTGCAGCATGCGGACGCTCGCGGCGGTCGCGCACGGCCTGGAGGAGAACCTGATCCAGCGCGCGGCGGCCGTTCACCTGGCCGACGGCCGTCGGCTCGTGCTGCTCGTCCGCGAGTCGCCGCTCTCGGTGGTCCACCTGGAGAACATGCTCGCCGCCGCCAGAGCCGGTGCGGTGATCGCGCCCCCGCTCGCGGCGTTCTACGCGCGACTCGAGTCCCTCGACGACATGGTCGACCACACCGTCGGCCGGACGCTCGACAGCCTCGGCATCGAGCACGCCCGGATCCACCGTTGGGGGGAGCGACGAGGCGCGAGCGCGGACGCTCAGCGCGAGGCGGACGCACGCAGCTGATCGACGACGGCGCCGGCCGCGGCGTCCGTGTCCCCTTCGAGCACGACGACCGCCGCGCCCGGGAGCCCTGAGAGCCTTGCGGTGTCATCGGGCAGCGGGATGCTCGAGGGCGACAGCCCGACCACGAGTGGGCGACGCTCCTTGAGCGTCACGTCTGCCGCGCGGAGAACGAGGTCGGACGCGAGGCCCCGGACGACGGCGTGGAGCGTCGGCGGGTCGCAGGGCGCAATGGTCATCCCGTGGGTCAGGAAAGAGCCGCTCGCGATCCGCGCGGCCTGGTTCTCGTGGTCGTAGCGGAACGCGGCGAGCGCGCGGACACGCGCGAGGTCGCTCCCGAGCGCCCGCTCGGCCGCGGGCGCCACCACGAGATGGGCCTCGGCCCCGACCTCCGCGAGCCGCTCGAGAAGCTCGATCGAGTACTCGAGCCCCTCCGTCCCCGCGATGCCGACGACGACGCGCCACGACGAAGGCCCGGCTCCAGGCGCGGCCGTCACGCCACCGATCGTAGTGGCCGCGGGTGGGGATGATCTCCTAGTCGAGCTCGCAGGTCCCGTCCGGGAATCGGCCGTCGAGCCGGACGCGCCCGGTGTCGAGCTCCCGGCGGAGCGCGTCCATCTGATCGCGCACCGCCACGATGCGCGCTCGAACCTCCACTGCGTAGGTGTCCTGGTCGTCGGCCAGGTAGCCGTCGATGTCGATCACTGCTTCGCTGAGCACGTCCGAGATCACCTTCATCCCTCCCCAGGGTTGCCGACATTGCCGCGGGTGTTGGCATGCCCACCTTCTCACGTGGCACAGCACCGCGTCGTACCGTCCGTCTCGCTCCGCCGCTACTTCGACCTGAGCGAGGAGGACGTGGTCGAGCGTCTCTACGAGGACACGCTCTCGTCCGCCAGGATAGAGTCGGCCCGTGGGTCGGACACTCGTGGCTGCACTCTTGTGCATGCTCTTCGTTGCGTTCCCCGTTCATGCGGCGCGCGGAAAGCCACGCTAGCCCTTACCCGTGCGTCGCACCGACGGGTACGTCCACGACACCGACTCAGCGGTTCGACCGAAGGCTCCCGAACCGGCCGCCTCTGACGACGTCGTGACGGCACTGGAGCGGCTAGGAGCCTTGCACCAGTCAGGCGCACTGACAGACGAGGAGTTCGAGTCCGCTAAGCGGGCGCTGATCGCACGTCTGTAACCGATTCCGTACGGCGGCTAAGCGGAAGAAGCTGCGGTCACACCACGGGAGTCGAGACGGCTCATGTTCCGGGTCAAGGACCCACTGCAGGGGTTGGGCGTGGCGCCCCCCGGCGATCTTGTCGCGGGATCCAGCGGTCGTCGTATCGGTAGGCTTGGCAGGACGTCGAGAGAGCGGGCAAGACCCGCCGCCAGCCGGCCCCAGCGGCACGGTGGCAGAGATGACGTGGCCCGGTGAGGGCAAACCGCTGGGAGGGAGGCAAGGTGAGGGATGAGCAACTTCGAGGACTGCCGTCTGACGCATCTCGGCGGCACCCGCTGGGTGCTGCTGGATCCCCAAGGCCGAGAGGTGGCCCGCTTGATCATCGACATCCAGCTCCCCCTGTCTGGCTCCCTTGCCGGGTCGGGAACCCACTCCGCGTGATGCTGACCCCGGAGCTGCGCCGTGAGCTGTCCCTGATGACCGGTGTGCCACTCGAGGGGGTCGACCATGGATGAGCCCTTCATCCCGGCCGTCTCCAATCCCGGGCGCGTCTCCTTCTCCGAGGACGGCACGCGCTGGTCGTGCACCCGCGATGAGTTCGTGGTCCACCGTGACCCCGAGACCGGCGAGGAGGCCTACTGGTTGCAGATGCAGATCACCAGGTTCGACAACGCCGGGGATCCGCTACCGCCCCAGATCATCTACACCGACCGACCGCCTCCGACGCTGAAGGAGCCGCTGTGAAGGAGAAACTGGGCACCGACGAAGCTCTGGCGAAGCTGCCGGCGCTCGTTGTCGGCTTCCCCGGATTCCCGGCCCCTCAGGGCTCGTGGCCTGCGGCGGAGGCTGCGGGGCTTGTCAACGTCGGCGGCATGTGGATGACCCCCGAAGGGCTCGAGAAGATGCGGGCCTGGATGAAGAAGCAGCGGGAGTCCGATGGCGACGTATGAGGGAGTGAAGTGGGGGCCGAAGGACGAGCCAATCTGGGAGGGCTGGAAGGAGCCCGAGGGACGACGACCGGCCTGGCGGCTGGTGATCGAGCCCAAGAAGGAGCCGAAGGATGGCGACCAAGCGCCCGTTCATCCCGAGCCCGAAGGAAGCTGAGTGGGTGATCACGATTGTGTTGCCGCCCGCCTCGAGCGGCTCCGGGAGCAGCACCCCGACCTCCGGGAGTTCTGCAACCACGTCCTCGCCACCCTCGGCCTGAGGGATCCCATGGAGACCGCGTTCCTTGCCGTTCCAGACAGCATCGACGCGCACGTGTAAGGAGCAGGGGTGACGGGCGCCGGGTAAGCGTCCCAGGGGACCAGCCGGCGCCGGCACGGTTGTGGGTCCATGCGGAGGCGAGCGCGGGTACGATCGCCCACCTGACACGTTCGGCTCCTGCGAGCGCCGAGTACGAACGTCCTCCGATGTTCCCGACTCGGCTCTCGCCTGTCCGCCGGACACGCGCGTGTTCCACCCACCGCACGCGGAGGTTTCGATGCGCCTTGTCCTGACAACGCTTTCGGCTGCGCTGATCCTGGTGTCCGTCGCCGGAGCGACGTCGGTCGCGCGACCGAAGTCAACTCTGCAAGGGCCGCGACTGACCTTCGTCCCTTCTCCGAAGGTGGACTTCAAGCTCCGGCTTGCGTCGCAGACCCGAACGAAGGTGACATTCACCTGGAAGCGCCAGCGCGGCATCGACGGCTACCGATTCCTGCGAGACGGCGTGGTCGTCTCGAGGACGTTCGATCGCTCGACGAGGAGCGCGACCTTCTGGAAGGGCTCCCGGTACGTCGTCGAGGGTCTCCAGGTCATCAGGGGTGGGCACGCCAAGCCGGTCCGGCGTGCGAGCGCCGTCGCGAACGCGCCGAAGGGGCGTCAACGCTTCGTGTTCCACTCGGCCCCCACGATCGACTTCAGGCTCCGTCTCGTCTCTGAGACCGCAAAGACGATCACCTTCGCCTGGAAACGCCAGCCGCTGGCGGACGGGTTCCGGTTCGTTCGGAACGGTGTGGTCGTGTCGCGGACGTTCGATCGTTCGACCACGAGGGCGACCTTCTGGAAGGGCTTTCACTACGCGGTCGACTTGCTGCACGTCTCGAAGCACAAGCGCATCACGCGTCTGACCCGCGCCATGGCATACACGAAGCGTCTGAGTGGCAAGGCGTCGCCGAAGTCACCGTCGTCCGGGGGTTCGCCGCCCAGTCCGCCCTCGCCGGCGCCGCCAAATTCGCCGCCACCCCCTCGGCCTGGCCCGCCTCCGTCGTCGGACTTCCCCAACGCGAGCAACACCGGCGTCCCGTCCGGGACGACGCTCCACTCGTGCCCTACGACGATCACCGTCACAGGAACGTATGACGCGTGCCGGTTCGACGGCGACGTCGACGTCCACGCGAACAACGTGCGGATCACACGTAGCCTCATCAAGGGCATGGTGAATGCCGGTAGCGGCTTCGCTGGGCAACAGACGGGACTGGTCATCAGCGACACAACCATCGACTGCGGCTGTCTGTCAACGAGCGACAACGACACGCCGTCCGGGATCTTTGAGTCCAACTACACGCTGATCCGCGTGGACCTGTTCAACGCCGGCCACGGCGCCGCGGTGAAGAGCAACGTCGTCATCCAGGACTCGTACATTCACGGTCTCGGCGGGCCGACCCGCGCCCACAAGAACGGCATCTTCAGCGGCGACGGAACGAACGTCCTCATCCGCCACAACACGGTCGAGTGCGCCGACGGCGGGCACGGTTGCAGTGCCGCGATCGGGCTGTTCGACGACTTCGACGACATCAGCCACTACACGGTCGACAACAACCTGCTGAACACGGACGGCGCGTACTGCTTCTTCGGCAGTGGGGGCCCATCCAAGTCGTACGTGAGCCACCACATCACGTTCACGAACAATCACTTCGGGCGAAAGTTCCGAAGCAACTGTGGTTTCTACGGCCCCGTTGTCTACTTCGATATGTCGCGACCGGGCATGGTGTGGAGCGGCAACGTGTGGGACGACACCGGGCTGGCCGGTCCCGCCCAACAACTAGGAACGACATCCCTCATGCCATCGGCTTCGGCTCCGGCAGCCGAGGCGAGAGTCTTGCCGCATCATTGGCCGGACGGGCCTGTAGCTCAGTTGGTCAGAGCAGCCGACTCATAAACGGCGCCCGCTGGCTCGGCCTGTTTCGGCCCAGTGGTCGAATCGCGCACGGGACGCGGGATCGGGGCCGACTCGACTCCCACCCGGTTTCGGCCTGTTTCGGCCGCTTGTGTTGCCCCAGTGTTGCCCGTTCGAGGCCGTGAGGGGGCGCGAGGAGGTGTGAGCGGATCGCGCAGCGCAGCTCGGCCGACAGCGAGCAGTCATGCTCGCGGGCCCGCTTCTCCAGCCGCGCGCGCTCACGGGGGATGAGGTGGTCGCACTCGAGCCGCTCCCTCGATCCGCAATCCACGCATCGCCCTTCGTCGCGGCGCCACACCTCCGTTCGAACCGCCTCTGGCCTGTCGCAGTTGAAGCCATTTTGCGTAGAGGAGGTTCAGGCATCTCCTACGAGATTCAACGCGCCACCCGTTCCGCGATCAAGGCGGCAACTGCGGCCATGTCCGGTAACGGCCAACGAGACGGCCAGGCCAAAGCAGATCGGGCGGCGCGCACGACAAGCCGCAGGATGGGAGTAGGTAGGGCCAGACCTTCGGTCAGCCACCTCGACTTGGCACGCGGCTAGCGTTCCGCCGATGTCTGGCCTGCCTCGCCTCGCCGCTCTGACGTGGATTGGACTGGCCGCGGCCGGCGCGATGGTGATCGGTTCGTTCGGGCCGTGGATCAAAGCTATTGGGCTCGTGAACTTGACCGTGGGTGGGACCGACGGCGCGAATGATGGCTGGCTCGTCGTCTTAGCTGCAGCCGCGGGCGTTGGGGCACTCATCCTGTATGACCGTGCGTACGCAGCCTGGCGTCCAGGTCAGCACCTGATCGGAGCGGTTGGAACGATGCTCGCCGGAGCAGGCGGTGCGGCCGTGACCATCTACGACCGTGGGAACATCACCGATACCGCCAACGAGAGCACTAGCCTCGTGGTCCAGGTCGGTTGGGGCCTCAACCTCGCCATGGGAGCATCGATCGTTCTTGGCGCGATCGGTCTCATCGCCCTGCTTCGCGGATTGGATGCTCCCAGCGCGGAAACGGAGTCCGAGGGACAAGGAGTGGCATCCAGCCCGAACGCTCCTGGAACCCAGTCGGCTCTGACTGCCGCGACGGTGAGCGACATCACGGAGCTGGCAGACCTCCACAGGCCGCGGCGCTCTCACCGATGAGGAGTTTCGCCTGGCCAAGGAGCGCGTGGTTCCGCGCCTCGCATCGCCAACCCCGGGCGCCGAAACCACCGAGTCCCCCAGCACCGCTTCCATGGGCCAGGTGTCCACAACTCAACGAGAAATGTTGCCAACTGGCCAACCTCTGATATCGCCACGAACCGATCAGCGTTGGTTGTTCGGAGCAGCGCTTGCGATTCTCGTCACCGCGGCCGTCGTGCTCTTCCTCGCATTCGGCTCAGACAGCGGGCCGTCCAAGGGAGATCAGGGAAACTGCGCGCCGGGACAAACGGTGCAAGAGAACGGTTACTGCGGGTAGAGCAGCCCAGCCGTCCACCAGCGACGGAGCAGTGGAGGTTCGCTAACGCCTACGGCGCGTGGTACAGACAACACTGACCGCGCCCGACATCGAGACAGGGTTCTTGGCGATGTTCCGTCAGTCCTATCTCCCGAACGAAGATGCCAGCTATTCGCGGGTGAGTCGCATCCTCCACGAGAGGGCAGCGAAGGCGCAGGATGCCCTCGCCCATGATCGCGTGCAGCAGCTGAGGGGGTGGGCGGCGGCGATACGGACGACGAGGAAGCAGAGTCTCAGGAAGTCGGTCTTGCTGCGCTCGATCGAGCTGGGTGAGAACGCTCCGATGTCCGATGACGACCTTCGCGTCTTCCCGGATCGAGAGACACCTGAAGCGCTGATCGACCGTTACCTCAACACCGACCGCCTCCACTGGGATTCTGAGAAGGCGAAGGCCGTAGAGTCGAGATCCGAGGATCCCGTGCGGGACGGCGGGCTTGAGCGCCTTGCTCTGCTCGATGGTGCAACGGGGCTAGCGCACCTCTATATCGGGTTCGCGGAGATAGCACGTCGAGCGATCGGTCCGCCGTAACGCCACCGCTCAGGTTTCTCCCCCCAGGATCCGTATCCGGACGGCAAGCCGTGGGCCGCGAGCGCGACGGCCGAACGACCGACTCTGGGAGAACTCTGGGATGAGGGCTGCAGAGGCTTGGTGTGCCCCTTTCCGAGCCGCCGGAAACGGCTAGGATGCTCGCTCCGGGCGCTTAGCTCAGTTGGGAGAGCACCAGCTCGACAAGCTGGGGGTCACTGGTTCGAGCCCAGTAGCGCCCACTACGAAACCCCCGCAAAACGGGGGTTTCGCATTTCAGAAGTGACAACGCCCTTGCGATCTGGTCGGCGCCGACGAACGCGGGATCGGCGGCGATCTTCGCCTGGATCTGCGCTTCGGTCAGCCCCTGGGCGCGTTGCGCGATCGGGACTAGCCCTGCCGCCGCAAATCCCTGTCCGTGCGTCTAGCCCGCGGGGTTGGCGGCGTCGGCATTCTGGTTGGCGGCGGTTAGGGGGGTCGGCTGGGGAGGTACCGATGGCGGGTGCTTTCCAGCCGACGTCGCCTACGGGTTCAGGCGTCTGACTGGCAGTCGATCGCGCGGCGCGATCGGGACCAGTCCTAGCGCTGCGCATCCCTGGCTTTGCGGCTAGCGCATGGGGTCGACTACGTCCGCACGATCCGTACGCGGGCGGCGTTAGGCGGCTGCTGGGGAGGTACTGCGGTGACTCCTTCAGCCGATGCCGCCCGCATTGGATCCGCGTCACGCCTAGTGACTTCGTTCCCGGGCGCAGGGCTGCGGCGAGCCTGCGCCCCCGCCCGCAACTTCGGGCGGAATCCCCCGGGGGAAGGGGGAAAGGGAACGAAGTCGACAGTCACGATGACGCCGTCGCAGGACGGCACGTCTGGCGCGCGACTGTTAGGCGTCGACCGGAAGTCGAGCGCCGCGACGACGACCAGGGCGCCCGCGATCGTCGCCCAGAAGGATTTGCGGGTGTGATCGTGGGAGGCGACTACTGGCAATCGATCACGAACTGACCGTCGGCGCGCTCGTCGAAACCACCTTCGCGATACGCAGCGGTCGACGCCTGCAGTAGTTCTTCGTTCAGCGACACCAACTCATTTGCGATCTCCTGAATCCTCGCCTCAGCGCCGGGAAGCTTCGAGACGTCGCCGAACACGGTCGCGAAGAACGCGGTTCCGTCGCGCCGAAAGGTCAACGATTCTTGCAGCAGCGACCACGGAACCTCCGTACCGCCGTCACCCGCGGCACGATCGATCAGCGCAGCGTACTCCGCTGATGCCGCGCCGTACGCGGACGACGCCGACCGGAGCTGGGCGGCAGCGTTCTCTGCCGTGATCCGTGGGCTTAGATCCTCGAGCGCGTCGTCGAGATTCTGCATCCGACGGTCGATCCGGTCCATCGCGGCCTTCACGACCGCGAACTGTTTGTATGGCGCGCAGTCTTCCGCCGCGTCGGACCCTTCCTGAGCGCCGCCGCAGCCAGCCAGCGCTGCGGACACGACGACGGTCACCGTGCCGATTCCGATCCGCTTTCCCACGGCGAACGGACCCTATGGCCGAGACCGCATCGTGGCCAGGTCGCCGCCGATTCACGCGTCGACTGGCAGCCGATCGCCTGCGACCGCGACCAGCGCGTCCGCGACTGCGACCCAGAACGGCTGACGCGCGTCCGCCAATCGGCAAAGCAGCGACCCTTCCGCCGCGGTCTTCCTGATCGCGCTGACCATCGTGATCGTCGACAGCGGCGACGGATCCTGTCCGCCGCCGTCGCGGTCAGACGCGAAGTAGCGAATCGGCTGGGCGAACCAGCGAACGGGACGACCGTCCGCCAGTTCCAGACCCGTTCGACGAACGGCGAAGGATCTGGGACCGTGCGGACAGGCACGGACACCTGCCACGGGTCGACAAGCTGGGGGTCACTGGTTCGAGCCCAGTAGCGCCCATTGCGAAACCCCCGCAAGACGGGGGTTTTGTGTCGTGGGGTGTCAACGCAGAGCGGATGTCCAGGTTGGAGAGCGTTTCAGCCCAGGGTCGACTCAGGCCCGCGGCTCTCCCGGGCTTCGCCTTCGAGCCCTCTGCCCCTGTTCGATAGGCCGACCTCGATCTTCGCATCGAGGCGCAGGCGCATCTCGGGGAGTCAGCCCATGTCGAGCGCGACCGGGACACCGTTTCGCCCCATCGTGCGGAGGTGCCTGAAGTGCGATCCGAGGGCTGCACGCAACGAGTGCTGGGTGACGTAACGGACACCGTGGCGCTCGGCGTTGCGCTGGACGATCTTGGCGATCTGCGGGTAGTGGGTGTGCGGCACCCGCGGGAACAGGTGATGCTCGATCTGGAAGTTGAGTCCTCCCACCACCCAGCCGAGGACAGCGTTGCTCGGGCAGAAGTCGACCGTGGTCTCGACCTCGTGGACGGCCCAGATCCGTCGCTCCGAGGCGAGTTGCTCGGGGGAGGCGAAGTCGGCCTCCTCGACGCAGTGTGCGAGCTGGAAGGTCACAGCCATGATCAGGCTGACGATCATCGAGTAGACGACATAGCCGCCGACGACGGCCCACCACGGATAGACGAGCATCGGCACGATGATCACCCAGCCGACGAAGATCACCTTCCCGCCGAGGAGACCTGCCAGATCCCAACGGCGCGGCATACGCAGAGTGCTCGTCCCGATACGCCCGCGAGCGAAGGCGGCGACATCGCCGACCGTCTGCCAGCGGAGCGCCATCAAGCAGTACAGCACCCAGATGTAGTAGTGCTGCAACCGGTACCAGGGGCGGGGAAGCTGTCCCGGCACGAGCCTTGCGAGGGGCACCTGCGTGATATCGGCGTCGTAGCCGTCCACGTTCGTATACGTGTGATGGGCGACGTTGTGCTTGACGCGCCAGGCATAGCTCGAGAGACCAAGCAGCGCATCGGCGGTCCAGCCCATCAGATGGTTGAGGCGGCGTGTCCGAAAGTACGCGCCGTGATTGGCGTCGTGCATCACGCTGAAGGCGATCAGCGACGTCCCGAGAATCAGCCCGCCGAAGCAGAGCAGACCCAGCCACAGGCTGGGGTGGCCGAGAACGAGAATCAGCCACGAGCCGAGCAGTACGACGAACGCGACGACGCCCTTGGCATACAGCGCCGCTCGGCCCCGCGCGCGGGTACGAGGATCGGACAGGTACTCGTCGACCTCCAGACGCGTCTCCCGGATGAACTCGCCGCCGTTGTCGAACGAAAGCCTCGGCGCCCCCTTCACCATCCCTTTGCCGGTGATACGCAGCTCCTTCCGCTCTCTGGCCCGAGACGACACCTCGCCGCCCTCTGCCTCGGTCGCGGGGGAACGCCTACCTCTTCCCCGGGCGCACACGCGCGTCATGCGAGACAGTGAACCCCACCGGAGGGTACCTGCACCCCGATGCGGAGACCGTGACGAGGCATGGCCGCCGGCCGCCGGATCGCCCCGGGGGGCGATATGATCGCGCGACACGGCCCAGCGGCGGGCCGGGACGGTCGTGGGGGTGATGCAGTGGCCAGGCGGGTTGTGTGGGCATTGGCACTCGCCGGTGCGATTCCGGCGCTCGGCGCGGCCGTGACGTCCACGACCGAAGCGGCGGCTCCCGCGATCACCTCGAGCACGAGGACGATCGCCACCGGCGCAGGCCCCCGGCCGGTTCACATCGTCCGCATCGTCCCCGGTCGGGGGGTGCGGCTCGAAGCCGTCTGGCTGGGCGGCGGGCCGGGGCGCACCGGGACCGTGGGTGGGTACATCCGCGCCAACGCCGGGCGCGGCGCAGTCGCCGGCCTCAACGGCGACTTCTTCCTGCTCGCCCGCAACGTCCCGTCCGGCAACCTGCTGATCCACAAGGGCCGCAGCTTCCTCGGCGGCACAAACCGCGGCGCCGCCGCGTTCGGCGCCGACGGCAGCGTCGACATCGTCCCCGGGAACGTGAAGGACTCCGATCTCATCCAGGAGGGGGTGCGCGAGGCGATCTCCGGCAAGCCCGTCTACGTCCACGACGGCCGCGTCGGCGACCTGACGACGCTGGAGCCGTATCAACGCGACCACGCCTACCATCGCACGGCGGTCGGGCGGCTGCGAAACGGGCAGACGGCGCTCGTCGTCGTCGGCGGCGCAGGCACCTCCGCCCGCCAGTTCGCGCAGGCGCTGATCGGGCTCGGCTTCGTCGAGGCGCTGGGCATGGACATCGACTCCAGCGCGAACGTCAACTGGCGCGGCCTGTCTCTCAACCGGCCGGACTACCAGCGGCAGGTCCCGACCGGCATCATCGCGTTCCGACGAGGCACCTGAGCGGCGTTGCGCTCACCGGCGGGCCGTGCGAGCCGCCATCAGGTCGAGATCCCACGCAAGCGCGCGAGGCAGTGGGCCGGCCGCGCGTCACCGGTAACCGGTAAAGGAGGTCTCGATGACTCAGGTATCAACCACCCGTGTGGCCGAGACACGATGAACGCCCCCGCCTCGATCACCATCACACCGGTCCGCGTTGCCGACCTGCTCGCCGAGGGCGAGCGGATGCCGGTCTCCGTGCACGTCATCGACCATCCCGATGCGCGCGTGCTGGTCGACACGGGCATGACGGAGCTGCACCCGGCGGTGGCCGACCTCGATCCCCGCCTCTCTCCACTGAATGAGCAGGACTTCGACCTCGCCGGCATCGACATCGTCGTCAACACGCATCTGCACTTCGACCACTGCGGTGGCAACCACCTCTTCGCCGGCAGGCCGATCTACGTCCAGCGTCGGGAGCTCGACGACGCTCGCAGCGAGGACGACTACACCATTCGCGAGTGGGTCGAGGCGCCCGGCGTGCGGTACGTGCCGGTCGACGGCGAGCTCGAGCTGCTTCCCGGGCTCCGGCTCGTCCCGGCGCCGGGTCACACGCGGGGCATGCAGGTGGTCGTCGTCGAGACCGGCGGGCGTCCGGTCGTCGTCGGCGGCGACGTGGCGGTTTGGTTCGGCGAGCTCGACGAGCCGCACACCGAAGGCCAGCTGCGCGTGCGCGCGCTCGACCCCGAGCTGGTCTGGCTCGCGCACGAGCACGAGCCGTGGCGACCGCATACCGTCTGAGGCTTCGGAGAGGATCGATTCCGATGGCGGGCAGAACAGCCGATGATCGCAGGCGCATCTGGTCCGCCGTCCTGGGTGCAGCGATCGGCGTGGCTCTTGGGATCGTCGTCAGCGTGACGACGGACATTCCGTTGGCGCCGGAGGCCGGGCTGCTGCTCGGAGGGTTGGTCGGCTGGCTCACCGCGGCCGCACGGCGTCGCTGATCCACGGGCTCGCCAGCAATGCCGGTCCACCCACCTCGCCATTGGCATCGCGATGGGGCCCGGTCTGGGGCACGTCTGCGTTGGAGCCGGAACTGGTGGAAATCGCCCATGCGCCCGGGACGTGCGTTGGTCGTTTCGGTCGATGCGGCAGCTGGGCAGCCGGCCTAGTCTCGGTGACTGGATGGTCCGTTCACGAACCTGGTGGAGGAGAGAGATGCACAGCGTGTCGAAAGAGACCGCGTCAGAGCGGATCACGTTCGAGGGGATCGACGTCCGGCTCGAGAACCTCGAGGGCGGCTACTCCGTCTGCTTCGAGTCGCACACGGCCGACGCCGACCTCTCGGACATCTTCCGCGGCTTGCCCGACGATCGCGCCCAGCTTCCCCGCTGGGGCTACGTCATCAGCGGGAGGGTGGGCTTTCGGTTCGCGGAGGGCGAGGAGTCGTACGAGGCGGGCGACGCCTACCACGTACCGCAGGGTCACACGCCGATCCACTACGCCGGGACGGAGATCGTCGAGTTCACCCCCACGGAGATGCTCGGCGAGACGATCCCGGTCGTGATGAAGAACTTGCAGGCGGCCGCGGCCGCGCGGGGAAGCGCCTCATGAGCTCACCCTCGCTGTTCGTGTCGAGGACCACGGCCCCAGGACGCGATCATGAGAGCGATGAACCGAGGCGTTCGGCCGCCTCGCGGCTGAAACGGGAGCGATGGAGGTATCCGGACCGCCACTCGCGCAGTCGCACCCGCTCTGATCCTGCCGCCGGCGTCCATGCGCTGGGGGCGAGACGAGCAGGAAGCATGACGGCGAGCACCGGGATCGCACCGAACGAAGGGCGCGCACCGTGAAGCGAGTCGAAGCTGCTCACCGTTACGACGTGCCTGCCGAGCGTGGCTTCGCCTTCATCACGGACACCGTGAACTGGTCGAAGTTCTGGCCCGGGTACGTACGCCTCGAGGGCGGCTCGAGGTGGGGAGCCGTCGGCGACACAGCCCGGCTGACGACTCGGCTGCTCGGGCGCGAGCGCGTGCTGACGATGACGATCACGGCGTTCGAGCCGAACCGGCTCGTGACCTACAGCAGCACGCAGCCCGGCCTGCCCGACGCACGGCATGAGCGCCACTTCGAGCCCGACGGCGAGGGATTCGTGTACCGACTCGTCGTCGAGTACGAACCGCGCCGCGGGATCGCCCACCACTTCGACCGGTTGCTGCTCGAACGCGGGATCCGGCGCGCGTTCCAGAGCACGTTCGTGGCTCTGGAGCGCGAGCTCGAGGCCTCCGCCAAGACACCGTGACACGGCATGTATTGATCCTCGTCTGGCGCTTGCCTCTCTGGCCCTGGGCCACGTCCGAGCCGCTCGTATCGGCGAGGTCCCGGATCCGCATGTTTCAGCCGAGTGGTTCGCGGGCAGAGCTGGTGCATGGACGGCGAGACCGACACCGGGCGACGAGCACGGGCCGCCCGCGAGGCGACGCGAGCGAGCCGTCGCCTCGAGCTCGAATGGGTCCTCATCCCGGTGGTCATCGTCTTCGTCTTCGCGGTCGGCTTCGGGTTGAAGCTCCTCCTCGGCTGACGGCATCGAGCATCCAGTTCGGGCCGTGGCGTTTTCCGCTCGAGCGCACGCGGGTACCCAGATCTGTCATGATCAGCCGTCTGGAGGTGCCGCCTATGCGTTCGAGTGCGACGCACACCGAGACGCTCCCGACCTGGGTGCGTCCCCGAGGATCGATGCTGACTGTTTGCCCCGAGCCGGGATGTACGACGTTGACGATGGGCGGGACGTGCGTCGCGCATGATCCGCCGATGACGGCGACGTTCGAGCGTGGCCGCCCGTTCGTCGCAGGAACCACCGGCGAACGCCGATCGCATCGCGGTCCCCAGCTGACCCGCTGACCTCGAACGCAGTATCCCCCGCCCGAGGGATGCGCCGCAGGTCGGTCCTGCGGACGGTGAGCGCATGGGTGCTTCCTCCGGCTGGAACCTCGTGGCGCGTCGGCCGTCCCGCGCTCGCGCGGCGGCGACGAGGCCGGCGCGCCACCTCGCGAGCGTCCCTCGGGCGCCGCAGGCCGGCAACGGAGCCGCGGGGCGACGCCTCCGAACGTCGGGCCCTCGAGCCCGTGCGGCGGGTCGAGTCGTCCGACTGACGCGAGCGGTCAGGCGAGGCGCTTCTCGAGGTACGCGGCCAGGCGCGTGAGCGGGAACGAGATCAGGAAGAAGATCACCATCACGAAGCCGAAGATCTCGACGGCATGGATCTCGCCGATCCCGGCCGGCGGGTAGAACGTCAAGCGCTCGGACTGCGCCTTCGCCGACTGGAGCAGGTCGGTGCCGCCGATCACCGCCGCGAGCGTCGAGTTCTGGATGATGTTGACGAGCAGGCTGACGAGCGGCGGTAGCAGACGGCGCAGGGCCTGGGGGATGATCACGAAGACGTGCCGGCCGACCCAGCCGAAGCCGAGCGCGGCGGCGGCCTCGTGCTGCTCGCGGGGGATCGACCCGACAGCTCCGCGCGTCGCTTCCGCGACCTGTGCGCTGCCCCAGAGGATGAGGGCGATCGTCGTGGCCAGGACCGGGTCGAACTCGAGCTCGGGCGAGACCGCGGGGAATCCGAAGTAGACGATGAACACCGTGACGAGGATCGGCAGCCCGCGGAAGACCTCGATGTAGCCGCGGATCGCCATCTTCGAGGCCCAGAACTCGATCGTCAGCAGCGTCCCGAGCACGATGCCGATCACCGTGCTGCCGAGCACTGCGAACGCCGAGATGCGGAGCGTCGTCCGGAGCCCGACCTCCAGGATGTAGCGCGCGATGGGTTCCGCCCAGTCGGGCACGGCTAGCGCGTCTCCGGGATCGCCAGGCGGGACTCGAGCAGGCGGATCGCCGCCGAGAGACCCCACACCAGGGTGAGGTAGACGATCGCCAGCACCGTGAGCGCCTCGAGGGTCTCGAGCGTCAGGTTGGCGATGTTGATCGCGGTCGTGGTCAGCTCCTGGTAGCCGATCACGTACATCAGCGAGGTGTTCTTCACGACCGAGATGTACGTGTTGATCGACGAGGGAAGCGCGATCCGGCCGCCGATCGGGAGCGTGACGTTGAGGAACGTCGAGAACCCGCCGAACCCGAGCGCGTAGGCGGCCTCGCGGTAGCGGTAGGGAACGGCCTCGAAGCCGGCGCGGAAGTTCTCCGTGTTGAACGCCCCGCCCCAGATCATCACGGCAAGCCACGCGACCGTGAACGCGTCGAGGCGGATCCCGGCCTGCGGCAGCGCGAAGAAGAGCATGAAGATCTGGACCAGGATCGGCGTGTTCCTGATGATCTCGACGTAGACCACGGCGATCTGGCTGACCACGGGGATGCGATAGGCCCTCGCGGCGCCGAGCGCGACGCCGATCGCGGCCGAGCCGGCGATCGCGATCGCGGAGACCTTGAGGGTGTTGACGAGCGCGTGGAGGAGCTCGCGCCAGTTCTCGGCAACGAAGGTCCAGAGGTCGTAGACGGCGAGCATTCGGCGGGAGCGCGAGTGGCGGCCGCGTTGCCGCGGCCGCCACGCACACGCGATGCCTCGTCAGCCTATGGGCACACCGTGTCGACGCTCGGAGCCGTCGGCGACGCGTACTGGAAGTCGTTGTTCGGTCGCAGGATGTTCTTCGTGAACGCCGGCACGAAACGCGGCGCGATGTTGTTCCTGAGGATCGGGACGAAGAGGTCCTTCTTCTTCATCAGGTTGAGGCGGGCGTCGACCCAGCGCTTGAGCTCGACGTTGCCCTGCTTGATGCCGATCCCGTACGGCAGCTGCAGGAACAGGTCGTCCGTGAGCTTCGCGGCGGGGTTCGTGGCCGCGATCAGCGCGAGCGACGTGTCGTCGAACATCACCGCGTCGGCGCGGCCCTGGTTGAACGCGAGGACGGCGTTCGTGACGCTGTCCACGACGACGACGTCGGTCCCGGTGAAGCAGCGCTTCATCCAGCGGTCGTAGATCGACCCGCTCGTCGTCGCGACCTTCTTGCCGCGGAGGTCGGCGAGCGTCCGGATCGGCGAGTCGTTCTTGACGAGCAAGCGACCCGTCGCGTTGTAGTACGGCCGCGAGAAGTCGATGCGCGTATCCCGGTCGGCCGTGTAGGTGAACGTCGAGATCACGAGGTCGACACGACCGCTCGTCAGGAGCGGCTCGCGTGCCGCGGTCGGGGCGCACACGAACGTGAGACGCTGCTCACGGCCGAACGCGTACCGCGCGAGCCACTTGGCGATCTCGACGTCGACCCCTGCGTTCTTGCCCCGGACGTCGAGGTACCCGAACGGCGGCGTGTCGCACTTGACCCCGACGATCAGCCGCTTCCGACTGGCGATGTCGGCGGGCAGCTTCGGCAGCACCGGTGCCTTCGCGTCCGGCCGTGCCTGCACGGTCGGGGCGGTGGACTGTGCCCACCCGAGTGTGGCGGTGACCACCGCGATCAGCGCGACCCCCGCGGTGGCGAGGACGATCCTCTTCATCCTTCATCAACTCCTTCCTCGTCGGTGATTGACAGGCTCTCGAGCGACCCCGTGATCTGGAACGACCGCCGCAGGAACCGCCTCGTCCGCTCCTCGCGCGGGCTGTCGAGGACATCGGACGGCCGCCCCTCTTCGACGATGCGTCCGTTGTCCATGAAGACGACGCGGTCGCCGACCTCGCGGGCGAACTGCATCTCGTGGGTGACGACGAGCATCGTCGTCCCGTGGCCGCGCGCCAGGTCGCGCATCACCACGAGCACCTCGCCGACGAGCTCGGGGTCGAGCGCGGAGGTGATCTCGTCGAACAGGACGACGTGGGGCGACATCATCAGCGCCCGGGCGATCGCGACCCGCTGCTGCTGTCCCCCGGAGAGCTGGTGCGGATGCGCGGAGGCCTTCTCGGGCAGGCCGACCACGTCGAGGAGCTCGCGCGCGCGGCGCTCCGCCTCGTCCCGGGGCAGCTTGCGGATCCGTCGTGCGGCCAGCGTCAGGTTCTGCATCACGGTGAGGTGCGGGAAGAGGTTGAACTGCTGGAAGACGATCCCGATCCGCTGTCGGACCGAGGAGACATCGACTCCTTTCGTGGTGATCTCCCGACCCTCGAAGAAGATCCGGCCCGCCTGGATCGGCTCGAGAAGGTTGACGCAGCGCAGGAGCGTGCTCTTGCCGCTGCCGCTCGGGCCGATGATCACGAGCACCTCTCCCTGTGCGACCTCGAGGTCGATCCCGTCCAGGACGAGGTTCGTCCCGAAGCTCTTGCGGACGCCCTCGAGCCGCAGGATGGGGTCGGTCCGCCCGGCCGGGCTCTCGACCGCGGCGGCGCTCGGCCGCGTTCATGCGGACACCTCGTCGCTCGGTACTGCCGGGTCGGCGGGCGTCGTCATCGGATGACCGATTACAGGCAGCGACGCGACGGAAAGTCAAGCCCCCGACCGCCGGCGACATGCCACTCGTATTCGTCTGCCGACACGTCTATAGTCGGCCTGCGCGGCGGCAGGCAGCGCGTGGAAGGCGCAAAGATGTCCAGCCCAAGGGGGGCAACCGAATGAAGCAGGTTCTCATCGCGTTCGTCGTCGTGGCTGCGTTCGCGGTACCGAGCGTCGCGCTCGCGGCGCCGCACGCGCGGGATGCGACCACGTACACCGTCTATCTCGGAGAGTTCGCGCAACCACCCGCGAGCCTCAAGAACGTTCCGGGCACGATCAACCAGTTCCTGCCCTCGAGGATCGTGATCGCGGCCGGGGACAGCGTCGCATTCACGAGCAACTCGTTCCACACGGTGACCTACAGCGCGAAGCCGATCCCGCTCCTTGCGCCCGACCCGAAGAAGGGGACGTACGCCGGGCTCGCCGACGCCGCCGGGGACCCGTTCTACTTCGACGACCTGACGAAGATCGTCTACAACCCACTCGCGTTCGGGCCGTTCGGGCCGAAGACGATCTCGGGGGCGACGCCCGTCTCGAGCGGCGGGATCGGCCCGCAGGGGCCGAAGGCGCCGCCGGCGGTCGCGACGTACGCGTTCCCGAAACCGGGCACCTTCAAGCTCTTCTGCACCCTCCATCCCGGCATGAAGGCGACCGTCGTCGTCAAGCCTGCGGGTGCGGCCGTGCCGAGGACGCCCGACCAGGTGAAGGCGCAGGCCCTCCAGCTGCAGACGGCGGCCTACCCGAAGGCGATCGCGCTGAACAAGACCAAGATCGGCACTCCGAACACCGTCGCGATGGGCGTCGGCGGTGGGGTCGCGATGCTCGCCTACTACCCGAAGGTGCTGAAGGTGAAGGCCGGGACCACGGTGACGTTCGTGAACAAGTCGGCGAGTGAGGTGCACAACATCGTCTTCGGGCCGAAGAAGTACCTCGACCAGTGGGGGAAGAAGACCGATCTCTTCCCGACGGGGCCCGGTAGCCCGAACCAGGCGACGCCGATCATCCCGTACGGCAGCGACCCCAAGCCGCTCACGTACGCCGGGGCGACGACCCACGGCAACGGCTTCTTCGCGACGCCCGTCGCCGCAGGGGCGCCGCTCCCCGGGCTCCCCCGCGCCTCCAGGGTGACGTTCTCGACGCCGGGGACCTACAAGTACTTCTGCTGGATCCACGGTCCCGACATGAACGGGACGATCGTCGTCACGCCGTGAGGCTCCGTCGGTCAGGGCCGCGGACGCTCGCGTTCGCGGCCCTCGCCGGCGCCGCGCTCGTCGTCGCCGGCACCGGTGCGCTCACGTCGATCGCCGCGGGCGAGGCGGCGCCGACCGGACACGTCCGCGAGTACTGGGTCGCCGCCGTTCCGGTCACGTGGAACGTCGTGCCCAACGAGCGGGACGCGATCGAGGGCGAGAGCTTCACGCCGGACAAGACCGTGTTCAAGACGGTCGTCTATCGCCAGTTCACGAAAGACTTCGCGAAGCCGGTCGGCAACCGGCCAGGCAACGAGGGGATCCAGGGACCGCTCCTGCGCGCCCGTGTCGGGGAGACCATCCTCGTCCACTTCCGCAACCTGGACACGCTGAACAACCTGCCGCACTCGATGCACTTTCACGGCGTGCGGTACCAGTTCGGCTCCGACGGGGCGTACATCCCCGGGTTCTCGGGACCGGGCGCCAACGTGAAGCCCGGCGAGTCGTTCACGTACCGCCTCGTTGCCGAGCCACAGTCTGCCGGGGTCTGGCCGTATCACGACCACTCGCCGTCGATGATGGCGTCGATCGAGGGCGGTCTCTACGGCGCGCTCTCGATCCTCGGCCCGAACGAGCGAGCCCCGGATCACGAGTTCGTCGTCTACCTCTCGTCCCACCTCGGCTTCATGACGATCGACGGCAGGGCGTTCGTCGGTAATACGCCGGTATTCCGGGCGAAGGTCGGCGACGTCGTGCAGTGGGACGTGCTCGCGATCGGCGACGACTTCCACACCTTCCACGTCCACGGTCATCGGTGGATGACCGCCGACGGGCCGCGTGATACACAGACCGTCGGCCCGGCCGAGAGCTACAAGATCCGCTGGACCGAAGATACGCCCGGGACGTGGCTGTACCACTGCCACGTCGAGAGCCACATGATGAACGGGATGATCGGCATCTACCGGGTGACGCGGTGACGAGGCGCTGGTCGGGGCTCGTCCCGGCTGTGGCGGCCCTCGTGCTGACGACGGCCGCCGCGTCGGCCGACGCTCCCACGCGAACGATCACGATGCCCGGGAAGTTCTACGAGCCGGCGCAGATCTCGGTTCTCGTCGGCACGGCGGTGACGTGGAAGAACGACGACTCGATCAACCACACCGCCACGGCGGACGGTGACGCATTCGCATCCGGCTACCTGCCGCCGGGCGGGTCGTTCACGTTCACCTTCACCAAGCAGGGACGCTATGCGTTCCACTGCACGATCCACAAGTTCATGAAGGGCGAGATCGACGTCTTCGGGCTGGTGCTGTCGGGCCCAGAGGGACCGGTCGCGAGTGGCCAGCGGGTCGTGTTCGCGGGGCTCGCGCCCCCCGGCACGCAGACCGTGACGCTTCGTGGCGCCACGACCGGAGACCGCGTGGCGCGTGCACGGCCCGACGGGAGCTTCGTCGCCGCCGTCGCTGCCGTCGTTCCCGGCACGTACCGGGCGGTCGCGGGGAGCCTCGTCAGCCCCGCCGTCCGCGTCCAGGTGCGGCCCGCCGTTCGCGTCGCGCGGACGGGGCGCACGCTCCATGCGCGCGCGACACCGGCCAGACCGGGCGCGGCGGCGATCCTTCAGGCCTATGACCGCGACCACTTCACGTGGCGCGGGATCGCCCGCGGGAAGCTCGACGGCCGCTCGCGCGTCAGCTTCTCGCTTTCCGACGGCCTCGATCGGGTGCGGGTCCTCGTCGTCGGGCACGAAGGGCTGGGCGGACGGCGTATCGCGAACCGTCCGGCTTCGCTCCGACGCGTAGGATCGTCGACCGTGAGGATCCGTGCCGCCGTGCTGGAGGAGTTCGGGCAGCCGCTCGTCGTCCAGGAGGTCGACCTGGCGGAGCCGAAGACCGGCGAGGTGCTCGTCCGGCTCGCCGCGTGCGGCGTCTGCCATACCGACCTCTACACGGCGTCGGGCGCCGACCCGACCGGGTACGCGCCGTGCGTTCTCGGCCACGAGGGCGCAGGCGTCGTCGAGCGGGTGGGGGAGGGCGTCACGCTCGTCCGCCCGGGTGACCACGTCATCACGCTGTTCGCGCCGGAATGCGGCGAGTGCGTCCACTGCCGCAGCGGCCGGACGAACCGATGCATCGCGATCCGCGACCAGCAGGGCCTCGGCTATCTCCCCGACGGGACGACGCGGCTCTCACGAGACGGGGTCGAGCTCCGGCACTTCATGGGCACGTCGACGTTCGCGGAGTACACGGTGATGCCCGAGATCGCGCTCGCGAAGGTGAGCCCGGACGCGCCGCTCGAGGGCTGTGCGCCGTTCGCCTGCGGGCTCTCGACGGGAATCGGGGCCGCGCTCTACACCGCGCGCGTCGAGGAGGGCTCGACGTGCGTCGTCTTCGGGTGCGGCCTCGTCGGGCTCGGCGCGGTGATCGGCGCACGGCTCGCGGGCGCCGCGCGGATCGTCGCGGTCGACCTCTCCGAGGAGCGGCTCGCACACGCGCGACACCACGGCGCGACGGACACGCGGGTTGCGGCTGAGGACACCGTGGACTGGATCAGGGCGGAGACCGGCGGCTTCGGAGCGGACTACACGTTCGAGGCGACCGGCAACGTACAGGTGATGCGGCAGGCGGTCGAGGCCGCGCGCGAGGCGTGGGGGCTCGCCACGATGTGCGGTGTCGCGGGGAAAGGCGAGACGCTCGACGTCGTCCCCCGCTTCCTCATCACCGGACGGCGGGTCACGGGCTCGTCCTTCGGCGGGGTCAAGGGGCGGACGCAGGTGCCGGAGCTCGTCGACCGCTGGCTGGCCGGCGAGATCGACGTCGACGCGCTCGTCTCGCACCGCATCAGCCTCGACGACGTCGAGCGCGGGTTCGAGCTGATGGAGCGTCAGGACGGGATCCGCAGCGTGATCGCGTTCGCCTGACGGGCGGGCCAGCCGACGGGCGCCGTCGGAGTCGTCTCCGGGGAGGTCGTGCGGGTGCCAGGCTCGAACCTGGCACCCGCGCTGTTGTCGGGCTGCGGCACGAGCGGCAGGGCGCTGCCCTCGTACCCCACTCGTAGCCCGAGACGGACGAGGGCCGAGCCGACAGCTCGCCGAAGCGCGCCGGGGGGCGCACCTCGGGCTGAGCGGTGCAGGGCGGCCACTCTGGCGGCAGCGAGCTCCTGCCTGATCTCAGGCGTCAGGGGCTCCAGCATGGTCGTCCTCCTCTCCATCAAGTATCTTGATGACGAACTACTCTGCGTGAAGTTACACGGTCCCAAAGCTTGACGTCAAGAGATTCGAGATGGAGAATCAGCCCGTGACGAAGACCCGATCGCCGGTCGAGCCGGACTCGGTGGACGCCAGCCTCGAGGTCTGGGGGCGGGAGCTTCCCGACCTCGACCTCGGCATCGAGGGGATCGTCGAGCGCATCGAGAAGCTCAAGCACTACGTCGACCGGACGATGCAGGAGACGCTCGACGCCTACGACCTGAGCCACGGCGAGTGGAAGCTGCTCCTCCATCTCCGGTGGGCCGGCCCGCCGTACCGGGGGAAGCCGGGCAAGCTCGCGAAGCGGCTCGGCCTCTCGAGCGGCGCCATGACGAACCGGCTGGACAACATGGAGCGCCGCGGAGTGATCCGGCGGATCGACGACCCGGACGACCGGCGCGGCGTGATCGTCGAGATCACGGACGAGGGCCGTCGCCTGTGGGACGAGGCGGTCGGCGCCCAGGCGGAGAAGGAAGCCGTTGTCGGGCACGCGTTGACGGCCTCGGAGCGTGCCGCGCTCAACGACCTCCTGCGCCGGCTGATGCACGTCTTCGAGGCCGAGCACGGCTTCATGCCGAAGCACGACTAGCGTCTCGGCGCCGCCGACTATCCTGGCCCGACGTGAACGTGACACTCCCCGACGGGAGCGCGCTCGACCTGCCCGAGGGCTCGAGCGCGCTCGACGCCGCCCGCGCGATCGGGCCGAAGCTCGCCGCCCAGGCGGTGCTCGCACGGGTCGACGGCCAGCCGCGCGACCTTCGGCTGCCCCTGCCGGAGGGTGCCTCGCTCGAGATCCTGACGACACGCGACCACGACGACCCGGACGCGCTCTACGTCCTGCGCCACTCCGCCGCACATCTCCTCGCCGAGGCTGTGCGGCGCCTGTACCCGGGCGTGAAGGTGGCGATCGGCCCGCCGATCGAGAACGGCTTCTACTACGACTTCGAGTTCCCCCAGCCGATCCGCGAGGAGGATCTCGCGGCGATCGAGGCGGAGGTACGGCGCGAGCTCGACGAGGGCCGTTCGTGGGAGCGGGCGGAGACGACCCGCGACGAGGCGCGCGCCCGCTTCGAGGCCGACGGCGAGCGGTACAAGGTCGACCTCGTGGACACGGCCGAAGGCGACATCACGCTCTACACGCAGGGCGACTTCACCGACCTCTGCCGCGGCCCGCACCTCCAGGACTCGAGCCCGATCAAGGCCTTCAAGCTGACCGGCCTCGCCGGCGCCTACTGGCGAGGCGACGAGCGGAACACCCAGCTGACCCGGATCTACGGCACGGCGTTCTTCACGCAGGCCGACCTCGACGCCTACCTCGAGCGGCTCGAGCAGGCGCGCGCGCGGGATCATCGCCGGATCGGCCCGCAGCTCGACCTGTTCCATCTCCAGGACGCCTCGCCCGGCTCGCCGTTCTGGCATCCGAAGGGGATGACGCTGTGGAACGTCCTCGAGGACCTGCGCCGTGACGAGAACGCCCGCCGCGGCTATCTCGAGGTGAAGACGCCGTTGATCTACGACAAGTCGGTGTGGGAGACGTCGGGCCACTGGGCGAAGTTCCGCGGCGAGATGTTCCTCGTCGCAGGTGAGGGCGAGGAGCCGCATGCCGGCCTCAAGCCGATGAACTGCCCGGGGCACATGCTCCTGTTCGGCAACCAGCTGCGGAGCTACCGCGACCTGCCCCTCCGCTACGCCGAGTCGTCGACGCTCCATCGCAACGAGCCGACCGGAACGCTCCACGGCCTCCTCCGCGTCCGGCACGTCACCCAGGACGACGCCCACATCTTCTGTACGCGCGAGCAGATCGAGGACGAGATCTTCGGGTGCCTCGACTTCGCGGCGTTCCTCTACGACCTGTTCGGGATGGAGGCGCGGTTCGAGCTGTCCACCCGGCCGGACGACAAGCTCGGGACGGACGAGGAGTGGGACTTCACCGAGGGCGCGCTCCGCTCCGCCCTCGAGCGGCGCGAGATCGCGTACACGGTGAACGAGGGCGACGGGGCGTTCTACGGGCCGAAGATCGACCTCCACATGCTCGACGTCCTCGGCCGCTCGTGGCAGATGGGCACGATTCAGCTCGACGCGCAGATGCCGAAGCAGTTCGGGCTGACGTACATGGGCGCGGACAACCACGAGCACACGCCGTACGTCGTCCACCGCGCGCTGCTCGGGTCGCTCGAGCGGTTCACGGGGATCTTGATCGAGCATTACGCGGGCGCGTTCCCCGTCTGGCTGGCTCCGGTCCAGGTGCGGGTGCTGCCGGTCGCCGAGGCGCACCGCGAGGCGGCCAGCGAGCTCGTCCGGATGATGAATGAGCACGAACTCCGGGTCGACCTCGACGATCGCGACGAGACGCTCGGGAAGCGGATCCGCGACTCCGAGCTGCAGAAGGTCCCCTACGTCGTCGTCTGGGGCGACCGCGAGACCCGCGACACGCTGGCCGTTCGCGAGCGCGGGGGGAAGGGCGTCTCGACCATGTCGCTCGACGAGCTCCTCGACGCGATCGTCCAGCAGAATCCACTGCTCACGCGAAGCGAGTCGCTGTTCCGCCCACGGACGGACGCGTGATTCCCTGCTACCCTCCGAAGCCTGCAAGCAGGAGCGGCATCGCCCCTCACCTCGCCGGCCATGGGCCGCGCGAGGTTCAACCGAGTCGAAACCGACGAGGGAATGCCGCCGCTGCATGCAGTGGCGTTTCCACGAAATGAGGAGGATCGACTCGGCTTGGTGAACTGCCTTTGAGACCGCGGCGTCGTCCCGAGGACAGGACGCGTCCCGTCGTCCAGCAGGATCGGATCAACGAGCAGATCCGCGTGCCGCGGGTGCGGCTCGTCGGTGAGGACGGGGAGCAGATCGGGATCAAGGACACGAAGGAGGCGCTCGAGTACGCGTACTCGAAGAACCTCGACCTCGTGGAGGTGGCGAAGGACGCCGACCCGCCCGTGGCGCGCGTCATGGACTACGGCAAGTGGCGCTACGAGCAGGAGCAGCGGGCAGAAGCAGGCACGCAAGCACCAGTCGACGATCAACATCAAGGAGATCAAGCTCCGGCCGAAGATCGGTGACCACGACTACGAGACGAAGAAGGGTCATGTCGTCCGGTTCCTGAACCAGCGGGCGAAGGTCAAGGTCACGATCATGTTCCGGGGGCGGGAGAACCTCCATCCGGAGCGGGGTCGGATGCTCCTCGATCGTCTCGCCGAGGACGTCAACGAGCTCGGGCAGGTCGAGCAGCAGCCCACGATCGACGGTCGGAACATGGTGATGGTGCTCGGGCCCACGAAGAACGCAGGAGTGAAACGAGATGCCGAAGGTGAAGACAGCGAGCGGGGCGAAGAAGCGGTTCAAGCTGAGCGGGGCGGGGAAGCTCCAGCGCCGTCACGCGATGAAGAGCCACAACCTCACGAAGAAGTCGTCGAAGCGTAAGCGCGACTTCGGCAAGAGCCATCCCGTCGCGAAGGTCGACGTGAAGGCCGTGAAGAAGCTCCTGGGGATGAAGTAGCCATGGCGCGAGTGAAGCGATCCGTCCACGCGCGCAAGAAGCGCCGCAAGGTGCTCGAGCAGGCCAAGGGGTACTACGGCCGCAAGAGCACGCACTATCGCTACGCGAAGGAGCAGGTCGAGCACTCGCTCGTCTACGCGTACCGCGATCGGCGGAACAAGAAGCGGAACTTCCGCTCGCTGTGGATCGTCCGCATCAACGCGGCGGCGCGGGCGAACGGGCTGTCCTACAACCAGTTCATGAACGGCGTCCACAAGGCGGGGATCGAGCTCGACCGGAAGTCGCTGGCCGACCTTGCGGTGTCAGACCCGGCGGCGTTCACGGCGGTCGCGGAGAAGGCCAAGTCCGCGCTCGCGCCCGGCGACGACGCAAAGGCCGCCTGACGCACGTCCCTCGGCGTCAGGCCTCGGCGGAGGCCGGTTGCACCGGGCCAGGGCCGGAGCCGGCGGTGGGAGTGCGCGAGGTCTTCCGGCGGCAGGCGGAGCACTTCGAGGCGCTCGGCTCGCCGGTCTATGCATCGTTGGCCGCGCGCCTCGCGCGCGACCCGTCACCGGCCGTGTCGATCCTCGGGGACGACGAGGGCTGGGACGCAGCGCTCCGGCTGTTCGGCGGGGTGCACGGCCTCGTGCTCTCGGGCGTCGCCCCCGACGCGCTGTCCGGACGGTGGGAGGACTTCGTCACGGCGCTCGAGACCAATGCCGGACCGCTCCGCGTCCGGGTCCTCGGCAGGGGGTCCAGACGAACGAGGTACAGCGGTGCGTCGCGTTGCTACCCGCCTTGCTCGTCGTCGCGGCGGAGACCGGGCTCCCGCTCGAGCTGCTCGAGCTCGGGCCGAGCGCAGGGCTCAACCTCCTTCTCGATCGGTACCGCTATCGCTATGCGAACGGCACCTGGGGATCCGACCATGCAGAGCTCGAGCTCGTGGCGGACGAGCGCGGGGGGACTGTTCCGTCGACGTTGCTCGCAAGCGCCCTCGACGTCCGTCGCCGTCGCGGCATCGACCTGGCTCCCGTCGACGCGACGACGGAGGACGGGTACCGGCTGCTCCGGAGCTTCGTCTGGCCCGGCCTCGACGACCGCGTGCGGCGGCTGGACGCAGCGGTCTCCACGCTCCGCAGCTCGACGGAACGGCCCGAGCTGATCGCCGGCGACTACGTCGAGCTCCTCCCGGGCGTGCTCGCCGATCGTCCCGACGATCGCGTGACCGTCGTCTTCCAGACCGCATCGACCGGCTACCTGGCGGTGGAGGCGGCCGCTCGGCTGCGTGCCGCGCTCGACGCCGCGGGCGGCGACGGACGACCGCTTGCGTGGGTCTCGACGAGGCGGCGCGACGAGCGCCAGGAGTCGTCCGACGACGCCCACGAGCTGCGTCAGGAGCACTACGAGCTCGAGCTTCGCGTCTGGCCCGGTGCGCCGCGGCTGGCCGCGACGCTCGACTTCCACGGCAACTGGCTCGACTGGCGGCTCGCGCCCTGATCACCTCGAGCGACAACGAGACCCTGAAGCTCGTCCGCAAGCTGCTCGGGCAGCGCAAGCAGCGTGACGAGACGGGGCTCTTCGCCGTCGAGGGGGAAGACCTCGTCGACGCCGCCGCCTCGGCCGGCGTCGAGCCCGTCCACCTGCTCGTCGCCGGGGAGACGGTCGAGGCGGAGCTGCTGGCACGTATCTCGACGTTGCCGCATCCCGCCCGCGTGCTCGGCGTGTACCGGCGTGCCGACCTGCCGACGGCGCCTCGCGACGTGTGCCTCGCGCTCTGGCGGCTTGCCGATCCGGGCAATGTCGGGACGCTGCTGCGGACGGCGGACGCGTTCGGCGCGTCCGTGGCGCTGTCGGACGCGTGCGCCGACCCGCTCTCGCCCAAGTCGGCTCGCGCATCGGCGGGGGCGATCTTCCGCACGCCCCTCGTCCCGTGGGGCGACGTCCCGGGACGACGGCTCGCCCTGGTCGCGCACGGCGGCGAGCGGCTGGAGGACGTCGACCTCGTCCCGCCGGTGACATTCTTCCTCGGCTCCGAGCGTCAGGGTCTGCCGAACGACCTTGCAACAGACTGTTACAAAGTCACGATCCGGCTGCCGGGCGGGGCCGAGTCGTTGAACGTCGCCGCGGCGGGCGCGATCGCGCTGTACGCCGTGTCGACACGAGCTTCGGCGGCGCCGTCACGAGCTTCGGCGGAGCGGTAGAGAATCGAGCCCGTGCAGCCCTGGACGACACGCTCGCGCACGACGCTCCTCGACCGCAGCCCGTGGCTCCGGGTCGAGAGTCACGTCGTCGAGCTCCCGGACGGACAGGTGATCGACGACTGGCCCTGGGTCGAGTCGCGTGCGTTCGTCAACGTCGTGGCTCTGACCGAGGACGGGTCGTTCCTCGTGCTCCGCCAGACGAAGTACGGAGTCTCCGGGGTCACGCTGGGGCCGGTGGGCGGCTATCTCGAGCCAGGAGAAGCGCCGCTCGACGCCGCGCGACGCGAGCTCCGCGAGGAGACGGGGCACGAAGCCGGAGAGTGGACGCCGCTCGGGAGCTACGTCGTCGACGGCAACCGCGGGTGTGGCATCGGGCACCTGTACCTCGCGCGGGGGGCACAGCGGGTGGCGGATCCGATCGCGGACGACCTCGAGGAGCAGGAGCTGGTCACGCTCGCGCGCGCGGACGTCGAGGCGGCGCTCCTGGAGGGCGGCTTCGGCGTCCTGTCCTGGACAGCCGCGGTCGCGCTCGCGCTCGTCGCGCTCGATCGCGCCTGATCCCGGCGGCTACCAGGCGCCTCCGCCTCCGCCTCCGCCGCCTCCGCCGCCCCCGCCGGAGAAGCCGCCGCCGAAGCCGCCGGACCCGGAGGACGGAGGGGCGAGCGCCGAGCCGAAGCCCGAGGCGAGGTCGCCGATCGACAGGGCGGTGGCGCCGCTCCCGAGGTTCCCCTGCCCGGAGATCCAGTAGAGCGCGCTCGCCTGCGCCAGCGCCTCGGGCATCGCGAGGTGCGCCGCCTGGAGGACACGCTCGGCGATCCCGAAGGCGATCCCGTAGACGAGCAGCCGCTCCCACAGCGCGAGCGTGGCGGGCGGCGCCTCCTGGAGGCGGGGAAAGTCCTGGAGATACCGCCGGAACGCCTCCCACCGCTCCGCCTCCAGCGCAGCGCTCTTCGAGCGCCGGCGCCAGAGCTTCCGTCGCGTCGACGCGCCGAGGAGCACAGCCGCGTTCACGAACGCGGCGAACGCGAGCGCGAGCAGGACGACGTCGCTCCAGCGCGGGTAGACGGTGCGCCAGCCGTCGATCGCGATCCATGCGAGGATCGCCCCGATCGCGGCGAACGCGACGATCCCCACGACGAGGGGGACCAGGCCCGTCGAGCGGAACCAGCCGCGGTTCGCGACCTCGCCGGAGACAGCGCCCTTGAAGCCCTCGAACCTCGGTGCCATGCTCGCCCGGTCGTCCTCGATCTTCTCGCGGAACGCCGAAAGGCGCTGGCCGCCTCCGTCGAGCACGTCGTCGACGACGTCGGTCACCGAGTGCTCCCAGGTCGTCAGCTCGACCGGTGTGCCGCGCGAGAGCTCGAGGTCGGACACGCTCTCGTGTCGGAGCCCTCCCCAGACGCTTCGCTCGGTCGTGACGTGCTCCGCCCGGTAGTGACCGCGCCGGATCAGGTCGAACAGGGTCGCGGTGAACTCGAAGGACCCGGCCTCGCCGCCCTGGCGCAGCAGCGTCGGGACGAGGGCGGCCTGCGTGTCGGTCGGCGGCTCCTGCTCGTACTCGCGGTCGTAGCCGGTCTCGTGCTCTCGCCCGAAGCGCCAGAAGACGAAGGTCGAGATCGCGAGCGCAGGCAGCACCCCCAACGCGAGCACGACGAGCGCCGAGCGCCAGGGATGGCGGACAGCGTCGTCGATCCGCTCCTTGTCACGCTCGTACGCCTGCGCGTCGCCGAGCTCCTGGGCGACGATCTTCTCGAGCCCGTTGCCGCTCACCACGCGCATGCCGGCGGTCGAGGTGAACGCGGTCCGGGGGAAGAGGGTGCGGAGCTCGACGAACTGGTGCGACGGCACGTCGAGCGCGCGCAGGTGGGCGCTCCGGCCGTCGATCGTCACGTCGCCTCGAACCCAGACCGGGTGACCCCACGCCCTGACGACCTTGCCGGGCCCCGTCGTCGTCGCCGTGAGCCGACCGAGCGATTGGTCCCACTGGTCGCCCCAGACCTGGAGGTTCACGTCGACCACGTCGTCGTAGGCGACGGCGACGCCGCGCATGCGGTACGTGATCTCGAACGTGCGGAGCTCGTCCGCTGCGCTGTAGTGCCAGACGATCCGCTCCGTATCGCCGTCGCGCGCGACGCCGAAGGTGCCGGGCGGGCTCGAGCACCCGATCTCGGCGCAGCCACCCGCGGTGAACCGTCTGCCCGTTCTCGGAGACGCCGACCTGGTCGATCGACTCGCCCGAGCGGAGGGGGATGTCGCGGTTGGCGCCGCTGAACGGGCCGCTGAACGCGTAGGTGAGCTGCTCGGTGACCCGGAGGCTGCCGTCCGGCTCGACGGCGACGTCGACGCTCGCTTGCGGAAGCTCGAACGACTTCGCCTGGGCGCCACCCGCGAGCGCGAGCGCAGCGACCGCCGCCGCGAGCAGCGTCGCTCTACGACGCGGGCGGATCACTCGGCGCGTCGGGCGCGGGCGCCGTGGGTGCCGGGGCTGCGGAGACCGGCGGAGCCGCGGCCGCCCCGGGCGAGAAGTCGACCTGCGGCGCCTCTCGCTGCGTCTCGTCGGTCTCGAAGAACTCCCGCTTCGCGAACCCGAACGGTCCCGCGAGCACGACGCCCGGGAAGGTCTGGATCGCGTTGTTGTACGTGAGGACGGTGTCGTTGTAGACCTGGCGCGAGATCGCGATCCGGTTCTCCGTCTCGGCGAGCTCCGACTGGAGCTGCCGGAAGTTCTCGTCGGCCTGGAGCTCGGGATATGCCTCGGCAACGGCGAACAGCCGCCCGAGCGCCTGGCCGAGGATCCCCTCTGCGGCGGCCGTCGCGGCCGGGCCCTCCGCACGCTGCGCCGCCGCGCGCGCCTCCGTGACCGCCTCGAACGTCCCGCGCTCGTGCGCGGCGTAGCCCTTGACCGTCTCGACGAGGTTCGGGATCAGATCCCACCGGCGCTTCAGCTGGACCTCGATCTGGGCCCAGGCGTTGTCGACGCGGTTCCGGTAGCGGACGAACCGGTTGTAGAGCGTGATCAGCGCCAGGACGAGCAGCACGACGATCACGATCAGCACGATCACCCAGATCATCTCGGGTCGATCCTACGTGCCCCGCGGCGGGTGCGTCCACCGGGGCGGATACCATCGCCGACCGGATGTCGACCCCCCGCGTCACGCGCATCAACGTCACGCCGGTGAAGAGCATGCGGCTGCACCATCCGGAGTCGGTCGAGCTCGGCCCGGACGGGGCGCGGGACGACCGGAGGTTCCTGCTCGTCGACGACGCGGCGCGGCTCTACAACGGCAAGCGCGACACCTCGCTCGTCCGCGCAGCCGCAGTCTGGGAGGCGGAGTCGAGGCAGCTGACCGTCACGCTGCCGTCCGGAGAATCCCTCGAGGGGGAGGCCGTCCGCGGCAGGCCGGCCGTCGTGACGGTGTACGGCCGGGAGGTACGGGGCCATGTCGTCGACGGCCCATGGGCAGACGGCCTGTCGGATCTGGTCGGCCGCTCGCTCGCCCTGGTCGAGCGGGAGGACGGCGCCTGGGCGACCGACTCCCGTCCCGCGACACTCGTCTCGCAGTCCTCCACCGCCGTGATCGACGGCGACGGCCGCCGGTTCCGGATGCTGCTCGAGCTCGAGGGCGTCGACACGCTCGGCGAGGAGGCGTGGCGTGGCAGGCATGTGCGGGTGGGGGAGGCGACGCTCCTGGTCGGTGAGCCCACGCCCCGCTGCGCCGTGCCGTCCGCCAGCCCGGACACGGGGCGGCGCGACCGCGACGTCGTCCGCGAGCTGATCGACGCCCGTGGAGCCACCGCGGACGGCGAGGCATGCCTGGGCGTCTATGCGGATGTGGCTCGAGCCGGGCGTCGTTCGCGTCGGGGACGCGCTGACGCTCCTCTAGCTCAGCCCGGCTTCCGGCAGATCCAGATCTGGTCCTCGCCGCCGTCGTAGGGACGGCGGTCGAACCAGCCGAAGAGCGCCTCCGGCACGAGCCCCGCGTCCTCGATCAAGGCGTTCCACTCCGGCGCCGAGAGCCAGTGCAGCGCGAACGTCGCCGACTGCTCGCCGCCGCGTACCGAGAGCACGAGCCGGCGGGCGCGAAGGTCCCAGTCGGCTCGCTCGAAGATCCCCGGCTCGCGCTCGAGCCAGCGGCCGTCAGTCTCCTCGACGTCCTCCGGGCTCGGGGCGAACACGTCGAACACGAACCGGCCTCCCGGCTCGAGCACCGAGGCGGCCGCAGTCAGCGCCCGGAGCTTCTCCCGCTCGTCGGGCATGTGCAGCAGCGAACGGAACGGGATCGCGGAGAGCGGAACGCGCTCGGTGACCGGCGGCTCGCGGAGATCGCCGAGGCGCAGGTCGACGAGCGCCGACACGTTCTCGCGCTCGGCGTACGCCCGCGCGCCGGCGAGCATCTCGGGAGACTCGTCGACGCCGATCACGGGGATCCCCGCTTTCGCGATCGGCACGGCGATCCGTCCCGTCCCGACCGCCAGCTCCACGACGGGGCCGCCCGCCGCGCGGGCCTCCTCGACGTAGAAGTCGACGTCCTCGACGACCGACCGCGACCACGGGTCGTAGATCCGCGCGATGCGGTCGTAGAGGGCGGATCCGGGGCGGTTGTCGTTCACGCTTCGATTCAAGCAGGGGGCGGCTTGTGACACGGGGTCACTTGCTAGCCTCGATCCTCCCATGGACGTCGAGGCGCTCGAGCAGGCGGCCCTCGCGGCGGTCGGCGCCGCGACGTCGACGGACGGGATCGAGGCGGTGCGCGTCGAGTACCTCGGCCGCAAGAGCGACCTCAAGCTCGCCCTCCGCGAGGTGCGCGACCGTGAGACCGGGATGACGCTCAACGCCGCCCGCGAGCGGATCGAGGAGGCCGTGGCAGCCCGCGAGATGGAGCTGGAACGGGCGGAGCTCGACCGCCGCCTGGCCGAGGAGCGCGTCGACGTGACGCTGCCGGTCGGCGGCCGAGCGCGCGGGCGCCTGCACCTGGTCACCCAGATCCGGCGCGAGGTCGAGGACGTCTTCCTCGGGCTCGGCTATCGCGTCGTCGACGGCCGCGAGGTCGAGACGACCCGCTACAACTTCGACGGCCTCAACTTCCCGGCAGGGCATCCCGCGCGCTCGCCGCTCGCGACGTTCTTCCTCGACGAAGAGACGGTGCTCCGGACGGAGACGTCGCCGTCCCAGATCCGCACGATGGAGGCGCAGCAGCCGCCCGTCTACGTCGTCTCGCTCGGACGCTGCTACCGCCGCGACACGCCGGATGCGACGCACACGCCGATCTTCCACCAGGTCGAGGGGCTCGCCGTCGACGAGGGGATCACGCTCGCCGACCTCACCGGCACGCTCGACTTCCTGCTGAAAGCGCTCTTCGGCCAGGAGCGGCGGACAGAGTTCCGGACGCACTTCTTCCCCTTCACCGAGCCCTCGATCGAGGCGTATGTCTCGTGCCATGTCTGCGACGGGGCGGGCTGCGCGGTCTGTCGGCACTCGGGCTGGATCGAGATCGGCGGCGCCGGCATGGTCGACCCGAAGCTCTTCGAGTTCGTCGGCTACGACCCCGAGCGGTACTCGGGCTTCGCCTTCGGCTGGGGTCTCGAGCGGATCGCGATGCTGCGCCACGAGTTCCCCGACCTGCGCGAGCTCTGGCGCGACGACCTTCGCTTCTCGAGGCAGTTCTAGCCGTGCGCATCCCGCTCTCCTGGCTCCGCGAGTACGTCGACACGACCGCGTCTCCCGCCGGGATCGCGCAGCGGCTGGTGATCTCGTCGCTCGAGGTCGAGAGGCTGATCCCGGTCGGCGTCCCCGACGAGGGCGGCAACCTCGGCGCGTTCGTCGTCGGTCGGGTCGTCTCGGCCGAGCCGCACCCGAACGCCGACCGCCTCCAGCTGTGTCACGTCGACGTCGGGAACCCCGACCCGCAGCAGATCGTGTGCGGGGCCTGGAACTTCGGGGCGGGGGCCACGGTCGCGGTCGGGCTTCCCGGGGCGCTGTTGCCCGGCTTCCCGGGCCCGCTCGAGGAGCGTCCGCTTCGCGGCCAGGTGTCGCAGGGGATGATCCTCGCCGAGGACGAGATCGGCCTCGGCCCTGACCACGACGGGATCATGCTGCTCCCGGACGGGCTCGAGCCGGGGACACCGCTCGCCGAGGTCCTGCCGCTCGTCGATCACGTGCTCGATGCGATACCGACGATGAACCGGCCCGACCTGCTCTCGATGGTCGGGATCGCCCGTGAGGTCGCGGCGCTTCTCGACGGGGTGCTGCGGCTGCCCGACCCGGAGGACCCGCCCGTCACGCGTGGCGAGCCCGTCGACATCCGCGTGGAGGACTTCGAGGGCTGCCCACGCTACATCGGGCGAGTGTTCAGCGACGTGCACGTCGGGCCGTCGCCGCAGTGGCTGCGCACGCGGCTCCACCTCGCGGGCATGCGGTCGATCTCGAACGTCGTGGACGTCACGAACTACGTGATGCACGTCTGGGGCAGCCCGCTGCATGCGTTCGACCGCTCGAAGCTCGCAGGCGGCAGGATCGTCGTCCGCCGCGCGCACCAGGGCGAGAAGCTGAGGACGCTCGACGGGACGGAGCGCAGCGTCCTTCCGAGCGACCTGCTGATCACCGACGGCGAGAAGGCCGTCGCACTGGCGGCGATCATGGGTGGCCTCGACTCCGAGGTCTCGGACGGCACGACGGAGCTGCTGCTCGAGGCGGCGAACTTCGAGCCGATCGGCGTCCTCAAGACATCGGAGCGGCTCGGGCTCCGAACGGAGGGGTCGAACAAGTGGGAGAAGGGCGTCGATCCCCACGCCGCCGAGCCCGCCGCGGTGCTCGCGAGCAGGCTGCTCGTCGATCTGACCGGCGCGGAGCCGACGGCGGCGGTCGACGTCAACGACGGCCTCCCCGAGCGGCCCGTCGTCTCCTTCCGGCCCGGGCGCGCGAGCAGCCTCATCGGCCTCGACGTGGCGGAGGAGGAGCAGCGCGGCATCCTGACCGGCCTCGGGTTCGAGGTCGCCGAGCTCGCGGAGGGCGTCGAGGTCACGGTCCCGACCTGGCGCGCCCGAGACGTGACCCGCGAGGTCGACCTCGTCGAGGAGGTCGCCCGGGTCGTGCTCGACCGCGTTCCGCACACGATGCCGCTGCGCCGGTCCGTGGCGGGCCATCTCTCGGCGTACCAGCGATTCCGCCGCACCGTGGAGGACGTCCTGGTGGGCGAGGGGTTCGTGGAGGCGTACACCTGGAGTCTCACGGCTTCCGATCCGGACCCGCGGGCGCTCCGGCTGCCCGACCCGATGAGCGCGGAGCAGGCGGTGCTCCGCACGACCCTCCTCTCCGGGCTCGTCGAGGCCGCGCGGGTCAACCTCGACGCCGGCAACGAGGGCATCCGGCTGTTCGAGCTCGCGCGCGTCTATCTCCCGACCGGAGAGCGGCTCCCGGACGAGCGATGGCACCTCGGTGGGATCGTGGACGGCGGCTTCGACGCCGCACGACGGTCGCTCGAGGTGCTCTACGAGGCGATCCACGTGCCGCTCGAGCTCCGCCGCGCCAGCCTCGCCCAGCTCCACCCCGGCAAGGCCGCGGAGACGGGCGCCGGCTGGGTCGGCGAGCTGCACCCGACGCTCCTCGAGGGGAGCTGGGGAGCGTTCGAGCTCGACGTCGCGGCGCTGATGGCGCCGTTGCCCGAGCGCATCCACTACGAGGACGTGATCACGTTCCCGGCCGTCCGGCAGGACATCGCGGTCGTCGTGCCGGAGGACGTCGAGGCGGGCGCGATCGTCGCCGCGGCCCTCGACGCGGGCGGCGCGGAGCTCCGCGAAGCGCGTGTCTTCGACGTGTACCGCGGCGACCAGGTCGGCGAGGGGAGAAAGTCGGTCGCCGTGCACCTCGTGTTCCAGGCGCCCGACCGGACGCTCACCGACGAGGACGCCGACGCGGCGCGAGGACGGATCGTCGAGACGCTCGCCGAGCAGCTCGGCGCAGAGCTGCGCGCCTAGAGGGCCCTGCCGCCGACGTACCAGACGGGGCCCTGTGTCGCGACGTTGTCGGTGTCGGACACGAGGCGGAGCACGGAGACGCCGCCCGCGATGCCCTCGGCGTCGAGGCGCTCGAAGCAGCGGCGCGCCATCTCGGGCGAGACCCCGTAGCCCTGACGGCTGGCGCAGCGGAAGGTGAAGCCGACGGACTGCGGGTCGCGCGCCGGGTTGATCGGCGCGCAGAGGAGCGCGGCTCGCGGGAGAAGGGCGCTCGAGTGGATCTCGAGCAGGCAGAGCAGGTCGCTCCAGCCGGCCGGCAGGTCGGCGAGCGCCGCGTCCCAGGCCGCCGTCACAGGAGTCGCCCGCAGCTCGATCGCCGGCCCACCGGCGGCCGGCTCACGGACGCCGACGTCCGCCTGCTCCAGAACGCACCAGATGCGCGCCTGGTCGAGCCGGCCGAACAGCCGACGGGCGGCCTCCGGGCCCGACGGCCCGCCCGCGCGCACGACGGAGAAGGCGAGCTGGTCGCCCGCGTGCCCGACGTTCATCGGCCCGAGGATCCGGGCGACCTCGGCGAGCTCGTCCGTCTGCTCCGTCCGAAGTCGGAGCGCGACGGTGTGCCAGTCGACGGGGAGGCGCCGCTCGAGCGTCGCCCATTGATCCACCAGCTTCACGGCGGTCAGCATAATGACGCCCGTGAGCAGGGTCGCCGGTGAGTCGCAGCTGTGGACGATCCCCGTCGTCGACGTCCTCCGCGGTCGCTGATGTCGACCGACGTCAAGCTTCCCCGTCTCGGCCAGGGCATGGAGTCGGGCGTGATCGTCCGCTGGCTGAAGGCGGAGGGCGACGCCGTCTCGAAGGGGGAGCCGCTCTACGAGCTGGACACCGACAAGGTGACCCAGGAGGTGGAGTCCGAGCTGGACGGCGTCCTCACGAAGATCCTCGTGCGCGAGGGCGACGTCGAGGTCGGCGCCACGGTTGCCGTGATCGACGGAGGTGGCGAGGACGGCAACGGACAGCGGCCGCAGGCCGACGCGGCACCCGAGCCTCCCGCGGCCCCGCCGGCCGAGGAGCCGGTTGCAGCCGGCGTCGCCGCCGGGGCGAGCGCCGACGAGCGCTCCACCACTGCGGTAGAGCGCACGGGGCGGGTCAAGGCATCCCCGCTCGCGCGCCGGATCGCGCGGGAGCGGGGCGTCGACCTCGCGTCGCTCCGGGGAACCGGGCCGGAGGGGCGGATCCTCGCCGAGGACGTCGAGCAGGCGGCCGCCCGACCGACGGCACCGCCCACGGCGCCGGCGCCACTGCCCGCAGGCGAGGTCGAGGTCGTCGCCCTCACGTCGATCCGCAAGACGATCGCCCGCCGCCTCACGGAGGCGTGGACGGCCCCGGTCTTCCAGCTCGGCGTCTCTGCGGACATGACCGACGTCGTGGCGCTCCGGGAGGAGCTCGTCGCGCGCCTGCGCGAAGGCGACGCCAAGCCGACCGTCAACGACGTGCTCGTCAAGCTCGCCGCAGTGGCGCTCATGCGCCACATCCCCGTGAACGCGACGTTCGCCGGCGAGGAGATCCGACGCCACCCGAACGCGCATGTCGGGATCGCCGTCGCCGCTCCGCAGGGGCTCGTCGTCCCGGTGATCCGCGACGCCGACCGCAGCACGGTGCAGGAGATCGCCCGAGCGCGCGCCGACCTGGTCACACGCGCGCGCGACAACAAGCTCACGCTGCAGGACATGGAGGGCGGGACGTTCACGATCTCCAATCTCGGGATGTTCGGAGTCGAGCAGTTCACCGCCGTGCTCAATCCTCCACAGATCGCGATCCTCGCCGTGGGCGCCGTCAAGGACGAGCCGGTCGTCCGCGAGGGAGAGCTCGACGTGGCGCCGATCCTCCGGATGACGCTGACCTGCGACCACCGAGCGATCGACGGCGCGGACGGCGCGCAGTTCCTGCAGACGCTCGTCGCGCTGATCGAGCAGCCAGCACTGGCGCTGTGAGCGCGGACGGGCCGTCCGTCGTCGTCAGGCGGGGCGGGCCACAGGACGTGCGCTTCCTCCGCGACATGCTCCACCACGCCTACTACTGGAAGGAGCGGGCGCCGGATACGGGGCCGGGACCCGTGGCCCTCTATGTCAAGGCCTGGGGGCGACGCGGCGACACGGCCGTGATCGCGCTGGACAAGGGCTTCCCGGTCGGCGCCGCGTGGTACCGGCTGTTCGAGCGCCAGCGGCCGGGGTACGGCTTCGTCGACGAGGCCACCCCCGAGCTGGCGATCGCCGTCGTCCCGAACGCAAGGGGCAAGGGCGTCGGCACGGCGCTCCTGAGCGCGCTCCTCGATCGGGCGCGCAGCGAGGGCCATGCCTCGATCTCGCTCAGCGTCGACCGCGCGAACGCAGGTGCGATCGAGCTCTACGAGCGCCACGGCTTCGAGCGCGTGGCGGAGGACGGCGACTCGGTCACCATGCTGGCGCCGCTTCGCGTGATCGAGGCAGGTCCCGGACGTCGCGCCGGGCACGGACCGACCGTCTAGGGTTCAGGCGATGGACGTCGACGTCGCAGTGCTCGGAGGCGGGCCCGCCGGCTACACGGCGGCGATCCGCGCTGCGCAGCTGGGCGGCACCGTCGCCTGCATCGACGTGGCGCCGAAGCTCGGCGGCACGTGCCTGCGTGTCGGGTGCATCCCGACGAAGGCATGGGTGCAGAGCGCGCACGCCTACCACGACGCGCGGGAGACGTTCGCGAAGCTCGGCGTCCGGACGGCCGAGCCGCAGCTCGACTTCCCCACCGTCGCGGCGTGGAAGGACGCCGTTGTCGACCAGATGACCGGTGGCGTCGCCTCCCTCTTCAAGGCCAACGGCGTCAGCTGGGTCAACGGCCAGGGGACGTTCACGGGGCCGAACACGATTGCGGTCGAGGGAGCGGACGAGGTCGCCTTCCGCAGCGCGATCGTCTGCACCGGCTCGTTCCCGATCCGGCCCCCGATCCCCGGGCTCGACTCGCCGCGCTGCGTCGACTCGACCGGCCTGCTCTCGCAGACCGAGGTGCCCGCACGGCTCGTCGTCCTGGGCGGCGGGATCATCGGCTGCGAGTTCGCCTCGATCTTCAATCGCTTCGGCACCGAGGTGACGATCGTCGAGATGCTGCCGCACCTGATCCCGACCGAGGACGAGGACGCTGCCAAGGAGCTCGAGAAGGCGTTTCGCAAGCGCGGGATCACGCAGCACCTCTCGAAGCAGTGCACCGGGGTCGACGACCACGGGTCGCACCTCACCGTGCACTTCGGCGAGGGCGAGACGGTCGACTGCGACCTCATGCTGGTCTCGGTCGGTCGGGCGGCGCTCGTCGACGGGATCGGGCTCGAAGCGGCGGGCGTCACGTTCGACCGCAAGGGGATCGGCACGGATGGGCACCGCCGCACCAACGTCGCCGCACATCTTCGCGGCCGGCGATGTCGCCGGGTACTGGCAGCTCGCGCACACCGGCTTTCGCGAGGGCGAGGTGGCCGCCGAGAACGCGATGGGCCACGAGGCGAAGATCGGCGAGCCTGCGGTACCGCGGCCGATCTACACCGATCCGGAGATCGCCGGCGTCGGGCTCACCGAGGCCCAGGCGCGCGAGCTGCACGGCGACGCCGTCGTCGTGGGGCGCGCGCCGTGGGTGGCGATCGCGCGCGCCGTCATGTCCGGCGACACGACGGGCTGGGTCAAGACGATCCACGAGTCGACGTACGGCGAGCTGCTGGGCGTCGTGATCGTGGGGCCGCACGCGACCGACCTGATCGGCGAGGCCGTCGTCGCGCTCGACGCAGAGGCGACGATCGAGACCGTCGCCGACGGCATCGCCCCGCACCCCACCCTCGCCGAGGGGATCAAGGAGGCCGCGCTCGTCGGGCTGGGCCGCGCCATTCACCTTCCCCCGCGGCGAAGGTAGGCTCGCTTCCGTGAAACGTCGGCGCAACGCGATTCTGTGGGCGATCGGCTGGTGGATCGTCCGACGCGAGGTCCGGCGGCGCACCGAGAACGCCGTCGCGGGAGTGAGTATGGGAGCGGCCACGCAGCGCGGCCGGGTCCGGGCGGTGCTCGGAGGCATCCTGCTCGTCGGGCTTCTCGGCGGGGCGTTCGTCGCGTGGCGCCGGCTCTCCTCGAGCAACGGCGAGCTCGCGCCGTCGGAGCCGCCGGTACCGCTCGCGCCGACCGAGCCGCCGCCCGACGCCGTTCCCGCGTGACCCCGATCGCAGGGCCCGGGCCGGAGATCGTCCGGCCGGCGCTCGGCGGCCTCGTGCCGTACGAGCCGGGGAAGCCCGTCGAGACCGTCCAGCGCGAGCTCGGCCTCGACCGCGTCGTCAAGCTTGCCTCGAACGAGGGCCCGTTCGGCCCGTTTCCGGAGGCGATCGAGGCGATCGAGCGGGCGCTCGGAGAGTCGAACCGTTACCCGGACGGCGGCTGCTACCGCCTCCGCGAGGAGCTCGCGGCCCGGCACGGGGTCGCGTTCGGCGAGGTGATCGTCGCCGCCGGGGCCGACGCGGTGATCGGCTACGCGTGCCAGGCGACCCTCGACGACGGGGACGAGATCGTGACGCCGTGGCCGTCGTTCCCGAGCTACGTGCTCGACCCGCTCAAGGCAGGCGCGACGACGGCGCGCGTCGCTCTCGACGGGGGCCGCATCGACGTCGATGCCCTCCTGGCCGCCGTCACCGACCGGACGAAGCTCGCCTTCCTGCCCACGGTCAACAACCCGACCGGGACGATGACCTCCCGTGCCGACCTCCTTCGCTTCCTCGACGCGGTCCCCGGGCACGTGCTCACCGTGGTCGACGAGGCCTACTTCCAGTACGTCGACGTGCCGGAGTTCCCCGACGCGATCGAGGAGGCCGCAAAGCGTGGGCGTCGCGTCCTCGTCCTGCGGACGTTCTCGAAGATCTACGGCCTGGCCGGGTTGCGGATCGGTTACGGGGTCGGTCCGGCGGACGTGATCACGGCGATGCGAAAGGTGCAGCGCGCGTTCGACGTCACGACGCCCGCGCAGGAAGCCGCGCTCGCGAGCCTCGACTCGGACGCCGAAGTCGCGCGCCGCCGCGCCGTGAACCGTGAGGCTATGGCGGTGCTCGAAGTGGTGCTGCGCGAGCACGGCTTCGAACCGATCGGGCCCGCCGTCGGGAACTTCCTCTTCGTCGACGTCGGCGAGGACGCCGAGGCCCTGAACGACGCGCTGCTTCGCCGCGGCGTGATCGTCCGGCCCATGGGCTCGTTCGGCGCGCCCACCGCCCTGCGCATCAGCGCCGGGACGCCGGAGGAGATCGCGTTCCTCGCGGAGCAGCTCGCCGCGGTCTTCTCGAAGGCCTAACGAAGCCCTCCGAGCCGTTGGCTACCGTTCACTCCCTCGGGCGCCGGTCGTCCTTTTTCTCATGCGAACGACACTGAAGAGAGGAGTCGGCCGCGGCGCGACGTGGAACGGCAACGGCCGGGCGGCCATGCCGCCTGCGCCCGTCGGGCCGGTCACCGTCTACCGCCAGCCGCCCCCGTCCGCGCGGAGCGGCCGCTCGCTGGCGCTCGCGATCCTCGGCTGGTCGGCGCTCGTCCTGGCCGTGCTCGTCGGCGGCACCGGGGGCGGCGCGTACCTGTACCTCCACGAGACCGTCGCCGCGGTCGCGCCGCGCTCGGCCGAGGTCAAGAAGGCGCTCAAGTCGCTCGAGATCGCCTTGCCCGGCGAGCCCGCCACGGCGCTCGTGCTCGGGTACGACCACCGCGCGGACGAAGGGGCGAACACGCCCTCCCGCTCGGACACGCTGATGCTCGTCCGGGCCGACCCGGGCGAGAAGACGATCTCCCTGCTGTCGTTCCCGCGCGACCTGAACGTGCCGATCGACTGCCCCGGGCACACGCCGTTCGTCGCGAAGATCAACGCCGCGTACGCGACCTGCGGTGCGATCGGATCGCTCCGCACCGTCCGGGAGCTGACGGGGCTCCCGATCAACTACATCATCACGATCAACTTCCGTGGCTTCCGGCAGCTCGTCGACAAGCTGGGCGGGGTCTGGCTCGACATCGACCGTCGGTACTACAACGACCACGGTGGCCCGACCGGCTACGCCAAGATCAACCTGCAGCCCGGGTACCAGCGCCTGAACGGCACCCACGCCCTCGACTTCGTCCGCTTCCGGCACACGGACTCGGACATCTATCGCACGGCGCGGCAGCAGCTGTTCGTCCGCTCCTTCAAGGACCAGATCGAGAACTCGGTCTCGCTGACGAAGCTGCCGAAGGTGATCAAGGTGGTCACGTCGAACGTCGAGGTCGGCCAGGGCGGCGGGAAGGACGTCAGCGCCAAGACCGTGCTTCGCTACGCCGCCCTCGCGTACTCGCTCCCGCCGGGACACGTGTTCCAGGCCCGGATCGACGGGCTCGAGGGCTTTGCCGACCTCACGACGGCGCCCGAGAACATCCAGAGGGCGGTGCGCGAGTTCCGTAACCCGGACGTCGAGTCGCCGAAGAAGGCGACTGCCGTCGCGCTCGGGGAGAAGGTGAAGGAAAGGACCCCGAGCGCGCGGGAGACGAGTGTCCTCGTCCTCAACGGGAACGGCGTCGAGGGTGCCGCGTCGAGCGCGACGTATCTCCTCTCCCAGCGCGGCTACCGGACGGTCGTGCCTGCGAACGGCCTCCGCGCCGACGCGCCGAACTACGACTACTTCCGCACACAGGTCTACTACGACCCGCGGGTGAAAGGGGCGAAGCCGGCCGCGGCGAAGCTCGGCGCCCTGTTCGGCTCGGCGGATGTCGCGAAGCTCGTGCCGAAGATCCGTGCGCTCGGCAACCGCGCGATGATCGTCGTCGTGCTCGGGCAGACCTTCCACGGGCGCCTCGCCGCCGCTCCGATCGACCAGACGCCGCAGCGCCAGCCCGCGAACGTCGTCTCGGGCGCGAGCGCGGCCGTCGACCTCCTGCGCCGCTACAGGAAGCAGATCGATTTCCCGCTGATGGTGCCGACCCGGATCGAGCGCTCGTCGTGGATCGACTCCGAGATGCCGATCCGCGTCTACAAGATCGACCCGGACAAGAAGCACTCGGCGGTCCGGCTGACGTACCGCGTGGACAACCAGTACTGGGGCGTCCAGATGACCGACTGGGAGGATGCGCCCGTACTCGCGGGCCGGAACTTCGTCCGCAGGATCGGGGGCCGACGCTACGAGCTCTACTACAACGGCCCCAATCTCCACATGGTCGTCCTGCGCACCGACGGGGCCACGTACTGGGTCGTCAACACCCTGCTCGACCGGCTCTCGAACGAGACGATGATCGCGATCGCGAAGGGCCTGCAGCCGCTCGCGAAGGTCGCCAAGTCGTAGCGCACCCGGTCGCGCGACTATCCTGCCGCCCGACATGGCGGACAGGGCAGGCAGATCGCCGTCTTCGGCGCGGGCTACGTCGGACTGGTCACCGGCGCCTGCTTCGCCGAGCTCGGTCACCGGGTCGTCGTCCGCGACGTCGTGCCTGCTCGGATCGACGCCTTGCGCCGCGGAGAGGTGCCGATCTACGAGCCCGGCCTCGACGCGCTGATCGCGCGCAACCGGGAGCGGCTCTCGTTCACGCTCGACGTGGGGGAGGCGATCGACGGCGCGGAGCTCGTCTACGTCGCCGTCGGCACGCCGCCGACCTACTCGGGCGACGCCGATCTCTCGGCCGTCTGGACGGTTGTCGACGAGCTGCCCGCGCTCGACCGGCGCATCATCGTGGTGATGAAGTCCACGGTTCCCGTCGGGACCGGGATGAAGGTGCGCCACCGCCTCGATGCCCGCGGGCTCGCTCACGTGGGGTACGCCTCGAACCCGGAGTTCACGGCCGAGGGCACCGCCGTCCGCGACTTCATGGAGCCGGACCGGATCGTGGTCGGCGCGTTCGACGAGGCGGACGGAGACGCCGTCGAGGAGCTCCACCGAGGGATCGACGCGCCGGTCGTGCGCTCGGACGTCGCGTCGGCCGAGATGATCAAGCTCGCCGCGAACGCCGCCCTGATGACGCGCATCTCCTTCATCAACGAGATCGCGAACGTCTGCGAGGCCACGGGCGCCGACGTCGTCAAGGTTGCCGAGGGGATCGGCCACGACCGCCGCATCGGCCCGGGGTTCCTCCGCGCCGGGATCGGGTTCGGCGGGAAGCTGCTTCCCGAAGGACAGCCTCGCGCTCAAGCAGCTCGCGGCGAACTCGGGGTACCACTTCCAGGTGCTGAACGCCGTGATCGAGGTCAACGAGCTGCAGAAGCGGCGCGTGATCGGAAAGCTCACGGAGCTCCTGGGCACGCTGCGCGGCACGCGCGTCGCACTGCTCGGTCTGGCGTTCAAGCCGAACACCGACGACACGCGCGAGTCGCCGGCGTTCGTCCTGGCGGGGCGGCTCATCGCCGAGGGCGCCGACGTCGTCACCTGGGACCCGGTCGCCCGTGCCGACGGCCTGGTCGGCGTCGACCAGGTCGGCTCGGTCGAGGAGGCCGCCGACGGCGCCGACGCGGTCGTGCTCGTCACCGAGTGGCCCGAGCTGGCCGACGTCGACTGGGCGGCGATCGCCCGAGCGATGCGCACACCCGTGCTCGTGGACGGCCGGAACATGCTCGACCCGGAGGCGATGCGGGCCGCAGGCTTCACGTACGACGCGATCGGCCGCGCCGCAGCGGCAGACGGCCCGCGCTGATGGAGGCGATCGTCCTCGCCGGAGGGAAGGCCGAGCGGCTCGGAGACGCAGGGGGCGGACGCCCGAAGTCGCTGGTCCCGGTCGGGGGACGGCCGCTGCTTGCCTGGCAGTTCGGGCGGCTCGCTCGGGCAGGCGTCGACCGCGTGATCGTCAGCTGCCTCGGCGGCCAGGAGAACGAGTTCGTCGAGGGGCTGTCGGACGTCGGGGTGGAGCTCGTCTGCGCCGGCGAGCCCGAGCGGCTCGGCCGCGGCGGAGGGATCCGCTACGCGGCGGGCTTCCGGCGCGACACCGGCGACCTGCTCGCGATGAACGGCGACGAGCTCCTCGACGTCGATTTCGGCGCGCTGCTCGACCGGCACCGCTCGACAGGCGCGGCCGCGACGGTGACGGTGGCCCAGCCGCCGTCCCAGTTCGGCCAGGTCGACCTCACCGATGACGACGTCGTGACCGGCTTCCACGAGGTCTCGCGCGTGCCCTACTGGGTCAACTGCGGGATCTATGTCCTCTCGGAGGAGGCGCTCGCGCGGTTCCCGGAGAAGGGCGATCACGAGTCGACAGCGTTCCCGGCGCTCGCGGCCGAGGGAAGGCTGCGGGCCTTCCGGCACACGGGGCTCTGGCTGACCGTCAACACGCCGAAGGAGCTTCGCCGGGCCGACGAGTACGTCGCTGCGCACCAGGAGTGGCTCGCGTGAGCGACGGCGGTCGGAGCCCGTACGCCTTCACGCCGCGGCGCGTCGAGAAGCCGTGGGGCTGGGAGCTCGTCTGGGCAGAGGCCGAGGCCTACGTGGGCAAGCTCCTGTTCGTCCGCGCGGGCCAGTCGCTCAGCCTTCAGTACCACGAGGTCAAGGACGAGTCCTGGCTCGTCCAGCAGGGCCGGGCGTCGCTCGAGCTCGGCCCGCTCGGGGGCGAGCTCGAGACGATCGAGATCGTGCCGGACGACGTGTTCCGTTATCGGCCCGGCACGGTGCACCGCGTGACGGCGATCGAGGACACGCTCATCGTCGAGGTCTCGACCCCACACCTCGACGACGTCGTGCGTCTCGAGGACCGCTACGGGCGCGAGGGAACCTCCGCCCCCTGACCCGCACCTTGACACGACCGTGGTAAGGTTCTGCGCGATGCAGACCTACACGGTCAGCCACGCCGCCGCCCGCACGGGCTGGTCACCGCGGATGCTGCGGTACCTCGAATCGACGGGGCTCGTGGTACCGGAGCGGAACCGGTCGGGCTACCGGAGCTACGGCGAGCACGATCTCGAGCTGCTGCGCGGCCTGGCGGAGCTTCGGCGCCGGTTCGACGTCGAGCTCGACGACGTGGCGTTCGTCGTCCGGCTCCGCCGTGAGCCCGAGCTGCGGTCGGCGGTCGAGAGCTGGCTCGCCGGGGCGACTGTCCCGGCCGAGGGAGCGAGCGAGGCCGACTGGATCGCGTGGGAGCAGCGCAAGCACGAACGACTTCTCGTGGCCTAGGAAGACAACAGAGAGGGAACCATGGCAACGACCATCAAGCACGACGTCAGGGATCTGGGGCTGACGCCGGAAGGCATCCGTCGGATCGAGTGGGCCGACCGGCAGATGCCGGTGCTGGCCGCGATCCGCGAGCGCTTCGAGCGCGAGCAGCCGCTGGCGGGCTACCGCGTCTCGGCATGCCTCCACGTCACCACCGAGACGGCGAACCTGATGCGCACGCTCAAGGCGGGCGGCGCCGACGTCGTCCTCTGCGCATCGAACCCGCTCTCGACACAGGACGACGTCGCCGCTGCGCTCGTCTCCGAGTACGGGATCGGCACGTTTGCGATCAAGGGCGAGGACCACGACACGTACTACGCGCATCTCGAGGCCGCGATCGACCACCGGCCGCACGTGACGATGGACGACGGGGCCGACGTGATCGGGATCCTCCACTCGGCCCGGCGCGAGCAGCTCGGCGACGTGATCGCGGGGACGGAGGAGACGACGACCGGCGTGATCCGGCTGCGCGCGCTCGAGCGCGACGGCAAGCTCGGCTTCCCGGTGATCGCCGTCAACGAGGCGAAGACGAAGCACCTGTTCGACAACCGCTACGGGACGGGCCAGTCCACGATCGACGGGATCATCCGCGCGACGAACGTCCTCCTCGCGGGGCGCACCTTCGTCGTCGCCGGCTACGGCTGGTGCGGACGCGGCGTCGCGATGCGCGCCAAGGGCCTCGGTGCCCACGTCGTCGTGACCGAGGTCGACGCGATGAAGGCGCTCGAGGCCGTGATGGACGGCTTCCAGGTGATGCCGATGGCAAAGGCGGCCGAGGTCGGCGACGTGTTCGTCACGGCGACGGGCGACAAGCACGTCGTCTCCCGCGAGCACATCGAGCGCCTGAAGGACGGCGCGATCCTCGCCAACACCGGCCACTTCAACGTCGAGATCGACATCCCGGCGCTCCGCTCGCTCGCGACCGAGACCCGCGAGGCACGCACGTTCGTCGAGGAGTTCACCCTCGCCGACGGCCGCAAGGTCTACCTCCTCGCCGAGGGACGCCTGGTCAACCTGGCGGCGGCCGAGGGCCATCCCGCCCAGGTGATGGACATGTCGTTCGCGAATCAGGCGCTGGCGGCCGAGTTCGTGATCGCGAACTCGGCGTCGCTCGAGCGACGGGTCTACGACGTGCCGAAGGAGATCGACGACGACATCGCGCGGCTGAAGCTGGCGACGATGGGGGTCGCGATCGACGAGCTGACCGAGGAGCAGGCCGACGTACCTCGCGAGCTGGGACGAAGGGACGTAGGGCGGAGGCCCGCGGGGTGCGGTTGGTGTCCGACTCGAAGTCGGACACCAACCGGTCCAGCACTCGGCCTAAGGTTCGCTGCGTGACCCCTTCGGAGCTCGCGCCGCACCGGATCGTCCGGCTCGAGGACGATGCCGTCGTCGTCCTCGACCAGCGGCGGCTGCCGGACGAGGAGGTCGACCTCCGCTGCGGCTCGGCGTCCGAGGTCGCGGAGGCGATTCGCGTGCTCGCGGTGCGGGGGGCGCCTGCGATCGGGGTCGCGGCTGCCTACGGGATGGCGCTCGCGGCCGCGCGCGGAGAGGACCTCGACGCGGCGTTCGACGCGCTCGTTGCGTCGCGCCCGACCGCGGTCAACCTGCGCTGGGCGCTCGACGCGATGCGCGACGAGCCGACGCGCGAGCGGGCCGGGCGGATCCACGCGGACGAGGTCGAGCGCTGCCGGGCGATGGGCGCTCACGCCGTCGAGCTCTTCCCGGCCGGTGCGTCCGTGCTCACCCATTGCAACGCCGGCGGCCTGGCGACCGGCGGGTACGGCACGGCGCTCGGCGCCATCCGGGCCGCCCACGACGCCGGGCTCGTCGAGCACGTCTGGGTCGACGAGACCCGCCCGCTGCTCCAGGGCGCGAGGCTGACCGCCTGGGAGCTCGAGCAGCTCGGGATCCCATGCGCGGTGATCGTCGACGGCGCCGCGGCCTCGCTGATGGCGCGCGGCGAGGTCGACCTCGTCGTCACGGGCGCCGACCGGATCGCCGCGAACGGCGACACGGCGAACAAGATCGGCACGTATGCGCTCGCCGTCCTCGCGCGCCACCACCGCCTTCCGCTCGTCGTCGTCGCGCCGACGACGACCCTCGACCCGTCGGCGGCCACCGGCGAGGAGATCCCGATCGAGGAGCGCGACCCCACGGAGGTGACCGCCCGCTTCGCGGCGCGCAATCCTGCGTTCGACGTCACACCCGGAGAGCTCGTCGCGGCGGTCGTCACGGAGCTGGGCGTCCACCGGGCGCCCTACGTCGACTCGCTCCCGCGCAAGGCAGCGGCCGTCCGATGAACCTCGACGACGTCGATGCGGGCACGCGGGCGGTGCTCGAGCGCTTCGGGTTCGAGCCCGACGAGTTCGAGGAGCTGCGGGCGAGAGTCGCGTCGGGCGACCTCTCGACCGCGTCGAACGTCGTCCAGGGCGTGCTCGAGCCTCCGCGCGACACCGACGTCGTTCGACTCCCCGAGCCGGCCTCGGCGGCCTGGCGCGATGCCCGCGAGCAGGGCCTGGCGGCGCTCGCGTCCGGGAGGATCGCCCAGGTGGTGCTCGCCGGCGGGATGGCGACGCGTTTCGGCGGCGTCGTGAAGGGAGCCGTCGATGCCGTCGGCGGTCGCAGCTTCCTCTCGTGGAAGCTCGGCGAGACGGCGCGGCTGGCTCAGGAGCTCGACTGCGCAGATCCCGGTCGCGCTGATGACGAGCTTCCAGACCGAGGACGAGACGCGCAGCCACGTCGCCGCGTTGGGTGTCCCGGAGCCGCTCTGGTTCTCGCAGCGCGTCTCGCTCCGGCTGACCGAGGGCGGCGAGCTCTTCCTGGACGGCGGCGCGCCCTCGCTCTACGCGCCCGGCCACGGCGACCTGCTCGGCGCGCTGCGGCACTCGGGCACGCTTGCGATGCTGCAGGAGCTGGGAGTCGAGCACATCGCCGTCTCGAACGTCGACAACCTCGGCGCACGTCTCGACCCGGTGGTCGTCGGGGCTCATCTCCTCGCGGCGCGGCCGATGACTGCCGAGGTAGCGGCCAAGGAGGGCGACCTGGGCGGTGCGCCCGCCCGACTCGACGGACGGCTGGGGCTGCTCGAAGGGCCGGAGTTCCCCGCGGGCTTCGACCAGGACCGGATCGCGGTGTTCAACACGAACACGGCATGGCTGCGGCTGAACGCGCTCGACCGTCCCTTCGACCTCCGCTGGCTGTACGTCCGCAAGACGGTGGGGGAGCGCGTTGCCGTGCAGCTCGAGCGGCTCTACCACCACGCGTCGTGGGAGCTCGACACGACCTACCTCGAGGTGCCGCGTGCCGGGCCGCGCGGGCGCTTCTTCCCGATCAAGGAGCCGGAGGACCGCGATCGCGCCGCTCCTGCGCTGGGTGAGATGCTCGGCGCGTCCGTGCTCGCGTAGGCACGAAGCGGGCACGGTCCCGGTGCAAAGTCGCGACGTCCGACGCCCTAGCGTTGGATCGTGGGACTCCTCGGGCTGGTGCTCCCCACCCGCTGCGCGGGGTGCGGCGTGCCCGGGCCCGCCCTCTGCTCGGGGTGCGCGGCGGCGCTCGTGCGCATCGCGCCGCCCGTCTGCGAGCGGTGCGGCTGCCCCGGCGCGTGGCCCGTCCGCCGCTGCGTCGAGTGCAGCGGCCGGAGGCTGGGCTTCGCGTCCGCACGCGGCGCGATCGTCTACGACGCGCGAGCCCGGCCGCTCGTCTCGGCGTGGAAGGAGCGCGGGAGACGCGATCTCGCCGGGCCGTTCGCCGCGATCGTCGCCGACACGCTGGCGCGACCTGCTGCCGACGTCGTCACGTTCGTCCCGGGCGACCGCGAACGGGGCCGGGCGCGTGGCCATGTTCCCGCTGCCCGGCTCGCGCAGAGGCTCGGCGCTCTCTGGGGCCTCCCGGTGGCGACGCTTCTCGCCCGGAGCGGGCCGTCGCGGCGACAGGCGGGCCTCGAGCGGGCCGCGCGCCGAAGGAACGTCCAGGGCCTGTTCGTCGAGCGGCACGATGTCCGCGGCCGGGTCGTGCTGGTCGACGACGTCTACACGACGGGTGCCACGGCCGGCGCCTGCGCAACTGCCCTGCGGCGAGCCGGCGCCCAGTCCGTCCTCGTCGTGTGCCTCGCGCGGGCGGTGCGGTAGCGTTCGCGGGAGAAGACAGAAGAGGAGGCGCCATGCAACTGTTGGTTACGGTGCGGCGTGGACAGGTGAGCGACGACGTCCGGAGCTACGTGGAGTCGAAGTTCGCCAAGCTCGGGAAGCGCCTCCACGAGTCGACCGTCGTCGAGGTCGTGCTCGACCGGGAGCGCAACCCGCGGATCGCGGACGATCACGTCGTCGAGGCCGAGCTGCACGTGAAGGGGCCGAATCTCCACGGCCGGGAGGCGGCGCCCACGTACGAGGCGGCGACGGACCTGCTGGTCGACCGGCTCGAGCGGCTGATCGAGCGCGAACGGGACAAGAAGGTGCGCGAGCCTCGACGGCGCGTACAGGGAGCCGTGCCGCCCGAGCCGGTCCCGGTCGAGGAGATCGAGCAGGCGCTCCGCGCGTCCGACTGAGGTGCGGCTGCCGCACGATCCCGGGCCGCACTGGGGCGAGGTCGGGATCCACGGGCTGCATCGCCATCGCCGGTGGGACGTTGATCGCGACCGCCGACGCGCCGAACGTTGCAGCAGACGAGGTCGAGCTCGTAGTCCTCTCCACCGGGGAGATCCTGGCCGAGGTCGGGGAGGACCTGTCGGCGCTGGCAGCGTCGGTGACCCTGGAGCCGCCGTTTCGCGCACACGGCGTGCGACGCGAAGGCGGGATCTGGGTGGTCGCAGCATCGCGGATCCGCACGGTGGCGCTCGCCGACGACCCCGGCGGCGACAGCGTCGAGGTCGCCTGGGACGGCATGGAGCGGACCGTCCGCATCGACGGAGCCCCGACGCTCGCGGGCATCCCCGCCCTGGAGCGGCTCGGGGCGCTCCGCAGTGCGACGTACGTCGTGACCGCCTCGCGTCTCGCAGGCCGCGTCTGGGAGGTGTCGGTCGCGCCGTTGTAGCCCCGGGCGCCGGTCGTGGGACGGGCTGGCGCTAGTCCGGGAACCCGCGGGGAACCGGGGTGGGAGGCGATCGCCGACCACGCGCTCGAGTTGGCCGTCGCGCACGCGACGGGTGAGGCGGCAGCAGCGGCCGCACCCGCCTAACGGCCACGCGCCGGGCGGCACGCGCCGGGCGGCTCAGACGACCGGGCCGGGACGCCAGCTGACGTCCTGGCCCCGCGCCCACGCCGACCCGAGGGTGTCGGTCGAGAAGTGGAGCGGCTGCCACGGCTTCAGCACCACGACCTGGAGGAGCGTGTCCGTCCCGGTGGCGACGGAGCGGGAGCGCACCTGGCCTCCCGTCCGGTAGACGACGGCACCCTGTCCGAAGTCGAGCATCAGGCCGCCGCGCGGCAGTGTGACGCCGGCCGAGCCGACCGTGACGGTGCTCCCGACCTGGACGACCGGCCCCGACGGCGCGAGCGCGAGCGCCGTGACGGCGCCGGGCTCCTCCTGGGCGGTTGCGAGCACCTGGCCTGCCGACGTGAGAGTCACGACCCTCCCGTCGGCCAGCGAGGCAACGATGCGGGCTGCGGCGCCGGTCCCGGAGGCGAGCAGGCGCACCGGGCTGCCGAGGTCCGTTCGGAAGACGCGCGCCCCGGTCGCTGCGACGAGCGTGACCGTGTCTCCCACGGCATACGGGACGCCGCCTCCGGATCCGTTGCCGAGCACGATCGCAGGCGGGCCGTCCGTATCCGAAGAGGCGAACGCGAGGCGTCGCGCCGTCGGGCGCGTCGGCGTCGCTGTCCAGAGTTGGTAGTCGGTGATGTTGCCGCCGATGTGCGTGAGCCAGAACACCCGGTGCCCCGTCGCGGCGACGGACGCGATGCCGTACCCGCCGCTCGGGTTCTCGTCGCAGCCGACGATCGTGCGGCTGCCGAACGTCCAGAGCGCGCGCGACCCCGTGTCCCACAGTCGTGCCTGGCCGCAGCTCGTCTTCGTCCGTCCGACCGCATAGGCGACCGATCGACCCGTGACCGAGAGCGCGGTGACGGGCGCCGCGTTCTTCACCGTCCGCGCGGGGACGAGCAGCGCCCCGGCCGCCCCGCAGAGCGCGAGTGCTCCCACGAGCGCGGAGACGATGACGAGGCGTTGCACATCGGCATCATGCGTGCGCGTCCGTGAAGGCCGCATGATGAGACGGTTCGGAAACGTGGGACGACGGGAAGCGCGCCCCGAACCCGGTACCCTCTGTCCATGCCCACGACGAGCTTCGGCCGCTTCGAGAAGGTTCTCCGCCTCGGTGAGGGGCGGCGCCTCAAGCGTCTCGCGGAGCAGGCGGCGTACATCACCTCGCTCGAGCCCGACTTCGAGGATCTCAGCGACGCCGAGCTGCTCGCGAAGACCGCCGAGTTCAAGGAGCGGATAGCGAACGGCGAGGCGCTGGACGACGTGCTGTACGAGGCGTTCGCCGCCGTGCGCGAGGCGCGCAAGCGGGAGTCGGGGCAGCGTCTGTTCGACGTGCAGCTGATGGGCGGGATCGCGCTCCACGAGGGCGACATCGCGGAGATGAAGACCGGCGAGGGAAAGACCTTCGTCGCGAGCGCGCCCCTCTACCTCAACGCGCTGACCGGCGACAACGTCCACCTCGTCACCGTCAACGACTACCTCGCGAAGCGCGACGCCGAGTGGAACAAGCCCGTCTTCGACCGTCTCGGCGTCTCCGTCGCGTCGATCGAGAACATGATGCCGTTCGCGAGCCGCCGCGAGGCGTATGCGGCGGACATCACGTACGGGACGAACTCGGAGTTCGGGTTCGACTACCTCCGCGACAACATGGCGGTCGCCCTCGAGGGGACGGTGCAGCGCGGCCACATGTTCGCGATCGTCGACGAGGTCGACTCGATCCTGATCGACGAGGCGCGCACGCCGCTGATCATCTCCGGCGAGCCGGAGACCGCGGCGAAGACCTACTACGACTTCGCCCGCGTCGTCCGGGAGCTCGAGGGCGCGCCGCTCACGCGCAAGGTGATGAAGGGCGAGGACGAGACCGAGCTGTCGGGCGCGGACTTCCTCTACGACGAGAAGTTCAAGACCGTGTCGCCGGCGCAGTCGGCCCTCGACAAGGTCGAGCGCGCGTTGCGGGTCGACAACCTCTACGACCCGCGGAACGTCCAGCTGGTCAACCACCTCACGCAGGCGCTCAAGGCCGAGTCGCTCTACAAGCGTGACGTCGACTACGTCGTGCAGGACGGCGAGGTGAAGATCGTCGACGAGTTCACCGGCCGCATCATGGAGGGCCGCCGCTGGAGCGAAGGGCTCCACCAGGCGATCGAGGCGAAGGAGGGCGTCCCGATCCGCGAGGAGAACGTCACGCTCGCGACGATCACGCTCCAGAACTACTTCCGACTCTACGAGAAGCTCGCCGGCATGACCGGCACGGCGAAGACGGAGGAGAAGGAGTTCGTCGAGATCTACAACCTCCACGTCGTCGAGATCCCGACGAACGTCCCGGTCGCGCGGGCCGACGAGAACGACTTCATCTTCAAGTCGAAGGAGGCGAAGTGGGACGCGGTGCTCGAGGACATCGTCGAGCGCCACGAGCACGGACAGCCCGTGCTGGTCGGCACCATCGCCGTCGAGACCTCCGAGTACCTCGCCGAGCTCCTCACCCGGCGCGGGATCCCGCACAACGTCCTGAACGCGAAGGAGCACGAGCGCGAGGGCGAGATCATCAAGGACGCGGGCCAGCCCGGCGCGGTCACGATCGCCACGAACATGGCCGGACGCGGCGTGGACATCAAGCTCGGCGAGGGTGTGATCGACCTTGGCGGCCTCTACGTGCTCGGCACCGAGCGCCACGAGTCGCGCCGGATCGACAACCAGCTGCGAGGGCGGTCGGGCCGCCAGGGCGACCCCGGCGAGACGCGGTTCTACCTCTCCGCGCAGGACGACCTCGTGCGGCTGTTCGCCGGTGACCGCATCCACGGGATCATGGAGCGCTTCAAGATCCCGGACGACCAGCCGATGGAGGCGTCGATCCTCTCGCGCCAGATCGAGAACGCGCAGAAGAAGGTCGAGGAGCAGAACTTCGTCTCGCGGAAGAACGTCCTCAAGTACGACGACGTCATGAACACGCAGCGCATGGTCATCTACGAGCAGCGCCGCCGCGTGCTCGAGGGCGACGACCTGTCGGACGAGATTCGGGGCTGGGTCGAGGAGGTCATCGGGGCGAACGTCTCGCAGTTCACCGAGGACGAGACGTCCGAGGAGTGGGATCTCACGGGCCTCGTCGCGCAGATGCACGCGCTCTACGGCACCGACGTCACGGTCGACGAGCTCCGCGAGGAGATCGACGTCGACAGCCGCAGCGCGCTCGTCGACGAGTTCGTCGGCGACGCGCTCGACACGTACGCGGAGCGCGAGGAGTCCTTCACCCCGGAGTTGATGCGTGAGATCGAGCGGTACGTGATCCTCCAGATCGTCGACACGCGCTGGCGCGAGCACCTCGAGTCGATGGACTACCTGCGCGAAGGAGTCCACCTCCGCGCGATGGCGCAGAAGGACCCGCTGGTCGAGTACCGCGGCGAAGGGCACGCGATGTTCGAGGAGCTCGGCCGAGCGATCCGCGAGGAGGTCGTGCTGACCCTCTTCCACGTCGAGGTGCAGCGCGACGAGGCCGAGCAGCAGCTCCAGCCGGTCGCCGCCCCGCAAGCGCTCGCGTACGAGCACGAGCAGCTGCAGGGCGCCGACGCGATCGCCGCCGCAGGCGGAGGCCTCGCGACCGCAGTTGCCCCGCCGCAGGAGACAACGGCCATGGGATCGCCGAAGCCCGTCGTCAACGAGCACCGCGACATCGGGCGCAACGACCCGTGCTGGTGCGGCTCGGGCAAGAAGTACAAGCGCTGCCACGGCGCCTGATCGCCGGACGCCCTCGCAGCCGACCGTCCAGCCCGCGTCTCGCGTCATCGCGCGCCCCAGATTCGACGACGGCACGCTCGGCGGAGGACGACCGCGGTCCCGACCTGACGAGCGCACGCTCGCACGCGAGCGCTCCCACCCGTGCCTTCGTCCCGGCAGAGGATCGCACGTGTGTGCCACGCCCCGCTGTGCGCGAGGTCGGCACGATGCCGGCGCACATGCGTGACGACTCGCCCGATACCGTGACTCCAGGGGGCCGTCCCGCCCCCCTGGGGGCACGTGGAGCGGATGCGGCGGACCGGGCGGGCGGCCGGACGGACGAGGTGCGGCCGGAGGTGGCCGGCAGCGACGAGGAACGCGAGATGCACGCGCCGCCAGACGGCGGCCGTCCCAGCCTGGGGCGCCTCGGCCTGTCCGGTCGTCTCCTGCTCGTGGCTCTCGGCGCGGCGCTACTCGCCTACGCGGCGATCGCCGCCGACGTCGTCGACTCGGGCCGGCTGACCGAGCTCGATCTCGACGTCGCCACGTGGGTCGCAGGCTCGATGCCCGCCTGGGCGGAATGGATCGCCCGGCCGTTCACCTGGCTCGGCGGCGCGATCGGCGTCACCGTCGTCGTCGTGAGCTGCCACGGCCTGGCTCCTGGTCCGGCGCGCACGGCTCGAGGCGGTCCTGCTCGTCGCCGTCGCCATCGGCATCCAGATCCTCGTCGCGACAGCCAAGCACGCGTACGAGAGACCGCGGCCCGACCTCGGCAGCGCGATCCCGCTGCCGTCGTCCTACTCGTTCCCGAGTGGTCACTCGGCGACGGGGATGGCCGTCTTCGGGCTGATCGGGCTCCTCGCCGCGACGATCGCCCGCACGCGACGCGGGCGCCGCGCGGCGATCACGGCGGGCTTCGCGCTCGGCGCGCTGATCGGAGCGAGTCGCGTCGTGCTCGGCGTCCACTACGTGACCGACGTCCTGGCCGGCGCGGCGCTCGGGCTCGCGTGGCTCTGCGTCTGCGTGCTCGTCGCGCTTCGCGTCGACCGCTGAGGCGACGACCGCGCGCACCCGCATCCGATCGTCGTCGAGGCTGCCGGTACGATCGCCTCCATGGCAGTCACCGACGACAGACCCGTCGCCGACCAGCTCGCGGAGCTCGGGGCCCAGCTCGCCTGGGTCCGTGACTACCTTTGACCCGGATGCCCTGACCCTCCGCCGCGCCGACCTCGAGGAGCGGATGGGCGCCCCTGACTTCTGGGACGACCAGGCCGAGGCCGCCCGCGTCTCGACGGAGCACGCCCGGCTGACGCGGAAGCTCGACCGCTACGACGCACTCCGCAAGGAGGTCGACGACGCATCCGAGCTGCTGGAGCTCGAGCCGGAGCTCGAGGCCGAGGTCGCGGAGCAGGTCGCGCCGGTCCGCGACGAGCTCGCCCGGCTCCAGGAAGAGGCCCTCTTCAACGGCGAGTACGACGCGGGCGATGCCGTCGTCACGATCACGGCCGGCACGGGGGGCACCGATGCGCAGGACTGGGCCGAGATGCTCCTGCGGATGTACCTGCGCTGGACGGCCGACCGCGGCTTCCAGACGGAGATCGTCGAGGCGAGCCCCGGCGAGGAGGCGGGCCTCAAGTCGACGACGGTGACCGTCCGCGGCGAGAACGCGTACGGCCTGTTCAAGGCGGAGCGCGGCGTGCATCGCCTCGTGCGCCTCTCGCCGTTCGACTCGGCGCACCGGCGCCACACCGCCTTTGCGCAGGTCGTGGTCGCCCCCCTGCTCCCGGACAGCGAGGAGGTCGAGATCGACGAGGGCGACCTGCGCATCGACACGTACCGCGCGAGCGGCGCCGGCGGCCAGCACGTCAACAAGACGGACTCCGCGGTGCGCATCACGCATCTGCCGAGCGGGATCGTCGTGCAGTGCCAGAACGAGCGCTCGCAGGCCTCGAACAAGCAGACGGCGATGCGCATCCTCCGCTCGAGGCTGGCCGAGCTCGCCGAGGAAGAGCGGGAAGCGGAGCTCGCGAAGGAGCGAGGCGCCAAGGTCGACGTCGGGTTCGGCAGTCAGATCCGCAGCTACGTCCTGCACCCGTACCAGATGGTGAAGGACCATCGCACCGACTACGAGGCGGGGAACGCGCAGGGCGTCCTCGACGGCGCGCTCGACGGCTTCGTCCAGGCGTACCTGCTCGCCCGCGCGGCCGGCAAGGCGTAGACGCGCCGAGGCCGTCGAAGGGGTGCCTTGCGACCGCGAGGCAGCGGGCGCCTTCAGGGGTGATCTGAACGGCGGCCCCGGCATTGCGACCGAAGGGGCAGGGATGTGCCCGAGGGCGGGGCCGAGGGCGGGATTCCGCTCCTGCAGATTCCCGCTTCGCGGACAAGCAACAGGACTCGGGTACAATCGAGCGAACCTGAACCGGAGCGGCCGCGGGCTCCTGGCCGCGTCTCACGCTCTCGCCCGGTAATGGACGACCTCCTCACATCCGCCTCAGACTCGGCCGCCGCGCTCCTCGAAGGGCCGGACGTCGCGACGACGAACGGCCAGCGCCCGGCGTCGCCGTCGGCGATGATCGTGTTCGAGGACGTCCGCAAGGTCTACGACCCGGACGTCGTCGCGCTCCAGCGGGCGTCCTTCGTGATCGAGAAGGGCGAGTTCGTCTTCGTCGTCGGCCCCTCCGGCTCGGGGAAGTCGACCATCATCCGCCTGCTGCTCAAGGAGCTCGAGCCGACGAGCGGGCGCATCCTCGTCGGAGGGCGCGACCTGACCCGCCTCAAGCGCTCGAAGGTGCCGATGCTGCGCCGCAACGTCGGCTGTGTCTTCCAGGACTTCAAGCTGCTCCGCGACCGCTCGGCCTTCGAGAACGTCGCCTACGCGCTGCGCGTCCAGGGGGAGTCGTCGACCTCGATCCGCCGCAAGGTGCCGGAGGTGCTCGCCCTCGTCGGCCTCGCGCACAAGGCCGGCTCGCGTCCGGACGAGCTGTCGGGCGGCGAGCAGCAGCGTGTCTCCATCGCGCGGGCCGTGGTCAACCATCCGCCGCTCCTGATCTGCGACGAGCCGACCGGGAACCTCGACCCGGACACCTCGGTCGGCGTCATGCAGCTCCTCCACCGGATCAACACGGCCGGCACCACCATCCTGATGGTCACCCACGACCGCGAGATGGTCGACAAGATGCGCAAGCGAGTGATCGCGCTCGACAGCGGCAAGGTCGTCCGCGACGAGCGCCGCGGCGGCTACGAGACAGAGTGACCCTTCAGGCGATGCACTCCATGTCCCTCGCGTGCGATGAGCGGCGCCATGCGTCGTCCTCGGTCGCCCCGATACCTCCGGGTATCGGGACTCCTTGCGTCCTAGCCTCGCTAGCTCCTCGCACGCGAGGAACGTGGCCGCATCACCCGAAGGGTCACCAGTGACGAGCCGCGCGAAGCTCGTCGTCTCCGAGGCGTTCCGCTCGATCGGGTCGAACCTCTCGACGTCGTTCGCGGCGACGATGACCGTCCTGATCGGGATGTTCCTGCTCGGGCTCCTGATCGCGCTCGGCTCGTGGGTGGTCTCGTGGTCCGACCACGTGAAGGACCAGCTCCAGGTGAAGGTGTTCTTCGCCGAGGACGTGAAGGCGAAGCAGATCAACGCCGTCGGCGCCTACCTCGGTGGCCTTCGCACCGACGCGAAGATCAAGGACTACCAGTTCGTCTCGCGCACGGAGGCGCTCCATCGGATGCAGAAGAGGTACCCGGAGCTGACCGCCAACCTCCCGTCGAACCCGCTACCGGACTCCTACGAGATCACGCCGAAGCACGCCGAGGAGGTGAAGCAGCTGTCGGCGTCGATCCGCGCCGAGAAGTTCGCCGGCGTCGATCGCGTCAAGGACGGCCAGCAGACGTCGAAGCGGATTCTCCAGGTCGCCCGCGTGATCGAGGTCGTCTTCCTCGTCGCGGTGGTCGTCCTGCTCGCGGCGTCCGTGCTCCTGATCGCGAACACGATCCGGCTCTCGATCTTCTCGCGTCGACGGGAGATCGAGGTGATGAAGCTCGTCGGCGCGACCAACTGGTTCGTCCGCGGCCCGTTCATGGTCGAGGGCCTCGTCTGCGGCCTGGCCGGCGCCGCCGCGGCCGTCGTCCTGCTGCTGATCGGCAAGGAGGCGGCGCTGCCGGCGATCCTCGGCCACATCGACTCGTCGAACGACGTCAAGGCGCTCGGCTTCACGATGACGGCGCTGATCCTGCTCGCGGTGGGCCTTGTCGTGGGCGCCCTCGGCTCCGGCATGACGCTGCGCCGGTACCTGAAGGTGTAGACGGACGCCTGGTGTCCGACTCGAAGTCGGACACCCCGCTCGCCACACGCCGCCTCGACGCTCGGTGTCCGACTCGAAGTCGGACACCCCGCCCGCCACACGCCGCCTCGACGTTCGGTGTCCGACTCGAAGTCGGACACCCCCGCCCGCCACACGCCGCCTCGACGCTCGGTGTCCGACTCGAAGTCGGACACGAGGGATCGCGCGGCTACCGTTGCGCGATGCCGCGCAGCCGCCGTTCACGACCGCCTCGGCGGCCGTCGAGAGCCGCCCGTCACGCCCGCGCCACCGGCGCGTACAAGCGTGCCGCCGTGAAGCGGGCCGAGGGCCTGATCGAGATCCGGCTCCCCGAGCGGCGGACACCCCCCGAGACGGTCGTCGCGCACCTCGGCCCCACGAACTCCGGCAAGACACACGACGCCATCGCATTCCTTGCCGAGCACGGCCGCGGTGTCTACGCCGGCCCGCTGCGGATGCTCGCGCAGGAGGCGCATCGCCGGCTGGCGGCGCTTCTCGGAGACGAGGCCGTCGGGCTCGTCACCGGCGAGGAGCGCATCAACGACACGGCGCCGATCCTGTGCTGCACGGTCGAGATGGCTCCCGGCGGGGGGGACGTGCTCGTGCTCGACGAGATCCAGTGGGCGGACGACGAGGAGCGCGGCGCCGCCTGGACGGAGCTGCTCCTCGCGGGCGAGTACCGCCACGTCCGGCTCCTCGGCGCGCTCGACGCGCTTCCACTCGTCCGCCGTGCGTTCCCGGAGGCCGAGCTCCGCGTCCACGAGCGGAAGCTGCCGCTCGAGTTCGTGGGCGCTCGCCAGCTGCGGGCGTTGACTCCCGGAACGGTGGTCGTCGCCTTCAGCCGCAAGGCCGTGCTCGCGCTCGCGGGCGAGATCAACCGCCTTCGCCCGGAGCGCGTCGCCGTCCTCTACGGCGCGATGCCGCTCGCGTCACGTCGCGCGGAGATCGACCGCTTCCTCGCGGGCGCCGCGGATGTCTGCGTCGCCACCGACGTGCTCGGCCACGGCGTCAACCTGCCCTGCGAGACGCTGCTGTTCGCGGAGACGACGAAGTTCGACGGGGTGGAGCGGCGCGACCTGCTGCCGTGGGAGCTCGCCCAGATCGCGGGTCGAGCAGGGCGCTTCGGGCTCGTCGAGCGCGGCCACGTGGGCGTTCTCGTCGGCGTGGCCTGGGCGAGCGCCGATCCCGACCTCGTCGAGGCGGGGCTCGAGCCGCACGTCGAGCTGCCCGAGGGGCACCGTGGGTACCGGATCGTCGACGAGGCACGGATCGGCCCGCGGCTCGGCGATCTCGGTGTCGACGATCCTCGCGACCTCGACGCCGCCCTCGGTGCGTGGCATCGCGTGGCGACCCGCGAGTGGGCGCACGAGAGCTGGCTCGCGGTCGAGTCGCTCCAGCCGATCCGCGGCCGCCTCGCCGTCGTCCAGCGCCATCTTCGGGAGCGTGGCCGCAGGCTCGAGCTGGACGACACCTGGAGGCTCGCGAACGCGCCGGTCGACCCCGACGGCGCCGAGCTGCTGGGTGTCCTCGCGCTCGCGGTCTCGGGCGACCGTGAGCAGCGGCCCCTGCTCCAGTTCCTGCTCGACACGTCGCGACTCCGAGACGCACGGCTCGAGGAGGCGGAAGAGGCAGGTCGTGTCGCGGCGATCCTCCGCTGGTTCGCGCTCCAGTATCCGGGGGTCGGCGGCGTGACGATCGAGCGCGCCGCCGAGCTCGAGCGTGCCGCGGCCGAGCGGGTCGTGAGGCGCCTCGCCGCCGAGGTGCGGGACGGCACCGTCGGGCGTTGCCGGTCGTGCGGCAGGAGCTGCCCGCCGTGGTTCCCGCTCTGCGAGCGGTGCGCGCGGACCGGAGGACGCCGCTGAGGGCTACCGCAGCTTCAGCACCGCCGCGGTCGTGACCGTGTACGAGGCGATTGCGACGGCGTTCGAGACGACGAGCGCCGCGTTCCCGAGTGCGACGCCGTACGCGAGCCAGAGGACGAAGCCGGCGAGGAGCACGAGCAGGAACGGGAGCGACACGTCCGCCGAGGAGCGGCGCGCGACCATGTGCCGGACCTGAAGCAGGGGCGAGAGGCCCATTGCGACGCCGAACGCGGCAGCCGCGAGGCCGAGGGTGGCGGTGACGTTCACTGAGACCTCCGTGGTAGGACGACGGGACCGGGCAGGTGGCGACCGGTCAGTCGCGGAGGTCGCCGCGCTCGCGATCCTCGCCGTACAGCGGGAGCCGGTTGTCGAGCGCGGGCATGCGAGGAGCGTAGCCGCCGTCTCGGCGGCGCGTCGGCTCACGGTGCCTGGAGCGGGCTGGTATAGACATGGGGCATGGACGTCCAGGAGCTCCGCGCGCTTCCCCTGCTCGAGGGGGTGAGCGACATCGGCCTCGAACGCCTCGCACTCCGCGCGGGTGCGCTCCGCGCGCCCGCAGGGCGCGTGCTGGCCCTCGAGGGCGACGCCGGGGCCGGCATGTTCGTCCTCTGCGAGGGCACCGTCGAGGTCGAGCTCCGCGCGGGAAAGCTCGAGCTCGGCCCGGGGAACTTCTTCGGCGAGCTCGCGCTGCTCGTGGACGACGGCGCCCGCGTGGCCCGGGTGCGCGCCACGACGCCGGTCCGCTGCGTGTCGATTCCCCGGGACGACTTCCTCGCGCTGGTCGAGACCGAGCCGAGCTTCGCCCTGTACATGCTCCGCGAGCTCGCGCGGAGGCTTGCCGAAGCCCGCGCGACCGTCTGAGCGCGACGGGTCGCGCCTACAATCGCCGCCGTGTCAGGGACGAAGCTGATCACCGACAATCGTCGCGCGCGGCACGACTACCACCTCCTCGAGCGGATCGAGGCGGGTCTCCAGCTGACGGGGACGGAGGTCAAGTCGCTGCGTGACAGCGGTGCGCAGCTCGCTCAGGCCTACGCGGAGATCCGTAACGGCGAGGCCTGGCTGGTCGGCGCGTCGATCTCGGAGTACGCGCGCGGCAACATCGCGAATCACCGTCCGGAGCGCGACCGGAAGCTCCTGCTCCACCGACGGGAGATCGACTCGCTCTACGGCAAGGTGCGCGAGAAGGGCCTCACGCTCGTCCCGACCCGGCTCTACTTCAAGGACGGCAAGGTCAAGGTCGAGCTCGCGCTGGCCCGCGGCAAGGAGAGGATCGACAAGCGGCGCGACCTCGCCGAGCGGGATGCAAAGCGGCAGATGGAGCGCGCCCTCAAGGCGCGGCGCTGACCAGGCTCAGAGCGGCCCGCGCACGGTGACCGAGCCCGGCGTGACGACGTAGCCGAAGCGTTCGTTGAGCCGGCGGATCGGCTCGTTGCGCTCCTCGTTCTGCGTCTCGAGCAGCTCGTAGCCCGACTCCTTCGCCCAGGCGATCTCCGCCGCCTTCAGAGCGCGCGCGATCCCGCGCCCGCGCCACGCGCGAAGCACGCCCGTCATGTCGTGCATCGCGACGGTCGGACGCGCCCGCGAGAGGGAGAGCTTCGCGTATGCCACGACCGCGCCGCCGGCCAGCGCCACGAACGTCGCCTCGGGTCGATCCCCGGCTCCTTGCATGTCCATCGAGAGCCATTCCTCGAACGAGGGCAGCTCGGCGTCGTCCTCGCCCGGGACGTCCGGGTAGGCCTCGCGGGCGACCTCGTACATCGCCCGCTCGACACCGGGCCGCGCGGCCCACGTGACGATCTCGATCCCTTCGGGCGCCTCGACTCGCGGCGCGGTCGATCGCCGACAGGTCGAGGACGAGCCTCGAGTTGCGTCCGACCTCGACGAACCGGCGCCGGTCGGCCCACGCGAGCGACGCGGCATCGTCCTCCTTGACCGGCCCCATGAGCTCGCGGTAGCCGAGCCCGCGCGCCCAGGCCGAGAGCTCGGCGAGGAGTGCTGCGCCGATGCCCCGGCCTCGAGCGTCGGGCACCACCCGGACCTCGCCGCGCGCCACCCCGTCCGGCGAGTGCCAGCCGCCGATCCCGATCGCGGTGCCGACGTCGGCTCTCCCCGACGAGGCCAGGAGCCAGACCGTCTCGCGCGCCTGGCGCTTCCAGTCGAGGTACCCCTCGACGGTGTCCGCCTCGTCGAGTGCCGCCTTCGTCGTCGCGACCCAGCGCTCGAGCTCGGGCTCGTCGACCTCGCGGATCTCGGTCATCGGCCGCAGCGTAGAGGCTGCGTCGACCGTCGGCGATGGAGTAGTAGGCTGGCCCGAGGGCTGACTCGACGAAGGGAGGCCATTGCGATGCGACAGGTTGCGGTGACCGTCAACGGGACGCGGCACGAGCTCGACCTCGAGCCACGCGAGCTGCTCGTCTACGTCCTGCGCGACCGGCTACGCCTCACAGGGACGAACGTCGGCTGCGACACGTCCTCGTGCGGCAGCTGCACCGTGCTCGTGGACGGCGAGTCGGTCAAGTCCTGCACGATGCTCGGCGTCCAGGCCGACGGCGCCGAGATCACGACCATCGAGGGCCTCGCGGCGAACGGGACGCTGCATCCGGTGCAGCAGGCCTTCCACGACCATCACGCGCTCCAGTGCGGCTACTGCACGCCGGGGATGGTGATGGCGGCCGTCTCGCTCATCGAGCACGGAGAGGCCACGAGCGAGGCAGCGATCCGCGAGGGGCTCGAGGGCAACCTCTGTCGCTGCACCGGCTACCACAACATCGTCGTCGCCGTGCAGGACGCGGCGGGCGTGATGGGGAGGTCGTCATGAGAGGTAGCGCAAGCAGTGCGACCGCGGAGCGGGCGCCTTCAGGGATCTGCCCCGCCGGAGGCGGGGACCAAGCGGCAGGATTCCGCTTCTGCGGAATCCTGCTTCGCGAGCGAGGACGAGGGAGAGCCTCATGAGCGCGACGGAGGAGCGGACCGCGTACATCGGGTCTCCCGTGAAGCGGCGCGAGGACGAGTCGCTTCTCACGGGCCGGGGGACGTTCGTCGACAACATGGCACCCGTCGGCACCGTGTTCATGGCCGTCGTGCGAAGCCCGTACGCCCACGCGCGCGTGACGAGCATCGACCTCGGAGCGGCGCGCGCGGCGGACGGCGTGGTCGCGGCGTTCTCCGCCGCCGACCTCCAGGACGACTGGAAGGCGGCGATGCCGTGCGCCTGGCCCGTCACCGAGGACATGAAGAACCCGCCCCACTACCCGCTCACCGACATCGCGCGCTACCAGGGGGACGGGGTCGCGGTGGTGATCGCGGAGTCCCGGGCCGAGGCCAAGGACGCGGCCGAGCTCGTCGAGATCGAATGGGAGCCGCTCGAGGTGATCGCCGACGTCGCGACTGCCCTCGACGAGGGAGCGGCGCACGTCCATCCGGACCTCGGGACGAACGAGTGCTACGTCTGGCGCCTCGATACGGACGCGACGGGTGAGAGCCTCGAGGACGCCGACGTCGTCGTGACGCGGCGCTACTACCAGCCGCGGCTGATCCCGAATGCGATCGAACCGCGAGGAGTCGTGGCCGTGCCGGGGCCTGCGGGGGACCTCACGCTCTACTCGGCGACGCAGGTTCCCCACATCCTCCGCGTCCTCGCCGCGGCGACGCTCGGCCTGCACGAGTCGAAGCTACGGGTCGTCGCGCCCGACGTCGGCGGCGGCTTCGGGTCGAAGCTCGACGTCTACGCGGAGGAGCTTCTCGCGCTCGCACTCGCGCGGCGCCTCGACAGGCCGGTGAAGTGGGTCGAGGAGCGCTCGGAGAACTACCTTGCGACGATCCACGGACGCGACTTCGTCACGGAGTACACGCTCGCGGCCACGAAGGACGGGAAGATCACCCACTGCCGCGCGCGCGTGCGCGCCGCAATGGGGGCCTACCTGCAGCTCGTGACGCCGGGGATCCCGCTCCTCGGTGCGTGGATCTACGCCGGCCCCTACGCGATCCCGAACTACAGCGTCGAGTTCACCGGCGTCTTCACGAACACGACGCCGACCGACGCGTACCGCGGTGCCGGACGCCCCGAGGCGACCTACGTGATCGAACGGACGATCGACGCCCTCGCGGACGAGCTCGGTGCCGACCGCCTCGAGCTGCGCCGCAAGAACTTCATCTCCGAGTTCCCGGCGACGATCGCCTCGGGCCTGACGATCGACTCCGGCGACTACCACGCCTCGCTCGACAAGTTGCTCGAGCACCTCGACCTCGACGGCATCCGCGCCGAGCAGGCGAAGCGCCGCGACAACCACAGCTCGACGCAGCTCGGCGTTGGCTTCTCGACGTACAACGAGATGTGCGGCCTCGCCCCGTCGCGGATTCTCGGCGCGATCCGCTACGCCGCAGGCGGCTGGGACCAGGCGACCATCCGCGTCCACCCGACGGGCTCCGTCCAGGTGATCACCGGCACGTCGCCGCACGGGCAGGGGCACGAGACGGCGTGGGCGCAGATCGTTGCAGACCAGCTCGGATGCGACATGGACGAGGTGGAGGTGCTCCACGGCGACACGTCGATCTCGTCGATCGGCATGGACACCTACGGGAGCCGGAGCCTTCCGGTCGGCGGCGTGGCGCTCTGCTACGCGGCCGACAAGATCATCGACAAGGCACGTGAGCTCGCGGCCCACGAGCTCGAGGTGTCCGCGGACGACCTCGAGTATGCGAACGGCACGTTCACGGTCAAGGGCTCGCCGGACAAGGAGCGCACGGTCAAGGGCCTCGCGTTCACGGCGTGGGCCGCGCACGACCTCCCGGAGGGGATGGAGCCCGGCCTGGAGGCGACCGCGGTGTACGACCCGCCGAACTTCTCGTGGCCCGGGGGCGCGCATGCCGCCGTCGTCGAGGTGGACACGGAGACGGGCGACGCGCGTCTCGTCCGTTACGTCGCGGTCGACGACGTCGGCGCCGTCGTCAACCCGAGCATCGTCGACGGTCAGGTGCACGGCGGTATCACGCAGGGCATCTCGACCGCGCTCTACGAGGAGGGTGCGTACGACGACGAGGGGAACCTGCAGACCGCAAACCTCGTGACGTACCTCGTGCCGTCGGCGGCGGAATTGCCGTCGTACGAGCTCGAGCGCACGGAGAGCAAGAGCCCGACCAACCCGCTCGGGGTGAAGGGCGTGGGGGAGACGGGGACGATCGCCGCGGCGCCCGCGGTGATCGGTGCCGTGCTCGACGCCCTTTCGCACCTCGGCGTGAAGGACATCCAGATGCCGGCCACGCCCGAGCGTGTCTGGCGCGCGATCCAGGAGGCGAAGTCGTGATCCCTGCACGGTTCGACTACGACGTCGCGGAGAGCGTCGACCATGCGGTCGAGCTGCTCGCGGCGGGCGGCGGCGACGCGAAGCTGCTTGCCGGTGGGCACTCCCTGATCCCGGCGCTGAAGCTCCGGATCGCGCGACCGGAGAAGCTCGTCGACATCGGGCGCCTCTCCGATCTCGCCTACGTGCGCGACGACGGGTCGCACATCGCGATCGGCGCTCTCACGCGTCACGCCGCGGTGGCGGCGGACGGGCTCCTCGAGGAGCACTGCCCGATCGTGTCGTACACCGCCGGTCAGATCGGCGACCCGGCGGTGCGTCATCGCGGGACGCTGGGAGGGACGCTCTCGCACGGCGATCCCGCATCCGACATGCCCGCAGTGATGCTCGCGCTCGGCGCCGAGCTGGTCGCGCACGGGAAGGGCGGTGAGCGGGTGATCTCGGCCGCCGACTTCTTCACCGGGGTCTTCGAGACGGCCCTCGCGCCGGACGAGGTCCTCGTCGAGGCACGGGTCCCGAAGCTCGGCGCCTCGACCGGCTGGGCGTACGTCAAGGCGAACCGCCGCGCGCAGGACTGGGCGACGGTCGGCGTCGCCGCGCTGGTGCACCGCGACAACGGCTCGGTGGCCGGCGCCTCGATCGGGCTCGTCAACATGGGCGGCACGCCACTCCGGGCGAAGGCCGTCGAGGACGCGGTCGCGGGTGGGTCGTCGCCTGCCGAAGCGGCGGCGCTCGTCGTCGAGGGAGCCGAGCCGCCGAGCGACCACGCCGGGTCGTCGGAGTACCGTGCGCACCTCGCCGAGGTGATCGCGCGCCGCGCGCTCGAGCAGGCCCTCGGGAGCTGAGACGGGAGCCGTGGGGCGGAGCGGTGCTCCGTCCCCACGGCTCCGAGAGGTCTACGGCTCCGAGAGGATCGGGTTGTCGAGGGCGATCTGCAGCGCGTCCGCCGGCGAAACGTCGTCGTCCTCGCAGATGAGGCGGTGCGGCAGCACGTACTGCGCCATCACGCGCACGTCCTCGATCATCACGGTGTCGCGGCCCTCGAGCCGTGCGTTCGCCTTCGTCGCGCTCATCAGGTGGATTGCCGCGCGGGAGCTCGCGCCGAGCATGACGCCTTCCAGCACGCGTGTCTTCCGCACCACGCCGACGACGTAGCGGGCGACCTCCTCGGGGACGATCGTCGCGTCGAGCTCGACGCGGGCCTTGTCGAGCCCGACGATCCCGAGCAGCGGCATGATCTCGCCGAGCATGTCCGGCGTCACGCCCGTGTGCGGCAGCCGGAGCATGTCGACCTCGTGCTCGAGGTCGGTGTAGTCGATGTAGATCTTGAAGAGGAACCGGTCGAGGTTCGACTCGGGGAGCGGGAAGACGCCCTCCTGCTCGAACGGGTTCTGCGTCGCGATCACGAGGAACGGGTCGGGGAGCCGGTGAACGCGACCCTCGACGGTGACGCTCCGCTCGGCCATCGCCTCGAGCAGCGCGGCCTGGGTGCGCGGCGGCGTGCGGTTGATCTCGTCCGCGAGCAGGACGTTGGTGAAGATCGTCCCCTGGATGAACTTCGTCTCGCCCGCACGGGTGATGGTCTCGCCGACGAGCTCCGTCGGCGTCGTGTCCGGTGTGAACTGGACGCGGTTGAAGTCGGCGCCGAGGACGTATGCCGTCGCGCGGCCGAGGAGCGTCTTCGCCGTGCCCGGAGGGCCTTCCAGCAGCACGTGCCCCCGCGCCATCGCGGCGATGAGCAGGAGCTCGACTGCGCGGCCCTGACCGACGACGACCTTGCCCACCTCGGCCTTCGCGCGCTCCCTGAGCGTTGCCAGGGTCTCGTACTGGTACGTGATTGGCACGCCGGCCGTCCTCCTGAGTCGTTCCCGTGGTCTCCCAGACGATAGTCGGCACATCGGCGGGACTTCTGAAGCGGCGTGGCCGCGTGGCGACAGCCACGAATCCGACGAGCAGGGCCGCCGTGACCGCCTGGGTGGTCGCGTCCTCGATGCCGTTCGGCTGCGAGGCGCTCGACCGGGCCCGCGGCCGCTGATCCGATTGGGGCGGTTCCTCGGCCGCTCTCCCGGCCGACATCCTTCGGGAGTCCCTCGGACGTCGGCGTCGGCGACGCAGGCTCTGCGTGGCGTGCGGTGACCTGCGGCGGGCGACGGCTCCGCGGCCCGTCGCGCCGACTCCCTGGTGGGCGTTCCGTCATGGCATAAGGTGAAGCCGTCGTGGCCGTCGAGCCCTCGGTGAGCAACCACGCGGAGACCGGTGAGGACGAGGTCCTCGAGGAGGTCGACAACCCGATCGAGCGGCTGAAGCTGCTCGGCGAGAACGACGAGGACCTCGCGAGGTACCTCGACTCGATCGAGGTCACGAGCCCGCGCGAGCGGGAGATGATGCGGGAGATCGCGCGGACGCGCCCGCTCGCCAAGCCCGAGCTGTTCCCGCAGGCGCACCGCAACATGGCCGAGGCGCTCGAGTCGCTTGCCCGGCACGGCTACCACGGCACGGTCGCGGGGAAGGGCACCGGGCCGCTTCGCGGGGGGATCCGCTGGGGCGTCCAGCTCGTCGCCCGCTATCTCGTCGTGTCGCACATCCGGAACACGTCGACACGGCTGCGGAACCTCTACGGGCTGCGTGAGATCCAGGCCGTGCCCGGGACGCTCGAGCGCCGCGAGCTCCGCCGCGCACGAATGGATGCGGACCGGATGGTCGCCGCGCTCGAGACGAAGGAGCTGGCCCTGCCGGCGTTCCTCCTGGGCGGCGCCGCGATCCCGCTCGTCGCGTCGCTCGGGCGGATCACCGGGATCCTCTCTCGCACCTGGGTCGCGGTTGCGATCGGCATCGCGGGAATGCTCATCGCGCTCGCCGCCTCGTGGGTGATCCTGCGCGGCGCGGCGCTCGCGTCGCGCAGGATCCGCCTTGCCACCCGGGGACCGCTGAACGCACTGTGGGGAACGATCGGCTGGTGCAGCACGCCCCCGAAGGACTCGACGCGTACCTTCGTCCTCGTCTCGGTCGGGCTCACTCTCGGCTGCTGGATCCTCGTCCCGATCCTCGTGGCGATCGGCCTCGCGACCTGACCGGGCGACCGGCATAGACTCGGCGCGTGCGCAACTACTGGAATCGCCCGCTCGGCTCGAAGCTCATCATCCTGCTGAGCGCGGCGCTCCTGCTCGAGATGCTTGCGCCGTGGCAGCGGATCTGTGCCGTGACGAGCGGGAGCGAGCCACGGATCTGCGGCTGGCGGACGGCGTACTCGGGCTCGGAGTTCGGGACCTACGCAGCGATCCTGGCGGCCGTGATCCTCGTCTGGGAGCTCCTGCCGGTCGTGATCCCACGGCTCTCGATGCGCGGTTGGATGACTGCGGTCGTGACCGCGATCCTGTCCGTGGCGCTCGCGCTCTGCACGCTCGTGAAGCTCATCGAGGACAACGAGTTCCAGACGATCTGGGCGTGGATCGGCTTCGCGATCGCCCTCGCGATCATGCTGACGGCCCTGATCCGCGTCCGCTTCCGCTGGGAGACGCGCCACAAGCCGGGCCCGGCGACGCACCCGCCGCCGCCGCCGCAGGTCGAGTCGCCGCCGGGCGGCACGCCGGCCTCGTAGCGCGCCGCTATCCTTGGAGGACAACATACGGGGGCGACCAGGTCTCGACGTGGTCGGTTCTCCGGTCGAGCAGCGAGCCGAGGTCGCCGGTCGGCCTCGTAAAACAACCGGCACAAACGCAAGTGCGAAGAACGATCTCGCACTCGCCGCCTAGTCAACACTAGGTAAGGCGACGTCCCACCCGGTTCGGCCCGAGGCCGGGAGCGGGGCGCCAACGATCGGGCTCAGGCACCGAGGGAGAGCCACTCGCCCGAGGCGCGACATTTCAGGAGGGCTGGCCCGCCGGTAGGTCGTCCGCAAACCGGCCGTCGGGCGAGATCAAAGCGCGGACTACGCTCGTAGACGTTCGGTCGGTACGACCGCGGACGCGGGTTCGATTCCCGCCGCCTCCATAAATCGCTATTTGCAGGGCTTTTGCAAGGAGGCCGCGGGAACGATTCAGTTTTCGCCCTCCAGGACGGCCTCGCAGCGTGTCGGCGAGCTGGTCGATGTCCCAGTCGGCGTAGATGTCGCCGGTCGTCGGGATCGAGGCGTGCCCGAGCAGCTTCTGCACCGCCTTCAGGTTCCCGGTCGCGTCGAGGACGCGCTGTCCGGCGGTGTGGCGGGCCTTGTGCATCCGCTCGCCGCTGGTCGTGCCCTGCTGCGACGATTCCGGCGCGCGCGAGGCAGCGCGTACCACCAGTCGTGTAGGCCGTGGTCGCTCATCGGCTTGTCGGGGAAGCGGCGCACCCGGTACTCGACCGCCTTGCCCGTGCTCGTATCGGGAGCCGCGCGTCTGCTGCCGCTGCATCAGGTAGTGGTTCGGCTGCGCCTCCATCGTCGAGGATCAGCCGTTCGAGGTCGAACCAGAACGCCGGATGCGGGATCGGCAGTTCGCGGACCTTCTCGCCCTTGGTGAACACCGTCAGCCGTTTACGGTGGTGGTCGAAGTGTTTGAATTGGATCGCCTTCAACGCGCCCTTGCGTAGCCCGTAGTCGAGCAGGAGCCGCACGCGCGACCCGGTCGCGCAGCTCGTCCTGGCAGGCGATGATCGTGCGGATCTGGTCGTTGCTGAACGTCGTCCGGTAGACGTCGCGTTTGCGAGCCCGTTCGATCGCGCAGTGTCGGGTCGCCGTGCAGGTTCCCGCGCAGCACCTGGAACTTGAAGAAGTCACGCAGGATCGCTGAGGTTCTTGTTGTAGGTGCGGCCCGCGCTTTCGCCCCACTGGCGCTTCGAGGAACTCCTTGAGGCGCTCGTGTGCCGACCGGCGGCTCGAGGTCGCTCGATCTCGCAGGTCGGCGAAGTAGCGGGCGAGCTTGTCGAGGCAGGACTCGTAGTCGCGGTAGGACGACGCGGTGAGTCGTTTCCGCTTTGCCCGAAGTTAGGCGCACGCCAAGACGAAAGAGTCGGTGGCGTTGCGCGAACGTGTACCGACCTGGGCCGTCGATGAGCGCTTTCGAGAGCAGCATGCCGCTGTACGGGGGCGGTGAAATAACCTCGTGCGCGTAGCGGTCGTCACGCTGGCGAACCCGATCAGGCGACGACGCTTCGCGCTCGAAGTCGAAGCTGGGGTCGATCTGATCCTGGCCGTCAGGGAAGAAGAACTTCATTGCCGTCCTCACGTCCTCAGCGACGATCCCGCGGTCGCAACCGCCTTCTCAGCACGTGATCGCAAGCCTATGAGCGAGGTCGGACAGCAGGAATAAAATTCGGTAGACATCGTCTACAGATTAATAGCAGAAGTCGTTCCCGACTGGAGTTCGTGAGCGGTGACGAACGAGGCCGAAGAGTTCGTCGGCGTCGCCGAGATCGCGACGATGCTGCAGGTGGCGCGCAACTCTGCCTGGCGCTACACTCGACGCTCGACTTTCCCGAACCCGTCGCACGACCAGCCTCGGGCCCTATCTGGAGACGACTCGATGTCGAGACATGGGCCGCAGCACATCTGCCATTGAGACGAGGTCGGCCGCCACACGGGTGAGGGCTTTGTTTCCGAACGGACACACCCCGCCGTCCCCACCACTTGTGCCTCGGCGGCGTGGTTCGGGCGCTTCCGAGATGCGACGCCCTCCACGCACCGGCGTTGAAGACCTACCGTCGACTGCGGGCCGCGGCGACGATCACTCGGGGCTGGTGCCCCCCGAAGGCGCTCGGCAGTGCCGTCCGCCCCGAAGATGACCCATTTGCGACCGTCGTGTTCAGGTAAACTCGTGGTGCGTCAAGAGAGCGGGTTCGACCCGCCGCCAACCGGCCTTCAGCGGCACGGTGGTGAGAGGTGACGCGGCTGGTAAGGCAAACCGCTGGAAGGAGTGACTGATGGGTATGAAGCGTGATTCTGCTGGGGTCCCGCGTGGGCTGATCCGCCAGGGCGACCTGCTGCTGGTGCCGGTTGCCGGGTTGCCGGAGGGGGCTCGACCGGTGTCGGTTCGGGTCGGCTCGTTCTCGCCGAGGGGGAGGCGACCGGTCATGCGCACGTCGTGGATGACGAGCGCGCGTCGCTGCATCGCCATCCCTGGAGGCCCGCGGCGAGGTATCTGCATGTGGTCGGCGACGAGCCGGTGTTCCTCGTCCACGAGGAGCACGATCGGCTTCGGGTGGCTCCGGGCGTGTACGAGTTGCGGCGCCAGCGCGAGTACGAGCCGCGCGGACAGTTCAAGGCGGGTGAGCGACTGATGGCACTTCGCGATCAGATCAACACGGGCACAAGGAACGCCTTCGCGGCCCGTCCGGTCGTCGATCGGGTGAGTGTCGAGCGCACGCTGCGGCGAGCGAACCGGTCGCTTGGCCGGAGCCTTGGCCGGATCGAGTGGGTGGGCTCGCTGGAGGCGTACATCCGCCGCAGCGCGGACCTGCTGCTCGAGGGCTGGACGCTCGATCACGATGGCCCGCTCTCGCCACCGAAGCATCTTTACGGGGGCAAGACTGGTCGCAGCAATCGCCGGCTGTCGGCGTTGGCCGCGATCGAGCGGCGGCTGTGGGAGGACGAGCGGGCTGCGCACAGCACCGCCCGGCTGAGCCGCTCGAAGCGGCTGCCCGTGTACCTGAACGCGATCGACGCCCCCTCGACCTCGCCCATGCGGCGCAGCTCGCGCTGGACGCAGAGGCGACGGCGGCGACGACGCCGGCGGCACGGGAGCGAGCGTTCGCCGCGGACAAGTACTGGCAAGGGGGCGATGAGCACTGGGCGCAGGCACGCGCCGCCCTGTCGCTGCCGTTCCTCATCCGAGATCGCAGGGTGCTTCGCCGACGGGCTCTTCGCCGCCGCCTCGTTCAGGCGTGGCGCCGCGACCAGGACGATCCTGATCGAGCGGCCCCGGCTGCGGGTGCGACGCGACCGACTGCACGCATCCGACCAACCGGCGGTCGTCTGGCCCGACGGAAGCGGCCGCTGGTACTGGGACGGCATCGCCGTCCCAGAACGGCTCGCCGCAGCACGCGATCAGCTCACCGCCGACACGGTCGCCGCGGATCGACAACCAGGAGCTACGGCGCGTGGCGGTCGACCGCCTCGGCTGGGAGCGCTTCCTCGCCACCGCGAGCGCCGAGCTCCGCGCCCAGGACGACTACGGCAAGCTGTGGGCGACCACCGTCCGGATCGACGGCGAGCGCGTCCAACTCGTGGAGGTCGTCAACGCGACCGCCGAACCGGACGGCAGCCACCGCCGCTACTTCCTCCGCGTACCGCCAACCGCACGCACCGCACGCGAGGCTGTCGGCTGGACATTCGGCTTCGACAACGCCGACGACTACATCCTCGCGGCGGCGTCGTAGCTCCTGAGCGTCACACCCGCGACTGGATGTAACCCCGGCCTGCTCTCGGACTTTGGTTGCCTACCGCGTCACGATACCGACGCCTGGCTGGACGCCAAGGCCCGGCTTGCCGGGCGCCATTCGGCCGATAGGCGCCCGTGACGCCCAGGAGCGCGCCCAGGAGAGCTGCAGTGCCCCGGCGGTCGAGGCCGTTAGCGTGCGGCGGATGCTCGAGTCGGCTCCGGTCGCGGTCAGGGTGTAGATGTCGCCGGCAGCTCTCGCTACTGGATCAGCCCGACCGTCAGGGCGAGGATGGCCAGCGCGAGCACGGCGGCGGCGGAGCGGGAGACGCCGCGCGCCTCCCCTCATTGGCTCTCCGGCTGAGGGGCAGGGCCCCTTTTCCAAGCGGTATTGCCCTCTTCGGCCACGGACGACCCTTCCGATCTCGTCCGCCTGCTGCGTCTCCGGGCGGAGGTCAAGGAGCGTCCCGTCCGGGAGGGTCACGGACTTCTCCGATCCGACGGTGATGCACGTGCCGTCCGGCAAGATGACGTGGGTCGGTTGTGAGGAGACGCGGTCGCGGCGAGCGTGAGCGCCGTCGCGAGTACGAGCAGTACTGCGCTGAGCTTCTTCATCTTGTTTCCCTTCTTTCGTCGTGGGTGGTCGTGCGAGACCTTTCGATGTGTTACTCCTCCTTTCGGGACGAGATCGCCTTAACTACGCGGATCGGGTCGAGCCCGTCGCGTTTTTCGTGGGGCGGTGTTTCCGATCAGCGGAGGCTCTGGATCGCCTCGCGGAGCGTCCCGCACCGGCTGGTCCTTCCGGAAAGCGTGACCGTGATCGCCGACGAGCGTTCCGGCGTCCATTGCGCCTGCATCAGATGGCAGGTCCTCACGCCTTTCGCCGTGGCCAGGTACGAGCACATGTACTTCCCTGGCGCGGCCTCGACGCAATGCGCATTCCCCACGCGTGCGCCATCGCCGTGCTCGGACGCGTGCTTGTTCGTCACACCGATGAAGTTGTGTGCGAACTGGGTCGCCGACGGTGTCTCCGTCGCGTGTGCCCTCGACTCCGCTCCCGAGGCGTTCTGCGCGTGGCCGCCCACGAGGAAGACGAGCGCGAGCGTTGGAGCGAGGGCTGCGGTGGGGAGGGTCAGAGCCCTCTTCATGGCTCCGATCGCGGCCGCGCGTGAGCGATGGTGCGTCATCACTTCCTCCTTCTCAGCTGTTGGACGTCTTGTTGTTCGAGGGATCGGGGATGGCGCTGCGAGGGCTGTCTGCGACGGTGCCGTGCTGGCCAAGCTCGGCTTGGAAGGTGAGGAGCAGTGCCTCGTCGTGCGAGAGGGCCATTCCGTGCGCTTCCCGGGCATGGCGCTGGACCTCTGCGACGAGTTCTTCCTCGTCCGCCGCACGGGCTTCGAACCCGCAGTCGCAATGCAGAACCTTGTCCACGACTGGCGAGGCTAGAAAGGCGCCCCTGGAACGAGGCAAGATCTCGCATAGGACAATGGCTGGTGCGCCGCAGCTGAAGGTATTCCTCGCCGGTCGAGTTGCCGTGCAGATCGACGGCGTGCGTGTCGAGGAGGAGCGCTTCCCGGGACGGCAGGGGCGGCTCCTGTTCGCCTACCTGGTGGCCGAGCAGGGCCGAGCGGTGCCCCGGGACGAGCTCGCCGAGGCACTCTGGGGGGAGCGACCACCTGCGAGCTGGGACAAGTCGCTGACGGTGCTCGCCAGCAAGCTCCGCGGCCTCCTCGCCGAGCACGGCGTCGACGGAGCAGGCGCTTTGACGGCCGCCTTCGGTTGCTACCGGCTCGTCTTGCCGGAGGGAAGCTGGGTGGACGTGCACGTCGCGGGAAACGAGGCGAAGGAGGCGGAGGAGGCGTTGGCTACCGGCGACCTCGAGCGGGCGAGGGCAGCGGCTGGGTCGGCGGAGTCACTGGTGCGCCCTCCGTTCCTGCCCGGGGACGAAGGCACGTGGGTCGAGGAGAAGCGACGCGAGCTCGCCGATCTCCGCGAGCGCGCGCTCGACGTGCTGGCCGACGCGTGCCTCCGGTCGGGCGCCGCGCGAGAGGCGGCGAAGTGGGCCGAGGAACTGGTTGCTCTCTCGCCGTTCCGCGAGACGGGCTATCGCCGGCTGATGGAGGCCCGCGCCGCCGCGGGCAACCGCGCCGAGGCGTTGCGCGTGTACGAGCGCTGCCGCCGGCTGCTCGCCGACGAGCTCGGCGCCTACCCGTCACCGGAGACCGAGTCGATCTACCGCCAGCTCCTGGCCGCGCCGGCTCCTGAAGATGGCGCGTCGACGGCGCCGGCCGGCCTGAGGGACGTCGACCGCCCGGAGCGCATCACGCAGGTCGTCGCCGAGGGGCCCCCGGCGTCGTCTCCGCCGCTGCGCGGCGCCACCCGCGAGCGCTTGCCCACGTTTCGTCGCCGGACGGTCCTCCTCGCGGCGCTTGCGGGCGTGATCGCCGCGGCGGTCGCGGTGCCGCTGTTCGCGTTCTCGAACGGTGGATCGCGCGCCCCGCAGCTCGACGGCAGGCTCGGCGGAAACGCGGTCGGCGCCGTCTCGGCGTCGACCGGTCACATCTTCGCCGCGATCCCGCTGTCGGCCTCGCCCGACGCGATCGCGGCCGGAGCCGGGTCGATCTGGGTGGCGATGTCCGACCGCGGGGCCGTGTCGCGGATCGATCCGGCCACGAACACGGTGCAGCAGACGATCCCGACGCCCGGAGGCCCGTCGGCGCTCACCGTGGGCGGAGGGTTCGTCTGGGTCGCTGACACGCTCGCCGGCACCGTCACGCAGATCGACCCGCGCACCAACGGCGGCCAGGTCGTCGGCAAACCGATCCGCGTCGGGAACGCGCCGTCGGGCATCGACTGGGGCCTCGGCGCCGTGTGGGTGGCCAACTCGGTCGACCGCACCGTCGTCCGGATCAACCCGGTCACCGGAACCCCGGGCCGGCCGATCTCGGTCGAAGACGGGGCGGACGGCGTGGCCGCGGGAGACGGCAGCGTCTGGGTCATCGGGCACTCGGCCGGAGGCGGGGTCCTCTCGCGCATCGATCCGGCCACGCGCATGGTTTCGGGGACGACGAGCATCGGGAACGAGCCCGCCGCCGTCGCGGTCGGCCCCGACGCCGTGTGGGTTGCGAATGGGGCCGACGGGACGCTGGCGAAGATCGATCCTTCGAGTGGGCACCTGGAAGGTGCCTTCCCGGTCGGCAAGCAGCCGAGTGGCATCGCTGTCGCGGCGGACGGCGACGTCTGGGTTGCCAACGCCGGCTCGGCGACCCTCACCGAGCTCGACCCCGCAACGGGCCACGTGATCCGGGCCGTCCCGACCGGCGCACCGCCCAGCGGTGTCGCGCTGGACGGCGAGACGGCGTACGCCGCCACCCAGGTGCCGCCGAGCGCGCACCGCGGCGGCACGCTCACGCTCGCCGTCGCGAACATGCCCGGCGAGTACGCGCAGCCGATCCCGAAGATGCTCGATCCCGCCTCCGGCTACTCAGCATGGGAGCTCCTCACGCTGACGAACGACGGGCTCCTCGGCTACAGCCAAGCCGGAGGCGCCGAGACCTACAAAATCGTTCCCGACCTGGCCACCGGCCTCCCGACTGTCAGCGACGGCGGCCGCACGTACACCTTCCAGCTGCGCAAGGGGATCCGCTACTCGACCGACGAGGTCGTCCAACCCGCGGACATCCGCCGTGGGATCGAGCGAGCGCTGCTCCAGAGCGGCGACCAGTTTCCGAAAATGACCCCCTACCTGGCCGCGATCGAGGGCAGCGGCGGCTGCCTGACGGGCAAGCGCAAGCACTGCGATCTCACGCGCGGCATCACAACCAGCCCGGGATCGAGCACGGTGACCTTCCACCTCAGCAAGCCAGATCCCGACTTCCTGTTCAAGCTCGCGCTACCCGAGTACGACGCCGTTCCTGCCTCGACGCCGCTTCACGCGCGGCTGCCGCTGCCCGCGACCGGCCCGTACAAGATCGCCGGCTGGAGGCGAAAGGCGTCGTCGTGCTCACCCGCAACCCGCGCTTCCGCGTCTGGTCGGCCGCGGCGCAGCCAGACGGCTACCCCGACAGGATCATCGAGCGGTTCAACTACACGGGCCCGTCCGCGATCCGTGCGGTAGAGCGCGGCACCGCCGACATCACGGCGGACGGCCCCGATCAGACCTGGCCGCCCACGCTCGCGGCCTCCCTGCAGACGCGCCACTTGAGCCGGCTCTACACCGCGCCGCAGCTCATTATCCTCGGGCTCTGGCTGAACACGAGGCTCGCGCCGTTCAACGACGTCCGCGTCCGGCAGGCGTTCAACCTCGCGGTCGATCGCAACCGGCTCGCCCAGATCAACGATGGCGAGGTGGCGTGCCAGTTCCTGCCGCCGAACGTGAAGGGTTACAGCTCCTACTGTCCCTATAACGGGCCCGACCTCGCAAGGGCCCGCCGGCTCGTCGCCGAGTCCGGCACCAAGGGTCAGACGGTCACGATCTGGTTCTACGACATCCCGGTCGGGCGCCAGAACGGTGCCTATCTGGTCTCGGTTCTGCGAAGCATCGGCTACGACGCTCGGGTCGAGTACGTTCCGCATACCCCGGGGAACCTCACCTGGCGCCGCGACCGCCAGGCAGGCGTCTGGGGTTGGGGCGCCGACTACCCGTCCGCGAACAACATCTTGCTGGGATTCCTCTGCAGCTCGTACACGGGCAACCCCGACACCAATCTCAACGCGGCCGAGCTGTGTGACCGGCGGCTCGACGCCCAGGTCGCTCGTGCTCGGTCGCTCGAGACGACCGACTCCGCCGCGGCGGCCGGCGCCTGGCACAAAGCCGACCGCATGCTGACCGACAAGGCGCCGTGGGTGCCGATGAAGGTCTTCGCTCTCCACCGACTTCGTCGCACGGCGGGTCGGCAACTACAAGTACTGCTGGCTGTCGGGGTCGGGGATGACCGGCGCGTGCCTCGACCAGCTCTGGGTGCGCTGAGTCTCGTCTCGCCTCGGCGGTTCAAAGCAGCGAGTGCGGAGCGTCAGAGACTACGGTTTTCCCGAGCACGACTCTGCGGCACTTGAGACGCAGAGAAGCCCGTGACGTGTGCCGCGGCGACGAAGGCACAGGCCGCTGCTGTGAAAGCTGCCGGAAGCGGCACCGCCGGCGCCGTGACGACCGACCCCCAAGGCGACGGCTACGAAGTGACGGTCACGAAGTCCGATGGGAGCACCGTCGAGATTCATCTCGACAGTCCAACAGGGACACCACTAGATTCGGCGGCTTCGAACCTGGCGTGTCCGCGTGGCCGGGGCACCAGCCGCCCCGCGCCTCGCGGACTGCGCAGCCCAAGCCTGCGCTGTATCTCGAGGGGCTCGTCACGGGCCTGCCCGGACTCAAACGATCGTCAGCCGCGCCACGCTCCAGGCGGCGGGAACGTTACGCGGGTTCGATTCCCGCCGCCTCCATGCCCGCTCGACGGGACTGGGAATCCCGAGGTGCGACGATGACCGTCGACACCTCGGGGTGGCGGCCAGCTATTCGTGCGGCGGAAGGAACGTGTCGGTCTCGTAGCTATGCAGTACCGCCGACGTGTGCAGTCCCGCGTGGGCGATTGGTGCTCCGATCGGGTTCAACGTCAGGAGCGTCGGGACACTCCAAACGACGTCGCCAACGAGAGGCTTGCGGATCTTCTCGGAGCGGAAGTCGCTGTATCCGGCGTGATAGACGGCCGTCATGGCAAGCGAGGCGACGAGCGCGGCCGTGCCGACGGCGAGGGTGCCGGTGAGCCCGTGCCGAAGCCGTGTGCCAGTCAGTGCTGCGAACACAACGAGGATCGGGAAGACCGACAGGAGGAGGCCGTCGGTGATGCCGTACACGATGCCGCGCCATCCGAGGGCGGCGATGAGGTCGAGTCCGTGGGGTCGCGCGGTTGCGTCTTCTGTGCGCAGCACCATCAAGGTCAGCACAGCCGCCGTGGCGAGACTCAGGAGCAGCGCCGGAAGCCAATACCTGCGACACGCGGCGCGGAGGTCGTAGCCGGTGGAGTGCGACCAGAGTGTGAACAGCGCGACGACTGCGAGCGCGTAAATGCCGTAGAAGACGTCGCGGTTGATGTCAAGGACGTCCGCGAACAGGTACGGGACGGCAAAGGCGACCACGAACCCTCCTGCCAGCCAACCCCAGTGAGGCGAGATGGCGAGCGTGTGCCGTCCGGGTTGCGCGTGGGAGCCAGCTGCATGCGTGCTCATGGTGGATATGCCTCCCTTCTGACGACAGTTTCGCGCTGTCCGTTCCTGTGCGGCTTCCGTAGAACTTGGCACCGGTGTTGCGGTCGTGCCGCACGCGTAAGGTTCTCACCCGCCGCCCTGGTTGGGTCGCAGCTGGGGCGCAGGACGTTGCCGAGGCGGCGTTCGTGAGCGGATCCTCGCTCCTTTCCAACCCGACGCCTCCATTTTCTGATCGGTCCGGCAGCGGGCGCGACGATGTCCGTGTGCTGCACGATGAAGACTGTGTCGATGCGGAGGTTCGCACGGCGTGTCCGACTGGCTCGCGCACGGCTCCCCTGGTGGATGGCGCTCTGCCTCATCGGTCTCGCGCTGGTCAGCGGATGCCAGCCGTCGGCGCCGACGCTCGGGGAAGCCGATGTGTCGATCAAGCAAGACCTGCTCCGCGGTGTCAGAGAGATTCGTGGGACGCACGATCGAAAGAAGCTCCATGCAGAGCTGGTTCGCCTTCTCGCGCATCTTCGCCGTGCGCACGGGACGACCGCGAGCGCACGGCAGGGAAGAGAGTTCGCGCTTCGGGGGTTCGAGGCGACGCTGAAAGGAGTCAGGAGTCAGCTCGACTTCAGCGAGAACGACAGCGGGGAGGTCGCCGCCGCGACGAGGGACGCGAAACGAGCTGACCGCTACCTGAGGCGCGGCGCGTATTGGTTACGCGCGGCCGGACGGGCGTTCGGGCTTGAGATTCGCGAGCTCAACGGGTACTGACGGCGCCGCAGCCCACGGAGACCTGGGTCAGTCAGCATGATGCTACGCCCCCCAGTCGGGATGAGGAGGGCTGATGACCATGCCTGAGGCAACGATCTCCTGGGAGGCGGAGGAGTTCCACTCCGTGGGCTCGGCCGAGGCATGACGGCCGCGCTCGCGAGGGCTTGCGGAGGCCGCGCACGTGCCCTTGATCGTCTCGGTGGAAGCTGGCGGCGCGACGCTTGAAATCGCAATTCGCAGGGATTTGCTTGTAGGGCGGACGGGGGACTGATTCACTCGCCCCCAGAACAGCCCGCATCGCGTCGGCCAATTGCAGGGCCGCCGCGACGAGGCGAGTACCGCATCCGGCCGGGCGCCTCCCCGCACGTCGGTGTCAGACCGGACGAGCGAGGCGGGGCCACCCTCACCCGCAAGGTTGGTTTACGGGCGTTCCGCAGGTAAGCAGCCCCGCGTCACCCGAATCTTAGGAGACGCTGCGCGAGAGAGACTCGCACAGTGGGGTACGAGTCTCTCGCGCAGCGATGGCGAACCCGCCGCAGGCCCCGCCTGCGGCAGGGGTGTGCCGCCGAGTACCCCCCTTCCAAGGTGGTACGAAGGATCCACCTTGGTGCCGCGAGGTACTTCGGCACCGGGCTCGCATTCACCACGGTAGGTGCGGCCGGCGGTCCCGGACAGGACACGATTGGGTCAATTCCCGAAGCAACGACCTGACCGGACACGCCGTCGGGTCACGAGGCGCGCGTCGGCTAAACGACCCGCTCGACTGTCCAGACGACAAGCACCCACCACGCGAAGCAGCCGACGATGCACCACAGCCACGTGGCTCCCACGGTGAGCTCGTAGCCCTCGATGCCGTCTACGTCGTGTCTCACTGAGGGACTCCGTTGGTCGGTCTGAGTCGGTGGTGGTCTTCGGGCGAGAGCCCTTCGCGCTTGCCCCAGACGTGTTCGCCCATTGACGATCCTGTGGGCGCGGGCGCTCGGGCGTTCAGATCGCTCGGGATGGTGGGGGGTGTTCCCGATGACGCTGCCTGGCAGGCGAATGCCCGCCTGCTGGAGAGGGTGCTACCCGCTCCGGCAACAACTCAAACAGTCCCGGCGCGGATGTCGTGCAAACCCCCAAAACGGGGAGAGGTCATCCGATCCTACGGAGCAATGAACAACAAAGAGGACGAAGCCGACGGCTCTTTCTTGGGGATTCGTGTCGTCGGCTTCGTCTTTCGCGTGCGCGGCAATACGGGTGCTCAATCTCGAGCACCTGTCACGGCCGGGAACGGGCTCAGTGCGGCGGGGACGTGTTCGGGATCCGCGAGGTCGCAGGGCCAGGGAGTGACCGTGTGTGTGCGCCGGCCTGGGGGAAACGAGGCGGCGGTGCGCCGACGCAGCGGTGAGAGCCCTTCGCACCGCCGCCAGGGGTGCTCCTGTGGCAGCGTCGCCCGCAGCTGCGCCAGCTCCTCGGGGTGTCCTCGAGCACTCGGAGGGCGCCACGCGCTCGGGAATGATCGAGCCCGACGATCCGGCTTCGCCGCCGTGGTGGAGGGAGAAACAGGCTGTGAGCGCCGCTGGTAATCGCTTGGCGGTGTTGTAGTGTCGGATCTTCAGCGCGTTCGCCAATGCGGGAATCAGGGGAGGAACGATGCTAGGACGAATCGTCGCGGCCCTCGCCGCGACCACCGCGCTTGCTGTACCTACCAGCGCGCTCGCCTTCGGGCCGAATCCGAAGGAGGACGGCCCAGCGATCAACAACTGCATAGCTGCATTCGAGAGGCAGGCGGCGCGCGGGATCACCGCAGGTGGAGGCCCGAAGGCCGGAGAGCCCGGGCCGCTGAATTGCGATCATTACTTCCAGGAGGTGACGCAGACCATTGGGAACGGCTGGCCGCCGCCTCCCTTCCAGGAATAGACAGCTCGTCTCCCTGGGCCTCGAGCCGACATCTCGGGGCCCCCTCGCCCGGACATGCGTGGGATACGACGTGCCGGCAGACCGCACCGGGTGACCCTCAGGAATCCCCAAACGGGGGATGACTGCTAATGCCGGCCGACGATGAATCCGAAGCACCCCGGGCTAGCCCTGGTACCGCCACCGCAGAGAGGGGAAGCGACATGGTGCTGGATGGTGTCTCACTCGATGATCGCGTTGTGCGTGAACTCGCGGCGGTCGTGGGAAAGCCGCTCGGCACCAAGCTCGAGCAGGCGCTGTTCTTCTCCGCAGAGATCGTCGCCCTGACACGTGTGGAGAAAGAAGCGGTCTTGGCGGCCCTGGATCGAATGCCATGGGAGTTCGAGGAGGTTCGAGAACGCTTCTTGGCCGGTGACAGGCGGGGCGAAAGCCACGGAGGGCTCGAAGGGACAGGGATCGAGCTCGAGGTCGCCGGGCATGGTGGGGGGACGCCGCCCGCGCCTCGATCCTCTACCTCCAAGCCGTGGCACATAGTCGAACTGTCGCCAGAGCCGGCCAGCGTCGACCTCTAGTCTCCTAGGTGCCGTCGTTGCTGCCGCGTTCGGCGAAATCCCGTGGCGGCCCGGTGGCAGCACCCGTCACCCCTGACAAGTTCAAAGCCTCTTTCCGCATGGGTGCAGGGTTGTCATGGGCCGCCTGGACTCAAACCGTCGTTACCCGGTCCACCCCGGAGGCGGCGGGATGAAACGCGGCTCGATTTCGCGCGGCCTCCATTTCGTCCCAACTCGACGTCTCACGTCGCCTGTGCGAGCCGAACGAGGCTCTAGTCGGAGGAGACGCGGGTGGGCGGCCAGTACGTCAGCGTCACAGGGCCGATCAGGCTACTGCGGGGCACCGTTCCCCACGTACGGGAGTCGCCGGAGTGCATCGGGTTATCGCCCATGACGAAGTAGTGGTCTGGTGCGACTCGCCGCCACGTCCTGCTCTCATGTCCCCTCCGCACGGGATCGACGTATCGCTCGACAAGGCGCTCGCCGTTGATGTAGATGCCGCCGTCGCGCGCAGAGACAAGTTCGCCGGGAAGCCGAAGCCCGACGATGCGCTTGACGAAGGCCGAGCCGCCGCCTTGACGTCCGCAGCGGTCGGCGGCTCTGGGAGCCGTGAAGACGACGATCTGTCCACGCTTCGGGTCACCAAACCGGTAGGCAAGTCGGTTTGCGATGACGCGGTCGTCGAACCGGCCTTCGCAGTAGTCGCCAGGCATCGCACAGTGGAGCGTTGGCTCCATCGAAGACGACGGAATGCGAAACGGCTTCGCCGCCTCTGCCTGAAACGCCAGGAGAAAGACAACGGCCACGGCGACAGTCACGAGCCAGTCGCCGATGGTCCGCCACGGCTGCGGTATCCGACTCAGGCGACGATCGAGTGCCTTCATGCGTCCGGTACGGCATGGGCGGGTGCGGTGCCGCCGACGTGGGCTCTCCGCCCCCCGGAACGACTACTGCCTCGCCATCGCGACCCGGAGCCGCTCCTCAGGGCTGATGAGGTGGTCGGTGTCCTCGGCGGCGGCGTCGAGGTCGATCTGCACCCAGCGCACCGTTCCGGTGAACTCGCTGTCCCGCGGGCCGTAGTCGTCGCTGACGGGCGTCGCGGTGTCGCTGCCGACGTCGGTCGTCTCGTCGGCGGAGAAGACCACCGGCACCGTCCCCTCGACGCGGGCCTGCCCCACCTTCCCGCCGTCGACGAGCAGCACCACGTCGCCGCCCTTGCCCAGTCCGCCGCCGTCGTAGGTGAACTCCATGCGGACCTGGTGCACCCCGGCCGGGACGGGCTCCTCACCGTAGACCTTGAACCGCTGGAGCCCGAAGAGGTTGTAACAGTAGGCCGGCTTCCCTCCGGTCACGTAGAGCGCGAACCCTCCGAAGGCGCCGCCCTGCGCGATGATGACGCCGTTCGCGCCGTCCGTCCGGCACCTCGATCTCCGCGGTGATGGCGTGGGACTTGCTCTTCGTCGAGACCACCGAGTTCTCGCTGAGGCGGCCCATGCGGCCGAAGAGGAGCTGCGAGCTGCCGCGGACGAGCTGCGGCCGCCCGGCCGTGCCGGGGTCGAACCGCTCGAACCGGCGGTCGTCCAGCGGCAGCACGTTGTACCTCGCCGCCTCGATCAGGAAGAGGCGCTGCAGCTCCGCGAGCCTCTCAGGCTGCTCGGACGCGATGTTGCGCGCCTGCGTCCAGTCATCCGGCGCGTAGAGCTCCCAGACGTCGTCGTCGAACGCGGGCATCGCGGTCGCGACCCACGGGATGCTGTGCCGCGTGACCGCGGTCCAGCCCTCGTGGTAGATGCCGCGGTTGCAGAACATCTCGAAGTACTGCGTCGTGTGGCGGTCGTCCGCCCCGGCATCGTCGAAGCGTGTAGGCCATCGACACGCCCTCGAGCGGCCGCTGCAGCACGCCGTTGACGCTCAGCGGGGCGGGAATGCCGGCTGCCTCGAGCACCGTCGGCGCGAGGTCGATCACATGATGGAACTGCGAGCGGATCTCGCCGCGCGCCTCGATCCCTGCCGGCCAGTGGACGATCGTCCCGTTCCGCGTCCCGCCCCAGTGCGAGGCCACCTGCTTCGTCCACTGATACGGCGTGTCCATCGCGTGCGCCCAGCCGACCGCGTAGTGGTTGTAGGCCTCGGGGGTCCCGAACTCGTCGATCTTCGAGACCATGAACTCCGTCGTCTCCAGCCCAAATGCCCCGTTCAGGATCACCAGCTCGTTGAAGCAGCCGTTCGGCGTGCCTTCGGCGGAGGCGCCGTTGTCGCCGATCACGTAGTAGATGAGCGTGTCGTCGAGGATCTCCAGGTCGGCGAGGGCGTCGACCAGCCGCCCCACGTGATGGTCGGTGTGCTCGAGGAATCCGGCGTAGACCTCCATCTGCCGCGCGAGCACCGGCTTCAGGTCGTCCGGCATGTCCTCCCAGGCCGGGATCTCCTCGGGGCGTTCCGTCAGCTCCGCGTCGGGCGGGATCACGCCGAGCTCCTTCTGCTTCGCGAACGTCCGCTCGCGCAGCGCGTCCCAGCCGTCGTCGAACGCTCCCTTGTACTTGTCCGACCACTCGGTCGGCACGTGGTGCGGAGCGTGCGTCGCGCCCGGCGCGTAGTAGACGAAGAACGGCTTGTCCGGCATCAGGGCCTTCTGCTGCCTGACCCAGTCGATCGCCTGGTCGGTCATGTCCTCCGTGAAGTGGTAGCCCTCCTCAGCAGTCTTCGGCTGCTCGACGGGGACCGTGTCGCGGTAGATCGCGGGCGCGTACTGGTTCGTCTCGCCGCCGATGAAGCCGTAGAAGTGCTCGAAGCCCGAGCCCGTCGGCCAGGCATCGAACGGCCCCATCGGGCTCGTCTCCCAGACGGGCACCTCGTGGCACTTGCCGAACTGCGCCGTCGAGTATCCGTTCAGCTTGAGGGTCTCCGCGAGCGGCGCGCACGTGTTCGGGCGGATCGAGTTGTAGCCGGGCGCCGACGTCGCGATCTCGGTGATCCCGCCCATCCCCACCGTGTGGTGGTTGCGCCCGGAGAGCAGCGCGGCTCGCGTCGGCGAGCAGAGCGCGGTCGTGTGGAAGCGGTTGTACTTGAGGCCGCCTGCCGCGAGCCGCTCGGCGTTCGGTGTCGCGCACGGGCCGCCGAAGGCGCTCGAGGCGGCGAAGCCGGCGTCGTCGATCAGCACCACGAGCACGTTCGGCGCCCCCGTCGGGGGCCGCAACGGCTCGATGGGAGGAAACGACGTCGCCGGATCCTTCGCGTCGTACGTCGTCGGTCCACCAGGGACGACATCGGGGATGGGCAGGACAGTGCGACTGGACTGGGGCCTCTCGGACAAGGTTGCCTCCGTCTCGGAGCTGCGGACCGATGCTCGCGGCCAGCGTATCCCGGAACCGAGAGCGGCATGAGCGGAGACGCGGGTACGGCGGTGCGGAGACCGCCGAGGCAGTGCACTGGCTGCAGACGCTGATGGATGCGACGCACGCGCGCGCCAATCCGCACATGGCCGAGATCGTCACGCCTGAGCGACAGCCCCAGATACTTCGCGGAAGGCCGGCGCAGGATCGTGCGCGACCCAGGCGCCGGGCGACGGGCGCTACTTCACGAGCTTCCAGACCGCCCCGGCGCCCTTGCGCTTGCCCATGCGCCACGTGACGAGCCCGACGACGACGAGCCCGACGACCGTGAACACGGCGAGTGAGCGGACGTCGGATTTGAGCCTTGCCAGGTCGTCGTCGAGATGCTGCCGCTCGGAGGCGAGCTCGTTCCGGATGTCCTCGACGGTCCGGTCAGACATGGCTCTGCAGGGTGCCGATGGTGCGCTCCGCCTCCTCGATCGCCGCCGCAGGCTTCGGAGGCGTGGCCTTGCCGACGAAGCGCTTGGCCAGGAATGCGGCGATCGCGGCGAGGAGGAAGATGACGAGCGTGACGATGAGAAGCGACAGCCACAGGGAAAACACCTCGCTCAGCCCCGCGGCCGCGGTCGCGAGAGCGAAGCCGATGCCGTAGACGACGAGGACGAGCGCGGCGATGCCGAGGCCGCCTGCGATCCCGATCGACGTCGCCTTCTTCTTCGCCTCCAGGGTGGCGAGCTCGAGGTTGAGCTGAACCATCGTCTGGATCCGCCGTTTGACGGCTTTCGTCTCCGAAACGAGCCCGAACATGGAAGCCAACATACTCCGATCGACCTGTTGACGAAAGTGGATTCGCACGTCCGGTCGAGACGCGCCGCTCGGTGCGGCTCCCGGGCCTCTACGGGCCAAAGGGCCGGCGGCCGCGGCCCCAGTATCCTCCGCGCCATGCCGACGTTCATCGAGATACGGCTTTCCACCGGCGAGAAGCGCCACGTGGAAGCGACGGAGAGCAACGCTCGGACCGAGATCGACCGTTGGGCCACCAGAGCGAAGACCTCGTGGATCGAGACCGTGGAAGGCGTCTGGGTCAACCCCGACTTCGTCGTTGCCGCTCGACTCGTCGACCTCCAGGAGGCGCCGACCGCGATCGACGACTGACGCGTGCGTTTGCGGGGCTGTCCACTCCCGTGATCGAGGAACGTCGGCGTCGTCTGCTGCGCTACTGTTGGCCCACCACGGGATCGAAGGCGCAGCCGTCCCCTCCGCGAGCGGATCGGAGGGCGACGTTCAGGCATTCGCAGCGCATCGAGCTTCGAGCCCGCTCACGCGCAGAACCGACCCCGCAGGTGGTCGAGATCGAGGAGAGCGATGACGTCAGGTCTGGACGACTCGACGAGGGGCGAGCCCCGGCCGACTCCGATCGGGCCGTTCAACGCCGTCGAGCCCGGCACGGTCCGGAAGCGGAGTGTCCCGGCGCCCTGGATCGACTGCCCGGCGTGCGGATGGCGCCACTACCCCGCCGCCGACGGCGGTCGCTGGCACATAGCGACGAGGTGCGAAGGGTGCGGCGCCGACCTCGGGGTTGGGGACGATGAGCCCCCGGCGTGACCTCGTCGACTTTCTCGCGAGCCGCGGCGCCCGGAAGCAATGCCCGCTCTGCGGCCAGGAGGACTGGACAGGGTGGGATCAGCGGATCGCGCTTCCCCGCGCGCCCGAAGGCGCCGACGGAGCGGAGCTCGAGGTGATCCCGCTGCTCTGTCGGAACTGTGGCTTCGTGCGCCTCCACTCGGCGCATGTCCTGAGCGATCCCCGAGACGAGAACACGGGCGGCTGACGCCCGTCGGGGGCCGAGCCTCCACACGCGACCCGACGTTCCTGACTGCGCTCGGTGGCAGCCGCGGGAGCCGGCTGCGACCGAGTAGCGTTGGTCGCCGGAGAGCGGGGAGACGCGGACGGAGGTCGGGATGGAGCGGGGCGCGGAGCGCAAGCGGGTCGAGACCCTGGGTCGGCTCGAGGACGGCCTTCGAGAGGGTGGCGACTGGTACCTGTGGGGCCCGTACGTCAGCGAGCGCCAGTGGGGCACCGTGCGCGAGGACTACAGCGCGCACGGGACGGCCTGGGAGTACCTGCCGCACGACCACGCGCGCTCGCGCGCGTACCGGTGGGGGGAGGACGGGCTCGCGGGATTCTGCGACGTGGAGCAGCGTCTGTGCCTCGGGCTCGCGCTCTGGAACGGCCGCGACGCGATCCTGAAGGAGCGGATCTTCGGCCTCACGGGCAACCAGGGCAACCACGGCGAGGACGCCAAGGAGTACTGGTGGTACCTCGACGCGACGCCGAGCCATTCCTGGAATCGCTGGCGCTACCACTACCCGCGGGCCGCCTTTCCGTACTCGAGGCTGGTCGACGAGAACGCCGGCCGCTCGAAGCTCGACCCCGAGTTCGAGCTGATGGACACCGGCGTCTTCGACGACGACCGCTACTGGATCGTCGAGGCGCACTACGCGAAGGCGGGACCGCTCGACGTGCTCCTGACGGTGCAGGTCACGAACGCCGGTCCCGACGAGGACGTCCTCCACGTGCTCCCGACGGCCTGGTACCGGAACACGTGGGCGTGGGAGGTCGATGCGACCGCGCCCGTGCTCCGCGGCGCCGGCGACTCCAGGATCGAGACCGAGCATCCGTTCCTCGGGCCGCTCGAGATCGCTGCCGACCACGGGCCGGACGGCGAGCCCGACCTCCTGTTCTGCGACAACGAGACGAACGCCGAGCGGCTGTTCGGGACAGCGGGCGGATCGGCGTACCCGAAGGACGGGATCAACGACCACGTCGTCTCGGGCGCCGCGACGGTCAACCCGGAGCGCACCGGCAGCAAGGCGGCGTTCCACTACGTGCTCACCGTCGCCCCAGGCGAGACCGTCGAGCTGCGTCTCCGCCTGCGCCCGACCGGGTCAGCCGGCTCGCCCTGGGCGGACTTCGCCGACGTGATGGACGACCGCCGGCGCGAGGCGGACGAGTTCTACGCCGACCTGACGCCGTCGGGGTGCTCCGACGACGAGGGGAACGTGATGCGCCAGGCGCTCGCGGGGATGCTCTGGGGGAAGCAGCTCTACTACTACGACGTCCAGCGCTGGCTGACGGGAGACCCCACGCAGCCACCTCCGCCGGAGACCCGCCACGGCGGCCGGAACGCGCACTGGGTCAACTTCGAGGCATTCGACATCATGTCGATGCCCGACCCGTGGGAGTACCCGTGGTTCGCCGCCTGGGACATGGCATTCCACTGCGTCGCGCTCGCCCACGTCGATCCCGCCTTTGCGAAGTACCAGCTGACGCTCCTGTGCCGCGAGTGGTTCCAGCACCCGAACGGCGCGCTGCCCGCATACGAGTGGGCGTTCGACGACGTCAACCCGCCGGTGCAGGCGTGGGCCGCGCTGCAGGTGTTCGTCATCGACGGCGGACGCGATATCGCGTTCCTGAGCCGCGTCTTCGACAAGCTGCTCGTCAACTTCACCTGGTGGGTGAACCGGCTCGACGCCGACGGGTCGAACGTGTTCGAGGGAGGCTTCCTCGGCCTGGACAACATCGGGCCGATCGACCGGTCGCACCTCCCGGACGGCTACATGCTCGAGCAGGCGGACGCCACCGGGTGGATGGCGGCCTACGCGATCACGATGGCGGCGATCGCGGCGGTGCTCAACCGCACGCGGCCAACCACCGACCTGGTCGTGAAGTTCCTCGAGCACTTCTCCCTGATCTCCGAGGCGATGGAGGAGAAAGGGCTCTGGAACGACGAGGACGGGTTCTACTACGACCAGCTGCGCCGGCCGGACGGATCGGTCGTGCCCGTGAAGGTCCGGTCGATGGTCGGCGTCTTGCCGCTGATGGCGTTCGCCGTCGTCGAGGACGAGGCGGTGGCGCGCGCACGGACGGTCGGAAAGCATTTCGCGCGGCTGCTCGACCGGCACGACGAACTCAGTCGGGCACCGGGCGAGGTCGTGATCCGCAACGGGCGGACGCTCGTGGGCGTGGTCGGCGTCGACCACCTGCTGCGGATCCTGCAGCGGCTGCTCGACGAGAGCGCGTTCCTGTCGCCGTACGGTCTGCGCGCCGTCTCGCGCTGGCATCGTGAGCACCCGTACCACCTCGACATGGGTGGGTACCAGACCTCGATCGACTACGAGCCCGCCGAGTCGACCACCTCCATGTTCGGCGGGAACTCGAACTGGCGCGGCCCGGTGTGGTTCCCCGTCAACTACATCGTCGTCGACGCGATGCTGCGCTACGCGCGCTACTTCGGGGACGACCTGACGCTCGAGTACCCGACCGGCTCGGGCGAGCAACGCACCTTCGCCGAGATCGGCGAGGACCTGCGCCGACGCCTCATCTCGCTCTTCCTCGTCGGCGAGGACGGGCGCCGGCCGTGCTTCGGGTGGGTCGAGAAGCTCCAGACAGACCCTGCCTGGAAGGACAACATCCTCTTCAACGAGTACTTCCACGGGGACAACGGCGCGGGTCTCGGCGCGAGTCACCAGACCGGCTGGACGGGCATCGTGGCGGACATGATCCGCCGGCACGGGGGCGCGGACGTCCCCACGATCGGGGAGATCCTCGAGCGCCTGAACGACCCGGTGACATGATCGCCCTCGGGCCGCAGGCGTGCGGCACCCTCGAGGAGTCGGCGCTCCGCGAGTGGCTCGTCGCAGACGGTCTCGGCGGCTATGCGATGGGAACGGTGGCAGGGCTCCGCACGCGTCGCTATCACGGCCTCCTCGCCGTCGCGGCGGGCGGCCCCTCGGCCCGGATGCTCGGCCTGGCCGCGCTCGAGCCGGTGCTCGTCGCCGGCGAGGCGCGCTACCGGCTCTCGACGGACGAGTGGGCGTCGGGCGCGGTCGACCCGCCCGGCCACGAGCTGCTCGTCTCGTTCGCGCTCGACCGCGGGGTGCCGCGCTGGCGCTGGCAGGTCGGCGACATCGTGCTCGAGCGCGAGGTGGCGATGACGCACGGTCGCTGCGCGGTGGGTGTGGTGCACCGGCTGCTTCGCGCCGACCGGCCGGTCTCGCTCGAGCTGACGCCCCTCTGCACCTGGCGCAGCGTGCACGGCGAGCGGTGGGCGTCGGGCGACCCGGACCTGGAGACGACCACGGACGGCTTCGTGTTCGAGGGGGCCTACCGTGTCGCCGGCGACGGCTGGCGGCCCGGCGGAGCCTGGTATCGCGGGGTGCGTGCACGGGAGGAGGCGGCGCGCGGGCTGAACGACCGCGAGGACCTGTGGGCGGCGGGCACGTTCTCCGTCGGGCTTCGGGCGGGAGACGCACACGAGGTCACCGCTGCCGCGGCACCGTTCGACGGCGCCCTCCCCGGGGCGGCCGCGATCGTCAGCGGTGCCCGCGAGCGCGGCGCGGCGCTCGTGCGCCAGGCGGGTACCTCGGGCAACGCCGACGCGCAGCTCGTGCTCGCTGCCGACCAGTTCGTGATCGACCACGACGGCCCGACGGCCGTCGCCGGCTATCCGTGGTTCGGCGAGTGGTCGCGCGACCTGATGACCTCGTACGAAGGCCTCTTCCTCGCCACGGGGCGCGTGGAGGAGGGACGCGGAGCGTTGCGCCGTGCTGCCGCGACTCTCTCCGAGGGGATGCTCGCGAACACCGCCGACACGGGCGCGCTCGAGTACAACACGGCCGACGGGACGCTCTGGTACGTCCATGCGCTCGGCCGCCACATCGCCGTCACCGGCGACGACGATCTCGGCGCGGAGCTCGCCCCGTCGCTCACGGAGATCGTCGACCGGCATCTCGCGGGAACGCGATTCGGGATCGGCGTGGACCACGACGGCCTGCTACGCCAGGGCCGGGACGGCTGGGCACTGACGTGGATGGACGCTCGGATCGACGGCGTGCCGGTGACGCCGCGGATCGGCAAGCCGGTGGAGGTGAACGCGCTGTGGATCCAGGCGCTCGAGATCGCGGGCCGGCTGTGCGCGACGGAGCGTTGGCGCGACACGTACGAGACGGCCCGCTCGTCGTTCCTCCGCCGTTTCGTGCGCCACGACGGGCGCGGGCTCCTCGACGTCGTCGACGGCCCGGGCGGCGACGACGGCGCCGTGCGGCCCAACCAGCTGCTCGCGGTGTCGCTTCCCGGCGGGCCGCTCGCCCGGGTGGGGCCCGACGACGCCGTCGAGCGGGCGGCTCGCTCCGCGGTCGAGGCGTGTCGGCCACTCGTGACGCCGCTCGGGCTGCGGTCGCTCTCGCCCGACGAGCCCGGCTATCGCCCGCTCCACCGAGGCAGCCCCGCCGAGCGCGACGCGGCGTACCACCAGGGCACGGTCTGGCCCTGGCTGATCGGGCCGTACATCGATGCGTCGCGTCGTGTCGGCCTCTCGAGCGACGCGCTGCTCGACGGCCTCCTCGCGCACCTGGGGGACTGGGGCGTGGGGTCGGTCTCGGAGACCGCCGACGGCGCCGAGCCGCACGCGGCGACAGGCTGCCCGTTCCAGGCGTGGTCGGTGGCCGAGCTCCTCCGTGTCCGCCGGAGCCCGTAGAGGCCGATTCCTCCGGAAGGACGACGGCCCGGAACGTCGAAGGCTCGTCGAGGGGTCACGCTCACACCTCCTCGAAAGGGGGCATCGATGGCAGACGAGACGCAGGACAGGCCCTTTGCGATCGTGGGGAGGGGTACGCTCTTCGACGGTGCCGCCTACTGGGCGACGCTGCTCGGCGTCTACCTGATGGTCGGGGGGCTGATGTTCTACTCCGGCAAGGAGAAGCTCTTCGACGACGACGGGAACGCGCCGCAGGGCATCAAGGACCAGTTCAAGGGGACCTTCATCGACACGTTCCCGGGCACCGACGCCACGTGGGTGATTCTCGGGATCCTCGAGTTCGGCGTGTTCCTGCTGCTCGTGGCGAGCCTGATCTTCCTCGAGTTCCTGCCGCACCGCGACAAGCTCTTCCTCCAGCTCGGGCTCGCGGTGGCGCTGCTGACCTTCGCGTGCCTGGCGTTCGGCCAGACCGCCACGAAGCAGTTCTCCGGCACAGCCTCGCTGTACACGTACTTCGGCTCGACCGTGGTCATCCTGATCCTCGTGAGCCTCATGCCGCCCAACCGCTCCGACCGCTGGCTCGGCGGAATGGGCAGATCCGGCGGGTCGTAGCAGCCCGGACCTCGGCGACTAGCGCGCGTCGAGCCCGACGTGCGCGGTCGCCTGGTCCTGGAGCTGGTCCGCGGCCGGCAGGGTCGCGACCGCGAGGCAGGCGCCGCAGGTGAGCGCGGCGGCGACGGCCGCGAAGCGGAGGGGCGCACCTGACGCGGCCGTCTGCAGCAGACGCGGCAGCTTCCAGGCGTGCGCGAGCACGTGAACGCCCGTCGCACCGAGCCACACGACGATGCTGGCCTTGTGCAGGAGCGCCTCGGGCTCCCTCGAGCCGGGCGCGCGAGTAGCGTGTCCGCGTGCATGCGTGGGAGGAACGGGCGCCGCGGAGGCGCGCCTTCGCGGGTGACGGCGGGCAGCGGCGGAGGGCGGCGGCGCGATGGTGACGGCGGAGGAGATCGCCGGCATCGCGATCTTCGCCCAGCTGCCCGAGCACGAGCGCGAGCGGGTCGCTCGAGCGGCGGCCGACATCACGCTGGACGCAGACGAGTACGCGGCGAGCCCGGGCGACGAGCGGGCGCTCTTCGCCGTGCTCGCCGGACGCATCGAGGCGGTCCGGATCGACGACGGGATCGAGCGCATCGTCGGCGAGCGGCTTCCCGGCGACGTCTTCGGAGAGGTCCCGATCACGCTCGGCACCGTCTTCCCGGTCGGGTTCCGCGCCGCCGAGCCGTCGCGGGTGATGCGGATCGAGCCGCGCGACTACCACGGCGTGGCGTCCGCCGCGCCCGACGTGGCGCTCGAAGTCGGCAAGCTGGCCGCCCATCGCATGGGCGGTCCCGGCGGCCTCCAGGGCCTCGCCTCGACGCCGGAGCGGCCGCGCGCGATCGTGATCGGGCACCGCTGGGACGCGACGTGCACCGAGCTCCGCCGGTTCCTCGACCGCAACCAGATCACGTTCACCTGGCTCCAGCCCGACGTCCCCGACGAGGCCGCGCAGTGGTGGGGCGCGTTGCCCGAAGAAGGCGACTACCCGGCGCTCCGAGTCGTCGACGGCAAGACGGTCGTCCAGCCCCGGCCGCGGCGTGTGGCCGAGCTGCTCGGTCTCGCGACGGAGCCGACCCTCGCCGAGTACGACACGGTGATCGTCGGAGGCGGCCCCGCGGGCCTCGCGGCCGCCGTCTACGGGGCGTCCGAGGGCCTGCGCGTCGTCGCGGTCGAGCGCGAGGCGCCGGGAGGGCAGGCAGGCACTTCGTCGCGGATCGAGAACTACCTCGGCTTCCCGTCAGGCGTGTCCGGGGACGAGCTGTCGAAGAAGGCGCTCCAGCAGGCGCGCAGGCTCGGCGCCGAGATCCTCGTGACGCGCTCGATCACGAGGATCGAGGCGGGGTCCCGGCACGTGCACCTCGACGGTGGCGACGTCTTGCGGACGCGCACGATCATCCTCGCGTGCGGCGTCGTGTGGCGACAGCTCGAGATCGACGGGTTCGACCGCCTCGGGGGCAAGGGCATCTTCTACGGCGCGGCTCGGAGTGACGCGCCCGCGACGCACGGGCTCGACGTCCACGTGGTCGGCGCAGGCAACTCTGCCGGCCAGGCTGCTCTCTCGTTCGCGACCCACGCGCGGAGCGTGACGATCCTCTGCCGGGGCGACGGGCTCGAGAAGAGCATGTCCCGCTACCTCGTCGACCAGCTGGCCTCGCGGGAGAAGATCCGCGTGCTCGTCCGCACGGAGGTCGCTGCCGCGCGCGGCGACACGTCGCTCGAGGCGATCGACGTGCGCAACGTCGACTCGGGCGCGACCACGCGGCTCGAGTCGGGAGGCCTCTACATCTTCATCGGCGCGGACGCCGAGACGGCCTGGCTCCCGCCCGAGATCGCGCTCGACGCCCGGGGCTACGTGCTGACGGGCGCCGATGTGCACGCAGCGGACCGCTGGGGGCTGGAGCGCGACCCGTATCTCCTCGAGACGAGCGTTCCGGGGATCTTCGCCTGCGGCGACGTGCGGTTCGCACCCGTCAAGCGCGTCGCCGCCGCGGTGGGCGAGGGGAGCATGGCGATTGCTTTCGTGCACCAGTACCTGAAGGACGCCGACGGCGACGCCGCCGAGCGCTGAGCTCGCTCGGCCCAGGGGCCGCTCGCGCGGGCGCTATCGGCAGCGGTGACAGGTGTTAGATCCCCCGGATGGGGGACGCTCGGCGATGGCGTCCGCGACCACGATCCGAGGGATCTTGGGGGAGAGGGCTTGGCGTCTGGGCACTACAGCGGGGCTCGGTGAGCGCGGCGACTCACGCCTGCAGCCGAGCCTCGAGATCGGGCTCCTGAGCCTGTCGGGGCTCGAGGCCCGCCTCTCGGCCGAGCCCGGGCCGTGCGGCGTCGTGTTCGTCGACCTCGACGACATGAAGGACGTCAACGACCGGCACGGTCACGAGGCGGGCGACCGGCTCCTTCGCTCCGCCGCGGGCCGGCTGGCCCGGGTCGTGCCGGTGGGGTTCGCGGCGCCGATCGGCAGCGACGAGTTCGCGCTGCTCGTGCCCGGGCTGGACGAGGCGGTTGCGCTGGACTGGGTCGTGACACGGGTGGGGGAGACGCTCGCGGTCCCGTTCGACATCGGGCTCATCGAGCCGATCGAGGTCAGCGCCACCGCGGCCGGAGCCCTCTGGCGGCCCGGCGACGACCCACGCTCGGTCTTCCGGACGGTCGACGAGCGGGTGATGGTCGGCAAGGTCTTCCGCCGGGAGGACGGCTTCGGCAAGCTCGCTGATCTCGTCGCCGGCGTCCTCGACAGGGCCCCGGACGTGGAGCTCCTCGACGCCGCCGCCGGTGCCATGAGACACCTCGCCGGCGCCGACCTCGGCCTCGTGCTCGTCTCCGGCGAGGTCGCGTTCGCGCCCGATCTCGCCGCGGCCGCGGCTGTGCAGATCGCATCGCGAGCTGCCGCCGAGGCAACCGACACCGGCCGCTTCGTCGACACCCGCGACGAGGAATGGGAGGCGGTCGCCGCGCCCCTCGGCGCGCCCGACACGCTGGCCGGCGCGGTCGCGGTGCTTCGCCGCAGGGGCCGGTTCGGCCGCCGCGAGCGCGTGCTCGTCGCCCAGGCAGGGCGCCTGCTCGGGCCGAGCATCGCAGCCCGCCGCACGCTCGAGGACGCCCTGGGTCAGATCGCAGAGCTCTCCGAGCAGGCATTGCGCGACGAGACGACAGGGCTCCCGAACCGGCGTGCGCTCCTGCGGCGGCTCGCCGAGATCCCCGAGGGCATCCCGCTGTCGGTGCTCCTGATCGACTTCGACGGGCTGCGCGCCGTCAACAACGTCCTCGGCCACCAGATGGGCGACGACCTGATCCGGCGGGTCGCCGCGGCGATCCAGGAGTCGCTCGAGCCCGACGAGCTCATCGCGCGCCTCCACGGGTCGGGCGGCGACGAGTTCGTCGTGTGCTGCCCGTACCTCGACGAGGATGCGGCGCCCGTGCGCGCGGTCGAGGTCGAGGGCCACCTGATGGACATCCGGCTGCCGTCGGCGCTCCGGCACCTGTATCGCGGCGCATCGGTCGGGACGAGCACGCGAGCGAGCGGGGAGAGCCCGATCGCCTTCCTCGAGCGCGCCGCCTCCTCGATGCGCGCCCGCAAGGCCGCGCGGAAGTCGGACGAGCCGTAGCGAGCAGGGACGCGGCCGAAGCCGCGTCCCTACGTCGCGTCCGATCCTCTAGGTGAAGACGATCTCGCCGCCGGCTGCGAGCTCGTAGAACTCGCCGACGGTGAGCACACGGTTCACCTGGGGGACGAAGTCCTCGTCCGCGAGGCCGAACATGTCGACCGTGGCCTTGCAGGCGTAGATCCCGGCGCCCGAGTCGGCGATCAGCTCGACGAACTCCGGCACCGGCGGGATGTCGAGCTTCTCCATCTTGCGCGCCATCATCTTCGTCGCCACCCAGGACATGCCCGGTACGGCCCCGAGGATCGTCGGCAGGTGCATCCCGGGGTTCCCCACCGTCGCGACCTTGATGTGCGCCTGGCGCTTCTTCGTGATCGCGTCGAGCCCGAAGAACGTGAAGAACACGTTTGCCTCGATGCCCTCCATCCGCGCCCCGTTCGCCATGATCAGGCCGGGATAGACGCCCTCGAGCGAGCCCTTCGAGACCACGATCGAGACCTTCTCGATCCGCTCGGGCGCCGCGCCTGCCGCCGGGCGGGTGAGCTCGGCGAGGTCGTGGTCGGTGATCGTCATGACGTCCCTCCTAGATGCAGCCGCGTGGCTTGGGGATGCCGCCGATCTTCGCGGCGAGCTTGGCGGGCCCCTTGGGGAACAGGGTGTACAGCTCCTTGATGGGCACGCCCGACTGCTTGCCGAGCGAGCGGATCGACGGCGCCTGCCCCGTCTCCAGGTAGGTCGTTCGCATGTAGCTCACGACCTGCCAGTGACGTGGGGTGAGCTCGGGGATGCCGGCGTCGCGGGCGATCTCCGAGGCGATCTCCTCGTTCCACTGGGCGGGGTCGGCGAGGAATCCCTCTGCGTCGAGGTCGACCGTCGCGCCCGCCAGGGTGGCTGTCGTCATCGTTCACTCCTCTCGTCCGACGCCGGCCGGGACAGGCGCCTTCTTGCCGTGCATCTGCATGTCGTGGGAGATGCCCGGGATCTCCCGCCCCGGCAGCAGCATGTGCCAGTAGATGGACTGGAACGCGAGCTTCGCCATGTGGTTCAGCCGCGACTCCCTGAGCAGCGGCAGAGGCCCGAGCGCGGACGGGAACCGGCCCGGCAGCGGCTCCACCTCGTAGTTGAAGTCGATCAGCAGTGCCTTGTGGAAGCCCGTCTCGATGAAGCAGTTGGCGTGGCCGTCGAACGACGCATCGAGCTCCTCGCCGGCGAGGAAGCGCCGGACGTTCCGGGTCAGGACGTCGCCCTCGAAGTGCGTCACGGAGCCCGCCTTCGACGTGGGGAGGTTCGTCGCGTCGCCGAGCGCGAACACGTTCGGCCTGGCAACCGACTGCAGCGTGCCTCGATCGGTCGGGACGAAGCCGAGGTCGTCTCCGAGACCCGGAGAGCGCTCGACGAAAGCCGCCCCACCGTGAAGCGGGATCGTGACGAGGAGGTCGAACGGGATCTCGCGCTCGTCGTAGCTGATCAGCCTGCCGCCCTCGCCGTCGACCTCTCCCGTCGCGAAGTCGCTCACGAGCTCGATGTGCTTCCGTGCGAGCAACCCGGCGAGATGCTCCGATGCAACCGGCTTCGTGAACGCCGCGTCGAGCGGCGTCACGAAGGTCAGCTCGACCCGGTCGCGCACCTGACGCTCGTGGAAGTACGAGTCGGCGAGGAACGAGAACTCGAGCGGTGCGACGGGGCACTTGATCGGCATGTCGACGCAGCTCACGACCACCCGCCCACCGTCGAACGCCTCGAGTGCACGAGCGAGAGCCGTTGCTCCCTCCGGGGTGTAGAACGTGAAGACGTTGTCCATCCAGCCCGGGCCGCTCAGGCCCTCGGTCTCCTCGGGCTGGAGGCGGCTGCCGGTCGCGACGATCAGGACGTCGTACGGGAGCGTTGCTCCGTCCCCGAGGTGGACGAGATCCGCATCGAGCTCGACCCGGTCGACCTCGGCCTGCCGGAACCGGATGTCGTCCCGGAGCTGGCGTCGGCGCGGGCGGGTGATCTCGTCGACCTCGGCGAGGCCGAACGGGACGAACAGGAGGCCCGGCTGGTAGACGTGACGGTCGTCGCGGTCGACGACGGTGATCTCCGCCTCGGCCGGCCCGTAGGCGCGCCGAAGCCGGTTCGCCATCATGGTGCCGCCGGTCCCGCCGCCGAGGATCACGATGCGCTTGGCCACTGCGGCACCTCCGATGGCTTGTTCGTCCGATGGCTCGTCGTCGCCCCGAGCGTGCCCGTGCCGTCGCGTCCCCGCATCCGGGAAGCGCGCGATCCGCCTCCGTAGCATCTACGCAGGCATCGCCCCGCCTCCCGCTACCGGGGGAGCTGCCGCCGGTAGGTCGCGTTGCGGAGCTCGAGGTCGGCGGCGTCGATCCGGCGCCCCTACACCGCGAGCACGCTGAACGACGTGTCGATCGCGTCCTGGCGGCCCGGGACCCAGAGACTGATGCGGTACACCCCGTCACCCATGTAGCCGATCGTCGTCTCGGCGACCGCAGAGCTGGCCGAGGCGACCTGCGCGGCGTTCCCGGGGAAGCGCACCTCGTAGACCCCGACGTTCACGCGGCGCGCCTGCGGCGCGACCCCCGTGCAGTTGAACCGGGTGCCGAACAGCGCCTTGGTGCTCGTGAACTGGTCGGGGAAGTTCGCCATCCCCTTCGCGGGGTCGCCGTTGACCGCCACGAAGGCCCGCACGGCCCCGGGCTGGCAGCGGGCCTGCGGCTTGACCGCTTCGGTGACCGCGACGGCGGAGCCGCCGAGCGCGAAGAACAACGCTGCGCCGGCGATGACGGTGGACGGGGTGACGCGCATTTCCGAGACCTCCGTGACGGGGACGACGGGCGCATCGTCATCGCTCGGCCGGACGGAGCGGCGGGCTCAGTCGGGCAGGGGGCCGGTGCCGTCCACCACGAGGTCGGCGCAGGCGACGGGGTCGTCCCGCTCGACGTAGCTGTCCTCCATCGGCATCCACTGCTCGACCCAGGTCGAGCGCTCCTGCTCGCCGTCACGGGCGACCCCGCGGGCGAGCCGCGTCTCGTACGGCGCCTCGACCCAGATGCGGACGTCGTACTCGTCACGGAACATCCGGTGCAGCGCGCAGACGCCCTCGACGACGACCAGGCCCTGCGGCTGGATCGTCCGCTCCCCGCCCGGCCGCCGCTCGACCCAGTCCCACGCGGCATACAGCGCCGCGCGACCCGCGAGCAGCGGCTCGAACACCTCCGCGCGCAGGCGCGACAGGTCGAACCCCTCGCCGTCCCAGAACTCGTCGGTGCCGACGACCTGGGCGGCAGGGATCTGCCCCGCGAGCGTCGACTTCCCGGCGCCGCCGCGCCCGCCGATCCCGACGAACGTGAAGGCGCGCTGGCCGGAGGCAGCGGCGATCAGGTCGAGGGCCGAGTGGGCGTCCATCCGGCCACGCTAGATGATCGATGTCGACGGCCCGAGATGGTCTACGCTCGCATGTACCGACCAGCACGCGCTCCCAGCGGAGGACACCCATGAGCGAGACCACCCGTGTCGTCGTCCCGTACGAGTCGATGGACCCGCTCGCGATCGGGGCGACCGACGACGATTCGAAGAAGCATCGTGACACGCTCGAGGTCGAGATCCCGACCGCGAACCTGATCGGAGTCGTACAGCCCGACGAGCCGTCGCCCGTCGACGACCCGACCGAGGCCGCCCGCCGGGCGCTCGCGGAGCCGGTCGACGGCCCGACCTTCGCGGACCTGCTCGCCGGCAAGGCGAGCGTCGCCGTGATCATCGACAACCAGTTCCGGCCGACGCCCTCGTCGAGGCTCCTCCCGGCAGTGTTCGACGCGATCGAGGCCGCCGGCATCGCCGACGCCCGGATCTCGTGCGCGAACGGGAAGGTCTTCCCGATGTCCGAGTCGGACACCGAGCAGAAGGTCGGCCGCGAGAACCTTGCGCGGATGGAGCGGAACGGCTGGTCGTTCTCGCAGAACGACCCCCAGAACCCGGACGCCTACACCTTCGTGGGCGTCTCGTCCGGCGGCACACCGGTGTGGCTGCTGAACGAGGTCGCGTCCGCCGAGGTCAAGATCACGATCGGCCAGGCGCAGGCGAACCACTGGGGCGCGGGGGGCGGAGGGAAGCTGATCCTGCCCGGCGTCGTCTCGGACGAGACGGTCGAGTCGAACCATTGCGCCTTCGTCACGTCCCCCCAGACGCACTACGGCGCCTACGTGGGGCCGATGCGCTCGGACATCGACGAGGTTGCGACGCTGTGCGGGCTCGACTGCACCATGAACGTGCTCCTCGACACGCACGGCCGCGTGATCGACGTGGTCTTCGGCTCGCATCCGGAGGCACACCGCGAGGCGATTCGCCGCTTCAACGACGTCTACGCCTACGAGTCGTTCGTGCCGGAGCACGGCCAGGCGGACATCGCGATCTGCGGCGTCTTCGCGCCGACCGACCACCTCTTCTTCCACACGGGCTGGGGATGCATGTCGGCCGACCTCGTCGTCAAGGACGGCGGCACGCTCATCTACACGAGCCCGTCGCCCGGCGTCTCGACGGCGATCGGCGACTTCCCCGGCTTCGCGTTGATGGACCTGATGAAGCCGTACATGCCTCCGACACCCGAGAACTACCAGCGCGTCCTGCGCGACATCCACGCGCGTGCGATCCAGATGTGGGCAGGCTGCATCTGGGTGCCGATCTACGAGGTGATGACGCGAAAGCACCTGACGGTCGTGACCCTCGAGGAGAACCTGGAGATGGCTGCCGACATCGGGCTCGACGCGACGACCTCGATCGACGACGCGCTCGCGGCCGCGTTCGCGCGGAACGGCAGGGAGGCGAAGATCGTGGTGCTGCCGTACGCGCGGTACCAGCTGCCGAGGAACGCAATCCGCATGGAGCCGGCGGACGAGCGGGTGTTCGCCTACGCCGGTCGCCCATAGGCCGATGTCGGAGGCCGCGCGTCGGACGATCCCCGGGCTCCGGGCGTCCGGTGCCGCGGCCGCCGACGACGTCGGACGGGAGATCCGGGGCTCGACGACGATCCTCGAGCTTCTGCGGATGTTCCCGGACGGGCGTGCGGCACGGCTGATGAGCGCGATCCAGTTTCCCTGCGCACACTGCGGCGGCGCGGTGCGCGAGCCGCTGACGCTCGCCGCCAAGCGGCACCGGCGCGACCCGCGCGCGGTGATCGACGCGTTCCGCGCGCTCGAGACCGGCTACCCGCACGAGACCCTGGTGGAACGAGCCCAACACCGTCGCGACGCCGCACCACCACAGTAGATTCTCGCCGTGGGCGTGGCCACCGAGCGTGAGGCATGGGTCGGCCGCTCGATCGCCCGCGTCGAGGACGACGCGCTGCTCCGCGGAGAGGGGCGCTTCCTGGACGACCTCGAGCCCGTGCCGCACGCGTGGCACGCGGCGATCGTCCGCTCGCAGCTGGCCCACGCGCGGATCACGGTCGACGCGTCGGCGGCACTCGGCGCGCCCGGCGTCCGCGGCGTGCTCACGGGCGCGGACGTCGCCTCGCTGTCGCACCCGTTCTCCGCGGGGATCGAGTCGCCGGCGCCGCACTTCGCTGCAGCGGTCGACACGGCCCGGTACGTCGGCGAGCCGCTCGCCGTCGTCGTCGCGAAGGACCGGTACCTGGCGGAGGACGCGGCCGAGCTGGTCGCGGTCGACTACGAGCCGCTCGACGCCGTGGTCGAGCCCACGGCGGCCGCGGCGATCCACGAGCGCCGGTTCCACTACGGCGACGTCGACGACGCCCTCGCCGGCGCCGACGTCGTGATCCGCACGACCTTCCGTGTGCCGCGCTTCACGTGCCTCCCGGTCGAGTGCTACGCAGTCGTCTGCGACTGGGACGAGCCGGCCGGGAGGCTGACCGCCTGGGCGAACTTCCAGGGGCCGTTCACGCTCCACGGTGTGGCCGCTGCCGCGCTCGGGCTGCGGGGGGATCGGTTTCGGCTCCTGACGCCGCCCGACTCGGGCGGGTCGTTCGGCGTCAAGGCGGCGATCCTCCCGTACGTCGTCCTCGTCGGTCTCGCGGCGCGCTCGCTCGGCGTCCCCGTGCGCTGGACGGAGGACCGCATGGAGCACCTCGCCGCGAGCTCCGCGTCGACGGGGCGTGTCACCGAGCTGGAGGCGGGCTTCACGCGCGACGGCGAGCTGGTCGCGCTGCGCTACGACGCGCTCGAGGACGTCGGCGCCTATGTGCGCGCACCCGAGCCGGCGACCCTCTACCGGATGCACGGCTCGCTGTCCGGCGCGTACCGCGTGCGGAACATCGCCGCCCGGAACCGCGTCGTCCTCACGAACACGATCCCGTCGGGGCTGAACCGCGGCTTCGGCGGGCCGCAGCTCTACTTCGGCCTCGAGCGCACGATGGCGATCGCCGCGCGCCGGCTCGGGATCGACCCGGCCGAGCTGGCGCGGCGGAACCTCGTCCGCGCCGGGGAGATGCCCTATCGCACGCCGACCGGCGGGCTCTACGACTCGGGCGACTATGCCGCCTGCCTGGATCGTGCCCTCGAGCTCGCGCGATACGAGGAGCTCCGCGCCCGGGTCGATGCGGCGCGGACCGAGGGACGGCTCGCCGGCATCGGACTGGCCTGCGTCGTCGAGCCCTCGATCTCGAACATGGGCTACATCACCCTCGCTCAGACGGCGGTCGAGCGGGCGGCGGCCCTGCCGAAGTCCGGGAACGCGGAGGGCGCCTCCGTGGCAGTCGACCCGCTGGGCGGGATCACCGTCCGGCTCGGCACGACGCCACAGGGTCAGGGGCACCGCACCGTCGTCTCCCAGGTCGTCGCGGACGAGCTCGGCTGCACTCCGGACGAGGTCACCGTCGTCTCGGAGCTCGACACCGCCGGCACGCCGTGGACGGTGGCGTCGGGCAACTACTCCTCGCGCTTCTCGGGCGTCGGGGTCGGCGCCGTCGAGCTCGCCGCCCGCCGCGTGCGGGACAAGGTCGACGCCGTCCGGGCCCACCTCGGCGAGCCCGAGCTGCCGCTGCGGAAGGTCGCGGGCACCGTGCACTGGCATCCCGAAGGGCTGCCCGACGGGATGGAGCCAGGACTCTCGGCGACCGCGTTCTACGCGACGCCGAACCTCGACCCGCCGGACGCGGAGGACCGGGTCGCGTCCTCGGGGGCGCACGGCTTCGTCGTCGACCTCTGCGCCGTGGAGATCGACCCGGCCACCGGCGCCGTGTCGGTCACCGACTACGCCAGCGTCCACGACGCGGGCACCCTCCTGAATCCGATGCTCGCCGAGGGTCAGGTGCTCGGCGGGTTCGCGCACGGGGTCGGCGCCGCGCTGTTCGAGCGGCATGCGTACGACGAGGACGGGAACCTCATGACGGCGTCGCTCGTCGACTACCTGACGCCGACGGCGCCCGATCTTCCCGGCCTCGTCGTCGATCACCTGGAGTCCCCCTCGCCGTTCACCCCGCTCGGCGCGAAGGGGCTCGGCGAGGGTGCGACGATGTCGGCGCCGGTCGCGATCGCGAACGCCGTCGCCGACGCGCTCGGCGTCGACGAGGTCGAGCTGCCGCTCACGCCGCCGCGCGTCTGGGAGCTGCTCCAGGGGACGGGCGGCTGACCGGGTGAAGCCTGCGCCGTTCGCGTACGTCCGCCCCGAGACGCTCGACGAGGCGCTCGCCGCGCTCGCGGACGGCGGCGAGGACGCCAAGCCGATCGCCGGGGGGCAGAGCCTCGTGCCCGCCCTCAACATGCGCCTCGTCCGGCCCGGCCTCCTCGTCGACCTCGGCCGGGTCGGACTGGACGGCGTCGCCGCGAACGGCGCGCTCCGCGTCGGCGCGACCGCGCGGCAGGCGAGCCTCGAGCGCGACCGGCGAGCGCACCCGCTCGTCCGGGCAGCTCTGCCGTTCGTCGGGCACGTCGTGACGCGGAACCGGGGCACGGTGGGGGGTCGATCGCGCACGCCGACGGCGCCGCCGAGCTGCCGCTCTGCCTCGTCGCCCTCGGCGGCACGGTCGTCGTCGACGGGCCCGACGGGCGGAGAGAGATCCCCGCCGAGGCGTTCTTCGTCACGCACTTCTCCACGGCGCTCCGTCCCGGGGAGCTCGTCGTCGAGACCGTGTGGCCGCTCGAGGCTCCGGGCGAGGCGAGCGCGTTCGAGGAGACGTCGCTTCGCGCCGGCGACTTCGCGCAGTCGATGGCCGCGGTCGTGCTGCGCCGCGACGCGGTAGGGGTCGTCACGGACGCAGCGGTCGCGGTGGGGGCGGTGACCGATCGCCCGACCCGGCTTCCCGAGGTCGAGGCGCTGCTCGTCGGCTCGTCCGGGGCGGACGCGGCGGCCGAGGCGGGCTCGCTCGCGGCGACGCTCGTCGACCCGGCCGGGTCGATCCACGCGAGCCCGCGCTATCTCCGCGCCGCTGACCGGCGCGCTGACGAGGCGCGCGGTGGTGCGGGCCTCGTGAGCGCGATCGAGCTCACGGTCAACGGCCGCCTCGTCCACGAGACCGTGGAGCCGAGGCTCCTGCTGACGGACTTCCTCCGCCACCGTCTCGGGCTCACCGGCACGCACGTCGGCTGCGAGCACGGGGTCTGCGGCGCGTGCACGATCCTGCTCGACGGCGTCTCCGTCCGCGGTTGCTGCGTGCTCGCGGTCCAGGCGGACGGCAGCCGGGTCGAGACCGTCGAGTCGCTCGCGGGGCGCGGGCCTCTCACGCGAGCTGCAGGAGTCGTTCCGCCGGCACCACGCCCTCCAGTGCGGCTTCTGCACGCCCGGGATCCTGATGGCGGCGACCGACCTCCTCTCCCGGGGCCGCCCGACGCGCGAGGAGATCGTCGACATGCTCTCCGGCCATCTCTGCCGGTGCACCGGGTACACGCCGATCGTCGACGCGATCGAGGCTTGTGTCGATTCAACACAAGGTCGGGGGGAGGCGTCGTGAACCTCGCGCGCTCCCTGCTCGCCGCATGCGAGCGCCACCCCGAGCTCGAGGCGTTTCCCGGCGTGCCCTACGGCGAGCTTCTCGACCGTGTCCGCCGGATTGCCGGCGGGCTGGAGGTCGAGCCGGGTGAGCGGGTCGCGGTCGTGCTCGACAACCGGCTCGAGACCGCGCTGCTGTACTGGGCCGCGCAGTGGGCGGGCGCCGTGTTCGTCCCGCTCTCCTGGAGGGTCTCGGCGGAGGAGCTCGACTACTGCCTCTCGGACTGCGGCGCGGGGGTCGTGATCCGGGACGACGATCCGCTGCCGGACGGGCCCGCGCACCCGGGCGCGCTCGGCCGCGACGAGCGCGAGACCTCGCTCGTGCTCTACACGTCGGGGACGACCGGCCGGCCCAAGGGCGTACCGCGCTCACACGCCGCCGACCGCGCGGGCGGATGGTCGCAGGCGCTCCAGCACGGGTACGCCTGGGCGGACCGGACGCTCGGCGTGATGCCGCTGTACCACACGATGGGGATCCACTCGCTCCTCGCGATGCACCTCGTCGGCGGCTGCTTCGTGCCGCAGGCGCGCTGGGACGCGGGCGAGGCCCTGCGCCTGATCGAACGGGAGCGGATCAGCTCGCTCTACCTCGCCCCGACGCTGTTCCACGACCTCGTCCACCACCCCTCGCTTCGGACGACCGACGTGGGCTCGGTGCGCGCCCTCGGCTACGCAGGCGCAGCGATGACCTCGACCCTTGTCCGCCGCTGCGCAGCAGCGTTCTCGCCCGAGGTGTTCGTGAACCACTACGGCTCGACCGAGGTCTACACCTTCTCGATCGGCCGCGACCAGCTCGGGAAGCCTGGGTGCGCCGGGCGGCCCTCGGTCAACGCGCGGCTTCGGCTTCTCGACACGGGCGAGATCTGCGTCGACCTCTCCTCGGCCGAGGCGTTCAGCGGGTACTGGAACCGCCCGGACGCCGACGCGAAGGCGATCCACGACGGGTGGTACTCGACGGGCGACACGGGGCACCTCGACGCCGACGGCGACCTCTGGATCGACGGCCGGGTCGACGACATGATCGTCTCGGGCGGCGAGAACGTGCATCCGCTCGAGGTCGAGGACGTCCTCGCGGCACACCCCTCGGTGGAGGAGGTCGCGGTGATCGGCGTCGCCGACGAGCGCCTCGGGCAGCACGTCACCGCGGTCGTGGTCGGCGCCGCCACCGAGGACGAGCTGGACGCGCACTGCCTCGCCTCGCCGCTCTCCCGGTTCAAGCGGCCGCGCGAGTATCGCTTCGTCGACTCGCTTCCGAAGAGCGCGTCGGGGAAGATCCTCCGCAGGATGCTCCGGGAAGATGCAGGAGGCGGCGCATGACCGAGCTCGACGGGCTCTGCGCTGGAGCGCGACGGCCACGTCGCGACGATCACCCTCGACGTGCCCGGGAAGCTCAACCGCGTCTCGATGGCGGCGCGCGACCAGCTCTCGGCCGTCTTCGCCGAGCTGGATGCAGACGAGAGCGTCAGGTTCGTCGTGCTCACGGGCGCGGGCGGGCAGTTCACCGCAGGCGGCGACATCGCCGGCTTCCTCGAGCGCTCGCCGTGGCAGGTGTCGCAGCTCGCGCGGAACGTGGCGGCGCCCGAGCGGTGCTCGAAGCCCGTCATCGCGCGGCTCGAGGGGTACGTCTTCGGCGTCGGGCTGGAGCTCGCGCTCGCGTGCGACTTCCGCCTCGCCTCCGACGACGTGCAGCTGGGTCTCCCGGAGGTGACGATCGGGATGATCCCCGGCTCGGGCGGGACGCAGCGGCTGGCGCGAATGGTCGGCCTGGGCCGAGCGAAGGACATCGTGATGCGTGGCCGCCGCGTTGCCGCAGAGGAGGCGCTGGCGCTCGGCCTCGTCGGCCGTGTGGTCGCCGCCGCCGAGCTGGACGGCGCCGTGTCATCCCTCGTCGAGGAGCTCTCGCGGCTCTCGCCGCTCGCGCTCGCGATGGCGAAGCGCGTCCTCAACGCGGCCTACGACGGCCCGCTCCACCTCGGGCTCGAGCTCGAGGGCCTCGCGTACGGCCTGCTCCGGCAGACCCACGACTTTCGCGAAGGCGTCGAGGCGTTCGGCGAGAAGCGCCCGCCGGAGTTCACCGGCGACTGACCCCACCTCCCGTCGCGTGCCAACGACCTTGCAACAGACTGTTGCAAAGGTCCAGCGAACGTGTCCGACCTTGTAACAGACTGTTGCAAGGTCTGAGCGCCGCCGCCGGAGCGCGCGGTGTGGCTACCGGAGGAGGGCCGTCACATGCGAAAGACGCCGAACGTCGTCTCGGGCACGGGGGCATTGGCGGCGGCCGAGAGGCCGAGCGCCAGCACGCGGCGCGTGTCGCGCGGGTCGATGATGCCGTCGTCCCAGAGCCGCGCGGTCGAATGGTACGGCGAGCCCTCGCGCTCGTACTTCGCGCGGATCTCGTCCGGGTCGGCGTCGCCGACCATCGTGAGCACGGTCGCGGCCTGCTCGCCGCCCATCACGGAGATCCGGGCGTTCGGCCACATCCAGAGCTGACGAGGTCCGTACGCGCGTCCGCACATCGCGTAGTTCCCCGCTCCGAACGAGCCTCCCGTCACGACCGTGAACTTCGGGACGTCGGCACAGGCGACGGCCATCACGAGCTTCGCGCCGTCGCGCGCGATGCCGCCCTCCTCGTACTCGCGGCCGACCATGAAGCCCGTGATGTTCTGGAGGAAGACGAGCGGGATCCGGCGCTTGCAGGCCAGCTCCACGAAGTGAGCGCCCTTCTGCGAGGACTCGGCGAAGAGGATCCCGCGATTGGCGAGGATCCCCACCGGGAACCCCTCGATCCGGGCGAAGCCGCACACGAGCGTCTCGCCGTAGAGCGCCTTGAACTCGTGGAAGCGGCTGCCGTCGACGATCCGCGCGATCACCTCGAGCGGGTCGAGCTCGTGGCGAAAGTCCTCCGGGACGAGACCGTAGAGCTCGGCGGGGTCGATCACGGGCTGCTCGGGCGCTGCCAGCTCCCAGGGCGGGGCCGGCCGGTCTCCGAGGTTCCGGACGATCTGGCGCGCGAGGGCGAGCGCGTGCTCGTCCGAGGTCGCGTAGTGGTCGGCGACGCCCGAGCGCCGCGCGTGGACATCGGCGCCCCCGAGCTCCTCCGCGGTCACCTCCTCGCCCGTCGCCGCCTTCACGAGGGGCGGGCCGCCGATGAAGATCGTGCCGGTGCCGCGGACGATGATCGTCTCGTCCGACATCGCGGGGACGTACGCCCCGCCCGCGGTGCACGAGCCCATCACGACCGCGATCTGCGGGATGCCCTTCGCGGACATCCGCGCCTGGTTGAAGAAGATCCGGCCGAAATGGTCACGGTCGGGGAAGACCTCGTCCTGGAGAGGCAGGAACGCGCCTCCGGAGTCGACGAGGTAGATGCAGGGGAGGTGGTTCTGCTCGGCAACCTCCTGGGCGCGCAGGTGCTTCTTGACCGTCAGCGGGAAGTACGTGCCGCCCTTCACGGTCGCGTCGTTCGCGACGATCACGCACGCGCGCCCCTCGACGATGCCGATACCGGTGACGATCCCGGCGGACGGCGCCTGGCCGTCGTAGATCGCCCCACGCCGCGAGCGCGTTCAGCTCGAGGAACGCCGAGCCGGGGTCGACGAGCCGGTCGATCCGCTCACGCGCGGGGAGCTTGCCGCGCGAGCGGTGTCGCTCGAGCGACGCCTGGCCCCCGCCCGAGGCGACGAGCGCGGTGCGCTCGCGGAGCTCGCCGACGAGCTCCTCCATCCGCGCGGTGCGGCGCGCGAATGCCTCGTCGCGTACGAGCCGGGTCGTGATGACGGTCATGCGGCCTCCAGCGTGACGAGGATCGTGCCCGACGTCACCTGGTCGCCGACGCGCACGTCGACCGATCGGACCCCTGCGTCGTAGGGCGCGGTCACCACCTGCTCCATCTTCATCGCCTCGAGCACGACGAGGGGCTGGTGCGACGCGACGGCGTCGCCCCTCTCGACGCGGACGTCGATCACCTTCCCCGGCATGGGAGCGGTCACGCGGCCGTCTCCACCACCGCCTGCGCCGCCCGTTCGAACAGCGTCGTCGACCTCGAGCGGTGCTAGAGCAGGAGCGCGGGGGAGGTTCAGGCGCCAGCCCTCGTCCCACCCTCCCGGCGGCCGAGGCAACGGAGGCGCGGACAGGGGTGGGTACCGCGCGAGGAAGTCGGTCGAGAGGTCTGCGGCGCGGAACGCGGGGTGCGAGACGAGCCAGCGCAGGAACGGCAGGTTTGTCGTCACGCCCTCGACGACCGCCTCCGCGAGGGCGGCAGCCAGGCGGCCGAGCGCCTCGTCGCGGTCGACCCCGTGGGCGACCAGCTTCGCGATCAGCGGGTCGTAGCTCCCCGAGATCTCGTCGCCTTCCTCGATCGCCGCGTCGACGCGGATGCCCGAGGGCAGGCGCAGGCGGCTGACGACGCCCGGCTGAGGGAGGAAGGCCCGCGGGTCCTCGGCGTAGAGCCGTGCCTCGACGGCGTGGCCGCTCGGCGTCACGACGAGGTCGGCAAGCGGCTCGCCGTCGGCGACCCGGAGCTGGAGCTCGACGAGGTCGAGACCGGTGACCGCCTCGGTGACCGGGTGCTCGACCTGGATGCGGGCGTTGAGCTCGAGGAAGAAGGCCTCCTCGCCGTCGACGAGGAACTCGGCGGTACCCGCGCTCTCGTACCGGAGCACGCGTGCGAACGCGACCGCGTGTGCGGCGATGCGCTCGAGGAGAGCGGCGGACAGCGCGGGCGGCGGCGACTCCTCCGCGACCTTCTGGTGCCGACGCTGAACCGAGCAGTCGCGCTCCCCGAGCGCGAGAACGGTGCCGTGCCGGTCGCCGACCAGCTGCACCTCGACGTGCCGGGGATGGGCGAGATAGCGCTCGCAGTAGACGGTGCCGTCCCCGAAGGCAGCCTCGGCCTCCCGCGACGCGGCCTCCATCGCCTCGTCCAGCGCCTCCGAGGTCTCGACCACGCGCATCCCCCGCCCGCCGCCGCCCGCCGCCGCCTTGACGAGCAGCGGGAACCCGAGCTCCTCCGGCTCGCCGCTCGGAAGCGTCGGCACGCCCGCAGCGGCCGCGATCCGCTTCGCCTCGAGCTTGTCCCCGCCGCGGCGGAGCGCATCGGGCGACGGGCCGATCCAGGTGAGCCCCGCCGCCAGCACCGCGTCCGCGAAGGCGGCACTCTCCGCGAGGAACCCGTAGCCGGGGTGGACGAGCGACGCCCCGGAGTCGAGCGCCGCGGCGACCAGCGCGTCGACGTCGAGGTACGACGCGACCGCGACGCACTCGGCTGCCACCCGGGCGTGGAGCGCGCCGCCGTCGCCGGGGCCGGCCACGGCCACCGTGCCGATCCCGAGCCGGTCGCACGTCGAGAAGATCCTGACGGCGATCTCCCCGCGGTTCGCCACGAGCAGCTTCCTCGCGTCGGTCATCGCGAGGACGACCCTAGAGGATGAGCGGTTGCCGGGCGCGCGTCGTGCCGACACGCGCCCGGGAGGGGGATGGCGGAGTCCGATCGAGCTCGTACGATCTCGCACGACATGAGAGGGCTGATCGCCGTCGCGCTGGCCGCCACGCTCGCGCCGGCCGCGTCGGCGCAGGAGCGCGATCCGCTCGGGCTGCGCGTGGTCGATGCCAGGGCGTGCGGCGCGTCCGCGGCGGCCGGCAGCGCCGTCGTCACGATCACGCCGGACGGAGACGGGGTCCGCGACTGCGCGGCCGTGCGCTTCCACCTCGCGCGCTCGGCGCACGTCGAGCTCGTCGTCCTCCAGCGCAAGCCGAGCCCCGGGATCGTCCACGTCGAGCGGATGTCCGCTCCCGCGGGCTCGTCGACTCTCGTCTGGGCTCCACCGACGACCACGCCGGCAAGGACGTACCTCACGCGGCTCGCGGTCACGACGGGCGGGTCACACAGCTCCTCGCCGGGCCCCGTGATCCGCGTCCGCGGTCTCGCGGCGCGGTTCGAGCGCGAGACCTATGCTCCCGGCGCGGTTGCCCGCCTCAGGCTCGACGACCTGGGCCGCCCGCTGCAGCTGGAGATCGTCGACGCCGCGACAGGGACCGCGGTGATGCGGCCGCGCATCGTCCGCGCCGGCACGGTCGGCGTCCGCGTCGGACGGTGGCCGGCGGGGGTCTACGCGGCGATGCTGACCGACGGGAGCACGATCACCCGTGCGCCCCTGGTCGTCCGCGCGCCCGCCGCCGACCGACCCCGGGTCGCGGTCGTCCTCCCGACGAGCACGTGGCAGGCCTACAACCTGACGGATGGCGACGGCGACGGCACGGGCGACACGTGGTACGCCAGCCGGACGCGCGAGAGCGCGCCGCTCGACCGGCCGTTCATGGGAGACGGGATGCCTCCGTTCTTCCACCGATACGACCGCCCGTTCCTGCGCTGGCTCCGCGCTCGGGGACGCGAGGCGGACTTCCTCGGCGACGACGACCTCGACCGCGTCCACGACGCGGCCACGCTGGCCCGTCGCTACGACCTGCTCGTCTTCCCGGGGCACCATGAGTACGTGACGCGTCACGAGCTGGACCTGATCGAAGGGTTCCGCGACCTCGGCGGCAACCTCGCGTTCCTCAGCGCGGACGACCTGCACTGGCGTGTCGAGCGCTACGGTCGCGTGCTTCGACGGAAGGAGCAGTGGCGTTCCCTCCGACACCCGCGGCCCGAGGCCGCGATCGTCGGCGTCCAGTACCGGGCGAGCGACGACGGGACGCACCGCGGGGCATACGTCGTGCGCAGCACGCGCTGCGCACCCTGGCTCTTTCGCGGGACGGGCCTCGCGGCGGGATCGCGCTTCGGGTGGAGCGGCATCGAGATCTCCGCCACGACGGCGGATTCCCCACCCGGCACCTGCGTGCTCGCAGAGATCCCGAACCTGCTCGGGCCGGGGCGGACCGCGCAGATGACGTACTACGAGACCGCGGGCGGCGCCAGGGTGTTCGCGTCGGGCGGCTTCTGCCTCGTCGACCGCTCCCGCACGGTCGCGGTGCTCCTCGACAACGTCTGGCGGCGCCTCTCCCGGCCGTGACGGTCACCGTCCGTAGCGTGGTCCTCTCGCTGGCGCTCCTCGTCGCGCTCGGCGGCGCCGGCTCCGGCGCGCGCGGCGCATCCCCGGCGAGCCCGCGCATCGTGTGCGTGTTGCCCGCGGGGGCGTCCCACCTTCCGATCCAGGCGCGGCGGGGGCTGATCGGCCACCTCCAGCAGTACCCGGACGTCTCCCTTGCGACAGCGCCGCAGAGGGAGGCGGCGAGACGGATCCTCGACGTCGTCCGGCGCGAGGCGCGTCGCTGGACGACGCTTCCCGCCGCGCACCGCGCCGGCTTCGAGACGCGCACGGCGCAGCGGAAAGCCGGGGACCGCACGGCGCACTACCTCCACGCCGAGACGCTCCGCGAGCGCCGGGACGGCCCCATCTTCGACCCGCGCCGGCCGAAGGCGCTCATCTTCGCCCGCGAGCCGGCGGGCCGCGCTGTCCTCGTCGGCGTCATGTACAGCGTGCAGCGCGGCGAGCGCGGACCGTCACCCGGTGGCCCGATCACGCGTTGGCACTCCCACCGCGTCTGCACCGTCGCGAACAAGCGCGGCCGCAAGCCGCAGGCGGACGGGACGTGTCCTCCGGGCGCGGTGGCGCGGCAGGGCAGCGAGATGATGCATGTCTGGTTCACCCGCGATCTCCGTAGCGCGTTCGCGATCGGCGCGCCCGAGCCGGAGCTCTGCCGGGATGGGCTGCTCTCGGGGGCGTTCTGCCGCAGCCCGGGTGCGCATCGCGCGATGTAGACCGCCGCTACCGTGGCCGCGTGCCCGGCTTCGTCGATGTCCACTCCCATGTCGTCCCTTCGGGCGACGACGGCGCGCCGAGCGTCGAAGAGGGGATCGAGCTCTGCCGCATCGCCCACGAGGCGGGCACCGGCGTGCTGTTCGCGACACCGCATGCGCACGCCGACTGGGACAGCTTCCCGCGGACCGACGAGCGCACCGTCCTCTTCGAGCGGTCGTTCCCGCTCGTCCGCGACGCGGTCGCCGAGTGGGGACTCGATCTCCGCCGCGGCTGGGAGGTCTACCCCTCGGTCGTCCTGGACGGCGGCGACCCTGCCTCGTACGTCCTCGAGGGAACCAGGGCCGTGCTCGTCGAGTTCCCGGGCTGGTGGCTGGACGTCGGCGGTGCCGTCGAGCTCGTCGCAGCGGCGGCCGAGCGCGTCGAGCGAGCCGGGCTCGTGCCGTTGCTCGCCCATCCCGAGCGGTGCCGGGCCGTGGCTGCAGATCCGGGCGTCGTGCGCGAGCTCGCGGCGGCCGGCTGGCCGCTCTGCCTCAACGCGCCGTCGCTGACCGGTGAGCACGGGGAGAGCGCCGAGCGCACCGCCTGGGCGTTGCTCGACGACGGCGTCGTCTCGCTCGTCGCCTCGGACGCGCACGGCCGGAAGCGACCGCCGCGGGTCGACCTGGCGTATGCGGCGGTCGAGAGCGCCGTGGGGCGCGACGCCGCAGCACCGCTCTTCGACGGCAGCGCGATCCCCTGGAGGAGCTGATCAGCCGTCCGCGTCGGAGCGCGAGTCAGGCTTCGTCGGCTTCGTCGGCGTCGGATCGCCCGGGTCGAGCATGCGCCGTGGATCGACGTCGCCCATCGCGTTCTTCATCTCGCGCATGCCCATGCCGAGCCGCTTCGCGACGTCGGGGACGCCCTTCGCCCCGAAGAGCAGCACGAGCGCGCCGAGAAGGATGACGAGCTCCCAGGGGCCGACGTCGAACGGCACGACTCGAAGTCTACGGGAGCGACCAGTCCACCGGGCCGCGCCCGCCCGCAGCGAGGAAGGCGTTGGCACGTGAGAAGTGGCGGCAGCCGAAGAAGCCGTTGGCGGCGCTGTACGGCGACGGGTGCGAAGCGGTGAGGACGTGGTGGCGGCTCGCGTCGACCACCGCGCCCTTCTGCTGTGCGTGGCGGCCCCAGAGCAGGAAGACGACGCCCTCACGTCGTTCGGAGAGCTCGCGGATCGCCCGGTCCGTGAACCGCTCCCAACCCTTGCCCGCGTGCGACGCCGGCCTGCCGGGCGAGACGGTGAGCACCGCGTTCAGCAGCAAGACCCCGCGCTCGGCCCAGGGCGTCAGGTCACCCGTCGCGGGCCGTGGCAGACCGAGGTCGGCCTCGAGCTCGGCATGGATGTTCTGGAGCGACGGCGGCGGGCGAACGCCCTCGGGGACCGAGAAGCAGAGGCCCATCGCCTGACCGGCGCCGTGGTAGGGGTCCTGCCCGAGGATCACGACGCGGACGTCGTCGAACGGCGTCAGCGCGAGAGCGTTGAAGACCCGATCGGCGGGCGGGTAGAAGCGCCGTCCCGCGGCGACCTCGGAGACGAGGAACGACCGGAGCTCGGCCATGTACGGCTGCTCCAGCTCGTCGCCCAGCACCGCGACCCAGCTCTCGTGCATCCGCGGCTGCATTCGTGCGAGCCTACGTCGCACGAGCAACGGGGAGGGAGGTCTGCGTGAAGGAGTGGCTGGACGTTCGCTGGGAGCGGCTCGACGAGCGGTTCGAGGCGATCGGCGGCGACCGGCGTCTCGAGCGGATCTTCGCGGGAGGCCGCTGGCTCGAGGGGCCCGCCTACTCGCCGGCGTGGAGATGCCTCCTGTTCAGCGACATCCCGAACGACCGCACGCTCCGCTGGGACGAGGCCTCGGGCGCGGTGGGAACGTTCACGCAGCCTGCCGGCCACGCCAACGGCCGCACGATCGACCGCCGGGGTCGGGTCGTGACGTGCGAGCACGGCGGACGCAGGGTCACGCGGACCGAGCACGACGGCACGACGACGGTCCTTGCCGACAGCTGGCAGGGCAAGCGCTTCAACAGCCCCAACGACGTCGTCGAGCGTGCCGACGCCACGATCTGGTTCACGGACCCGAGCTACGGGATCGAGACGGACTACGAAGGCGACCGCGCCGAGAGCGAGATCGGCGGCTGCTACGTCTTCCGGATCGACCCCGACGGGGCGGTCGAGGTCGTTGCCGACGACTTCGTGCGGCCGAACGGCCTCGCGTTCTCCGCCGACGAGTCGCAGCTCTACATCGTCGACACCCGTGCCCGCCACATCCGGCGGTTCGACGTGTCGCCAGAAGGCCGGCTCACCGGCGGGGACGTGTTCGCGGATGCCGGAGAAACGGCGTACGACGGCGTTCGTCTCGACGAGGTGGGGCGTCTGTGGGTCGCGGCCGAGGACGGCATCCACTGCTTCGACCCGGACGGGACCCTGCTCGGGAAGCTCCTGCTCCCCGAGATCTCGTCCAATCTCACCTTCGGCGGCGCGAAGCGCAACGTCCTGTTCGTCACTGCGACCTGGGCTCTCTATCAGCTGCGCCTGAACGTGTGCGGCGCGCGTTACCCGACGTAGACGCCACATCCCGGCATCGGGCAGCGTGCTCGACCCGCGCCAGAGCCGAGGCGACGCGTGCTACTGGACGAGCGGCGTCGCGTGCTCCTCGCGGTAGTGTGGCGCGTGGTCGTGCTGCTCCAGCGCCCAGCGAACGTCCGCTCGGCGGCCGCGCACGCGGCAGAGCACCGCGGCGCTCCCGTGCCCCGCGAGCGCCTCGACGAGCCTTCGCCCGTGGGCGCGATGCCGCTGTGAGCGAGACCGCCGCCTGGCACGAGATCGGTCCCGCCGCAGACGCCCCGCCCGGGGCCCTACGGCGGGTCGAGGTCGAGGGCCGGGCAGTGTGCCTGGGTCGGACGGCCGCAGGATGGGTCGCGTTCGACGACACGTGCACGCACGAGGAGTGCTCGCTCGCGGGCGGTGAGCTCGACGACGGCGTGATCGTGTGCCCCTGCCACGGCTCGGAGTTCGACGTGCGCACGGGCGATGTCCTGACGCCGCCCGCGCTCGACCCTCTTCCGATCTACGAGGCGCGCGAGGAGCGGGGTGCGCTGCTCGTCCGTCTCGCGCCGCCTCCGCTGGCCGAGGCGGCGGTGCACGCGCGCGAGGACCACGTCACCGAGGTCGCCCTCCGGGAGGCGACCGTGCCCGGCCCGTCGCTCGACGGGCTCGTGCTCGACGACATCGACCTCACCGATCTCGACGTGTGGGAACAGCAGGTCCCGTACGGCTGGCTCGCGCTCCTGCGCCGGGATGCGCCGCTCCACTGGCAGCCCGAGCAGGACGGACGCGGGTTCTGGGCGATCACCCGCTACGACGACGTCCTGCAGGTCTCCAAGGACTGGCAGACGTTCTCCTCGGAGCTCGGCGGCACGTCGCTGCAGGACCTGACCCCCGACGAGCTCGAAGCCCGCCGGTCGATGATCGACACCGACCCGCCACCGCACACGCGCATGCGCGCGCTCGTCAACAAGGGCTTCACGCCGCGCGTCGTCAACACGTACGAGGAGCGCATCCGCGGGCTCGCGCGCGGGATCCTCGCCAGGGCGTTCGAGCAGGGCACGTTCGACTGGGTCGACTCGGTCGCGGCGGAGATCCCGATGTGGGTCTTCTCGGAGATCATGGGCCTGCCCGTCGACGACCGGAAGCTGATCATCGAGCTGGGCGACAAGATCCTCGGGAACACGGACCCGGAGGTGGTGGGCGCGGAGAACGTCGCCGAGGTCGCGCTCCGCGACCCCGAGCTTCGCAAGCTGCCGTTCTCGAGCCCGTTCTCGCTCGACCTGATCGAGTACGGCCGGCAGATCGGCGAGAAGCGCCGCGAGGACCCGCGCGACGACATCACGACGAAGCTCGTCGAGGCGGAGATCGACGGGTCGCGGCTGTCCGAGCAGGAGTTCGGCGTGATGTTCATCCTGCTCACGACCGCGGGCAACGAGACCACTCGGCACACGATCTCGCTCGGCCTCCACGACCTGCTGACGCATCCCGAGGAGCTGCAACGGCTGATCGACGACCCCTCGCTCGCCTCGACGGCGGCCGACGAGCTCCTGCGGCGCGCGCACCCCGTGCACCATTTCCGCCGCACGGCGACGCGGGACGTCGTCATGCACGGGCGCCGGATCCGGCAGGGGGACAAGGTCGCGATCTGGTACGCGGCCGCCAACTACGACGACGCGAAGTTCGCCGACCCGTACCGTCTCGACGTGGCGCGCACGCCGAACCGGCACCTCACCTTCGGGCTCGGCGGGCCGCACTTCTGCCTCGGCGCACACCTCGCCAGGCTCGAGATCCAAATCTGGCTCGAGGAGATGATCCCCTATCTCCCACGCGTCGAGCTCGCGGGCGACCCGGTGCGCCTCCGCTCATCCTTCTTCAACGGTGTCAAGCGCATGCCCGTACGGGTGCGCGCGTGAGTCCCCGACCGGGAGGCGATCACGGCATGACCCACGGTCACGATCCCGAGGTCGCCGTCGCCACGTTGCGAGGCCAGGGCGTCAAGGCGATCCGCTTGCTCTACACCGACCTGCACGGTGTCGCACGCGGGAAGGACATCCCGATCGGCCACTTCGTCGACCTGCTCGAGGACGGGATCGCGTTCTGCTCGGTGATCATGGGCACCGACCTGCGGCACAACCCCGTCGTCGGGGGCGAGCAGGGCTACGTCGACTTCGCGATCCGTCCCGATCTCGAGACGCTGCGCGTCGTCCCCTGGCAGCCCGAAGTCGCCTGGTGCCTCGGCGAGGCCTGGACGCTCGACGGCTCCGACCACTGGCCCTCCTGCCCCCGGGCGCTGCTCGCCCGGGTCGTCGCCCGCTACGCGACCCGCGGGCTGCTCCCCGTCGTGGGGCCGGAGCTCGAGTGGTTCCTCTGCCGGCGCGACCCGTCCGCGCCGAACGGCCTCGGCCGTTACGTCGACGAGCTCTCGCGCGTGTACACCGTCGGCGCGATCTCCGACCCACGGCAGATCAACCTGAAGACGCTCCTCTGGGCGGACGAGCTCGGGCTGAAGGCGTTCGCCGGGAACCACGAGTTCATGAGCTCGCAGTACGAGATCAACCTCAAGCACTCCGCCGCCCTCGACGCCGCCGACCGCGCGTTCATGCTCAAGGCAGCCGTGAAGGAGGTCGCTGCCATCGAAGGGCTGCTCGCGACGTTCATGGGGCGGCCCTTCACCGACCAGGGCGGGTCCGGCTTCCATGTCCACCTCTCGGTCTCGGACGGCGACGGCCGAAACGCTTTCGCCGCAGAGGGCGCGCCGCTGAGCCCGCTCGGGCTGCACTTCGTCGCAGGCGTGATCGAGCACGCGCAGGGGCTGCAGGCGCTCCTCGGCCCGACCGTGAACGCGTACAAGCGGATCCTCCCGGACAGCCTCGCTCCGACGCACGCGAACTGGGGGCTCGACAACCGCACGGCGTTCTGCCGCATACCGAACGAGCACGGCTCCCGGACCCGCGTCGAGATCCGTACCGGCGACGGGTCGGCGTGCCCTCACCTGATCGTCGCCGCGCTCCTGCTCGCCGGGCTCGACGGGGTCGAGCGCGAGCTCGAGCCGCCCGAGCCCGTTGTCGGCGACGCCTACCGGATGGACGACGCGCACGCAGGGACGAAGCTGCCCGCGGAGCTCGGGGCGGCGCTCGACGCTCTGGAGGCGGACACCTGGCTCGTCGCGGAGCTCGGCGACGAGCTCGTGGCGACCTTCCTGGCGATGAAGCGGCTCGAGGTCGAGCGCTTCGTGGAAGCGGTCGGCGCGTTCGACCCCGAGGTCGTCTCGACGTGGGAGGTGGAGGAGTATGCCGCCCATCTCTGAGCTCGTCGTCGACATGCGCCGCGTTCGCGTCGAGGTCGACGGCAAGCCCCGCTTCGGCCGTCGCGACGGCGAGCGGATCGTGCTCGACGACGGCGGCGAGCTCTTCGAGCCGGACGCGCTCTACCTCGCGCCCGTCGAGCCGACGAAGATCCTCGCCGTGCACCTCACCTACCGCTCGCGCGTCGAGGAGTACAGGGCGCGGACGCCGCCCGAGCCGTCGTACTTCGTCAAGCCGCCGACCACGCTCAACGGCCACCGGCGCCCGATCCGGATGGCGAAGGGGGCGCGATTCCTCAACTACGAGGGCGAGCTCGCGGTCGTCGTGGGGCGCCGGATGAAAGGCGTGCCGATCGACGAGACGCTCTCGTACGTCGCCGGCTACGCGTGCGCGAACGATGTCGGGATGCACGATTTCCGTCATGCGGACCGCGGCTCGATGCTCCGGGTCAAGGGGCAGGACGGGTTCCTGCCGCTCGGCCCCGAGCTCGTCCCTGCGGCGGAGTTCGACCCCACCGCCTTCACGCTCCGCACGTATCTGAACGGAGAGGTCGTGCAGGAGGCGACCGCCGCCGACCTCCTGTTCGGCGTCGCCTACCAGCTCGCCGACCTCTGCCGCGCGATCACGCTCGAGCCCGGAGATGTGATCCTCACGGGGACACCCGCCAACTCGAGGCCGATGAGGCCCGGCGATGTCGTCGAGGTAGAGATCGACGGCCTCGGCCGCCTGACGAACACGGTCGAGGAATGGGACGTCGACCTCACGGGCCCGGGCGAGCAGCTCCAGGTCTCCGCCCAGACGCTCCACGTCGCGCTCGCGATCCCCGAGGACGAGGCCGAGCGCATGGCCGCGGAGGGCCGCCTCCCGTGACCGGCCGACGAGGGCGTGGGGGAGGGGCGCTTGCAACAGTCTGTTGCAAGCGCCTTCTCGCCTCCGATGCGCTCTCGGCGTCGCCGGCTGTGGCGCGGGCCGCGGTGTCGGCTGTGACGGCGCCGGCGGTGTCGGCCGTGGCGCCAGCGGAGATGGCGGTGACGGGGTCGTGATCCGCCTCGGACGGATCGACCACGTCGGGCTCCGGGTGGCCGACCTCGACGAGGCGGCCGCGCGGTGGTGCGTGCAGCTCGGCCTGGTCGAGCGCAGGCGTGAGGACGGTCGCGCCCGGCTCGCGTGCAACGACGAGCCGTACTGCCTCGAGCTGGTGGTCGGCGGCGAGCCGGGGCACGATCACACCGCATTCGAGCTGCACGCGACCTGCGCGCCGGACGACGCCCGCGAGCACCTCGAGGCGCTCGGCGTCCCGCATCAGGAGCGCGACGGGTCGATCTGGCTCGCCGATCCCGACGGCCGCGCGATCGAGCTGCTCCCGCACCGCCCGCCCTCCTCGGAGGTCGACCGGTGGCCGCAGCACGCGCGACCCTCTTCGACCGTCCGCGTCGGGGGGCCACGGAGGCTCGGCCACGTGAACTGCCTCACGGCCGACGTCGAGGCGAACGAGGCGTTCTACACCGATGCGCTCGGGATGCGGGTCTCCGACCGGCTCGGCACCACGGGCGTCTGGTTCCACATCGACTCCGAGCACCACGTGATGGCGCTCGTCGACGTCGGCTACGCCCACTTCCACCACCTCGCGCTCGAGGTCGTCGACATCGGGAAGATGCGCGACCTCCTCGACCACCTCGCACGCCATGGGCGCTGGGTGTCGTGGGGGCCGACGCGCCACGGCATCGCGGGGAACATCGCCACGTACGTCCGGATCAGCGAGGAGCCGTGCCACGTCGAGCTCTACTGCGACATGGAGCGGCTCGCCGACGACCACGTCCCGCGGACGTATCCCGACGACCGCTACTCGTCGAACACCTGGGGGCCGCTGCCGCCGCGCTCGTACTTCCGTTTCGACCCCGTCGCGATCGAGTGGGAGAGCGAGAGCTGGGAGACGCGCGGGCGCCCGCTGCCACCAGCGGAGGTCGAGCCGTGACGCTCGAGGGCTACACCGTCCCGCGCACGCCCGAGGGGCGCTCCTCGCTCGTTCCGTACCCGCCGTGGCACTACGTCGGCGCGTTTCTCGTGATCGACTACTGGGCGGACCCCGAGAAGGCCGTCGCGTTCCTCCCCGAGGGGATCGATCCGCACCCCGACCCGGGTCGGTGCGCGTTCGTCGCGGCCGACTGGCAGTCGTGCTCTGCGGGCGGGGACGAGCTCCTCGACCCGTCGCGCTCCCAGTACAAGGAGGTGTTCGTCGTCTGCAGCGGCCTGCTCGACGGCGAGGAGGTCACGGTCTGCTCCTACATCTGGGTCGACCGGGACTTCGCGCTCACCCGCGGCTGGATCCAGGGCTTCCCGAAGAAGCTCGGCTCGATCTGGATCACCCGCAGCTTCGGGCTGGGCGGGCCGGCCGACCCCGGGATGGAGGCGGGAGCGCGCTTCGGCGCGACCTGCGCGGCCTACGAGCGCCGCGTCGCCCAGGCGACCGTGACCCTCGAGCACCCGTCGAAGGGAGGGCCGTTCCACAACGCCCCGCCGATCGTCAACGTGCGCCACTTCCCGCGGCTCGCGGCGGGTCAGCACGACTCCCCGGCCGTGCACGAGCTCGTCCGCGCAGTCTCGCGCGACCGTGCGGCGTCCGATGTCTGGGAGGGGAGCGCGACGCTCGAGCTCTTCGGCGCTCCGCACGAGGAGATCGACGCGCTCGCCCCGGTCCGGATCGGGCGCGGCTACCGCTTCACGTTCGGCTACACCGTCGACGACCTCGAGACCGTGCGCGAGCTCGGTGCATGAGCCGTGGTCGGAGAGCAGTCGCGGAGGGCGTCGGATGACGGTCGTCGCGGGTGTCGAGGTCTCGACGGAGCACTTCATCGGCGGCGAGCGAGTCCCGAGCGGCTCGACCTTCGTCGACCTCTCTCCGATCGACGCGCAGCCGATCGCCGAGGTCGCACGCGGAGGCGAGCGCGAGGCGGAGCTCGCGGCTGCCGCGGCGAGCGAGGCGTTTCCGGCATGGGCGGCGCTCGGAGCGAGAGGGCGCGCCGAGCACCTCCACCGGCTCGCCGACCTGATCGACGCGAACGTCGAGCGGCTCGCCGCGGTCGAGTGTGCGGACATGGCGATGCTGCTCCGCTCGCTCCGCGCTCGGGTGATCTCCCGCGGCGCGCGGAACTTCCGCGCCTACGCCGACCTCGCGGTCGCCTACGAGGAGCGCGTGTGGGAGTCGAACGGCACCCGAAACCGTGTGATCCGGATGCCGAGCGGCCCTGCGGTCGTGATCACTCCCTGGAACGCGCCGTTCATGCTCTCCACCTGGAAGACCGCCCCGGCCCTCGCGGCGGGCTGCACCGTGATCCTCAAGCCGGCGGAGTGGTCGCCGCTCTCCTGCTCGCTCCTCTGCGACCTCGTCGTCGAGGCGGGTCTCCCGCCGGGCGTCTTCAACGTCGTCCAGGGGATCGGCGAGGAGGTCGGAGCGGCGCTGACCGGTCACGCGGGCGTGCGGCGGATCTCGTTCACCGGCTCGCCGGAGACCGCCGTCCACATCGGCACCGCGGCGGCGCGGAACGTCGTCCCCTTCACGGGGGAGCTCGGCGGCAAGGGGCCGCTCCTCGTCTTCGCCGACGCCGACCTCGAGGCGGCGGCCCGCAAGGCAGCGGGGCAGTACGACGACGCCGGCCAGGTGTGCCTCGCCGGAACGCGCCTCCTCGTCCAGGAGTCGATCGCCGAGCCGTTCGTCGAGCTCTTCCACGGGTTCACCGACGAGCACGTGCTCGGCGACCCGCGCGACGACGCGACGACCGTGTCGCCTCTGATCCACCCCGACCACCTCGCGCGCGTCGAGGGGTTCGTGGAGCGGGCGCGGGCGAACGGCGACGAGATCGTCCGCGGCGGCCGGCCGCGCGGCGACGTCGGCCCGCTGCACTACGACCCGACGCTCGTCGTCCCGCGCTCGAACGACTCGGAGATCGTGCAGCGTGAGGTGTTCGGCCCCGTGCTCACGTTGCAGACGTTTGCGGACGATGACGAGGCGGTGTCGCTCGCCAACTCGACGCGCTACGGCCTCTCGGGCATCGTCTACACGGGATCGGAGGAGCGGGCCGAGCGCGTCGGGCGGGCGGTTCGCGCCGGGACGGTGTGGGTCAACACGTTCCTCGTGCGCGACCTGACGGCGCCGTTCGGCGGCGTCGGCATCTCGGGGATCGGCCGAGAGGGCGGCGAGTACGCGCTCGACTTCTACTCCGATCTGAAGACGCTGCAGATCCTCGACGGCACGACGGCGTGACCGCCGAGCTGCCCTCGCTCCGCCTCGACGCGACCCGCGAGGAGGCGCTCGCGCGGGCCACCGCGATCGTCTCCGCCGCCTGGCGGAGCTTCGACCGCGCCCGCCCTGGCCAGCCCGAGGTCGATGAGCGCCTGCATCAGCTTCTGCGCGCGGCGCTGCCGGAGCGCGGGTCGAGTGTCCTCGCGGCGCTCGACGACGCAGCGCAGCTGCTCGACGAGTCGATCGCCCAGCCGCGCCCACGGTTCTTCGCGTTCGTCGGCTCGTCGGGGCTCGAGATCGGCGTGCTCGGCGACCTGCTCGCCTCGTGCTTCGACGTGAACCTCGCCGTCTGGGCCGGAGCGGCGTCCGAGGTGGAGGACCAGGCGGTGCGCTGGGTGAGCGAGTTCATCGGATACCCGGCCGCCGCAGGGGCGTTCACGAGCGGCGGCACGATCTCGAACGTCACCGCGCTCGCCGCCGCCCGCGAGCGGGCGCTTCCCGGCGCCCGCCGCGACGGCATGGCAGGCGCGCCGTCTGCCCTCTACTGCTCGCTGGAGGCGCACTACTCCGTCGTTCGCGCCGCCGAGCTGCTCGGCATCGGCTCCGACCGGGTGCGCTCGCTCCCGATGGACGAGCGACGCGGGCTCAGGCCGGACGCGGTCGCCGAGGCGATCGACGCCGACCGGGCGACCGGCGTGACGCCCGTCGCGGTCGTCGCGACGGCCGGGACGACGCTCACCGGGGCCGTCGATCCGATCGACGCGCTCGCCGGTGTCTGCGCCTCGCGCGACGTGTGGCTCCACGTGGACGGCGCTTACGGGGTCCCGGCCGCGTCGACGCCGAGCGCGGGCCACCTCTTCGCCGGCCTCGAGCGGGCGGACTCCGTGACGCTCGACGCGCACAAGTGGCTCTTCCTACCGAAGGCATGCGGGGTGGTGCTCGTGCGCCGCCACGAGGACCTGCACGGCGCTCTCGCGCACGAGGAGGACTACATCCCGCACGACCGCGCCGAGCACCACATGGTCGACATCACGCTCGAGTACTCCCGGCCGTTCCGGGCGCTCAAGCTGTGGCTCGCGTTTCGCGCGCACGGGGCGGACGCGATCCGCGCTGCGATCGAGCGGAACCTCGGGCAGGCGCGCCTGCTCCACGCGGAGGTCGCGCGGCGCGACGAGCTCGAGCTCCTCTGCACCGAGCCGCCGCTCTCGATCGTCCCCCTCCGTCACGTCCCGGCCGGCATGCCCGACACCGACCTCGACGAGCACAACGCCTCCCTCGTCGAGGCGCTCCAGCGGCAGGGCGACGTCTGGGTCGCTCCCGCCAGGGTCGACGGGAAGGTCTGCCTGCGCCCGTGCGTCGTCAACTACCGGACGACCGACGACGACGTGCGCGCCTTCGTCGACCTGGCCTGCGAGGTCGGGCGCTCGCTGGTCGCCGACAGGAAGCCCTAGCGCTTCTTCTTCGCGTTCTTCCCGGTCTTCCGGCCGGCTGCGCCGGGCCGCTCGGACGCGGGCTTCGTGCGCACCGGCATGCCGGCGCCGCCGTACTCCATGCGCCGGCGCAGCTGACGGTTCGCGGCCTCCGGGGTATCCGCCTCCGCACCGACCGCGGCCATGTAGGCGCGCCGCTCGGCGGGCGTGAGTAGGTTCAGCATGCGCTGGGCCTGCTCGGGGCTCTTCGGCTCGCCGAAGGCGGTCATCTTCTTCATCGCCGCGGCCAGCTCGGGGTTCTCCCGCTCGAGCGCGGCGATCGACGCCTTCTGGAACCACTTCTTGAAGAGCGGAACCCTCGAGAGGAACGTGACGATCGGACGCAGGTACTTGCCGTTCGAGATCCGGCCGAGCAGGACGAGGACCCCCAGCAGGAGCGCGACCACGAGCAGCACGACGAGCGGGATCCAGGCCCAGAACGGCATCGCGCGATCATAGCCGGGGCTCCGGCGTCAGCCGGCGCCCCGGCCTAGAGTTGCCCGCGTGAGCGCTCGCACGCGGAAGGGCCTCGTCGGGCTCGGGATCGGCCTCGCGCTCGCGGACTCCTCGGTCGTCACACTCGCGCTGCCGGACATCCTGCGGCAGTTCGACGTCGAGATCCCCACGGTGGCGTGGGTGCTGACGTCGTACAACCTCTGGCTCGCGCTGGCGGCGGTGCCCGCGGCATACGCGGCGCGACGCCGCCCCGTGCCGGCCTTCGTCGTCGGGACGCTCGTCTTCGCGGCGGCGTCGCTCGCCTGCGCGCTCGCACCGTCCTTCGGCGTGCTCGTCGGCGCCCGCTGCGTGCAGGCGATCGGCGGAGCGCTCCTCGTCTGCGCGGCGCTCGACCTGCTCACCGAGATCCAGGGCTCCGAGACCGGCGCGGTTCGCACGTGGGCGCTCGCGGGGGTGATCGGAGCGGCGCTCGGACCTGCGATCGGCGGGATCCTCACGGAGACGCTCGGCTGGGAGTCGATCTTCGTGGCACAGGCACCGCTGGCGCTCCTCACGCTGGTCGGCGTCGTCGGGCTCCGCGTCCGGCCGCTCGTCCGGCCGGCAGGCCGCCCCAACGTTCCGGCGAACCTCGCGCTGCTCCTCCTCTCCGGCGCGCTCACCGCGGCGCTGTTCCTGCTCGTTCTGCTCCTGGTGGACGGCTGGCGGATGGATCCGGCCGTCGCCGGCGTCGTCGTGACCGTGATGCCGGTCGCGGCGATCGCCACCGCCGGCGTCGCGACCCGTGTGGGGAGCACGGCCACGCGTGCGGCGACGGGTGTCGTGCTGGTCACGGGCGGCCTTGCGGCGCTCGGCGTGCTGCCCGGGTCGGCCTGGTGGTGGACGGTGCCACCTCAGGTGCTCGTCGGCGCGGGGCTCGGCCTAGCCCTCTCCGCCCTGACGGAGCGGGCCCTGCACGGCAGGTCGCCTCAGGCCGTGCACGGAGGCTGGACGATCGCGGCGCGGCACGCGGGCGTGGTCGTCGGGCTCCTGCTCCTGACGCCCGTGTTCACGACGGCGCTCGACCGCAACGAGGAGCGCGCGCTTCGGGCCGGAGCGGCTGCAGTGCTGGACAGCAGCATCCCGCCGCTCGAGAAGCTGGCGGTCGCCCAGGATGTCCTCGTGATCGTGCGCGCGTCCGACCGCGAGGTGCCCGACGTCCGGCAGGCGTTCGCGGACCGCCCCGCTACACCCGAGTACCGCACTCTCGAGGACGAGCTCGTCTCGCAGCTCGACCGGGCCGTGACCGCCGCGTTCTCGCGACCGTTCCTGCTCGCCGCGCTGCTGGCCGCGGCCGCACTCGTGCCGATCGTGCTCTCGCGCAGGGCGGTGAGCGTGTGAGGGTGCTGCCGATCGTCGCGGCGACCGCGGTGGCGTGCGCGCTCGTCGCAGCGTACGTCGCCCTCGGCGGGACGTCCTACGAGCCGAGCCCTGTCGCGAACCCGTGCTTGCCTCGGCCCGTCTCTCCCGCCGCCGACACGGGGGAGCGTCTCGAGCACGTCCTGCTCGCCGCGGCCGACGCGGCGGCGTGCCAGCTCGGAGTCTCCCGGGAAGAGCTCGTGCTCGCCCTGCGGAGCGTCGACGACCTCGACGCGCTCGCGAGGAAGACCGGGACATCCCAGGACGAGCTCGAGGAGGCACTCCGGGCAGGGCTGGTCCGGGCGGTCGACCAGGGACAGCGAGAGGACCTGATCGGCGGCACGACCGCCGCGAGCCTTCGCTTCGCAGCCGACCACCTCCCGCTCGGCCTCCTCCTCTCCCTGCTCCGCGGCGCGTCCTCGCTGGTCGGATGAGGCGGAGTAGGGTGACGCGGTGAAGGGCCGACGGAAGCAGATCGTCCTCGGGGCCCTCGGTCTCGCCATCGTCGTCCTCACGTTCGCCGTCGTCCTGCCGCGCATCGCGAGCTACGCCGACGTGTGGGACGTCGTCAAGGATCTCGACACCGCGTGGCTGGTCGCACTCGGGATCGCCGTCGTCCTCAACGTCCTCACGTATGCGCCGCCGTGGATGATCGCCTTGCCCGGGCTCCGCTTCCGCCAGGCATTGCCCTTCACGCAGGCGTCGACCGCGCTGACGTACGTCGCCCCCGGCGGCGGGATCGTCGGGATGGCCGGTTCCTACGGCCTCCTGCGCACCTGGGGGTTCGGCTCGAGCGAGGTTGCGCGCGCGGTCACGCTCACCGGCATCTGGAACCAGCTCGCGAACCTGCTGCTTCCCGTGCTCGCCGTCCTGCTCCTTTCCTTCGACCAGCAGCGCGACGCGCTGTTGACCACCGTGGCGATCGTGGGGGCCATCGTGTTCGCGGTCGCCATCGGCGTGCTCGTCCTCATCTTCTGGAGCGACGCGCTCGCGCGCCGCGTCGGCGAACTGCTCGAGCGCGCGACGAACCGCGGCCTGCAGGCCCTGCGCCGACGCCGCCGCTTCGAGGGCTGGGACGAGCGCCTCGTCGTGTTCCGGCGGTCGACGGTCGACCTGATCCGGCGCCGCTGGCCGTGGCTGACGCTCGCCGCGATCGTCGGGAACCTGACCGTCTTCGTCGTCCTTCTCGTTGCGTTGCGCGCCGTGGGGATCGGAGCGAGCGAGATCACGTGGGTCGAGGCGTTCGCCGGGTGGTCGCTGGCGCGTGCGCTGCAGCTGATTCCGCTGACACCCGGCGGCGTCGGCCCCGTCGAGCTCGGGATGACGGGGATCCTCGTCGGGTTCGGCGGCGGAAACGCCGAGGTCGTCGCAGCCGTCCTCATCTACCGTGCCTTCACGATCGTGCCGACGCTGCTGCTCGGGCTGGCGACGATGGCGGCCTGGCGCTGGCTCGGCCCGGACCGCCGCGGGGAAGGAGTCGGCGACGCCGCGGGGAATCAGCCCGGCGGGTGAGAGAGCAGAGCCACAAGGACGAGATGTCCGCGGCGATCCGCGGCGACTTCGAGCGGCTCCGCGAGCGCGGCGTCGCGGCGACGCTCGCCCCCCGCGACGAGGAGACAGCGGACAACGCTTGTGTTGAATCAACACAAGCATCGGAGTCGCCGATCCCGCACGTGGAGGCGCTCCCGGAACGGCCGGTGCCGGTCGCCGTCGCCCAGGTCGAGCCAGAGCCGGAGCCGGAGCCGGAGCGGAGCTGGAGCCGAGCCGAAGCCGAAGCCCCACTCCGCTTCCGAGGCCGGCTCAGGGCCCGATTCGGCTCTCGAGGCCGAGCCCCAGCCCGACCCGGCACCCGCGATCGAGCCGCGTGCAGGCGCCGACGACGGGTCGCGGGATGCGGAGCGGCCGGGCTTTCTCGCACGCCTCCTCGGGCGCTGACGGGTACGGAAATCCGTATTCCGCGGCACAGAGGCGCCGATAGCGTTGGCGCGTCGTGCGCGCCGTCCGGCATGTGATCCGCCTTCTCTGGGGCGACGACCTCGACGACGCGTTGCGCCCGGTGCTCGGCGTCACCCTCGTCGGGAGCGCCGCAGGCTCCGCGTTCGTGGAGCTTCCTGGCGATCTGGGCTGTCGAGGAGCTCGGCGCCAAGGCTGCGCTGCCGTTTGCGTTGCTCGTGGGGGCTGTGCTCTCGGCGTTGAGCGGATTCGCCGGGGCTACCTCTCCGACCGGATCGGCCGGAGGCGCGTGATCCTGATCGGCAGCGGCGTCATGATCGCCTACCCGCTCGTCCTCCTCTCCCTCTCCGACGCGAAGTGGGAGGGGCTGGGCGCGCTTGCGCTCGCCGGCATCTTCGGGGGCCTCGGCGGGTCGGTCTCCCAGGCGATGGTCGCCGACCTCGTCGCACCCGAGCGCCGGCAGGCGGCGTACGCGTCCGTGCGCGTCGCCGCGAACATGGGCGTCGTCATCGGGCCGCCGCTCGGCGGGCTCCTCCTCGTGGTCGGTGGCTGGACGGCCCTGTTCCCCTGCGTCGCCGTCCTCTCCGCGATCTCGTGGCTCATCGCCTACCGCTACCTCCCGCGGCGCGGCGCGTTCGCGCCGGACGGCCCGCCGGAGCGCGGCTCGCTGTCGGTGATCCTCGCCGATCGGCGCTTCCTGCTCTTTCTCGGCTCGGCCGTCTTCGCCTGGCTCGACCTACGTCGCGTACGAGGTGGTGCTGCCCGTGTCGCTCGTCGACGGGTACGGCTACGAGCCCGCCGCGTGGGGGTTCCTCGTCTGGGTCAACCCCCTGTTGGTGGCGCTCTTCCAGGTGAGGCTCACGCGGCTTGCGACCCCGATCCCTCCCGCTCCGAAGCTCGTGCTCGCGCTCCTGGTGATGGGGCTTCCGTTCCTGCTCCTCGTCCGGACGCATGCGCTGCCTGCGATCGTCTTCGTGATCGTCGTGTTCGTCGTCGGCGAGATGCTGTGGGTGCCGACGTCCCAGGCGGTCGTCGCCGAGCTCGCGCCGGCCGGACATCCGCGGCGCCTATATGGGCGCCTTCGGGAGCGCACCCGCGATCGGCTTCGCGCTCGCGCCGCTGATCGGGCTCCAGATGCGCAACAGCTTCGGCGACGAGGCGACCTGGGCGATGTTCGCCGGGATCGGCGTCGTCGCAGCGGTGCTCGGAGGGCTCGCGCTCGCCGGTCTCGACCGGCCTGCCCGGCGCGGGCGGTCTGCTGTACTTGAGACGTGAAGCCGCAGGAGCGGGAGTCCATCCTCCGCGAAGACGCGCCGCGGGCGCAGACGGCGCGGGAGCGGCGCCAGCTCGACGGCATCGAGGAGGATCTTCGGGCGAGCCCCCTTCGCTCCCGGCCGCTGCGGCTGCGCAACTTCCGGCCCTCGGCGGAGGGGTACCTCGCGTCGCTCGGTGGGCCGCTGCCGTACATGGTGCGCTTGCGTGAGATCGAGGCGATGACCGCTGCGCACGAGCGGGCGCTCGACGAGGTGCGCGCACGGATCGCGGCCGAGGTACCGCCCGAGCGGTTTGCACGGGAGTGGCTGGGAGTCGTCGGGCGCTGGAGCTTCGACGAGGTCAACGACCTCATCGCGCGGCACAACCGCTGGTACCCGGTCGAGGCGCGCCTCCCGATGGACCCGCGCCGCCGCGACTACGCCCTGGTCAACGGCCGCGACTACCGCCTCCGGCCGCTCGACGCCGAATGGGCTCTGCACCGGTTCCCGGCCGCGGCCTGACGCTCAGGCGACGCGCACGCGCCCAGGGTGGCGAAGCGCGGCGACGAGCGTCAGCCCGCAGAGGCACCCGCAGAGGAGGTACGGCACCGGGTCCCCGAACGCCTGAGCGAGCGCGCCTCCGAGCGCCGGGCCGACGAGCGCGCCGAGCGCCCAGGCCGTGTTCGTCACGCCGAACCCGATCCCCTGCGCGAGCCCGGCGCGCTCGGCGCGGTCGGCCACGAGCGCCATCCCCGGCGTGTAGAAGCCGCCGAAGGTGATCGAAGCGGCGACGACGAGCACGGCGACGACCATCGGCTCGACGGCGAGCGCGAACCCCACGGCGACCGCGATCGACGCGGCGAGCGCGACCCGGACCGGGAGTAGCCGGCCGCGACGGTCGGAGATCCGCCCGACGACCGGGTTGACGAAGACCTCGACGACACCGGCGACGACGAACACGGCGGCGATCGCGACCGCGCCGTACCCCGCGTCGTCGAAGAGGAGCGGGACGAGGACATCCAGCGTCCCGAAGAAGAGCGCGGGGAGCGTGTTCAGCCACAGCCCGCCGACGAACGCCCGATCGCGCAGCGCTCGCCCGACGGCGCCGGCCCGGGCGTGCTCGCGGGGCGGCGCCGCGACCGTCGCGAGCCCGGCGGCCAGCGCGCCGGCGACGACCGCGATCGTCGCAAACGACGCGCGGATTCCCACGACGTCGGCGACGGCGCCGACCATCGGGCCGACGACGAACCCGAACACCGCGAGGCCGAACACCGTGCCGAGCGCCTGGCCGCGTCGCTCGCGCTCGACCGAGACGGAGGTCCAGGCGAGTGCGCCCGCCCAGGTGGTGGCGCTCGAGAAGCCCTGGACGAACCGCGCGATCCCCAGGGCGACCGGGCCGTCTGCCAGCGCGAAGCCGAGGCTCGCGACCGCGAGCACCGCGAGCCCGGCGAGGACACCGCGCTTCGGTCCGATGCGCCCCACGAGGAGCCCGCCGGGGATCCCGCCGAGGAGCGCGCCGCCGCCGTACGCTCCGAGCAGCAGGCCCGCCTCGAGCTTCGTCAGGTCGAAGAGGTCGACGAAGTGGGGCAGCAGCGGGATGATCGCCCCGAACAGCATCGCGTCCAGGAAGACGATCGTCCCGGAGATCGCGACGATCCGGCGCATCCGGCGAGGATATGCCCGGTGTCCGACTTCGAGTCGGACACCGGCGGCCTGCGCTGTGCTGGTGTCCGACTTCGAGTCGGACACCTGGGCGAGATCCGACGCGCAGGCAGGCTGCGACCGCGACAGCGCGCGCCTGGCAGTCAACGCAGCCGCGACCGCGACAGCGGGCGCCTTCGGGGATCTGCCCCCGCCTTTGGCGGGGGATCCGAGCGCAGGATTCCGTTCGGCGGAATCCCGCTTGCCTTCTGCGAACAAAGAAATGCACCGAGTCGGTCTCGCCGTCGTCCAGCTCACCCGATCGACCTTCGCCGAAGCGACTGCCGGGCGGGAGGGCCTTCAACCTTCGGCGCTCCGTGCTCGGTGCACTCGGAAACCTACTGACTCATTCTTCGCCGGTCAAGACCTCTTGCAATGAAATTGTCGCAAATACCGGCGATTGACGATCGCGCGGCTTTTCGACTCGAGAGACGTACATGGGATCGACAATGCACGCAAAAATGCACCGAGAGCCGGTGCTCCTTCGTCCGACCTTCCGACTGACCGCCGCCGAAGCGTCTGCCTGTCGGAGGGCCATCAACCTCAGGCGCTCCATCCTCGGTGCAATCAGGACTCTACGGCCTTCGCGAGAGCCCGTCAAGTACGAGGGAAACACGATTCTCGCAGTTTGCGGATTTTTCTTTACATCACGAACATATTTGCGTTGACCGCATCGTGCTCTACCTAGAAATGACCAAGGATTCGCCGAGCCGGGTGCGCTTTCGTCCACTTCCCCGGCTGACCTTCCGCTTCCGCGTACGGCCTCCCGGGAGAGCTTCGTCCTAGTCGCGTCCCGTGCTCGGCGCAGCGGCAATCTACGCTCTCCGTCACAGTGTCGCAAGGGGATCCGACGAGAGAAAGGCCGCAAATTGCGAACGAGCGGAGATGGATTGAGCGGCAGGCACGTCGTCGTCACCGGCGCGGGCACGGGCATCGGGCGCGCGATCGCCGTTCGGCTCGCCCGGGAAGGGGCCGCGCTGACCCTTCTTGCCCGAGATCGCGACAGGCTCGAGGAGACGGCGGCGTCGATCGACGGCCCGGTCCGGGTCGCGCCCTGCGACATCCGGCAGCGGAGTCGCGTCGAGCGGGCGTTCGACGCGGCTGCAGGGGCACTCGGCCCGATCCACGGGCTCGTCGCGGCCAGCGGGATCGGGGGCCCGAACGGGGACGACGACGAAGGCGGCGACCGCTTCGACGACCTCGTGCAGACGAACCTCAACGGGACGTACCACTGCATCCGAGCCGCCGTCCGGCACCTCGCCACGGGCCCCGACGCGCGGCACATCGTCGTGCTGTCGTCGATCCTCGCGCGGATCGCGGTGCCCGACTACACGGGCTACAGCGCGTCGAAGGCCGGGTTGCTCGGCCTCGTCCGCTCGTTCGCAGCGGAGCTCGCGCCACGTGGCGTCCTGGTCAACGCGATCTGCCCGGGCTGGGTCGACACCGACATGGCCTGGCTGGGCCTCGATGCCGCTGCGGCGGCGAGCGGTGGTACCCGGCAGGGCGCGTACCGCGACGCCATGTCGCACGTGCCTCTGGGCCGGATGTCGCAGCCGGAGGACGTCGCGGGCACCGTCTCGTGGTTGTTCTCGCCGGACGCGCGGGGCGTCACCGGGCAGGCGATCGACCAGAACGGCGGCGCCTGGATGGGTTGAGCGATCGCCCCGTGCCACCCACGCACGGAGCGGACGGCAGGGGCTACCCGATCCAGGCCTGGTTGTTCCAGTACGCGTGGACCCGACGGCGGCGATCGATGTCGAAATGCAGCTCGTCCGGCCGCGCGAGCCCGGGCGGCGCGTAGATGCGGAAGCCGTCGACCGCGTGCACCAGCTCGAAGTCGCCCGCAGGCCGCTCGAGCGAGGCCTCGAGCACGAACTGGCGGCCCCCGCAGCATCGGTACGCGCGCGGCCAAACGTAGACCGAGCCTCGCATCCGGAGCAGCTCGAGCGCATCGGGTCGCGCGACGACCCTCACCCCGAGAGTCTAGGTTGCCGCCTACGTCGTACGTCGGACACGAGGAGGCGGGGTGCGGGCGAGGTCGAGGGCGGTCGTGATCGGCGGAGGGGTCGGCGGCTGCTCGATCCTCTACTGGCTCGCGCGCCTGGGGTGGGACGACGTCGTCCTCGTCGAGCGGGCCGACCTGACGAGCGGCTCGACGTTCCACTCGGCCGGGCTCGTGGGCCAGCTTCGGTCGTCCCTCTCGCTCACGAGGATGATGATGGAGAGCGTCGACCTCTACCGGACGCTCGAGGCGGAGGTCGGGCTCGAGACCGGCTGGCGCGAGGTCGGCTCCCTGCGCCTCGCCTCCTCGGTGGAGCGGATGGAGGAGATCGCGCGCCAGGCGGGCTGGGCCAAGACGTTCGGCCTGCCGCTCGAGCTGATCTCTCCCGCCGAGGCGCGGTCGCTGTTCCCGCCGATCGAGACCGACGGCGTGCTCGGCGCCGCCTACCTGCCGACGGACGGCTACATCGACCCGAGCCAGCTGACGTTCGCGCTCGCCGAGGGAGCGCGCCGGCGGGGGGCCGAGGTCAACACGGGCACCCGGGTCACGGCGATCCGGACGGACCATGGTCGCGTGACCGGCGTCGAGACCGACCGTGGGGAGATCGAGACGGAGGTCGTCGTCAACGCGGGTGGCATGTTCGCCGGCGAGATCGGGGCGCTCGCGGGCGTGACGGTGCCCGTCGTCCCGATGGCGCACGAGTACCTCGTCCTCGAGCCGTCGGGGCTCCCGCTCGACATGCCGACGATGCGCGACCCGTCGCTGCTCGTCTACTTCCGCCCGGAGTCGGGCGGGTTGATCATGGGCGGCTACGAGCGGCAGTGCGCGCCCTGGTCGCTCGACGGGATCCCCCCGGACTTCAACGGCCGGCTGCTCGAGGAGGACTGGCCGCGCTTCGAGGAGCTGATGCAGAACGCGATCGTGCGTGTCCCATCGCTCGAGGAGATGGGCGTCGTGCGCCTGATCAACGGGCCCGAGGCGTTCACGCCGGACGGCGAGTTCGTCCTCGGGCCGAGCGAGGTGCGGGGCTTCTGGGTCGCGGCGGGCTTCTGCGCGCACGGGCTCGCCGGCGCCGGGGGGATGGGGAAGCTCGTCGCCGAGTGGATCGTCGACGGGACGCCGTCGCTCGATGTCTGGCACATGGACTCGCGCCGCTTCGGGGCGGCATACCGCTCCCGCGAGTACACGCTCGCGCGCACGAAGGAGATCTACGAGACCTACTACGACGTGAAGTACCCGGGTCACGAGCGCGAGGCAGGAAGGCCGCTGCGGCTCTCGTCGGCCAACGGCCGGCTCCGCGAGCTCGGCGCCGTGTTCGGCGAGAAGTCGGGTTGGGAGCGCGCGAACTGGTTCGAGCCCAACGCGGCGGCAGGCGAGGAGTCGCTCCGGCCGCGCGGCTGGGCGGGGAAGCTCTGGTCGGCAGCGATCGGCGCCGAGCACCGCGCGTGCCGGGAGACGGCGGCGCTCTTCGACGAGTCCTCCTTCGCGAAGCTCGAGATCTCGGGGCCGGGCGCCGCCGACTTCCTCGAGCGTCTCTGCGCGAACCGCGTCGCGCGGGAGACGGGCCGGGTGACCTACACGCAGATGCTGAACCCGCGCGGGGGGATCGAGTGCGACTTCACGGTCACGCGCCTCGGGCCGGAACGATTCCGGATCGTGACCGGCACCGCATTCGGACAGCACGACGCGGCGTGGATCCGACAGCATGCCCCCGAGGACGGATCGGTGCACGTCGTTGACGTGACCTCCGCGTATGCCTGCCTCGGCCTCTGGGGCCCTGCGAGCCGCACGATCCTCCAGCAGCTGACCGTGAGCGACCTGGGCAACGACGCATTCCCGTACATGACCGCGCGGGAGGTCGCCGTCGGGCCGGTGCCGTGCCTCGCGGTCAGGGTGACCTACGTCGGCGAGCTCGGATGGGAGCTCTACTGCCCGACCGAGTTCGGCGCGCGCCTGTGGGACGAGCTCTGGCTCGGCGGGCCATGAGCACGGCCTCGTCGCCGGCGGGTACAAGGCGATCGACTCGCTCAGGCTCGAGAAGGGCTATCGCGTGTGGGGCGCGGACATCTCGCCCGAGGACACGCCGTACGAGGCCGGACTCGGCTTCGCGGTCAAGCTCGACAAGGGCGACTTCGTCGGCCGCGACGCGCTCCTCTCGGGGAGCGAGCCGGAGCGGCGCCTGCGCTGCCTCACGCTCGCCGACCCCGACGCGGTCGCTCTCGGCTCCGAGCCGGTGCGGGTGGGCGAGGAGCCCGTCGGCCGTGTCACGAGCGGCGGGTACGGCTACACGGTCGCCGCGTCGATCGCGTATGCGTACCTCCCGGCCGAGCACGAGATCGGCACCGAGGTCGCAGTGGAGATCTTCGGCGAGTGGATCCCCGCCGTCGTCGCGGACGAGCCGCTGTACGACCCGCGGGGAGAGCGAATCCGGGCATGAGGCCCCACGGCGCGTCTCCGCAAGCAACAGACTGTTACAAGCGCTCCCCGGTCGCGAGGTGAGCGGTGGTGTGAGCGCGACGGAGGAGCCCAGGCTGGCTGCCGCCGTTGCCCGGGTCTGGCCCGACGGCCGCTCGACCTGGGACGTGCTCGGCGGCGGCATCACGAACCACAACGTCAGGGTGACGCGCCCCGACGGCGTGTTCGTCCTGCGTGTCGCAGGCAAGGACACGGAGCTGCTCGGCATCGACCGCACCGTCGAGCTCGCAGCGACCCGCGCGGCCGCCGAGGCCGGCGTCGGGCCCGAGGTCGTCGACTTCGTCGAGCCGGAGGGGTGGCTCGTCACCCGCTTCGTCGCGGGTGCGATCCCACCGCCCGAGCAGCTGCGCGAGCCGGAGGAGCTCCGACGCGTCGCGGGCGCACTGCGTGCGTTCCACCGCGGCCCGCCGATCCCCGGCACGTTCGACGCGCTCGAGGTCGTCGAGAGCTACCGCGACACCGCGGTCGCGCGCGGTGCTGCGCTGCCCGACGCGTTCCGGGACGCACATGAGGTGGCGCAGCGGATCGCCGAGCGCCGTGCCGACCAGCCTCCGCGGCCGTGCCACAACGACCTGCTCAACGCAAACTTCATCGACGACGGCGAGCGCCTCGTGATCGTCGACTGGGAGTACGCGGGCATGGGCGACCCGTTCTTCGACCTGGCGAACTTCTCGATCAACCACGAGCTGGACGCGGACGGGCGCGCGGTGCTCCTCGCGGCCTACGCGGGCGACGCGAACGCCGAGGGTCTCGCGGCCCTCGACCTGATGCGGTTCATGTCCGACTTCCGCGAGGCGATGTGGGGCGTCGTGCAGGGCGTCGTCTCCGAGCTCGACTTCGACTTCGACGGCGTACGCGGCCGAGCACTTCGAGCGGATGCGGAGGACGGCCGCCGAGCCCGGATTCCGCACGCGCGCTCGAGCCCTGAGCGACCGGAGGGGCGCCCTCGGGCGCCCCTTCCGGAACAGCGCGTGACGAGACCGGTCGCTATGTCAGTGCCCGGTGTCCGCCGGAACCTCGTACTCCCCGAGCGGTTCGCTCCTCCATCTGCTGAGCTCCTCCGCGGTGCCCATCCGCACGGGGCCCTTGAACCAGTTCTTCGCCGAGACAGCGCCCACCAGCCGCCGAAGAGGATGAGCTGCCCCGCCGACGGTCAGCGGCGCGTAGTTCGGCGACATCCCAGTTGAACTCCGTCCTTCCACGGGATCCCCGCCGGCGGATCGGGACCGAGGAAGAGGATCGTGATGATCCCCACCCAGACGATCGCCGATCGAGGTCGATCCACTTGTAGTGCTTGCCCAGGCTCCACGCGCGCCGGCTCGAAGCCGTCGCCCTTCCGGAGCGGAGGATCACCGGGAGGATGAACGCGATGTAGAGCCCGATCACGGCGATCGACAGTGCCGACCAGGTATCCGATCGCGGTGTTCCAGTATCGCCGGGACCATCAGTGCCCAGGCGAAGACGCCGATCGCCGATCACCGCCGCACACCGGGACGCGGATGCCTGGGACACGCTTCGCCAGAGCTGGTGGCCGGGCACGGCGCCGTCGCGCGAGAACGCGAACATCATCCGGGATGCCGAGGTCACCGAGGCCGTCAGGCAGAACATCTGGGCGACGCAGCAGATGAAGAGGAGGATCTCCGCCCAGGTCTCGCTCATCGACGTCGTCCAGATCCAGGTGACGGCGCCGCCGACGCGTCGAGCACGCCCTGCGTGTCGGGAACGGCGAACGTCACGGCGAGCAGCAGGATCCAGCCGAAGACGACCGAGACGACGACCGACATGTACATGCCGACAGCGGCCATCCGCGACGCCTTGTGCGTCTCCTCGGCCATGTGCGCGGACGCGTCGAAGCCCGTGATCGTGTACTGCGACATCAGCAGCCCGAGGCCGAACACGTACCAGAAGACGATGCTGCCGAAGTTCGTGCCCGAGAACCCGGAGTTGTTGATCGTCTCGGTGAACACGTAGCTGAACGACTGGTGGTTGTCGGGCACGATGATCAGCACGAGCACGATGAAGAGCACGCCCGACCATGTGCCAGTAGGCCGAGATCGTGTTGAGCATCGCAGTGATGCTGACCTTGAACATGTTGAGCACGACGGCGATCAGGACATCACGACCGTGAATACGTGCAGGAAGCGTCCGACTCGTTCGTGTTCGGGTAGTCGAACCAGAGGTTGATCAGCGACGTCGCGAAGATCGCGAGGCCGTAGCCGATCGCGGCGGTGACGGCGATCTGGCCGACGAGGTTGAACCAGCCCGTGAACCAGCCCCAGGCCGGGCTGCCGAGCTTCGACGACCAGTAGTAGAGGCCGCCGGCCGTCGGATACGCGGAGGCGATCTCGGCCATCGCGAGCGCGATGAGCGTCGACATCAGACCGACGAGGAGCCAGCCCCAGGAGATCGCGATCGGGCCGCCGCTGCTCGAACGCGATGTAGTACGACGTCAGGCAGCCGGCGAGGATCGAGATGATCGTGAAGCTGATCGCGAAGTTCTGGAACCCGCCCATCGCCGCGGAACAGCTCCTGCGCGTAGCCGAGCCTGTGGAGGATCTGTTCGTCCTCCGAGGTGCGGTACCCGCCGCCTTCGGGCCCTGTGCTCATTGCCTGCCTCCTTCGTCGATTCCGAGGAGTGGTATTCACCTACGGGATGCGCGCGTCTGTCAAGACATGTCAACGATCACCGAGTGTCGACCCCCGCCCGGACGGTGGGCGACGGAATAGGATCGCGCCCATGCTGACCCTCCAGGAGCTCCGCGATCTCGTCGCGACGGACGAGATCGACACCGTCGTCGTCGCCTTCACCGACATGCAGGGGCGCCTGCTCGGCAAGCGCCTCCACGCCGAGTTCTTCCTGGACGAGATCGACGCGGGCCACCCCGTCGAGGGCTGTAACTATCTGCTCGCGCTCGAGATGGAGATGGACCCGGTGCCCGGGTACGAGATCGCGAGCTGGGAGCAGGGCTACGGCGACTTCGCGATCACGCCCGACATGGGCACGCTCCGCCGGATCCCATGGCTCGAGGGCACGGCGCTCGTCCTCGGCGACGTCGGGTGGCACGACGGCTCGCCCGTCCAGCCCTCGCCGCGCCAGGTGCTCCGGGCCCAGGTCGAGCGTGCGGCGGAGCTGGGCCTGACGCCGATGGTCGGCTCGGAGCTCGAGTTCTTCCTCGTCAAGGAGACGTATGCGGAGGCACACGAGAAGGGCTACGCGGGCCTGACGCCCTCGGTCCCGTACATCCTCGACTACCACATCCTCGCCACGACGTACGACGAGCCGCTCCTGCGCGCGCTCCGCAACGGCATGCAGGCGGCGGGGATGCGCGTGGAGACCTCCAAGGGCGAGGCCTGGCCCGGCCAGCAGGAGCTGAACTTCCGGTTCGCGGACGCGCTCACGACCGCCGACAACCACGTGATCTACAAGAACGGCGCCAAGGAGATCGCGTTCCTCCACGGCTGCGCGCTCACCTTCATGGCCAAGCCGTTCGAGGACTGGATCGGAAACTCGTGCCACATCCACTCCTCGCTCTTCCGCGGCGACGAGGCGGCGTTCGCGGACGACGACGCCCTGTTCGGGCAGTGGCTGGCGGGCCAGATCGCGTGCGCGAAGGAGCTCGCGGTCTTCTTCGCGCCGACCATCAACTCGTACAAGCGCTTCGCAGCGGGAAGCTGGGCGCCGACCACGCTCGCGTGGGGGAACGACAACCGCACCTGCGGGTTCCGCGTGGTCGGGCACGGCAGCGTCGCGCCGCGTCGAGACGCGGATCCCGGGTGGCGACGTCAACCCGTACCTCGCGTTCGCGGCGCTGATCGCCTCCGGCCTCCATGGGATCGAGCACGGGCTCGAGGCGCCGCCCCCGCTGCAGGGCAATGCCTACGAGTCGGACGCGGAGCGGTTCCCGTCGACGATGCGCGAGGCGATCGCGGCGCTCGAGGGTGGAGCGGTGGCACGTACCGCCCTCGGCGACCAGGTGGTCGACCACTACCTCAACTACGCGCGCACCGAGCAGGGGATCTTTGACCGCTTCGTCACCGACTGGGAACGGAAGCGCTACTTCGAGCGGATCTGAGGGCGTCGGGGTCCCGCGCGCGAAACGCGCTCTCGACATGACGCTCTCGGGCTCGCTGATCGTGCTGCTCACGCCCGTCTGGGCGGTCGTGCTCGGAGCGGTCGGGTCTCGACATGCTGCGCTGCCCCCGGGACCGCGGCCGCGTGTTCTACCGCGAGCGGCGCATCTCGGCCGGCCGCTCCTTCGGGCTCCTGAAGCTCCGGACGCTGCGCGAGGACGTGCTCCGTCGGGCCGCGGGCCACGTGCGGCCGTTCGAGGCCGACGTCGCGAACCTGACGTGGGCGGGTCGGCGCGTGCTGAAGCCGATGTACTTCGACGAGCTGCCGCAGCTCTGGAACGTCCTGGTCGGCGAGATGAGCCTCGTCGGTCCCCGACCGTGGCCGAAGGAGCTCGTCGAGCGTCAGGTCGAGCGCGGCGTCGACTACCGGCTGCGCGTACCCGCCGGCTGGACCGGGGCTGCCCAGGTCTCGAAGGGCCTCGGGGTCGACTTCGAGCAGCTCGACACCGAGTACGTCGCTCTGCTCGAACGCGGCTCGGCCTCGGAGATCGTCCGCCGCGACCTCGGCATCCTCGCGGGCACGGTTCGCACGATGCTTCGCGGCGAGGGCCTCGCCAACTGACGCCGATGACGGGCGAGACGACGATCGAGATCCGGTGGCGCGACCTCGACGCGCTCCGCCACGTCAACAACGCCGTCTACGCGACCTACCTCGAGGAAGCGCGCGACGCGTGGCTCGCCCGGGCGCTCGGTGCCGACGAGAGCCTCTGGGACTACGTGCTCGCCCGTGTGGCGATCGACTTCCGCCGCGAGCTCACGCAGGACGACGGCTCCGTGGTCGTGCGGACCCGGCTCGTCCGGATCGGCACGTCGAGCCTGACGCTGCGCGAGGAGATCGTCGCCCGCGCAGGCTGGGTCGCCGCCGAGGCCGAGTCCGTGATCGTCGCCCGGGACGCCGCAACTGGCCGCTCCCGGGCGCTGACCGACGTCGAGCGGGCCGCGCTCACGGCCGTGCTCGCAGAGGACGCTGCCTCCGACTGAGGCGCTCGGGTGACAACGCTTGTGGTGATTCGACACAAGCGCTCCGTCGCCGAGGACCTGCGCTACGTTCTGGGCGTGGGCGGGAGGCCGATCATCGGCATCACCTCGTACGCGCAACCGGCGCGTTGGGGCGCATGGGAGCTCGAGGCCGCACTCGTCCCCTATCACTACGTGGAGTCGGTCGAGCGCGCCGGGGGCCGGGCCCTCGTGGTGCCGCCGAGCGTCGACGGCGTCGACGAGACCCTCGACGTCCTGGACGGCGTCGTCTTCTCGGGCGGGATCGACGTCGACCCGGAGACCTACGGGGCGGAGCGGCACGACAGGACCGACCCCGCGCAGGAGCACCGCGACGCCGGCGAGCTCGCGCTCCTCCGGCGTGCGCTCGAGCGCGACGTCCCGACGCTCGCGATCTGCCGCGGCTTCCAGCTCCTCAACGTCGTCCGCGGGGGCGACCTCGTCCAGCACCTGCCAGATGCCGTCGGGCACGAGGGCCACCGCGAGGTCCTCGGCACGTTCTCCGAGCATCCGGTCGAGGTGAAGGAGGGGACGCGCCTCGCCGAGATCATCGGTGCGCGTCACGAGGGCGTGCAGTCGAGCCACCACCAGGGCGTGGGACGCGTTGGGGAGGGGCTCGTCGAGACGGCATGGGCGGAGGACGGCTCGCTCGAAGGCCTCGAGGACCCGGACAGGCGCTTCGCGGTTGGCGTCCTGTGGCACCCCGAGATGGAGGAGGACAAGCGCCTCTTCGAGGCGCTGGTCGCAGAGGCTCGCCGTTATCGGGCCGAGCGACGGGCGCAATCCTCGGTGTCCGACTTCAGTCGGACACCTGCGGGCGGGTGAGCGCTCTCGTGCCCACGGGGTCGATCTCCTCGTTCCACTCCCAGCTGCCGGTGAAGATCGCGTTCGGCGACGGCGTGATCGCCGAGCTTCCCGCTCTGCTCGCCGCCCTCGAGGCCACGGGCGCGCTGGTCGTCGTCGAGGAGCCGGTGGCAGAGCACCCGGACGTCGCCGCCGCGCTCGCGGGTGCGGACGCGGCGGGCGTGCGGCTCGAGCGGTTCGTGAAGGGGCCCGGGGAGCCGACGTTCGCGCTGGCGGACGAGCTCGCCGACCGCGTCCGCGGCAGCGGCGCCGAGATCGTCGTGGGGATCGGCGGCGGCTCGGCGCTCGACGTCGCGAAGGCTGCGCGGATCGTCGCCGACCAGGGCGGGGCCGCGCGCGACTATGCCGACGGCCGCACGCCCGAGTCGCCGCGCATCGCCCTCGTCCTCTGCCCGACGACGTCGGGGACGGGAAGCGAGGTGTCGGGCGCGAGCGTCCTCACGGACACGGAGCGCGACCGGAAGATCGGCTTCGGCCACCCGAGCATGCGCGCACAGCACGCGCTCGTCGATCCGGTGCTCACGTACGGGCTCCCGTCCGCCCCGACCGCCCACTCCGGCGTCGATGCGATGGCCCAGGCGATCGGCGCCTGCACCGTGACGAACTCGTCGCCTCTCTCCGTCGCGTTCGGGCTCGAGGCATGCCACCACGTCGCCCACTCGCTGCGCGACGCGGTCGCCGACGGATCGGACGTCGACGCGCGCCGACGACTCTCCTGCGCGAGCCTCACCGCCGGTCTGGCGATGAACCTCTCCGACTGCGCCGCCGACCATGCGCTGGGGCAGGCGCTCGGCAGCGTCGCGCACCTGCCGCACGGACTGACGATCGGCCTCGTGCTCGCCGAGAGCCTCGACCTGACTCGTCGTGAGTGCGCCGACCGGCTCGAGCGCGTCGCCGACGCGCTCGGCGAGCCGGCCGATGGGACGACGGACGGCTCGCGTGCGGTGCGGGCAGTCGCAAGCGTGCTGGCCGACGTCGGCTTTCCGACGCTGCGCGAGGCGGGCGTCTCGGAGGACGATCTGCGATCGCTCGTCGAGAGCGCGACGGGCGAGCAGCGCTACAACCTCGACGTCGACTGCCACGACTGGACGGCCGCCGAGGTCGAGCAGGCCTTCCGCGCCGCGCTCGCGCTCGAGCGGCGGTAGCGGGCGGCTGGTGTCCGACTTGAAGTCGGACACCATTGTCGCTGGCTGCGCGTGGGTCGTCGGGTGTCGGACTGAAGTCCGACACCGGGTGGCGTTCCGGCTACCGCTCGGTCGAGACGAAGACGCTCTTGAGCTCGGTGTTCGAGAGGAGACCCTCCATCCCGAGCTCCTTGCCGACGCCCGAGGCCTTGTAGCCGCCGAACGGCGCCTGCGGGAAGACCGAGCTGTTCGAGTTGACGCCGATCGCGCCCGTCCTGAGCGCGCGGGCGACACGGAGCTGACGGGCGCCGTCGCGCGTCCAGAGCGACCCGGAGAGCCCGTAGGGCGTGTCGTTCGCGAGCCGGATCGCCTCGTCCTCCGTCTCGAAGGTGATCACGGAGACGACGGGGCCGAAGATCTCCTCGCGTGCGACGACCATGTCGTTCGTGCAGCCGTCGAGGATCGTGGGGCGGAGGTAGAAGCCCCGGTCGAGGCCGTCCGGGCGCACGCCGCCCTCGAGCACGGTCGCGCCCTCCTCCTCGCCGCGCGCGATGTACCCCTCGACCGTCTCGCGCTGGCCCGCGGAGACGAGCGGCCCCATCTGCGTGTCGGTCGACTCTGGATCCCCGACGACGATCGCGCGCGTGGCCGCCGCGTAGTGATCGAGCAGCTCGTCCTTGGCGCGCGCCTCGACGAGCAGGCGCGAGCGGGCGCAACAGTCCTGGCCGGCGTTCTCGAACACCGAGAAGGGCGCCAGGCGCCCCGCCTTCTCGAGATCGGCGTCGGCGAACACGATGCACGCGCTCTTCCCGCCGAGCTCGAGGGTGACGCGCTTGATCGTCCCTGCCGCCTTGCGTGCGATCTCGACGCCGACCTGGGTCGAGCCGGTGAAGCCGACCTTGCCGACGAGGGGGTGCTCGACCAGCGCGTCGCCGACCTCGCGGCCCGGTCCAGGGACGACGTTCAGCGCGCCCGCAGGCAGCCCTGCCTCGAGCCCGAGCTCGGCGTAGCGCAGGACGGAGAGGGGCGAGAGGCTCGCCGGCTTGAGGACGACCGTGTTCCCGGCCGCGAGCGCCGGCGCCGTCTTCCAGTTCCCGATGTTGAGCGGGAAGTTCCACGGCGTGATCAGCGCTGTGACCCCGATCGGCTCGCGGAACGTCAGCACGATCCCGTCGCGGTCGACCGGGATCGTCGATCCGAAGAACTTGTCGATCGCGCCGGCGTAGTAGCGCATCACGGCTGCGGCGTTGCCGGCGCACCAACGCGCGTCGCCGATCGCCATGCCCATGTCGCGGGTCTCGGTCAGCGCGAGCTCATCGGCGTGCGCCTCGATCAGGTCGGCGAAGCGGTAGAGCACCTTCGCGCGCTGGATCGGCGTTCGCGCGCTCCAGTCGTCGAACGCCCGGGCCGCGGCGCGAACCGCCCGGTCGGCGTCCTCCGCGCCCGCCTCCGCGACGGTGCGGAACACCTCGCCGCTCGCGGGATTGACGGTCTCGAACGTGCGCCCCTCCGCGGACGGCACCCTCTCCCCGTCGATGAGCAGATACTCGACCAGTGTCATGAGGGTGTTCTAGGCGTTTGGCGGCGAAGCCGTCAAACACCCACGACGTGCACGAGCCACCGGCGATCCCGCTCCCGATCGAGCTCGAGGAAGAGCACGCGCTGCCAGCGCCCGAGGCAGAGGACGCCGTCACGCACAGGGATCGACTCTCCGGCCGGCCCCATCAGCATCGACATGCAGTGCGAGTGGCCGTTGGACGCCTCCATGTCCTCCTCGGAGACGTTCTCGGTGCGGCGATCCCAGTCGTCGTGGGCGTAGTAGTGCTCGGTCGGCACGAGCCGACGCAGGAGCACGGAGAAGTCCTCGAGAAAGCCCCGCTCGTACTCGTTGACGCGGACGGAGCACGTGGTGTGCGGCGAGTAGACGCAGCAGACACCGTCGCGAACGCCGCTTTCCCGCACCGCCTCCTGGACGTGCTCGGTGATGTCCGTCACCGACAGCCCGCCGGCCGTGCGGAAGTGCGTCTCGCGGTGGAAGGTCTTCAGCGCGCCGCCGTTCGTGGCCGAGCTCGGGGTCTCCTCGGTCGTCTCCGGTGCGCTCGCCATCCAGCGTCATTGTGGCAGGAGCGCGCGGGCACGGCGCGGCGAAGCGTCTCAGATGGCTCGTAGCACGGCGTACCACGTGCGGTCGGCGACCCGGAGGAGCGCGTGCTCGATGTCCGAGTACCCGCGGTACACCTCGAGCGCGGCCGTCCGCTCCCACGAGCCGCCGTCGCGGGGCAGCGCCGCGAACGCCGCGAGCAGGCCGTGCTCGACGGCGCGGGCGGCCTTGATCGCGCGCTCGGCGTGCTCTCCCGGATGCTCGCCCTTCTCGTGGAGGCAGGAGACGGCGTTGCACAGGTGCCGCATCGCCTCCTCGGCACTTGCGCCCATCGCGCCCGCGTGCTCGTCCGGCTGCCATTCGAGCGCCTGCGCGACCCGTACCGCGTCCTTCGCGCGGTCGAGCACCTCGTCGATCCGCTCGGAGAGCGCGTACGCATCCTCCTGCTCGATCGGTGTCGTGAGCGCCGTCGACAAGGCCCCGAGCACCTCGAGGCGGAGGTCGTCGCCCGCGTGCTCGGCGTCGCGCACTTCCTGAGCAGACGCGGGGTCCCCGTCGGCAGACCAGCGGGCGAACGCCGCCATGCCCGTGGAAGTGACCTCGGCCTGTCGGCGGAGCAGCCCGACGATGTCCGGATGGTGCGGGAGAAACCAGCGAAGCGTGGAGCTCACGTCACCACACTTGCACACGCGACGAGCGCAGCAGCCAGGACGGCGCAGACCGGGATCGTCAGGGCCCACGCCGAGATCGTGTCGGCGACCCCGGCCCAGCGAACGTGCCGTGGGTGACGGTCGGCGCCGACGCCCACGACCGCGGCCGTGACCACGGTCGTCGTGCTGACGGGAGCGCCCACGGCGCTCGAGCCCAGGATCACGCGTTGCCGCCGCCGTCTGTGAGGCGAGCGAGTCGACCGGCGTCGGCCGGAAGTACCCGCGACCCACGCGTCGGATGATGCGGCCGCCGCCGATCACCGTTCCGAGCGCGAACACGAGCGCGACGGGCCCCCGCACCGAGAGCGGCACCTCGAACCCGTCGATGCTCCCGGTCGCGAGCAGCACCGCCACCGCCACGCCCATCGCCTTCTGACCGTCGTTCGTCCCGTCGCTCAGGGCGACGGCGCCCGCGGCCACCCAGATGCCCCCTCGGACGGGCCCGAGCAGGCGCCGGGTACCACGGGAGAGAGCGCGCACCGCGATCCGCCGTGCGATCCATCCTCCTGCGATGCCGAGGATCGGGGAGAGAACGAGTGCCAGCAGCACCCCGAGCGCACCCACCGGTCGGATCCCGTCGAGGCCGCCCCAGTTGATCGCGTGGACGCCGCCCGAAGCGAGGCCCGCACCGACGAGCCCCCCGACGAGACCGTGGGTGGCGCTCGTCGGCAGGCCGAGCCGGGCTGCGGCCGCGACGAACGCGATCGCCGCGATGCAACCGGCCGCGTAGACCGTCGCGACCTCGTCGGCAGGCACCGACACGAGCCCCGCGATCGTCAGGGCGACCGCGGTACCGCCGAGCAGCGCGCCGAGGGCGTGGAGCACGAAGGAGTATCCGAGGGCGACGTGCCAGGCGGCGGCTCGGGACGCGATGAGCGCCGACGCGGCGTTCGGTGCGCTCGAGATCCCGAGCACGAAGGCGAGCCCGAGTGCCGCACCGATCGCGACGACGTCCACTCGCCGACCCTATTCCGCGCGACGTCTCGTGCTCCCACCCTCCCGTCGAGGGCGAAAGGGACGGCTTGGACGCGCCCCCCGTTTGCCTGTTGGTCCCACCTCGGGCACCGACGGAACTGGACCTTCGTCCGGGACCGCTCCCGGGGACCCGTCCCTACGGTGCGTGCAGTCGCGGCGCAGAGAGCGTGCGGCGGCCGCGACGAAAGGATCGACGAACAAGTAGGCCCCAACGTTCTGCGTGCTCGGATCTGCGGCGGTTCTTCGAGCACGTCCCCCACGGCATCTCGTGCGCGGCGTCCAGTGGCGCCGTCGGGAGCCGCGCAATCGAAGTCTCCGGAAGGAGAAGGAGGAAGCATGAAGCGATTCGGCAAGAGGGCGTGGGTCCTCGTCGCCGTCCTCGCCGTGGCGGTCGTCGCCGCGGTGGGCGGATATGCGTACTGGACGACCACGGGCGACGGCACCGGATCCGGCACGGTCGGCAGCGCCGGCCAGTACACGGTCACGGTGAGCTTCCCGAGCGGTCAGCTGCACCCGGGCGGCAACGTGGCCGTCAGCGGGACGATCACGAACAACACGAGCTCCGACCTGCATGTGTCGAGCGTGGCCGAGCAGGGCGTCGTCGCGAGCGGCAGCTGCACCGCCGGCTGGTTCCACTTCAGCGGCACGGTGACGGGCGGCGCGCAGACCCTGACCGCGGGCGGCGGCTCCGCCGGCTACACCGGCACGCTCTCGATGGACGAGTCCGGGACGAACCAGGACGCCTGCCAGGGCGCGACGGTCGACCTCACGGTCCGCGCTTCGTAGCACTCCGAGCCACGTGGAGGGGCGGCCGGCGGTGCCGCCCCTCCACGGTCGTCCACGAGCCGAGGAGAGCCGATGAGTCGCAAGCGACGGAGAGCAGTGACGAGGATCGCGTTGAGCGCGATCCTTCTCCTTGCCCTTCTCGCGCTCTGGGCCTTCGGTCCCGCCGTCTCGACGCCCGCCGGTGCCGCGAGCCCCGACAGGCCGGTGCTGATCGCGACGCCGCCGAGCCCATCGGCCTCGACGTCGGCGAGCTTCGGGTTCACCGGCGTGTCCGGCGCGACGTTCGAGTGCCGGCTCGACTCCGGCCCGTTCGCGGCGTGCACCAGCCCCACGCCGTATGCGGCGCTCCCGCTCGGTGCCCACGTGTTCGGGGTGCGGGCGACGAAGGGCGGCAAGACGAGCGGCGAGACGACATTCTCCTGGTCCGTGGCGCTCCCGGGCGTGACGGTCACGTCCAGGCCCTCCGACCCGGCGAGCTCGACGGATGCCATCTTCGGCTTCTCCGTGAGCCCGTCCAACGCGACGGCGACGTGCAGCCTCGACGGCGATCCGTACGGCCCCTGTAGCAGCCCCGCGAGCTACGGCGGCCTTGCCGAGGGCGCGCACGTGTTCCGGGCTCGCGCATCGGGGCCCGCGGGGTCGAGTGCGGGCACGGGGCCCGTCTCCACCATCACCTGGAGCATCGACACGACGCCGCCGCTGCCGCCGGCGGTCGCCGGCCCGCCGGCGCCTCCGCTCGGCTGGTCGTCGACGACGGCGACCTTCGTCTTCGGCGGCTCGAGCCCCGACGTGGTCGCCTACCGGTGCCGGCTCGACGCGGCCGAGGCGGTCGCCTGCGGCGGCGCGAAGACCTACGCGGACCTCGCGCAGGGGACCCACACGCTCGAGGTGCGGTCGGTCGACGCGGCGGGGAACGTCTCCCTCACCGCGGGCTCGGCGTCCGTCATGGTCGACACCGTCGCTCCGGCGACCCCGGCCTTCTCGCAGAAGCCGCCCGACGTCGTCCTCCACCGCGACGTCGACATTCGCGTGGTCGTCCTCCGACCCCACGCCCGGGAGCGGCATCGCGTACTCCCTGTGCAGCAAGGAGAACGGGGGCTTCCTTCCCTGTACCTCGCCGCACACGTACCACGTCGAGACGACGAACAACGGCCGGCATCAGTTCTCCGTCGTCACCGTCGACTGGGCCGGGAACACCTCCCGGGCAGCCTCGTACACGTGGAAGGTCGGGAAGGGATCCCCGGCCCGGTTCGCGATCGAGGGCGACGTGACCGGTCTCGTGCCGGGCGTGTGGCTCGAGATCCCGATCCGGATCACCAACCCGAACGATGACCCGATCACCGTCACGAGCCTCACCGTCTCGGTCACCGGCAACGACGCCTGTGGAAGCGCGAACTTCGAGACCCGGCCGTCCTCGGTGCCCTTCGTCGTGCCGGGGAACGCGACCGACTTTCTCGTGCCGCAGCCGATGCGCCCGCACGTCCGGCTTGCGAATCTGGCGACGAATCAGGACGGCTGCAAGCGCCAGACGGTCGAGCTCCACTTCGACGGGAGCGCGAACGGGCCATGAGCGAGCGCCCTCCTCTCGGGCGCCGCTTCCGCGGCCGACCCGTCGTGCTCCTCGGCCTCGTCCCGGTCGCCGTCGTCGCCCTCGCGGCGGTCACCGCGCTCGCGTTCTGGACGACGATCGGGACGGGGAACGCCGGGGCGAGCGTCGGCACGCTCGCGGGGACGACCATCACGACGCACGAGGCCACGGGAACGTCCGTGGCGCTCCAGTGGGACGCCGTCACCCCGCCGGCCCCGGACACCGTCGGGTACCACGTCCTCCGCGACGGGGGAGCTGCGTCGGCGGCCTGTGGGACCGCGGCCGCGCCGATCGCGGCCCTCGGCTGCACGGACACCGTTCCGACGAGCACGACGCCGACCGACTACACGTACGAGGTGGTCGCGATCTGGCGCTCGTGGACGTCGACGAGCGCGCCCGTGGACGTACACGTGAAGGGGGCGCAGACGATCGTGCTCACCTCGACCGCTCCGTCGGGCGCGAAGGTGGGCGGGGCGACGTACGAGGTGGCGGCGACGGGCGGTGGCTCGGGCAACCCGGTCACGTTCTCGATCGATCCGAGCGCCTCGGCTGTCTGCTCGGTCGCGGGGTCGACGGTGAGCTTCACGGCGGTCGGCACGTGCATCGTGACGGCCGACCAGGCGGGGAACGGGGATTACGACCCCGCGACGACGGTGCACCAGTCCTTCGCCGTCGCGAAGGGCGACCAGGCCGTCGGCTTCACCTCCACCGCGCCGTCGGGCGCGAAGGTGGGCGGGGCGACGTACGAGGTGGCGGCGACGGGCGGTGGCTCGGGCAACCCGGTCACGTTCTCGATCGATCCGAGCGCCGCGGCTGTCTGCTCGGTCGCGGGGTCGACGGTGAGCTTCACTGCGGTCGGCACCTGCATCGTGACGGCCGATCAGGCGGGGAACGCCGACTGGAACGCTGCCCTGCCCCTTCAGCAGTCCTTCGCGGTCGCGAAGGGGGATCAGGCCGTGTCGTTTGCGGCGTTGGCGGACAGGCGGTTCGACGAGAGCCCGGTGACGGTCGGGGCGAGTGCGTCGTCGGGTCTGGTGGTGGGCTTCTCGTCGGTGACGCCGGGTGTGTGCACGGTGTCGGGGGCGAGTGTGTCGTTCGTGTCGGTCGGGACGTGCACGATCGCCGCTGATCAGGGCGGGAGCGGCAACTGGAATGCGGCGTTGCAGGTGCAGCGGTCGTTCCAGGTGGTGAAGGGCAATCAGTCGGTCTCGTTTGCGGCGTTGGCGGACAGGCGGTTCGACGAGAGCCCGGTGACGGTTGGGGCGACGTGCGTCGTCGGGGTCTGGCTGGTCGGCTTCTCGTCGGCGACGCCGGGTGTCTGCACGATCGCCGGGGCGAGCGTGACGCTCCTGTCGGTCGGCACGTGCACGATCAACGCCGACCAGGGCGGGACGGGAACTGGAATCCGGCGCCGCAGGTGCAGCAGTCGTTCCAGGTGCTGAAGGGCAACCAGGCGATCTCGTTCGCGGCGCCGGCGGACAAGCGGCTCGACGAGAGCGTGACGGTCGTGGCGTCCGCGAGCTCCGGTCTGACGGTGAGCTTCAGCTCGGCGGCTCCGGGTGTCTGCTCGGTTTCGGGGACGAGCGTGACGTTCATCTCGGTCGGCACGTGCACGATCAACGCCGACCAGGGCGGGAACGGGAACTGGAATCCGGCGCCGCAGGTGCAGCAGTCGTTCCAGGTGATGAAGGGCAACCAGGCGATCTCGTTCGCGGCGCCGGCGGACAAGCGGCTCGACGAGAGCGTGACGGTCGTGGCGTCCGCGAGCTCCGGTCTGACGGTGAGCTTCACGTCGGCGGCTCCGGGTGTCTGCTCGGTTTCGGGGACGAGCGTGACGTTCATCTCGGTCGGCACGTGCACGATCAACGCCGACCAGGGCGGGAACGGGAACTGGAATCCCGCGCCGCAGGCGCAGCGGTCGTTCCAGGTCACGAAAGGCAACCAGACGATCACCTTCACGTCGACCGCGCCGTCGGGCGCGACCGCGGGCGGCGCTCCGTACAGCGCCACGGCGACGGCCAGCTCGGGCCTCGCTGTGACGTTCGGGACCGGAAGCCCCACGGTCTGCGCGTCCGGCGGCACGAACGGGGCCACGTTCGGCTTCATCGCCGTCGGCACCTGCATCGTGAACGCCACACAGCCGGGCAACGCGAACTGGAATGCCGCCGCGCCGGTGGCGCAGACCTTCGCCGTCGGCAAGGCGAGCCCCACGCTGACCGCGGACGCGCCCGCCACCGGGACGGTCGGCACCGCCATCTCGGCCGCGTCGATCACGGCCACCCTGGCGTCGAGCTCGGGGGCGAACGCAACCGCACCCATCACGTTCAAGGTCTTCGGGCCGCAGTCCACCGCGCCCGCCACCTGCACGAGCGGCGGCACGACGGTCGGGACGGCGACGCCCGCCGGGAACGGCACCTACCAGTCGAGCGCCTCGTTCACGCCGTCGGGTGCGGGGACCTACTGGTGGTACGTCTCGTCCGCCTCGGATGCGAACAACAACGCGGCGGCGAGCCCGTGCAACACCCCCTCGATGACCCAGACGGTCGTCACGGCTGCGTCGACGCGCCTCTCGTTCACCAGCTGCGCGACCTCGGCCGGAAGCTCGGCCGGCTGCGCGACGGTCGGGACCGCCACGGTCACGCTCAAGAAGGCGAACCAGGGCGGAGGGACCTGGACCGCACGCGTCACCTTGGTCGACGGCTCCGGGAACCCGATCGCCAACACGACGGGAAGCACGATCGTCGTCACCGTCTCGAAGACCAACGCGAGCGCCCTGCTCACCTTCAGCACCGGGTCGGCCCTCACGATCCCGAACGGCAGCTCCGAGAGCAGCAACACCTTCACGTACGACAACACGGGGGTCTCCAACGGCAACGGCACCGACACGGTCACCGGCTCGTCGGCAGGCATGACGTCCGCGATCGGCAACGTGAGCTGGTAGCCGGAGTCGAGCGACCACCTGCGGCGGCCCCGGTCGCGACACGGCTGTCACGGCATGATTGCGGGCGGCGGGCCCGTAGCTCAGCTGGTCAGAGCAGCCGACTCATAATCGGTAGGTCCCTGGTTCGAGTCCAGGCGGGCCCATCACGAACGGCTTGAACCGGTGGGTCAGACCGTGTCGCATAGGCCGCGAACGAGCACAGGTGCTGGGTCGGCGCTGGGTCCAGAGGGCGGCGTTGACGGGTTGTGCCCGTGGACGTGGTCGGTAGCCCGCTCCGAAGACGGGCTACCGACTCGTTCGCGCTGATGAGCTATCCGCTTGCGGGCGTGAAGAACCCGGCGACGGTGCCCGAGATGGTGAACGTGCCCTCGGGACTCGGGAAGGTATTCAGGTTGGCGGGGATGTTGCAGGTGACCGTCGCCTTCGCCTGATTCTGCTTCGCCGACGTGTCGGTCTCGCTCTGGGTCGTGCCACCCGTTGGTGTGAACGAGAACGTCATGTCGAACGCGGTGGGTACGAAGATGGCGGTGTCGCCGATCACATGGGCGGGCGTGAACTCGCCGTTGCCGTTGACCGACAGGTGCAGTTGCTGTGCGCCGCAGTTTGCGGTGACCATCGTGCTGTTCTTCGCGTTCGTCGGATCCGCGGACGCCGTCTGTGCGAGAACGGCTACCGCCGCTGTTACGAGCGCAACACTGATCACGCGTTTGAGCATCGAGACCGTCTCCCCGTAGATGGCTTGCGGGTGCGCGCTACCCCCGCCACGTGGCCTGAAACCTCGCAGCAGTTTGGGCACCCGAGTCGGTCTCTCAGTGTGTGGTCGACGTCGTCGCGTCTCCCATCCGTCGATCGGGCGATCGTCAGGATGAGGAACTGTCCTGTTCGCTGCTGACACGTGCCGGGATGGCGCGGCACGCCGTCGCGATCGCGGTACGCAAAGCCTGAGCCGACGAATGCTGTCCGAGTCCCCTGCGCATCCTCCGAGTCGTGATCATGGTCAGCAGCCTGCGGTCCGAGCGCCGAGAGAGCGACCCGACCGCGATGCTCGGACTCGTCATTCTCGTCGTCCTGGCCGAGTTGCTCGCGATCGCGATCGGCGTCGCGTTCGGATTGCTCATCGGATAGATCAGCGCACCGCGTTTCGGTCGCTTGCTGGCCGCCCGTGTGTCGTCAGCGATACACACGCTGTGCCGCAGATGACGACGACCGCGCTGACCCCGCCTCCTACGCTCGCCGTGTGACCCGATCGGTATGAGAAGGAGGCGCGGCATGTACGGCATCACGAAGACACGGATGCTTCTGACAACGGCGATATTCGCGGCAGGCGGAGCGCTGTTCGCGGGCGGGGCGAATGCGAGGATCCTGGTGGACGAGGGTGACTCGGCAAGTGGAGCTCAGGCGTCGATCGAGACAGTCGTCGATAGCCGGTTCGCCATCCGCGAGAGCCGGGCCGGCAGCACGCGGTATGGCTATGTGGTGGGCGGCGTGCTCATCGTCCCGCCGCAATCCAGCGGGCAGCTCTCTCCCGGGTTCTACGGGATCGCCGACACGGGCGTGGCCGACGATCGCTTCGACGTCGGCGTCGGTTTCCAGTACTGGGGGGTCTAACTGCCAGGGGCGAGTTCCTCGCCGCCGCGTCGGGTGGCGTCAGCCGGCAGAGGCTCAGCCGGGAGGCAGCGGCAGCTGTGACAGCTGGATGAGCGACAGGGCGAGCAGGGCGATGCTCAGACCGATCAGTCCGTAGCGGACGCCCCGGTACGGGAAGTGCGTCGAGATGCCGACCAGGAAGAGGATGCTGGCCAGGACGACCGTGAGTCGGACGTACTTGTCGGCGGTCGAGCCATCCTTCTCGCCCTCGAGAAACGCAGCTTTGGCGCGAGCGTCGAGAATCCGGGCCTCCGCAGCCCCGGGCCGCTCGTACTGAGGCATGTATGTAGGCCCCCGCGGCGCTTTGGGGTTCGTCTCCGGCTGCGTCGCACGCCAGGCATCGAAGGCGACCTTGAACTCGGGCCGGAACCTGTGTTCCGCCAGCTGCATGGCGGTCCTGTCGCCGGCGATGTACGCCGAGAACCAGGACTCGAACGTGGACGAGTCGAAGTTGCGCAACTCGGAGGCGTCGGCATCCGCTCGGCTCGCCTCGATCCGGAGGCCCGACGCCGTGGCGAGCTCGACACGGGACTCCGTCGACCACTTGGAGGCCGCATACCCCGACCATGCCGCGAGCAGCGCGACGACCGAGAGCAGCACGGCCTCGGTGATGGAGATGAGCCGGTCGCGCCGCTCGTGCGGGCCGAGGTGCTTTGCGTGGTCGCTGATCTGTTTCCCGACGTGGCTCGCCGAAAGCCCCTCCGGCATCCAGGGAGACTACGCCGCGCACGGCTCCGCTCGCGCTGAACGGCCCTGGGCACAGACCTACGCCGAGGCACCGCCGCCGTGTCGGGTCAGCCGCCGCTCCGAGCGCCCCGGTCGTCGCAGGGGATCGTGAGCTTCAGGTTCGTGGCGGCCGCGTCCTGATCGAGGATGTCGATGGCTCGCTCCATGGCGACGGGCCGGAGGCCACCGGGGCCGGAGTGGTAGGGGTGGTCGAGGAACCACAGGAGGAGCAGTGTCGAGGTGATCACGATCGCGACGCCGCCGATCATCGTGGCCTGCACGACGGCGCGCTCTGCGCTGTCGGCGAAGAACAGCATGAACACGAAGATGATCGCGGCACTGAGGAGCAGCACGATCCACAGCTGCAGCGGGATCACGCCCTCGGCCCCATGCGTTCGGTCTCCTCGCGCCGTCTCCCGATCGGAGCGCTGGTCGAGCCATTTCGCATAGGCGGCCTGCTCCTCGGCTGAGCGTGCCTCGACCGTCTTGGTGATGCGGAACATCGCGAGCGTCCAGGGATTGACCGTGTCGCCGAGGGTGCCCGCCTGCATCGCCGGCCACTCCTCGTGAACCACCGTCCGCGCGTAGCACTCGAGCTCGCCCAACAGGCGGCCACGCACGGCGACCGGAAAGAGCTGGGCCGTCTCGAACTGCTCTCTGACGACCTGCGCCTCCGTCTCGGCGCCGCTTCGCGAGGTGTCGAAGCTCTCGAAGGCCAGGAAGACCACGAACCCGAGCAGGACGGCGAACCCGGTCGCGAGGACGCCGAAGACGCCGGCGGCGCGGTCACCGTCCTCGAAGTAGCTCCCGGCGGGCGCCCGGCTGCGAACGAGCAGCATCGCCGTGATCGCAATCGCCGTGACCGCTGCAACGGCGAGACCGGCCCAGAGGAGGCTCACGACTTCCCCAACGGCCCTCGGGCCTCGGATCTCGGGAGTGCGCGAACCACGGCCGCATCCTGACGCTCACGACAGTCGGTTGCGCACACTGCGAGCTCGGCGAGGCAGGTCACATGGCTCCCGAGCCACTCGGCTACTGCGCCGGCGGCCTCGAAGCGGGGAGCCGTCGCCGTTCCTAGCCGAAGGACGGACGGAGCCTCGGGCTCGCGGCCCGAGGCACGGGCGTGTGCGCGACCCGGTCGACGACGCGGGCGACGTGCTCTGCCGGGCACGTCACGATCTCGGCGCTGGAGGTGTCGAGGTGGAGGACGATCACCGGCCCGTGGTCGACGAGCACATGGGCGCGCGTGCCGATCGCGTGGATCTGGCCACCCGCGCGCACGTCTCTCGAGAGGTAGACCCTCTCGCCCGATGCGAGCCGCTGGCCGCTTGGCGTCATACCTCCTGAGACGTCGAGTGGACGACAGAGGTTTCGACCCCGAACGGTTTCCTTACCCGAGGCCCAGCGCGCGAAGCGGGTGAGGGCAGACGGTGCCTTGTCGCGCGGACGGGCTCACTTCAGATCGGATAGCCGCTTTACTTTTTGTAGGATCGCGGAGGTAGTCGATCGGCAAGCCTCCTGGAAGGGGTCAACGTGTCTGTTCGCGACGAGGTGCTCAGCGCAAACGAGGAGTACGCAAGCGGCTTCGGCGACAAGGGCGGTCTTGCCCTGCCGCCGGCGCGACGGTTCGCGATCCTCACCTGCATGGACGCGAGGCTCGACCCGGCGAAGTACGCCGGCCTGAGCGAGGGCGATGCCCACGTCATCCGGAACGCCGGCGGCCGCGCGAGCGACGATGCCATACGGTCGCTCGTCATCTCGCACAAGCTGCTCGGGACGAACGAGTGGTTCGTGATCCACCACACCAACTGCGGGATGGAGTTCTTCACCGGCGAGCTGCATGGGCGAGCTGCTCGAGGAGTGCCTCGACACGGCAGAGCTCGGCCCTGACGGGTTCACGAACGTCGGAACGGGGCCGGGCTCCTCCGCCGGGAGAGACATCGACTGGCTGACCATCGCCGACTGCAACCAGAGTGTCGTCGACGACGTCGCGCGCATCCGCAATCACCCCCTCGTGCCCGGCAACATCCCGATCTTCGGGTTCCTCTACGACGTGACGAGCGGTCGGCTGAACGAGGTCCGCGCGGCAACCGAAGCGGGGCAGCCGACCGCATAGACCGTCGATGCCGCGAGATCGTGGACGCTCGGCGTGAGTGGCCTCGAGGAGCATCAGGCATCTGGTTCGTGCGCAGCGGACGACGCGCGGGTGACGCCGTCGCGCCGAATGTCACGAACCCCCGAAAGGGGGGTCGGGACGCGCGTGACGGAGCGATGTTCGGATCATCACAACCGTCGACGAACAGGCGAGCGAGGCGCTCCTCCGGGACTGGCAGACGGTTGCGCCGTCACGCCGCAACGAGGCGGTTTGTGCACGCTGCGGTACAGACGTCGGGCGCACGGAGAGCGATCCGTCGCTCATGCTCGGCGTCGTGCTGCTCCTGGTCGCCAACACGGCCGTGATCGCGGCGCTCGTCGCCGCGGTCGTCTGGATCGTGGCGTAGCGAGCCTTCGCGGGCCGACGCGCGCCGGCTCCATCCGAGACCGAAGCCGGCGCGCAGGAGTCGCGACCCGCTTTCGGGTGGTCTCCGTTCTGCCCGGAAGGAGTCGCGCGCTCGACGCGGTATCACGCACGAGCGGCTCGTCCGGTGACCAGCCGCGCGAGGGCCGGGGACCCCGACCCTCGAGAGACGGTCGCGGTGCCGCCGCTACCCCCTCCCCTGAGGTGCGGCGGCCCGCGCCGTTTCGCTCCTCGGCGCGGCGGGGGAGAGGACTTTCGCAGCCGCAGTGGTATCCGTCGCCTGGCCTCTTCACAATAGGGGCGTTCACGTCCCCTCGGAAAGGAAGCGCCGCGCAATGGACAACTCGCGAACTGTCCCATGGAGCAAAGGTCGTCCTGGGAGCACGATCGCCCTTCTGGTCGTCTCGATCTTCGACTGGTTTCAGTAGGCCGACACCGGGTCTCTCTCGCGAACATGTGGAACGGCATCGGATGTCCTCGCCGGCCTTCTGCGATCGCGCTCCTCGTGTGGCAGGCGGTGCGATTGGCGAACATCAATGTCGACATCGGCGTCACGCCGTCGATGATCGACTGCGGCATCGTCGGTCCTTCTCCTGATCTTCGTCGCCATCCGCTGGCTCGACAAGCCGGGCCCCTCAATCGCCAACGAGGGCGTCGGACGCACGTTCTGGGCGTGGCTCGGGCTAGTCCTCGCGATCGTCATCGTCGTCGGCGCCTGGATGAACATGCGGGCCGCCGGTGAGGGCCTTGCCGACATCCGCAGTCAGGTGTCCTCCGCCGCGCCACGCACTCGGCGAAGGGCGCGGCCGACCGCGACGACAAGCCGGCCGAGGCGGCCCCAGCGGCCCCCGCCCCGGCCGCACCCGCCGCGCCCGTCCCGCGCCTCCGACGGACCCGCCCGCGGAGGACGCGACCGCTCCGAGAAGCGACCCGTAGCGACGAGGCGGCGGTTCTCTCCCGGCCTTCGGGAGAGAACCGCCGGGTACACTCAGCGCATGGCCGAGATCGGCACGCTGCGGGTCAAGACGGGCCTTGCCGAGATGCTCAAGGGCGGCGTCATCATGGACGTCGTCGACGCCGACCAGGCCCGCATCGCGGAGGACGCCGGCGCGTGCGCGGTGATGGCGCTCGAGCGGGTCCCGGCCGACATCCGGCGAGACGGCGGCGTCGCGCGCATGTCGGATCCGGAGAAGATCCGCGAGATCCAGGAGACCGTCTCGATCCCCGTGATGGCGAAGTGCCGGATCGGCCACTTCGTCGAGGCCCAGATCCTCGAGGCGCTGGAGATCGACTACATCGACGAGTCGGAGGTGCTCACACCCGCCGACGTCGAGCACCACGTCGACAAGCACGCGTTCACCGTCCCGTTCGTCTGCGGCGCCACGAATCTCGGCGAGGCGCTCCGCCGGATCGCCGAGGGCGCCGCCATGATCCGCACGAAGGGCGAGGCCGGCACGGGCGACATCGTCAACGCAGTCACCCACATGCGATCCGTGTTCGGTGCGATCCGAGGGCTGCAGGGCCTCCGCGAGGAGGAGCTCTACGCCGCGGCGAAGGAGCATCGCGCCCCCTACGAGCTCGTGCGCTGGGTCGCCGAGAACGGGCGCCTCCCGGTCGTGACGTTCACCGCGGGAGGGATCGCGACGCCCGCCGACGCGGCGCTCTGCATGCAGCTCGGCGCCGACGGCGTCTTCGTCGGCTCGGGGATCTTCAAGTCGGGCGACCCTGACCGGCGCGCCCGCGCGATCGTCGAGGCGACGACCCATTTCGAGGACGCGAAGATCCTCGCCGACGTCTCCGCCGGCCTCGGCGAGCCGATGGTCGGCATCTCCGCGAGCACGCTCTCCGACGCGGAGCGGCTCGAAGTGCGCGGCTGGTAGCTCGCCCGCCCGCGGCCCTGCGAAGCCCCGGATCTACACTTGGCGTCGTGGATCACGCGCCCCGGATCGGCGTTCTCGCCCTGCAAGGGGCGTTCCGCGAGCACGTGCGGGCGTTGCGCCGCGTCGGTGCGGAGGCCGTCGAGGTGCGTCTTCCGGAGCACCTCGAAGGGCTGGACGGGCTCGTGATCCCGGGGGGCGAGTCGACCACCATGATGCGGCTCGCGGAGCTGTACGGCCTCGACGAGGCCATCCGGGCGTTCGAGGGGCCGATCTTCGGCACGTGCGCCGGGATGATCCTGGTCGACCGCGCGCATCTTGGTCTGGCCGATCTGGAGGTCGCTCGGAACGCCTACGGGCGACAGGTCGCGAGCTTCGAGGCAGAGCTCGGGCTCGACGGCGACGAGCGGCCGTTCCACGGAGTCTTCATCCGCGCGCCGCGGGTGCGCGAGGTCGGGCCGGGCGTCGAGATCCTGGCCGAGCTCGACGGCGAGCCGGTGCTGCTCCGCGACGGCCGCGTGCTCGCTGCGGCGTTCCACCCCGAGTTGACGGACGACCCCAGGGTGCACGAACGATTCCTCGAGCTGGTCACGGAGGCGAAGAGTGTCAGGGCATAGCAAGTGGTCCACGATCAAGCACAAGAAGGGCGCAGCGGATGCGAGGCGCGGGAAGCTGTTCTCGAAGCTCTCGCGCGCGATCATGGTGGCCGCGAAGGAAGGCGGGTCGGACCCCGGCTCGAACCTCGCGCTCCAGAACGCGATCGAGAAGGCCCGCTCCTACTCGATGCCGAAGGACAACATCGAGCGCGCCATCGCAAAGGGCACGGGGGAGGGGGCCGACGGCTCGACCTTCGAGACCGTCGTCTACGAGGGCTACGGGCCCGAGGGCGTTGCGGTGATCGTCGAGGCGCTGACCGACAACCGCAACCGCACCGCCTCCGAGGTCCGACACCTGTTCACGAAGCACGGCGGCAACCTCGGCGCGACGGGCGCGGTCGCGTGGCAGTTCGAGCGGCGCGGCGTCGTGCTCCTCGAGTCCGACGGGATCGACGAGGACGAGCTCGTTCTCACAGCCGCCGACGCGGGTGCCGAGGACGTCGAGCTCGACGGCACGTCGTTCGTGGTCTCGGCGGCGCCGGACGCGCTGACGCAGGTGCGCGAGGCGCTCGAGGCTGCCGGCTACGCGCCGGAGTCCGCAGGGCTGTCGATGGTGCCGAAGACGACCGTCGCGATCGCCGACGAGTCGACGGCGAAGCAGGTGGTGCGCCTGGTGGAGGGGCTCGAGGAGAACGACGACGTCCAGGACGTCTACGCGAACTTCGACATCCCCGAAGCCGTGCTCGAGGCCGTCGCCGGCTGACCCGGCGCGTCCGGGCGCCCCGCGGGGCACGGGCGTTGTCCCGGGCCTCGCGAGCGAGCCCCCGGCCGTCCCGAGCCCGGGGCGTCGCGAGCCCCGGCCGTCCCCTGGCGTCCCGGGCGTGGCCCGCCCCGCGACCAGCACGGCCGACGTCGGTCGCACCCGGGCATCCTCTCTCCACGGCCGTGAGTGACCCTTGCAACAGTCTGTTGCAAAGTGCCGCGGCGTCTCGACCGGCAACAGCCGGGCTGCTGCAACCTCACCCCGGCCCGGCCCCGGCCGTGAGGTCGCCGCGCCTCATCCCGCCGCGGGCGTGAGATCGTCTCGCGCCTCGGGCCGGCACGGGCCCGGTGTCGGCCGGCCTCACCCTGCGTGTGTGTCCGCGGCCGGTCCCCGGAAGTCCCTCACCTCGAGCCCGCCCCGCCTGCGATGCACCGTCAGGCAGCGAAGCCCATCCGGGCCGGCGACGACGCTCCGCGTCGATCCGCGCGGCACGATCGCGAAGGCGTCCGGCGAGAGCGGATGCTCCGAGCCGTCGACGACGAGCGTCCCCGACCCCGCGAGCACGACGAGCGCCACGTCGCGGCCCTCGTTGACGTGCTCCGGCTGCCCCTCGCCGGCGCGCCACACGAGGAGCGTGGCGTTCAGCTCGTCGCTCGCGGTACCCCACACGGGCCCGCGCCCGCCCAGTGCCATCAGGTCGACGACCTCCACGCAGGGACGGTAGTCGTCCGGGGGCCTGCGTACCCTCGTCCCGTGAAGGTCCTCGGCATCGACCCAGGGACGGCGGCGTGCGGGTACGGGATCGTCCACGAAAGCGACGGGCGTATCAGGGCACTCGACCACGGGTGCTGGACGTCGGGCGCCAGGGAGCGACCCGAGCTCAGGCTGCGGACGATCTTCGACGGGGTCACCGCCCTCATCTCGGAGCACGGACCCGACGCCGTCGCACTGGAGGAGTCGTTCGTCGGTGCCGACGCCCGCATCGCGCTCTTCGTCGGGCAGGCGCGCGGCGCCGCACTCGTCGCGGCCGCGTCTGCAGGGGTCGCGTGCACCGAGTACGCGCCGGCGCGCGTCAAGCAGGCGGTCTGCGGCTATGGCCGGGCGGACAAGGGGCAGGTGACGCGGATGGTGCGGATGATCCTCTCGCTCGACGCGGACCCCGGGACGTCGCACGCGGCCGACGCGCTCGCCGTCGCGATCTGCCACGTCTCGATGCCGCCGCTCGCGCGGCTGGCGTCGTGAGGGCCTGCGCGTGATCTCCCGTCTCAGAGGGCGCCCGGCGGGCCGCTCGGGGGAGGGGCTCGTGCTCGACGTGAACGGCGTCGGGTACCTCGTCGCCGCGACGCCGTCCGTCCTCCGACGGGCCACGCCGGGCGCCGAGCTCACCGTCGAGACGTACCTCCACGTGCGCGAGGACGCCCTCCAGCTCTACGGGTTCGCGGACGCGGACGAGCGCGAGCTCTTCGTCCATCTGCTGACCGTCTCGGGTATCGGCCCGAAGGTCGCGCTGGCCGTCGTCTCCGGCTCGCCCGCAGCGGAGCTGCGCAAGGCGATCGCGCTCGGAGACCACGCCCGCTTCCAGGCGATCCCCGGGATCGGCAAGAAGACCGCCGAGCGGATCGTCCTCGAGCTCCGGGAGAAGCTCGGCGCCGTGTCGGAGCCGGCGCTGTCTGCGGTCGGCGACGGGCCGAGCCACCTCGTGGCACGGGACGCGCTGGTCGAGCTCGGTTACTCGGTCGTCGACGCCGAGCGGGCGCTCGCGGACGTCGACCCCGAGCTTCCGGCCGAGGAACGTGTCCGGCTGGCGCTGCGGGGGGCGGCCGCGTGACGGTCGCAACCAGGGGCCGTCCATGAGCCAGTTCCTCGCGCCCGCGCTCCGGCCCGAGGAGGCGGAGGCCGAGCGCTCGCTCAGGCCGCGCCGGCTCGACGACTTCGTCGGCCAGGAGCGCGTCAAGGAGCAGCTCGGGATCGCGCTCGACGCGGCCAAGGCGCGGGACGAGGCGCTCGACCACGTGCTCCTCGCGGGCCCGCCGGGCCTCGGCAAGACGACGCTGGCGCAGATCGTCCGCGAGGAGCTGGGCGTCGGGCTCCGCACCGTTGCCGGCCCGGCGCTCGAGAAGAAGGACATCGCCGCGATCCTCACCGCGCTCGAGCCGCGGGACGTGCTGTTCGTCGACGAGATCCACCGTCTGAACCGCTCGGCGGAGGAGATCCTCTACCCGGCGCTCGAGGACTTCCGGCTCGACATCGTGTTCGGACAGGGCGCCGCCGCGCGGACGCTGACGCTCGACCTGCCGCCGTTCACCCTCGTCGGCGCGACGACCCGCACCGGGCTGCTCACGACGCCGCTCCGCGACCGCTTCGGGATGACCTTCCGGCTCGGCTACTACGACCCCGGGCAGCTCGGCACGATCGTCCGCCGGTCGGCGGGGATCCTGGCCGTCGAGATCGCCGACGACGCGGCCGACGAGATCGCCTCGCGCTCGCGCGGGACGCCCCGGATCGCGAACCGCATCCTCCGCCGCGTCCGCGACGTCGCCGAGGTGAGGCACGCCGGGGCGATCACGACCGCGGTCGCGCAGGAGGCGCTCGAGCTGCTCGAGGTCGACGCGAAGGGGCTGGAGCGGATCGACCGCGAGCTGCTCGGGGCCGTGGCGCTGAAGTTCGGCGGCGGGCCGGTCGGGCTGTCGACGCTCGCGGTCTCGCTCGGCGAGGAGCCGGACACGATCGAAGACGTCTACGAGCCGTACCTCCTCCAGCTCGGCTTCCTCCAGCGGACGCCCCGCGGCCGCGTGATCACCGAGCTCGGCCGCGCCCACATCGGGTCGACGCGGGACGGGGGGAGCCTCTTCTGAGCGGCGTGATCTGGACGCCCGCGATGGCGGGGCCGCTCGAGGAGCTCGTCCAGCGGATCCTGCGTCGTGTCGAGGCGTTCAAGGAGGAGCACTCCCTCGCGGACGCCGAGGTCAGCATCGAGCTCCTCGATGGATCTCTCCACCGGCTCAAGACGATCTCCGCCGAGCCCGGCTTCGGCTTCGTCAGCTTCTGCCCGCACGGTGAGGACGACGAGCCCCAGGAGGTGATCGTCCCGCTCGGCGTGATCCGCGAGCTCCGGATCGGGGCGCCCTCGGACGAGCAGGCGTTCGGCTTCTCCGGTGCCAGCGCCGGCAACGAGCGCGCGTAGCGGCGCTGGGCGCCGCGCCCCGCGCCGGGAACGTCAGGGTCGGAACTGCAGTGCGTGCCAGGACGGCGTTGGTGCGAGCTCGAGGAGCGCGCGGCCGCCGGCCGGCTCCGCGTACGCGAACTCGCCGCTCGCGTCCTCCCAGACGACCTCGAGCAGTCCTTCCTTGACCCTGTGGTCGAGGTAGGCGCCCCGGAAGACGAGCTTTCGCAGCCAGTACACGAGCGACTCGCCGTCGACGAGCGCGATCCTCTCCCAGTGCCGCACGAGGTAGGCGCCGAGCGGGCTCCGCGCCTCGGCGATGCGCCCGTCGGCCGCGAGCTCGACGAGGTCCGCCGTCTCCTCCTCGTCGAGATCGTTCGACGGGACGAGCCCGAGCTTCACGGCGGCGGCGCCGACCCGCTCCTCGAAGTCGCGCACGCCGAACGAGAATCGGTAGCCGAGAAACTCGAGCGTGTACGAGTCCCCGGACGAGTAGTTGGTCGACGGGTCCGACATCGACCTCAGGCTAGCCTGCGGGCGTGAGCAATCGCCTCCTCGTGCCCGCGGTCGTCGCGGTCGTGCTCGTCGTCTGGCTGGTGGGTGCCGCCGTGACGAAGTACTCGCTCGAGCAGATGGCGTTGTTCGCGCCGCTCGCGATCTGCGTGGTCGGGGCCACCGTCGCCGTCGTGCTGCTGTGGGTCAAGATCGTCCTGCAGGTCCGGCGGGAGCGTCGCGAGCCGCAGCCGTAGCACGCGCCGTCCGACGGTCTCCGTACCGTCGACTGGGCGATGCAGGACGGCCGCTGGATCACCCGACCGTGCGATTGGAGCCGCGTGGAGTCCCTCGCGCGTGCCCTTGCGGTGAGCGAGACGCTGGCGACGGTGCTCGTGCGCCGCGGGCTCGACGACCCCGAGGAGGCGAGGGCCTTCCTTGCGGCGGAGCCACCTGCCCACGACCCGCTCGCGCTCGGCGACGTCGCGGTCGCGGTCGAGCGCATTCGCGCCGCCGTCGCCGCACAGGAGCGGATCTGTGTCCACGGCGACTACGACGTCGACGGGATCTCGGCGACCGCGGTCGCCGTGCTCGTCCTGCGTGAGCTGGGCGCGACGGTCGAGTGGCGGCTCCCGAGCCGCTTCGAGGAGGGGTACGGGCTCGCCTCCGAGACCATCGAGCAGCTTGCGGAGGACGGCGTCGACCTCGTGCTCACCGTCGACTGCGGCATCACGGCGGTCGAGGAGGTCGCCCGCGCGCGCGAGCTCGGGCTCGACGTGATCGTCACCGACCACCACAGGCCCACCGAGACGCTGCCCGACTGCCCGATCGTCGCCACCCGACCCTCCGACTATCCGTGCCCGGAGCTCTGCGGTACCGGCGTCGTCTACACGCTCGCGCGGGCCCTCCTCGGCGACGGCCATCCCGCGCTCGCGCGCGTCCTCGACCTCGTCGCCCTCGCGACGATCGCGGACGTCGTCCCGCTCGTGGACGAGAACCGCGCGCTCGCCGCGGCCGGCCTCCGCGCGCTGGCCCGAACCGGCCGCCCCGGCCTCCAGGAGCTCATGCGGTCGGCGCACGTCGACCCCGCGACCGTCGACGCGATCGCCGTCGCGTTCCGGCTCGCACCGCGCATCAACGCGGCGGGCCGTCTCGGGCGCCCCGACGTGGCGCTCGAGCTGCTCCTCACCGACGACCGCTCCCGCGCGCGCGAGCTCGCGGCGACGCTCGAGGACCTGAACCGCGAGCGGCAGGGCGTCGAGGACAGGATCCTGCGCGAGGCAGTCGCGACCGTCGAGTCGTGGTCCCCGACGCGCGCGCGTGTCGCGGGTACGTCCTCTGGGACGAGGGCTGGCACGAGGGCGTGATCGGGATCGTCGCCTCGCGGCTGGTCGAGCGGTTCCACCGCCCCGTCGTGCTCGTCGCACGAAGCGGCGATGGCTGGAAGGGATCCGGCCGCTCGATCGCCGACTTCGACCTCCACGGCGGCCTCGCCGCCTGCGCCGAGCACCTCGAGCGCTTCGGCGGCCACCGCGCCGCGGCAGGCCTCACGATCACGGAGGAGAGGCTCGAGCGCTTCGCGGAGGCGTTCGGACACCACGCCGACCGGATGCTGGCGGACGCCGACCTGCGGCCACTCACGCTGATCGACGGGATCGTGCCGGTCGACGCGTTGACGCTCGACCTCGCGCAGGAGCTCGAACGCCTCGCCCCGTTCGGGCTCGGCAACCCGGAGCCGACGCTGCTCGTCGCCGGCGTCGAGGCGACGGCTGCGGCCACGGTCGGCGACGGGAAGCACCTTCGCTTCCGCGTGCGCCAGCAGGGGCGCGACGGCGGCTCCGCGATCGCCTTCGGCCAGGGGGGCCAGCTCGACCGGCTCCAGGGCCCGAGCCGCTTCGACGTCGCGTTCCGGCTGAAGGAGAACCGCTGGAACGGCACGGTCGCCCCGCAGCTCGTCGTCCGCCGCGTGTTCGATGCGCCCGTGGCCTACGGGGAGCTCCGGGACCGTCTCGCCGCCGAGTGGCGCGCCGGGGAGGCCGCCTGGTCGGCCGACGCACGGCGCATCTTCGCCGAGCTCGGGCTCGTCGAGGGCGCGAGGCGTCAGCTGCTCGAGTCGCCGAGCTTCCGCGCTCTCCTCGAGCGCCGCGGCCTCGAGCTCCCGCTCGCAGCCTAGAAACGCGGTCTCGACCCCCGGGGTCGAGAAGCTCAGCGTCGGGCCGAGGTGGCCAGTATGAAGAGCATCCGCCGGAGGCGCCGACGCTCGAGATAGTCCCGCAGAAGCCGCATGCGCTCACCCTTCGTTGGTCTGCCTGCGCTTCCTCCCCCCAGAAGGGGGAATCCACACGACCGGCCCGTACACTGAGCACATGGCCGTCATCGACACCGAGCAGCACCACGAGGGCCTTGTCGCCGAGCTGCTCGCCAGCATCGAGACGTACAACCCGGACGTCGATCGCGACCTGATCGGCCGGGCGTTCGCGTTCGCCGAGGATCGTCATCGTGGCCAGGTCCGCCGTTCGGGCGAGCCGTTCGTCCACCATCCGTACGGCGTCGCGCGGATCTGCGCCGAGCTCCATCTCGACGAGCAGACGATCGCCGCTGCGCTCCTCCACGACGTCGTGGAGGACACCGATACGGAGCTCGACGAGGTGCGCGCAGAGTTCGGCCCCGACATCGCGCAGCTGGTCGAAGGGGTCACGAAGCTGACGCGGATCCAGTTCTCGAGCCGCGAGCAGGCGGAGGCGGAGAACTACCGCAAGATGATCGTCGCGATGGCGCAGGACGTGCGCGTCATCCTGATCAAGCTCGCCGATCGCCTCCACAACATGAGGACGATCGAGTACCTCGGCAAGCAGAAGCAGGTGCAGAAGGCGAGGGAGACCCTCGAGGTGTACGCGCCGCTCGCGCACCGGCTCGGGATCCACGCGCTCAAGTGGGAACTCGAGGACCTTTCCTTCCAGACGCTGCACCCGCGCAAGTACGCGGAGATCAAGGCCATGGTCGCCGACCGGCGCGCCGACCGAGAGTCGCAGGTCGACCAGGCGGCCACGATCCTCGGCCTCGAGCTCGAGAAGGCAGACATCCCGGCGGTCATCTCGGGCCGCGCGAAGCACTTCTACTCGATCTACGACAAGATGGCCAAGAAGGGCCGCGAGTTCAACGAGATCTACGACCTCACGGCCATGCGCGTGATCGTCGACCGCTCCGGCGAGGAGGGCACGCGCGACTGCTACGGCGCGCTCGGGCTCATCCACTCGCTCTGGAAGCCGATGCCCGGCCGCTTCAAGGACTTCATCGCGATGCCGAAGCTGAACCGCTACCGCTCGCTGCACACGACCGTGATCGGGCCGTCGGGGACCCCGCTCGAGATCCAGGTCCGCACCCGCGAGATGCACGAGGAGGCGGAGCTCGGTGTCGCCGCGCACTGGCTGTACAAGCGCGGCAAGGCGGCAAAGGGCGACGACGAGTGGCTCACATGGGTGCGCTCGCTGATGGACTGGCAGGGCGACGAGCACGACGCCGCGGAGTTCATGCGGACGCTCCGCACCGACCTCTTCGACGACGAGGTCTACGTGTTCACGCCGAAGTACCAGATGAAGACGCTGCCCGTGGGCTCGACGCCGATCGACTTCGCCTACGCCGTGCACACCGACGTCGGGCACCGAACGGTCGGCGCGAAGGTGAACGGCCGGATCGTCCCGCTCCACTACCGCTTGAAGAACAACGACGTCGTGGAGATCCTCACCTCGAAGTCCGGGCGCGGCCCCTCGCGGGACTGGCTCTCGGTCGCCCGGTCGTCACGGGCGCGCAACAAGATCCGCCAGTGGTATCAGCGCGAGACCCGCGGGGAGACCGAGCAGAAGGGGCGCGACGCGCTCGACCAGGCGCTCAAGGCCCAGAACCTGCCGTATCGCAAGCTCCAGGGCTCGAGCGTACTCGCGTCCGTGATCCGCGAGTTCGGGTTCAAGAAGGCCGAGGACTTCTACCTCGCCCTCGGCTCGGGCAAGGTCGGCACCGGCCAGGTCGTGAACAAGGTGCTGCAGCGGCTCAAGGTGGACAACGTCACCGAGGAGTCGTACGTCCCGATGAAGCCGGCGGCGCGCAAGCGCATCGTCACGGGGACGTCCCTCGGCGTGGTCGTGCCCGGGGTGGAGGACGTGCTCGTCCGCCTCGCGAAGTGCTGCACGCCGGTGCCCGGCGACGAGATCCGCGGCTACATCTCGCTCGGACGGGGCATCACGATCCATCGGGTGGACTGCCCGAACGTCAAGGCCCTGATGCGGAACCCGGAGCGGTTCACCCCGGTCGAGTGGGAAGGCGACACGACCTCGTCGAGCTTCCGGGTCCAGATCGCGGTCGACGGCTGGGATCGCGCGCGGCTCCTCGAGGACGTCGCCCGGACGTTCGCCGAGCACGGTGCGAACATCGTCTCGTACGGCGGCTCGGTCGAGGACGGGATGGCGCGCAACTGGTACACGTCCGAGCTCGGCGACGTGAAGGCGCTCCGCTCGCTGCTCACCGCGCTCCGGAACCTCGACGCGGTGTTCGACGCCTACCGGATGACGCCCGGCGGTTGAGGACGCCGGTGTCCGACTTCAGTCGGACACCTCCGCTCGGCCTCGAACGTTCGCCACGGGGCGCGGCTCGGCGTCGCGACGATCAGCCACCTTCGGTGGGAGACCCCAGCCGGTCGCGGATCGAGACGAGGTCCTCGTCGCGGAGCGCCCAGTCGCGCGCCTTGGGGTCGAGCTCGATCGCCCGCTGGAGCGTCGCCCACGCATCGTCGGGCCGTTCGTCGAGCGCTTCCCAGCACGCCGTCGAGTAGACCACGCCGGCGTGGTCGGGAAAGCGCTCGTTCGCCTCGGCCATCAGCCGGAGCGCGGCCTCGGGGTCGAATGGGTCGCGGAAGCGCTCCGCCTCGAAGTACCACTCCCACGCCGAGGGCGTGTAGGCCTCGCCGGGCCGGCCGCCGACTGCGAGCACCGTCGTCCTCGGCTCGGCCGCCGTCGCGTACCGTCGGACGGACGGGTCACGCAGGAACACGATCGTCCCCGCCGGCGCGTCCAGTGTGTCCCCGTCGAGCTCGAACGTCGCACGACCGGAGAGCACGACGTAGACCTCCTCGTGGCGGAGGTTCTCCTCGCTGTGGCGCTCGACGACGTCCTCGCCGGCGTTCTCCGCCGTGTACGCGTTCATCCCGAAGGCCTCGATCCCGAGCGTGCGGCGGATCGGCTTCCAGCGAAGCTCGCCGGCGACCTTGATCGAGGGCACCTCGTCGACGCGGAGGCTCGTCCAGCTCTCTCCCATCCCGGAGACGACGCTACCGGAACCCGTGCGCCCTACCCGGTGTAGAAGACGCGAGTGGAGAGCCGGCCACCGGACGAGAACGCCGTGATCGCCCGCGCCAAGCGGGGCGACGCGGCCGCTTACGAGGAGCTCGTGCGCATGCACCAGGGAATCGCGTTTCGGGTCGCCCTCGTCGCCGCCGGCGACCACGGCGACGCGGAGGAGGCAGTCCAGGACGGCTTCGTCAAGGCCTATCGCGCGCTCGGGGGGTTTCGCGAGGGCGCGCCCTTCCGGCCCTGGCTACTGCAGATCGTCGCGAACGAGGCGCGCAACAGGCGTCGTTCGGCCGGTCGCCGTGTCGGGCTCGCCCTACGTGCGGGGGCGGTGGCCTCGGGGGACGCGGCTCCGTCCCCCGAGACGACCGCCCTGGCGAGCGAGCGGCGAGACGCGCTCCTCGAGGGCCTCGGGCGGCTCGAGGAGCGCGACCGCGACGTCCTCGTCCACCGGTTCCTGCTCGAGCTCGGCGAGGAGGAGACCGCCGTCGTGCTCGGGCTCCGACGCGGCACCGTGAAGTCGCGGACCTCACGCGCGCTCGAGCGGCTGCGCGCGCTCGTCGGGGAGGAGGTGGGATGAACGGGCTCGAGCGGGAGCTCGAGGCGCTCGCCGCCTCGATCGAGTGGCCGGACGCGCCCGACGTCGTGCCGTTCGTGGCGGGCCGATTGGCCGAGCCACCTCCGCGCGGACGCCGTCGGCGCAGGCGCCTTGCGATCGCTCTCGCGGTAGCGCTCGCGGGGCTCCTCGCCGTACTCGCCGTGCCGCCCGCGCGTACCGCGATCCTCGACTGGCTCGGGGTGGGGGCCGCCCGCATCGTCCGTGTCGACGAGCTGCCGGCCCTCCCGCCGGCGCGGGACCTCGATGTCCTCGGCCGGCGTGCGACGTTGGCCGAGGCGCAGGCACGAGCCGGCTTCGGGTTCGCAGACCCGCCACGCGACGAGCGCGCACCCGACGAGGTCCGGCTCGTTCCGGGCGCCCGCGTCAGCTATGTCTGGCGTCGCGGGGGCGAGATCCGCCTCTTGATCACCCAGTTCCCGGGCCGGGTGGGAGACCCGGGGCTGCTCAAGAAGCTGGCGGGCAGCGCGACCACGGTCGAGCAGTTCGAGCTCGACGGCGATGCCGCCGTCTGGCTCGAAGGAGGCCCGCACGCGGTGCTGTTCCTGGGGCCGGACGGCGTCGTGCACGACGACCAGGGCTGGCTCGCCGGCAACACGCTCCTCGTCGACCGCGACTTCACGACCGTCCGGGTCGAGGGCTCGCTCGCGCGCAACCAGGCCGTCGACCTCGTCCGGGCGATGCGCGCGGATCCCCCGTCCGAGGGATAAAGCCGCGCAAGCCCAGGGGTACCCCGTTCGGGGGATCGATCCCTGAGACGAGGGATGACGGCCTCTCCGTCTGCAACTACAAGGCGTATGGGGGAGGGGAAGCCGCGCCGCGCCCGCCCGGGCCGCTGCCCGGGTGGGCGCGCCGGCATGGTCCCGAGGGCTTACTCCCCGAGGTCGGGGCCCTCGAAAGCGCGGATCGGGGCGCGCACAGGCTCGGGAATCGCCTGAGGGCGCCGCGAGTCGCGATCGACGAGCACGAGCGTCTGCGTCGCCGTCACCATCAGCGTGTCGTCCGGCAGCCGCAGCGCGGCGCATTCGTAGGTCACGCTCGTCCGCCCGAGACGGCTGACGCGGACGAAGCATTCGAGCAGGTCGTCGAAGCGCGCGGGCGCGTGGTACTCGACGCTCGACGCGCGCATCACGAACTCGGCCCCGTCGACGCGGAGGCTGCCGAGATGGCGGTGGTACTCCGTGCGGGCGTGGTCGAAGTAGGGGAGGTAGCGGCCGTAGTAGACGACTCCCTGTGCGTCGGTGTCCGAGAACCAGACGCGCGTGAGCGCCGAGTACTTGAAGGGCGGGCGGCGATCGGTGAGCCGACCGAGCTCCGGGCCGAGCGACACGGTCAGGCGGAACGGATCAGGTCGAGGACCTCGTCGCGGCGGCGTTCCATCTCGTCCTCGTCGAGCGCCTCGAGGTTGAGGCGCAGGAGCGGCTCCGTGTTGGACGGCCGGACGTTGAAGTGCCAGTCGTCGAAGTCGACGGACACGCCGTCGAGATGGGAGATGCGCCCGCCCGCCGCTGCATAGCGTTCCTCGAGCTGACCGAGCTTCGCAGCCACGTCGGCGACGGGCGTGTTGATCTCGCCGCTCAGGAAGTACCGCGAGCGGAAGGGCGCCAGGAGCTCGGACAACGGGCGCCCGCTGCGCGAGACGAGCTCCAGCATGACGAGGAACGGAACGACGCCGGTGTCGGCCCGGGTGAAGTCGCGGAAGTAGTAGTGGGCCGAGACCTCGCCCGCGAAGAGCGCGTCGACCTCCCGCATCCGCTGCTTGATGAAGGCGTGGCCCACGCGGTTGACGAGCGGCACACCGCCCGCCTCCTCGATCGCGTGCGGCACGGCCCAGCTTGCGCGGACGTCGTAGATGATCGGCGCACCGGGCTCCTTGGCGAGCATCGCCCGTGCGAGAAGAGCGGTCGCGAAGTCGCCCGGGACGAACTCGCCGAGGTCGTCGACGAAGAAGCAACGATCGGCGTCGCCGTCGTAGGCGACGCCGAGGTCGGCTCCCTCGGCGCGCGTCCGCTCGACGATGAACGCCCGGTTCTCCGGGAGCAGCGGGTTGGGCTCGTGGTTCGGGAACGACCCGTCCGGCTCGAAGAAGCAGCGCACGACCTCGAGCTGGGGGAGCTGCTCGAGCACCGGCGGCAGCATCGCCCCGGCCATGCCGTTCGCCGCGTCGACGACGATCCGCATCGGCCCGATCGCGTCACGGTCGACGAAGGACAGCGCCTTCGCGACGAAGCCCTCCCAGATGTCCGTCGGGCGGATGTCTCCGCGGCGGACGACGTCACCGAAAGGCGCCTCCGCGCGAAGGCGCACGTCTTGGAGGCCGGAGTCGCCTCCGACCGGCAACGCACCGCCCCGGACGATCTTCATGCCCGTGTACTGCGCGGGGTTGTGCGATGCGGTCACGGCGATGCCGCCGTCGAGACCCAGCTCGCCGACGGCGTGGTAGAGCATCTCGGTGCCGATCATCCCGAGGTCGAGCACGTCGGCGCCGCCGTCGGCTGCGCCGTCGATCGCAGCCGCCGTCATCGACGGGGCGCTGGTGCGCATGTCGCGTCCGACGGCGATCGTTCCGGGCCGGAAGTGCTCGACGAAGGCCCGTGCGATCCTGTACGCGCCGTCCTCGTCGATCTCCGTCGGATAGACCCCGCGGACGTCGTACGCCTTGAAGGCCCTCGGGTCGAGCATCGCGGCGGATGCTAGTGCCGAACGCCGCGGCGGGCCCGGAGTGCGGGAAACCGTCCGCTCGTCGTGGGCACGCGACCCTAGACTTCGTTCCATGGAGCGCAAGCTCGCGACAGCGCTGTTCGTCGACATGGTGGACTCGACGGCGCTCGTCGCCTCCCACGATCCCGAGGTTGCGCGGCGGCGCGTGACGGGATTCTTCGAGCGCGTCAGGGCGGAGATCGACGCGTACGGCGGGAAGGTCGAGAAGTTCGCCGGCGATGCCGTGCTTGCCGTCTTCGGCGTCCCGGTCGCACACGAGGACGATGCCGAGCGAGCCGTCCGCGCGGCGATGGCGATCGTCGAGTCCGGCGACGGTGAGCTCCCCGTGCGGATCGGGATCGAGGCGGGAGAGGTCGTGTCGAGGACGGCGACTCGACGTTCGCCACCGGCGAGGCGATCAACGTCGCCGCCCGCCTGCAGCAGACGGCCGAGCCCGGCGAGATCCTGATCGGCCCGACCGCCTGCAACCTCGCCGTCGGTGTCGTCACGGAGCCACTCGGCGAGCGCGTGCTCAAGGGGTTTCCCGCCGGGGTCGACGTCCGGCGGGTGATCTGCACCGAGCGGCCGACGGGCCGGCCGCTCAACGTCGTCGCGCCGTACGTCGGCCGCGAGGAGGAGCTCGACCTGCTCGGGAACGCGTTCGCGCGGGCCGTGCGCGACCGGCGCGCCCAGCTCGTCACGATCTTCGGCGACCCGGGCATCGGGAAGAGCAGGCTCGCGCGTGAGTTCTTCGCAGGGCTCGAGCGCACGACGGTGCTCTCGGGGCGATCGCTGCCGTTCGGCGAGGGGCTCGTCTACCGGCCGCTCGCGGAGATGGTGCAGGCGGCGGCGGGAATCTCTCCCGACGACTCGCCGGAGGAGGCGTTCGAGAAGCTCCGCGAGGCATGCTCGAGCGACGCGGTCGCGGACCTGCTCGGCCTCGCGTCGGGCGTGCTGGACACCGTCTCCGGCGGTCGCCGGGGACAGGAGATCGCCTGGGCCGCGCAGGAGTGGGCCGCGAGCCTGGCCGAGGCGCAGCCGCTCGTGCTCGGCTTCGAGGACCTCCACTGGGCCGAAGAGCCGCTGCTCGACCTCGTCGAGCACCTCGCCGACCGGATCGACGACGCGCCGGTGCTGATCGTCTGCCTCGCGCGTCCCGACCTGCTCGAGACCAGACCGGGTTGGGGAGGGGCAGGCGGCGCTCGATCGCGATCGACCTCGGCCCGCTCCCGGAGGACGAGACCGAGGTGCTCGTCGACGCGCTGGTCGCGGACACCATCCTGCCGGACGACGTGAGGCGCGCTCTTCTGGACAAGACCGAGGGGAACCCGCTGTTCGTCGAGGAGACGATCAGGATGCTCGCCGAGCGGCGCGACGGCGTCGCCGTGCGCATCCCCGACACCGTGCAGGCGCTGATCGCATCGCGGATCGACCGGCTGCCGCCGGACTCGCGCTCGGTCGTCCGCCACGGTGCGCTCGTCGGCCGCGTGTTCTGGCGCGGCGCGGTCGCGGAGCTCGATCCCGCCCTCGACGTCGAGACCGCCCTCGCGGACCTCGTCGACCGTCAGCTCCTCACGCGCGAGCCGATCTCGACGATCTCCGGGGAGACCGCGTTCCGGTTCCGGCACGTGCTGATCCGCGACGTCGCCTACGGCGGGCTCGCGAAGGGGGAGCGAGCGAGGCTCCATCGCGCGTTCGCGGACTGGCTGAAGGCACGGTCGGCGGACGATCTCGTCGAGGCGCAGGCGTACCACCTCGAGCGCGCCGCCTCGCTCTCGGCCGAGCTCGACGGTCAGATTCCCGCCGACCTGCGCGCCGAGGCGGCGGACGTGCTCGAGCGCGCCGGGTGTCGGGCTCTCGACCGCGAGGCGAACCGGACCGCGCGGCGGCTTCTGCTGCGCGCGATCGAGCTGGAGCCGAGCCTCGAGCGGCAGCTCCATGCTGCGCGTGCCGCCTGGCGGCTCTGGGAGCTTCCGGCCGCATCGGTGGAGATGGAGGACGTCCGCGCGCTGGCGAAATCGTCGGGCGAGCGCACGATCGAGGGGCTCGCACTCACCCAGCTCGCCGAGATCGTGCTCAACCGCAACGCGGACGTCGAGGAGGCACGCGCACTCGGTCTCGAGGCGCTCGAGCTGCTCGCCGACGCGCCCGGCGACGCGCGCTCCGAGGCGTTGACGCTGCTCTCGAGCGTCGGCTGGTGGCTGGGCGACCTCGAGAGCGTCGAGAGGTACACCGGCGAGGCGCTCGAGATCGCGCGCGATGCGGGCAGGGGCGACCTCGAGAGCCTTGCGCTCAGCGAAGTCGCAGCCGCGCACCTGGCCCGGCTCCACCTTGCGCGAGCGGACAGCGTGCTCGATGCCGCGGTCGCGCTGGCAGAGTCGAGCGGGAGCCTGTCGGCGGCGGCGTGGGCTGCGCGCGTCCGGGGCTCCGTCCACCTGCGGCGCGGGCGGTTCGACGAGGCCGAGCGCGAGTTCCGCACGGCGCGAGGGTTGTTCGACGAGATCGGCGCCGCCTCGGACGCGGGACGGACACAGCAGCTAGAGGGCCTCGCGGTCTGGCAGGGGGGCGACCCCGATCGCGCCGAGCAGATCGTGCGCGAGGCCGTGCGCAGGCTCCTCTCGCTCCAGGAGCGGGCGAAGGTGATCGAGGCCCAGCGGACGCTCGCCGAGCTCGTCCTCGCCAAGGGTCACGTGGAGGAGGCCGAGCGCTGGGCGCTCTCGGCGGTCGAGACGGTCGGAATGCAGGACTCGATGTCCCGGTCGAGCGTCCGCATGGTGCTCGGGCTCGTCCGGGCCGCGCAGGGACGCGACGACGAGGCGGAGCTGCTGCTGCGCGGCGCGATCGACTCGCTCGCCGCGACCGACTACCGGAACTCCGAGCCCGAGCCGCTCGCCGCCTACGCGCGCTTCCTCCGCGACCGCGGCCGCGACGAGGAGGCGGCGGTGATCGAGGAGCGGCTCGCCGACCTGCTCGAGCCCGAAGGCGCCGCCCGGATCATCTGAGCGTCGCGTCGCGTCGGGCGTGCTCGGCACGTGCGTGGTGTCCGACTCGTGGTGTCCGACTTCAAGTCGGACACCACGGGACGGGCTCAGGCCGTGAGCACGGCGCGAATCGCCTGGCTCGAAGCCTCGTCCGGCGACTCCGAGATCACCGTCGCGGATCGCTCGAAGCCGGCGAGGGCATCGCGGAGCGGGTCGGCGCGGAGCGTTCCCTCGCCGTAGGGGAGGTGCTTCGTCTCGTTGCGGTTCGCAAAGGCGATGTCGGAGAAGTGGATGTGGAAGGGGGCGTCGGCCGCGAGCACCCCGTCGACCAGCTCGAGCGCCTCCCGGAACGGCTCCGGATCGACGAACGCGCCGTCGCTCGTCGCGTGCATGTGCGCGAAGTCCAGCACGGGGCGCACCCACCCGGCGCGGCGGCTGATCTCGACGCAGTCGTCGACCGAGCCGAGGTCGCGGACCCGGCCCATCACCTCGACGCCGAACGGCACAGCCCGGTCCTTGCCCTCGAGCCGCTCCCGTACGAGGGCAAGCTGGTCGACGACCGAGTCGATTGCATCCTCGCGGCTCCGACCGAGCAGGAACCCGGGGTGGAAGACCACGACCTCGGCACCGCATGCAGCAGCGATCCCCGCGCTGCGATCGAGCGCACCGAGCGCCGACGACCACTTCCGTCCGGCGGCCTCCAGGTGCCCGACCCAGCCGAAGAGCGGGGCGTGCACCGAGAGCGAGACGTCCTGCTCTCTCGCCAGCTCGCCGAGGCGCTCGGCCCACGGGTAGTCCATCCAGAACCCGGACTCGAAGTCGATCTCGCAGGCGTCGTACCCGCGCTCGAGCACGAGCTCGACGGCGCGCTCGGGGCTCTCACGATCGGGGATGCGCGCCGGCCCGACCCGGATCCGTCCCATGCGGCGACTCTACGTGAGGGCCCGCTCCGGGAGCGAGGGGCTCCGGCCCGCCCTCGCCGGGGTCGGCGCCGTGGTGCATCGGGCGGGCGACGGTTCCACCCGCAGCGCGTTTCCGCTGCAAACGGACGATGTCGTCCGATGCGGTCCGTACCCTGCGACCCGTGCAACCGACCCGGATCGACCTGCTCGAGCTCGACATCGACCTTCGCCTCACCGACCTCTGGCGGGAGGCGGCGGACATCTCCGAGTGGAATCTCGAGGTCGTCTCTGCGTTCATGCGGGCCGCCTACGGCAAGGGCTACTGCGACGCGCTGATCGAGGACGCGCCCGGCTCGCTCTGCCTCGATCACGGGTACGACGTGCCGCGCCGCCGCGAGCGAGACGCCGCCGAGGCATAGCAAGACACCGCCGCGACCTGGCTCCACCCGGCTCCGGCGGGACGAGCTCCAGGCGACCCCGAGCTTGTGTTGATTCAACACAAACTCCTCGCGGCGGGCGTCTCTAGACTGTCGGCGTGACGCGATCGTCGTCACCGGCCCGGCTCGTGATCGCCCTCTCCGTCGCGGCGGTGCTGGCCGTCTTCCTCCTCTACACGTCGCTTGCCGGCGGGGGGACGCCGTCCGTGTCGCCGAGCGAGCTCGCGACCAGGACGGGCGAGGTGTCGCTCGCCGGCCGCGTCGTCGGCACCCCGACGGGGGATCCGCACGGAGCCGGACTGCACTTCGTGCTCCGGGACATCGAGGGCCCCCACAAGCAGCAGGTCACGGTGCTGTACAAGGGCTCGGTGCCAGACCTCTTCCGCACCGGGCGCGACGTCGTCGTGACCGGCACCCGGCGGGCCGACGGGAGCTTCGTCACGACCCCCGGGTCGATGATCACGAAGTGCCCGTCGAAGTACCAGGCCGCGAAGACCTGACCGATGGCCGAGCTCGGTCGCGCCGCGCTCATCGTCACGCTCGGGCTCTCGCTCTACGCGCTCGTCGCCGGCGGCGCCGCAGCGGCAACGGGTCGACGTCGGCTCGCGCTCTCGGCCCGGAACGCGTTGCTCGCCGCGTTCTGCTCGACGCTCGTCGCAACCCTCGTGCTCGTCGCCGGCTTCGTCGAAACGACTTCTCGCTCGCCTACGTCGCGAGCCACTCGAGCCGCGAGCTCCCGCTTCCGTACAAGATCTCGGCCTTCTGGGGCGGGCAGGAAGGGTCGCTGCTTCTCTGGCTGCTCGTCCTGACGGCGTACTCCGCGGCTGCCGTCTGGTTCGCGCGGAGGCGTGCGCGTGATCTCGTCGTCTGGGTGACACCCGTGCTGGGCGGGATCGCCGTCGGGTTCTCGTGGCTCCTCGTCGCGATCTCGAGCCCCTTCGACACGATCCCGGCGCCGGCGAACGGCGACGGGCTCAACCCGAGCCTCCAGAACCCGTACATGGTCGCCCATCCGGTGTTCCTGTACCTCGGCTACGTCGGGCTCGCCGTCCCGTTTGCGTTCGCGATGGGGGCGCTCCTCTCCGGGCGGACGGACGAGCGCTGGATCGTCGCGACGCGGCGCTGGACGATCGTCGCCTGGACCGCGCTCGGGATCGGCCAGCTGCTCGGCGCGCACTGGGCCTACCAGGAGGTCGGCTGGGGCGGCTACTACGCCTGGGATCCCGTCGAGAACGCCGCCCTGATGCCGTGGCTGGCGGCGACCGCATTCCTCCACTCGGTGATGATCCAGGAGAAGCGGGGGATGTTGCGTGTCTGGAACGTGACGCTCGTCAGCCTCGCGTTCTGCCTCTCGCTCTTCGGGACGTTCCTTACCCGCTCGGGGGTCGTCAACTCGATCCACTCGTTCACGCAGAGCGCGATCGGGCCCTGGTTCCTCGGCTTCATCGTGGTCGCCGTCGTCTTCTCCGTCACGATGATCTGGCTCCGACTGCCGTTGCTCCGCACGAGCGCGCGGCTCGAGTCGCTGGTCTCGCGCGAGGCGACGTTCCTCTACAACAACCTGCTCCTCGTCGCTCTCTGCCTGACGATCCTCTGGGGAACCGCCTGGCCGATCGTCTCGGAGGCCGTGCGCGGGGAGGCCGTCGTGGTCGGGCGGCCGTACTACGACTTCTTCCTGCGCATCTTCGGCTTGCCGCTCCTGCTCCTGATGGGGATCGGCCCGCTCGTGGCATGGCGGCGGGCGTCACTGCGCGGGCTCGGCCGTGTCTTCGCGTGGCCCGCGGGCATCGCGCTCGCGACCGGCCTGGTGCTGATCCTGCTCGGCGCGGGATCGTCGATTCCCGGGCTGGTCGCATACACGTTCTCCGCCTTCGTGCTCGCGACGATCGCGTACGAGTTCGTCCGGGGCACGACCGCCCGACGTGCGCTCACGGGCGAGAGCGTCCCTGCGGCCTTCGGCCGTCTCATCGGCCGGAACCGGCGGCGGTACGGTGGGTACGTCGTCCACGCCTCGATCGTGCTCCTCGCGATCGGCGTCGCAGGCTCGAGCGCGTACGACTCGGTCGTCGAGGGCAAGCTCGCGCGCGGCGACTCGCTCTCCGTCGGCGGGTACACGCTCCGGTACCGAGACCTGACGGAGCGCGACGGCGCGAACGCCACCGAGGTTCGGGCGGTGCTCGACGTGCGGCGTGGGGGCGATTCGCTCGGCACGATCCAGGCGGGCAAGAACGCCTACAGCGTCGAGCAGCAGGTCTCGAACGAGGTGGGGATCCGCTCCGACCTGCTCACCGGGGAGGACCTCTTCGTGATCGCCGAGCAGGTCAACGACGACGGAACGGTCTTCTTCCGCGTGTTCGTCAAGCCGCTCGTCAACCTGATCTGGCTCGCCGGGCTCGTGTTCGTGCTCGGGTCGCTGATCACCCTGTGGCCCGACGCCCGGGAGGAGCGGCGACTCGCGACCCGGTACGTCCGGGAGGGCGAGCCGGCCGACCGCGCCGCGACCACGTGAGCCTGTGGCTGCTGCTCGGCGCGGCGCTCGCCGTCGCGGGCGTCGTCGTGGTCGCGCTGCCGTTCCTGCGCGAGCCCGCGCCCGAGTCGGACGCGCTCGACGAGCTCGACGGGGCCGAGCGGGAGCGTCTCGAGGTCGGAGGAGGAGCGCGACCGGGCGCTCGGCGCCCTGAAGGAGCTCGAGGCCGATCATCGAGCGGGCAGGATCTCGGACGAGGACTACCGCGCCGTCGTCGGCATCGTGCGACGCGACGCGGCCGAGGCGCTCCGCGCGCTCGACCGGCTGCGCGCGGGCGCAGCGGAAGGGACTGGACCGGAGACCGCGAAGAGCGCGTGATGGGTCGTCGCGCGGGCCTCGAGGCAGTCGCCGCGGGCCTCCTTGCCGTCTGCCTGCTCCTCCCGGCCGGCCCGGCCGCAGGAGACACGGGCGCCGAGAAGGCGCGCGTCGACAGCAGGATCGTGACGCTCCAGGGGCAGGCCACCGATGCCGAGCGCCGAGCCGGCGTCCTGACCGACGAGCTGAGCGCCGTCGCCGGACGCGTGCGGGAGCTCGAGGCCGGCGTCGACGCGCAGCGGGCGCGCCTGCGCGTGCTCGAGGGTCAGCTGGCCACGGCGCGGACGCGGCTCGGCTCGCTCGACCGCACGATCGCCGGCCAGTCCGCTCGTCTCACGCGGCTGCGCGGCCAGTACCGGGTCGCGCTGGCCCGTCTCGAGGCAAGGGTCAGAGAGCTCTACATGACCGACGGTCCCGACACGCTGGCCTTCGTGCTCGGCACCGCCAGCTTCGCCGATCTGCTCGACAACCTCGACCTTCTCGGTCGGATCGGGCAACAGGACGAACGCATCGCCGCGCAGGTCAGGTCGGCTCGCGACGGTGTTGCGGACGCGCGTCGGCGGACACGCGCGGCCCGCGTCGAGGCCGCGCGGATGGAGGCAGCCGTCTCGTCGGCAACGAGCGAGCAGCAGGGCATCGTGTCACGGCTCGTCGCAAGCCGTGACGCGCTCGTCGCTGCGCGACGGGAGAAATCGACCACCCTCGCCTCGATCCGGTCCGACCGGGACTCGACTCTCGCCGAGATCGATGCGCTCGAGCAGCAGAGCGCCGCGCTCGCAGCGCGCATCCGCGAGGCACAGCAGCGGTCCGCGGCGCAGGGTGCTCCTCCGGCCGGGAGCGGCGTGCTCTCGTGGCCCGTGTCTGGGCCCGTCACGAGTGGGTTCGGCATGCGGTGGGGCCGGATGCACGAGGGCATCGACATTGCCGTCGCCGAAGGGACCCCTGTCCACGCCGCCGCCGCCGGCACGGTGATCTACGCGGCCTGGATGAGCGGCTACGGCAACCTCGTCGTCGTCGACCACGGGAACGGCCTCTCGACCGCGTATGCGCACAACTCGTCGCTCGCCGTCTCCGTCGGCCAGGCGGTCGCGGCCGGCGAAGTGGTCTCCTACTCGGGGAACACCGGCAACTCGACCGGGCCGCACGTCCACTTCGAGGTGCGCGTGGGCGGCGGGGCCGTCGACCCGCTCGGCTACCTCTGATCGGCTACGCGGCGTCGATCGCGACGGGAAGCTCGTCCGCCATGACGAGATGGAGATCGGGGAGCGCGCGCCAGCGCTCGTCGAGGCCGAGCCCGTACCCGGCAAACAGCTCGTCGGGGACGGTGAAGCCGATGTGGTGCAACGGGATGTCGTCGACGAGGCGTCGGTAGGGCCGGTCGAGAAGCGTCACCGCGGAGAGGCTCGCCGGGTCCCGCTCCGCGAAGCTGCGCGTGAGGAAGCCGAGCGTCAAGCCCGTGTCGACGACATCCTCGACCAGCAGGACGTCGCGCCCCCCGAGCGGCCGGTCGAGGTCCTTGAGCAGCCGCACCCCGCCGCCGGACCGACCGCTGCCGTAGGGCGCAAGCTCGATCACGTCGAGCTCGTGGTCGAGCTCGAGGCGGCGGGAGAGGTCGGCGAGGAACACGGCGCTCGACTTGAGTGGGGCGACGAGGATCGGCACCCGGCCCGCGTACGCCTCGGCGATCTCCGCACCGAGCTCCGCGACGCGTGCGGCAATCTCGTCGCGGCGGAGGTAGATCTCGCCGATCGGCTGGCCGTCGGCCCGGAGGCGCGCGGCGGCGCCCGAGACGGTCACGAGGCGATCCGCAGCCTGTAGCGCTGCGCGAGACGCTCGATGTCGCGCCGGTAGAAGAGCTTCACCCTGACGTCCGGATAGAGCCGTCGAACCTCCCGCAGCTTGCGGTTCTTGCGGGTCACGAGCGACTGCTTCATCACCGTGACCTCGATGTAGAGATCCTGGTCGGGCAGGTAGAAGTCGGGCGTGAAGGCGCTCGTGACGCGGCCCTCGGCGTCGCGCTCGAGGACGAACGACCGTGGCTCGTACTCCCACGGGACGCCGTACCAGTCGAGGATGCGCGCGCACTCGCGCTCGGCGTCGTTGACGAACCGCGGCGGAGCGGTGCCGCGATATGCCTGGAAGGACACGGTTTCCGCGGGCGTCTTCGGCACCGTCCCGAGGGTAGCGAGCGTCCCGGACGTCGCCGTAGACTGCGATCGATGGACAACGCCGAGCGTCCGTTCCGGATCGCGCACCTTTCCGACCTCCACTGCGGGGGTCCGTACTTCGAGGCCGCGCTGCTCGAGCGGGCCATCTCCGAGATCAACGAGCTCCGGCCCGACATGGTGATCTGCACGGGCGACCTGACGACGTCCGGGTTCAAGCACGAGTACCAGGTGGCGCGCCAGTACCTCGACCGGATCGACTGCGACTCCTTCGTCGTCGTCCCCGGCAACCACGACGCGCGCAACGTCGGCTACGTGCACTTCGAGGAGCTGTTCGGGAACCGGGCGCCGGTGCTGCGCAAAAGCGGCGTGACCGTCGTCGCGGTCGACTCGACGGAGCCCGACCTCGACCACGGTCAGATCGGTCGCGGCCGCTACCCCTGGATCGAGGAGCAGTTCGCCGCCGAGCCCTCGACCTTCAGGATCTTCGTCCTCCACCACCATCTGCTGCCGGTGCCGGGGACCGGCCGGGAGCGGAACGTCGTCTACGACGCCGGTGACGCGATCGAGTGCCTGCTGCGCGCGCGCGTCCACCTCGTCCTCTCCGGGCACAAGCACGTCCCGTACGCGTGGCGGCTCGAGAACCTCTTCGTCGTCAACACCGGGACGGTTTCGTCACTGCGGCTACGGGGAAACACGAGACCCTGTTACAACGTCGTCGAGATCAACGGGAGCCACGTGTCGATCTCGCGGCGCCATCCGTTTCACGGTGAGGAGCGGATCATCCAGTTCTCGACCGAGACGTTCGCGTACGAGAAGTACACCGGCCGCATTGCCGAGGAGGTGACGACGAGGGGATGAGAGCGCGTGGTCGCGATCGTCGACGGCGAGCACTACCCGCCCGTCGTCCGCGCAGCGCTCGAGGAGATCGACGATCTCGTCGTCGGCGCGGTCCTCGTCGGCGGCACCGAGAAGCTCCGGGGCGACGTCGAGGGCTACGGCGTCCCGCTCGAGGCGTCGGTCGAGGCCGCGATCGAGCGCCACCAGCCCGATCTCGTGCTCGACCTGTCCGACGAGCCGGTGCTCGGCCCGCCGGAGCGCTTCGCGCTCGCAGGCCGCGTGCTCGCGCTCGGCGCTTCCGTACGAAGGCCCCGACTTCCGCTTCGACCCGCCGGCCGCCGCGGCCGTCGACGTCCCGACGCTCGGCGTGATCGGCACCGGCAAGCGGGTCGGGAAGACCGCCGTCACGGGACATGTCGCCCGTCGCCTCGCCTCGGTGCGGCGGACGGTCGTCGTGGCCATGGGCAGGGGCGGCCCGCCTGAGCCCGAGGTCGTCGTCGTTCGGCCGACCGTCGAGACGCTGCTCGCGCTCTCGCGCGACGGTCGGCACGCGGCGTCCGACCACCTCGAGACTGCGGTCGTCACCGGCGTCACGACCGTGGGCTGTCGCCGCTGCGGCGGCGGGCTCGCCGGCGCCGTCGCGGTGTCGAACGTCGTCGAGGGCGTCTCGGTGGCGAGCGGGCTCGGAGCGGACATCGTCCTGCTCGACGGGAGCGGTGCGGCGCTCCCGCCGGTTGCCGCCGATCGGCTGGTGCTCGTCGCCTCTGCCGCGCAGCCGGTCGAGGTCGCCGCGGGGTACCTCAACACGTACCGCGCCCGGATCTCCGACCTCGTCGTCGTCACGATGGCCGAGGACGACGCGCCCCACGAGGCGCTGGCGGACGCGCTCCGCCCGCACCTCCGGCCGTGGACGCCGCTCGTCCGTACCGTCCTGCGTCCGCGACCGCTCGACGTGGTCGACGGCGAGCGCATCGCGTTCTTCTGCACCGCACCCCCCGCGATCCACCCGCGGCTTGCAGCGCATCTCGAGGAGGCACACGGGGCCCGGGTCACCTCCGTCTCGGGGAACCTCTCCGACCGCTCGCGCCTCCGTGACGACGTCGCCGCCGCCGACGCGGACGTCTTCCTCGTCGAGCTGAAGGCAGCCGCGGTCGACGTGGTCCTCGAGGAGGCGAGTCGACGCGGCGTGCGCGTCGTCGTCGCCGCGAACGACGTGGTGCCCCTACCGGGCGAGCCGCCGCTCGACGAGGCGCTCGACCGGCTCGCGGCCGAGGCGGTCGCCTTCGTTCCCGAGGCGGTCAGGTGAGCGAGCGGCGCTACCTCGCGCCGCTTCCCCTGGGCGGCGACGAGGGGCCCCCCTGGTCGAAGGGCCTGATGTCACGTGCGCTCGCGGCGACCGGCCTGACCGTGACGCGAGCGTACGAGCTCGCGCGGCGCGCCGACGCGGACATGGCGGAGCGCGGGACCGACCAGCTCGACCTCGACCGCCTGGCCGACATCGCCGCCGAGGTGCTGGGCGAGGCGGAGGGCGGCCGCACGATGCGGCGGCTCCGGCGGCTGCACGCGCTGCGTCAGCTCGACATCCCGATCATCCTCCTCGTCGGCGGCGCGACCGGCACCGGGAAGTCGACGATCGCCACCGAGGCTGCCCACCGGCTGGGCATCACGCGCGTCACGTCCACGGACTTCATCCGTCAGACGATGCGCGCGTTCTTCTCGCCGGCATTCATGCCGTCGGTGCACTACTCGAGCTTCGAGGCCGGGCTCGGGCTCACGAAGGCGGAGGAGGACGAGGCCGGCGACGCGCGGCTCCTCGGCTTCCTCGACCAGACCCGGAACGTGCTCGTCGGGGTCGAGGCCGCGATCGACCGCTCGCTCGCCGAGGGCTGGTCGATGGTGCTCGAGGGCGTGCACCTCGTGCCGGGGATGGTCGACGTCGACCGTGGACGCGCGATCGTCGTGCAGTGCCTCGTCGCGATCGAGGACGAGGACCTCCACCGCAGTCATTTCTGGGTGCGGGACTACGCCACCGAGGGGCTCCGGCCGCTCGAGCGGTACATCGACGCGATGCCGGAGATCCGGCTCATCCAGAGCGCGTTGATCGAGCGGGCGCGCCGCTGCGACGTGCCCGTGATCATGAACACGACTCTCGACCAGGCGATGGGAGAGGTGCTCGACCTCGTCCTCTCGACCGCCGACAGGCTCGCGCGCGTGTGAACCAGAGGCTTGATGCGGGTTATGGGCACGCGCGGATGGGGGCCTGCGCACGGCGCATCGTGACCGCCTCGCTGCTCACCGATACCTTCGGGTATCGGCGAGCACGGATCCGGCCACGCTGCTTGGCGCAGGCCCTCCCCGCACTGCACCCCTAACCCGCATCAAGCCTCTAGAGTCGGGTGCGTGGCCGACTGCCTCTGCACCCGGTATGCGAAGGCCACGGAGTGGGCGGCGCTCGCGGGTGCACGCTGGCTCGGCCGCGCCGACGAGGAGGCTGCCGAGGACGCAGCGGCGAGCGCGATGAAGGCTGCCCTGGAGGACCTGCCGATCGACGGCCAGGTCGTGTTCGGCGCGAGATCGGGAGAGGCGCTCCTGCCGGGAGGAACCATCGGCTCCGGCGGCGAGCGCGTCGACCTGGCGCTCGACCCGATCGAGGGACGCGGGGTCGTCGCGCGCGGGGGCGTCGGCGCGATGGCGATGCTCGCGGTCGCCCCCGAGGGCGCCCTGCGCCGGCTCCCCGACATGTACATGCGCTCGATCGCGGTCGGCCCTCGCGCGCGCGGTGTGATCGACCTCAATCGGCCCGTTGCGGAGAACGTCCAGCACGTGGCCGAGAGCTTCGGGCGCCAGCCGCTCGACATCACCGCGCTCGTGCTCGACCGTCCGCGCCATCACGACCTGATCGAGGAGCTGCGCGTCTCCGGCACGCGCATCAAGCTGATCGGCGACGGCACGGTGACCGCGTCGATCTCCGCCGCGATCCGCGGCACGAACGACCACCTCGCCATCGGGATCGGCGGGACGCGCCAGGCGGTCCTCACGGCCGCGGCGCTCCGCTGCCTCGGGGGCGGGATGCAGGCGCAGCTCTGGCCGACGACGCGCTCGCAGATCGACGCCGCGCGCGACGTCGGGATCGACGACGTCGGCCACGTGTTCACCGAGGAGGAGCTCGCCCCCGGAGACGTGATCGTCGTCGCGACGGGGATGACCAACGGCGACCTGCTGCGCGGCGTCCGGTTCCTCGCCGACTCCGCGCGCACCCACTCCCTCGTCATGTGCATGCGCTGCAACTGGGTGCGCTTCGACGACGGGATCCACTTCTTCGCGCGCGAGCGCCGCGAGGAAGTCCGCCTGCTCGGCTGAGACGACGCCCGCGGCTCAGTGGTGGCTCGGCCCGAGCGCGGGATGGTGCTCGCCGAGCGGAGAGGGCTCGACGCGAACGAGGCGGGCGAGACCGTCGGGCATCCACCAGTTCCACCTCCCGAACAGCTTCATCGCGCTCGGGACGAGGAGCGCGCGCACGATCGTCACGTCGATCAGGATCGCTGCCGCGAGACCGAACCCGAACTGCTGCAGGCCCACGATCGAGCCTGCCACCAGGCCCATGAACGCGGCGAACATGATCAGGCCGGCGGCCGTCACGATCCGGCCGGTCTTGGTCAGCCCGAGCACGACCGCCTCCTCGTTCGTGGCCCCGTTGTCCCACTCCTCGCGCATCCGGGACACGAGGAACACCTCGTAGTCCATCGAGAGCCCGAAGAGCATCGCGAACAGGAACACCGGGATCCAGCCCTCGATCTGGTCGTAGGGGATGAAGCCGGCCCATTCGCCCGCGCCCCACTCGAAGACGACGACGAGGAGGCCGTAGGCGGCGCCGATCGAGAGCAGGTTGAGGACGATCGCCTTGAGCGGGAGGACGATCGAGCGGAAGGCGCGCATCAGCAGGAGGAACGTGGCGACCAGCACCGCCACGAGGAGCCACGGGAACCAGCTGTACGTCAGGTCGAGGAAGTCCTTGCCGCCCGGAGGCCCGCCCCCCGCGTAGACGGACACGCCCTGCGGGAACCCTGCCGCCGGGACGATCTCGTCGCGCAGCCGCGTGACGAACGCGAGGCTCTCCGGCTTGCCGTAGTCGCTCCTTCCGATCACCTCCACGTTCAGGTAGCGGCCCGTCGGGTCGACGTGCTGAGGCGTCTCGCCGAAGCGCACGGCGGCGACCTGAGGATCGGCCTCGAGGCCCCGTGTCAGGCGGCCGACGGCGGCTGACACCGGAGGCTCCTCGGCTCCGCCGCGGTGGCCCGTGTCGATCACCACGTTCGCCGGCGCAACTGCCCCTGCTCCCACCGCCGCCCTGAGCACGTCGTATCCACGGACCGCCTCGAGGTTGCGGGGGATGCCCTCGTTCGACCCCGGCCCGAGCTGGAGCGCGAGGAGCGGCAGCGTGAGCAGGAGCAGGAACCCGGCGGTCAGGCCCGCGACGGTCTTCGGGTAGCGCATGATGAACCGCGCGAGACCGCCCAGAACCCGTGGTCGGTGTCCGCCCGGCGCTCGAGCCAGCTCGCGCGGCAGGACGGGGACGCTGTCCAGTCGCGCGCCGACGAGCGAGAGCACGACCGGAAGGAACGTGACGGCGGCGAGCAGGGACACGGCCGGAATGAAGAGACCGCCGATCCCGAAGCCGCGGATGAATGGAAGCGGCATGAAGACGAGCATCGCGAGGCCGATCGCAACCGCCGTGCCGCTGAAGACCACGGCGCGGCCCGCGGTCGCCATCGTCGTCACGATCGCCTCGTCCCGGGGCGCGCCGCGCCGGAGCTCCTCGCGGAAGCGGTAGACGACGAGCAGCGAGTAGTCGATCGCGATCCCGAGCCCGATCAGCGAGACGAGGTTCTGGAGGTAGGTCGAGAGCTCCATGAAGTTCGCGAAGACCCAGACGATCGCGAGTGTCGTCGGGATCGTCACGACGGCGAACGCGAACGGGATCAGGAACGACAACGTCCCGAACGTGAAGACGAGGATCAGCATCGCGATCGGGAGCGCGATCAGCTCCCCGCGCACGAGGTCATTGCCGAACACCGGGTCGAGGTCGTGCTCGATCGCCGCCTGTCCGGTGAGGTAGACGGTCGCGCCGGGGATCGAGCCGATCGCCGTCGCGCATGGCGGTCGTGCGGCTCTTCGAGTCGGCCGGCTGGAGGTCCGAGACGATCTGGGCGACCGTCACGTCCTCCGTCACCGGCAGGACGCTGACGAGCCGGCTCGTGGGCAGCTTCGCGACGGCGCGGTCGGCGGCCGCATGTACCTCCGGCACGAGCGCGCGCGCCTTGCCGTCGCTCCGGACGACGATCGTGAACGATCCGGTCGAGCGCTGTCCGAAGTGGCCCTGGAGGATCACCTCTGCCCGCCGCGTGTCCGTCCCGGGGAGCGTGAACCGGTTCGTGAGCAGGCCCGAGAGCTGTGCTGCCGCCCATCCGGCGACGACGAACACGACCAGCCAGGAGACGAGCACCGCAAGGCGGTGCCGGAGCACGAGCCGCGTCAGGCCCTCCACGGGCTATCCGAAGCCGAGAATGAACTTCGCGTCGTCGGACATGCGGTCGGGCGTCCAGGGCGGGTCGAACGTCAGCTCGACCTCGACCTGCTCGACGCCCGGGAGGGCGGCGACGGCGTCGTGGATCGACTCCTGGATCATCGGCCCTGCGGGGCAGCCCATCGAGGTGAGCGAGTGGACGATCTTGACGCGGTCGCCTTCGATCTCCGTGTCGTAGTAGAGGCCGAGCTCGACGATGTCCATCCCGAGCTCCGGGTCCTCGACCTCGTGCAGCGCTTCGACGACGTCGTCCTTCGTGATCATGGCCGTACCGTAGCGGCTCGCCGAGGCTATCCGGGGATCGCGAGGACGATCTTCCCGAGCTGCTCTGCGGCCTCCAGGCGCTCGTGCGCAGCCGCGATCTCCGCGAGCGGGAAGATGCGGTCGACGTGCACGCCGGCGCGACCCGTGCGGACGAGCTCGTACGCGCCGAGAAAGTCGTCTCGCGTGCCCATCGTCGACCCCAACACCGTCAGCTGCTTCCACCAGAACCTGTGCAGCTGCGCGGGAGGGTTCGGCCCGCTCGTCGCGCCGCAGACGACGACGCGACCCGACGGGCGGACAGCCGCCAACGACCGCGCCCAGGTCGCCTCGCCGACCGTCTCGACGACGACGTCGACGCCTCGGCCCGTCGTCTCGCGCACCGTCGCCACGACGTCTGCCTTCGCGTGGTTGACGCCGACGTCGGCTCCCCATTCGACCGCCCGCGCCAGCTTGTCGTCGTCGCCCGACGTGACGATCGTCCGGACGCCCAGGGCGCGGCAGATCTCGAACGCCGCCGTCGGCGACCCCACCGCCGATCCCCCAGATCAACGCCCACTCGTCTTCCCGCACCGCGGCGCGCGTGACGAGCATCCTGTAGGCCGTCTCGTAGACGAGGGGGAACGCTGCCGCGACCTCGAAGGACAGCCCGTCGTCGAGCGGGAAGACCTGCGCATCCGCGATCGCGATCAACTCGGCATGGGTCCCGTCGCGATGCTCGCCGATCACGGTGATCGTGTCGCCGTGCTCGAGCCCGGGGTTGAGCACCACGCGCTGGCCCACGTAGAGGCCGTCGACGCCCTCGCCGATCGCCTCGACCACGCCGGCGCCGTCCGCGCCGAGGATGCGCGGCTTCGGGACCGAGGGAAGCCCCCTGCGGACCCAGATGTCCAGGTGGTTGAGCGAGGCGGCTTTCAGCCGGACGAGCACCTCGCCCGGGCCTGCCACGGGGTCGGGCGCCTCCTCGACGCGGAGGACCTCGGGTCCACCGTCCTCGTGGATGCGTGCGGCGAGCATGGCACGATCCTCGCATGACGGCGGACGAGTTGCGGCGACTGGCAGAGGAGCTCGGCCTCGACGTCGTCGGGGCGGCGCCTGCGGCACCGTACGAGGAGACCGAGCGGCACATCCGCGATCGACGGGCGCGGGGGCTCTTCGGCTCGATGCGGTTCACGATCGAGCGGCCGGAGGTGTCGTGCCATCCGGAGACCCTGCTCGACGGCGCGCAGACGGTCGTCTCCGCCGCGCTCTGCTACTACGAGCCGGGGCCCGCCCCCGGCCCGGGAGAGGGGCGCCTGCCGCGCTACGCGTGGCGCGACCACTATGCGCTCCTCCGCGAGCGCCTCGACGCGCTCGGGCGACAACTCGGCGGCTCGTACCGGGTGCTCGTCGACGCCAACCAGCACGTCGATCGCGCCGGCGCAGAGCGCTCCGGCGTCGGCTTCCTCGGCAAGAACACGATGCTGATCACCCGGGCCCATGGGTCGTGGGTCGTCCTCGGCACGCTGGTCACCGACGTCCGGATCGAGCCGACGCCGCCGCTCGACGCGGGCTGCGGCAGCTGCACGCTCTGCATCGACGCATGCCCGACCGACGCCTTGAGCGTCGACGAGCCGGGCGTCCTCGACGCGACGCGCTGCCTGTCCTACTGGACGCAGACCGCGGGGCCGATGCCGGAGGACGTGATGGACGCTCTCGACGACCGCGTGTACGGCTGCGACATCTGCCAGGACGTCTGCCCCTGGAACCGCGGGGTCGAGCGGCGCCGTGCCGAGCGGCCGCTCCCGGACGATGCGGAGCCGGTCGTCTCGCTCGCCGAATGGCTCGGGACGGACGGCAGTCGTCTGATCGCCGATCTCGACCGGCTGTTCGTCCCGCGCAACGACCCACGCTGGCTACGGCGGAACGCCCTCGTGGCGCTCGGCAACGGCGGCGCCCCCGGCGACGCGCCACTTGCGGACGGGTTCGTCGACGACCTCGACCCTGTGCTGCGATCGGTCGCGGGGCGGGCCCGGACGAGGATCGCGGAGCGCACGCCGTGAGCGGGGACGGCGGCGCCACCTCCTCGCCTCGCGAGCGGCTCGCCGTCGTCGCCCACGAGCTCCGCAGCCCGGTCGCCGCACTCACCGCCCTCGCCGCTGCGGCCGGAACCGTTCCGGCTACAGATCGGCAGCGGCTCCTGACGCTCGCGATCGCGGCGGCGCGTGACGTCGAGCGGATCCTGGCCGACCCCGAGCTGATCTCCTTGCGGCGGGAGTCGGTCGATCTCGGCGCGCTCGCCGTCGCGCTCGGGACGGGCGCCGTCGCGGTCTCGGTCGGGGGAGCCCCGCGGGTGGACGCAGACGCGACACGGCTACGGCAGGTGCTCGCCAACCTCGTGCAGAACGGGCTCCGCCACGGCTCGACCGTCAGGGTCGAGGTGGGGGAGAGCGACGGCTTCGCCGTCGTGGACGTCGTCGACGACGGCCCCGGCGTCGCCTCCGGGGTCGACGTCTTCGCGCGTGGCGCGAGCGGCGCAGGCTCCTCGGGGCTCGGCCTCTGGCTCTCACGCGCGATCGCCGAGGCGCACGGCGGCTCGCTCGAGCTCGTCCCGGGACAGGGCCCGGGAGCGCGGTTCAGGCTTTCCCTGCCGTGCGTTTCCGACGCGGCGTGAGACCGAGCTCGGACTGGAGCGCCTGGGCACGTGCGCCGACGGCTCGGCGCAGGGATGCGGGATCGAGCACCGCCGTCTCGCCGCGATCGGCGAGCACCTCCGAGAGCAGCCACTCCTCGGTCTTGAAGGTGACGTCGGAGACAGCCGCCTTGTCGGTCAGAGCCCGTGCTCCGCGCTCGAGCTTCCAGCGCGCGATCGCCGGCGCGTGCCAGAGCTGCGCGACGGCAGGCTCCGAGAGGTAGTTCGGGTCGAAGCTCTCGCGGGGCGCGAAGCGCTCGCGCGTCAGGCGCGCGGAGCGCATCCGGTCGAGTCGGTAGGTGCGCGGCCCGTCCACCGTGCGGTCCCAGGTGTGGACGCGCCAGAACGGCAGCTCGCGCTCGATCGTGTAGGGCTCGACGACCCGGGTCGTCGGCTCCTCCTCGCCGTCCTTCAGGTACTCGAGCTCGACGAGGCGGCGCTTCTCGGCCCCGTCGGCCAGCACACGCACGAGCGCCTCCTCGTCCTCTCCGGCGCGCGTCGCGGCCGCCGACGCCAGCTCGAACTGGCCGAACGTCTCCTCGAGCTTGCGGCGGACTCGTTCGAGTGGGGTGTCTGCGTCGGCGGCGATCGTCGGCCCGATGTACTCGATCGCAAGACGGATCGCGCGCGCCTCGAGCGGCGTCAGCTTCGGGGCCTTGCGAAAGACGTCGCCGTACAGCTCCTTGTCGACACGGACGCCCCCCGTGTCCTCCTCGACCATCGCGTAGACCGTGTAGCACCCGCCGCCGAAGTTGACGAGGTTGAGGAGCGACAGCGTCTCCTGGAGCTCCTCGCGCGGGATCGAGAAGCGCGCCGCGAGCTCGTCGGCGTCGAGGTCGGCGCTCCGCTCGTCACCGCAGGCGACGAGGAGATGTGCGAGCAGCGCCTGCAGCACGCCGAACCGCTCGGGTGCGACCGGCCCGGCCGGCTGGCGCTCGACGGCGGGCCGGGGATCCGGCCGGCGCTCGCGGGCCGGCTCGGGCGCTGGGCCCTTGTGCCGCTCGCGCAGCAGTTGGAGCGCGTCGCGCACCGCGTCGCGCAGCTCTGGCGGGTCGAGCGGCACGGCACGGCCGTTCTGGCGGAGGATCCACGAGACGAGCGGCTCGAGCGTCGCGTAGCCGGTCTCGAAGACCCCGTCGACGACCGTGCCCGCGTCGGAGAGCGTGCGGTGCACCCACCAGGCCGTGTCGCCCTGGACCGCGATGCGGGCGACACCGAGCTGCCGCCCGATCTGCCAGGGGCGCGCGATGCGATGGGCCTCGACGTCGAACTCGGCAGGCAGCCGGAAGTCCCGTTCACGCCGTGTGGCGAAGCGGATGTCCGAGCGGATCCGGGCCACGCGGAAGGTTCGCGTGGCATCGCGGTCGAGGTCGTGACCGACGACGTACCAGACGCCCTCGTCGAGACGCAGCGCGTACGGGTTCAGCCGTCGCTCCGTTTCGCGCTCGCGCGCGGGCGACCAGTAGCGGAACTGGATCGTCCGCTGCTTCGAGATCGCCGACTCGAGCTTGGACAGGCGCGCGGCCAGCTCGGGCGAGTAGTCGGGCGCCGTGACACGGACACGCTCGGCCGTCGCCGTGGGCGCGTGGCGGAAGCCCGGCCGACCGAGCGCGAGGTTCTGCAGCGCGAGGCGCAGAGGCTCGGCGTACGCGAACTTCCCCTCCAGCGTGTAGAGCGCCGTCTGCAGCGCCGCGAGCTCGTCCTCGTCGAGGTCGAGCTGGTCGAGGAAGTAGTGCTCCGAGCGCAGCGTGTAGAGCTCCTCGCCCGTGAACTCGTCCCGCTGAGAGGTGAGCGGGACGCCGAGCGCGGTGAGCTCGGCGCGGTCCGAGTAGAAGCGGCGCGCGAAGGCCTCGTCCGACATCTCGGAGTAGCCCTCCACGTTCCCCTTCACGTCGCGGGCGGTGAGCGGACGCCGTTCCGCCATCAGGAACGCGACGAGCGAGAGCTGGCGGATGAGCTTATCGGCGTCGTGCGACATGCGCGCTCACCCTACCGGCGAGCGGGCCTCGGAAGGATGCGGCTCGCGGCCGGCTCGGCGTCTCGGCGCGGCTCGGGCCGGGTCAGGCTGCGGCAGCGGCCCGCGCGGGCAGCGTCGTCCGCTCGAGGTGCTGGTGCGACGGGCAGTAGTCGCGGCCGGGGAGCGGCGTGCGCTGGCATGCCTTGCCCTTGCGCGTCGTCGCCTTGCAGCGGCTGATGCCGCCGTCGAGCAGGCCGGCCTCGAGCTGCGCCTCGATGAAGGCGACCGCCGCGGTGACCCCCTGCTTCACCGCCCACGCGACATGGGCCTGCGCCGTGATGGGGAAGTACCGCCGGATGTCGTGGAAGAGCGTCCGGTCGGGATGCGCGAAGTACTGCGGGTCGTGCGCCAGGCGGGACATCGTCTCCTCGCACTCGCAGAGAACTGCGCGACGGTACTCGAGGCGCGTGGGGTGATCGACGTACGGGTCGATCTGATCCTTGATCGAGCGGTAGATCGCCCGCGAGTACTGATACATGCACGATTCCAACTGCGCGAGTGTTGCTTCCATACGGATCCGTCTCCCGTCCGTCGTTCTCGCGCCCGACAGTGCCTCCGAGGGGCGGCCGGCGCCTTCTGCGGGCGAGTCTACCCGGTCCCGCGCCGTGTTACAAGCTCTGTCACTATCGTTGTCAGAATAGACGGAGGATCGAGCCCCGCTCAGGGCTGGACGCGCTGCACCCTCGCACCCTTCACCGCGACCCGGGCGCGGCGGAGCGAGCCGGTCGCATCGGCCTCGCTCTGGAAGCGGCCCGCGAACGTCATCCAGTACCCGGGCTGGAGGCTCGCGAACTGCGACGAGTCGATCACCCCGACGTTCGCCAGGCCGCGTGAGCGCGCCTGTTGCGCGACCGCCACGGCCCGGTCACGCCCCCGTGCCTTCGGGGTCGAGACGAGGACGATCGTCCAGCCGCTGCGGGTGCGAGGCCAGACGGCCAGGCGGCTGCCCGGCTCGGTCGCGGGTGCCCGGACGGTGACGCTCCCGCCGGTGGCGGTCACGACCTGTTCGGACGTCGCATCGTCGGCGGCGACCGCGATCGCAACGGCGGCACCTGCGACGGCGATCGCCGCAAGACCGACGACCCGGAGCCGGAGCGCTCGCGTCTCGGTCGGCGACGGGACGGCTCGCATCCTGCCCGCCTGGCGAAGCCCGCACTCGAGGCAGTACTCCTGTCCGACGGCGAGGGACGCTCCGCAGCGCGGGCAGCTCGACCCCTCGCGGCTCACGCCGAGGTGTCCTCGCCGCCGTTCTCCGACGCTTCGAGCGGCCGCCCACAGCTCGGACAGAACCGGGCTCCGATCAGGATCGGCGCGCCGCAGGCGCAGATCGCCTGCTGACGGCGGCGCAGGCCGGCGCCCCTCAGGTGCGCGTCGATCTCCGACACTCGGGCCTCGATCGCGACGAGCTCGGCGCAGCGCTCGACGACGAGCGCCTCGTTGAAGTGGTCACGGCGGTACATCTCGAGCGTCAGCCCGCCGAGGTCGCGAAGGCGGTCCTCGCGCAGGAGCAGAAGCGCACGACGCTCGCGGCGGAGCTCGCTCGCCGCGGGCGCAGGCGGCTTGCGGCTGAACAGGGGCACGTGGGGAGGCTACAGCTGGATCACGACGAGCCGTTCCTCCGTCATCTCGCGGACTGCCCAGGCCGGGCCCTCACGCGTGTTGCCGGAGTCCTTGACCCCGCCGTAGGGCATCTGGTCGGCGCGGAACGTGGGTGCCTCGTTCACGGTCACCCCGCCGAACTCGAGCGATCGCGTCGCCCGGAGCGCGCGCTTGACGTCGGCCGTGAAGATCCCTGCCTGGAGGCCGTAGCGCGTGCTGTTCGCGAGCGCGATCGCCTCGTCGAGCGCCGAGTACGGCTGCAGGGTGCACACGGGCCCGAACGCCTCGTCGCAGGCGAGGTGCGTGTCGGCGGGCGGGTGCTCCACGACGGTCGGGCGCACGAGCTCGCCCTCGAGCGTGCCGCCGGTGAGGATCGTCGAGCCGCGCTCGCGTGCCTGGTCGATCCAGGCGAGCACGCGGTCGCGCTCGCTCCTCGTGATCAGCGGGCCGACGTCGGTCTCCTCGTCGGCCGGGTCACCGACCACGAGCGCCTCGACCCGGGGCAGGAATGCGTCGCGGAACGCGTCGTAGACGGTCTCGTTGACGAAGATCCGCTGCACCGAGATACAGCTCTGGCCCGCGAACGAGAACGCGTTCGCGGCGCAGCGCGCGGCGGCATCCTCGACGTCCGCATCGGCCTCGACGATCACCGGCGTCGCGTTCCCGAGCTCCAGGTTGACCCGCTTGCGGGGTGCCCGCTCGCGGATCCCCCAGCCGACCCCGCTCGAGCCGGTGAAGGTGATCAGTGCGACGCGGTCGTCCTCGACGAGGACGTCGCCGATCTCGGCTCGAGGGCCCGGCCAGCACGTTGAGCCAGCCGGGCGGCAGGCCCGCGTCGTGCTCGAGCTCGGCGAGGAGGAGTGCGGAGAGCGGCGTCTGCGAGGCCGGCTTGAGCACCACCGCGCACCCGGCTGCGAGGGCGGGCGCAATCTTGTGCGCGACGAGGTTGAGCGGGAAGTTGAACGGGCTGATCGCGCCGACGACGCCGATCGGCACGCGCATCGTGAACGCGAGCTTGCCGTCCCCCGCCTGCGAGGCGTCCATCGGCACGACCTCGCCGGCGAGCTTGCGGGCCTCGACCGCAGCCATCGTGTACGTGGACACGGCCCGCGCGACCTCGACGCGCGCGGCCTTGAGCGGCTTGCCGGCCTCGGCCGCGATCTGGCGCGCAGCCTCGTCTGCACGCTTGCCGAGCGCGCCGGCCACGCGAACGAGGATCTCGGCGCGCTCGTGCGCAGGAAGCGGATCACGCATCGCGCGTTCCGCCGCGTCGATCGCGGCGCGAGCCTCTGCCTCACCCGCGCGGGCGACCCGGGCGACGGGCGAACCGTCGTACGGCGAGGCGACGTCGAGCCACGAGCCGGTCTCGACCCACTTCCCGTCGAGCAGGAGCTTGCGTTCGGTCGCGGTTGCGGCCATGCGCCGTCAACTCTACGCCCGGCACGGTGCTACGGTCACGTGATGACCGATGCGCTCATCGTCGACGCCGTCCGGACGCCGATCGGGCGCCGGAACGGCGCGCTCGCCGGCGTCCGCGCGGACGAGCTCGCAGCGCAGGTCCTGAACGGCCTCGTCGGCCGGCTCGACCTCGATCCGGGCGAGGTCGAGGACGTGCAGATGGGCTGTGTCAGCCAGGTCGGGGAGCAGGCGCTGAACGTCGCCCGGATGGCCGCGCTCGTCGCGGGCTGGCCGGAGACGGTGTGCGGGACATCCGTCGACCGCCAGTGCGGCTCCTCGATGCAGGCGGCGTTCAACGCCGCGGCCGCGATCCAGGCGGGGCATCTCGACGTCGTCGTCGCATCGGGGGTCGAGTCGATGTCGCGTGTGCCGATGGGGTCCAACCTCACGGCGAACGGCTTCGAAGGGTTCTCGCCGAAGCTCTACGAGCGCTGGGAGGTCGTGCCGCAGGGCATCTCGGCCGAGGTGATCGCCGACGAGTGGGGCCTCTCCCGCGAGCAGCTCGACGCGTACGCCTACGAGTCGCATCGGCGCGCGATCGCCGCGATCGACGAGGGCCGCTTCGAGCGCGAGATCGTGCCGGTCGAGGTCGGCGCTGGCGGTGCCGCTGTGCTCGTCGGAGTCGACGAGAACCCGCGCCGGGACACGTCGCCGGAGAAGCTCGCGGAGCTGAAGCCGGCCTTCAAGGAGGACGGCAAGGTCACGGCCGGGAACTCGAGCGCGATCGTCGACGGCGCGGCGGCGCTGCTGGTCACGAGCGAGGCGGCGGCGTCCAGGCTCGGCCTCGAGCCGCGGGCGCGGTTCGTGTCGTTCGGCATCGCCGGGGTCGACCCCTATCGGATGCTCCACGGCAACCCGCCCGCGTGCGAGCGCGCGCTCGCCAAGGCCGGGCTCACGTGGGACGACATCGCGGTGATCGAGGTCAACGAGGCCTTCGCCTCGGTCGTGCTCCAGTTCCTGAAGGACACGGGCCTCCACGAGCGGTGGGAAGCGGGTCACGTGAACCCGAACGGCAGCGGCATCTCGCTCGGCCATCCGCTCGGCGCGACGGGCGCGCGGATCACGGCGACGCTGCTCTCCGAGCTCGAGCGGCGCGACGTCCGCTACGGCGTCGCATCGATGTGCATCGGCCAGGGCCAGGCCATAGCGGCCGTCGTCGAGCGGCTCTGAGCACCCCCGCAGGGGAGTCTCGGAGCTCGGGCGGCGTCGTCGGCCGGGAGCGGGAGCTCACCGCGCTCCGCGCCTTCGTTCGCGGCGACGCCCACGGCACGCTCGTCCTCATCGGCTGGCCGGGGATCGGCAAGACGACCCTCTGGGAGACCGGGGTCGAGGAGGCGCGGCGCGACGGAGTGCGTGTCCTCTCCGCGCGGCCGAGCGACGCCGAGGCGCGGCTCGTCTTCGGCGCCCTGATCGACGTGCTCGACGCGGTCGGCTCCGCCGAGCTCGCGAGCTTGCCCGCGCCGCAGCTCGAGGCCCTCGAGGTGGCGCTTCTCCGCCGGACGCCGGCCAGCGAGCCGGCGCCGGACAGCGCGGTCGCGGTCGGGCTCCTGAGCGCGCTCCGCTCGCTCTCGGACGAGGATCGCCTGCTCGTTGCCGTCGACGACGTCCAGTGGCTCGACGCCGCCTCCGCGTCGGCGCTCGCCTTCGCCGCGCGCCGGCTCGAGGGCGACCGCGTGCGGTTCCTCCTGGCACGACGGCCGGGGAACGCGACCGCGCTCGAGCAGGCGCTGGAGCCCCGCGGCACCGAGCGTGTCGAGCTCGGCGGGCTGAGCCTCGGCGGGACGCGCCGCCTGCTGCTCCAGCGGCTCGATCTCAGCCTCTCTCGTCCCGTGATGCGGCGGCTGTACGACGCGACGCTCGGCAACCCGCTGTTCGCGCTCGAGCTGGGCCGCACGCTCGTCGCGGACGGGGTGCCGTCGTTCGGCGCGGAGCTCCCGGTGCCCGAGCACGTCGAGGAGCTGCTCGGGACGCGGGTCGCCGCGCTCGCGGACGCGCCGCGGCGGGCGCTCACCGCCGTAGCGCTGAGCCCCGACCTCCGCCTCGGTCAGCTCACACGGGTCGCCGACGAGTCCGCGCTCGCGGAGGCCGTCGCCGCCGGAGTTCTGATCGTCGACGGCGACCACGTCCGAGCCTCGCACCCGCTGATCGCCGCCGCGGCGGCACGCGACTGCCCTGCCGCCGAGCGCCGTCGGCTCCATCGCCTCGTCGCGGAGGCGGTGACCGACGGAGAGCTCCGGACGCGCCATCTCGCACTCGCGGCCGAGGAGCCGGATGCAGCGCTGGCAGCGACCGTCTCCGTCGCGGCTGCCGCCGCAGCCCGCCGGGGCGCCGCGCCGGCAGCCGCGGAGCTCGCCGATCAGGCGCTCCGGCTGACGCCCGCCGACGACCCGGCTCGCGTCGAGCGCCTGCTCGAGCTCGGCCAGTTCCTCGAGATCGCGGGCGAGAAGCAGCGGCTGAACGACCTGCTCACGCCCGTCGTCGATTCCCTTCCGTCGGGGCCCGCACGTGCCCGCGCCTGGTTCCTGCTCACGGGCGGCGACGTTCGGAGCAACCGCGAGATCCTCGACCTCTTCGAGCGGGCGCTCGCCGAGTCGAGTGACGATCCGCGACTCCGCGCCGCGGTGCTCGGCGAGCTCGCGGCGAACGTCGCGGCGGTCCGGGTCGAGCGCATCGCGATGACCGAGGCCTGGGCCGAGGAGGCGCTCGCACTCGCCCGGAGCGTCGACGCCGACGCCGAGCGCCCGGTGCTGTACGCGCTCGCGTGGGCGCGAAGCCTGCGTGGGCGCCCGGTCGACGACCTCTGCGATCGCTTTCGCGAGCTCACGACGGAGACGGCGTTCTACATGGCCCCTTCGCCGGAGCGCGTGGCTGCGCAGCGGCTCGTCTGGCGCGGAGCGATCGCGGACGCCCGCGACGCGCTGACCCGGCTCCTCGACCTGGCGGACGAGCGTGGGGAGCCGTCGTCGTATGCGTTGCAGCGCCTGCACGTCTGCGAGCTCGAGCTGCGGGCGGGCGGCTGGGACGCGGCGGCGAGGCTCCTGGACGAATGGGCGGAGTCCTCGGACAGCACCCTGCTCCTCTGGCCGATGTACGAGCGCTGTCGCGCCTTGCTCGCCGTCGGGAGGGGCGACGCGGCCGACGCGATCCGCTGGGCCGACGAGGCGATCGCGCGCGCCAGGCAGACGGGGTCGAACTGGGACCGGCTGGAGTCGACCCGCGCGCTGGGCATGGCCCGCCTCCTCGCCCGCGAGCCCGAGGCTGCCGCCGAGGCGCTGCGCTGGGTCTGGGCGCACACCGAGGCCGAAGGCGTGCGGGACCCGGGGGCCTTTCCCGCGGCGCCGGAGCTCGTCGAGGCGCTCGTCGACCTGGGTGACCTCGAGGAGGCGGCCGCGGTTGCGGCACGTGTGGGCGAGCTCGCCGACCTTCAAGGTCACCCCTGGGGTCGTGCGACGACCCGGCGCTGCTTCGCGATGATCGGGCTCGCGCGCGCCTACGGCGACGACGAGGTGAGCGAGGTGGAGGGTGTCGTCCGCGAGTACACCCGACTGGGCCTTCGCTTCGAGGCCGCCCGGTCGCTCCTCGCGCTCGGGCGCGCGCAGCGCCGGCACCGGAAGTGGGGCGCGGCGCGCGACACGCTCGAGCGCGCTGCAGCCGCCTTCGAGGAGCTCGGGTCCCCGGGCTGGGAGGACGCGGCGCTCGGCGAGCTCGCCCGTGTCGGCGCCCGCCGGACGCCGGAGGCCGGAGAGCTGACGCCGGCGGAGCGCCGGGTCGCCGAGCTCGCAGCGGGAGGGCTGACGAACAAGGAGATCGCGCAGGCCCTCGTCGTCACCGTCAGCACCGTGGAGTTCCACCTCTCGAGGACGTACGCGAAGCTGGGCATCCGCTCGCGCGCCCAGCTCGCAGGCAGACTGGCGGCGCCGCCCGAGGCGTGATCGCCCGGGTCGTCGGCGGCTCGGGTACGGGAAACCGCACTGGGGTCGAGACCCCCAAAACTCTGGGGGGATCCGTAGTTTCGCCCGAGGATGGGGCGCCGTACCGTCCGGCGCGTGACCGAGTTCCTCGTCGAGCTGTACGTCTCCCGTTCCGACGCCGACGGCGTCGCGCGTGAGACCCAGCGTGCGCGGCAGGCCGCCGCGGCGCTGACGGCGGAGGGACAGCCGGTCCGCATCGCCCGGTCGATCTTCGTCCCCGAGGACGAGACCTGCTTCCTCCTGGTCGAGGCCGAGACGGCGGAGGCCGTCCGCCAGACGGCCACCCGGGCAGCGGTTGCATTCGAGCGCGTGCTCGCAACCGCCCCCTCGACGCGTGAGGAGCTCTGACGTTTCGAGCATGTCACCGGTTCCCCAATTCCCGCAGCACACACGACAACGAAGGAGAACGAGCATGAGCACGGCACAGGCAACAGCGCCCGACCTCGGCGCCCTCAAGCAACGCCAGCAGCAGATGTGGGCCAGCGGCGACTTCCACGCCGTCGCCACGCTGATCCAGCCCGTCGCGGACACTCTCTGCGAAGCCGTCGACCTCAGGGCCGACTGGCGGGTCCTCGACGTGGCCTGCGGGAGCGGTAACGCGGCGATCGCGGCTGCCCGCTTCGGCTGCGACGTGGTCGGCATCGACTACGTCCCCGCATTGCTCGCGCGCGGCCGGCGACGCGCCGAGGCGGAAGGCGTCGAGATCGACCTCGTCGAGGGCGACGCGGAGTCGATCCCGTTCCCCGACGCCGGCTTCGACGCCGTCGTGTCGGTCTTCGGGGCGATGTTCGCGCCGAACCAGGCACAGGCCGCCGCGGAGCTCGCGCGCGTCTGCCGTCTCGGCGGCCGGATCGGCCTCGCCACCTGGACGCCCGACGGGTTCATCGGCGAGATGCTGAAGGTCGTCTCTGCGCATGTCCCGCCCGTGGCGGGCGTTGCGTCCCCGCTTCTGTGGGGCACGAAGGCCCACCTCGACGGGCTCTTCGGCGACTCGGTCGACGCGCTCGTCTGCCGTGAGCGCACCTTCACGTTCCGCTTCCGCTCCGCAGAGGGCTTCGTCGAGTACTTCCGCGACCACTACGGCCCGACGCTGAAGGCGTTCGAGGCGGTCGGGGACGACCACGCGGACGAGCTCTTCGACGATCTCGTCACGCTCGTCCGGCGCTACGCGGGCACGTCCCGGGGGGCGGTCGCGATCCCGGCGACGTGGCTCGAGACGGTCGCGACGCGCACCTCGGAGGGGCGATGAGCCGGCTTCCGATCGTTCTCTCGACGACCGCGCTGCCTCGAGGTCCTGACCTCGCAGGGGACGGACGTTCCCAACGGCCAGCGGAAGAGTGCGACCGTGATCTGCTCGAAGGGCAAGAGGGCGCTCGGCGGCGGCGTCAGCACATCGAGTGGCCCCGCCCACGTCCGGGAGACGGCGCCTCTGGACGGCGCCACGGGATGGGTGGGAACGGCCGCGAACACGACGGCCCGGTACGACGACCGGATGTACGTCTGGTGATCTGCGCGTCCGTCACGTGACGGACGTCCGCCGTAGGGGCGGGGTGGACCTCGCCCTACGGCTCGACGAGGTCTCGCTCGACCTCGGCCGCCACCTCGCGGGCGGTCTCCACGAAGGCGCGTGCCGCCGGGGAGCGGTGGCGATCGCGGTGCCAGACCACGGCGATCACGCGGCGTGGAACCTTCGGCACGAGCTGGATCGCCCTGACGCGCTCGTCGCCGGGTGCGACCGCGAGGAGCGGGGTGAGGGCGACCCCGAATCCCGCCGCGACGAGCCCCTGGATCGTGCCGTTGTCGTCCGAGCGGAAGCCGTACTCGACGCCGTACCCGCGCTCCTCGAGCTCCGACTCGACGACGATGCCGCTCGCGCACGTGTTCGATCCGATGAGGACGTGCTCGCCGAGATCGTCGAGCGACGCCGACGGGCGCTCGGCGAGCGGGCTGTCGGCCGGGACGAGGAGCACGTACGGGTCGCTCATCAGCTCGAGCGCCTCGAACGGCCCGTCGGGGAGCGGCGGGCTCCCGAACGCGAGGTCGACCGCGCCCGACTCGATCGCCGCGTAGAGCTCCGGGTCGGTCGTCGGCTCCGAGAGGCCGAGCTCGATGCCGGGCCACGCGGCGAGGAAGCGCCGCATCACGCCGGGAAGCACCCGGGCGCCGACGGACTGGTACGTCGCGACGCGCAGGGTGCCCGTCTCGCCGGCGCGCAGCGCCGCAATGTCCGCTCGGGCCGCGTCGAGTCGCGCGACGATCGCCTCGGCGTGGCGGAGGAGCAGAGCGCCGGCCTCGGTGAGCGAGACGGCCCTCGGCCCTCCCGGTCGCTCGACGAGCGTCTCGCCGACGATCTTCTCGAGCGTCGCGATCTGCTGGCTGACCGCGGACTGCGTGTAGCCGAGCCGGTCGGCGGCGCGTCCGAAGGATCCCTCGCGCGCGACGGCGTCGAGCGCGGCGAAGTGCCGAACCTCGACGCCGAGCCATTGATCAGGTTGTGTGATCGTTGTCATGAAAACCTCGATTTGCCCTAATAATAGCTGCACGGCATGATGGGGCCATGGCTATCGCAATGCTCGTCTTCGTTCTCGTCATCGGTCCGCTGGCTCTCGTCGCGGGGCGCGACTCCCGGATCGACGACGTCGCGCGCCGTCGCGGCTACCGCGGCTGACAGCGTCGTCTGTAGGCTGCCCGGCCGTGACGCGACAGCGGCAGAGGCCCGTGCAGCGGATCGGGGTCGTCGGCCTCGGCGCGATGGGAGCCGGGATCGCGCAGGTCGCGATCGAGGCGGGCTTCGACGTCGTGGGCCGTGAGGTGACGAGCGAGCTGGGCGAGGCCGCGGCCGCGCGCATCCGGCCACTTCCTCGAGCGGAAGGTCGAGAAGGGGCAGCGCACCCGGGAGGACGTCGATGCGGCCCTCGCGCGCCTTGCGACGACGACGGATCTCGACGACCTCGCGGCGTGCGACCTCGTGATCGAGGCGATCGTGGAGTCGCTCGAGCCCAAGCGCGCGCTCTTCGCCGAGCTCGAGCGGATCTGCTCCGCCGACGCCGTCCTGGCGACGAACACGTCGGCCCTCTCGGTGACGGAGATCGCGGCGGCGACGAAGACGCCGGAGCGGGTCGTCGGCATGCACTTCTTCAATCCGGCTCCGCTGATGCCCCTCGTCGAGGTCGTGCGCGGCGAGCTCTCGTCGGACGAGGCGGTGAAGACGGCGCTCGGCGTCGTCGAGCGGCTCGGCAAGGTCGCCGTCCCGTGCCACGACACGCCGGGGTTCGTCGTCAACCGCGTTCTCATCCCGCTCCTCAACGACTGCGTGCGTGTGCTCGACGAGTCCCGGGTCGCCCCGGAGGCGCTCGACGCGGCGCTGACGAACGGCGCGGGGTGGCCGATGGGCCCGTGTGCCCTGCTCGACCTCGTGGGGATCGACGTCCACGTTCACGCATCGGAGGCGCTGTACGACAAGCTGCGCGAGCCACGGATGGCGCCGCCGCCGAGGCTCGTCGCGATGCGGAACGCCGGGCTTGCCGGACGCAAGTCGGGCCGCGGCTTCTACTCCTACGACTGACTGCGCGCAGTCGGTCGCGTCTCGACCATCTCGACGCCGAGGCGCCCGGCGACGGCCGGCACGAGCGATCCCTGCACGACGACGGAGAAGAGGACGACGACGAAGACGGTGCCGTAGATCTCGGTCGCGTAGTCGGTGCCGCCCACGACGGCGAGCGACGCCAGGAGGATCGGCACGGCCCCCTTGAGCCCGCTCCAGACGATGAACCCGCGCTCTCCCCAGCTCAGGCTCACGGCCGCGAGCAGCGGGCCGACGACGAGCGGCCGGATCACGAAGCCGAGCAGTGCGGCGAGGACGAGCCCGTGCCACCACAGCCCCTCGTCGCCGATCAACCCGAGGTCGATCGTCAGCCCGAGCGCCACGAACGCCGCGAGCTCGCCGAGGTCGGAGAGGGCGGAGTTGAAGTGCCGGACGGCCGTGCGCGCCTCGAACCGGACGTCGCCGACGAGGATGCCCGCGATGAAGACAGCGAGGAACCCCGACCCGTGCGCAACGGTCGCCGCGCCGTAGATCACGCCGACCGTGAGGATCACCGCGATCGGGTACAGCGTCCGGTCGGGCAGCGGCGCCTTGCGCACGAGCGCGACGAGGGCGAGCGCCCCGATCAGGCCGACGGCGAGCCCGACGAGCATCTCGACGACGAACTCGTCGACGACGGTCCAGAGCGACGCGTCGTCGTGGGTCGCGAACTCGACCATGCCGATCATGAGCGCGATCCCGACGGGGTCGTTGAAGCCGGACTCGCCCTCGAGGATCGTCCCCGACCGTCCCCGTACCTCCTTGCCGGCGAGCACCGAGAAGGTGACGGCCGGATCCGTCGGAGAGAGAGCCGCCCCGATCAGCCCCGACACCGTCCACGACAGGTCGAGCACGGTGTGGGCCGCAACGGCGATGAGCGCCGCCGTCCCGAAGGTGCCGAGCACGCCGAGCACGACGATCGGCGCCGCGCTCCGGCGAAACCGGCGCACGCCGATGTTCGAGCCGCCCTCGAACAGGATCACCACGAGCGCGAGCGTCGTGATCTTCTGGACGTCCTCGATGCTCAGGATCGTCGTGAGGCGGTCGATCAGGTCGGACGCCGCCGCGGCCGCCACGAGCAGCAGCCCAGCCGTCGGCACGCCGAGGCGTCCGGCCACCATCCTGACGCCGATCGCGAGCGTCAGCCCGCCCGACGCGACGAGGATCAGCCGCGCGAAGTCGACGAGGTCGTCCACGGGGACGATCTTGCACTGCGCCGCGGAGGGCCGCAGCGGGGATGTCCAACGGGCCGCTTACACTTTCCTTACGCCTGTCTCACCCCGCACCCACGCACGGTCCCGATACTGCGAGCACGTATGCGCCTCGCGTTGCTGTCTGTGCTCGTCCTCGTGCTCTCGGTCCCGGCCGGCCTTGCCGCCCGCGACCCCTGCGGGCTCGCTCTCGATCGAGAACGGACGCGGCAGCGTGACGCTCAAGGGCAAGGGCATCGTGATCGGCCGTCTCGACCAGGGTGAGATCCGGATCGTCGACCTCTCCCCGCTCGACCAGTGGAGCCCGCGGGTGAACGGCGTGCCGCGGGGACGCAACGTGTGGCTGCGCGGGAAGGACGTCAACTTCTATGTCCCCGGCGGCCGCTACCAGATCATCGTGCGCGGCGAGGGCTTCTCGATCTCGGCGCGCGGCCAGGGCACCGTGACCCTCGCGGGCAACCCCGACCCCGCCGGCGCCACCGGGACGTACGCCGTCGGCGACGCCGACCCGGCCCCGATCCCGGCGGCCACCCAGAACGTCGCGTTCGGCGCGGCCCATGCCGGTGACACGACCTCGACGAAGGCGGTCGCGCCGTGAGCCATCCCCAGACCGTGCTCGTCGTCGAGGACGAGCAGTCGATCGCGTCGTTCGTCTCGCTCTACCTGAAGAACGCCGGCTACGGCGTGCGCGCGGTCGGGACGGGCACCGGCGCCTTGAACGCCGTTGCCGCCGAGATGCCGTCGCTGATCGTGCTCGACCTCAACCTCCCGGACATGGACGGGATCGAGATCTGCCGGCGGATCCGGAAGAGCTCGGACGTGCCGATCATCATGCTCACGGCCCGCGACGAGGACGTCGACAAGATCATCGGCCTCGAGGTCGGTGCAGACGACTACCTGACGAAGCCGTTCAACCCGCGCGAGCTCGTCGCACGGGTGAAGAGCGTCCTGCGGCGCGCGACGTCCGACCGCCGCATCGACGAGGGCGACGAGCTCCGCCACGGCGATCTCCTGATCAACTCCGGTCGTCGCGAGGTGCTCGTGGGCGACGACGAGATCCAGCTCGCCCCGAAGGAGTTCGACCTGCTCTGGGAGCTGCTCGACCACCGCGGGATCGTGCTGACGCGCGATCAGCTGCTCGAGCGCGTCTGGGGCTACACGTTCGCAGGCGACACGCGCACCGTCGACGTCCACGTCAGACAGATTCGCCGCAAGCTCGGCGATGCGTCGCCGATCGTCACCGTCTGGGGCGTCGGCTACAAGGTCGCGTCCGAGCGGACGACCGCACCCGCCGCGTAGGCGGCCGCCGTTGGCGGCTCCGACCCCGTTCCGGGCGCCGCGCCGCGGCGTAGGCTTCACGGTGATGCCCGGCTCGCTGCGTCTTCGGCTGCCGGCGGTGTTCCTCCTCGGGATCGTTCTCGCCGGCCTCGTCTCGGCCCTGATCGCCGTGCAGCTCTTCTCGGGCTACACGCGCGACAAGTCCTACGAGGAGCTCGGTCGCGAGGCGAGCGGTATCGCCCGCCTCTACGGCAACGCGGCGCTCCGCGCGGCAGAGGAGGGGACGCCGGCGCCGGACTTCGCCCCGGAGGCGCTCGAGCTCGCCACGGGCGACCAGCTGTTCTACGTCGGTGCGCCGGCGTTCCCCGGTCAGGACTCGGGGCTCGACCGGCTGCCGGAGTCGGCGGTCCCGCATGCAGTGCTCGCCTCGAACGGCCCGCTCAGGTTCGAGTTCCGCCCGCCGGGCGGGAAGCGTACGTACATCGCGGTGTCCCAGCCGCTCCGCCTCGAGCGGGACGGCGCCCGCGCTCGGCGCGATCGTCGTCGCGAAGGCGCAGGACGTGGTCCGCGATCAGTGGGCGCCGCTCGTCGGCCGGCTCGCCGCCGCGTTCGCGATCGGCGGCCTGCTCGCTTGGCTGCTCGGGCTCTGGCTCTCGCGGCGCATCAGCGCCCCCGTCGAGGCCCTGGCGAAGGCGTCCGACGAGATCGCCCAGGGGAACTACGCCGTCCAGGTGCCGGTCGGCCGCGGCGGCGACGAGATCTCGCACCTGTCCGAGCGCTTCAACGAGATGGCGGCGCGCCTGGCGGCGACCGAGGAGCGTGAGCGGCAGTTCCTGATGTCCGTCTCGCACGAGCTCCGGACGCCGCTCACGGCCATCCGGGGGCACGTCGACGCCCTCCGCGACGGCCTGATCGACGATCCCGAGCTCGTCGGGGCGTCGCTCGACGTCGTCGCGAGCGAGGCGACGCGCCTCGAGCGTCTCGTCGGCGACGTCCTCGACCTCGCGAAGCTTCGTGCGCACCGGTTCACGGTGCAGACCGAGGAGGTCGACATGGGTCATCTCGTCGAGCATGCGTACGGGTCGTTCGGGGACGAGGCGCGCCGCCGCGAGATCGACTACGACCTCGAGGGCTCCCAGGGCGCCCCGACGATCATCACGGACGGCGACCGTGTGCTCCAGGTGATCACGAACCTCCTGAAGAACGCCTTCCGTTGGACGCCCGACCGCGGCAGCATCGACGTCGTGCTCGAGTCGTCCAACGGCACCGTGCGCGTCGACGTCGTGGACACCGGGCCGGGGATCTCGCCCGAGGACGTCCAGCGGATCTTCAGCCCCTTCGTGTCGCGGGACACGCAGGGCACCGGGCTCGGCCTCCCGATCGCCCAGGAGCTGGCCGTCGCCCTCGGAGGGCACGTCGAGCTCGAGACAGAGCCCGGACGGGGCAGCCGCTTCCGGCTCGTGCTCCCGGCGCGCCGGCCCTGACACGGTGGTGTCCGACTCGAAGTCGGACACCACTCGATCAGACCGAGGCTCGGCCGTCGGTGTCCGACTCGGCGTCGGACACCAGCGTCGGACACCAGCGTCGGGCACGTGTCTCGGGCGCGAGCAGGCCAGAGTAGAGTCGCGCCGGATGGCGGAGCCGGCGTCAGTCCTCGAGCTTCCCCGGCGGCGGACGCCGGCCGTCGCGGCGCTCGTCGCGATGCGACCACGGCAGTGGACGAAGAATCTCCTGCTGTTCGCGGGAATCATCTTCGCGGCGAAGCTCGGCGACCCCGGTCGGTGGGCCTCCGCCGTGACCGCGTTCGTCGCCTACTGCGCGGCCTCGAGCGCTGCGTACCTCGTCAACGACGTGCGCGACATCGCATCCGATCGGCAGCATCCCGTCAAGCGATACCGCCCCGTCGCCCGCGGAGAGCTCGCGCGGCGCTCGGCGCTCGCGCTCGCCGGAGCGCTCGTCCTTCTGGCGCTCGCGCTCGCAGCCGCCCTGGGGCCGCTCTCGCTTCTCTGCCTCGTTGCGTTCGCCGGTCTCCAGGCCGCGTACTCGCTCGGACTGAAGACCATCGAGCTCGTCGACGTCCTGACCATCGCAGGGCTCTTCGTGCTGAGGGCGACAGCCGGCGCGATCGCCGTCGACGTCCGGATCTCGGACTGGCTGCTTCTCTGCACGTTCCTGCTCGCGCTGTTCGTCGCGCTCGGCAAGCGCCGCGCCGAGCTGGGGCTCGAGGGCGTGAGCGCGCGGCCGGCGCTGTCCGGGTACAGCGTCCCGCTCGTCGACCAGCTGCTCGCGATCGTGGCCGCCGCGACGATCGCGGCCTACACGGGCTACACCCTGGCCGCCCACGACACGCGCTGGCTCGTGACGACGGTCCCGCTCGTCGTCTACGGGCTGTTCCGCTATCTGCTGCTGCTCCACCGGCGCGGCCTCGGCGAGGAGCCAGAAGCGCTCCTCGTCGAGGACCTGCCGACTGCTCGCCACGGTCGCCGCCTGGGCGACGGCCTGTGGCGTGATCCTTGCGCTTGCCTAGAAGCTCTACGCCACCGCCGCTTGCTCCGTCGCGGCCGCGGTCGTCTGGTCGACGTCCCGGCTCGTCGGGAGCGGAAGGACAGCCCCTTCGATCCCCTCCTCGAGCAGCCTGAGTCGCCGGTCGACGCCGGCCCAGCCTGCAGAGACGAGATCGACGAGAATCGCGAGGTCGTCGATCCGCGCGTTCCGCTCGGCGAGGAGCTCCTCTTCGAGCCGCTCCAGACGCCGCAGCGCCTGGTTCACGCCTCCGCGGATCTCCGCCAGGCTCTTGCTGACCGGGACGACCTCCCGGGCGATGCCGTCACGCACTGCGATCCCTACCTGCTTCGGCAGCGAGCTCTCGAGCTCGTCGGCGACCTGCGCCAGGCGCATCACCTCGGTGCGCGCGCGTTCGAGCGCCGCGTCGAGACGTGCCCCGGCGATGCCGTCCGTGCGGGCTTCCGCGACCCGCTGCCGCGCCCTCTCCAGCACCTGTTCGTCCATGGGCCAAGGATACTCTCGCGAAAGGATGCGGTCCTCGGAGCTCGACTACGACCTCCCACCCGAGCTCATCGCGCAACATCCGGCGGATCGTCGCGACGGCTCACGGCTGCTCGTGGCCGACCGCGCGACGGGCGCTGTCCGCCACAGGACGTTCGCCGATCTGCCCGCGGAGGTCGAGGGGTACGTCACGGTCGTGAACGACACGCGTGTCGTGGCGGCGCGCCTGCGCGTCCGCCGAGAGAGCGGCGGCGGGGTGGAGGTGCTGCTGCTCGAGCCTCTCGGTGAGGGTACGTGGGAGGCGCTCGCCCGACCCTCGCGGCGCCTGCGTCGGGGCGAGCGGTTGCGGGCAAGCAACAGTCTGTTGCAAGGGCCGTTCGTCGAGCTCGTCGAGGCGTTGGGGGAGGGCCGATGGCACGTCCGTGTGGAGGGGGAGCCCGAGGGCGAGCTGCCGCTGCCGCCCTACATCCACGAGCGGCCCGCCGACCCCGAGCGCTACCAGACGGTCTACGCGCGTGAGGCCGGATCGGCCGCGGCCCCCACTGCCGGGCTGCACTTCACGCCCGAGCTGCTCGCTCGCCTCGACGTCGAGCGGATCACCCTGCACGTCGGTCTCGACACCTTCCGCCCGCTGACGACGGAGCTGCTCGAAGAGCACCGTCTCCACGGCGAGCGCTACCGCGTCGAGCCGGCGGCGTGGTCGCGAATCCAGGCGGCCGACCGGGTGCTCGCGGTGGGCACGACGACGACGCGCGTGCTCGAGACCCTCGCCCGTGGCGCGCCGCTGGAGGGACGGTCGGATCTCTTCGTCACACCGGGGTTCGCGTTCCGCCGCGTCGATGCCCTCCTGACGAACTTCCACCTCCCCCGAACGACGCTGCTCGCGCTCGTGATGGCCTTCGCGGGGGTCGAGCGGACGCGGGAGCTGTACGAGGTCGCGATCCGAGAGCGGTACCGCTTCTACTCGTTCGGCGACGCAATGCTGGTTCTCTAGGGTCGCCGGATGAGCTTCGCGGTCGAGGCGGTCGACGGCGCCGCGCGGGCGGGTGTGCTCCGAACCGCCCACGGCGACATCCGCACACCGGCGTTCATGCCCGTCGGGACGAAGGGGACGGTGAAGACGCTCCTCCCCGTCGGAGGTTCGGTCGCTGGGCGCGGACGTGATCCTCGGCAACACGTACCACCTCCACTTCCGGCCGGGCGAGCAGGTGGTCGAGGAGCTCGGCGGGCTGCACGCGTTCACGGGCTGGGACGGGCCGATCCTGACGGACTCGGGAGGGTTCCAGGTCTTCTCGCTGCGCGACACGCTCCTGCGGGTCGACGACGAGGGGGTGACGTTCCGGTCGGTCTACGACGGGGCGGAGGAGCGCCTCACCCCCGGGGGAGTCGCGGAGATCCAGCGCCGGCTCGGCTCGGACATCGCGATGTGCCTCGACATCTGCCCCCCGGCGGATGCGTCGCGAGCCGAGCACGAGACGGCGGTCCGGCGCACCCGGCTCTGGGCGGAGCGCCAGGCGGACGCCCCCCGGGCCCCGGGACAGCTCCGCTTCGGGATCGCGCAGGGCGGGACCGACCCCGAGCTCCGTCGGCGCTCGATCGACGGCATCGTCGAGCTCCCGTTCGACGGGTTCGCCCTCGGCGGGCTGGCGGTGGGGGAGAGCCGCGCCGAGATGCTCCACACGGTCGGCTGGGCCGCACCGAGCCTCCCCCTCGACCGGCCCCGGTACTTCATGGGCCTCGGCGACGCGGAGGGAATCCTCGAGGTGATCGCGCGGGGGATCGACATGTTCGACTGCGTCCTGCCGACGCGGACCGCCCGGACGGGCTCGGCGCTCACCGCCCGCGGGCGGCTGAACCTCCGCAACGCCCGCTTCGCCCGTGATCCGCGCCCGCTCGAGGAGGGCTGCAGCTGTCCTGCGTGCACGGGGTTCTCGCGCGCATTCGTGCGGCACCTCGTCAACCAGCAGGAGCTTCTCGGCCTCCGGCTGCTCACACTGCATAATCTGTGGTTCACACTGCGACTGACCGCCGGCGCGCGGGACGCGATCACCCGCGGTGCGTTCGACGCCTTTCGGGCGGACGCGCTCGCCATGCTCGCCGCCGGCCCCGAGGAGGAAACGTGGCCACCCTGATTCTGCTCGCTGCGATGCTCGCCCTGCTCTGGGCGCTTCTCATCCGCCCCCAGCGACGCAAGCAGATGGAGCAGCAGCAGCTCCTTGCGTCGATCGAGCCCGGCGACGAGGTGCTCACCGTCGGCGGCATCTACGGCATCGTCACCGAGATCGACGAGGAGGACGACCTGATCGTCGAGATCGCGGAGGGCATTCGCGTGCGTGTCGCCCGTCGGGCCGCCGCGGGCGTCGTCAAGCCCGAGGACGAGGACGAGGCGGAGGACCTGGAGGCCGCCGACGACTTCGAAGATGAAGAGGGTGTTGTCGACTCCAAGGAAATCGTGAAGACGGAGGTCACGGAGGGTGCCGAGGCGCTCGACCACCGCTAACCTGAGCGGCCGCACATGACCCGTCGCGCTGCAGTCTTCGTCGTCGGCCTGGTTGCCGCGGCCCTCGTCGGGGTCGCGCTCCTCGCCATCCCCGGGTCACCGCTCGAGCAGCGCCCCACGCTCGGCCTCGACCTGCAGGGCGGTCTCGAGGTGACGCTCCAGGCGGTCCCGCCCAAGGACCGCAAGCTGACGAAGGATGACCTCGACCGCTCGGTCTCGATCATGCGCTCCCGGGTCGACAAGCTCGGCGTCGCCGAGCCGGAGATCCGTACGCAGGGCTCCGACCAGATCTCGATCCAGCTGCCGGGAGTCAAGGACCCCGCCGCGGCCGCCCAGATCATCGGCAAGACGGCGCAGCTCGAGCTCTTCGACCTCGAGCGCGACCTCGTCTCGCCGTCGATCGATGCCCGCACGAGGCAGCCCGTCGCGACGCCGAAGCTCTACGACCTGCTCGCCGGCCAGCAGGCGCTCGCGGCCAAGGGGACGCCGGACACCTACTACGTCTTCCGGACCAAGGGGAAGACGCTGGTCCGGGGCCCCGTGCAGACGAAGCAGGCGGCGCTCGCAAAGTGGGGCGGCAAGCTGCCCGCCGGGCACAAGCTGTTCGCCGTCCCGCCGAACACCGTCGTCGTGAGCTGCGGCGTGGGCGAAGTCGTCTGCCCGGGCGTCGCCCAGGCCAACCCGACGACGACGTCGTGGTACCTGATGCGCTACACGCCGCCCGAGGTGCCGGAGATGACGGGCAAGGACCTGAAGCTCTCGGGCACCCGGCAGGACTTCGACACGCGCACGGGCGAGCCGATCGTCCTGATGGACTTCACCGACAAGGGCGCGAAGCAGTTCGAGACCATCACGCGCGACATCGCACAGCGCGGCAAGCTCCTCTTCAACACGGTCGGCGGCGGTCAGGGCGACCCCAGCGCCTTCCTCCAGCACTTCGCGATCGTGCTCGACCGCGAGATCAAGTCCTGGCCGACGATCGACTTCCAGCAGTACCCCGGCGGGATCTCCGGCTCGAACGGCGCACAGATCTCGGGTCTGCAGAGCATCAAGGAGGCCAAGAACCTCGCTCTGGTGCTCCAGACGGGCGCGCTGCCGGTCGAGTTCCGCACCCTCGACCAGACGGCGATCTCGGCGACGCTCGGCAAGGACTCGCTCCGCGAGGCGAAGATCGCGGCCGGCGTGGGCCTCCTCGCGGTCGCGCTCTTCCTGTTGATCCTGTATCGCTTCCTCGGTCTCGTCGCGGTCCTCGGGCTGATCGTCTACTCGGCGCTGCTGTACGCCGCGATCCTCCTCTTCAACGTCACGCTCACGCTGCCCGGCATCGCCGGCCTCGTGCTGACACTGGGGGTGGCCGCCGACGCGAACATCGTCATCTTCGAACGGATCAAGGAAGAGGTGCGCGCCGGCAGGTCCGTCCGCGCTGCCATCCAGACGGGCTACACGAAGGGCTTCGCGACGATCGTCGACGCGAACGTCGTGACGATGATCACCGCGCTCGTGCTGTTCGCCGTCGCGACCGCGAGCGTCCGCGGCTTCGCGCTGATGCTGCTCGTCGGTACCGCGGTGTCGATGTTGACCGCCGTGCTCGCAACGCGCGCCTTCCTCTCGGTGCTCGCCGGGCTCCAGCTGCTCGAGAGCCCCAGGGTGATGGGTGCCTCGGGCGGAGGGATCCCCCGCTGGCTGAAGTTGGACTACATCGGCCGCCGCAACACGTGGTTCGCGATCTCTGGCGCCGTGGTCCTGATCTCTCTCGGCGCGATCGCGTTCAAGGGACTGAACCTCGGGATCGACTTCCGCGGCGGGACACAGGTGACCTTCGCCACGCCGTCGCCCGTCTCGCTCGAGACCGTCCGCGACGAGGCCGGGAAGATCGGCCACTCCGACGCGCAGATCCAGGGGCGCGGGGCCTCGTCAGGCGCATCCGGGGACTCCTACCGCGACTTCTCGGTCCGCACCGAGTCGCTCACGACGAGCGAGGTCCAGGCGTTCCAGTCCAGCCTCACCCGCAGCGTCGAGGCCGAGGCGTTCGGCGTGAAGAACGTGTCCGCGAGCTTCGGCCGCCAGATCGCGCGCGGCGCGGTCCTCGCGATCATCGTCTCGCTCCTCCTGATCGTGCTCTACATCTCCGCGCGCTTCCAGTGGAAGTTCGCGGTGCCTGTGCTGATCGCGCTCGCCCACGACATCATCATCACGATCGGCATCTACGCCCTCCTCGGCCGGGAGGTGACGACCGCCACGGTCGCCGCGGTGCTGACCGTCCTCGGGTACTCGATCTACGACACGATCATCATCTTCGACCGCATCCGCGAGAACATCCCGCTGATGAAGCGCGCGTCGTTCCGCGTGATCGGCAACGTCTCGCTGTGGGAGACGATCCCGCGCTCCCTCGCGACGACGTTCATCACGTTGCTGCCGATCCTCTCGCTGCTCCTCTTCGGCGGCGCCACGCTGAAGGACTTCGCCTTCGCGCTGTTCGTGGGCATCGCCTCGGGCGCCTACTCGTCGATCTTCATCGCAGCGCCGCTCGTCGCGGTCTTCAAGGAGCGCGAGCCCGAGTTCGCCCGGCGGCGCGACGACGAGAGCGCGATCGAGGGGTCGGTCGGCGCGGCGCTGCTCGGGACGCCGGCGGAGCCTGTCGGGACCGAGCCGGAGCCCGAGCCCGCGCTTGCCGCAACGGCCTCCGCGGTGGCCGGCACGCCGGTGACGGCGTCCGACGGGTCGATGTCCGCAGCCGCGGCGGAGAAGCGCGAACGGCGCCGGCAGCGCCGGAGCGGGCGGCCCGCACGGCCGTCCGCGTTGAGCTTGCTCGCCAGGCGGGATTCGGCGGGAGCCGAATCCCGCGGCTCGATCCCTCGCCTTGCGGCGAGGGCAGATCCCTGAAGGCGGCGGCTGCGCGATCGCGCCGCGCCGCCCGGCCGACGGGCGCTGGGTGCCGACGACCGTAGAATGGGCGCCATGAGCGCCGACCCAGCGCACGATCCCGCCCCCGAGCCGCGTCCTCTCTCCGAGATCCTGCTCGCGGGCATCGGCTGGGCGACGACGAGCGTCGAGGCGATGGAGGAGCTAGCCGACGACCTGGCACGCCGGGTCGGCGTCGAACGCGAGGCCATGCGCGCCGCTGTCCGCGACACGGTCGCCTCGTGGCGTGCCGAGCTGGAGCGCGTCGGTGCACGGCGGGACGAGGCGATGGAGCGCGCGCTCGCGAAGGCGGGGCTCGCGCGTCGCGAGGAGGTCGAGGACCTCGCATTGCGCGTCGCGCAGCTCGAGCATCGGCTGCGGCTGCTCGAGCGAGACCACGCCGCGTGACAAGGCGGCATTGAGGCGATGGCGGACGAGGGCCCGCAGCGGACGCTCTCGCGCGTCACGGAGATCGGGCGCGTCGCCACACGACACGGGTTCGGATACCTCCTCGACAGGCGTCGCGCGTCGGACAGCGAGCTCGACGCCGATCGTGGTCGCCGGCTGCGTGAGATGCTCGACGAGCTCGGGCCGACGTTCGTCAAGTTCGGCCAGGTGCTCTCGACGCGACCCGATGTCGTGCCGCCGGACATGATCGTCGAGTTGCGCAAGCTCCAGGACGACGTCTCGCCGTTCCCGATCGAGGACGTCGAGCGGGTCGTCCATCAGGAGCTCGGCCTCACGATCGAGCAGGCGTTTCTCGAGTTCGAGGAGCAACCGGTCGCGGCGGCGTCGATCGGCCAGGTCCACCGCGCGACCCTGCCGAACGACGCGGAGGTCGTGGTCAAGGTGCAGCGACCGAACGCCGCGCGCCAGATCGACTCCGACTTGAAGCTCATGGCCTCGGCGGCGCGTGTCGCACGGGAGCGTGTGCGCCAGCTCGACTTCATCGACACGGGAGAGCTCGTCGAGGAGTTCGGGCGCTCGATCCGCCTCGAGCTCGACTATCAGCAGGAGGCGCGGAACGCCGAGACGTTCCGGCGGAACTTCGCCGGCGACGACCGGATCGCCGTGCCGCGTGTCTGGTGGCGGTACACGACGAACCGGCTACTGACGCTCGAGCGGCTCGAAGGGATCCACGTCAAGGACATCGATCTCGCCTCCTGGGACGACGAGCGGCGCCGCGAGCTCGCGTACACGATGACCGACGCCTGGATGGCCATGATCTTCCGCCACGCCTTCTTCCACGGCGACCCCCACCCGGCGAACGTCATGCACCTCGACGACGGCCGGCTGGGGCTGATCGACTTCGGGCTCGCGGGACGGCTCACCGACCTGGACATGGCGCGCCTCACGCGCCTGTTCGTCGACGCCGCAACGGAGAACGTCGGCGCTCTCCCGCGCCGGCTGGCCGATCTCGGTGTCCGATACCCGCACGACCGGGAGGAGGAGCTCCGGGCGAGGCTCGAGGAGCTCTACTACCGCTACTACGGCTCGCGCCTCTCGGACATCGACCCGATCGAGGCGATCCGCGAGGGACTGACGCTGATCTACGCGATGAACCTCCGGCTCCCGACGCGGTTCGTGATCCTCGACAAGGCGATCGCCACGCTCGGCTCGGTCGCCACGGAGGTCTACCCGGACTTCAACGTGTTCGAGGTCGCGCGGCCGTACGCCAAGCGCCTGATCGCCGAGCGCTACTCACCGCGGCGGATGGCGATCCGGGCGCGAGCCGAGGTGCAGGACATCGCCGAGCTGGCGCTCGAGGTGCCGCGCCAGGTGCACGACATCCTCAACGAGCTGCGGGACGGGGAGCTCGAGGTGAAGATCTCGAACCCGGGGATCGACGACCTGGCGCACCACATGGACGTCTCGGTGAACCGCATCGCGGTTGCGCTCGTCATCCTCGGCGGGCTCGTCGGCTCGTCGCTGATCGGCGTGCTGGCGAAGGACGGCCCGCACCTGCTCGGGCTGCATCTCCTGTCCGTCGTCGGCTTCGTGATGTCCGGCGCATTCGGCGTCTGGCTGCTCTGGGGCGTCTTCCGCTCCGGGCGCCTCTGACGCGGCCCCGCCTCGTCCCAGGCCTCGTGACCGGACTCCGCGGCGGCCGCTACGGCACGGGCAGGGACTCCGTCGCGCCGCTGACGGTGAGGCCTGGCTCGGGGCCGCCGGCGACCGCCCAGACGCGGCCCGCGAGCGCGACGACGCCGAGGCCGTGGCGTGCGGTGGGAAGATCGGGGAGACGCTCCCAGCGGCCCGTGCGAGGCACCAGGGCCCAGACCGCTGCGTCGGTTCCTCGCGGGGACTCGCTGCCGACCGACACGATGCGACCCGCGATCGCGGCGGCGCCGGTCCCGCCTCGGGCGTCGGGCAGGTCGGCGAGGCGGGCCCAGACGCCGGTGCGGGGGTCGAGCGCCTCGACCGTGCGGAGGTTCGTGTCGTAGCCCGCGAGCCTGCCGGCGATCGCGTACACACGGCCGCCGAGGGCGACCGCGGCGAGGTGCTCGCGCGGGCGCGGTCCTCGCCGCGCGCTCCAGCGGAGCGTGCGGAGGTCGAGCGAGAGCATCCGCGTCGCGAGCCCGTCGCGCGTCCGGCCGCCCACGATCCAGACGCGCCCGTCACGCGTCGCCGCGCCGGCTGCAGCCGCACGCTCCTCGGGCGGCGCAGGGAGCCTGCTCCAACGGCGGCCGTCGTACAGGAATGCCGCGCGGAGAGGCCGCCGGTCGGCCCCGTAGCCGCCGACGACCACGACCCGGCCCCGCCAGGATGCCGCGGCCGCGTGGTCGACCGACACCGGGAGGTCAGGCAGCCGCGACCAGCTGTCGGTGCCGGGGTCGTAGGCATCGACCCGCCGCGAGTTGCCCCCGCTCGCGAGGAATCCGCCGATCACGACGATCCGTCCTTCGAGCGTCGCCGCAGCGACCTCGCTCCGCGGCTCCGGGAGCGGTGCGCCAACGAGCCATGTCGCGACCGCGACGGCAGCGATGCCGCCGAGCGCCATCGTGGGCTAGATGATTGATGCCACGATCTCGTGCGTCCGGATGCGCGAGCTGGCGTGTCTGGGCCGCTTCCAGGGGTGGTGAGCCCGCAGGGCGGGCTCACCACCCCTGTGCGCTTCGCGTGCCGAAGGTCTCACCGATGCCGCCGGCATCGCCTAGACCTTCGTCACGCGCCCCAGAGCGGCCAGCTCACGCCCCGGAGCAGACGATCTCGTGGCATCAACCATCTAGGCGAGCCAGGCGACGAGCAGGATGACCACCGCCGCGATCGAGGCGAGCGCGACTGTTGCGACGTTGACGATCAGAAGCCGGCGAAGCGTGACCGTCGAGATGCCTCGGCTCGGAGCCGCAGAGCCGTTCTCGACGGGCCGCCCGACGGACTCGCCGAGACGGGTGATGATGTAGCCGTTGAGGCTCGAGCCCTCGCGCTCGGCTGCCTGCGCGAGCTCGCCGTGCAGGTCCCGGAGGCATGCGGAGCAGGAGGCGTCCACTCGGCGACGGCGTCTTCGGGCGGCTCTCCTCGTGAATGTCCGAGGCGGACGGTTGGGCACTCACCAACCGCCGAGTGTACGGGCTCGACGCGGTCCGCACAATGCGACGAACGCCGATCTCAGGCCGCCTCGAGCCGGTCGCGCATCTTTGCGAGCGAGGCCGAGAGGACGCGCGACACCTGGACCTGCGACAGTCCGACCTCGGCCGCGATGCTCTCCTGGCTCCAGTCGCGATAGAAGCGGAGGGCGACGATGCGGCGTTCGCGGGGGCTGAGGGCGCCGAGGGCGCTCCGAACGAGCTCACGCGTCTCGCTGGTCTCCGCTTGCGAGCGAACCGCCGCCTCGAGCTCGTCCTCCTCGAGGGCCGCAAGAGCCGACGTCGACGAGCGCTCTCGCACGTGGCGACGGAGCTCTCCGACGATCGTCGGGACGGCATACGCGCCGAGGTCGTGGCCTCGCTCCTCGCGGAAGCCGTCGACAGCCTTGATCAGGCCGATAGCGCCCACCTGGACAAGGTCGTCGATCTGTTCGGCCGAGCGGGAGAAGCGCAACGCCAGCGAGCGGACGAGCGGGAGGTTCTGCTCGATCACGCGGGTGCGGGCTCGGCGGTCGCCGCTGCGGTGATAGGCGGACAGCAGGGCGGCGGTCGAGTGCCGCCGCTGATCCTGTCCTGTATTCCCCCGATTCACCACGCGATGCACCGCCTTCTCCTCCGTGAAACATATCGAGTGATCTCCAACGTGTCCAGTGACAGTCTGGAGAAATCATGAATAGAAATTCGAAGATCAATGCATAGATAGGAATGCATGAGGCAGATGGAGAGCGCTCGTGTTGCGACGTGTGTGGTCGTCGCCGCCCTCGTCGGCGCCGCCGGGGGGCTCCTGCCCGCCGAGGCACACGCGGCCGACGGCACGGGCCCAGTGTCCGATCTGCCGGCGGCGATGCCCACGGTCGATGCGGCGCTGGCAACCGTCGACGCCACGACCGCACCCGTCGAGGACGTCGTCGCGACAGCGCTCACGGCGACCGGCACCACGCCGTCGACGACGCCGGAGGAGGAGCCGGCGCCGGCAGGCGTGGGAGCCGACGGAACGGAGCCTGCGGCACCGTCCTCGACGCAGTCACCGGACGGTCAGGTGGCCGAGAACAGCGCGGAGCCGAGCAAAACAGGCGATACCACGCCGGAAACCGGAGATACCACCGTCGATACCGCTCCCTCGCGCACGGCTGACGCCGCCGCGGCCGCCCTCCCCGCGGCGGCGTCCGCAGGGGCGCTCCAGTCCACCGCGACGAACGTCAACGTGAGTGTCCGCATCGGGAGCCCCGGTGACAACGGCCCGGTGACGCAGGTGAACGTCGCCTCCGCGGTCACCGGCGGAGGCGCGACGGAGCCCGCAGCCACGACACCGGCCGCCCCCAAGGCACCTACCGGCTCGACGGCGTCGCCCCCAGTATCAGCCTCGACGCCCCTGCCTACGTCGACCGCCCAGGACCCGGGAACGTGGTCGTGGCAGTGGGATTGCGTCTCTGCACCAGATCTAACCGCGATATCAGGGATTGGTTCTGCGAACGGCTCGATGCCGACGAACTGGACATGGATCTGGAACTGTGGAGGGAATGTAGACCAGTATCAGGGAGCAACTTCGTCTCAGTATCAGCCGTCGAACGTGAACGTGTCGATTCGCGTGTCGAGCCCCGGGAACGACGGCCCCGTGAGCCAGTCGAATGTCGCCGTTAGCGTGGCGCTGCCCGGTGGAGTCCGTGTCCCGCAAGGGCCGGGTGTCGATCCGGTCTCGCTTCCCGGCCTGCCGGCGTCGTTCCCGGCCGCGGTGGTTGTCTCTACCGCACCGGCGTCCGTGTCATCCCCGTCGATCGTCGATGCGCGCGTCTCCGCGCTGCTCCCGGTGGGCGATGAGCTCGGCGTCACAGCGATCACCGACACGCTCACGGATTCGCTCGTGGGCACGGCGCTCGACGCGGTCGACGCTCCGCTCGTGCTCCCGTCGGTCGTCCTCCGCCGACCGCCGGCGCGCGATCCGCTCGGCGGCCCGAGCGACTGGCGCCTCCCCGGTCTCGGGTCGGCGTCAGTGGGTCGGCTTCCGTCCGACGTCCTCGCAGTGGATGTCTCGACGAGCGCGATCTCACGGGCGTTCCCCGTGGCGCAGCGAACGGCGCCCGATATCACGTCGGGCGCTGACACCCGACCGACCCCCCCGCCGCGCTGGAAGGCGCCGGCGCCGCCGCAGCCGGTTCCGGCTTCCGCTCCGTCGGGCGCGAGCGTCGCGCCCGCGAGCGGCGGCGGCTCGTCGGGGGGCGGCGGCATCCCGATCTTCCTCGCTCTTCCGTTCCTGGCCGCGATGCTCGATCTGGCCAGGCGTGTCACGCTCGATCGCGTGGCACTGCCTTCGGATCATCGCAGCCGCATGCCTGACGACCCCGGGTAGCGCTCCTTCCGTTCACGACCGCGCCGCGGAGCGCCGGCTCCCGGCTTCCACATCGGAAGGAGCAACAATCGTATGAAACGCATGACCGCACTCCTCGGGGCGCTCTTGCTCGTGCTGCTGTTCGGCGCGGGCCAGGCAGTCGCCGCCGACGGAGGTGGCGCCGCACAGGCGGCGGGCCAGTCTGCGCAGAGCGGGCAGACGGCCGGCGCCGGAGGCGGTGCCTATCAGGCAGGGCCGTCCAACAGCGCGTCGATCGATTCGCGTGTTGAGCCCCGGCAACGACGGGGCGATCTCGCAGTCGAACACGACGACTGCAGGCGCCCTCGCCGCAAACGCGAACAAGACGAGCCAGGACACCACCCAGTCGCAGACGGGTGGCGCACCTGGTTCCGACTCCACGCAGATCGCCGGCCAGGAGGCCACGAACAAGCAGGACGCTGATGCCGACGCCACGGCGGTGCAGAAAGCACCGTCCAACGACGCGCAGTCGATCCGCGTGCTCAGCCCCGGTAACGGCGGCGATCTGACCCAGTCGAACTCGGCGACCGCCGGCGCGGCCGCCCTGAACGGCAACGAGACGGACCAGTCCACCGACCAGTCGCAGAGCGGCGCGGGATACGGGTCCGACCAGACCCAGATCGCCGGCCAGGCGGCTTCGAACGACCAGAGCGCCGACGCGGATGCGACGGCGGTTCAGGTGAAGCCGTCGAACTCTGCGTCGTCGATCCGGGTGCTGAGCCCGGGTAGCGACGGTGACGTCTCGCAGTCGAACAACGCGACCGCACTCGGGATCGCGGCGAACGGCAATTCCACGGACCAGTCCACCGACCAGTCGCAGAGCGGCGGTGGGTACGGGTCCGACCAGCAGCAGGTCGCCGGCCAGGCGGCTTCGAACAAGCAGGACGCCGACGCGGATGCGACGGCGGTCCAGCTGAAGCCCTCGAACAGCAATCAGTCGATCCGCGTGCTGAGCCCGGGTAGCGACGGTGACGTCTCGCAGTCGAACAACGCGACCGCAGTCGGGATCGCGGCGAACGGCAACGAGACCGATCAGTCGATCGAGCAGAGCCAGGGTGGGCACTCGTCTGCCCCGAGCGATGCTCGGAAGCCCGATGAGAAGTCCGGCTATGGCTCGGATGAGAAGTCCGGCTATGGCTCGGATAAGGGCTCGGAGTACACGCAGATTGCGGGTCAGGAGGCTTCGAACAAGCAGGACGCCGACGCGGATGCGACGGCGGTCCAGCTGAAGCCCTCGAACAGCAATCAGTCGATCCGCGTGCTGAGCCCGGGTAGCGACGGTGACGTCTCGCAGTCGAACAACGCGACCGCAGTCGGGATCGCGGCGAACGGCAACGAGACCGATCAGTCGATCGAGCAGAGCCAGGGTGGGCACTCGTCTGCCCCGAGCGATGCTCGGAAGCCCGATGAGAAGTCCGGCTATGGCTCGGATGAGAAGTCCGGCTATGGCTCGGATAAGGGCTCGGAGTACACGCAGATTGCGGGTCAGGAGGCTTCGAACAAGCAGGACGCCGACGCGGATGCGACGGCGGTCCAGCTGAAGCCCTCGAACAGCAATCAGTCGATCCGCGTGCTGAGCCCGGGTAGCGACGGTGACGTCTCGCAGTCGAACAACGCGACCGCAGTCGGGATCGCGGCGAACGGCAACGAGACCGATCAGTCGATCGAGCAGAGCCAGGGTGGGCACTCGTCTGCCCCGAGCGATGCTCGGAAGCCCGATGAGAAGTCCGGCTATGGCTCGGATGAGAAGTCCGGCTACGGCTCGGATAAGGGCTCGGAGTACACGCAGATTGCGGGTCAGGAGGCTTCGAACAAGCAGGACGCCGACGCGGATGCGACGGCGGTCCAGCTGAAGCCCTCGAACAGCAATCAGTCGATCCGCGTGCTGAGCCCGGGTAGCGACGGTGACGTCTCGCAGTCGAACAACGCGACCGCAGTCGGGATCGCGGCGAACGGCAACGAGACCGATCAGTCGATCGAGCAGAGCCAGGGTGGGCACTCGTCTGCCCCGAGCGATGCTCGGAAGCCCGATGAGAAGTCCGGCTATGGCTCGGATGAGAAGTCCGGCTATGGCTCGGATAAGGGCTCGGAGTACACGCAGATTGCGGGTCAGGAGGCTTCGAACAAGCAGGACGCCGACGCGGATGCGACGGCGGTCCAGCTGAAGCCCTCGAACAGCAATCAGTCGATCCGCGTGCTGAGCCCGGGTAGCGACGGTGACGTCTCGCAGTCGAACAGCACCACGGCGCTCGCCGCGGCGCTCAACCTCGACAAGACGTCGCAGTCGATCGACCAGTCACAGGCGGGCGGAGGCCATGGCGGCTCCGGCCTCCAGGTGGCCGGTCAGGGCTCGTGGAGCCGACAGGGCGCCGGCGCAGGTGCGGCGGCGTTCCAGCTCGGCGCATCGAACGAGAACGCTCCCCTCCGGGTCGGCAGCCCGAGCGGCGGCGGCGGCTCGGTCGAGCAGTCGAACGACGTCACGGCGCTCGCCGTGGCGCTCAACCTCGCCGCGACGTGCCAGGCCCTCACCCAGGAGCAGCAAGGTCGCGACGCCGACCAGCTCCAGGTCGCCGGCCAGGGCGCGTGGGGCGACCAGCGCGGCGATGTATGGAGCCGCGCGCTGCAGGGAGGGATGCTGAACAAGAAGAAGCGCTAGGAACGAGTGCCCGCAGGGCGGTCGCCGGGCATCCGGCGACCGCCCTGCACACGTGTTGACACACGTGCGTCGACCGACGTACCTTGAGACTCCCGAAGGGAGGGACGTGGTGTCCGGTTGGACGTCGTCTCTGCGGCTAAGGCGCGAATCGATCGTCGTGGGCGCCTGCATGGTCGCGCTGGCATCCCCGGCCGTCGCGGCGGGTGCCGAAGGGATGCCGATCCCGGGGCCGGACGACCCGCCGGGCGCATTCACGGTCTCGTCCACCAAGCCGGCCTCGTCGGCGACGAAGGCGCCGACTGCGACTACGACCTCGTCGGCCCCCCGGAGCTCGACGAGCCCCACGCGATCGGCGAGCATCGTGCCGACTCCCGACGCGCCGGTGACCGCGGTCGCCGCGGCACCGAAGACGACGACGACCCAGAAGGCCGCGCAGGGCTCGAGCACGACGGCCGCTCCGGCGCGCGCGGTCACGCCGGCATCCCCGACCCCCTCGACGTCGACGTCCTCCGCGGCGTCGACGCAGCGACCCACCGCGCCCGCCGCGCGACCGCCGGCAGCAAGCGCCCGGCCGGTGCAGCGGCCGACACCGGCATCCGCGAAGGCCCGCAAGGCCGCGCCGAAGCACGCGGCGGGCACGCCGGCCGCGGCGAAGCACGTCGCTGCGACCCCGGCTCCCGAGAGCAGGCCGCGTGACGCGTCGCGGATCGTCCTCCCTGCCGCTGTGCTCTCGCTCGACCGGTCGGACGGGGGGCCGAACGGTGCACTGCTCGTCGCGGCGGCGCTCCTGCTCCTGGCGGCGGCCGGCGGGAGCACGGTGCTCGGGGCTCGCCGCCCGGAGTGCGACGACACACGCATGAGCCGGCCGCCGCGTCCTTCTCGTCGCTCTCGCCCTCTCCGCCGGGTGCGCCGCGCTGCCCGGGTCCGGCGCCGCGCTCGATCCTCCGTCGGCCAGCTGCAACGGCGGCGGCTGCGGCGGGTGGTTCAGGTCGAGCGTCACCGTCTCGTGGTCCTTCAACTCCAGCGGTGCGACCGGATCGAGCGGGTGCGGATCGGCGACGGTGGGCGAGGACACGGGCGGTGCGACCTTCACGTGCACCGTCAACTACGGGGGCTCGTTCGTCGGCAGCAGCGTCACGGTGCGAAAGGACTCCTCCCCGCCTGGAGTGACTGCGTCGGCGTCGCGTGGCCCGGACACGAACGGGTGGTACACGAGCCCCGTCAGCTTCAGCTTCACCGGCGACGACGGCGCCTCGGGGGTCGCGTCCTGCACGTCGGGGACGTACAGCGGCCCCGACGGCGGAGACATCACGGTCTCGGGCTCGTGCACGGACAACGCCGGCAACACGGGCTCCACCTCGACGAAGATCAAGTACGACGCGACGGCGCCGACCGTCACCGGGACGCCCGCACGCGCGGCCGACGCGAACGGCTGGTACAACCACGCGGTCGACGTGGCGTTCACCGGGACGGACGCCGGGTCGGGGGTCTCCGAGTGCTCGCCCACCGTCAGCTACAAGGGGCCGGACGCCGACCCCGCGAAGCTGGTGGGCCAGTGTCGGGACGCCGCCGGGCACCTGAGCGACCCGGTCACCGTCGAGCTCCGGTACGACGCCACGGCCCCCGCACGCCCCAACCTCCGCTGGGTGCATCGCGGCCAGACGATCTCGCTCGCGTGGACGGCCGGGAAGGATGTCGTGCTGACGAAGGTCGTTCGCGCCCCGGGGCTGAAGGGGAAGAAGCCGGCGGTCGTCTACCAGGGCAAGGCGCACGCGTTCGTCGACGGGAAGCTGCGCGCGGGCACGCGGTACTGGTACGACGTCACGCTCGTCGACCAGGCAGGGAACATGTCCTCGAAGACGATCGGGATGCAGCCGACCGTGGGGATCTTCGCGCCGGTCGACGGTGCCGTCGTCTCGCGACCCCCGGTCGTCGAGTGGGTCCCGGTGAGCAAGGCGCGCTTCTACAACCTCCAGCTCTGGAGAGGGAACCTCAAGCTCCTGACGACGTGGGTGAAGCGCCCGAAGCTCGCCCTGCCCGCGAAGTGGACGACGAAGGGTGCGCGGCGCTCGCTCGTCGGTGGCACCTACCGGCTCTACGTCTGGCCCGCGTTCGGGACACCGAGCAACCCCCGCTACGGCAAGCTCGTCGGGCAGACGGACTTCGTCTTCAAGCGCCGGTGAGGGTGCGGGGCCGGCCGTGGCCACCGGCGACGCGTGTGGGCGAATCGTCACGAAGGCGCGACAAACGACATCTGGCGCAAGCGCTGACGAGCCTCTAGCGTCGGCGGCGATGTCGACGACGAGCGCCGTCCTCCTCGCAGAGCACCAGCCGGCGTCGCGGGAGCTCCTCGAGCGGCACCTGCGGGACGACGGGTTCACCGTCTTCGGCGCGGCCTGGACGGCGCGGGCGCTCGACCTCGTGGAGCGGGTGTCGCCCGACCTCGTGATCGCCGGCGAGACCGACCTCTGCCGGCGGCTCCGCGCGGGCGAGCCGGGGCGAACCTGGGACCGCAACGTGCCGGTGATCGTCCTGACCGATCCCGACGCGGACGCCGTTGCCCGCGTGCGCGCGCTCGAGAGCGGCGCCGACGACGTCGTGCCGCGCGACGTGTACCTCGAGCTCCGTGCCCGCGTCCGCGCTCTGCTGCGTCGCGCGATGCTCGGTCAGGCCGACATCGTCGATGCCGGGCCACTCCGCATCGACCACCGCGCCCGCCAGGTTCGCGTGGGGGACGTGGCGGTGCGCCTCGCGGGGCGCGAATTCGAGCTCGCCGCCAAGCTCGCGAGCGACCCGAGGCGGGTCTTCACGAAGGCCGAGCTCTTGCGAGACGTCTGGGGCATCCGCACGGCGGGGATCCGGACGCGGACGGTCGACTCCCATGCGTCCCGTCTCCGCCGGAAGCTCGAGGCCGCGGGCGCCGAGGGCATCGTCGTCAACGACTGGGGGAGGGGTTACCGGCTGCTTCTCTAGGCGACCTCCGAGGCTCGAGCGTCCGGCCGCCAGGCAGGCCGCTTCGGGGATCTGCCCGCCGCAGGCGGAGAGTCACAACATCGCACCCTCGAGCCGCAGCAGCCGCTCCTTGCGCTCGAGCCCGCCGCCGTAGCCGACGAGGTCACCGGTCGACCCGACGATCCGATGGCAGGGGAGCACGATCGGGATCCGGTTGCGGTTCATGACGGTGCCGACGGCACGCGATGCCCGGGGGCTCCCCGCGCGCTCGGCCAGCTCCCGATACGTCGACGTCCGCCCGTACGGCACCTGTGCGAGCTCTCGCAGGACGCGCAGCGTGAAGTCGGGGAGGCCCCGCATGTCGAGCTCGAGGTCGAACGCGGTGCGACGCCCGGCGAAGTAGTCGTCGAGCTCGCGCCGCGTCTGGTCGAGGGCGCGCGGGGAGCGTAGGACGCGCGGGCCGGCGAGTCGTGCCAGCGCCTCGAGCTCCCGCTCGGGCTCGGGGTCGAAGGAGATGCGGGCGAGGCCGCGATCCGTGACGGCGGCGAGCAGCGGCCCGAGCTCGCTGTCGATGACGTCGTAGGCAGCGTCGAGCAGGCTGGCACGGGACGCCGCCTCGCGGAAACGGCGGTCGAGATCGATCGGAACGCTCACGTGATCCTCCTTCGCAGGCGCCGGACGCCGGACGACGCCGCCTGCCGGGCGGCGTCCTCGCTCGAGGCGAGCACGGCGGCGATCTGGTCGTAGTCGAGGTCGTAGCCGTAGCGGAGCACGACGGCCGCGCGCTCCTTCGGGGGCAGGGTGTCGGTGAGGAAGGCGAGCTCCTCGTAGGCGGGGCGCCCGTCGAGGTGCGCCACCTCGGGGACCTCTCCCGTCGGCTCGCCCGCCCGCCGGTGCGCGTCGATCACGACACGCGACGCGATCGTCAGCACCCACGCCCGGAGGTGCTCGCCGTGGTGGAGGCGGTCGTAGGCTCGGAGCGCGCGCAGGAACGTCTCCTGGAAGGCGTCCTCCGCCCGTTCGCGCCCCAGCCGGCGGCGCAGCAGACGCAGCACCTCACCCGCATGCTCGGCGTAGAACGTCTCGAACGGGGGGATCGTCGCCACGGCGTCCATCATCACGGGAAACGCGCGGACGCCGTGGCGCGTGAGATTCGTCGGGGCTACTCGTCCTCGACTGCCATCCCGAGGATGTCGTCTCGGACCGAGCTTCCCGACGAGCTCGGGGTGGTCTCGCTCGACGTGGGCGCTGACCTTCGAGACGAGCTCGTCGTCCGTTTCGGCTTTCACGACCTCGCCGCACTCGCAATCGATGCGCTTACCCATTCGACGTGCCTCCTGGTCGCAGGTGCAGCGAGTATCGGCATTCACCCCGGTGGCGTCCTTGGCGAAACCTTGGGGCCGTGGTAGAGCGTTCGCATGGGAGAGACGCGGATCCAGCTCTGCGGGCCGCTCGTCGCACGCGTGGACGGCGCGCGGATCGAGAAGCGTCTGCCCGGTCGACAGGGCCGCGTGATCTTCGCGTGCCTCGTCGACGAGCGGCGGCGCCTCTCGCGCGACGAGCTCGAGGCCGTCCTGTGGGAGGGGATCGTCCCGGACGCCGCGGACGCCGCCCTGAGCGCACTCCTCTCGAAGCTCCGGCGAGTCGTCGCCCTCGACGGGCGGTCCGTCGTCGGCATCGTCCTGCCCGAGGTGCCTGGGTCGACGTCCACGTCGCGCGAGAGGCGCTCCACCGGGCGGAGGCCGCGGTCGCGAGAGGCGACTGGCAGGCGGCGTGGGGCCCGGCTCGGGTCGCGCAGCACGTCGGGCAGCGTCCGTTCCTCCCGGGTGAGACGGGCATGTGGGTCGAGGACCGGCGCCGAGCACATCAGGCGCTGCTCGTCCGGGCGCTCGAGCTCGTCGGACTCGCCGCGCTCGAGATCGGCGGCGGAGAGCTCGCGACCGCGGAGCGTGCTGCGCGAAGGATCGTCGAGCTGGCGCCGCTTCGGGAGAGCGGGACCCGGTTGCTGATGAGCGTCCTCGACCGCACCGGGAACCGCGCCGAGGCGCTTCTTGCGTACGACGGTCTCCGCGTTCGGCTGCGCCACGAGCTCGGAGTCGCACCGTCTCGCGAGACGCAGGAGGTGCATCGGCGGCTCCTCGGGTGATGCCGAGGGTGCAGACTCCGAGGATGCGCATCGCCGTCGTCGGGCACGTCGAGTGGATCCGGTTTGCGCGCGTCGAGCGTGTGCCGGCCACGGGTGAGATCTCCCACTCGTTCGAGGAGTGGGAGCAGGCCGGCGGCGGCGGCGGTGTCGCCGCGGTCCAGCTCGGGTTGCTCGCCGACGAGGCACACCTGTTCACCGTGCTCGGAGGCGACGAGCTCGGTCGGCGGGCGCAGAGGGAGCTCGAGGCCCGAGGCGTGGTCGTCCGCGCCGCCTCCGACGAGCGGCCGCAGCGGTGGGCGTTCACGCAGGTGGACGATCGAGGCGAGCGGACGATCACGACCGTCGGCTCGAAGCTCCGGCCGCGGGGGCACGACGAGTCGCTCCCCTGGCACGAGCTTGCCTCGATGGACGCGGTCTTCTTCGTCGCGGGCGACGTCGACGCCCTCGTGCACGCCCGCCGCGCTCGCATCCTGACGGCGACGTCGCGGGAGCTCGACGTGCTCCGGCAGGGCGGCGTCGCGCTCGACGCGCTGATCGGGAGCGGGGAGGACGACGCCGAGCGCTACCGGCCCGGTGAGCTCGACCCCGAGCCGGGCCTCGTCGTGACCACCTCCGGCGGCCTCGGGGGCTGGGCGCGGCCCGGTGGGCCGTACACGGCGGCGGATCCGCCCGGGGAGGTCGTCGACGCTTACGGCGCGGGTGACAGCTTTGCCGCGGGGCTCACCTACGCGCTCGCGGCCGGGCTCGAGGGAGCCGACGCGCTCGGCTTCGCGGCGCGCTGTGGAGCGGGCGCGCTGACCGGGCGCGGCGTTGCGCCGCGCCACGTCGCGCTGGTCTAGCGCGAGCGGTCGCAGCTCGAACCCGTCCGATCCTCCCGGGTAGGCGGCAGGGTCGTCGCTGCGTCGGCCGACGGCGTCCTCGTCGGTTTGGTCTTGACAGTGGGGGAATGTGGCGTAAAGTGGGGAATCGTGGAGATCGCAGCGCGAATCGACCACACCCTCGGGCGATGTTCATCGGCACCTACGAGCACTCGATCGACGACAAGAGCCGGATCACGTTGCCGCGCCGCTTCCGCGACGCGCTCGGTGCCGGCGTCGTGCTCGCGCGCGGGCTCGACCGGAACGTCGCCGTCTACCCGCGCGAGACGTGGAAGGTGAGCGTCGAGGCTCGCATCTCCGCGCTCGACCCGCTCTCGCGCGAGGCGCGCGAGCTGCGCACGTTCTTCTTCTCGGGGGCGGCCGAGGCGGATCTCGACGCGCAGGGCCGCGTCCTCGTCCCGGCTGCCCTCACCCGCCACGCGAGCCTCGAGCGCGAGGTCGTGGTGGCGGGCAACTACGACCATCTCCAACTGTGGAACCCCGGGGCCTGGGAGCAGCACCTCCACGCCGTCGAAGGGAGCGCCGAACATGCTGCCGAACGTCTTGCCGCACGCGGAATCTGACCACGTCCCGGTGCTCGCCGACGAGGTGCGTGAGCTCCTCGCCGTCCGGGCCGGAGAGACCGTCGTCGATGCGACGTTCGGCGCGGGCGGTCACGCGCGGCTGCTGGCGCAGGACCTCGCGGGGAGCGGCAAGCTCGTCGCGATCGACCGGGACCCGGGCGCGAAGCCGTATTTCGACCGCTTCAAGGCCGGCGCCGGCGTCGAGGTGCGCTTCCTCCGCGGCGACTTCGCCGTCGTGCTCTCCCAGCTCGCCGCGAACGGGGTCAAGGCGGACGCGATCCTGCTCGATCTCGGCATCTCCTCGATGCAGGTCGACCGCCCGGAGCGGGGCTTCTCGTACGCGACGGACGCGCCGCTCGACATGCGGATGGACCCGTCCTCGGAGACGAGCGCCGCCGAGATCGTCAATACCTGGGACGAGCGCGAGCTCGTGACGATCTTCCGGCGCTTCGGCGAGGAGCGCTACGCGACACCGATTGCACGCGCGATCGTCCGCCGGCGCGAGGAGCGTCCGTTCACACGGACGGGCGAGCTGGTCGACACGATCAAGCTCGCGATCCCGACCCCTGCTCGCTTCGGTGAAGGGCATCCCGCCAAGCGCGTCTTCCAGGCCCTGCGCATCGCGGTGAACGACGAGCTGGGACAGCTCGAGGCGGCGCTTCCGGCGGCGCTCGAGATGCTTCGCCCCGGCGGACGGCTCGCGGTGATCTCGTTCCACTCACTCGAGGACCGGATCGTCAAGCGCTTCGTCGCGGAGCGGGCGAAGGGCTGCACGTGCCCGCCCGACTTCCCCGTGTGCATCTGCGGCAAGGAGCCGACGCTCCGCTCACTGACCCGCAAGCCGGTCCGTCCCGGACGGCCGGAGACGGACGCGAATCCGCGTGCCGCGTCCGCACGGCTGCGCGTGGCGGTGAAGCCCTGATGTCGACGATCGCGCAACCGACCCTCCGGCGCCCCCGCCTCGCGAGGGGAGCGTTCACGGGTGGGATCCTGTGGATCGTGCTCGTCGCCGTGCTCCTCGCGGGCGTCGTCGCGGTGAACGTCCTCGTCCTGCGGCTCAACGTGCAGCTCGACGACCTGCGGCACGATCGCGCCGAGCTGAAGGCCGAGATCGCCTCGACGCGTGCGCAGCTGTCGAGCGCATCGGCGAACGCGCGCATCGAGACCGAGGCCGCCACGAAGCTGGGCCTGGGCGAGGCCGACCCGAATGCCACGACGTACCTCCGGCTCGAGCCTTGACGAACGACCGGCGGGCGAACTCCCGGATCCGCCTGCTCGTGCTGGCGTTCGCCGGCCTCTTTGCAGTCGCGCTCGGGCGGGCGGCGTGGATCCAGATCGTCGACGGCTCTGCGTACGCGGCCATGGCGTCGAAGCAACAGCGCGAGACGATCGAGATTCCCGCCGGCCGGGGCACGATCCTCGACCGCACCGGCGAGCCGCTCGCCATCGGCGAGCTCGCGACGACCGTCTACGCGGATCCGCGGCACATCGTCTCGCCGCGGAACGCGGCGATCAAGGCGGGCCAGACGCTCGGCATCGACCCCGACTCGGTCTTCCCCGGCCTGTCCGACCGCACCAAGCAGTTCGTCTTCGTCGACCGCAAGGCCGACCCGGCGAAGGCGAAGCTGCTCCAGAGGCTCGGCATCCCCGGCATCGGCTTCTACCCCGAAGAGCGCCGCACGTACCCGCAGGGGCGGGTCGCCGCGCAGCTCCTCGGCTTCGCGGGCACGGACAACCGAGGGCTCGACGGGCTGGAGCGCTCGCTCGACGGCAAGCTCGCGGGGAGGCCCGGCTTCGAGACGGTCGTCCGCGACCCGGCCGGCCAGGCGATCGACGTCGTCACCTCGCGCAAGGAGCGGCCGGGCAAGAACGTCGTGCTCACGCTCGACCACCAGCTCCAGGCCACCGCCGAGCAGCTCCTCGCGAGCGCGGTCAGGCGCTGGAACGCGAAGGGAGCGACGGCGATCGTGATGGACCCGCGCACCGGCGCGATCCTCGCGATGGCCAATGCGCCGACGTTCGACGCGAACGAGTTCTCCACTGCGCCGCCCGACGAGCGGCGAAACCGCGCGGTGACAGACCTGTACGAGCCCGGCTCGACCTTCAAGATCGTGACCATCGCCGGAGCGCTCGAGGACAACGTCGTCACGCCGGAGACGTCCTTCACGCTGGCGCCGACGATCCAGGTCGCCGACCGGGTGATCCACGAGTCCCATGTTCGCGGCACCGAGCGGATGACCGTCCGGCAGATCCTCGCCGAGTCGTCGAACGTCGGCACGATCACGATCGCGAAGGACCGGCTCGGGGGCCCGGAGCTTGCCCGCTGGATCTCGCGCTTCGGGTTCGGCAAGTCGACCGGCTCTGACCTCCCGGGCGAGAGCCCGGGGATGGTGCTCCCGTACGACGAGTGGTCCGGCTCGACGATCGGCAACGTGCCGATCGGGCAGGGCATCGCCGTGACGCCGCTCCAGATGGTGAGCGCGTACGCCGCGATCGGGAACGGCGGGACGATGCCGACCCCACACGTGATCGCGAAGATCGGCGGGCGGAAGGTGCACGAGGGCCCGTCCCGCCGGGTCGTCTCTCGCTACACCGCGGACCGGATGACGGCGATGTTCCGCGACGTCGTGCTCGAGGGCACCGGCACCGAGGCGGCGATCCCGGGATACACCGTCGCCGGGAAGACGGGAACCGCGAACAAGGTCGAGAACGGCCACTACGTCTCGAAGTACGTCGCGTCGTTCGTCGGGCTCGTCCCGGCCCGCAAGCCCCGTCTCGCGATCCTCGTGATGGTGGACGAGCCGCACGGGCAGATCTGGGGCGGCGTCGTCGCGGCGCCGATCTTCCGCGACCTCGCCCGGTTCGCGCTGCAGTACCTCGAGGTCCCGCCGGACGCGCCCGAGCTGAAGGCGTCCACCGCGTCGTCCTCCCAGTAGGCGTCCATAGAATCGGGCCGATGGAGCTCGACGCGCTGATCCGCGCGCTCGCGCCGGGTGACGTGATCGGGCGGCGGGACGTCGAGATCCGCGACCTCGCCTACGACACGCGCCGCGTGGGCGACGGAACGCTGTTCTTCTGCGTTCCCGGCGCGCGCGCGGACGGTCACGCACTGGCCGGCGACGCGGTCGCAGCGGGTGCGGTGGCGCTCGTCGTCGAGCGGCCGGTGGACGTCGCCGTACCGCAGCTCGTGGTCGAGTCGTCGCGCGCTGCAATGGCCGTCGCGGCCGACACGTTCTTCGACTCGCCCACGGAGCGCCTCGTGGTCGCGGGTGTCACGGGCACGAACGGCAAGACGACGACGGCGTACCTCCTGCGCTCGATCCTCGAGGCGGACGGCCGGAGGACGGGCATGATCGGCACGGTCGAGTGGGTCGTCGGCGGCGCGACGCGCGTCGCTCCGCGCACCACACCCGAGGCGATCGACCTCCAACGCCTCTTTGGTGAGATGTCGGACGCCGGCGACGACGCGGTCGTCCTCGAGGCGTCGTCCCACGGCTCCCACTTCCGGCGGCTCGACCGCGTCCGCTTCGACGCGCTCGCGTTCACGAACCTGAGCCAGGACCACCTCGATCTCCACGGCGACATGGAGGAGTACTTCCAGGCGAAGCGCAGGCTCTTCACCGGAGTCTCTCCTCCACCGGCGGCTGTCAACATCGGCGATCCGCACGGGCGGCGTCTCGCCGACGAGCTCGAGGGCTCGCACCGTGCGCCGCTCGTCACGTTCGGGCTGCGCCCCGAGGCGGAGGTCCGTGCCGAACGGCTCGAGCTCGGCGCACGCGGCTCGGCGTTCACGGCCGCCGGCATCGCGATCGAGACGCCGCTCCTCGGCGTGTTCAATGTCGAGAACGTCCTGGCCGCCGTCGCGTGCGCCCTGCTCCTCGACGTCGACGAGGACGCGATCGCGGAGGGTGTCCGGGTCGTCGCCGGCGTCCCCGGGCGGTTCGAGGCGATCGACGAGGGCCAGAGCTTCGCGGTGGTGGTCGACTACGCGCACACGCCGGAGGCGCTCGCCACCGTCCTCCGCGCCGCCCGCCCGCTCGGGGACGGGCGCCTGGTGGCGGTGTTCGGGGCCGGGGGCGACCGCGACCGCGACAAGCGGCCGCTGATGGGACAGGTCGCGCGGGAGCTCGCCGACAGGATCGTGGTGACGAGCGACAACCCCCGCTCGGAGGAGCCGCTGGCGATCGTCGAGGCGATCCTCCAGGGGGCGGGAACGGACGTCGAGGTCGACCTCGACCGTCGCTCGGCCATCGACACGGCTCTCGCCGCAGCCGGCCCGGGAGACGTCGTCGTGATCGCGGGCAAGGGCCACGAGCAGGGGCAGGAGATCGGGGGCGTCGTGCATCCCTTCGACGACCGCGAGGTCGCCCGGGCGGCGCTCCGGCAACGCGGGGGCGCCGGTTGACAAGCTTGTGGTGAATCACCACAAGCTCCCGTACGCCGGCCGGAGGGTGGCGGAGTGATCCCGCTCGCCTGGAGCGAGATCGAGGCGCTCGGGCTCGGGGAGCTCTGCGGCGGCCCGGCAGACGGGGTCGTGCGGCGCGTCCACGACGACTCGCGCGTCGCAGGGCCGGGGGACCTCTTCGTGGCGCTCAACACGGGCGTGCAGTACGTCGATCGTGCGCTCGCGGCGGGTGCGGCCACACTCGTCCCCGACGATCAAGAGGCGGCGCTCGCCGTCCTCGCCCGGATCGTCCGCGGCCGCTCGGGCGCCCGGGTCGTCGCGGTGGTCGGCTCGACGGGGAAGACGACGACGAAGGACGCGCTCGCCGCCCTCTGCCGCGCCGTGACCCCGACCGTCGCGGCCGAGGCGAGCAGGAACAACGAGCTGGGCCTTCCACTGACCGTCCTCCGACTGGAGCCCGAAACGCGCGTGCTGGTCACCGAGATGGGCATGCGCGGGCTCGGGCAGATCGCCGAGCTCTGCGAGATCGCACAGCCGACGCTCGCGCTCGTCACGTCGATCGGGCCCGAGCATCTCGAGCTCGTCGGCTCCGTCGAGGACGTCGCGCGCGCCAACGCGGAGGCGATCGCCGCGCTCCCGGCGGGGGGGACAGCCGTCGTCCCGGCCGGCGAGGCGCTCCTCGAGCCGTATCTCCGCTCGGACCTCGACGTCCGGCGCTTCGATCGCGGCTCCGTCGAGCGCGACGGCAACGGGTGGGTCTTCCCCGTCGCCGGGCAGGAGCTGCGACTCGAGCTGCCCTTCACGCAGCGTCACCTCGCCGAGAACGTCCTCGCGGCCCTGACCGCCTACGAGGCGCTCGGCCTGCCGCTCGGGCGCGCGGGGGACGGAGCCGCTGCGATCAGCCTCAGCCGGTGGCGCGGCGAGGTGCACGAGCTTCCCGGGGGCGGCCTCGTCGTGAACGACGCGTACAACGCGAACCCCGTCTCGATGCGGGCCGCTCTGCTCGATCTCGTCGAGCGGGCGGGGTCGAGGCGGCGGGTGGCGATCCTCGGGCAGATGGCCGAGCTGGGCGCGGAGAGCGGGCGCTACCACGCCGAGATCGCGGATCTGCTGCGCCGGCTCGGGATCGAGGTCGTCGTCGCAGTCGGCCCCGAGGCGCAGGGGTATCTGACAGGCGTCGAGGGAAGCCTCGCCGTTCCGGACGCGACGTCGTTCGAGGCGATCGCGGAGGTGATCCGGCCGGCGGACGCGATCCTCGTCAAGGGCTCGCGGGCCGTCGGGCTCGAAGGCATCCCCGAGCTGATCGAGAAACACTCCGTCACATGGTGAGGGTCCTGATCGCGGGCCTCGTCGCGATGGTGATCGCCGTCGCGGTGGGGCCGCAGTTCATCGAGTGGCTCCGCAGGCAGTCGATCGGCCAGCAGATCCGCGAAGAGGGCCCGGCGCGCCACATCGTGAAGCAGGGAACACCGACGATGGGCGGCCTGCTCATCATCGTCGCCGCCTTCGTGCCCGCGCTGATCGTCTCGCTGTACACCCTTCCGGGCCTCACGCTCCTGCTCGCGACGCTCGGCTGCGCGCTGATCGGCTTCGCGGACGACTTCCTCAAGGTGCGCAGGCGCCGCTCGCTCGGCCTTCCCGGGCGCTGGAAGATGCTGGGCCTGCTCGCCATCACCGCGGGCGTCGGCTGGGCGACGACGCAGATCGGCTACATGGACACGGAGATCTACTTCCCGCTGATCGACGTCAACATCGACCTCCACTGGCTGTACTTCCCCTTCCTCTTCCTCGTGATCGCCGGCACGTCCAACAGCGTGAATCTCACCGATGGGGTCGACGGTCTCGCCGCGGGGACCTGCGCGGTCTCGCTGATCACGCTCCTCGCGATCGCCTCGATCGACTGGATCCGGAGCGCCGACGTCGTCGCCAACCGCAGCGAGCAGTACCTCGACCTGGCGATCGTCGCCGCCGCGCTGATCGGCGGCGTGATCGGGTTCCTCTGGTTCAACGCCTTCCCTGCGGAGATGTTCATGGGGGATACGGGCTCGATGGCCCTCGGCGGCGCGATCGCGACCCTCGCGATCCTCACGGAGACCGAGGTGCTGCTCGTCTTCATCGGCGGCGTGTTCCTGCTCGAGGCCGTCACGTGGATCATCCAGATCGCGACCTTCAAGCGGACGGGCAAGCGCGTCTTCCTGATGGTTCCGATCCATCACCACTTCGAGCTGAAGGCGTGGTCCGAGACGAAGATCATGGTCCGGTTCTGGATCATCGGCGCGATCCTCTGCGCGATCGGCTTCGTCCTGTACTACCGCTACTACCTCCGGTTCCAGCTCTGAGACGCCGTCTCGGCGCGCATGCGGCGGCGCCCGTCGTCGTCGCCGTGTCCGTGATGGTGGTCTGGGGGCAACCCCGACCCTCACGCGGATCGCGCTCGAGGACATGGAGCCGCTCGTCGTGGCGACGCTGCGCACGATCGTGGCGGGCGTTCTCGCGGTGCCGCTGCTCGCGCAGCTCCGTCAGCCGTTCCCCCGGGCTCCGACGCCGCGACGCCTCCTGGCGGTCTCGGCCGCCGCAGGCTTCGTGATCTTCCCGGTCGTCTACACGGTCGGGCAGGAGCGGACGTCGGGGCTGCACGGCGTGATGATCCTGGCGGCCCTGCCGATCTTCACCGGGACCTACGCGAGCCTCGTCGCCCGGCGCAGGCCGGCGCGAGCCTGGATCGTGGGGAGCGCCGTGGCGCTCGCCGGGGAGGTCGTGCTGATCGGTGCCCGTGGGAGCGGGGGTGGAGATGCGACCCTCGTCGGGGACCTGATCGTGCTCTCCGCTGCGCTGGTCGTCTCCGCCGGGTACGTGGCCGGGGCGATGCTGCCGCCACGGGGGGTCTCGAGCGCGGCTGCGACGTACTGGGGAGTGGGGCTCGGTGCGCTCGTTCTGTCTCCGCTCGCGCTCGGGCTGTTCGCGGCGGACGGTGCGCCGAAGGCCGGGCCGGCCGCGTGGGGCGCCGTGCTCTTCCTCGCGGTCGTCACCTCGATCGTCGGCTACGTCGGCTGGTACTGGGCGCTCGACCGCGGCGGCATCCAGCGGATCGCGACCCTCCAGTTCCTGCAGCCGCTCTCGGGCTTCCTGCTCGCGATCGTGATCCTCGGCGACCGTGTCACGATCGCGTCCGCGATCGGCGGGGCGGCGATCCTCGCCGGGGTCATGATCGCCCAGCGGGCGTGACGCTCCCGACCCGAGCTCGTCGAGCGCCCGAGCGGGGCTCACGCCCTACGATTGCGGCGTGACGGCGCTTCCCGACCACGTGCTCGTCGTCGGGCTCGCCCGGTCGGGCAAGGCGGCGGCCGGTGCGCTCCGTGGACACGGCGTGGATGTCGTCGCACACGACACCGACCCTGCTGCCGACGTCGGCGGCGTCGAGGTGCAGGTCGTGCTCGGTGCGTGGGACGACGCGCTCCTGGACGGCGTCGGGCTGGTCGTGAAGAGCCCCGGTGTGCCGTCCTCGACGGAGCCGATCGTCGCGGCTCGCGCCCGCGCGATCCCGGTGATCTCGGAGATCGAGCTCGGGGCGCGCCTGCTCCCGAACCCGCTGATCGGCGTCACCGGGACGAACGGGAAGACGACCACGACCGCCCTCCTCGGGGCGATCCTCGAGCACGCGGGCCTGCCGGTCGAGGTGGCGGGGAACATCGGGCGTCCGCTCACGTCGCTCGTCGACCAGATCGACGACGACACCTGGATCGTCTGCGAGCTCTCCTCGTTCCAGCTGGAGGACGTCGATACGCTCCGGCCGCGCGTGGCCGTGCTGACGAACCTCGAGCCCGACCACCTCGACCGGCACGGGACCCTCGACGCGTACGCCACCGCGAAGCTCCGCGCGTTCGCGCGGCAGGGAAGCGACGACGTGGCGGTCGTCCCTCGTGGCTTCGGTCCCGTGCCCGGCACGGCGAGACGCATCGAGTTCTCGGCCGCGGACGGGCTGCCCGCCGATCCGCGGCTGCGCGGCGCGCACAACCGCGAGAACGCTGCTGCCGCCGTCGCCGCGGCGCGATCGATCGGAGTGCCCGATGCGGCCATCGCCGGTGCGCTTCGCTCCTTCCCCGGGGTCGAGCACCGAATCGAGGAGGTCGGGACGGTCGGCGGCGTGCTGTACGTGAACGACTCGAAGGCGACGAACGCCGCCGCCGCCCTCCGGGCCCTCGCTTCGTTCCCGGGACGTCGCAAGCACGTCCTCCTCGGCGGCCGCGGCAAGGCCGAGCCCTACGACGGGCTCGCCGCCGCGTTCGAGCCGGGCGACCGCGCCTACCTGATCGGTGAGGCCGCGCCGGACATCGCAGCGGCGCTGGACGCTGCGGGCGTCGTCTTCGACCACGTGGAGACGCTGGAGCGGGCCCTGCGAGGCGGCCGCGTCGGCAGCCGCCTCGGGCGACGTCGTCCTGCTCTCGCCCGCCTGCGCGTCGTTCGACCAGTTCACGAGCTTCGAGCACCGCGGGCAGGAGTTCCGCCGTCTCGTGGAGAAGCTCCCGGGGTGGGGAGCAGACGCAGTGCGGACCGCGGGCAGCTCGAGCAACGGCTGCTGATCCTCGTCACGCTCGGGCTCGTCGCCTTCGGGCTCGTGATGGTCTTCAGCGCGACGTCCGCGTCGGCCGCGCTCGGCGCCGGCGACCCGATGCGGTTCCTGGTCAAGCAGGGGCTCTACGCCGGCGCGGGCCTCGTGCTGCTGGCGGTCTTCACCCGTGTCGACTACCACGTGCTGCGTCCACTTGCGCCGCTGCTCCTCGCGGCCGCGTTCGTCGGCTGCGTCGCGGTGCTCGTGGTCGCGCCCACGATCAACGGCGCCCAGCGCTGGTTCATCCTCGGGCCGATCAGCGTCCAGCCGGCCGAGATCGCGAAGCTGGCGATGCTCGTCTGGGCCTGCGCGGTGCTCTCGCGACGGCCGACGCCCACGACGCTGGGCGAGCTGCTCAAGCCGGTGGGCATCGTCGCCGTCCTCTTCGGCGGCCTGATCGTGATCGAGCCGGATCTCGGGACGACGATCGCGCTCTTCCTGATGATCGCGGGCATCCTCCTCGTCTCCGGCGTTCCGTTCCGGCTCTTCGCGCTCGCGACGACGCTGGCGCTCGGCGCGGGCGCGCTCGCGATCTGGATGGAGCCGTACCGCCGGGAGCGGCTGTTCAGCTTCCTCGACCCGTGGCAGGACGCCCAGGGCTCCGGCTTCCAGAACGTCCAGGCGATCATCGGGATGGGCTCGGGCGGGATCACGGGGGAGGGCCTCGGCCAGGGGATCCAGAAGGTCAACTTCCTCCCCGAAGCACACACGGACATGATCTTCGCGGTCGTCGGCGAGGAGCTCGGGTTCGTCGGCTCTTCGCTCGTGATCGTCGCGTTCGCGGTGTTCGCGTGGGCCGGGTTCCGGGTCGCCCTGCAGTGCCGCGACCCGTTCGGGAAGCGCCTTGCCGCCGGGATCACGACCCTCATCTGCGGTCAGGCTGCGGTCAACCTCGCCGCGGTGCTCGGGATCGCGCCGCTGACCGGGATCCCGCTGCCGTTCGTCTCGTACGGCGGCTCGTCGCTGATGGTTCTGCTCTGCTGCGTCGGGGTGCTCCTTAACATCGCGGTGAATGAGCGCGTCGTCGAAGCTCGCGTGCGTGATCGCGGCCGGGGGAACGGCCGGTCACGTCAGGCCCGCCCTCGCAGTCGCGGAGGCGCTCCGCGACCGCGGGCTGACGGTGACGTTCGCCGGAACTCCAGACCGCGTCGAGTCGCGGCTGGTGCCTGAGGCGGGCTTCGAGCTCGACACCTTTCCCGTCTCCGGCCTGCCGCGCACGCCCAGCGCCGCACAGCTCCGGGCGGCCTGGCGCGCATCCGCCGCGCCGGCCCACTGCCTGCGGATCCTCGCGCGGCGCCGCCCGGAGGTCGTGCTCGGCGCAGGCGGATACGTCGCAGGCCCGATGGTGCTCGCCGCACGGATGCGGGGGATCCCGGCGGCGCTCACCGAGGCGGACGCGCACCTCGGCCTCGCGAACCGGCTGGCGGCGCCCTTCGCGCGCCGCCTGTTCCTCGCGTACGCGATCCCCGGGCGAAACGGGGAGAAGGTCAGGGTCGTCGGTCGGCCGATCCCCGTCGCGCATCGCGGAGCCGACCGCGAGGAGGGGAGACGGCGCTTCGAGCTCTCGCCCACCGGGCCGGTCGTCGCGGTCTTCGGCGCGCTCGCAGGGGCACGCTCCCTGAACGAGATGGCGGTCGCGGCATGGGGCACGGGCGGCCCCGATGTCCTCCACATCTGCGGCGAGCGGGACTTCGAGTCGCTCCGCGGGCGGGTGCAGCGGGCGGGGTACATCCTGCTCCCGCAGACCGACTACTTCGGCGAGGCGCTCGCCGCGGCCGACCTCGCCGTCTCACGCGCCGGCGGCACGGTGTGGGAGCTGGCCGCGGCGGGGATGCCGGCGATCCTCGTCCCGTATCCCCATGCGACCGCCGACCATCAGACGCTCAATGCCCGCCACTTCGAGCGCGGGGGCGGGGCGGTCGTCGTCACCGATGCGGAGGTCGGCAGGGTCCCGTCGCTCGTCGGCGAGCTGCTGGGCGACCCCGCGCGCCGCGCGGCAATGGGCGCGGCGATGCGCGCGCTGGCACGCCCCGACGCGGCCGACGAGATCGCGGACGAGCTCATCGGCCTCGCCCGTGGCGGGAGATGAGCTTGTGTTGAATCAACACAAGCCGCTCGCGGGGCGGCGGCTGTACTTCGTCGGGATCGGCGGGTCGGGGCTCTCCGCCTATGCAAACGTCGCGCGCGCGCTCGGAGCCGAGGTCCGCGGCTGGGATGCGCAGGAGACGATCTTCACCGAGACGCTCGGCGACATCGAGGTCGACCTCGGCGGCGAGCCGCAGCCGCCTGACGGCTTCGAGGCCGTCGTGTCGACGGCCCACCTCGCCCGCAGCGAGGGCGTGCCGAGGGCGGCCTTCCTGGCGGAGCTCGTGGCCGCGCAGCCGTCGATCGTCGTGACCGGGGCCCACGGGAAGACGACGACGACCGCGATGATCGCCTTCGCGCTCCGCGAGACTGGGAACGACCCCGCGTGGATCGTGGGGGGCGTCGTACCACAGCTCGGCGGCAACGCCGGGACGGGGGCGGGGTGGCTCGTCGTGGAGGGCGACGAGTCCGATCGCTCGGCGTTCGCGCTCCACCCGAAGGTCGCCGTCGTGACGAACGTCGAGCTCGACCACCACGCGGCGTACGGGTCGACGGCCGAGCTCCGGGAGGCGATCGAGACCTGGGCGGCCGGCGTGCCGGAGGTGATCCGCGGGTGGGAGCTCGAGCCGGTCGACTTCCCGCTCGCCGTCCCGGGAGAGCACAACCGGCGGAACGCGGCGGCCGCCCTCGAGACGCTCGTGCGGGTCGGGGTCGACCGGGGGCGGGCGGAAGCGGCGCTCGCCCGGTTCACCGGTGCCGACCGCCGGTTCCAGGTCGTCGGCGAGCGGGGCGGCGTGACGGTGATCGACGACTACGGCCACAACCCGACCGAGCTCCGCGCGGCGCTCGAGACAGCGCGGCCGCGGACGGACGGACGGCTCGTCGCGGTGTACGTGCCACATGTGGTCGAGCGCACCCGGCATCTTCATCGCGAGCTCGGAGAGGTGCTCGGCCTCGCCGACGTCGCCGTCGTCACCGACTTCGTCGGGCGACGGGACGCGCCGCGGGAGGGCGTCACCGGGCGCCTCGTCCTGGACGCGGTGCCCGAGCCGACGCGGCGCCTCTGGGCGCCGTCGCTCGACGATGCCACCGCCCTGGCGCTTCGGATCCTTCGTCCCGGTGACGTGGTCGTGACCCTCGGGGTGGGTGAGCCCTGGCGCGCCGCGCGCGCGATCCTCGACGGTCTTCCGCTGGTGGAGGGCGAAGGCTGAGCCCGATGGAGATCGAGACCGCGTATCCGCTGTCGAAGCTGACGACGATCGGGACGGGCGGGCCTGCCGCGGCGTTCGCCCGCCCGGAGTCGCTCGCAGCGTTGGAGGAGGCATTGCGGTGGGCGGGCGAGCGGGACCTGGCGGCGGTGCCCGTGGGGCTCGGCTCGAACCTGCTCGCCGCGGACACCGGCGTGAATGCCCTCGTGTTGCGGCTCGCCGGTGACCTCGCGACGGTCGAGCTCGACGGAGACCTTCTCCGGGCCGGCGGCGGGGCAGCGAACGCCGTGTGCCTCCACCGAGCGCGCGCCGCCGGTCTCGGCGGCCTCGAGTTCGCCTGTGCGATCCCCGGCACCGCCGGCGGCGGCGTCCGGATGAACGCCGGCGCCTACGGCTCGGACTGGTCGGCGATCCTCGAGCGCGCCCTCGTCGCGACGGCGGACGGGAGCGGGTGGCTGACACCGGCCGAGCTCGGGCTCTCCTACAGGCACTCGGAGCTCCGACAGGGCCAGGTCGTCTCGCGGGTCGAGTACCGCCTCTCGCCGCGGCCGGTCGAGGAGATCAAGGCCGAGGTCGCCGAGCTCGTCGCACGGCGCAAGGCGACCCAGCCGACGAACAAGCGCACGTTCGGCTCGGTGTTCAAGAACCCGCCGGGAGAGCTCGGGGCGGGCCGCATGCTCGAGCTCTGCGGCCTCAAGGGGCACCGCGCGGGCGGCGCGGTGATCTCGCCCAGGCACGCCAACTTCGTCGAGAACGTCGACCGCGCGACCAGCGCCGACTGCCTCACTCTGATCGCCGAGGCCCGCCGTCGTGCCCGGGAGCGGTTCGGCGCCGGGCTCGAGCGCGAGGTGGTGTTCCTCGGGGCGCTCGACGAGCCGGGCTGAGCCGAGGAGACGGCGGCCGCGCGCCGAACACCGGCGTGTGGCCGGAAGGGGACGATCGGGGCGCGCCGAGCGGCCGCGCACGCGCGCGACGAGCGTCGTCGTCCCGTTCCCGCGTGCCGCTCCCGGGGATCGCCTCGATCTCGGCTCCCTCCTTCCCTCCGGACGCTCGCTGCTCGTCGCGTTCGGCGTCCTCGGCGCGGTCCTGATCGCGCTCGTCGTTGCTCGCGAGACGCCGCTCTTCGCGGTTCGCTCGATCGAGGTCACCGGAGCCGGCCCAGGCGTCGAGCGCCAGGTCGAGCGGGCGCTGCGCGAGCGCGAGGGACGGAGCCTCTTCGGGCTCGATCTCGACGCCGCGCGTCTCGACGTCGCCGCGTTGCCGACAGTCGCGTCGGTCGGCTTCGACCGGGCGTACCCGCACACGCTGCGGGTCGTGGTCGTTCCGGAGCAGCCCGTGGCGGTCGTGCGCCAGGGCGCCGCGTCGTTCGTCGTCTCGCTCCGAGGGCGCGTGATGGCGCGCGTCGACCGGACCGCGAGACCGGAGCTCGCGCGCATCTGGGTCGCGAAGAGCGTCCGGTTGGAGCCGGGTGCGTTCGTGGATGGCGATCTCGACACCGCCGTCCGCGCCGTCGCCCCGCTCGCCGGGGTCCACTTCCCGAGCCGCGTCGCGTCCGTGAAGACGACCGACGGGCTGACGCTGCGGCTCCGGTCGGGCCTCGAGCTCCTCCTCGGCGACACGCGCGACATCGATCTCAAGCTCGCCGTCGCCGATCGGGTGCTGCGCGTGCTGCCGGCCGGGATGGGCTACCTCGACGTGAGCGTGCCCGACCGTCCCGTGGCGGGCGCCGGAAGCCTCGACTCTCAAGTGGAGGTCGAGACTCCGACCTCGACCGTCCCTTGAGTGTTCCGTTGACAATGTCGACAAGGAGTCCGTACCCTGGCTTCGAATCAGGGCTCCAGGCCAATCCGTAGCTCGATGAGAGCTTGACCCTCAGGCAGGTCGAGAGATGAGCACCCAGAACGGCAACTACCTCGCAGTGATCAAGGTCGTCGGCGTCGGCGGCGGCGGGACGAACGCCGTCAACCGCATGGTCGAGTCCGGTCTCACCGGCGTCGAGTTCATCGCCGTCAACACGGACGCCCAGGCGCTGCTCGACACGGACGCCGACGTCAAGATCCACATCGGCTCCAAGGCGACCCGCGGTCTCGGCGCCGGCGCGAACCCCGAGGTGGGGCTCGCCGCCGCGCAGGAGAGCCGCGACGAGCTGAAGGAGGCGCTCAAGGGCGCCGACATGATCTTCGTCACCGCCGGCGAGGGTGGCGGGACGGGCACGGGCGCGGCGCCTGTCGTGGCGGAGCTCGGTCGCGAGCTCGAGGCGTTGACCGTCGGCGTCGTGACGAAGCCGTTCGCCTTCGAGGGGCGACGCCGCGCGGATCAGGCCGACTCCGGGATCCAGAACCTGCGCGAGCGCGTCGACACGCTGATCGTGATCGAGAACGACCGGCTGCTCCAGGTCGTCGAGAAGACGACCCCGATCCTCGAGTCGTTCCGGATGGCCGACGACATCCTGCGCCAGGGCGTGCAGGGGATCACCGACCTGATCACCGTCCCGGGGCTCGTCAACCTCGACTTCGCCGACGTGCGGACGATCATGCGCGACGCCGGCTCGGCGCTCATGGGCATCGGCATGGCCCGCGGCGAGGGCAGGGCCACCGCAGCCGCGAATGCCGCCGTCTCGTCGCCGCTCCTCGAGACCACTCTCGACGGCGCGACCGGGGTCCTGCTCAACATCACGGGGCCGTCCGACGTCGGCCTGTTCGAGGTGAACGAGGCGGCCGAGGTCGTGACGAGCCACGCCGACCCGAACGCCAACGTGATCTTCGGGGCGGTCATCGACGAGACGCTCGGTGAGGACGTTCGCGTCACCGTGATCGCGACCGGGTTCGGGGGCGGGCGTCCACGGCGCAGGCGCGTCGAGCCCGCCGTGACGTCGGGGTCGAGCGAGACCGTGGCGCCGACCTTCGACCCGCGTCCCCGCGGCGACGAGACCGATATCGACGTCCCGAGCTTCCTTCGCGACTGACGCGCGGCTCTCGGTTGACGCCGGCGGCGCCCGCCGCTCAATGGGCGATCTCCCAGATGTGGCCGCCCGGGTCGCGGAAGCTCGCGGTTCGGATCCCCCATGGCCGGTCGATCGGCCCGTTGAGCAGCTCGACACCGCGCGCCGCGAGCTGATCGCACATCGCGTCGACGTCGTCGACGGCGACCGTGAACTGGCAGCGGACGCCGTCGTCGGGGCTTGCGACCGCCGCGGGTGCGACGAGTGACGGCGCCTCGCGCACGTCCAGCAGGTTCACCATCGTCTCTCCGAACACGAACACGGCCGAGTGCTCGTCCTCGTAGTGGACCGGGAGCCCGAAGGCCTCCGCGTAGAAGCGCTTGGCCGCCGCGAGATCCTCGACGAACACGGTCACGGCGGCGATGCCCGACGGCCATCCCGCTCCTGTCTCGTCCGTCCGGGTGGATCCGGATTCGGTCACGATCTCCTCCTTCCGTTGCACGTCTCACCCGTTCGACCGTCCGATCGACCCGGGCTCATCGCCCGCGTCCCGCGCTACGGACCGGAGCGCTCGGACGCGCGATCGTCGCGATGTCGGCGACCCACACCGGTTCCGGCTGGCGCGGCCCGTCGCCGCGCTATTGTCGCGCCCGTGAGCGCGACGCTGCGCCGAACGCCTCTCTACGAGCGCCACGTCGAGGCGGGCGCGCGCATGGTGCCGTTCGCAGGCTGGGAGATGCCGGTCCAGTACGAGGGCGTCATCCCGGAGCACCTTGCCGTCCGCTCCGACGCGGGAGCGTTCGACGTCTCGCACATGGGCCAGCTCCACGTGGAAGGTCCCGCGAGCTCCGACTTCCTCCAGTCGATCCTCTCGAACGACCTCGACAGGATCGGCGACGGCGAGGCCCAGTACACGCTGCTCACGAACGAGCGCGGCGGGATCGTGGACGACCTGATCGTCTACCGGATGAGCCACGGCCACTACCTGCTCGTCGTCAACGCGGGCAACCGCGAGCACGCGTTTGCTTGGCTCAAGGAGCGGGAGCTCCGCGGCACGGAGGTGCGCGACGCCTCGGACGAGTACGCGCTCGTCGCCGTCCAGGGCCCGGCGTCGCTCGAGCGCCTCGATCTCGGCGAGGCTCCCGCCTTCACCCATGCGATGGGCGAGATCGACGGCGTCGAGGTGATGGTCTGCCGGACCGGCTACACGGGGGAGACGGGAGTCGAGCTCCTCTGCGCCGACGACGACGGCGGCACCCTCTGGGATGCCGTCCTTGCCCGGGGTGTCGTCCCGTGCGGGCTCGGTGCGCGCGACACCCTGCGCCTCGAGGTCTGCTACCCGCTGCACGGGAACGACATCACCGAGGACACCGACGCGATCTCGGCGGGCCTCGGCTGGACCTGCGCGCTCGCCACCGACTTCACGGGGGCCGACGTGCTCCGGCGCGTGACCGACGAAGGGCCTGCGAGCCGGCTCGCCGCGTTCGTGATGGAGGAGAAGGCCATACCCCGCCCCGGCATGGCGATCGAGGGCGGTGTCGAGGTGACGTCGGGCACGCAATCCCCGTCGCTCGACGTCGGCATCGGGATGGGCTACGTCCCGGCCGGCCGCGCTGCGGCGGGCACCGAGCTCGTGATCGACGTCCGCGGCAAGCCCCGCCGCGCCCGTGTCGTGCCGAAGCCCATCTACCGGAAGGAGCACTAGAGTGCTCCTTCCGGCAATGCCCTGCAGGTCCCTGGCGTGCGAGGAACGGCGCCACGCGTCGTCCTCGGTCGCCCCGATACCTCCAGGTATCGGGGCTCCCTGCGTCCTAGCCTGGCTTGCTCCTCGCACGCCGGGAACGAGCCAGCATCACCGGAAGGAGCACCAGTGGCAGCGAGCGAGAGCTACCCCGACGACCTCCGGTACCACCCGGAGCACGACTGGGCGCGCATCGACGGCGACGAGGCCGTTCTCGGGATCACGTGGTATGCGCAGGACTCGCTCGGCGAGCTCGTGCTCTACGACGGCCCCGAGGTGGGCGCGACGCTGACGAAGGACGAGGCCTACGCGGAGGTCGAGTCGGTGAAGGCGGTGTCGGACGTCGTGGCTCCGCTCTCGGGCGAGGTCCTCGAGGTGAACCAGAAGGCGGTCGACGAGCCCGAGACCGTGAACGAGGATCCCTACGGCACCGGCTGGCTCGTCCGCATCCGCGTCTCGGACGCGTCGGAAGCGGGCCGGCTGCTGGACGCCGAGGCCTACCGGGCCCATATCGCCGAGCTGTGACGTGAGCACTGCCGGCTACCTGTCCCTCACGGACGCCGACCGTGAGGCGATGCTCGAGGCGATCGGCGTCGACTCGATCGACGCGCTCTTCGAGCAGATCCCGGAGGGCGTGCGGCTCGGCCGGGCGCTCGACGTCCCCGGAGCGCTGCCCGAGGCGGCGCTCGTCCGGCACCTCGAGGAGCTCGCGGCGCGAAACGCCGACACGGGCAGCGAGCTGAGCTTCCTCGGGATGGGGATCTACGACCACTACGTGCCGGCGATCGCCGACACGTTCCTCGCGCGCGGCGAGCTCCTGACGGCCTACACGCCGTACCAGCCCGAGATGAGCCAGGGCGTCCTGCAGGCGATCTTCGAGTACCAGACCGCGATCTGCGAGCTCACCGCGATGGACGTCTCGAACGCGTCCGGGTACGACGGGACGACGGTCGCCGCGGACGCGTGCTTCATCGCGCGACACCACACCGGCCGGTCGAAGGTCGTCCTCACCGAAGCGCTCGGCCCGCAGGTGCGCCAGGTCGTGAAGACGTACGCGCCGGGCTTCGGGATGGAGGTCGTCGAGGTGCCGCACGACGGCGGCACGACGGACCCGGGCGCGCTCGCCGTCGCGTCGGCCGACGCGGCGATCGTGATCTTCCAGCAGCCCAACGTGTTCGGCTGCCTCGAGCCCGCGCCCGACCTCGCCGCCGCTGCGGCCGGGGCGGGCGCGCTTCCCGTCGCGCACGTCGACCTCGCGTCGCTCGGCCTTCTCGAGGCGCCGGGGAACTACGGCTGCGCGATGGCGATCGGCGAGGGCCAGTCGATCGGGAACTACCAGTCCTACGGCGGCCCGCACTACGGCTTCCTGGCCGCCCGCAACGAGTTCATCCGCCGGATGCCCGGTCGGATCGTCGGCGAGACGACCGACCTCGAAGGGCACCGCGGCTTCGTCCTCACCCTCCAGACGCGCGAGCAGCACATCCGCCGCGAGAAGGCGACGTCGAACATGACGACGAACCAGACGCTCCTCGCGCTCGCCGGCCTGATCACCCTCTCCTGGCTCGGCCCCGCCGGGCTGCGCGAGCTGGGGGAGACCTGCGCCGCGCTCGCCGGCTACGCGAGGGAGCGCGTCGCGTTCCCCGTCGCGTTCGACCGACCGACGTTCAAGGAGGTCGCGTTCCGGACGCCGATCCCTGCGCGGGACGTCGTCGCCCGCGCGCGGAAACACGGCGTGCATCCCGGCTACCCGCTCGGTCGTGACTACCCGGGGCTCGACGACGTCCTGCTCGTCGCGCTGACGGAGAAGCGGACGCCGGCCGACGTCGATCGGCTCGCCGACGTGCTGGCCGAGGTCGTGCGCTGATGGAGCTCATCTACGAGAAGTCGCAGCCGGGGCGTCGCGCGGGGCGCGTGCCGTCCTACGACCTGCCCGTGCCGGAGATCCCGGCGGAGCTCCGGCGGGAGACGCCACCTCGGCTGCCCGAGGTGCCGGAGAACGAGATCGTGCGCCACTTCACGGCTCTCGCAGACCGCAACTTCGGGATCGACACCGGCTTCTACCCGCTCGGCTCCTGCACGATGAAGCACAACCCGCGCGTCAACGAGCGGGTCGTCGCCCTGCCGGGGTTCCGTGACCTCCATCCGCTGCAGGAGGACGAGGGCGCCCAGGGCGCGCTCGAGCTGATGTGGGAGCTGCAGCAGATCCTCGCCGAGGTCGCCGGGCTTCCGGCCGTCACCCTCCAGCCCGCGGCCGGGTCGCAGGGCGAGCTGACGGGCCTGATGCTGATGCGCGCCGCGTTCGCGGATCGAGGCGAGCAGGGGCGGAACGTCATCATCACCGCGGACACGGCGCACGGCACGAACCCGGCCAGCGTGACCATGGCCGGCTTCGAGCTGGAGAAGGTCGCGACCACCGACCGCGGCAACCTCGACCTCGACGATCTTCGCGCGAAGGTCGACGACCGCACGGCGGGCCTGATGCTGACGAACCCCTCGACGCTGGGGCTCTTCGACGAGGGGATCGAGGAAGTCGCCGAGATCTTCCACTCGCGCGGCGCGCTCCTCTACTACGACGGGGCCAACCTGAACGCCGTCGTCGGGCGCTCTCGCCCTGGCGACATGGGGTTCGACATCGTCCACTACAACCTCCACAAGACCTTCTCGCAGCCGCACGGAGGCGGCGGGCCGGGAGGCGGTCCCGTCGCGGTGCGGGCCGAGATCGAGCCGTTCCTCCCCTCGCCGCTCGTCGTCCGCGACGGCGACGCGTTCCGGCTCGATCACGACCGGCCGAAGTCGATCGGGCGCGTCCGTGGGTTCGCCGGCCCGTTCGGCGTCTTCGTCCGCTCGTACGCGTTCATGCGTGCATACGGCCCGGCGCTCAGGGACATGTCCGAGGTCGCCGTGCTCAACGCGAACTATCTCCTTGCCCGGCTCAGGGAGGTCTACGACCTTCCATACGACCGCCTCTGCATGCACGAGTTCGTGCTGTCCGCGCGGACACTGAAGCGCGAGCACGGCGTGACGGCGCTCGACGTGGCGAAGCGGTTGATGGACCACGGCATCCACCCGCCGACGATCTACTTCCCCCTCGTCGTGCCGGAGGCGTTGATGATCGAGCCGACGGAGACGGAGACGAAGGAGCGTCTCGACGAGTTCGTCGTGGCGATGCGCGCGATCGCGGCGGAGGCGGCATCCGAGCCCGAGACGTTGAAGAGCGCGCCGCTGACGCGGCCGGTGCGGCGGCTCGACGAGGTGAAGGCCGCCAAGCAGCCGGTGGTGCGGCACGCGTTCGAGAACCCGGCGGAGGCGGCTAGGATCGGGATCGGATGACGACCGCCGCCGTCTCCTCCGAGCTGGTCGAGCTCGCCCACGACCTCGCGCGAGCCGTCAGCGAGCACGACCTCGTCCGTCTCGGGGAGCTTCTCGCCGACGAGTTCACCCTCCAGGGCGCAGCCGGCCAGCTCGACCGCAGGGCGTTCGTCGACGCGGCGGCGGGCCCGTACGAGATCGACGAGTTCGCGTACGAGGAGATCGACCCGGAGATCTACGGCAACACCGCGGTGCTCGTGTCCCGCTACAGCCAGGTGGCGCGCCTGGAGGGCCGCGACCTCACGCACCGCATGAACGTGACGGACATCTGGACGCGCCGCGACGGGCGCTGGCAGATCGTCCGGCGGCACGCGACGGTGGCCGACTGAGATGAGCTCGCAACAGTCTGTTGCAAGCGGTGGGGGCGCGTCGCCCCCGGACATCGAGGCGTCACTTGCGACGATTCGCGCTGCACCTCGCGAGGCGGGCGTGGTCGAGTTGATCGTCCGTCGCCCGGCGGTGGACGAGCGCGAGGTCGTCGACGAGGCCGAGCTCGGGCTCGAGGACGGCCTCGTCGGGGACAACTGGTCGTCGCGCGGCCGTTCCGGTGGTCGGCCCGCGAACCGCGACACGCAGATCACGATCATGGGCGCCCGGGCGGTCGCGCTCGCCGCCGGAGCCCGGGAGCGCTGGGCGCTTGCCGGCGACCAGCTGATCGTCGACCTGGACCTCTCCGGCGAGAACCTCCCGGCCGGGACCAGGCTCGCGGTCGGCTCGGCGGTGCTCGAGGTGACGGCGGAGCCGCACACGGGCTGCAAGAAGTTCGCGGCACGCTTCGGGCTCGAGATGCTCGAGGCGTTCAACTCGCCCGAGGGCCGCGCGCTCAACCTGCGCGGGATCAACGCCCGCGTCGTGCAGCCCGGCACCGTCCGCGCCGGCGACACCGTCCGCAAGCTGTAGCGCCTTGCGGTGTCGTGATCGGCTCAGCGCGACGCGCGTTCGGCCCGCCACCAATGGCGCGATCTTGCCTCTGCGAGCGCCGTCGATCGACCGGCGGCGTTCGCTCAGCTTGGACGTCAGCCAGACAGCCGACACCCCGCGAAACACGCTCGCGACCACCAGCGCCACTCCGGAAGGAGTCTTCATCACTTGGGAACCACGGGCCCGCGTCGAGGTAGTCGAGCACGCACGTGCGCTCGAAGCCCTCCCTGCCCGGCTCCATGCTGTGGCACAGGTACCGAAGTTCGTCACGGGTCTTTCACGCCCGAGTGCGTAGGCCGCACGGCTGTAATCGTCGTCGCACGCGGCGAGGTACTCGTGCCGCAGCCGCTTGGTCTGGACCAGTCCTCGCCAATGCCACCCATCGGATAGTTTGGAAAAGACCCGCCACGTTCGCGGCTATGGCAACGGGCATTTACGCTCTTCGGGCGAGGATCGCTCCTTGAGGTGGAGCAGGGTCAGCCGCCGACGCCGCCACCGCCGCTCGCATCAATACCCCCGCCAACCCCCGCCCTGGCCCGGAGCTGGGCGGCCCGCCGTCCCTCGGGTCACGGCCGCCACCTGCCTTGTACAGGGCACGATCGATTGCGTGGTGCCGCTGCCGTTCACGCCAACCGCGCCACCACCCTCTGCACCCGCTCGACCATGGCTACGCCTCCGGAGCGTTGTGATGCGGCAGATGTTACAAACTGGAGCGCGGGTCGGCCATGCATCCACGTGGGCAACGGGGCTAGGCAAGCCCTTCGCGCCGCCGCCAGACGTACTCCTGGCGCAGTTGCTCCCTGTCCAATGCGCGACGTGGTACGACCCCGTCGCTGATGGAGCTCGCGACGGGTACCGGGACAGGCGGCGGCGGGGTGGCGGGGGCGGTCTTCAGGTACAGCTTCCGGGGGTCGACGGAGTCGCCCATCCCGTATGCGCCGATGATCCCCAGGACACGCCCGCGCAGCTCCTCGATCTCAGTGGCTTCCACGCTCATGCTCTCTTGTCCCCTTGTATTCGCTTCACGCCGGGCTAAGTGGCAGCCGGACGGAAAGGTCGGCGACGTTGCCGGGCACGCAGGCTGCCGTGCCTTGCGAATCATTGGTTTCCTCCCCGCCAGAGAGACGACGCTCCGGTGAACGCCCGCGCCGTCTGCCGAATTGTCGCGCCTTCTGCGTCGTCTTCCAAGCCCTAGGCCCCTCGGGGCGTACGCGTTGTTCGCAATGAGCGACGATTTCGTCCCTCCTCGCGAAGGACACACTCCGCGGCCCGCCCTGGAACGGAGGCAACCTTTCCCATTACGAACCGGATCCACGAGTACGAACTCCGACCCGCTGCGATGTCTGTACGGGTCGATCCTTTCTCGGCGTGGACGGTTACACAAAGCTCTTCACCGCCATACGCGGCACGCTCGGGCGATCTACGCGGCAATCAGGCTCGCTGCCTACTACGGTGTCTCGACGCGCATCCGGCGTCGCTTCCGCCGGAAGCAGCTCCCATCCGTGCGATTCCGGCTGTGGCTCAACGCCCAACTCAAGCCGGTCGGTTCGTGTCGATCGAGAACCCTGTCGCCACGACGCCGTTGGCGGAGGATCGCCTGAACCGCTATCTGAACGACGGGCTCCCTACGAGGACGAAGCGCCAGCAGCCGTAGCCGAGGCTGACCTGGGGCGTGGGGCGGTGGCTAGCTGCCCGCACGCTGCGGCGATGTCTCGGCCCCTGGTGAGCCGAACGGTGGCCGGAATCCGCGCTCGATCGAGCACGGCTTTGAATGCCGCGATGGTGTCACGGGACGACCCCACCAGAGGATGCCCCTTGTGATCATTCCCGGTCGGGTTGTACGGGATCAGGTTCACCTTGAACGCGTCGCGACCGAGGAGCGCGGCGAGAGCCCGCGCCTGCGCGGGCGAGTCGTTGACCCCCGCGAGCATCACGTACTCGACGAAGACCCGCCGCCGGGTCCGCTCCCAGTGCGTGCGGCAGAGCGAGACCACCTCCTCGAGCGGGTAGCGCTCGTTCACCGGCATCAGCTCGCTCCGGAGCCCCGGATCGGCGGCATGGAGCGAGAGCGCGAGCCGGATCGGCTCGGAAACGTTCTCGACGAACGCCTGGAGGCCGGGAAGCCAGCCGACGGTCGAGATCGTCGTCCGCCGGTGCGTGACGCCGACGTCGGGCAGTCGTCGGGCGGCCGCGAGGACGCTCTCGACGTTCATGAACGGCTCTCCCATCCCCATGAAGACCACATGGTCGACCTGCTCCGCCCGGCGAAAGTGGAGCACCTGGTCGAGGATCTCCCAGGCGGTGAGGTTCCGCCCGAAGGCCATCCTGCCGGTCGCGCAGAACGTGCAGGTGAGCGGACAGCCGGACTGCGACGACACGCAGACCGAGCGCCGGCCGTCGCGATAGCGCATCCGGACGGCCTCGACGGGATGGCCGTCGTGTGTCCTGAAGAGCGTCTTCACGGTGCCGTCCCGCGACCGCTGCTCCGTCTCCGCCCGAAGCGTCGAGAACGGAACCTGCTCGGCAAGGGCCTCGCGGGTCGCGCGGGGCAGGTTCGTCATCGCGTCGTACCCGGTCGCGCCGCGCGCAGCCCATTCCCAGACCTGCCGCACGCGATATTCGGGCTCACCTCGCTCCGCGAGCCGCCCCTCGACGACGGTCAGATCCATGTGGCAACGGTAGCGTTCACCCTGTGATCGACCTGCGCTCGGACACGGCGACTCGCCCCACGGAGGGCATGCGAGCCGCGATCGCCGCCGCCGACGTGGGCGACGAGCAGCGGCGAGAGGACCCGTCGGTCAACCTCCTCCAGGAGCGCGCCGCGGCGTTGCTCGGGCACGAGGCCGCGCTCTTCCTCCCCACTGCGACGATGGCGAACCAGATCGCGCTCACGCTCCATGCGCGGCCGGGCGACGTTCTCGTCGCGGAACGATACGCGCACGTCCTGATCTACGAGTACGGCGGCGCCGCGGCGCACGCCGGGCTCATGATCGAGGCGATCGAGGGACGACACGGCCGCTTCGGCGTCGATGAGCTCGATGCGGTCACGGTGCCGAGCACGAAGTCGGCCGACCAGCGCCCGGCCGTGCTCGCGCTGGAGAACACGCACAACTCCTCCGGCGGCCGCTGCTGGCCGGTCGACGAGCTCGACTCGCTGACCGTCGCCGCCCGGGAGCGCGGGCTCCGCACCCATCTGGACGGCGCGCGGCTCCTGAACGCGGCCGTCGCGACCGGGGTCCCGGCGGCGGATCTCGGCCGCCGGTTCGACACCGTCACGCTGTGTCTCTCGAAAGGGCTCGGCTGCCCGCTCGGTGCGCTGCTCGCCGGCTCGGCCGACACGATCGAGCGGGCCTGGCGCGGGAAGCACCTCTTCGGTGGGGCGATGCGACAGGCGGGGATCGTGGCAGCCGCAGGCCTCTACGCCCTCGAACACCACGTCGCCCGGCTCGCCGAGGATCACGCCCGCGCGCGCAGGCTCGCCTCGGGCTGGGAGGCGGCCGGGCTCCCGGTCGATCTCGACCAGGTCGAAACGAACTTCGTCCAGCTCGACGTCGGAGTGCTCGGGCTCGACCGGTCGGACGCGCTCGCACGCCTTCAGGATGCAGGCGTCGGGCTCTCGTCGACCATCCATCCGACGATCGCCCGCGCCGTCACGCATCTCGACGTCGACGACGAGGCGATCGATCGCGCGATCGAGCTGGCGCCCCGCGCGCTCGGAACGCGTGTCGCTGCCTGAGCAGCTCGGAGGCCGGCTCGACCGGCTCGTCGCGACCGCCCAGTCCGAGCAGCGCGCGCCGTCGATCTCGGCCGCGGTGTTCCGCGACGGCGCGGTGCTCTGGCGCACCGCGATCGGGACGGCGGACGTCGAGCGTGACGAGGCCGCGACGCCGGAGCACGCCTATAGGATCGGGTCGATCACGAAGACGTTCACGGCGGTCTGCATCCTCCGGCTGCGCGACGCGGACATCCTCGACCTCGACGATCCGCTCCGCGCGCACGTCCCCGAGGTGCCGCCCGGCCCGACTGTCCGCGACGCGCTCTCGCACCTGAGCGGCCTGCAACGCGAGCCGCCCGGCGAGATGTGGGAGACGATGGAGCCGCCGACGAGGGAGCAGCTTCTGGCCGGGCTCGAGGACGCCGAGCGCGTCCTGCGTCCGGGCGAAGCCTGGCACTACTCGAACCTCGCGTTCGGCCTGCTCGGCGAGGTCGTCGCGCGGCATCGCGGCGGCTCGTACGGGGATGAGCTTCGGCTCGGCGTGCTGGAGCCACTCGGGCTCACGCGCACCGAGCTCGATCCCGGTCAGCCGCGAGCGACCGGCTACTTCGTCGATCCCTACGACGACCGGGTCACGCTCGAGCCCGACCCGACCGTCGCAGGCCCGGTCGCCGCGATGGGCTGGCTCTGGTCGACGGTCGACGACCTCGCGCGCTGGGCGGACTTCCTCGCGGTCGGGCACGACGACGTCCTCTCCGTCGACACGCTGGACGAGATGGCGCGGGTCCGCGCGATGGCGGATCAGGCGTCATGGTCGCTCGGGTGGGGGCTCGGGCTCGAGCTCTACCGGCGTGGCGACCGCGTGCTCGTCGGGCACGGCGGGGCGATGCCGGGCTTTCTCGCCGGTGTGTGCATCCACCGCTCCGAGCGCACGGGCGCCGCCGTGCTCTGCAACACGAGTGCGGGTGCGCGGCCCGAGGCACTCGCGCTCGACCTGGCGGAGGCGGTGCTCGAGGAGCTTCCCCGGACACCCGAGCCGTGGCGGCCCGGCGCCGGGGCGCCGGAAGACGTCACACCGATGCTCGGGCCCTGGTGGTCGGAGGGCTCACGGCTCGAGCTCTCCTGGATCGGCGGGCGTCTCAGGCTCGAGCTCGTCGGGGACCACCCGGACGCAGCGTCTCCTGGCTCGAGCAATCCGGCGTCGACCGCTGGCGGATCGTCGAGGGCCGGGAGCGCGGCGAGCTCCTGCGCGTCTCCCGCCGCGTCGACGGCGCCCCTGACAAGCTCTACGTCGCGACGTACCCGCTCACGAGGGAGCCACGGGCCTTCTCCGAGCCCTCCGGGTGATCGCTTCGGTCGCCGGCGGCGTAGAACGCGACGACGACGACGGCGTAGGCGATCAGAAGCACGACACCGCGTCCCTTCGACGCATGACCGCCGAACAGCGCGGCCACGGTCACGACGAGCCCTCCTGCGAGCGCGAAGATCTCCACCTCGCGGAAGCCGAGCCCCAGCGGCTCGATCAGCCACGACAGCAGCGCGACGGCCGGGATCAGGAAGACGGCGACCTGCGCCGCCGAGGAGAGGGCGATCTCCGCCGCGAGCTTGACCTTCCCGCGCCGGGCCACGACCACCGCACCGCCGTGCTCGGCGGCGTTCCCGACGATCGCGACGATCACCGCGGCGACGAAGAAGTCGGTGAGCCCGACCTTGTCGGCGAAGTCCTCCAGCGAGCCGACGAGGATCTCCGCGACGAGCGCGGTCACCACGGTCGCCCCGGCGAGGACGAGGAGTGCGGTACGAAGCGACCACGCATCGATCTCGTCGTCGCTGGACACGTGCAGCCCGCGGTGCCGGCGAAGCGAGTACAGCGTCACGACGAGGTAGACGAGGAGCAGCGCTATCGAGATCGGGACGGACAGGACGGCGATCTCGTGCCGGTTCGGGTCACCGTGCCACGACGGGATCGACGGGATCAGGAACAGGAGGATCGCGAAGGCGATCGCGCCGAAGGAGAGGAAGCTCGACACCCGGTCGAGCTCGTCGCGCGGGCCTGCGAGGAGCGAGAAGCCGAGCACGAGCAGCAAGTTGCCGACGACCGAGCCCGTGAGCGACCCGCGCACGACCTCGGTCAGGCCCTCGTTGACCGCGATCAGCGCGATGATCAGCTCGGGTGCGTTCCCGAAGGTGGCATTCAGGAAGCCGCCGATGCCGGGGCCCGTCCGCTCCGCGGCGTGCTCCGTCGCCTCCCCGATCAGCCAGGCGAGGGGGATCAGAGCTGCGGCGGCGATCACGAACTCCGCCGTCGCATCGAGATCGGTCGCGTAGTGGAGCAGGATCGTGAGTGGCCCGAGGAGCAGGCCGACGAGAAGCGCGCGGCGGAGCACGAGCGCGAACCCTAGATCAACCATCCGGGACGTCCCCCGGCCAGCGAGCTGCGGAGGGCGCCTCGGCGCCTACCCGTTCCGGCCGGCCGCGTCAAGTCTTGCGCGAGCCTGCTCGGCCTTGACACCATCCGGGCATGAGCGAGCTCGCCCCGGTCACCGAAGCACCGGCGGAGATACCTCTTCGACCCCAGGACGAGCTCGAATGCCGCCGTTGCGAGGTGCACTGCGACCGGGTTGTGTACCCCGGCGCCTGCATCGCGCGGGGCTGCCCCTTCGTCTACGCGTACGAGGCGTGGGGCCACACGTTCATGGGGTGCATGCACAAGGTGTTCGACGTCGAGATCGACGTCGACGTGCTCGTGGAGCTCGAGGCGCGCCGCGACGGGTTCGGAGCCGTCAAGGCCCGGAGAACGCCGCTGCCGATGTGCCACTCCGAGATCTCGCCGTGCTACGGGCACCGGCTCGACGAGCTGGGCTGCCGCAACCCCGAGTTCCACGAGCTCCCGCTCGAGCGCCCGAGCTTCCGGGTGTTCGCGCGCGGCGGCCTGACGCCCTAGCCGACTCGCTTTCTTCCCGGTCGGCTGCGAGCCTCGAGCCCCTCGGCGTGGAGCTGCTCGAGGAGCGCCAGCTCACCGACGTAGGTTCCGTCCGGCCCGGCAGTCTCGAGGATCGCCGGGAGCCCCTGGAACGCGGGATGGGCGAGGAACGTCGCCATGCCGTCGCCGATCGTTCCCGCGCCGAGCGGCGCGTGGCGGTCGCGGTTCGAGCCCAGGCCGACCTCGGCGTCGTTGACGTGGAGACAGCGCAGACGGTCGAGGCCGATGCGGTCGTCGAGCTCGACGAGCGCCGTGTCGAGCGCCGCGGTGTCCGTGATGTCGACCCCGGACACCCACCAATGGCACGAGTCGAGGCAGATCCCGAGGCGCGGATGCCGGTCGAGGCGGTCGACGATCATCGCGAGCTCGTCGACCGAGCGCCCGATCGTGCCGCCTGCGCCGGCCGAGTTCTCGAGGACGAGCCAGAGGCGCTCGTCCGTCAGCTCGAGGAGCTCCCGGAGTGCGGGAACGACGAGGGCGAGCCCCTCCTCGAGGCCGGCGCCCAGGTGCGAGCCGACGTGGAAGACGACGCCCTCGGCGCCGATCGCCGCCGCGGTCTCCAGCGAGGCACGCATCGCCGCAACGGACTTGGCGTGGATCTCCGGATCGGTCGCGGCGAGGTTGACGAGGTAGAGGGCGTGGCAGACGACGGACTCGACCTGCGCCTCCTCCCGTCGTGCCCGGAACCGCCCGACCTGCTCCTCGGTGTGGGCGGTGGGCTTCCACATGCGGGGGCTCTGGGTGAAGACCTGGACGGCGGCGCAACCGAGCTCCTCGGCGCGGTCGATCGCGGTCGAGATCCCCCCGGCCGCGGAGACGTGGGCGCCGTAGAGCACGGGGCAACGCTACCCGCCGTGCCGTTCCGGTCGGCGTCGCCCTGTGGCCATCGAGAGCACGGTCGACGCGACCACCCTCCGCCGCGTGAGAGTGCCCTTCGTCGGCCGGGTCGGCGCGCTCCACGAGCGCGACTTCCGGCTGCTGTTCGCCGGGACGACGATCACGACGGTCGGCGATCGCCTCGCCGGGATCGCGCTGGCGTTCGCCGTCCTCGACATCGCCTCCGCCACCGCGCTCGGGATCGTGTTCGCGGTCAGGCAGGGCGTTCAGGCCCTCGTCGTGGTCGCCGGCGGCGTCCTCTCCGACCGGATTCCTCGCAACCTCGTGCTCGTCGGCGCATCGCTCGTGCAGGGTGTCGCACAGGCGCTGCCGCGTGGTGCGTCGGGCTCGCAGAGCTTCCTCCACGAGTTGCGCGAGGGCTGGCAGGAGTTCACGTCGAGGACGTGGCTCTGGGCGTCGGTGGTGCTCTTCGGGATCGGGAACGTCGCCTTCGCCGGCTGGATCGTGCTCGGCCCCGCGATCGCCGACGAGCGGCTCGGCGGTGCCGGGCCGTGGGCGGCGATCCTCACCGCCAGCGGCCTGGGCGCCGTGCTCGGCGGCATCATCGCGATCAGGATCCGGCCGCGCCGTCCCCTCGTGGTCTGCGTGCTCTCCGCGGCGCTGCTCTCGCTCCAGACCCTTGCACTTGCGCTGAGCGCGCCGACGGCGGTCATCGCTGCCGCAGCCTTCGTCGGGGGCATGGGGCTGGCCGTGCACCTGACGCTCTGGTTCACCGTGTTCCAGCAGCAGGTGCCCGAGCAGGCGCAGTCGCGGGTCGCGTCGTACGACACGCTCGGGTCGTTCGTCCTGGTGCCGCTCGGGATGGCGCTCGTCGGGCCGCTCGCGGACGCGATCGGCATCGTCGAGACGCTCTGGCTCGCGCTGCTCGTGATGTGGTCGTCCTGGGCCCTGATCCTCGCGTTGCCCTCCGTCTGGGCGATCCGGAGGCCCGCACGCGTCGCTGTGCCGAGCCCGGCGTGACCGGCGCCACTAGCATCAGCCGTCGATGAGCGTCCGCGTCCGCATGGCCCCGTCTCCGACCGGGCTCCTCCATATCGGCGGCGTGCACACGTTCCTCTTCAACTGGCTCTTCGCGCGCGGCCGGATGGGAGCGTGCCTGCTGCGGATCGAGAACACGGACACGAGCCGCGAGGTCCAGGAGGCGACGGAGCAGATCCAGCGATCGCTCGCCTGGCTCGGCATCGACTGGGACGGGCCGGTCACGTTCCAGCTCGACGCGATGGACCGCTGCCGCGAGCTCGCCACGCGCCTCGTCGAGGCCGGGGCCGCGTACGAGGACGAGGGCGCGATCCGCTTCCGGATGCCCGACGAGGGAGTCACGGGCTGGGACGACGCGATCCGAGGGCGGATCGAGTTCCCGAACGACCAGCTCGAAGACGTCGTCATCGTCCGCTCCGACGGACGGCCGACCTACAACTTCGCCTCGCCCGTGGAGGACATGGACGACGGGATCACACACGTGATCCGCGGCGACGACCACATCTCCAACACGCCGAAGCAGATCCAGATCCTCCGGGCGCTCGGGCACGAGCCGCCGGTGTACGCGCACGTCGCGAGCATCCTCGGGACCGACGGCAAGAAGCTCTCGAAGCGCCACGGAGCGGTCTCGGTCGACGAGTTCCGAGGAGCGGGGTACCTGCCCGAGGCGCTCGTCAACTTCCTGTCGCTGATCGGCTGGGCGCCCGACGGGGAGACGACGATCATCACGCGCGACGAGATCGTCGAGCGGTTCACCCTCGAGGCCGTGAGCAGCGCCCCCGGCACCTTCGACCATGCGAAGCTCGACTGGATGAACGGCGTCTACCTGCGCGCGCTGCCCCCCGGCGAGTACGCAGATCGGCTCGTCGCGTTCATGCGGGAGCAGGGAAGCGACTGGCCCGTCGAGCGGATCCGCGCCGCTGCGCCGCTGGTGCAGGAGAAGATCGGGCGCCTGGGAGAGTTCCCCGGGTTCGCGGGCTTCCTCTTCGACGACGTGCACCCCGACCCGGACGACCTCGACCCGGGCATCCTCGATGCCGCCGAGAGCTCCCTGGCCGGCATCGACCCATGGTCGGCCCCGACGCTCGAGGCGGCGCTGAAACGGCTCTGTGAGGAGCTCGGGGAGAAGCCGCGGACGGTGTACGCGCCGATCCGCGTCGCCGTGACGGGCTCGCGGGTCTCTCCCGGGCTGTACGAGTCGCTCGAGCTGCTCGGTCGCGACGCCTCGCTCGCCCGCCTCCGGCGGGGCGTGGAGCTCGCTGCGTGACCGTGCTCGACCCGGCGTCCTACGAGCGGCGCTTCGACGCGTACCTCCAGGATCGGTCCGAGGAGGTCAGGGCCGTCCGCGTGGGGGAGAAGGAGACCTCCGATCAGGCCTCGATCGTCGCCCGCAACGCCGACCTCTTCACGCGTGAGCAGATCGACGCGCTCGCGGCGGCGGAATCGACCGCGAGCGGCGATCCGCGGGAGGACGTCGCGCGGCTCCGCCTCACGTGCCTGGAGGGGATCGTGGACCGGGAGCTCGCCGAGCGCGAGGATGCGCTCGAGAACGCGCTGCTGGCCGCACGCGTGGAGTGGGACGGGGACCAGCTGCCGCTCCGCTCGGCGCAGGCGCGGCTCGCCGTCGAGCCCGGCTATGCGGATCGGGACGCTCTCGGCGCGGCGGTGCTCGCGGTGTCGTCCTCGTTCAACGACGAGCGTCGCGCGCTCCTCGCCGCGCGGAACGCGCTCGAGTCCGAGGTCACGGGGATCGCGGATCCGGTCGAGCGGAGCGAGGCCGAGAAGGGCGTTCGGCTCCGTCCGATCCTCGATGCCGTCGACACGGCCCGGGTCGAGGGAACGCCGCCGTTCACGCCGCAGCGCGAGCGGTGGCTCGACCGGCTCCTCGGGCCGGAGCGGGAGGAGCTGCCCGCGAGCGCGCACATGGCCTGGATCCGGCGCCTGTCGCCGCTCGAGTCGACCTACACGAAGGAGCGCAGCGTCCCCGTCTGCCTTGCGACGTTGAGCGCGCTCGGGTTCGACCTCGAGGCGGAGCGCGGGATCCGGACCGACCTCGAGGACCGGCCGCAGAAGTCCCCCCGGGCGTGCGTGATCGCGACCGACCCGCCCCGCGTCGTCCACCTGATCACGCGGGCCCAGGGCGGCCTCCACGACTACGAGGCGTTCCTGCACGAGGCGGGCCACGCGCTCCACTACGCGGGCTGCGACCCGGCGCTGCCGCTCTCCTTCCGGCGGCTCGCGCGGGATCACGCACTGACGGAGATCTACTCGTTCCTGCTCGACTCGATCTCCGTGCGAGCCCGGCTGGCACGCGGAGCACTTCGGCCTCTCGGACGACGAGGCACACGAGAACGCGGATGCCGCACGCTTCTCGAACACGCTCCTCTTCCGCCGGTACTCGGCCAAGCTCGGCTACGAGATCGACTTCTGGACGCGCTTCCCGTCGGACGGTGGCACGCCCGGCGGCTACGAGGAGCGGCTGACGGCGGCAACCGGCATCCGCTACCCCGAGGCGAACCACCTCGCGGACATGGACGCCGGCTTCTACTCCGCCGACTACCTCCGCGCCTGGATCCGCGCCGCGCAGCTCCGCGCTCACCTCCGTCGCGAGGTGGGCGTGGACTGGTGGCGGCGGCCGGGGACGGGTGAGCTCCTCCGGGGCCTCTTCCGCGAGGGCACGCGCCCGACGACCGAGCAGATCGCGGAGCGGATCGGGTTCGACCCGCTCGACATCGGCCCGTTCGTCGCCGAGCTCGGTTGACGTCCTCGGCCCGCCGGGGCCGGCTGCCAACCGTCTCTGCGAACCGCCGTCTCAGTGGGAGGCGTCGGGGTCGTGACATGTAAAGCCTGGTTCCGTCCCTTGACCGGGTGCGTCCCCAGGCGCTATATAAGAGACCTGAATCGGGTCTCAGGTTGGCCTCGACACGTCCAACGGAGGGCACATGAAGCGGTACTCACTCGCGGCGCTCGTCATCGGCGTCGCGGTTCTCGCAGGGATCGGCGCCACGGCCAGGATCGCTGACGCAGCGCCGAGCGCGACCGCGCCGATCAAGGTCGGCATCGTCTACTCGCGGACGGGCGCGTTCGCAGCCTACGGCGCGGAATACCTTTCCGGTCTGCGACTCGGGCTGGACTACGCAACCGGCGGCAAGGGAACGGTCAACGGTCGCAAGGTCGAGTTCACGCTCGTCGACGACGCGACCGACGCGGCCAAGGCCGTTTCGGGAGCGAAGGACCTGATCGGCCAGGGGTACAAGATCATCGCCGGAAGCGAGCTCTCGGGGGCAGCCCTCGCAGTCGCGCCGCTCGCCGAGCAGAACAAGGTCCTCTTCATCTCGGGCCCGGCAGCGACCGACGCGATCACCGGGATCAACAAGTACACGTTCCGCTCGGGACGCCAGACGTACCAGGACGTCAAGGCCTCGACCGCGTACCTCAAGGGCGCGGTCGGCAAGAACGTCGTCGTCTTCGCCCAGGACATCGCTTTCGGGCAGGGGAACGTCGCCGCCGTTCGAAGCATCTTCGGCGATCTCTCCGGGCAGAAGGTGGACAGCGTGCTCGTGCCGGCCTCGGCGCAGGACTTCACGCCCTACGCGCAGCGGCTCAAGCAGAAGAACCCTGACCTCGTCTTCGTCGCATGGGCAGGAGCCACGGCTACGGCGATGTGGAACGCGCTCGACCAGCAGGGCATCTTCGACACGGTCGACACCGTGGTCACGGGCCTCTCCGAGCGGGCGACGTGGCCGTCGTTCGGCCCGGCGCTCGGGAAGATCAAGTTCCTGAACCACTACAACGCGGGCGCGCCCAAGAACGCCGTGAACGACTGGCTCGTGAAGAAGATGGCGCAGCGCCGACAGGCGCCGGACCTCTTCACGCCGGACGGGTTCGTCGCGGCGCAGATGATCGTCCGCGCAGTCTCGAAGGGGTCGACGACCGACGTCTCGAAGATGATCTCAGCTCTGGAGGGCTGGAGCTTCACGGGCCCGAAGGGCCAGGAGGAGATCCGAGCCTCCGACCACGCTCTGCTGCAGCCGATGTACCTCGTCCAGCTGAAGCAGAGCGGAGACAAGTTCACGGCAAACACTCTCGTCCGGCTGCGGGCGAAGAACACGGCGCCGCCGGAGAAGAAGTAAGACGACCGGACAACGGCGAGAGGCAGGCGGCGGTGGCGGAAGCGACGCCGATTCTCGCTACCCATGGCCTCGGGCTCGACATCGGCGGCGCTCACATCGTCGCCGATGTCTCGCTCGAGGTCCGTGCGGGCGAGCTCATCGGGATCATCGGCCCGAACGGGGCGGGGAAGACGACGCTCTTCAATCTGCTCTCCGGCGTGATGCGACCGACGGCCGGACGGGTCGAGATCGACGGCCGAGACATGACGGACCAGCCACCCTTCGCGCGCACCCGCGCCGGGCTCGGACGCACGTTCCAGACCTCGAGCGTCTTTCCGGCCCTGCCGGTCAGGGAGAACGTTCGTCTGGCCGCCGAGGCTGCCCTGGGAGGCACGCTCCGGCTCTGGCGGCGCGCGGCCCGCTTCGAGCCGGCGCTCGAGCGAGCGGACTGGGCGATCGAACGCGTTGGGCTCACGGAGCAGGCGCCGTGGCTGGCGGGAGCGCTCGCCCACGGCGACAAACGCAAGCTCGAGCTGGCGATGGTGCTGGCGGGCGACTCCCGTGTCATCCTCCTCGACGAGCCGATGGCCGGCGTGTCCCACGAGGACGTCGCCAGCCTGGTCGGGCTCATCCGCTCCGTCCACGCGGAGGAGGGCAAGACGATCCTCCTCGTCGAGCACCGGATGGAGGTCGTGCTCGGTCTTGCTCAGCGGATCGCCGTCATGCACCACGGCGCCGTGCTCGCGTTCGATCGGCCGGCGGCCGTGATGGCGAACGAGACCGTCCAGACGGCATATCTCGGAGAGCCCTTGTGAGCAGCGCGCCCGCTCTCGAGGTCGCGGATCTGCACGTCTATCTCGGTGAGTCGCATGTGCTGCAAGGAGTCTCGTTCTCGGTTGCGAAAGAAGGTGTGACCGCGCTCCTGGGCCGGAACGGAGTCGGCAAGACGACGACGCTGCGGGCGCTCATGGGGCTCGTCCCACGCTCGCGCGGGAGGGTCGAGATCGACGGCGAGGACGTGACCCGGCTGCCCGACGCACGCGATCGTGCGGCGAGGCGTCGGATACGTCCCCGAGGATCGCGACGTCTTCGCCGGCCTGACCGTCGACGAGAACCTTCGCCTCGCCGTGCGCGACGGCAACGCACGCTACGACCTCGTCTACGAGCTGTTCCCCGAGCTCAGGGAGCGTGGGGGCCAGCGTGCGGGCACGCTCTCTGGCGGCCAGCAGCAGATGGTCGCGATCGCGCGGGCACTCCTGAACGACAACGCGCTCCTCCTGATCGACGAGCCGACCAAGGGCCTTGCCCCCGCGCTCGTGACGGACGTCGCCGTGGCGCTCGAGCGAGCGGCGGAGCTGACCACGATCCTGCTCGTGGAGCAGAATCTCGGCGTCGCCAAGCGGGTGGCAGAGCACGTCGTCGTCCTCGACGGCGGCCGCGTCGTTCACGAAGGCGCAGCCCGAGAGCTCTTTGCGAGCCCCGAGCGGGTTCAACAGCTCCTCGGCGTGTACGGAGCGGGGCATTGAGCACATTCGTCCTGCTCACGATCACGGGGCTCGGGCTCGGGGCCATGTACTTCCTCGTCGCCTCCGGGTTGTCGCTCATCTACGGGCTGATGGGCGTCCTCAACTTCGCGCACGGCGCGTTCATCACCTTCGGCGCCTATGCGGCGTGGTGGCTGACGACGCAGATCTCGACGTCCTACGAAGGGGAGTTGCTCGCGGCCACGGCGTTCGGTCTCGTGGTCGGTGCGGCGCTCGGGGCCCTCGTCGAAATCGGCTTCATTCGACCGCTCTACCGCCGTCCGATCGAGCAGGTGCTCGTCACGGTCGGTCTCGCGCTCTCGCTCGGGGCGCTCGTCTTCGGGATCTGGGGCGCCGATCCGCAGCTCTTCCCCGTGCCCGACTGGATGCTCGACACGACGACCATCCTCGGCGCGAACATCCCCAACGACCGCTTCGTCGAGATTGCCGTGGCGGCGATCGTGCTCGTCGGCCTCATCTCGTTCCTGCGCTTCACGCGGGTGGGGCTGATCATCCGGGCAGGAGTCGAGAACCGTGCGATGGTGACGGCGCTCGGGATCGATGTCCGAAAGGCCTTCACCCTCGTCTTCGCGCTCGGCGGCGCGCTCGCTGCTCTCGCGGGCGTCCTCTCGGGGATCTACTTCGGCAGCATCGACCCGGGGAGGGGGACGTCCCTACTCATCTTCGCCTTCATCGTCGTCGTCATCGGGGGCTTCGGGTCGATCGGGGGCTCGGCGGTCGCGGCGATCGTGGTCGGGCCTCGTCCAGCAGTACGCGAACTACTACGTCGCGGACTGGCTCGACTGGAGCGGCGCCGGCGACGTCTCGGTGATGTTGCTTCTCGCCACGGTCCTGCTGCTCAGGCCCGAGGGCCTTGCGCCGAAAGTGGCGCACTGATGAAGACATGGGGCGTCGTCACGCGGTATGCGGTTCCGGCCGGGGTGCTCGTGCTTCTCGTCGTCGTGCCATTCCTGTCCTTCGGCCTGCCCCGCGTGCTTCCAGGCCCCTTCGACTCGCCCGGCACGCTCCAGTTGCTCGCGCTCTGTCTCGTCTTCGCCGGGGTTGCGCTCTCGTACGACCTCCTGTTCGGCTTCACCGGGCTCCTCTCGTTCGGGCACGCGCTCTACTTCGCGCTCGGCGTCTACGTGCCAGCCATCGCGCTCACGGAGTGGGAGTGGAGCCTTCCCGCGACGCTCGCGTTGCTCATCGTCGTCGCGATCGCCGTGCCGCTCGTGCTGGGCGCGATCAGCCTGCGGGTGGCGGGGATCGCCTTTGCGATGGTCACGCTCGCGTTCGCGCAGGCCGGCACGGTGATCGTCCAGACGAATCCCGCAGGTCTCACCGGCGGCGAGGAGGGGATCGTCCTGAATGTCGACGCCCTTCCCGACTTCGTCGTGGGCGTTCTCAACACGAAGTACCTCTACTGGCTTGCCCTCGCCTATGTGGTGGCCGTCTTTGCGATCTCGCGGGCCGCGATCGGATCCTCGGCCGGCCACGTCTGGCGCGCCATCCGCGACAACGAGCGCCGGGTCGAGGTGATCGGGCTGCGGCCCTACCCGTACAAGCTGCTCGCCTTCGTCCTGGCCGCGTTCCTCGCAGCCTGGGGCGGCTTCATGTGGCTGCTCCTGATCGGAGTCACACCCGAGGTCACGACCGCAACCTTCACGCTGACGCTGCTCGTCATGGTCGTCCTCGGCGGCGCCGGAACTCGCTTCGGCGCGCTCATCGGCGGATTCCTCTACACGCTGCTCGACTATCGGCTCCGGAGCCTTGCGGGCGAAGAGCGAATCCAGGACCTTCCCGACGTCCTCAGGATCCCGCTCTCGGAACCGCTGTTCCTCCTCGGGGCGCTCTTCGTGGCCGTCGTCTTCTTCGTCCCCGGGGGCCTCGCGAGCTTCCCCAGCCGCATTCGCCGGCTCGCCGCTCGCCGGCGGGCGGCCCGCGCCGAGGAGGCGGCCGCGTGAGCGTGCACATCGTGTGGGAGCGTCGCGGAGCAGGCGACCGCTGCTCCTGATCCACGGGCTCGGCTACGCGCGCTGGGGATGGGAGCCGGTGCTTCCCGGCCTTGCCGAGCGGTTCGACGTGATCCTCTTCGACAACCGCGGGATCGGGGAGAGCGACGCGCCGCAGGCCCGTACACCGCGGCCGAGATGGCCGCCGACGCCGTGCAGGTGCTCGACGAGGCGGGCGTCGAGCGGGCGCACGTCGTCGGGACGAGCCTCGGCGGGATGATCGCCCAGGAGCTCGCGCTCGCACACCCCGAGCGTGTCGATCGGCTCGTCCTCGCGTGCACGACGCCGGGTGGGCCGAACGCCCATCCGATGCCGCAGCAGACGCTCACGCTGCTGGCCGAGGCTGCGACGCTCGAACCGACGGTCGCGCTGCGGCGCTTCGTCGAGAACGCACTCGCGCCGGGGACGGTCGCGGCGCGGCCGGAGCTCGTCGACCGGATCATGGCGCACCGGCTCGCGACGGCGCAGGATCCGGTCGCCTGGGCGGCCCAGGCGTCGGCAGGCGCGACGTTCGACGCCTACGACCGCCTCGGTGCGCTCGGCGCGGCGACGCTCGTCCAGCACGGCGACGAGGACGTGGTGGTCGACCCGCGGAACGGCGAGCTCCTCGCCCGCGCTCCTTCCCGACGCGCGCCTCGAGCGCGTCCCCGAAGCCGGGCACCTCTTCTTCTGGGAGCAGCCCGGGCGCTTCGTCGCGTCGGTCGCCGAGCATCTCGCGGGGGCGCGGTGAGCCCCGGCGAGCACACGATCGGCCGCTGGCTCGACGACCGGGCGCGCCTCACGCCGGATCGTGTCGCGATCCGCTATCTGGGCGGCGAGGTGACATACGCCGCCCTCGACCGGCGCGCGAGGCGACTCGCGGCCGGTCTCGCACTGCGGGGGCTGGGCCGGGGCGATCGTCTCGCGACCCTCACCACGACGTCGCCCGACCACGTCGCGACGCTCTTCGCGTGCGCCCGCCTCGGGGTCGCGCTGCAGCCGATCTCGTGGCGCCTCGCCCCGGCCGAGATCGCACACCAGCTGGCGGACGCCGAGCCCGCGCTCGTGCTCGCGTCGGCCGAGCACGAGGCGCTCGCCGCTGCAAGCAACAGTCTGTTGCAAGGTCGTCCCGGCGGCGCCGCGGTTGCCGAGATCGCGCGTATCGGCGATCCGACCCTCGAGGTCGACGGCGAGGTCGAGGACGTCGCGGAGGATGCCGACCCGCTGCTCCTCGTCTATACGTCCGGCACGACCGGCAAGCCGAAGGGCGCGCTGCTCACCCACGCGAACTGCTTCTGGACGAACCTCTCCTTCGATCGCACCACGAGCCTCCGAGACGACGACGTTGTCCTCCAGGTGCTCCCCCAGTTCCACGTCGGCGGCTGGAACGTCCAGCCGCTGCTGGCGTGGTGGAAGGGGGCGACGGTCGTGCTCGAGCCGACGTTCGACCCCGCCCGCGCGCTCCGATTGATCACCGAGCAGGGCGTGACCACGATGATGGGCGTGCCGGCGACGTACCTGTTCCTCGCGGAGCAGGACGGCTTCGCCGACGCCGATCTCTCGAGCCTCCGGCTGGCCGTCGTCGGCGGCGCCCCGATGCCTGAGTCGCTGCTCGAGACGTGGTCGCAGCGCGGCGTCGACGTCGTACAGGGCTACGGCCTGACCGAGGCCGCCCCGAACGTGCTCTGCCTCCCGCCCGAAGACGCGAAGCGAAAGCTCGGCTTCGCGGGGAAGCCCTACCCGCATGTCGAGGTCGCCCTCCGCGACGACGAGACCGGTCGCCTGCTCGAGCGGCGCGGCGACGGGGGAGCTCCTCGTCCGCGGCCCGAACGTCTTTCCCGGCTACTGGCGGAACCCGGAGGCGACTGCGGCCGCGTTCGCCGACGGCTGGCTCTCGACCGGCGACGTCGCCGAGCGCGACGAGGAGGGCTTCTACCGGATCGCCGGAAGGATCAAGGACATGGTCATCTCGGGCGGTGAGAACGTGTACCCGGCGGAGATCGAGGACGTCCTCCACGCGCATCCCGATGTGGTCGAGGCGGCGGTCGTCGGTGTCCCGGACGAGCGCTGGGGCGAGACCTGCGCCGCGTTCGTCGTCCTCCGCGAAGGGTCGGAGGCGAGCCCTGATGCTCTCCACGACCACTGCCGCGAGCGGCTCGCGCGCTTCAAGGTGCCGAAGACGTTCGCGATCGTCGAGGTGCTGCCGCGCTCGTCGATGGGGAAGGTGCTGAAGGACGAGCTGCGCGCGGCGGCGACGGGGGCCACGCGGTGAGCACGGACGCGGTCACGAGCGCCGACGGGCGCCCGCTCTCGAAGCGCGGCGAGCGCACCCGGCGGCGGCTGCTCGAAGCGGCCGAGGCGGCGTTCGCCGAGCTCGGCTACCACGACGCCTCGATCGTGAAGATCACCGAGGCCGCCGGCGTGGGCCAGGGGACGTTCTACCTCTACTTCGCGAGCAAGCAGGAGATCTTCGACGAGGTGGTCGTCGACCTCAACCACCGTGTGCGCCAGGCGATGACCGAGGCAGCCTCGCAGGGCGCGACCCGCGCCGAGATGGAGCGCCTCGGCTTCGCGGCCTTCTTCCGCTTCACCGCCGAGCATCCGGCGCTCTACCGGATCATCCGCCAGGCCGAGTTCGTCTCGCCGCGCGTCCTGCAGCTCCACTACGAGCGCCTCACGAGCGGGTACGTCACCGGCCTGCGGCAGGCGATGGAGGACGGCGAGATCGCCGACGGCGACCCGGAGCTGCTCGCCTGGGCCTTGATGGGCATCGGCGAGCTCGTCGGGATGCGCTGGATCCTGTGGGCGGGCCGCAACGAGCTTCCGCCCGACGTCCTCGAGGAGCTCGGCCGGATCGTCGCCCGCACCATCGGCTCCCGGAACGGGAGCGCATGAGCCGGGTCGGGCTCACCGCCACGGCCCACTACCTCCCCGAGCGCGTCATGACCGCCGCGGAGGTCGCCGCCGCCAGCGGCATCCCGGAGGACGTCGTCGCCGGGAAGTTCGGCCTGCTCGGCAAGCACATCGCGGCCGAGGACGAGCACGTCTGGGACCTCGCGGTGGCCGCGGCGCGGCGGCTCATCGACGAGCGCGGGATCGATCCGGCCTCGATCGGCGCCGTTCTCTACTACGGCTCGACCTGGAAGGACTACGCCGTGTGGCAGGCGGCGCCCTGGATCGCCCATCGGCTCGGGTGCGCGAACGCGTACGCGATCGAGTACGACAACGTCTCGATGGGCACGCCCGTCGCGCTGCGGCTCGCGAAGGCATTGCTCGTCGCCGAGCCGGAGCTCGACACCGCCCTGGTCGTCGCGGCGTGCCGCGAGTCGTACCTCCTCGACTACGCGAACGAGCGCTCGCGCTTCATGTTCAACTTCGGCGACGGCGCGGTCGCCGGCCTGCTCGCGGCAGACGCCGACCGGAACCTCCTGCTGGGCTCGCACGCCATCTCGGACGGGTCGTTCTCGCTCCAGGTCAAGGTTCCCGCAGGCGGGAGCGTCGAGCCTGCGTCGCACGAGACCGTCGACGCCCGCAGGCATTTCCTCGACGTCGCAGACCCGGCGCAGATGAAGGGCGGGCTCGATGACGTCTCCCTGCCCAACTTCGTCGCTGCCGCCGAGGGCGCGCTCGAGCGGAGCGGCGCCTCGCTCGCGCGACGTCTCGTACCTCTGCGGGATCCACATGAAGCGCTCGATGCACGAGGCGATCGCAAACGCGCTGGGCGTCCCGCTCGAGCGCGCCGCCTACCTCGACGACACGGGGCACATGAGCGGCGTCGACCCGCTGCTCGCCCTCGACCGGGCCGCCCGCGCCGGCGACGTGGCCGACGGCGACCTCGTCCTGCTGCTCGCCGCCGGTACCGGCTACACGTGGGCGGCCAGCGTCATACGCTGGGGGCCCGCGGAGGAAGGAGGAGAGGGACCAGCATGAGCTCGCTCACGGAGTTGCTCGGCAAGGAGCTCGGCCCGACCGAGTGGTTCGAGGTCGGCCAGGATCGGATCGACGAGTTCGCGCGCGCGACCGACGACCCGCAGTGGATCCACACCGACCCCGTCCGCGCGGCCGAGGGCCCGTTCGGGACCACCGTCGCGCACGGCTTCCTCACGCTCTCGCTCTGTGTGCCGCTGATGTCGCAGACCCTCGCGCTCACGGGGTACCGGATGGGCATCAACTACGGCGTCAACAAGGTCCGCTTCCCGGCGCCCGTGCCCTCCGGCTCGCGGATCCGCGCGACGTTCACCGTGCAGTCGGTCGACGAGGTGGCCGGGGGCGACCAGGCCGTCGTGCTCGCGACCGTCGAGCGTGAGGGCGGCGACAAGCCCGTGTGCGTGGCCGAGCTGGTCGTGCGGCAGATCCGATGAGCCGCTTCGAGGGGCGGACGGCGCTCGTCACCGGCGGCGCGAAAGGCATCGGCGCCGCCACCGCGGAGAGGCTCGCGGCAGAAGGCGCCCACGTCGTCGTCGCCGACTTCGACGAGTCAGCCGCGGCGGAGACCGCCGAGCGAATCGGCGGGCAGGCGGTGCGCTGCGACGTGACGTCGCGGACGGAGGTCGAGGCGGCGGTCACCGCGGCCGCCGAGACGGGCCGGCTCGACGTCCTCGTCACCTGCGCCGGGATCATCCGCGACAACCTCGTCCACAAGCTGACCGACGACGACTGGGAGGCGGTGATCGCCACCCACCTGCGCGGCTCCTTCCTCGCCGCGCAGGCGGCGCAGGCCGTGATGACGAAGCAGGGGAGCGGCGCGATGGTGCTCATCTCGTCGACCTCGGCGCTCGGCAACCGCGGTCAGGCGAACTACTCGGCCGCGAAGGCCGGCATCCAGGGGCTCACGAAGACGCTCGCGATCGAGCTCGGGAGGTTCGGCATCCGGGTCAATTGTGTCGCGCCGGGCTTCATCGCGACCGCGATGACCCGGCAGACGGCCGATCGGCTCGGCGTCTCCTTCGACGACTTCCAGGAGGCGATCGCGGCACAGGTGCCGCTCCAGCGTGTCGGGCAGCCCGAGGACGTCGCCGGTCCGATCGCATTCCTCTGCTCGGACGATGCGGCGTACATCAGTGGCCAGGTGATCTACGTCCGAGGCGGCCCATAGACGATGACCGAGGTCGCGCTCGTCACCGGCGCGGCAAGCGGGATCGGACGCGCGATCGCCGATCGACTCGTAGCGGACGGCTGGGACGTGCTCGCTGTCGACCTCACGCCCGACGCGTCCGGGCCGGGCACGCCGTTCGCCGCCGACCTGACGACGCGCGAGGGAAACCGGGCCGCCGTGGAGGCCGCGCTCGAGGGGTTCGGCCGCCTCGACGCGGTGATCCCGAATGCCGGCTTCCAGCACGTCTCTCCCGTCGAGACCTTCGACGAGGATCGCTGGGACGCGCTCGTCGCGGTCCTGCTCGACGAGCCCGTTCCTGCTCGCCCGCTATGCGTGGGCGGCCTTACGGGACTCGGGGAACGGCCGGATCGTCGTCGTCGCGTCGGTCCACGGGCTGGTGGCCTCCCCTTTCAAGGCCGGCTACGTGTCGGCGAAGCACGGCGTGCTCGGGCTCGTGAAGACGCTGGCGCTCGAGGGCGCCGCTGCAGGCATCCGTGCGAGCGCCGTTTGCCCCGGGTACGTGCGCACGCCGCTCGTCGAGCGGCAGATCTCCGACCAGGCGAGGGCGCATGGGCTTCCCGAGGAACGGGTCATCGAGGACGTCCTGCTCGCCCCTCAGGCCCTCAAGCGGATGCTCGAGCCGTCCGAGGTGGCGGCCGCCGTCGCCTACCTCCTCGGCCCCGGCGGCTCGTTCTTCACGGGCGCGCCCCTCGTGATGGACGGCGGCTGGACCGCCCACTGAGTCGTCGTCCTCCGCTCCACCAACCCCTCTCCGATCCTCCACGCTCGCCGTGCGACGGGGCTTGTAATACACGTCACGAAGGAGGACACTGACTCTGCCCGGCGCGGTCCGTTCGGGCGTCAGAGCTAGGGGGAGGAAGTCGGAGGCGGCGCCGTCGCCGCCTCCGTCATCTCTAGGACTGTCGCCGCGATAGACCGGAGGTGATGGAGCACCTCGCGCCACTCGGAGCGCTCCCACGTGCCGGGCACGGGGAATCCGGGTAGGGAGATCGCCACTCCGACGAAAGAGGTGACGAGATGCCGGTGTGGGCATGGGTGCTACTGATCGTGGTCGTCGTGCTTCTCCTGACCGGCGGCATCGGGTACGGCCGCAGGTAGTCGAGGGACGAGAGGCGGGTGGGCACGGTGAGGTGCCCACCCGCAACGATGTCGTCCCGAGGCATCGTTTGCTTCGCGATCTGCGTGGGTATCGCACGTGCATCGGGATCGCCGGATCGTCCACCACACACGGCGATCGAGCAACCGGCGCGTGATGGCGGTCGTGCTCGGGGACGGCTCGCACTCGGGCGCTCCGCCGGTACCTCGAGGGCGCCGACCTCGCCGAGGTTCGGGTTGTCGTGCCTGTTCGGGTCGACGCGCTGCACTGGTACGCGACCGATGAGGACGAGGCGATCGGCGAAGCAGGCCGCCGGGCGCGATCGATCGAGCGCGACCTGGCGCCACTCGCGGCGTCGACGAAAGGTGAGGCGGGAAACGCCGATCCCGTGCAAGCCGTGGAGGATGCGCTGGCGTCGTTCTCGCCGGACGAGATCGTCGTCGCCGGCGGCGCTGCCGACCACGCGCTCGAGAATTCGCTCGAGGGCTTCGGTGTCCCGGTCACGAGGATCGGGCTCGCGCGGCTCGAGGGTCCGCAGGCGGGCTCGCGGGAGCTCGCACGCGGGATCATGAGCGGCCGCAGCGGTGCGACTCCCCACGCAATCTTCGCCACCGTGATGGCGTTCATGCTCGTGGTCGTGCTCGTGATCGCGCTCATCGGGCTGCTCGTCCTCTGGCTCGGCTGAGGTCGCGCCGCCCACGGGTTTGGCAAGCGCCCCGACCGGCTAACGGGTGCCCGTGACGCGCGCGACGGACGCGCGTCAGGAGACCGAAGCGACGAGTCGGGAAAGGGGTAGGGAATGGACAAGGATCGTGTCGAAGGCGAGAAGAAGCAGCTGGAGGGTCAGGCGCAGGAGGCCTGGGGGAAGGCAAAAGACAAGGCGCGCGGGCTCCGTGACGACATCGAGGGCGCGTTCGACGACGACAGCGAGAAGAAGGACGAGGAGGCGCGCCACGCCGAGCGCGCAGCCCGCTGAGCTCGTGCGAGTCCATGCATGCGGCGCAGACCCGATCGGGAAAGGAGGCGGACGATGCCGCCACGCGGAGTCGAGAAGGGCACCAAGCGGGCCCGCCAGTACGAGCACATCAAGCAGTCCGTCAGGGAACAAGGGAAGTCCGAGGACACGGCCGAGGAGATCGCGGCGCGGACCGTCAACAAGGAGCGCGCCCGCCACGGCGAGGCCAGGCAGTCGTCCCGGCTGTCACGTGAGGACATGTCCTCCGGCCGCCGCGGAGGGCTCCGCTCGCACCGGCGCAGCCCCCGCGGGCGGACGAAGGAGCAGCTGTACGAGGAGGCGAAGCGTCGTGGCATCAAGGGGCGCTCGCGGATGACGAAGGACGAGCTCTCGCGTGCTCTTGGCGGTCGCGGCTGAGGAGGCGTCGCTCCACGAACGGGCCGCGCCGACGGGTGCCCTCCCGGCACCGTCGGCGCGGCCTCGTCTGGAGGGCCAGGCGCGCTCCGTTTCGGTGTTCCCCGATCGTTCTCCGCGTGAGGCCCGGGGCCCCGGCGCTCGAGAGAGGAACCGTTTCGGCCGGTCGCGAGGCCGGAGGTCCCGGCGATGCGACAACGGGCTGCTGACACGCCGCGATGCTGCGTGAGCCCCGCGCATGAACGAGACCACAACAATCCAGCGGCGGCGGTCGATACGTACTACCGGCTACCAACCACCACCACCTCCGAGGAGGTCGCACATGACTCGGACAGCAACCATCGCCAGGTCGATGGTTCCGGTGGTCTTGGCCGCCGCATTGGTTGCGGCGTTCGCCGCACACTCCGGCACTGCTGGGAGCATGCCGAAGCAGCTGGTAGTCAGGACCGCCAACAACCCGACACTGCACGAGAAGGTGCTCGTCAATCGCAAGGGCTTGACGCTGTACTCGCTGAGCGTCGAGCAACGAGGAAGGTTCGTCTGCACGGACCAGTCATGCCTCTCCCTGTGGACTCCGCTCGTGATCCCGAAGGGCACGACCCCGACCGGAGGACTCCACCTGGCCACCGTGAGGCGCCCTGACGGCCGCATCCAGGTGTCCTACCGTGGACGGCCGGTCTACACGTTCACCCAGGACCGCAAGCCGGGTGACGTCAAGGGCAACGGATTCACGGACGTCGGCACCTGGCGGCCGGCATCTCCTGCTCCGAGCCGGACCGTGTCGCCGCCGACGCAGAGCCCGGGGTATCCCGGCTACGACTACGGCGGATAGCCAGGAAGCCCGCCCGCTACAGCGATGCGCGTTCGTCCTCCGAGGGCGGGCGCGCATCGCTGCCCGCCCGACCCCGTGGCGGTTTCGGTCAACTGCCCCGTTACTACCCCGGAGAACGGCCGATCCCGGTAGCGCCTGGTGCCTGGGCGGGCATGTCGGGGCGAGCACTACAAGCGCGCTGGCACCGGGAGATCCCTGCAAACCAACCGCAAACCCCGCATGGATACGGGGTTTGCGCTACTTCCAGGATGTGCAGCCTCAAGGCCCATAGGGGTTCGGACCCCCTGCATACCGGCCACTTCTCGCGGGCGATGGGGGAACCGGTGAGGGGACAGGGCGCAGGCCTAGTCCTCGTCTTCCCAGTACTCGAGCTCAGGCCCCGGGCGGGCGAACATGATCCGGTCGCCGGCGACGCTGCGCGCGCCGATCTTGCCGGTGTCGAGGTACTCGACGATGTCCGGCGCGATCAGCGTCGAGAGCATGAGGACACGGATCGGCGCGTCCGTGTCGTTGCGGATCTGGTGTGCGCCCTCCTTGCCGCGGGGAAAGGCGACCACGTCCCCCTCGCGCAGCACTTGCTCGCCCTCGTGCGTGCGAAGCGTGGGCTCTCCGCGGAGGACGATCACCCACTCCTCGTTCGCGTGGTGCGTGTGGTACGGCCCCTGCTTGTCGCCCGGCTCGACCTCGTACATGCTCCCGCCGATCAGCTCGGCGCCGACGTGGTAGCCGACCCAGGCGTCCTTGATCCTCCAGCCCTCGCGGTCCTCGGTGCGATCCCACTCCGGGTCGCTGTTGAGGTTGAAAACCTTCATGCCGGAGAGCCTAAACGCCGGCCCTGCCCCTTCCGTCAGGCGAGGACTCGCTCGGCGGGAGCGTGTAGCCGCTCGGCGATGACGCTCGCGTAGTCGATCTCGCGCTCGTCCATGAGGACGTGCGTGTACGTGTCGGCGAGCACCCTTCGCGGAGCGGTTGCCGACGAGCTCGGCGATCTCGGCCCACGACCTGCCCTGCGCGTGGAGCAGCGAGATGCGCCGGTGCTTGAGGTCGTGCGGCGACCAGAGCGGGGTTCCCGTCGCCCGAGTCGGCGATCCCGCTGGGGATCAGTGTCTGGTAGTCGGTTGCCATCTTCGGTCCTCCTCAAGGCATGTAGGAACGGGATGCCTCTGTGAAGACCGGCAGCCGCCACTGGCGGCGGGCCGAGGGCTACTGGCCTGCCACCGTTCGGGGCTTGCGAACGGCGAACCTGCGGGGACATCCTCGCTTCGCCACGGGCTGCAAGCGAGGTCCGCGAGATCAGGTTAGCGCGTCTCCGCCGCGATGGCACGTGAAGCGGGGCCCGGGTTTTCGCCTGGTTTTTCCACGGCCACAGTCCCCGCCGGGGCTCGGCGCATGGGGTTGAGGGGGCTCCCCCCAGGCGATAGATTCCACGCCGACACCGACCCGGGAGGCGAATCTGCATGGCCGACGACCAGAGGCACGGGCGGATCTTCGGCCTGCTGTTCATCGCCACGTTCGTCACGTCGATTGCGGCGCTCGCTCTGTTCCAGTCGGTTCTCGACGATCCGGCCGCATACATCGCCGGTGGCGGGAAGGACAACCAGCTCTACCTGGGAGCCTTGCTGGAGTTTCTTCTCGTCATCGCCAACGTCGGAACCGCCGTTGTGCTCTACCCGATCGCGAGGCGGCAGAACGAGGCCCTGGCCATCGGCTACGTCGCTGCTCGGATCATCGAGTCCGTCTTCATCGCGGCCGGGATCATCTTCGTGCTCGGGGCCGTGAGCTTGCGCCAGGACTCTCCTGACGCGGCCGACCTCGCGGTCTCGCTCGCGCAGCTCAAGGACTGGACGTTCCTGCTCGGCCCCGGAATGGTCGTCCCCTTCGGAAACGGGCTGATCCTCGGCTACCTGATGTACAAGTCCGGCCTCGTCCCGCGGCGCATGGCCTGGCTCGGGATGATCGGGGGGCCGCTCCTCCTGTTCGGGAACTTCGGCGTGCTCTTCGACTGGTGGGATCAGACCGGCCTGGTGAGCCTCCTGGTCGTCCCGGAGTTCATCTGGGAAGCATTCCTCGGCATCTACTGCGCGATCTGGGGATTCAGGAAGGACTCGCCGATCGTCCGACCGAACTGGCGCGGCAACGCGACGGCTGCATGAACACCGGCTCCGCACCGGTGTCCGCGGATCGATCGACAAGCTTCCTACCTCTGTCGTGGCACCGTCTGCTCGCCCTCTCCGGCGTGGTGTTCGCGGTGCTCTTCGTCATCGGCTGGTTCGCAAGCGGTGGCGATGCGCCCGACTATGGCGCGTCTGATGAGGCCTGGACGAACTGGGCCGATGACAACCAGTGGAAGAGCCGAATCGGCGCGTTCGCCATGCTGCTCGCGGGCTTCGTGTTCCTGCATTTCGCGGGGATGATCCGAAGCGTCCTCGGGCGTGCGGAGGCTTCCGATGGGGGCTCAGCACAACTCGCAGGGGCCGCGTTCGGAGGAGCCGTAACCGGCATCACGGGAATGGTGACCGCCATCGTCATCATCGCTTCTGCGGACTCGGAAGGTGCAGCCGCGAATCCCGTCATTACTAGGGCAGTGGCGAGTGCCTCGGCGGGGCCTTTCCTCTCTCCGCAATGGGCTTCGCCGCGTTCCTCATGTCTGCTGGACTACTGACTCTTCGAAGTGGAGTCTTCGCACGCTGGACGGGTTTCGTGGCGCTCATCGGCGCGGTGTCGTTCCTGATCACGTTCGCTGCGGTCCTCTCGGGACTGGGTGAAGACAGCTTGTTCGGCTTCGGCTTCTTCCCGGGCGTGCTGGCTCTCGTGATTTGGTCGATCAGTACGAGCATCGCCAGATACCGAGCCGTGGCGAACATCTGAGAAGCTCGAGCTCGGGCCCCGTTCGTGCCCGCACGGCGGCGGCGAGGGCCTCGGCGAGCTCCATCCCACGAAGCCTAGAACGCGATCCGACCGGGTCGGCTGCAAGGCTGGTCACATGTCGACCGAGGAGCTCGCGCTCGTCGTGACGGGCATCGTCGGTGCCCTCGGCGTTCTCTCTCCGGTAGCTGTTCGCTGGGTTGATCGCGGGCATGAGCGCGACCTCGCCCGAGGCGCTCGACTTCACCAGCAGCGGCTCGCGGTGTACGTGAGGCTCGGCCGGTTCCTTGAGAACGAGCGGTGGCGACTGGAACACGTGTCGCTCAGGGTGATCCCGAAGGAGGAGGAGGCGAAGGAGGAGCCGCCGACGCGAGACGAGTGGACGACCGTTCAGGGCGAGGTGAGAGTCGCCGGGTCGACCGCCGTTGCCACGGCGCTCGACAGGTACTACGAGGCGTCGTTCAGCTTCAATGGCGAACGTCTGGGCGTTCCGGAACATCGCCCGCGAGCCCCATCCGGAGCTCCTCCCGGGTGCGCACCAGCTTGACGAACAGCGCGACGAGACCATGACCCGTCTCGATGCCGTCCTCGCCACGATGCAGGAGGAGCTCGACCAGTAGGGAGAGCCGAGCAGGCGACGGGCCCCGTCTCCCGAGCCCGTCAGCGCACCGACTATCCCGACGCCGAGGTTACGCCTCGGACGCCTCCACTGGGAGCCGGAACGACCCCGCCTCCGTGCGAAGGACGAGCGCGTGGCCGGCATCGGCGACGAACGCCCGGTCGCAGGCGGCGAGCTCAACGAGCTCACGTAGCGCCGAGGCGACGGCGGGCGCGTCGGTCGCCCGGGCGAGCTCGCTTGCGACGGCACGCACGTCGTGCGCGTAGCTCTCGACGGCGAGGGCGGCGAGGTCGCTCACGCCTTCGCCTTCCGCTTCGGCCGGAGCTTGAACGTGCCCGCCTCGACGCGCACGACGAGCCCGTCCGGCTTCTTGTTCTCGGCGTAGAGCACGCTGTAGATGACCTGCTTCGGCGTCGCGCCCTTGAGGTTCGACAGGGGGATCGCAGCCTCGGCGATCTCGGCGACGGTCATCGGCTTCCGCTTGCCCGTCATCGCCTTCTCGATGGCCTGCTTCGTGGTCATGGAGCTCCTTCGGTGAGTGCGGCCGCCCCAAGCGGCTGCGCCCGAGGAGCGTCACTCCGGTCGTCGGCGCGGACAACGAACATTCGGTTCAGTCCGATCAGGCCGGCGACCACGCTCGCGCAGGCACGGTCTCGGCCCTGTCTCCACCGGTGCGCTGCGGCATGGCTGGCATCCCGGCCGACTGCGTCGGCGCGACGAGCCAAAGATTTGTAATGCTGGCCGACGGATTGCCGCCGGACGCTGCCAGAGAGGGCGGCGTTTCCGGCCCTTCAATGCGCGGCTACTAGGCCGCGAAAGGAGGTGGGTGATGAGCGACAAGCCGAGCGTCGTGTTGGTTCACGGCGGCTTCGTCGATGGTTCGGGGTGGCAGGGCGTGTACGACGTGCTGACCGCCGACGGGTATCAGGTCAGCATCGTGCAAAACCCGACGCTGTCCCTCGAAGGGGACGCGGCGGCCACGCGCATGATCCTCGACCGGCAAGAGGGGCCGACGATCCTCGTGGGACATTCCTACGGTGGGGCAGTCATCAGCGAAGCAGGTACGCATGAGCGCGTCGCTGGCCTCGCCTACATCTGCGCCTTCGCGCCCGATGCTGGCGAATCGGTGAACACGCTGCTCGGGACGTTCCCGACCGACGGGCCGCAGCCACCGATCCTGCCTCCTGTCGAGGGCTTCCTCTTCCTCGACCGCGAAAAGTTCCACGACTCGTTCGCGGGGGATCTACCCGCGAAGCAGGCTGCGTTCTACGCCGACTCGCAGGTTCCGTGGGGCGTGGAGGCCCTGGGTGGCACGATCAGCGAACCCGCCTGGCGAAGCAAGCCAAGCTGGTATCTGGTCACAACCGGAGATCGGATGATCCCGCCGGACGCACAGCGGACGATGGCCGAGCGCATCGGCGCGAACGTCGTCGACGTGGACGCCAGCCATTCGGTTTACGTCTCTCAACCCGCTGCCGTCGCGGATCTGATCAAGGAAGCCGCAGCAGCCACAGTTGCAGCAAAGGAAACCGCGACGGTCGCATGAACCGACCGAAGCCCCTGCGCCGTCTGACGGACAGCGCGGGGGCTTCGGCACTCCATAGAAGACCGCTCGTCCGCCTCGGAACGATGGGGGAACCGGTGGGGGAACGCCCTGCCGTTTCCGTGGGTTCCCGTGGTTGCCGCCCCGCTCAACCATGCGGTTTCGGCTCTACCACGGGGCCCCCGAGAAGGCCCATACGGGATTCGAACCCGTGCCGCCGCCGTGAGAGGGCGGTGTCCTAGGCCACTAGACGAATGGGCCGTGGCGAACGCGGAGTGTAGCGCAGACCCCCTCTTCCGAGGCCCGCTCGCCGAGGTGTGGCGAGGCCGTTGTCAGGCGGTCGCCGGCGGCGACGGGGCGAGGGCGGCGTCGGGCTCGCGGGCGTCGATCCGCTCCTCGAAACGTCGCCTGATCTCCTCGCCCGGTCGCGAGCAGGTCGTAGCGCGCGCGGCGTGGCGGCAGCTTGACGACGCGCACCGATTCGTCGCGATCGCCGTGGCAGCGCGCATAGGCGGCCGCCTCGTCCAGGGGCCTCAGGCGGTCGGGCTTCCGCCAGAAGGGCACGGTCGTTCTACTACCAGCGATCGCGCGTCGTGGGAACCCGGCCGGGGAGCCGGGGCACGCACTTTGCGCACGATTCGTTCCGGCGGCTCAGTACCACGGCTTGCACGACCAGGGGCTCCAGTCGCGGCCCGAGCGGACGAAGTAGCGGTAGGCGGCGCGCGCCTGTTCGAGTGCCGTCTCGCCGTGGCCGAAAAGCTGCCGCTCGCTCGACCCCATCTGGAAGAGGCCGAGGTACTGGCCGTTCTGCGCGTTCACGCTGTAGCCGGACTCGCAGCGCGCGACGCGGAGCGCCTGCCCGCAGTAGTCACGGAAGACGTGGCAGATCGCCTTCTCCGGCGAGCGCTCGAGCGAAGCGAGGAGGCGCCTGCGGTCGGCCTGCACCGTCCGTCGGTGGAGCTCGGCTCGGGCACGGGCGGCCCTCGCGTGGCTCGCGGCCAACGTCCGGCGGGCGATGCCAAGGCGGAGCGTCGCTTCCTTCGCGAACCGCGGGTCCGAGAGGAGCCACCGGTGCGTCTGGAAGAAGCGGACCACGGAGGTCGACTTCTTCAGGGTCGCGACGTGCCGTGCGAGCTGGCCGCCGAGGTCGGCGGACGCACCGGCCTGCGCCGCCGTCGGCGTGACAACGAGAACGAGGGCGCACAGGCCCGTGACCAGGGCTTTCAGGAGAGAACCTCCGCGTGGAAGACAAGGGGCAACGGCACGCGCCGCAGTCGGGCCCAACGCGGAGAGCCCGGCGCCACCGTTCGTGTCAGATCATGCGAGGCTACCGGTGAGCACAATCGTCATCGGGATCGCTTACCAAACCTTCACAAGGACTGTTACAAGCGTTTTCGGGTCGAACAACGCGAAACGCCCCTCGCGGGGCGTTTCGGAGGCTGCGGGACAGGGACTCGAACCCCAACTTCCGGAGCCAGAATCCGGCGTCCTACCATTAGACTATCCCGCAGGGCGTGCCCGGATTGTACCCGGCTGGCGGGCGCCTCAGATCTCGAGCCGGTACTCGGGGACGAGGCTCTTCTCGGCGTCGGTGTCGATGTGGGCAATGACCTCGACGTGCGGCTCGAGGCCCGAGCCCCGGAGCTTCGCACGGAGCAGCCCGTCGACCTGGAAGAGCCCCGACGAGTTGTTCATCACGATCTCGATCCGCACCGGCTTCGTCTCGCCGTCGCCGATCAAGACCTCCTCGACCGCGGCGGCGGAGAGCGAGTGCATCGAGACATGGCCGCGCTCGAATGGGATCCGCGAGCGGCCCTTCGCCATGTCGAGCGCGTCTCCCACCCGAAGGATCCCCGCCTCGAGCGACAGGGGCTCGCCGTCCGCCCGGTGGCTCGTGATCGCCTGCAGGACCTCGGAGACGACGACGGTGCGGTCGGGCTCCTCGTAGATGCCGTCGAGCAGCTCGCGGAGCTTTGGCTCGGCGAGGAAGAGGCTCCAGTCCTCGTGGCCCTTGCGGTGCACCGACATCCCGACGCAGTGGGTCAGCGCGGCGAGCACGACGACGACCTCGGCGTCCTCGTTGAGCATTCCGTAGTCCCGCACGAGGGAGGGCTCGACCCCGTGCTTCGTCAGCTGGCGCAGGAGCTTGAGCGCGATGTTGGCGACGATCTGGACGTGCACCCACGAGTGGTCGTTGATCTCCAGCCGGACGACGGCGTTGACGTTCGCGACATGCCACCAGCCCTTGAGCTCCTTGTCCGCGTTGGCGCGCTCGAGGACGCGGCGGAGCTTGCGGTTGCCGCGGTCGGGGAGCCGGATCCGCATGTGCTCGACTGCCTCGGTCGGCGTCAGTCGCGCCTCGCGGACGGCGTCAGCGGATGCGGGCTGCTCGATGCGCTCCTCGATCTCGCGATCGGGCATCACGGCTGCGCCGCGGCCACATCGGCCGACGGCTCGTCGCGCAGCCGGAAGGCGTCGATCGCCACCGCCACGAGCGCGAACACCCGGAGCTCGATGGCGAGGAGCCGGCGGAAGGATCGGGTGGACGGTGTCCACGTCTCGTCGAGGACGGCGCCGATGCTCACCCTGCGATCCTATTCGACCGTGATGCGCTCGAGCTCTCGGCGGACATGCGTGAGCGCCTTGCCGAGCCGCTTGCGGTTCCTGTCGTCGTTGAGCCATCCGCTCGCCCCGGACGGGTGGGGCAGCGGCACGGCGATCGCGCCGTCGAGGAGATAGCTCTTCCCGACGGCATCGGTGAGCCGACGGACGGCGAGGAGCTGGTGGGCGGCGGCGAGCCCGACGGTGACGACGAGCGCGGGCTCGAGCAGGCGAAGCTCCTCCTCACGCCACTCCGTGCAGAGCGCCTCCTCGGCGGGCGTCGCCCGGCGGTCGCCGCGTCCGCTCGTGCTCGGGCCCGGAAAGCAGCGGGTGACCGACGCGCAGTAGAAGAGGTCGAAGAAGTCCGCCTCCTCGAGTCGGAGCCAGCGGCGGAGGGTGCGCCCGGCGCGTCCCTGCCACGGAAGGCCGGTCTCCGCCTCGACCCTTCCCGGCGCGAGCCCGAAGAGGTATGCGCGTTGGCCGGCGCGGCCCGCGAGCACGGGGCGGGGGTCGATCGGGAAGCCCGCATCGAGGCAGCGGCGGCAGGCCGAGTTCCGCCGCTGGAGGGCAGCAATCGACCCCGAACGCCTCATCGCGGCGAGCGCACGACGACGAACCACGGTCCAGCGTGGAGCACGTCGCCGCCCCCGAGCTCGTCGAGCAGGCCGTCCGCCGTGAACCAGCGCTTGTACACCTGCCAGCTCGATCCGTCTCGCAGCACGCGCTTCGACCACTCCTCGTCCGTGTGCGAGCGCTCGCGCGACGCGTCGACGAGCACGAGCTCGGGTGCGACGCGTCGCACCTCGCGGAGGAAGCGCGCGCGCTGCTCGTCGTCGAGGTGCCCGTAGAAGTGGCCGCTGACGACCCGGTCGAACAGGTCGTCCGCGAAAGGGAGTGCGAGCGCGTCGCCCTCGACGAGGCTCACCCCGGGGAGCCTGCTCGCTGCAACCTCGAGCATCCGCGCGCTGCGATCGAGCCCGGTGAGCTCGCCGCGCAGGTGCCGCGTGAGGAAGCCCGTTCCGCACGCGACGTCGAGGGTACGGGCGGGCGCGAGCTCGGCGAGCGTCGCACAGACGCGTGCCACGTCCTCGTCGAACCCGTCGCGGTCCCGGTGCGCGTAGAGCCCGCGACCGAGATACCAGTCGTCGTACTCGGGTGCGCGCCGGTCGTAGTAGGCGGGCGCGGTCGGCTCACGCATCGGTCGTAGGGTACGCCCGTGGCCCTGCTCGAGTCCGTGCCGAACGTCTCCGAAGGGCGCGACCCCGCGCCCGTCGCGGCAATCGCAGAGGCGTTTGCGAGCGCCGGCGCTCGTGTGCTGGACACGCACGTCGACCACCACCACCACCGCGCGGTGATCACGCTCGTCGGCGACGACGGGGCGCTCGAGGACGGGCTCGTCGCCGGGATCGACGAGGCCCGCCGCCGAATCGACCTGCGGCAACACGAGGGCATCCATCCGCGCGTCGGGACCGCGGACGTCGTCCCGGTCGTGCCGTTGGTCGACGGGGATCTCGACCGGGCGGCCGCGGTCGCATTCGCGGTCGGCGTGAGGGTCGGGAGTGACCTCGGGCTGCCGGTCTTCCTCTACGGGGCGATCGCCTCGGAACGCCGACCCGCATTCTTCCGGCGGGGTGGGCTGGTCGAGCTGCAGCGACGCGTCGAGCTCGGGGAGCTGAGCCCCGATTTCGGGCCGTCGCGGATCGATCCCGTGGCAGGGGCCGTGCTGCTCGGCGTCCGCAAGCCGCTCGTCGCGTTCAATCTCGAGCTGCTCGGCTCGCTCGACGTCGCCCGAGAGGTGGCAGCGGCCGTCCGTGCATCGTCGGGCGGCCTCCCCGGGGTGCAGGCGCTCGGCCTCGCGCTCGGGAGCGGGCGCGTCCAGGTGTCGACGAACGTCGTCGACCTCGACGCAGCGGCGCCTCACCGGATGGTCGCGCAGATCGAGGCGGAGGCGTCGGCCCGTGGCGCCGAGGTCGGCCGCGGCGAGCTCGTCGGCCTGATCCCTGCGGCGAGCGTCGCGGCAGCGGCCCGCGCTTCGGGCGTCGTCGAGCCGCTCGACGCTCGCGGCGTCCCCACCGCCGTCGCGCGCGCGGCGGCTGCGCGCGCTCTGCGTCTCGACGGTCTCGACGAGGACCGCGTGCTCGAGTGGCACCTCGCCGCTCGACGCCGGTGATCGAGTGAGGGCTCGCCCCGTGCTCCGAGCCCTCGGGCGACGACGGGTTCGACGTTGCCGCGCATCGGCTGCTCGGCGGCAGGAGGCGCCGCGGCAGGCCAGTTGGCGCGAAGTCGGCGCAATGACGATGCACCCTTGCTACGGGTCGTCCGATAGCGTGACTCCAGGGAGCTTCGCTCCCCCATTGGGGGCGGACGCCCGGGGGTGGCGCAGGTCGTGCTGCCCGCGAGCCGGCAGCCTCGGTGGTGCCGAGGAGGAGCCCCCTCGCCCCGATCGACCATGTCGTACCGTCGAGTCGACGCGGCTCGTGGCGTGCCGAGGCCGCGAGCGTTCCTCGGCTCCAGCACCGCCCGTCCCGTCGCCGCGCGACTCGGGCCGGTCTAGACTCGCGCCGTGCCGGCCGCTGTCGAGCTGACCGGGGACGATCTCGAGCTCGCCGACGTCTGGGATGTCGCGGTCGGGGATCGCAGCGCTGTGCTCGGTGCCCGCGGACGCGAGCGTGCTGCTGCCGCGCGCTCGTTCCTCGAGGAGCAGGTCGGCGATCACACCTACGGCGTGAACACGGGCTTCGGTCGGTTCGTCTCCGAGTCGATCCCACCGGAGCAGTCCGCGGAGCTGCAGCTGCGGCTTCTGCGGAGCCACGCGTGCGGGGTCGGTGAGCCGTATACCGACGAGGTCGTGCGAGCAGCGATGCTGCTGCGCGCGAACACGCTCGCGAAGGGGTTCTCCGGTGCGCGCGTGGAGACGATCGAGCTGCTTCTCGACGTGCTCGGTGCGGGGATCGTCCCTGTCGTGCCCTCTCGGGGGTCGGTGGGCGCCAGCGGCGATCTCGCGCCGCTCGCACATCTCGCGCTCCCGCTCGTCGGCGAGGGCGAGGCAACGGTCGGCGGCCGCCGCCTCTCGGGCGCCGAGGCGCTCGCGACGGCCGGGCTCGCTCCGATCACGCTCGTCGCGAAAGAGGGTCTGTCGCTGATCAACGGCACGCAGTTCATGACCGCGATGGCCGCGCTCGCGCTCGTTCGCGCGCGGCGGCTGGCGCGGACGGCGGACATCGCTTGCGCCATGTCGGTCGAAGCCCTCCAGGGGACGCCGATGAGCTTCCATCCGGCGATCCATGCGGCTCGGCCGTTGCCCGGCCAGGGACGCAGCGCCGCGACACTCCGAGCCCTCCTGGCGGGCTCGGCGATCGTCGAGTCCCATCGCTGGTGCGACAAGGTGCAGGACGCCTACTCGCTCCGCTGCGCGCCGCAGGTGCACGGTGCCAGCCGGGACCTGCTCGACCATGTCGAGCGCACGGTCTCGGTCGAGCTCAACGCTGCGACCGACAACCCGCTCGTGCTCCTCGAGGAGCAGCTGATCGTCTCGAACGGGAACTTCCACGGGCAGCCGATCGCGATCGGCCTCGACTGCATCGCGATCGCGTGCGCGGAGCTCGCGAACATCAGCGAGCGGCGAACCGAGCGACTCGTCAACCCGAGCCTCTCCGACGGCCTGCCGCCGTTCCTCGTTCCGCGGGAGGAAGGTCTCAACTCGGGCTTCATGATCCCGCAGTACGTCGCGGCGGCCCTCGTCTCCGAGAACAAGGCACTCTGTCACCCCGGCTCGGTCGACTCGATCCCGACGAGTGCAGGTCAGGAGGATCACGTCTCCATGGGGAACGGAGCCGGCCTCAAGGCGCTCCAGGTGCTCGCGAACGCGGAGGGCGTGGTGGCGATCGAGCTCCTCGCAGGCGCCCAGGGTGTCGAGTTCCTCGCGCCACTCGAGCCGGGAATCGGCGTGCGCGCCGCGCGGGAGCACGTCCGAACGCTCTCCGCGAGGGTTCGGGAGGACAGGTCCCTGTCGGCGGACATCGAACGGGTCGCGTCGGCGATCCGCGATGGGTCGCTCCTCGCCGCGGTCGCGCGGCACGTCCCCGAGGTGGTCGCGTGAGCGATCTGCCTGCTCCGCCGCACTCGTACCGCGGTGCTGCGACCGTTCACCTGATTCTGGCGCTGGTGATCCTCGTGGTCGCCGCGATCACCGGCGGTGATCCGGTGCGGGCCGTGCTTGCCGCCGCAGCGTACTTCCTGCTGGCAACCGGCTGGAGCTGGTTTCGGTTCCGTCAACGAGCATCGCGAGAGCGCCGCGCGCAACCGCGCACGAGCGATGGAGACGGGGCGTCGTGAGCGAGGCGCTGGTCGACGAGCTCGTCGCGGATCTCTCCGCGATCCGAGCGCCGCGCGGGGTGGGGCTCCACGCACGGTCGTGGCAGACCGAAGCGCCCTTGCGAATGCTCCTCAACAACCTCGACGCCGAGGTCGCGGAGCATCCCGAGTCTCTGGTCGTCTACGGCGGCTCCGGGCGCGCGGCACGCTCGCACCAGGCGTTGCGCGACATCGTGCGGACGTTACTCCGCCTCGGTGACGACGAGACGCTGCTCGTCCAGTCGGGCAAGCCAGTCGGGGTCTTCCGGACACACAGCGAGGCCCCGCGGGTCCTGATCGCCAACTCCTTGCTGGTGCCGGCGTGGGCCTCGTGGGACGAGTTCCGGCGGCTCGAAGCCGAGGGGTTGACGATGTTCGGGCAGATGACCGCGGGCTCGTGGATCTACATCGGCACGCAGGGAATCCTGCAGGGGACGTACCAGACCTTCTGCGCCGCCGGGGAGACTCACTTCGGGACGCCTGACCTGTCGGGGCGGACGGTGCTGACCGCAGGGCTCGGCGGGATGGGCGGAGCCCAGCCCCTCGCCGCGACGATGGCGGGAGCGGCGATCCTCTGCGTCGAGGTCGACCAGCGCTCGATCGACCGCCGCCTCGACACGAGGTACCTCGACGAGCAGGCCGATACGCTCGACGATGCGATCGCGAGGGTGCGCGCCGCCGCGGCGGAACGCCGGCCGCTCTCGGTCGCGCTCCGCGCCAACGCCGCGGACGTCCTGCCGGCGCTCGTTGCGCGGGGCGAGGCCTTCGACCTCGTCACCGACCAGACTGCGGCGCACGATCCGCTCACGGGGTACGTGCCGGCCGAGGTGCCGTTCGAGGAGGCTGCCACGCTGCGGGAGCGCGACCCCGAGGAGTACCTCCGCCTCGCCTCGGCGTCGATCGTCGCACACGTCCGCGCCATGGTCGAGTTCGTCCGGATGGGGTGCTATGTTTTCGATTATGGAAACAACCTGCGGGGTGAGGCCTATCGAGCGGGACTGAGCGATGCTTTCACATATCCGGGCTTCGTCCCGGCGTATATCCGACCGCTCTTCTGTAGAGGCATCGGGCCCTTCCGGTGGGTGGCACTCTCCGGTGACAGGGCGGACATCGCAGCAATCGACCGGGAGCTGCGGTCGCTCTTCCCCGACGACGAGCTCCTTCAGCGATGGCTGGCGATGGCGCCCGAGCGGGTCGCGTTCCAGGGGCTTCCGGCACGCATCTGCTGGCTCGGTTACGGGGATCGCGCGAAGGCTGGGCTCGCGATCAACGGCCTCGTTCGGTCGGGCGCGTTGTCGGCACCGGTGGTGATCGGGCGGGATCACCTCGACTCCGGCTCGGTCGCGTCGCCGTACCGGGAAACCGAGGCGATGCTCGACGGCTCCGATGCGATCGCCGACTGGCCGATTCTGAACGCTCTGCTCAACACCGCGGCGGGCGCGACGTGGGTCAGTGTCCACCACGGCGGCGGCGTTGGGATCGGGAACTCCATCCACGCGGGCATGGTGGTGGTCGCAGACGGGACCACCGCTGCGGACCGACGCCTGGAGCGCGTGCTCGCGGCCGACCCTGGCACCGGAGTGATGCGGCACGCCGATGCGGGCTACGACGAGGCGATCGAGGCCGCGCGCGACGGCGGGCTCGACCTCCCGGGGATCACCTCGTGACAACGGCAGGCTGCAACGGGGCATGAGCGGGCTTCTCGTCCGCGACCTCGCGCAGGTCGTCACCCCGGGAGCGCCGCGGTCGCCGGTCCGCGGAGGTGGTCTCCGCGACGTCGATGTCGTCGAGAATGCATACGTCCTCGTCCGGGGCGGCAGGATCGAGGCCGTCGGCGCGATGCGCGGGCTGACCACGCTCGGTGACGACGTCGAGGAGGTCGACGGGCGCGGGCTCTCCGCGATCCCGGGCCTCATCGACTGCCACACCCATCCCGCGTTCGCGGGCGATCGCGCCAACGAGTTCGCGCTTCGTGCGGCGGGAGCGACGTACGAGGAGCTCCTCGCGGCGGGTGGCGGGATCCTCTCGACGACGCGTGCCACGCGCGCCGCCGACCCGGCCGCGCTCGTCGACATCGTCGTCGGTCACCGCGACGCGATGCTCACCAACGGGACCACGACGTTCGAGGGGAAGAGCGGGTACGGGCTCGACCGCGTCACCGAGCTCGCGCAGCTCGAAGCGGTGCGCGTCGCCGGTGGCGTGCCGACGTGGCTCGGTGCACACGCCGTCCCACCGGAGCATCCGGACGCCGACGTATATCTCGACTGGGCGATCGAGGAGGTACTGCCTGACGCTGCACGGATTGCCGTCGCGGCGGACGTGTTCGTCGAGCGAGGGACGTTCGATCTCGACCAGGCTCGTCGCTACCTGGTCGCGTGCCGCTCGGCAGGGCTCGAGCTGCGGATCCACGGTGACCAGCTCACCGAGATGGGCGCCGTCTCGCTCGCCGTCGAGCTCGGCGCCCGCTCGATCGACCACCTCGAGGCCACGGGCGCGGCGGGGGTCGCCCTGCTTGCGGCGAGCGACGTCACCGCCGTGTTGCTGCCCGTCGCTGCGCTCTATCTCGGGCGTCCGATGCCGCCCGCTCGAGCCCTGGCCGATGCCGGGGCGGTGGTGGCTCTGGCGACCGACTTCAACCCCGGTAGCGCATATTGCGAGAGCCTCCCGGTCGTCTGCACCCTCGCGTGCACACAGATGGGCCTCACGCCCGAGGAGTCGCTCGTCGCCTGCACGGTCAACGCCGCGCACGTCCTCGGCCTCGTCGACAGGGGCCGCCTCGCGCAGGGGTACCGCGCCGACCTCGTCCTGCTCGACGCCCCCGACTGGCGGCACCTGGCCTACCACCTGGCGGGCGACGTCGTCCACACGGTCGTCCATGAGGGCCGTGTCGCGTTCTCGCGGGCATAATCCGGGCGATGGCAACCCAGAAGCAACGCCGGAAGCGGGCCAAGGAGAAGCGGCACGCCTACGACCTCGTGGAGATCGACGCGGAGGGGAACGAGACAGTCCTCACCGCGAGCGACCTCAAGGACGAGACAGCGGCGACCCCGAAGGCGAAGTCGTCGGGCACCCGCGGCTCGATGTTGTCGGGACGAGGGACGGCCCAGCCGCCGACGTGGGGCCGGGTGCTCAAGCGTGGCGCGATCTTTGCCCCGATCTTCCTGGCAACAGTGATGCTCCTCGGCCGCGGCCGTCTGACGCTGGCCGGGGCGATCGTGCAGACGATCTTCCTGCTCGCGATCTTCGTCCCGTTCAGCTACTTCATGGACCGCCTCGTCTGGCGCTCGCACGAGAAGCGTCGCCAGGGCGCGAAGCCGGCCGGGCGCTGACGGGCCCGGCCAGCGTCGGCCGAGCGACGTCGTCTAGCCCGAGGCTTTGGCTTCGTCGCCGGGGTAGTGCCCCGGCCCGGGCCACGGGGCGAGGATCAGGAGGACGCGCGCTCCCTCGCCGCTCGAAACGGCGTGACGCTCGCCCGGCTCGAAGGTGACGAGCGTCCCGACGCCTCCGTCGACCACCTGGTCGCCGCAGCGGATCTCCGCACGACCCTCCACCACCACGACCCAGGCGCGCTCGCGCACCTGGTGGTCGCTCAGTTCCTGCCCCGGCTCGAGACGGATCGCGATGGCGCGCGCGCCGTCGTCGGTCGTGAGCACCGCAGGGTCGACGGTGCCGCCCGGCGCGTCGATCGTGGTCAGATCCCACGCTTGCATCCGCCGAACCGTATCGCGCCTCGCCGCCGAGCGAAACCTCGGAGCGTCCGTAGACTCGCGGTCGTGTCGGTCGTGATCGATCAGCTGCCGCTCGGCCCTTTGCAGACGAACTGCCAGCTCGTCCGTGCCGAGCGCGGTGCCTCCGAGGCCGTCGTCGTCGACCCGAGCGGAACGGCGACCGAGATACGCCTGGAGCTCGCCTCGCGCGCTGCGCGGTGCGCCGCGATTCTCGTCACGCACGGTCATTTCGACCACGTTCTCGGGCTGGCAGAGCTTGCGGAGGGCACCGGAGCGCCCGTCTACGCACCCGCTGCCGAGCGCGCGCTCGTCGAAGACCCTGCCCCGTACACGCCGGCCGGGCTGCACGTTCGGCCGTGGACGCCCGACACGCTGCTCGAGGGTGGCGAGTCGCTCGAGCTGGCGGGCGTCAGATTCGAGGTCTTCGCCGTTCCGGGGCACTCGCCCGGCCACCTCGCCTTTGCCGTGGACGGTGCGCTGCTCTCCGGCGACGTCCTCTTCGCAGGCTCGGTCGGCCGGACGGATCTGCCGGGCGGCGACTGGCCGACCCTGCTCGACTCGATTCGGACGCTCGTCGACGTCCTCCCGCCCGAGACGGTGGTCCACCCGGGCCACGGGCCGGCGACGACGCTCGGCGCCGAGCTCGCCGGGAACCCGTTCCTCGAGGAGCTCCGCGAGGAGCGACGGGAGCGGGCGGGGTGAGCGATCGTGCCAAGATCGAGCGGCCCCGCGGCACGCACGACGTGGTTCCGTCCGAGATGGGCGCATGGCAGCGGGTCACGTCGGAGATCGAGCGGCTCTGCCGGCTCTACGGCTTCCGGCGCATCACGACGCCGGTTTTCGAGGACACACGTCTCTTCCAGCGGACATCGGGCTCGGGCTCGGACGTCGTCCAGAAGGAGATGTACACGTTCACCGACCGCTCCGACCGGTCGCTGACCCTGAGGCCCGAGGGCACCGCGCCGATCTGCCGCGCATACGTCGAGCACGGGATGCACCGCGATCCGCAGCCGCTCAAGCTCTACACGATCGCCTCGATGTACCGCTACGGCGCACCCGGCCGTGGCCGCTATCGGGAGCACTGGCAGGCCTCGGTCGAGACGCTCGGAAGCGACGATCCCGCGGTCGACGCCGAGCTGATCCAGCTGTACGACGCGCTCCTGGCGCGCCTCGGCGTGACGCAGTACCACCTCGAGCTGAACTCGATCGGATGCCGCGAGTGCCGGCCCGGCTACCTCGAAGCGCTCCGCGGGTGGCTCGAGGCGAACGGGCACCGACTCGACGAGGAGACGCGCGCCAAGATCGGAACGAGCCCCCTGCGTGTGTTCGACAACTATCAGGCGAAGCCGCCCGACGTCCGCGCGGCGCTCGACGAGGCGCCGACGATCGGCGAGTCGTTGTGCGACGCATGCGTCGAGCACTTCACGGCCGTACGCGCGGGCCTCGACGCGACGGGCGTGCGCTACACGATCGTCCCGACGCTCGTGCGGGGGCTCGACTACTACTCGCGCACGACCTTCGAGTTCATCGGCCCGATGGCGAACGAGAACTCCACGATCACGGGCGGCGGTCGCTACGACTACCTGATCGAGGAGATCGGAGGCCCGCCGACGCCCGGGATCGGCTTCGGGGCCGGGATCGAGCGGCTCCTGATCGCGATGGAAGAGGAAGGTGTGGAACCGCCGGCAGACGACGGGATCGACGTGTTCCTCGCGCTCGAGGACGGCGCCCCGCGCGAGCGGGTGGCCCGCTGGCTTTCCGACCTGCGCCGGAGGGGCCTTGCCGCGGACACGGACTATGCCGGCCGCTCGCTCAAGGGGCAGCTGACCCAGGCGCGGCGACTCGGTGCGGCTTCGGTCGTCGTCGTCGGCCCCGAGACGGCGACGCTTCGCACTCCTGGACGCGAGGACGAGTCGCTCGACCACGACGCGATCGTCTCTAGGCTCTCGCCGTGAGCTGGAGGGACCTCATGTGCGGCGAGGCGCGCGCTCGAGGATGCCGGACGGACGGTCACGCTCGCCGGTTGGGCGGCGAGGCGGCGCGACCACGGCGGCCTCGTGTTCGTCGACCTGCGCGACAGGACGGGCATCACGCAGCTCGTGATCAATCCGGAGCGCGCCCCTGCCGCCGCCGGGCTCGCCGGCGAGATCCGCAACGAGTTCGTGCTCCAGGCGCGTGGCGAGCTCGTGGCGCGCTCCGCGGACACCGTCAACCCGAGGATGCCGACCGGTGAGGTGGAGCTCGCGGTGGACGAGCTGACGATCGTCTCGCGCTCGACGCCGCTCCCTTTCCAGCTCGACGAGGAGAACGTCGACGAGACGCTGCGCCTGCGCTACCGGTGGCTCGACCTGCGGCGGGAGAAGCTCCAGCGCAACCTGCGCCTGCGCGCGCAGATGGTCGGGATCATCCGCCGTCACATGGAGGCGTCGGGCTTCCTCGACATCCAGACGCCCATCCTCTACAAGTCCACGCCCGAGGGTGCACGCGACTTCGTCGTCCCGAGCCGCCTGCACAAGGGGAGGTTCTTCGCGCTTCCCCAGAGCCCGCAGATCCTGAAGCAGCTGACGATGATCGCGGGCTTCGACCGCTACTACCAGATCGCAATCTGCTTTCGCGACGAGGACCTCCGCGCCGACCGGGTGCAGGAGATCACACAGCTCGACGTCGAGATCAGCTTCCCCGACCGCGAGGTGCTCTTCGCCCTGATGGAGGAGATGTTCGCTGCGATCTGGCGCGAGTGCCTCGACCTCGAGATCGAGACGCCGTGGCCGCGAATGACATTCGCGGAGGCAGACCGCCGCTTCGGATCCGACAAGCCTGACACGCGCTTCGGGCTCGAGCTCGAAGACGCGACCGTGGCCACGCGCGGCTCGGCGTTCGGTGTCTTCGCGGGCGCGGAGGCGGTCCGCTTCCTTCGTGTCCCACGAACGTACTCGCGCGCCGAGCTCGGCGCCCTCGAGGAGCTCGCAAAGGAGCGGGGAGCGAAGGGCCTCGCGTACCTCCTCCGGGACGACAACGGCGAGATCCGCTCGCCGATCGCCAAGTTCCTCTCGGAGCCGGAGCTCGAGGCGCTTGCGCCCGCCCCCGGCGAGACGCTGCTGTTCGCGGCCGACACGTGGGAGACCACCTCGCGCGTCCTCGGTCACCTGCGGCTCCATCTCGGGGGCGAGCTCGGCCTGATCGACGAGTCGGCCTTCACCTTCCTCTGGGTGACGGACTTCCCGATGTTCGAGTGGGACGACGAGGCGGAGCGCTGGACGGCGGTGCACCATCCGTTCACGCGTCCGACCGACGAATGGCGCGAGCGCTTCGACGACGACCCGCGGAATGCGCTCGCCTACGCGTACGACATCATCGTCAACGGCAACGAGCTCGGCGGCGGGTCTTTCAGGATCCACGAGCCGGACGTCCAGGCCCGCGTCTTCGGGCTCCTCGCCCTGTCGGAGGCGGAACAACGATCGCAGTTCGGCTTCCTGCTCGACGCGCTCGCGATGGGCGCCCCCCCGCACGGCGGAATCGCCCTCGGGATCGACCGCATGACCATGGTGCTCGCGGGCGAGCCCAACCTGCGGGACGTGATCGCCTTCCCGAAGAACCAGGCCGGCCTCGACCCGATGTCCGGCGCGCCGAGCGCGATCACGGAGGCGCAGCTCGCGGAGCTCGGCCTCGCCCTGGTCGTCCAGGAGGAGCCGGGCTGAGCGCGCGCGTCGTCCAGCGGCTGCTGTCGCTCGCCGCGGTCGCGATGCTCGCGGGGTTGATCGCGGTCGCGGTCGTCGAGCGCGAGGACGCAGAGCCGGTTGCGGCGCCGACCGGGGCGGTCGCCGCAGGCGGCGGCTGGTACGAGGCACTCGCCGCGCCCCGTGCGCCGGGCGTCGACGCCGAGCGCACGAGCTGCGGGCTCGTGCTCACCGTACGGTCCCTTGGCGTCACGCATCCCGTGCTCCCGTGCGGCGCAAAGATCCTGATCCGCTACGGCGGCGAGACCGTGCTCACCGAGGTGATCGACAACGACCTCTCCGCCACGGGCCGCCAGTTCGAGGTCACGCCTGCCCTTGCGACGCTCATCGGCCTGGACGGCACGCAGGAGATCGACTGGCGGTACGCGACGCGACCGTGACCCACGCCCGAGCCTGCAGAGTAGACTGGGACCCGCTCGATGTTGCGCGTGACCTCGGGCTCTCAACGTGAACCAACGACAACACGAAGGGAGCCCGGGTCCGGAGGACGGTGTCACCGGAATCCGGCAGGGCGCCCACCTGGAGAAGCGGGTTCGCTTTTCCGGGCCCGGGGTCACGCGGAGCGTCGAGCGTCGCGCGATGACGGGGTCGATCGTCGCGCTCGACCATGTGCAGGTGGCCGCGCCAGAGGGGTGCGAGCCCGAGGCGCGACGCTTCTACGGCGTGATCCTCGGCCTCGACGAGCTCGCGAAGCCCGAGCTTCTCGCTGCGCGAGGCGGGGTCTGGTTCCGTGCCGGCGCTCAGGAGCTGCACGTCGGCGTCGCCGAGTCGTTCGTCCCTGCGACCAAGGCGCACCCGGCCCTCAGGGTCTCCTCGGCCGCTGAGCTCGATCGGCTTGCCGCCCGGCTCGAGGCGCACGGAATCGACGTCCGGTGGGCGGACGCAGACGAGATCCCGGGCGTGATGCGCTGCTTCGTCGACGATCCGTGGGGGAACCGGGTCGAGCTGGTCGGCTGACGCGTCGACCTCGGGGCGCCTCTTCATACCGTCCACACAGTGGTGCGAGACGATCGAGTGGCCGTCACCGATCAAGGAGGCAGACCATGCCAACCTCTCGTGACCTACGCGGGATCGCGTCCCGTCGTACCGCAATCGTCGCCCTCGTGGGCGCTGCGGTGCTCGCAGTGCTCGTGCCGACCGGCGCGGCACGAGAGCAGGCTGCACCCACCAACACCGCTCAGCCGACGATCACCGGCACGCCCTCGCTCGGCCAGACGCTGACCGCCGCGCCGGGCACGTGGACAGGGAGCCCGACGTTCGCATACCAGTGGGTTCGCTGTCCCGCCTCCGGCGGCGCCGCCGACGGATCCGACTGTGCCACGATCGGCGGCGCGTCGACGACCGCCTACGTCGTGTCGGCCGGTGACGTCGGCTCACGGCTCCGGGTACGCGTCACCGCGTCGAACGCCGACGGCTCCGCAACCATCGCGTCGAACGCGACCGACGCCATCAGTGGGCAAGCGGGCCCGCCGAACACGCAGCCGCCGACGATCGTCGGCTCTGCGGTCGTCGGGCAGACGCTGACCGCGAACCAGGGAACGTGGACCGGCAGCGGGATCACGTACACGTACGCCTGGCAGCGCTGCGACGCGGCCGGCGCATCGTGTGCGCCGATCGCCGCCGCGACCCAGAGCACGTACACCGTCGTTACCGCCGACGTCGGCCGGACGATCCGGGTCGCCGTCACGGCGACGAACACGACCGGGGCAAACACCGTCTCGTCGAGCCAGACGGCGGTCGTCGCCGGGGCGTCCGGGACCGCCGGATGCCCGGCCGGGACCGGGACGATCGACGTCGACCGACTGGCGCCGCCGGTCAGGCTGCAGGTCAGCCGCCAACGCATCGCTCCGAGCCCGGTCACGCGGGACAGCCAGACGATCCGGGTCAGCTTCCAGGTCACGGCGTGCGACGGGCGGCCCGTCGAAGGCGCGCTCGTCTACGCGACCCCGACGCCGTACCAGCAGTTCTCGGCGACGGAGCAGCCGACCGGGTCGGACGGCTGGGCGATCCTCACGATGCGACGGCTGCGGTTCTTCCCGGCGAGCAACCAGCAGCAGTTGCTGGTGGTGTTCGTCCGCGCCCGCAAGGCGGGCGAGGACCTGCTCGGCGGCATCTCGACGCGCCGGCTCGTCTCGTTCCCGGTCAGACTGGGCTGATAGCCGAGCCCGCTGGGGGGAGCCGGCCTCGGCCGGCTCCCCCCAGCGGTGCGTCCCCGCAGCGCGGGCGCGCCGTCGCCGGGTGCGATGGCGGCCGGCCGCGCCCTTGCGACCGGAGGAACCCCGCACCTCACCCGGTGCGATGGCGGAGGAAGTGGTGCACCGGGAGGACGATGGCGCCGCCGCGGCGGAAGACGAGGGAGAGACGGCGACACGAAGTCGCCACGATCCTGCGACCCCGGCGTCACGGTTTGGCCGATAGCGTGGCATCAGGGACACGGGAGTGCCCCTGGGGGCGGTTGGGGCGTTCGGCAAGAGCGGCTGTCGGCGCCGATCGACACGAAGGCCGCTGTGCGCTGCGCGGTGCACCGGGCACGCGGGCGGCGGTACGGGAAGACGGCCGGCCAGGCGACCCCACGGGACGACGGCCGCCCTCGGCCCACCTCCGGCGACCGTGCCGCCCTCGCCGACGCATGCAGACGGGTCGGCAGGCGGCGCTAGCCTGGACGCATGACCATCGAGCTGCTCGGTGACTCCGCCCGCGGCGAGCGATTCGCCGCCGCGCGACTCGTGGTGGACGGGGAGCGGATCGTCGACGCGGACGCCCCCGGGATGGCCCGGCCGCTGACGGGGCTGACGCTCCTCGAGGCGGCGGCGGTGCCCGGCGAGACCCTCGCCGCGGACGCCGTCGCGAACGCGCTTGCTCCTGCGATCGTCGCGCCGGCTCGGCCCGGTCGGGTCGCGGTGGCCATGAGCGGCGGCGTCGACAGTGCGGTCGCCCTGCTCCGCGCGGGGCCGGAAGGGGTCGGGGTGACGCTCCGTCTCTGGCTCGACCCGCACGGGCCGGACACGGAGCGTGCGTGCTGCTCCCCGGACGCCGTGATCCGTGCGCGCGAGACCTGCCACGCCCTCGGCCTTCCGCACGTGACTCTCGACCTGCGAGAGGCGTTTCGCGAGACGGTGGTGCAGGCGTTCGTCGACGGCTACGCCGCGGGCCTGACCCCGAACCCGTGCATGCGCTGCAACGGGGTCTTCCGCTTCGCGGCGCTCGTGTCGTTCGCGGAGCGCGTCGGAGCCTCGATCCTGTGGACGGGCCACTACGCGCGAGTCGTCGAGCGGAACGGGTCGCGGCTGATCGCTCGCGGCGCCGACCCGGCGAAGGACCAGTCGTACATGCTCGCGACGGTCGACCCGGCGCTGCTCGACCGCGTCGCGTTCCCGCTCGGCGGCGAGACCAAGGCGGTCGTCCGCGCCGAAGCCGAGCGCGCCGGGCTGGCCGCCGCCCGACGACCGGAAAGCCAGGAGGCGTGCTTCCTGGCGGGCGGCGACTACCGCGACTTCCTCGGACGGAACGGGCTCGGGCCTGCGCCCGGGGACATCGTCGACGAGGCGGGGGCGGTCGTCGGTCGGCACGACGGCCTCTGGCAGTTCACGCCCGGCCAGCGGCGCGGGCTGGGCGTCTCCTCGCGCGACCGGCTGCACGTGCTTCGCGCCGACCGCGGGTCGAACACGCTCGTCGTCGGGTCCAGGCGTGCGCTCGCGGCAAGGCACGTTGCCGTTCGGGGGCGCCTCTACGACGCGGTCGACGACGTCGACGTCAAGGTCAGGTACCGCTCGCCCCCGGTCGGCGCCGCCGTCACCGAGACCACCGACGGGTTCCACCTCGACCTGCACGAACCGGTCGATGCCGTCGCGCCTGGTCAGATTGCCGTTCTGTACGACGGGGAGGCGGTCGTCGGAGCGGGAGTCATCGAGAGCGCGACGGGGTAGGATCCCCGCGACGATGCTCGCCTTATCCGCCGGAGATGCGGCCTACTGGGGCCTCGCGATCTTCCTCGTCCTGGCCGGCGTCGGTTCCGTGTACGCGCTCGTCAAGCTGGGGCTGATGTTCGGCAAGGTCTCGTCGCTCGTGGCCGGGGCGGAGCGGGACGCGCTCGCGGTCGTCGTCAAGACCGGCGGCACCGTCGACCGCGTCAACTACCAGCTCGACAAGCTGGATACCGTGACCGACAGCGCGGTGTCGGTGGCGGACAGCGCCGACACGGCGGTGCGCGCCGTGTCGACGGTGATCACCAAGCCGGTCGAGAAGGTCTCGGGGTTCACGGCAGGTGTCGCGCACGGCTTCGCGTCGTTCCGCAAGAACCGGAGCTTCGGGGAGGCGATGGACACGGCGAAGGACGCTGCGCGCCGCCGCGAGGAAGACCTGGCCGAGGACCTGCGCGGCGCGGGCCCGACGCCGATGACGACCGAGCGCCCCGAGCCGACGCCGCCGCCGCCGCAGACCCCCAAGCCGGACCCGTGGCCGCGTCCTGCTCCGACGCCGAAGCCGGATCCGGCGCCCATCCCGCCCGACGAGCCTCCTCCCGCGGCGTAGGCACCCGGGGCGCGGGGCGCCGCGCTCCCTGCGGACGCGGAGGAATCGCGTGGGCCCTCGCTACGATCGACGGATGCGCACGACCGCCGAGCTGCGCGAGGGATTCCTCTCGTTCTTCGAGTCGAGCGGCCATCTGCGCTTCCCCTCCTGCGCCGCTGATCCCGCCGCCCGAGGATCCCTCGACGCTGTTCATCTCGGCCGGGATGCAGCCGCTCAAGCCGTACTTCTCGGGCGCGAAGCAGCCGCCGGCGCCGCGCTTCACGACCGTCCAGAAGTGCCTGCGCGCGGGCGGCAAGGACACCGACCTGGACGAGGTCGGGCTCACCGCGACGGCACGCGTCGATGTTCGAGATGCTCGGCAACTTCTCGTTCGGCGACTACTTCAAGGACGGCGCGATCGACTTCGCCTGGGAGTTCGTCACCGAGCACATGAAGCTCGACCCGGAGCGGCTCTGGGCGACCGTGTTCGCGGGCGACCCGGAGCTCGGCCTCGGCGAGGACGAGGTCGCGGTCGACGGTGGCTGCGACAGGGGATCCCGCGCGAGCGGATCGTCGCGTTCCCGCGCTCCGACAACTTCTGGGGCCCCGCCGGCGAGACCGGCCCCTGCGGCCCCTGCTCCGAGCTCCACTACGACCGCGGGCCAGAGCACGGCTGCGGCGAGCCCGACTGCGGGCCGAACTGCGAGCGCTGCGACCGCTACATCGAGTTCTGGAACCTCGTCTTCATGGAGTTCGACCTCGGCGCCGACGGATCGCTCACGCCGCTGCCGAAGCAGAACATCGACACCGGGATGGGCCTCGAGCGCGTGCGCGATGCTCGCGCAGGACGTCCCGTCGATCTTCGACACCGACGGATTCCGGCTGATCATGGACTGGATCGCCGAGGAGTCGGGCGTCGCCTACGGCGCCTCGCCGGAGGCGACGAAGGCCCACCGCGTGCTCTCCGACCACGGCCGCGGGGTGACGTTCCTCGTCGCCGAGGGCGTCGACGCCGTCGAACGAGGGGCGCGGCTACGTGCTCCGCCGGCTGATCCGGCGCTCGGTCGTCCAGGCGCGCCGCATCGGGCTGCCGGCGGTCTACCCGCTCCCGCGGATCGTCGTCGAGCAGGTCGGGCCGTGGTACCCCGAGGTGGTCGAGAACGCGGCCGAGATCGAGCGGGTCGTCCGCGCCGAGGAGGAGCGGTTCCGCGAGACGCTCGACCGGGGGATGAAGGAGTTCGAGGAGCTGGCGGGCGGCGACATCGGCGCCGACGACGCATTTCGACTCGCTGCGACGTACGGCTTCCCGGTCGAGCTCACCGTCGAGCTCGCGAGCGAGCGCGGGCACGCGGTCGACGTCGACGGCTACCGCGTCGAGATGGAGCGCCACCGCGAGATCTCGCGCGGGACGGGGGAGAAGGGCCTCGGCCAGCGGGCGGCAGACTTCGCGCAGGCGGCGGGCTTCGCGTCGGAGTTCGTCGGCTACGCGAAGATCGACGTCCTCACGCAGCTCGGCGCGCTCGAGGAGCTCGGCGACGGGACGTTCCTCGCGAAGCTCCGCGAGTCACCGTTCTACCCGGCGGGCGGAGGCCAGGTGACCGATCACGGCTGGATCGAGCGGGACGACGACGGCGCCGTCCGCGCCGAGCTCGTCGACGCCTACCGGTTCGACGCGGACCAGGTGCTCCTCTTCCGCGGGAACGGGCTTCGCCGCTGGCGACCGCGTCAGCGCCGTCGTCCCGTGGGCCGTGCGCTTCCCGACGATGGCGAACCACACGGCGACCCACCTGCTCCAGGCCGCGCTGCGCGAGGTGCTCGGAGAGCACGTCGTCCAGGCAGGCTCGGCCGTGCGGCCGGACAAGCTGCGGTTCGACTTCACGCACGGGTCGCAGCTCACCCCCGAGGAGCGCGAGGCGATCGAGCAGCGCGTCAACCGGGCGATCTTCCTGAACGCGCCCGTGCACACGTTCGAGACGACGCTCGACGAGGCGCGCAGCCTCGGGGCGATGGCGCTCTTCGGGGAGAAGTACGGGGACGTCGTCCGCGTCGTCGACGTGCAGGGCGTGTCGACGGAGCTGTGCGGTGGGACGCACGTGCGCTCGACGGCGGAGATCGGCGCGTTCGTGATCCTCGGCGAGGGGTCGGTCGGTGGCGGGACGCGGCGAATCGAGGCGGTCACCTCCGGCGAGGCGTGGGCGGCGCTGCGGGCCCGTGCGAGCGAGGTCGATGCGCTCCGGGAAGAGCTCGAGGAGGCGCGACGCGAGAGGCGAAGCGACAAGGCGGTCCCGGCGCCTGCGGCGGCCGCCGCCGCCGGCGCGGCCGACCCCGAGGCCGTCGTCACCGCGGTCGACGGCGTCAACGTCGTCGTGCAGGCGGTCGACGGTTTCGAGGGCGACGCGCTGCTCGACCTCTCCGACCGCTTCAAGCAGCGCCACGCACCGGCGGCCGTCGTGCTGGGCTCGGCCGGAGACGGCAAGGTCTCGCTCGTCGCGAACTTCGACGAGGCCGTCGCGAGCCGGGTCAGCGCAGCCGACGTGATCCGCGGCGCGGCCCCGCTCGTCGGCGGAGGCGGGGGCGGGCGCCCCACGATGGCGCGGGCCGGTGGAAAGGACGCCGACCGCCTGCCCGACGCGCTGGCCGAGGCGGAGCGGCTGATCCGCGCGGCCCTGTGAGGGCCCTCGCGCTGGACTACGGGGCCGCGCGGACCGGCGTGGCCGTCTCGGACGTCACGGGGACGCTCGCACGTCCGGTCGGAATCGTCGAGCGCGCTGCCAGCCCGACGGGCCTCGACCGTGTCGTGGAGCTCGTCGCCGAGCACGGGGCAGAGGTCGTCGTCGTCGGGCTGCCGCTCACCCTGCGCGGAGAGCATGGTGCGCAGGCGAAGGAGACCGAGGCGTTCGTCGACGCGCTCCGCGCCAGGCTCGACGTCCCGGTCGAGATGGAGGACGAGCGGTTCACGACCGCGCTCGCGCAGCAGACCGGTGGGCGGGCGCCCGAGGATGCGCTCGCCGCGGCGCATCTCCTCCAGGGCTGGCTGGAGCGCACCCGATGAGACGCGGGCTCGCGGTCGGAGGCCTCGTCGTGCTCGTCGCCGTCGGCGCGTTCGCGGGGACCGCCTGGATCGCGGGCGGGGACGACAAGGCGCCGGCCGTGACGACGACGGCCGCGCCGCCGCTCGCGCGACTGACGATCATCTTCCCCGAGGGCTTCACGATCCGCGACATGGCCGACCGTGTCGCCGCGGTGCGCGGCATCGCGATCCGCAAGCGCGGCGTCACCCCCCGGCTGACGAAACAGGGGTATCTCCGCGCGGTCGAGCGCGCCGTCGCGCCGCCGCGCTTCCGAAAGGACGTGAAGCGCGACTCGCTCGAGGGATTCCTCTTCCCGGCCTCGTACGAGTTCACGCAGCAGACGACTGCCCGCGAGCTCGTCGCCGACCAGCTCGCCGCGTTTCGCCAGCGTTTCGGCACCGTCGACCTGTCGTACGCCCGGTCGAAGAACCTGACGCCGTACGACGTGCTGATCATCGCCTCGATGATCGAGAAGGAGACCGCGGTGCCGCGCGAGCGCAGGCTCGTCGCCGCCGTGATCTACAACCGGCTGCGCAATCGGATGCCGCTCGGCATCGACGCGACGATCCGCTACGGCCTCGACATCCCGGGGACGAAGTCGCTGACGAAGGAGGCACTGCGGTCGCCGTCGCCGTTCAACACGCGGATCCACGCTGGGCTGCCGCCGACGCCGATCGCAAACCCGGGCCTTGCCTCGATCCGCGCCGCCGCGAACCCGGCTCGCGTCGACTACCTCTACTACGTCCGCAAGCCGAAGTCGCTCTCGCACTACTTCACTGCGGACGAGCACGACTTCCTGCGGAAGGTCTGCGAGTACGGCTACGCCTGCGACTGAGCGCGTCGCGCGTGGCGGCGGACGCTCTGACGCCGCGTGCGCACATGCTCGTGCGCCCGCTCGAGCACTGCCTCGAACACGTCCGCGAGATGGTCGCCAGGGTCGCGGTCGGCGTTCAGCCACGCGGGAGGCAGGAGCTCGCGCCGTGCGCGCTCGTGCTCCCGACTCGCCTCGAACAGCGGGATCAGCCTGCGGTCGACGTTGTCGAGGCTCATGGAGGCCGTATCGACACGAAGCGGCTCGGAGATGAGCGCGGCCGGGCGGAACGGGATACTCCGTGCGTGCGCCCCCGCACTCCTCGCCCAGACATCAGCACTCACGCATGACCGAGATCCACGGCACGACGACGCTCGTGGGCCTGCTCGGCTGGCCGACGTCGCACTCGCTCTCGCCGCCGATGCAGAACGCCGGGTTCGCGGCGCTCGGGCTCGACTGGGCCTACGTGCCGCTGCCGACGCCGCCGGAGAGACTCGCCGACGCCGTGCGCGGGCTCGTCGCGACGGGATTCGCGGGCGCCAACGTCACGATCCCGCACAAGGAGGCGGTGATCGCGCTCTGCGACGAGCTCGACGACGTCGCCACGCGTGCCGGCTCGGTCAACACGCTCGTGATCGACGACGGCCGCGTGCGGGGCTCGTCGACGGATGGGCTCGCGGTCACGTCGCAGATCGAGGCGGGCGGGCGTCGGGCGCTCGTGCTCGGGACAGGCGGCGCCGCGAAGGCCGTCGCGGCCGCGCTGGAGGACGCAGGCGCAGCGGTGGTGGTCGTCGGGCGGCGCGACGCAGGCTGGCCGCCTGCGCCCGACTCGTTCGACATCCTCGTCAATGCGACGCCGCTCAGGGACGAGCTCGTCGTCCGGCCGGTGCCCGACATGCAGGTCGTCGACCTCGCCTACAACGCCGACGGCCGGCCGACGGCGCTGATCGAGGCGGCGCGCGCGGCCGACTGCCATCCGTGCGTCGACGGCCTCGACGTCCTCCTCGCACAGGGCGCCGCGTCTTTCGAGCGCTGGACGGGCGAGGCCGCGCCGCTCGTGGCGATGCGGGCCGCGCTCCGCCAGGGCTGAGCGCGGCCCGCTCCCGTCGCCGATATCAGCCGAGCTGTGCGCGGATCGCGCCGGCCGGATGCTCCTTCGTATGGACGTTGACGTAGAAGCCCGCGGGGTTGCCGATGATCTCGCTGATCAGGGCCGCGTCGGCGTTCGTGCACCCGCTCGAGTTGCCGTCCGCGCCCGGGGCCGTGAAGGGGACCACGACCGGTCCGTTCACCGTCGCGCCGCCACGGTGGATGTGCGCGGCGACCGTCGGCAGCGTGACGTTGGCGGCGTGCAGCCGATAGCAGACCATCCCCGCGTCCTGGCGGATGCGGACGACGGCGGTCCCTGTCGCGTTCGGCTCGCTCGTCCCCTTGAGGTCGACGGCCACCACCCAGCCGAACGACTCCGTCGACGTGCCGGTGAGCTGCCCGCGCACCGCGCCCGCCTGGAACTCGGCGGTGTGGACGTTCACGTAGTACGACGCCGGCTGCGCCAGCATCGCCGCGACGGTCGTCCTCGCGGCAGGCGCGCAGCCGCTCGACTTGCCGTCCGCACCCGGCGTCGTGAGCGGCACGACGACGGGCCCGGCCACTCCGGTCGCTCCCCGGTGAATGTGCGCGGCCACGGCGGGCGCGAGGTTCTCGACCGCGAGCTGGTAGCAGACCTGCCCCTGCCCGGCACGGAGGCGGATCGTCGAGGTGCCCGTGCCGACGGGGTCGCCGGCAGGAGCCTCTGCCTCGCCCGTCAGGGCGACGGTGAACGCACGTCCGCCGGCAGTCGGGGTCATCACGGCCTTCGGGCAGGCGCCGAGCGGCGTGCGGATGATGTCCGCCGCGTGCTTCAGGTGGGCGCGCAGCTGGCGGGCCGAGACCGCGAGCTTCACGTAGGGCTTCGTCGCAGAGGAGGTCCGGTGACAGATCACCCGGGGCGTGGCGTTCGTTCCCGCGTTTGCGGTCGCGAGCGCCCCGCCCGCGAGTCCCATGACCAAGAGCAGCAGGCCGAGGCGTCTCATCTCTCACTCCCTCCGGTCGGTTGCCTGCATCTACGTCGCCGACGTGACACCGGATTGCGGGCGCGGCGACAGCCGTCGTCGAGCGGCCGGAGCCTGCGTAGGATCGCGGCATGGCGCTCAACCTCGTCACGGCCGGCGAGTCGCACGGTCCGGCGCTCGTCGCGATCGTGACCGGCCTGCCCGCCGGCTTGCGGCTCGACAGGGCGTCGATCGACGCCGACCTCCGCCGCCGCCAGCAGGGCTACGGCCGGAGCCCGCGGCAGAAGCTCGAGTCGGACGAGGTCGACGTGCTCTCCGGGCTCCGGCACGGGGAGACCCTCGGCACGCCGCTCGCGCTCGTCGTGCGCAACCGCGATCACGCGAACTGGACGTGGGGGATGAGCCCCTGGCCGCCGGCGGGCGACGCGGCTCCCCACGGCAAGGGCACGAAGCCCGTCACGCTGCCCCGGCCAGGGCACGCCGACCTCGCCGGCGTCCTCAAGTACGGCCACGACGACGTGCGCAACGCGCTCGAGCGTGCCTCGGCGCGCCACACCGCCGTCCACGTCGCCGCCGGCGCGGTCGCGAAGGCACTTCTCCGCGAGCTCGGGATCGAGGTCGCCGGGCGGCCCGTCGAGATCGGAGGCGAGGCGACGGACGACGGCATGCGGGACGCCACCGACGCGGCGCGCTCCGAGCGCGACACGCTCGGCGGGATCGTCGAGGTCGTCGCGACGGGCGTGCCGCCGGGGCTCGGCTCCTACGCGGAGAAGAGCGACCGGCTCGACGCTCGGCTCGCGTTCGCGCTGATGGGAATCCAGGCCGTGAAGAGCGTCGAGATCGGCGACGGGCTTTCGCCTCGCCCGCCGTCGCGGGACGGAGGCGCACGACGAGATCTACCCCGGCCTGGGGCGCCGGACGAACCGGGCGGGCGGCATCGAGGCAGGCGTCTCGAACGGCGAGCCGGTCGTCGTCCGTGCTGCGATGAAGCCGCTGCCGACCCTGATGCGCCCGCTCGACTCCGTGGATCTCGAGACGGGCGAGCCCGCGAAGGCCCTCGTCGAGCGCTCGGACGTGCAGGCGGTCGAGGCGCTCGCGGTCGTCGCCGAGGCCGCCGTCGCCTTCGAGCTCGCCCGTGCCGCGCTCGACAAGCTCGGCGGCGACGCGATGGTCGACGTCCTTGCCGCGCGCGACGCATACCTCGCCCGGATCGGCGAGCGGTGGCAGCCCGGCCGCTGAACGCGCTCGGGCGGCACCTGGCGCTCGCCGGGTTCATGGGCTCGGGGAAGACGACCGCGGGCAAGGCCGTGGCGGACCGGCTCGGACGGCCCTTCGTCGACCTCGACCAGGCGATCGAGGCGTCCGCCGGGGCTGCGATCGCGGACCTGTTCGCCTCCCACGGCGAGGCGGCGTTCCGCGACCTCGAGGAGACCGTCGCGAGCGAGGTGCTCGGGGGCGGCGAGCCCGTCGTCGTCGCGCTCGGCGGCGGCGCCGTCCTTTCCGAGCGAACGCGACGGGAGCTGGCCGCCCGCGCGTTCACGATGCTGCTCGACGTCGATCCGGAGACGGCGTGGGAGCGTGTTGCGGGCGCCGACCGGCCGCTCGCGCGGGACGAGGACGCGTTCCACGCGCTCCACCGCGATCGTCAACCGCTGTACGAGGCGGTCGCCGACGCGCGCGCGCGCGACGTCGACGGGGTCCTCCTCGGGGCGGGCGGGGTCCATGTCGAGCTCGGGGCGGTCGACGAGCTCGCGGAGCTCGTTCCCGGCGACGGGCCGGTCGAGCTCGTGGCGGACGCACACGTCTCCGGGATCCACGGCATCAGGGCGCAGGTCGCACTCGGCGCGCGCGACGTCGGGCGGCACGAGGTGCCCGCGGGCGAGGCCGCGAAGACCCCTGCGGTGCTGGAGCGTCTCTGGGCGGCCGTGCGGATCGGGCGCGACGGCTCTCTCGTCGCGCTCGGGGGCGGATCCACGACCGACGTGGTCGGGCTTGCCGCGGCCACGTACATGCGCGGCGTCGAGTGGACGGCCGTGCCGACGACGCTGGTCGGCCAGGTCGACGCCGGTGTCGGCGGGAAGACCGCGATCGACCTGCCGGGGGCGAAGAACGTCATCGGTGCGTTCCACTGGCCCGCACGGGTGGTCTGCGACCCTTCGCTGCTCTCGACGCTCCCCGACGCGGAGCGGCGAAACGGGCTCGCCGAGGTGGTCAAGACCGGCCTGCTCGCCGGCGAGCCCCTGTGGGAGCTGGGCGAGGCGGAGCAGGTGCGCGCATGTGCAGCGTTCAAGGCCGGGATCTGCATCGGTGACCCGCACGACCGCGGCCCGCGGAACCAGCTGAATCTCGGTCACACCTTTGCCCACGCGCTCGAGGCGGCCGCCGGGTATGCGCTGCCGCACGGTCGCGCCGTGGCGCTCGGGCTGCTGGCGGCGCTCCGGCTCTCGGGGCTGCCCGACCAGATGCGGGTCGTCGAGGACGTGCTCGCGCCCGAGCGTCCGCAGCTCGACCGGGACGCTGCCTGGGCGGCGCTCGCCCGCGACAAGAAGGCCGCGCGCGGTGCGCCGCGCCTCGTGCTCCTCGACGCTCCGGGGAAGCCGCGCTGGGGCGTCGAGCTGCCGGACGCCGACGTCCGCCGGGCGCTCGACGACCTGATCGCCTGACGAACAGCATCTAGAGTCGGCCCGTGCGCATCGACGTGCTCAACGGCGTGAACCTCGACCTCCTGGGCCGGCGGGACAGGGCGCAGTACGGCGACGGGTCGCTGCAGGACCTCGAGACCCAGGTCTACGCGTGGGCGCGGGAGCTCGGGCTCCAGGTTCGCTGCCGCCAGACGAACCACGAGGGCGAGTACGTGGAGTTCCTGCACGCAGCGCTCGACAACGCCGACGCGCTCGTCGTCAACCCGGGCGCGTGGACCCACTACAGCTGGGCGATCCACGACGCGCTCGAGCCCTTCTCGGGCCCCGTCGTCGAGGTGCACCTGTCGAACGTGGAGGAGCGCGAGGCCTGGCGCCGGACGAGCGTGCTCGAGGGGCTGTCGAGCGAGCGCATCGTCGGCGACGGGATCAACGGCTACCGGCGGGCGCTCGCGCTGCTCGCGGAACGGAGGGACGTATGAGTCGGATCGAGCGACTCGCAGCGGGCCTCGACGAGCCCTTGCTCGTCACCGGGCTCGTCAACGTGCGCTACCTCACGGGGCTCTCGAGCTCGAACGCCGCGGTGCTCGTCGACCCGACGGGCGAGGCCACGCTCTACACCGACTTCCGCTACGCCGAGGCGGCGTCGGAGATCGAGGGCGTCACCTTCCACCGGACACCGCGCCACGTCGTCGCTGCGCTCGCCGAGCTGCTGTCCGGGCGCCGCGTCGCGATCGAGGCCGTCCACCTCTCCGTCGCCTCGGCCGACCTGCTGCGGGGCGGGGGCGTCGACCTCGTGTCGACCACCGGCCTCGTCGAGCGTCTCCGCGCGGTGAAGGACACGGCGGAGCTCGACGCGCTGCGTCGGGCCGCCGCGATCTCCGACCGCGTCTACGCCGAGCTCGCCGAGCAGCCCTTCGTCGGTCGCACCGAGGCGGAGCTCGCGTGGTGGCTGACCGACGCCTGGCACTCAGCCGGCGCGGACGGGCCGTCGTTCGACGCGATCGTCGCCTTCGGCGAGAACGGTGCGCGACCGCACGCGGATGTCCGCACCGAGCCGATCCCCGAGGGCACGCTCGTCGTCGTCGACGCGGGCTGCGTCGTCGACGGGTACATGTCCGACTGCACGCGCACCTTCTTCACGGGTCAGCCGGAGGGCCGGCTCCGTGAGGTCTACGACCTCTGCCTGCAGGCGCAGCTCGACGGGCTGGCCGCCGTCCGTCCCGGAGCGGTCGGGCGCGACGTCGACGCCGCCTCGCGTGTCGCGATCGACGCCGCTGGCATGGGGGAGCGCTATGGGCACGGCCTCGGCCACGGAGTCGGGCTCGACATCCACGAGGAGCCGAACCTGCGGCCGGAGTCCGAGTCCGTCCTGGCGGTGGGGAACGTCGTCACCGTCGAGCCGGGGATCTACCTCCCGGGAGACGTCGGCGTCCGGATCGAGGACCTCGTCGTCGTCACCGAGGAGGGGTGCGAGCGCCTCACGAGGGTGACGAAGGAGCCTGTGGCCGTCGGCTAGGCTGGGCCCCCGTCATGGCGGACATCGTCACCACGAACCAGTTCCGCAACGGGATGCACATCGAGCACCGCGGCTCGGTCTGGCGCATCGTCGAGTTCCAGCACGTGAAGCCCGGCAAGGGCGGCGCCTTCGTGCGCACGAAGCTGAAGAACCTCGAGACCGGGTCCGTCGTCGACGACACGTTCCGCGCGGGCGAGAAGTTCCCCCGCGTCCACACCGAGGTGAAGAACGTCCAGTTCCTCTACGACGACGGGAGCGACGCGCACTTCATGGACGAGGAGACGTACGAGCAGTTCGCGCTCCCGCGGGGCGAGGTCGCGAGCGAGCTCGCCTACATGCTGCCGTCGTCGACCGTCCAGATCCTCCAGGTGAACGGCAAGCCCTCGGGCCTCCAGCTCCCCGCCTCCGTCGAGCTCGCGGTCGCCGAGACCGAGCCCGGCGTCCGCGGCGACACCGTCTCGAACGTGACGAAGCCGGCGACTCTCGAGACCGGCGCCGTCGTCCAGGTGCCGCTGTTCGTCGACATCGGCGAGCGGATCAAGGTCGATCCGCGCGAGGCGCGCTACATCAGTCGGGCCTGAGCGCGAGGTGGACCCACTGGTGTCCGACTTCGAGTCGGACACCGGTCGCGGAGACAGCCAACCTTCGGTGTGAGTCCCCGCGCTAAGGTGCGGCGTCGTGCCTCAGCTCTACGACACCACGATCCGACTGCTGTCGCAGGAGCCGCTCGCCGGACGCGTCCCGACGGGCGAGGTGCTGCGGGTTGCCGAGATCCTGGACGGCGCGGGCTTCGCATGCCTCGAGGTGTCGGGCGGCGGCGTCTTCGACGCCGCGGTGCGGCGGGGCGTCGAGAGCCCCTGGGAGCGCATCCGGGCGATCGATGCGCGGACGACGACCCCGCTCGGGCTCGCGCTCCGCGGGAGGTTCCTCGTCGGCTCGAAGCCCGTCTCGACCGACATCGTGCGGCGATTCGTCGCGTGCGCGGCGGAGAACGGGATCGACGTGTTCCGGCTCCACGACCCGCTGAACGACGTGTCGAACCTGGCCGAGGCGGGAGAGGCCATCGTCGGCGCGGGGCGCCAGCTCCACGTCGGCCTCGTCTACAGCCCGGGCCGGGCGGACGAGATCGACGTGCTCGTCGAGCAGGCGCGCAAGGTGGGAGCCCTCGGCGCGTCGCGTGTGCTGTTGAACGACCCCACGGGAGGGCTCCTCCCGCACGTCACGCAGGAGCTCGTCGAGCGCCTGCGCGAAGCCAGCGGCCTGCCCGTCGGGCTCTACATCCAGGCGGCCGGCGGCACGGCCCTTGCGAACGCGCTCGTGGCGACGCGCGTCGGCGCGGACGTCGTCGCGACGGCCGTCTACCCCCTCGCTCTCACGCTCCACCGCATTGCGGGCGAGTCGCTGGTCGAGGTGCTCGAGGGCCTCGAGCGGCCGACGGGCGTCGACGTCGCCCGCGTCTGGGAGGCGTCGGACGTCGTCGACGAGCACATCGGAGACGAGCCGCTCGCGCCGCTTGCGCCCCGCATCGCCGTGCGTGCGGCCGAGTACGATCTCCCGGCCGGGCTCGTCGCGGCGCTCGACCTCCACCTGCGGGCCCACTCGGCGGGCGACCGCCTGCTCGACACGCTCGCGGAGGTCGTACGGATCCGCGACGAGGCGGGCCGGCCGCCCCTTGCCGCCCCGATCGGACTGATCCTCGGCTCCCAGGCGTTCCTGAACGTCCTCTCGGCGCGCCGCTACGGCACCGTCCTGGACGAGTTCCGCCTGCTGGTGACAGGCGCGTACGGCACCCCTCCGGGGGAGATCGACCCCGCGGTCCGGCGCGCGGTCGAGCTCCTCGCCGGCGACACCCCCGCGCTCGACGAGGACCCGCCGAGCGTCGAGGACGTCCGCGAGGCGGCGGACGGGCTCGCCTCGTCTGAGGAGGATCTCGTCCTGCTGGCGATGTTCGGCGAGGAGGCGGAGACGCTCCTGCAGACGATCCGCCAGCGGCACTCCCGCGAGGCGTCCCTGCTCGGCGGCGACGTCGACGCGCAGCGCGGCGAGCGGATCCGCGAGCTCGTGCGGATCGTCCAGGAGTCGGGCGTCGGCGAGATCGAGATCGAGGACGAGGGGATGCGGGTGTCGGTGCGGCGCGCGGACGAGCCCGGGACGGCCGCGCTCCCCGTCGCGGCGGCGGTCGCGCTCGCGGAGGGCGAGAGCGTGACGGAGCCTGCCGCTGCCCTCGGCACGATCCGGGTGGAGTCACCGATGGTCGGCGTGTTCTACCGGGCGTCCCAGCCGGGTGCGCCGCCGTTGGTCGAGGTGGGTGACGTCGTCGTCTCCGGCCAGACGCTCTGCGTGCTCGAGGCGATGAAGCTCTTCAACGAGCTGAAGGCCGACACGGACGGACGGGTGCGCACGATCCACGTCGACAACGGGCAGGCGGTGGAGTTCGGGACGCTGCTCTTCGAGCTCGACCCGATCGCCGCCCAGCCCGTCGTCTAGCGCCGTGTTCTCGCGGGTCCTCGTCGCGAACCGGGGCGAGATCGCGGTGCGCGTGATCCGCGCCCTGCACGAGCTCGGCGTCGAGGCGGTGGCCGTGTACTCGACTGCCGACCAGGACGCGCTCCACGTGCGGCTCGCCGATCACGCCGTGTGCATCGGCCCGCCCGCCGCCGCGGAGAGCTACCTGCGGATCCCGAGCATCGTCGCCGCCGCCGAGACCACGGCGTGCGAGGCGGTGCATCCGGGCTACGGCTTCCTCGCGGAGAACCCCGCCTTCGCGCGGGCGTGCGCGGCCAACGACCTCGTGTTCGTCGGCCCTTCGCCCGACGTGATGGAGCGCCTGGGCGACAAGGCCCGAGCGAAGGCCGAGATGCGCGCAGCCGGGGTGCCGCTCGTCCCCGGGACAGCCGGATCCGCGTCGCTCGACGAGATCCGCGACGCGGCGGGCGAGATCGGCTTCCCGGTGCTGCTCAAGGCCACGGCGGGCGGCGGCGGGAAGGGGATGCGGCTCGTCGACCTCCCGGACGGGCTCGACGACGCGTTCGCGGCTGCCTCAGCGGAGGCCGACGCGGCGTTCGGCGACGGCTCGCTCTACCTCGAGAAGGTCGTGGCGCCTGCCCGTCACGTGGAGATCCAGGTGCTGTGCGACGGGCAGGGCGGCGTCCTCACGCTCGGCGAGCGGGAGTGCTCGATCCAGCGGCGCCACCAGAAGCTCGTCGAGGAGTCGCCCTCGCCGGCGCTCTCGCCGGAGACGCGCGAGGAGATGGAGGCAGCCGCCGAGCGCGCGTGCCGGGCGGTCGGGTACGAGGGCGCCGGGACGTTCGAGTTCCTCCTCGGGCTGGAGGGCGAGCCGTACTTCATCGAGGTCAACTGCCGCCTGCAGGTGGAGCACCCGGTGACCGAGCTGCTCACGGGGATCGACATCGTCCGCGAGCAGGTGCGGATCGCGGCCGGCGAGCGGCTGTCGGCGACGGGCCGCGCGGCGCGGCGCGGCCACGCGATCGAGATCCGGATCAACGCGGAGGACCCGGCCCGCGGGTTCGTTCCCTCTCCGGGCGTCGTCGAGCGCTTCCGGCCGCCGCTCGGGCCGGGGGTGAGGGTCGACACGGCCGTGGAGGAGGGGACGGCGATCCCGCCGTACTACGACTCGCTGATCGCGAAGCTGATCGTCGCGGACGACGACCGACCCGCCGCGATCGCACGGGCCGTCAGGGCGCTCGAGGAGCTCGTCGTCACCGGGATCCCGACCACGCGGGCCCTCGCTCTCGACGTGCTCCGCTCCGACGGGTTCCGATCGGGCGCGTACTCGACCGGCTACCTTGAGGAGATGGAAGCGCACCTGCCCTCGCTGCGGCCCGCATGAGCGGCGAGACGACCCCGCCGGCTCCGACGGCGAAGCCGGTGGGCCGCAGGCGGGCACGCCGGCAGGCGCTCTTCCTCCTCTACCAGTGGGACCTGACCGGCCAGCCGCTCGCGTCGCTCTACGAGGGCGAGCCGGACGCGTTCGCGCGGCAGCTGGCGTCCGCCGTCGCCGCGTCGGCGCCCACGCTCGACGAGCGCGTGAGCGCCGTCTCCGACGGCTGGCCCGCCGAGCGGCTCGGTACGCTCGAGCGCAACATCCTGCGGATCGGGGTGTACGAGCTCGAGGAGGAGACGGTGCCTGCGGACGTCGCGATCAACGAGGCGGTCGTGCTCGCGAAGCGCTACGCGAGCGAGGATGCCGCGCGCCTCGTCAACGGGATCCTCGGCACGCTCGCGAGGGAGCATCCGTGACCGACGGCATACGGCCGGCGGGCTCCGACGCGTCGCTCCAGCGGGCGGAGGAGCTCCTCGAGCGTCTCCGGACGCGGGTGGACGCCCTCGAGGCGAGCGCGGATGCCGGCGGGGACGTCGACACAGCGGTCGACAGCCTCGCCGAGATCGCCGAGCTCGCCAAGGAGATCGAGTCCGAGGTGCAGCGCGCCCGCCGGGCCGCCGATGCGGGCGCCTGACGAGCTCCGCGCGCTCGTCGAGCGGGAGCTCGACGCATCGACGTTCGCACCGTCGCTCGCGGGCCTCGCGGAATCGATGCGCTACGCGCTCGCAGGCGGCGGCAAGCGGATCCGGCCGGTGCTCTGCCTCGCGACTGCCGAGGCGGCCGGCGGGCGGGTCGACGACGCGCTCCCGGCGGCGGTCGCGCTCGAGCTCGTCCACACGTTCTCGCTCGTCCACGACGACCTGCCGTCGATGGACGACGACGACGAGCGCCGTGGCCGCCCGAGCGCCCACGTCGCCTACGGCGAGGGTGTCGCGCTGCTCGCGGGCGATGCTCTCCTGGCCGAGGGTCTGCGGCTCGCGCTCTCCTACGACCGACCCCAGATCGCGCGCGAGCTCGCCGACGCGACCCTCGGGATGATCGGCGGGCAGTACCTCGACGTCACGCAGGCAGACGTCGCGCTCACGGACCTGCACCGGCTGAAGACGGGCCGGCTGCTCGCCGCTGCGGTCGGGCTCGGGCTCTGGGCGGCGGCCGTGCCGTTCGGCGAGCAGGCGCGGTGGCGCGCGTTCGGCGACGAGCTCGGTGTTCTCTTCCAGGCCGTCGACGACGCGCTCGACGGCGACGGCTACGCCGCGCAGCTCGGAGGCGAGGGTGCGCGTGGGGTCGCGGCGGAGGCTGCCGGGCGCGCGCACGCGCGTCTGGACACGATCGACGCCGACACGTCCGTGCTCGCCGAGCTCGTGGACGGGCTGGCGGTCCGGACCACGTAGCGTGGCGAGGAAGCGGCTCGACGTGGTGCTCGTGGAGCGGGGGCTCGCCGAGAGCCGCGAGCAGGCCAAGGCACTGGTGATGGCGGGTCTCGTGCCAGGCTACGACAAGCCGGGGCAGCAGGTGGCGGACGACGCGCGGCTTGCCGTCGAGCGGCCCCCGCGCTTCGTCTCGCGAGGCGGGGAGAAGCTCGCGCACGCGCTCGACGCGCTCGGCGTCGACCCCGGCGGGAAGGACTGCCTCGACCTCGGTGCCTCGACGGGCGGCTTCACCGACTGCCTCCTGCAGCGCGGAGCGGCGCGCGTGATCGCGCTCGACGTCGGCTACGGCCAGCTCCACCCGCGGCTCCGCGACGACGACCGCGTGACCGTGCTCGAGCGCGTCAACGCGCGCCATCTCGACGCTCTGCCCTTCGGGCCCGAGCTGATCACCTGCGACGTCTCCTTCATCTCCGCGACGCGCGTGCTGCCGCCGGCGATCGCGCTCGCCGCGCCGGCCTGGGAGGCACTGGTCCTCGTCAAGCCGCAGTTCGAGGCGGGCCGCGCAGATGTGCCCAAGGGCGTCGTGCGCGACCCCGAGGTGCACCGGCGGGTCATCCGCGCGTTCTGCGCCGCCGCCGGTTCGTGGCATGCCCGCGTCGCAGGCGTCGTAGACTCGGGGCACCCGGGGCCGAAGGGGAACCGGGAGTTCGTCGTCCATCTGATCGCGAGCGAGGAGCCCCCAGACCCCGATGAGCTCGAACGCCGGATCGATGCGGCCGTCGGCTAGCGAGGGGACGCGGATCACCCGTGCCGCGCTCGTCACGCACGGGAGGCCCGGGCAGATCGGCGACGGGATCGAGCGCGTCGTCACGGTCGCCGGTGAGGCCGGCGTCGAGCTGATCGTCGCGCAGGGCGAAGCGGCCCGCCACGGCCTCGAGGCGCACGGCGACCCGCGGAGCGCGGAGCTCGTCGTCGTGCTCGGCGGCGACGGGACGATGCTCCGCGCGCTGCGCACGTACCTCGGCTCGGGGATCCCCGTGATCGGGGTCAACTTCGGCCGCGTCGGGTTCCTCAGCTCGATGCAGCCCGAGGAGCTGGAGGTCGGGCTGACGCGCGCGTTCCGCGGCGAGCTCGAGGTCGTCGAGCTGCCGACGCTGGAGGTCGTGAACGGCGACGAGCCGCACGTCGCCGTCAACGACGTCGTGGTCACGTCGGCGGTCCTCGGCCGCATGGTCGAGCTCGAGTGGGCGGTCGGCGGCGAGGATCTCGGGAGCGTCCCCTGCGACGGGCTCATCTGCTCGACGCCGACCGGCTCGACCGCCTACAACCTCTCGAACGGCGGCCCCGTGCTGATGTGGGGGATCGACGCGATGGCGACGACGTTCGTCGCGCCGCACTCGCTGCACGCACGGCCGCTCGTCGTCCCGCGCGGCAAGGACGTGCGGGTGGTCAACCGCACGGCCGATGTCCCCGTCGTCGTGATCGTCGACGGCCATCGAGTCGGCGAGGCCGGCCCGGACGGCACCGTGACGGTCCGTCTCGGCCCGGCGCGCGCGCTGTTCGCGACCCTGCCCGACGCGACGTTCGTGAGCCGGTACCGGGAGAGCTTCTCGATGTAGCCGCGACCGGGCCAGGGCGCGTCGCCCGAGCGCGCGCCCTCCCGGGCGTTCGGCGTACACTGAGCTTGTGTTGAATCAACACAAGCTCGACGTCGGCTCGGGCGCACGTGTCCGGGACGGACAGGTGCCGCGGGCGAGGCGCCGGTCTACGATCTTCACGTGCTGCGCAGGCTGCGGATCGAGAACCTCGTCCTCATCCGCGAGGCGGAGCTCGAGCTCGCGCCCGGGCTCGTCGCGCTGACGGGGGAGACCGGGGCCGGGAAGACCATCGTCACCCAGGCGATCGGCCTGCTGCTCGGAGCGAAGGCCGACGGCGCCGCGGTCGGCGCCGCCGGGACGGAGGCCTACGTCGAGGCGGAGCTCGACGTCCCCGACGGGTTCTTCGACGAGGACGGCCTCGAGCCGCTGCGGGACCTGCGCCCGGACGACGAGCCCGGGCTCGTCGTCGCCCGGCGGGTGACCGCCGACGGCCGCTCGCGCGCGTACGCCTGGGGCCGGAGCGTGGCGCGCGACGATCTCGTCGCGGCGACCGAGCGGCTGCTGGCGCTCTCGGGGCAGTTCGCGCAGCGACGGCTCGCCCGGCCGGCGCACCAGCTCGAGCTCCTCGACGCCTTCGGCGGGCCACAGCAGCGGCTCCGCCGGACGGACGCACGGGACGCATGGCGGGCGCTCGGCGCTGCGACGCGCCGTCTCGAGGAGCTGGAGCAGGGAGCGGGGGCCGAGCGGGCCCGGCTCGACGAGCTCCGCATGCTCGTCGAGGCCACGGAAGGCCTCGAGCCCGGGGACGAGGAGGCGCTCCGCGCAGAGCGGGAGCGGTTCCGCCACGTCGCCGAGCTCGGTGACGGCGCCCGTGCGGCGGCGGCCGCGATCGAGCCGGACGAGGGCGACGGCGCACGGTCGCTCGCCGCTGCGGCGGAGCGGGCGCTCGCTCCGCTCGAGCGGATCGCTCCCGAGCTCGAATCGGCGGCGGCCGAGCTGCGCGACCTCGTCGTCCGGCTGGGCGAGGTCGGAAGCGACGTGCGGCGCTTCGCCGACGCGCTCGACGCCGACCCGGCCCGCGCGGAGGAGGTCGAGGAGCGGCTCGACCGGATCGCAGACGTTCGACGCCGTCACCGGGCGTCGAGCCTCGACGAGCTGCTCGCGCGTCGCGTCGAGGCCGTCCAGGAGCTCGACCGCGCGGACGCCGGCGGCGATCCGCTCGAGCAGGCCCGGCACGAGCTCGAGTCCGCCCGCCGGCGCTTCGACGCTGCGGCGCGGGATCTCGCAGACGCACGCCGCGCGGCCGCAGGCCCGTTCGCCGCGGAGGTCGCCCGCGAGCTGGCCGACCTCGGCATGGGGGAGGGCGAGTTCCACGTCGAGCTGCGCGAGCGCGACGCAGGTCCGACGGGCACCGACGAGGCCGTGTTCCTCGTGCGGCCGAACGCCGGCCTGCCGCTGGCGCCCGTCGCCGAGACCGCCTCCGGCGGCGAGCTCTCGCGCGTCGCACTCGCGATCGCCGCCGTCGCAGGAGGCGAGACGGTCGTCCTCGACGAGGTCGACGCGGGTGTCGGCGGCGTGACGGCGCACCGCGTCGCCGAGGTCCTTCGGCGTCTGGCCGAGCGCGCGCAGGTGCTGACGATCACGCACCTTCCGCAGATCGCAAGCGTTGCCGACCAGCACCTCCGCGTCGAGAAGCTCGAGGGAGACCCCACGCACACGCGGATCGCCGTGCTCGACGATGCGGAGCGGCGCGACGAGCTCGAGCGGATGCTCGGCGGCGAGGAGTTCGTCAGCGCGGTGACCGCGGACGACCGGAGATGAACGGCGAGATCACGGGCCGCGCGCGGCTCGGGCGCCGGACGAGGACCTCGTCAAGCGCCTCGGCCCCCTGGACGTGGCGATCGTCGACCACCCCGACATCGACCGTGTCTCGGCGGAGGAGCTCGCCGAGTCCGGCGTCCGCGCGGTGGTCAACGTCTCGCCCTCGTCGACCGGACGTTTCCCGAACCCGGGGCCGCTCGAGCTCGTCCGCGCCGGCGTCCGCCTGGTCGACGCGCCGGGCGCGCCGCTCTTCGACGTGCTCTCCGACGGGGAGGCGATCCGCGTCGAGGGCGGCAGCGTGTGGCGCAACGGGGCGCTCCTCGCGCAGGGCACCGTGCTCGACGCCACGTCCCTCGAGCAGGCGTTCGTCGACCAGCAGGGGCGCCTCTCGCACGCGCTCGAGGCGTTTGCGGAGAACACCCTGCGGCACCTCCAGGAGGAGGCGGGCTCGCTCGCCGCAGGCCTCGACCTGCCCGCGCTCGACACGCGGCTTCACGACCGCCACGCGCTCGTGATCGCCCGCGGCCCGGGGTACAAGTCCGATCTGCGGATGGTGCGTCCGTACATCCGCGAGTTCCGGCCGGTGCTCGTGGCCGTCGACGGCGGCGCGGACGCGCTCCGCGAGGCGGGTCTCGCGGCCGATCTGATCGTGGGGGACTTCGACTCCGTGTCGGACGCGGCGCTGCGGGAGGGGGCAGAGCTCGTCGTCCACGCCTACCCCGGCGGCGCGGCGCCCGGTACCCAGCGCCTGCGGGGTCTCGGGCTCCCCCATCACGTCGTGGCGGCTCCGGGGATCAGCGAGGACCTCGCGCTCCAGCTCGCCTACGAGAAGGGCGCGAGCCTGATCGTGGCCGTGGGCACGCACTTCAACCTCGTCGAGTTCCTCGAGCGCGACCGCGAGGGGATGGCCTCCACCTTCGTGACGCGGCTCAAGGTGGGGGAGTCGCTCGTCGACGCGAAGGGGGTCTCGCGGCTCGTCTCGCGGCGCGTGGGGATCTGGCCGCTCGCCGTGTTCGCCGCGACCGGGATCGTGGCGATCGTCGGCGCCGTGCTCGTGTCGCCCGCCCTTCGCAACGTGATCCAGTCGACGTCCCGCGCGATCGCCAACGGGCTCGGGCTGTAGGCCACGCCGCCGCGGGCGAGCTACCGTGCCGCGAGATGTTCGATCTGCGCTACCACGTCGCGTCGCTCGCAGCGGTGTTCGTGGCACTGCTGCTCGGGATCTTCGTGGGGGTCGGGCTCTCGGGGAAGGGGTTCGTCTCGGACGCGGAGCGGGAGAACCTCCAGGCGCAGATCGACGCCCTGCGCGGCGAGCGGGACAGCGCGGTCGCACGCGCGACGACCGCCGATCAGCAGGGGATCGACCTCGACCAGTTCGCGAAGACGACCTACCAGGAGCTCGTCGCCGGCATGCTCGACGGGAAGACCGTGGGGGTGGTGTTCGTCGGCTCGATCGACCAGGGTCTCGCGAACGCGGTCCGTCGGACGGTCGACGACGCGGGCGGGCGGGTTGCCCTCGTGCGGGCGCTGCGCGTCCCACTCGACCCCGAGGCAGTCGACGCCGCGCTCCGCGCCGAGCCGGAGACCCGCGAGCTGGCGGGCGTCGACAACCGCGAGCGGCTCGGCCGCGAGCTGGCGCGCGAGCTCGTCACCGCCGGGCCCAGGCCGGTCTTCGACCGACTGGCCCGCGTGATCGTCGAGGAGCAGTCCGGCGCAGTCGGCAAGGGCCTCGACGCGGTCGTCGTCGCCCGTCCCGCGCCGCCGCAGCAGGGCGAGACGCAGGATCTGCTCACCGGTCTCTACAGCGGTCTCGCGGCGGCGCCGGTGCCGACGGTCGGGATCGAGAAGAGCGGGGCGCGGACGAGTGCGATCCCGGTGTTCCAGCGTCGCGGCATGGCGACGGTCGGAGGCGTCGACCTCGCGGCCGGGCAGGTCGCGCTCGCGTTCCTCCTCGCCGGCGCGCGTCCCGGGAACTACGGGATCGGCAACGGTGCAGTCGACGGGGTCCTGCCGGACCCGCCGCCGGCACCGGTCGCGAGCAAGGGGTGAGGCAACCCGGGCTGACCGTGCTCGTTGCGGCGCGGGACGAGGAGGAGCGGATCGGGCGGACGGTCGCTGCGCTGCGCGAGGCGTTCCCGGAAGCCGAGGTCGTCGTCGCCGACGACGGCTCGCGCGACCGGACTGCGACCGTCGCCTCGGCCGCGGGCGCGCGCGTCGTCTCTCTCCCGCGACGGGGGAAAGGACAGGCGCTCACGCTCGCCGAGCGGGAATGCCGCGAGGGGCCGCTGCTCCTGTGCGATGCCGACCTCGCCGGCGACCTGCGCCCGCTGGTCGACGGCGACGCCGACCTGACGATCGCCCGGTTCTCCCGGCGGGTCGGCGGCGGGCTCGGCCTCGCGAAGGGCGTCGCCCGCGCCGTGATCGGGCGTCGCGGAGGAAGGACGGTCGAGGAGCCGCTCTCGGGTCAGAGGGCGCTTTCGGCGCGGGCGCGCGCCGAGGTGTTCCCGGTCGCTGCGGGCTTCGGCGTCGAGACGCGGATGACGATCGACGCGCTGCGCGCAGGCCTCGACGTCCGGGAGCTGGAGCTCGATCTCGAGCACCGCGCCACGAGCCGCGACCTCGCGGGCTTCATCCACCGGGGGCGCCAGCTTCGCGACCTCGTCCTCGCGACGCTTGCGCCGCAGGCCACGAGCTTCCGCGGGCTGCGGCTGCCGCTCGTCGGCACCGTCGTCGGCGTCGCAGTGCCCGCCGTTGCGCCGGTCGCCGCCGTCGGCCTCGCGGACGACCTCTGGAGCGGCCCCGAGCGCGGCTTCCGCGAGCACCTGCGCAGCGGTGCCACGACGGGGACGCTGAAGCTCGTCGTCGTCCCGCTCTGGGCGCTCTGGCGGACACGCTCCCTCTCCGGCGCGGTGCTCGTCGGCCTCGCTGCGAACCTCCTCAACCAGCTCGACACCCGCCCGGGCCGCGCGCTGAAGGCCTTCCTGATCGGCTCCGCGCTCGTCGGCGGGCGGCCGCGCAGGGCCGTCGCGGTGGCCGTCCTCCTCGCGCCCTACGATCTTCGCGAGATGACGATGTTGGGGGACGCCGGGTCGAACGCCTTCGGGGCCGTGCTAGGTTTGGAGTCCGTGAGGCGGTTGACCGGCCTGCGGAGAGCGAGCGCGATCGGTGCGCTCGCCGCCGTCACCCTCGTCGGAGAACGGCGGTCGCTCGGGTCGCTGTTCGAGACGACGCCCGTCCTGCGCGATCTGGACTCGCTCGGACGGCATCCGTGAGCGACGGGCCGCCGACCCGCTACGTCTTCGTCACGGGCGGTGTCGTGTCGGCCCTCGGCAAGGGGATCGTCGCCGCGTCGCTCGGACGGCTCCTGAAATCGCGGGGCTTGCGCGTGCAGGCGCAGAAGTTCGACCCGTACCTGAACGTCGACCCGGGCACGATGAGCCCGTTCCAGCACGGCGAGGTGTTCGTCACCGAGGACGGGGCCGAGACCGACCTCGACCTCGGCCACTACGAGCGGTTCGTCGACGAGAACCTCTCCCGCAACGCGAGCCACTCGGCGGGCGTGATCTGGGACACCGTGCTGCGCAAGGAGCGCAAGGGAGAGTTCCTCGGCGCGACCGTCCAGGTCATCCCGCACATCACGAACGAGATCAAGGCGCGGATCCGGCGCGCCGCGAAGGCGGATCCCGCCGACGTCGTCATCTCCGAGATCGGCGGCACCGTGGGCGACATCGAGTCGCTGCCGTTCCTCGAGGCGATCCGCCAGTTCCGGCGCGAGGTGGGGCCGGAGAACGTCCTCTATCTGCACGTCACGCTCGTCCCGTTCATCGAGGCGGCCGGCGAGCTGAAGACCAAGCCGACGCAGCACTCGGTCAACGAGCTGCGCCGCATCGGCATCCACCCGGACGCGATCGTGTGCCGCTCGCGCGACCACCTGTCGGAGGAGATCCGCGACAAGATCGCGCTGTTCGCGGACGTCGACCCGCGCGCGGTCTTCTCGTCGCCGGACATGCCCGACGTGTACCTCGTCCCGGAGCACCTGATGGCCGAAGGGCTCGACGCCTACGTCTGCGAGCGGCTCGGCCTCGAGACGCCGCCGGCCGACCTCGCCGAGTGGCGCGAGCTGACCGACCGGATCGCAGAGCAGCGGGACGAGGTCGAGATCGCGCTCGTCGGCAAGTACGTCAAGCTCCACGACGCGTACCTCTCGGTGCACGAGGCGCTCAAGCACGCGGGCGTCGCGGCGGGGACGCATGTGCGGGTGCGCTGGGTCGACGCCGAGGACATGTCCTACGAGGAGGCCGTCGACGAGCTCGAGCAGGTCGACGGCGTGCTCGTGCCGGGCGGCTTCGGGTCGCGCGGCTGGGAGGGGAAGATCCTCGCGTGCCGCGTCGCCCGCGAGCGCGGGATCCCGTACCTCGGGATCTGTCTCGGCATGCACGTCGCCGTGTCGGAGTTCGCGCGTCACGTCGCCGGGCTGGACGGGGCCAACTCCACCGAGATGGACCCGGAGACGCCGTACCCCGTGATCGACCTCCTGCCCGAGCAGAAGGAGATCGAGGAGCTCGGCGGCACGATGCGGCTCGGCGCGCAGGCGGTCGAGCTCGCCGACGGGACGCGCGTGCGCGAGATCTACGACGAGTCGGTCGTCCACGAGCGCCACCGTCACCGCTACGAGGTCAACAACCAGTACCGCGACCAGCTCGTCGAGCAGGGCCTCGTCGTCTCCGGCACCTTCCAGCAGGGGCGCCTCGTCGAGATCGTCGAGCTCCCCGACCACCCGTGGTTCGTCGCGAGCCAGTTCCACCCGGAGTTCAAGTCGCGCCCGACACGGCCGGCGCCGCTGTTCCGCGAGTTCGTGGTGGCAGCGCTCGAGCGGAACCGCACCCGCTCGGGCGTGCGCGCGACCACCGCGTAGCGGCCGCCTGCGCCGTCACGGCGCCCTCGTAGGATGACCGCCGTGGAGCAGCCGCAGCTCACGTCGCGCGTCGTCGACCTGTTCCTCGAGCTCTGCGTGATCCCGAGCCCGCCGGGGGAGGAGCGTGCGGTCGCCGACCGGGTCGCGCGGGAGCTCGGCTCGATCGGCCTCGAATGGGACGAGGACGCGAGCGGCCCTGCGATCGGATCGACGGCGGGGAACATCCTCTGTCGTCTCCCCGGCAAGGCGGACGGCGGCGTGCCGATCTTCCTCTGCGCGCACTTCGACACCGTCCCGCTCGACGGCGAGCTCGAGCCGGTGCTGGAGGACGGCGTCCTCCGCAACGCCGGCGGCACGATCCTCGGCGCGGACAACAAGTCGGCAGTCGCGGTCATGGTCGAGGCGGCCCGGCGGATCGTCGACGATGGCCGACCGCACGCCGGTGTCGAGCTGCTGTTCACCCCGATGGAGGAGATCGGCCTCGTCGGAGCCGACGCCTTCGACGTGTCGCGGCTCGAGGCGCGCGTCGGCTACGTGTTCGACCAGGCCGCCCCGATCGGCGACGTCGTCGTCGGCTCACCGACGGCGCAGGAGCTCGAGCTGACGTTCGTCGGCCGCGCCGCTCATGCGGGGATGTACCCGGAGGACGGCAGGTCCGCGATCGTCGCCGCCGCGAAGGCGATCGCGGACATGCCGCACGGCCGGATCGACGAGGTGACGAGCGCGAACGTGGGCGTCGTCCGCGGCGGGACGGCGCGCAACGTCGTCGCCGAGCGATGCGAGCTCGAAGTCGAGGTCCGCTCGCACGACGACGCGCGGGTCACCGAGGTCGTGCAGCAGATCCTCGACGCCGCCGCCTTCGCGGCGAGCGTGTCCGAGTGCACCCTGGAGACCCGGATCGAGCCCAAGTACCGGGGCTACCGGTTCCGGAAGGACGATCTCGCGGTCCGTCTCGCGGTCGAGGCGCTCGCGCGGACGGGCTTCGAGGCACGACTCGGCCTCTCGGGTGGCGCGGCGGACGCGAACGTCTTCAACGCGCGAGGCCTCGAGTGCGTCAACCTCGCGAACGGAATGACCGACATCCACACCCCCGACGAGCGGATCGCCGTCGCCGACCTCGAGCGGATGGTCGACGTCACGCTCGCGCTCGTGGACGTGGCCCGCGAGGCCCGCTAGTGCCGCTCGGCCTTCGCTGGGGCAACGTCACCGCTGTCGGCGAGCGGCTCGACGGCCTCGTACGTCTCGAGGTCGACGGCTCGCCGTGTGTTGCGTACACGCGGCTCACCGGGGACGTCGAGGTGGACGACGTCGTGCTCGTCAACGGGCAGGCGGTCGAGCTCGGTCTGGGCACCGGCGGCTTCGACGTGCTCTACGCGAACCTCACGCGCGGGCTCGGGCTCCCGGCCGAGGACGGAGCGCACGTCATGGCGCTCCCGTACACGCCGGCGCAGCACGCGACGCGGTTCGCCGAGGAGCGCGACGAGGACGTTCCCGAGCGGGTCGACGGCCTTCCCGTCGTGTGCATCGGGCTCCACAGTCACCTCGCGCCCGTCTGCGCCGCGCTCGCCGGACGCCGGGTCGCATACGTCCAGCTGGCGGGCGGAGCGCTGCCGCTCTCGCTTTCCGACACGGTGCGGGCGCTCAAGGCGCGTCAGCTGCTCGACACTGCGATCGCCGTCGCACCGTGCCTCGACGGGGACGTGCAATGCGTCACGGCCGCGGCGGCGCTCGTGCAGGCGGCGCGAAGCGGGGCCGACGTCGTCGTCTGCGGGATCGGCCCGGGGATCGTGGGGACGGGCTCGCGTTGGGGCCACGGCGGTCTCGCCGTTGCAGACGCGGCGAATGCGGCATCGGCGCTCGGCGCCGCGCCGATCGTCGCGCCTCGGGTCTCGTTCGCCGACGAGCGCCCGCGCCATCGCGGGCTCTCGCACCACACCCGCTCGGCGCTCGCGTTGTGCCTCGGCGAGGTCCGGGTCGCGTGGCCGCTCGGCCTCCAGCGGCCGGACGGCGCCGACGTCGTGGAGGTGAACGCGGCGGGCTGGGAAGCCGCATGCGCGCCGCTGCCCCTCTCGCACATGGGCCGTGGGCCCGGCGAGGATCCGTGGTTCTTCGCGGCAGCCTTCGCGGCAGGCCGCCTGGCCGCTGCCTGAGACGTCCCTGCGGCGGCGGTGCGGTATCGTCCCGCGCGCCGTGCGGATCGGGGTCGCGAAGGAGATCAAGTCGCAGGAGTACCGCGTCGCCCTGACACCCGCCGGCGCGCTCGAGCTCGTCCAGCGCGGCCACGACGTCGCGGTCGAGCGAGGCGCCGGCGTCGGGTCGGGCTTCGCCGACGAGGACTACGCGGCGGTAGGGGCGCGGCTGACCGACGTCGAGGACGTCTGGGCCTCGTCGGAGCTCCTGCTGAAGGTCAAGGAGCCGATCGAGGCCGAGTACGGACGTCTGCGGGAGGGGCTGACGCTCTTCACCTACCTGCACATCGCCGCGGACGAGCCGCTGACCATGGCGCTGCTCGAGTCCGGTGTGACCGGAGTCGCGTACGAGACGGTCGAGACGACCGACCGTCGCCTGCCGCTCCTCGCGCCGATGAGCGAGGTCGCGGGCCGGCTGGCGCCGCAGATGGGTGCCTGGGCGCTCGAGAAGGCCCACGGCGGTCGCGGCATCCTTCTCGGCGGCGTCCCCGGAGTCCCGCCCGCGAAGGTGGTCGTGCTCGGCGGAGGCGTCGTCGGCCTGAACGCGGCGATCATCGCGCTCGGAATGCAGGCGGACGTCTGGGTGCTCGACAAGTCGGTCGACCGCATGCGCGACCTCGAGATCGCGCTCGACGGGCGGGTGACGCTCGCGATGTCGAACCGCCTCCAGATCGAGGAGGTGCTGCGGGACGCCGACATGGTGATCGGCGCCGTCCTGATCCCCGGGGCGGTCGCGCCGAAGCTCGTCACGCGCGACATGCTCGCCCTGATGCGGCCCGGATCGGTGCTCGTGGACGTCGCGATCGACCAGGGCGGCTGCTTCGAGACGTCGCACGCGACCACCCACGACGATCCCACGTTCGAGGTCGACGGGATCGTCCACTACTGCGTCGCGAACATGCCCGGCGCGGTCCCGGTCACCTCGACCAAAGGGCTGACCAACGTCACCCTGCCGTACGCGGAGGCGATCGCCGACAAGGGGCTTTCCCGCGCGATCACGGAGGACCCCGCGCTCGCCAGGGGGGTCAACACCCTGGCCGGCAAGCTCACCTACCAGGCCGTGGCCGACGCCCACGGCCTTCCGTACACCCCGCTCGAAGAGGCCGAGCGGGCCCTGGTCTGAGCTACGTCTCGGTCTCGCCCTTCGCCTGGGCGCGCTGTTCCTTCGCCTGGGCGCGCTGTTCCTTCGCGCTCTCGGAGGGGGAGATCCTGACGACGGCCCACGTGACCGACATCGAGAGCGCAAGGATCCCGACGAGGTACACGGTGAGCTCCACCAGGCTGATGGCGGTGTCCATCGGGGGACTAGGATAGCTCGCTATGCCGCGGGCCTGTGTGATCGTGCTGGATGCCGTCGGCGCGGGCGAGCTGCCCGACGCCGCCGACTTCGGCGACGAGGGCTCGGACACACTTGGCAACGTCGCACGTGCGGTCGGCGGGCTCGATCTGCCGAACCTCGAGGCGCTCGGGCTCGGGAACGTCGAGCCGCTCGAGGGCTGCCCGCCGCAGCCGTACGCACCGGCCGTTGCCGGAAGGCTCCTCGAGCGCTCGAAGGGGAAGGACACGACGGCGGGGCACTGGGAGCTGATGGGAGTCGTCACGCCGACCCCGTTCCCGACGTATCCGTACGGCTTCCCGGACGAGGTGATCGACCCGTTCATGAACCGCACCGGACGAGGCGTGATCGGCAACAAGCCGGCCTCGGGCACCGAGATCATCCAGGAGCTCGGCGAGGAGCACCAGCGCACCGGGAAGTGGATCGTCTACACGTCCGCCGACTCGGTCTTCCAGATCGCGGCGCACGAGGAGACGATCCCGCTCGAGGAGCTCTACGCGGGGTGCCGCATCGCACGCGAGATCCTGACCGGCAAGCACGCCGTCGGGCGGGTGATCGCCCGTCCCTTCGTTGGCGACCCGGGACACTACGAGCGCACGCCGAACCGCCACGACTTCTCGCTCGAGCCGCGCCGGCCCAACTACCTGACCGCGATCCGGGAGGCAGGCGCCACGGTGTACGGCGTCGGGAAGATCTCGGACATCTTCGCTGGCTGCGACATCGACGAGTCGTTCCCGACGAAGTCGAACGTCGACGGGATCAACCGGACGATCGAGCTACTCGAGAACGTCGACGCAGGGCTCGTCTTCACGAACCTCGTCGAGACCGACCAGCTCTGGGGGCACCGCAACGACCCGGAGAACTTCCACCGCTGCCTCCAGGACTTCGACCGGCGCCTGCCGGACATCCTCGACGCGCTCCGCGATGACGATCTCCTGATCATCACGTCGGATCACGGCTGCGATCCGACGACGCCCTCGACCGACCACTCGCGCGAGCACGCGCTCCTCCTCGCCTACGCCGCGGGCAAGAACGCCGCGGGGAAGCTGCACGAGAACGGCGAGTTCGGGGACGTCGGCGCGACCGTTTCGGCCTGGCTCGGCGCCAAGTACCCGGGCAAGGGCGCTCCCGGCCGGCCGATCGTCGAGCGGTGAGAATCGATGATCCGGAGGCTGTCGCGCGTCAGTACGCGACGGAGGACAACCTCGAGGCGCGACGGTCGCTCTACGCGAACGCGGAAGGGCCGGACCCGCGCGAGGTCGCGCTCCAGGCCGTCGCGGAGGTGGCACCGGCGCGGGTGCTGGAGGTCGGTGGCGGCCCCGGCGAGCTCGCGGCGAGGATGGGCGTCGAGCTCGGGTGCGACGTCGTCATGGTCGACATCTCGCCCCGCATGGTGGAGCTCGCGGCGGAACGCGGTGTCCGGGCTCGAGTGGGCGACGTCCAGAGGCTGCCGTACGAGGACGAGACGTTCGACTGTGCGGTCGCCGCGTGGATGCTCTTCCATGTCCCCGACATCGACGCGGGAGTCGCCGAGCTGGCCCGCGTGCTGCGGCCGAACGGGCGGCTGGTCGCGACCACCAACTCGGTCGACCATCTGGTCGGGCTGCGGGAGATCGCCGGGAGCGCGGCGTGGGCGCGCACGTTCACGCGCGAGAACGGCGCCGAGATACTCGGCCGGCAGTTCGGTCATGTCGAGCGGCGGGACGCCGACGGCTGGGTGACGATCGACGATCGGGCGACGGTCGAGGGCTTCGTCGCGTCGTTGGATGCCGACGAGCCGGTCGAGCCTCGTCCATACGACCTGCCGATCCGGAGCCGCCGTGCCTCCTCCGTCTTCGTCGCGACGAAGAGCGGCTTGCAACAGTCTGTTGCAAGGGCGTCGTGATGCGTCCGGCCGAGCTGATCGCGCAGAAGCGGAACGGCGGCGAGCACGACCCTGCCGAGCTCGCCGAGCTGATCCTCGCGTATGCGCGCGACGAGGTGCCCGACTACCAGCTCGCGGCATGGTGCATGGCCGTCTACTTTCAGGGCCTCACCGCAGCGGAGACCCATGCACTCACCGACGCGATGATCCGCTCGGGCGAGACGATCGACCTCGGTGCCGCCCTCGGGAGGAAGGTCGTCGACAAGCACTCGACCGGTGGCGTCGGCGACAAGACGTCGATCGCTGTCGGCCCGGTCGTCGCGGCGTGCGGCGTCCCGCTCGGGAAGATGTCCGGCCGTGGGCTCGGGCACACCGGCGGCACCCTCGACAAGCTCGAGTCGATCCCGGGCTTCCGGGTCGAGCTGACGACCGAGGAGCTCGTCGCGCAGCTGCGCGAGGTGGGGATGGCGATCGTCGGGCAGACGGCCGACCTCGTGCCGGCCGACAAGAGGCTCTACGCGCTCCGGGACGTCACCGCGACGGTCGACATCGTTCCGTTGATCGCGAGCTCGATCATGTCGAAGAAGCTCGCCGCCGGCGCGCAGGCGATCGTGCTCGACGTCAAGGTCGGGGACGGCGCCTTCATGAAGACGCTCGACGAGGCGCGTGCACTCGCCGAGCAGATGCGCGAGCTCGGGACGATGGCGGGCCGCGAGGTCACCTGCCTCCTGACGGACATGGACCAGCCGCTCGGTCGCTCCGTCGGGAATGCGCTCGAGGTGCACGAGGCGCGCGACACGGTCCGAGGAGACGGCCCGGCCGACCTCACCGAGCTCGTCCTCACCGCGGCTGCACGGTTGCTCGCGTACTCCGACCTCGATATCGATGTCGAGGAGGGGCGTAGCCGGGCACAGGCGTCGATCGAGGACGGGAGCGCACTGGACGTGTACGACCGCTGGATCCGGGCCCAGGGCGGCGACCCGAGCCCCGCCGCACTCCCGCAGGCGCCGGTGCGGCGCGTGGTGACGGCACCCCGGGACGGGATCGTCACGCGCCTCGGGGCGCTCGACGTCGGCAATGCGGCGCTCGAGCTGGGTGCCGGCCGGCGGACGAAGGCCGACGCGGTCGACCACGCGGTCGGCGTGCTGTGCTTCGCAAAGCGGGGCGACGCAGTGCTCGCCGGCGACGACCTCGCCGAGGTGCATGCGCGCGACGACGCTGCCGCCGAGCGGGCGGTCGCGGCGGTGCTGGCGTCCTACGAGATCGGGGACACGGCGCCGCCGGAGCGCGGGATCCTGCTCGACGTCGTCGCGTAGCCCGCGGCTAGACGATTGATGCCACGACCTCGTGCGTTCGGATGCGTGAGCTGGCGGGTCTGGGTCGCTTCCAGGGGTGCTGAGCCCGCCTCGCGGGCTTCAGCACCCCTGTGCGCTTCGCGTGCCGAAGGTCTCACCGATGCCGCCGGCATCGCCGAGACCTTCGTCCCGCGCCCCAGAGCGGCCAGCTCACGCCCCGGAGCCGACGATTTCGTGGCATCAAGCGTCTAGACCCGCTGCAGGTGCGTGTCCTGGAAGCCCGAGCGGTACTTGAGGCCGTAGCCGAGTGCGCGGTCGACACCGATGTGCGCGGCCCAGATCAGCGCAACCTGCACCGCCACGTCCGCGTCGACGAGGGCGCCGACCGTCGCGAGTGCGACGGGGAGCACGTACGTGTGCGCAGCGTCGTACGCCCTCGCGCCGACCGCAGGGCCTGCGACGTAGCCGAGCATCGAGAGGTCCGGTGCGAGCCCGAGCACGAGCAGCAGCCACCAGGGATACCCGAGGTGGAAGTAGAGAGCGATCGATGCAGCGGCCACGACGGCGCCCTCGACGTGCAGGAGCGCCCGAGGCAGTCGGTCGGTCATCCGGCGATCGTAGCGTCGTGTGGTGCGGCTACCCGAACCGCACGACTACGGGCGGTGCCCCGTTGCAGGCCTCGCGCATCGCGTTTGATCCTGGCACGAGAGAGGAGGCTGTGATGGGCGGCAACGGTCACGAGGTCGAGTCGAAGCTCACGCTTCCGGCGGGGATGGAGCTCGTCGTTCCCCCGGCTCCGCGCGCCGCAACCGACCCGTCGCCGCCCGATGCCCACGATGCCGACGGCGCCCTGCGCGCAGGCGAGAAGAGGGATGAGGCTGCCGCTCCTCGCATGCCCGGAACGGCGAGCCGGGCTCCCGGCGACCGACGAGCGGGCCGGTCCGCGCCCGTACGATAGGGCGGTGCCCGAGCTGCCCGAGGTGGAGACCGTCCGTCGCCGGCTCGCACCCGTCCTCGAAGGCGCGACGATCGCCCAGGCGGATATCGTCGACCCACGGCTGACGCGGCCCGTCGACCCGGCCCTCGTCGCAGGTGCCCTCGTCGGCGAGCGGATCGCAGCCGTCGAGCGGCGCGGGAAGTACCTGCTCTGGCGGTTCGAGAGCGGCAGGACGCTCGTCGTCCACCTTCGCATGACCGGCTCGTTGCGACACGCGCCCGGCGGGGAGCTTCCCGCCGACGCGCATCGGCGAGCGACGCTCGGGCTCGACACCGGTGCCGCCCTCGGCTATCGGGACGTGCGACGCTTCGGTACGTGGGAGCTCCTCGACGAGGCCCACCTTCGTCCGTACCTTGCCGCGCGGCTCGGGCCGGAGCCGCTGGCATCGGGCTTCACGGCGTCGCGTCTCGGCCGGATCCTCGACGGCCGTCGCGCACCGATCAAGGCGGTCCTCCTCGATCAGCGTCGCATCGCCGGCGTCGGGAACATCTACGCGGACGAGGCGTTATGGCGCGCCCGCATCCATCCGCGGCGTCCCGCCGGCGAGCTCGGTGGCGACGAGGTCGCCCGCCTCCACCGCGCGGTGCGTGTGGCGCTGCGGCGGGGGATCGAGCTACAGGGCTCGACGCTCCGCGATTACGTCACGCCCGACGGCGGCGACGGCGGGATGCAGCACGAGTTCCACGTGTACGGGAGGCTCGGTGAGCCGTGCGACCGGTGCGGCAGGCCGATCGAGCGGATCGTCGTCGCCGGCCGCGGGACCTGGCTCTGTCCGCATTGTCAGGTGCTGTGACTCGCGGCGTCCTCGGGACAGCCCCGCCACACCGGTAGTCCGCGTGTGGAGCGATCGGCACGGAGCTCGGCACGTTTGCGTGACCCACTCGTACGTGTTTTCAGATTAGGCTATGAGCCGTGGGGAGGAGGCCGGCGGCCCGGGAATGGGGCCGGGGACATGTCGTTTCGGGACGATGCGGCGCGAGTGCTCGACGTGGCGCGCCCGGGCGGGCGCGCCTCGGGCGAAGGTGATGCCATGTCCACACCGCGTCCTACACTCGAGCGCATGGCTGCGCCGACCATCACGGAGGCCGTCGTGCTGCGATCGTTCGCGTTCGGCGAGGCCGACCGTGTGCTGCACCTCTACACGGCCGCGAGTGGGCGAGCGGGTGCGATGGCGAAGGGCGTCAGGAGGACGAAGAGCCGCTTCGGCGGCCGCCTCGAGCCGTTCTCCCACGTGGAGCTCGGCCTCCACCGCGGTCGCGGCGAGCTGGGGACGGTTACCGGCGCGTCGCTCGTCCATTCCCACGACGCTGTTCGAAGGGATCCCTACCGCCTCCAGGTCGGCCTCGTCGGGCTCGAGGCGATGCTCCGCCTCTTCACGGAGGAGGAGCGGAACGACCGAGCGTTCCTCGCGTTGACGCGGTTTCTCGACGCTCTCGACGAGCGCGACCCACAACCCGGTCGCCGGCCTGCGCTCGACCCGCTCGTCCTGTCGTTCCAGCTGAAGCTCCTCTGGCTGTCCGGCTTCCTCCCGCACGTCGGAAGCTGCATCGAGTGCGGCGCCGAGGACGGCCTCGTTGCGTTCGACGCGTCAGCGGGCGGCGCCGTGTGTGCAGCCTGCGATCACGGCGCGGTGGCGCTGTCGCCCGAGGGTCTCCACGGCCTCGGAGCGCTTCTGGGCGCGCCGATCGCCGATGCGACGACGCTCGGTCTCGGCGACCGCGCGATGCGTGATGTCCTCGCGGTGGTCACGTCGTCCTACGAGCACCACGGCGGCTTCCGCCTCCGGACGCTGTCCGCCTGAGCGACCCTCGCCGTCCGGCCGCCGTGAAAGGGTGCTGCGGCGATGCTTCTCGAGTCCTCGACGACGGTCTGGGCAGTCCTGTTTCTCCTGATCGTCCTGGCGATCTCGATCGGTACGGGCGTGATCTGCGTGCTGAAGGCGAAGTACTGGACGTTCGTCGCCGGTCTCTTCATCGGGCTGTTCTGGGTGGTCGGGGCGATTCGCCTCGCGAAACCCGCATCGTGGTGGGCCCGCAACCGGTACGACGAGACGAAGCTGGCATGCTCCGTGGAGCGCTTCTCGGGTTAGCGACAGGTCGCGCGACGAGGCGGCGAGGCAGTTGCGGCGCCGAAGGCGACGCCTTCATGGACGTGTCCCGCCGAAGGCGGGGATCCCCGCGCTGGCGGAAAGGTCAGAACCGCTCGAGGACGTGATCCAGCGCGCCCTCGGCGATGAGCTGGTCCGTCAGCTCGTTCCGGCCGGGGCGCACCTCGCGGCGCACGAGGCCGCTGTCGCCGAGGCGGTACTGGCCCACCCAGTCGAGCCGCGGCGAGTAGACGTGGATCGTGACGGCCGGCTCCCCCCGCTCGTGACGCAACCGGTGGATGTACCCGGGGCCGCCCTGTCGGGTGTCTCCGGGGCGCAGGTGGAGCTCGACGTCAGGCCCTCCGTAGACGAGCAGGTCCTCGCGCACGCCGCCCCGTGCACAGCACAGGCCGACGCCGGAGATGTAGTGATCGTGGAAGCCGGTGCCCTGACCGGGCATCCACGAGAGCACCCACGCGTCCACGTCGTCGTCCTCGTAGATGAGCTCGTAGCGGCGCCGATCGGGGTCGACGCGGACGAGCGGCTCCCAGATCTCCGGCCTTGCGGCGATGTCGGACGCGAGCCGCTCGAGCTCACCGGTGGTCAGCAGGCCGTCGTGGGGGAGGAGCTCCCCGAGCGAGGCGAGCGCCGGCGTGAGCAGGGCGGCATCCAAGGCGAGGATGATTGTACCCGCAAGTACATTGGGTCGCTCAGTCCCGCGGAGGCGGCGTCCAGGGAGCGGCGAGGCGGTCGAGCACGTGCTCCCTCGCGCGAGCGATCGAGATGCGCTCCTGTGCGAGCGAGTCGCGGTCGCGGATCGTGACGGTCTCGTCGACGAGCGTCTGCTCGTCGATCGTCAGCGCCCAGGGCGTCCCGATCTCGTCCTGGCGGCGGTAGCGGCGCCCGATCTGCCCGCCGTCGTCGTGCTCGGCGACCATGACGCGCCGTAGCTCCTGGTGGAGGGCCTTCGCCCGCTCGGCCATTCCCGCGTCGCGAGGCACGAGCGGCAGGACAGCAACCTTGACGGGCGCGATCTCCGGGTGCAGGCGGAGCACCGTGCGCTGGCGGTCGCCGACGACCTCCTCGTCGTAGGCGTCGCAGAGGAAGGCGAGCATCGCCCGGTTGACTCCCGCGGCAGGCTCGATCACAGCGGGCACAAAGCGCTCGCCGCTCCCACCGTCGACCCACTCGAGGGTTGTCCCCGAGGCCTCCGCGTGAGCCGTCAGGTCGAAGGTGCCGCGGTTGGCGATTCCCTCGAGCTCCGACCAGCCGATGGGGTAGAGGTACTCGATGTCGCTCGTGGCGCTCGAGTAGTGCGAGAGCTCGTCGGGATCATGGGGGCGCACGCGCAGGCTCGCCGGCCGGATCCCGTAGCGGACGTACCAGGCGACCCGCTCGTCGATCCAGTAGCGGTACCAGTCGTCGGCGGTGTCCGGAGGGACGAAGAACTCCATCTCCATCTGCTCGAACTCGAGCGTCCGGAAGATGAAGTTGCCCGGCGTGATCTCGTTGCGGAACGACTTGCCGACCTGCGCGATCCCGAAGGGCGGCTTGCGTCGCGCGAGCTGGGCGACGTTCTTGAAGTTGACGAAGATCCCCTGTGCCGTCTCGGGGCGGAGGAACACCCGTTGGCCCGTCTCCTCGACCGGGCCGACCCGCGTCTCGAACATGAGGTTGAACTGCCGCGCCTCGGTGAGATCGCACTCCGCGGTCTCGCCCGGCCGCTTGCTGGGCCTGCGGCCGCACTGCTCCTCGGCGAGATGATCGGCGCGGAAGCGCCTCTTGCAGGTGCGGCAGTCGACGAGCGGGTCGGTGAACCCGGCGACGTGACCGGACGCCTCCCAGATCTTCGGATGCAGGATGATCGCCGAGTCGAGGGCGACGATGTCGTCGCGCTCCTGCACCATCGCCTCGAGCCAGCGAGCCTTCACGTTCTCCTTGAGGAGGACGCCGTAATGCCCGTAGTCGTAGGAGGAGCCGAGCCCGCCGTAGATCTCCGAGGAGGGGAAGACGAAGCCGCGGCGGCGCGCGAGCGAGACGACCTTGTCCATCGTGAGGTCGGCGGGCATCGTGCGCCAACGCTACCCTCGCGCCCTACGGGATGGCGGGGCAGGGGACACCGGCGATCGTCGCGGCGACGCGTGCAGGCATCTCGTTCACGCTGCACGAGTACGAGCACGACCCCCGGGCCGAGTCGTTCGGGCTCGAGGCGGCCGAGAAGCTCGGGCTCGACCCTGCCACGGTCTTCAAGACGCTCGTCGCCGACATCGACGGCACGCTGACCGTCGCCGTCGTCCCGGTCGGCTCACAGCTCGATCTGCGCGCGCTCGGGAAGCGCGCCGCCATGGCGGAGACCCGTGCCGCGGAGCGGGCGACGGGGTACGTCGCAGGAGGAATCAGCCCTCTCGGCCAGCGACGTCGGCTCCCCACCGTCGTCGACCAGACGGCGCTCGAGTTCCCGACCATTCACGTGAGCGCCGGCCGACGCGGGCTCGAGCTCGAGCTCGAGCCCGCCGACCTCGTCCGGTTGACGGGCGCCAGAGTCGCGAGGATCACGCGCGGTTAGGCTCCGCGCGGTGAACGACCACGTCCCCGTCGAGCTCCACATCGTCTCGGACTCGACCGGCGAGACGGCCGCCCGCCTCGTCCTCGCGCTCGAGGCGCAGTTTCCGCATCTCGCGTTCGAGGAGGTACGGCACCCGCGCGTGGAGTCGATCGAGGATCTCGCGCTCGCGGTGGCGCGCGCGCGTGGTCGTCCGGCAGTGATGGTCTACACGCTCGTCGAGCCGGGCCTGCGTGAGGAGATGCGGAGGCAGTGCCGCCGTTCCCGGGTCCACTACTGCGACCTGCTGGGGCACCCGATCGACTCGATCTCCCGGGTCGCGGGGGTCGCCGCCCGGATGGAGCCGGGGGTCAGGGCGCCGCTCGACCAGACGTACTTCAAGCGGATCGAGGCGATCGAGTTCGCCGTGCGCTACGACGACGGCATCGGCGGGGGGCTCGACGAGGCGGACATCGTGCTCGTCGGCGTGTCGCGGACGTCGAAGACGCCGCTCTCGATCTACCTCGGCTACCTCGGCCACAAGGCCGCGAACATCCCGATCGTCCGGGACGTCGACCCGCCCGTCGCGCTGTTCGAGATCGACCGCGCGAAGATCGTCGGCCTCACGATCGACCCCGAGCGGCTCGTCGAGATCCGCGAGGAGCGTGTCCGGTCGATGGGCGGCTCTCGGCGCCGCTATGCCGACCTCGAGGTCGTGTTCGAGGAGCTGGAGGCAGCGACGCGCATCCATCGGAGGCTCCGCTGCCCCGTGATCGATGTCTCCGAGCTCTCGGTCGAGGAGACGGCGATGCGGATCATCCGGCTCGTCGCCGACCGTCACCGCCGTCGGGCAGCGTCGTCGTGACGTCACCGAACGCGAAGTACGGGCCGCTTGCACGCGGGGTCCGCCGCGATCTCTCCGAGAAGGGCTGGGTGCCGGTGCGCTTCTGGGCGATCTGGGGGGAGCCCTCGTCGTCGCGATGGTGGTCTTCTACGTCGTCCTCACGCCGATCTGGCTGGGGCTCCGGGCGGCGGCATGGGCCGCCGAGCTGCGCTCGCGCCTCGGCTGAGACCGCGGGCAGGGTCGTCCGGGCTCAACGGGATGCCGACCGGACGAAGGCGGCGACCTCAGCCTCCGAGCGGAGCCGGGCGACGCGGAACCGCGCCAGCTCGATCGGGTAGCGCTGGAGCCGGCGCGGCGCGGTCCGGAGCGCGTAGCCCAGGAGGGAGCCCGGCCCGAGCAGGACGCCGCGCAGCGACTCCCGGTTGCCGTTCCAGAGCTCCTCTCGCAGCGCGATGCGCCGGACCGTGCGCCGAACGAGGCGCGGAAGCCACACGTGCCGCGGCAGGTCGAGCCAGACGACGGTGTCCGCCGCCTCGAGCACGAGATCGCCGAGCTTTCCGCGATAGGAGCCGTCGACGACCCATGCCTCGCCTGCGACGATCGGCTCGACGCGGCGGCGCAGCTCGGCGGCGTCCAGCTCCGTCCACCCGGCCTGGTGGTGGATCGCGTCGAGCTCGTGGAACGGCACGTCGAGGCGGGCGGCGAGCGCCCGGCCGAACGTGGTCTTGCCACATCCGCTCGCAGTGGCCAGGACGGCGACACGTCGCACGGACGCCCTTTTTAGCGCGCGGCGAAGCCGCGCGCGTAGGATCGCGGCCATGGATCTCGTCTACGCGTTCGACGAGCAGGCTCCCGGCGGCCGCGAGCTGCTGGGCGGAAAGGGCATCGGCCTGGCGGAGATGACCGCGCTCGGGATCCCGGTGCCCGCCGGCTTCACGGTGACGACGGACGCGTGCCGCGAGACGATGCGCTCCGGCGAGGTGCCGGCCGGGCTGTGGTCGGAAGTGGACGAGCACGTCGGGCGGCTCCAGGAAGGGACGGGGAAGCGGTTCGGCGACCCCGCCGACCCGCTGCTCGTCTCGGTCCGCTCGGGCGCGGCGATCTCGATGCCCGGGATGATGGACACGATCCTCAACCTCGGCCTGAACGACGTCGCAGTGGAGGGCGTCGCCTCGGCGACCAGGAACCCGCGGTTCGCGTTCGACTCGTACCGCCGGCTGATCCAGATGTACGGCGAGGTCGTGGACGGTGTGGAGGGGCAGCTGTTCGAGGAGGAGCTCCAGGCGCTCAAGGAGCGCCGCGGCGTGCGCCAGGACGTCGAGCTCACCGCCGACGACCTGCGGGAGCTGATCGCGACGTTCCAGGGGATCTACGAGCACGAGGTCGGCTCGCCGTTCCCGCAGGACGCCCGCGAGCAGCTCCAGCGTGCGATCAGGGCGGTGTTCGACTCGTGGGAGTCGCCGCGCGCGCGGGTCTACCGCCGCACGTACGACATCCCGGACGACCTCGGCACCGCCGTCAACGTCGTCCAGATGGTGTTCGGCAACAAGGGCGACACCTCGGCGACGGGCGTCTGCTTCACACGCGACCCGTCGACGGGCGAGCGGCGCCTATACGGCGAGTTCCTGCTCAACGCGCAGGGCGAGGACGTGGTGGCCGGGATCCGCACGCCGGAGCCGATCGAGCGCCTGCAGGACATCATGCCGGCCGCCTACGCGCAGCTGAGCGAGACGCTCGACCGGATGGAGGAGCACTACCGCGAGATGCAGGACATCGAGTTCACGGTCGAGGACGGCACCCTGTTCCTGCTCCAGACCCGGACCGGAAAGCGGACGGCGCAGGCGGCGTTGCGCATCGCGGTGGAGATGACGGGCGAGGGGCTCATCTCCCGCGAGGAGGCCGTCGTCCGCGTCGACGCGGGCCAGCTCGACCAGCTGCTGCATCCGATGATCGACCCCGGCGCCGACGTCGACGTGGTGGCGACGGGACTGAACGCGTCCCCCGGAGCCGCCTCCGGCGCGATCGTGCTGGACGCCGACCTGGCGGAGGCCCGGGGCCGCGCGGGGGAGGCTGTGCTCCTCGTCCGCTGGGAGACGACGCCGGACGACATCCACGGCCTGATCCACGCCCGCGGCGTCCTGACGGCGCACGGCGGGATGACCTCCCACGCCGCGGTCGTCGCTCGCGGGATGGGCAAGCCGTGCGTCGCCGGGTGCGAGGCCCTCGTGATCGACGTGAACGCGCGGACGCTCCGGATCGGCGATCTCGAGCTGAAGGAAGGCGATCAGCTCACGATCGACGGGGGCACCGGACGCGTGATCGTCGGTGCCGTGCCGCTCGTCCCGCCCGCGATCGACGAGAACTTCGGGACGATCCTCGGCTGGGCCGACGACTTCCGTCGGCTGCACGTGCGTGCGAACGCCGACACGCCGGAGGACGCGGCGAAGGCGCGCGAGTTCGGTGCCGAGGGCATCGGGCTCTGCCGGACGGAGCACATGTTCATGGCGCCCGACCGCCTCCCGCTCGTCCAGGAGATGATCCTGGCGTCCGACGAGAAGGCGCGCCGCGTCGCGCTCGACAAGCTGCTCCCCGTCCAGCAGGGCGACTTCGAGGCGATCTTCGAGGCGATGGCGGGGCATTCGGTGACGATCCGCCTCCTCGACCCGCCGCTCCACGAGTTCCTGCCCTCGCTCGACGAGGCGACGACCGAGGCGATGCGGCGGCGGATCGAGCAGCTGCGCGAGGCGAACCCGATGCTCGGAACGCGCGGCTGCCGGCTCGGCCTCCAGTGGCCCGAGATCTACGAGATGCAGGTCCGCGCCATCGTCCGTGCGGCGCGCGCCGTGGCCGAGCGCACGGGTGACGCGCCGCTCGTCGAGATCATGCACCCGCTCGTCGGGTTCGCCGAGGAGCTACGGCGGCTCCGAGAGCTGACCGAGCGCGTCGCTGCCGAGGAGCCCGAGGTGGAGTACCTCTGCGGGACGATGATCGAGCTCCCTCGGGCGTGCATCCGTGCCGACGAGATCGCGGCGTACGCCGACTTCTACTCGTTCGGCACGAACGATCTCACGCAGACGGCTCTCGGGTTCTCGCGAGACGACGCCGAGGGGAAGTTCCTGACGTACTACCTGGAGCACGGCGTGCTCGAGCGCAACCCGTTCGAGGTGCTCGACCGTGAGGGTGTCGGCGACCTGATGCGGATCGCCGTCGAGCGCGGTCGCGGCGTCAAGCCTGACCTCAAGATGGGGATCTGCGGCGAGCACGGCGGCGAGCCGCGGTCGGTCGCCTTCTGCCACGAGCTCGGCCTCGACTACGTCTCCTGCTCGCCGTATCGCGTTCCGCTGGCGCGCCTCGCGGCAGCCCAGGCGGCGCTGGCGGAGGAGGGGGTCGTGTCGGTCGCCGTCGGCGGCTGACCGGCCGCGGCTCGACTCAGACGTAGCTCTCGACGCGCACGTACGCGACGAGGATGCTCGCGGCCATGATCAGGCCGACGAGCACCGGCCCGAGCGACCTCGGCCGGGTGTACTGGAAGTGCAGCAGGGCGAACGTCGCGAGCGTGCCGCCGACGAGGCCGCCGACGTGCCCTCCCCACGAGATGTTGGGGATCACGAAGGACAGGAAGAGGTTGATCACGATGAGACCGAGCGCAGGGCCCGTGAACGACCCGGTGGCGCGGTACTCGAGCACGAGCAGCGCGCCGAAGATCCCGTAGATCGCCCCGGAGGCGCCGACCGTCACGGCGAACGGGCTGCTGAACAGCAGCGCGCCCGCGGAGCCGGCGATGCCCGACACGAAGTAGATGAGCAGGAAGCGCCAGCTGCCGATCACGCGCTCGACCATCGCCCCGCACCAGTAGAGGGCGATCATGTTGAACGCGAGGTGGAGCAGGCTCGCGTGAAGGAACATCGCCGTCACGATCCGGTACCAGTCGCCCTGCGCGTAGATCTGCGCCCCGACCAGCGCGCCCTTGTCGAAGAGCTCGCCGCCAGGAGCACTGACGCCACCGCCCTGGTAGACCGTGACGAGGTATACGAGGACGTTGACCGCGACGAGGCCGACGGTCGCCGGGGCCTCGATCCCGCCCAGTGTTCGCTGCACCTGGCGCGTGGCCTGCGGCGCGCGCTGCGCCGCCCGGCGTGGGCCGCCGACGCCCGCATGGTCGGGGCACTTGATCCCGACGGGGGCGAAGGTCATGCACTCCTCGCAGATCGGGCGGCCGCATTCGGAGCACGAGACGAGCGTCTCGCGGTCCGGATGCCTGTAGCAATGCGGTGTGTCGGCCACCTCGCGGCTAGCGTACCGGCGTGCGGGTTCACGTCGCGTTCACTCCCGACGAGGCGGCGGAGGCCCCGACGGGGGTCGTCATCGACGTCATCCGCGCGACCTCGACGATCTGCCAGGCGCTCGATGCCGGGTACCGGCGCGTCTGGTGCGCGGCGGAGGTCGAGGACGCACGCGCGCTCGCGGCCGTCGACGTGACCCTCGGCGGGGAGCGCCTCGGCGTCCGCATCGACGGCTTCGACCTCGGCAACTCGCCCCGCGAGTACCTCGAGCCGCGCTCCGCGACGCTCGCGATGTCGACGACGAACGGCACCCGCGCGATCGTCGCGGCCGCCGAGCGCTGCGAGCGCGTCGTCGTCGCCTCACTGCTGAACCTCGATGCGGTGACGCAGCTCGCACGCTCCTTCGGAGACGACGTCGCAGTCTTCTGCGCCGGGGTGAAGGGCGCGTTCGCGCTCGATGACGCATACGTCGCCGGGCGGGTCGCGGTCGCCCTCGGATTCGAGCGCAGCGACGCGGCGGAGGCCGCGGCGCGGCTCGCGGCCTCCTACGGCGGCGCCGAGGAGGCGTTCCGTGCGTCCCGTTCCGGTCGGAACCTGATCAACCACGGCCCCGAGCTCGAGGCCGACATCCCCTGGTGCGCCCGCGAGAGCGTGCTCGACGTCGTGCCCCGCCTCGTCGGCATGCACGGCGTCGCCGCCGAGCTCGGCCTCTGATCCACACCGGATCGGGCAGAGCGCGTCATCCGGAGTGGACATGCAAAGATTTCTTTGCAAAGATTCCTTTCCATGAGGCGCGAGGTCGAGCTCACCGATCCGCGGGCGCTCCGTGCGCTCGCGCACCCCCTGCGGGTCAAGCTGCTCGGCCTGCTTCGGCTGGAGGGGCCGTTGACGGCCTCCGAGGCGGGTCGGCGGGTCGGTGAGAGCTCCGGCAGCGCCTCGTACCACCTTCGGCAGCTCGAGCGCTTCGGGCTCGTCGAGGAGGCGGAGGGCGGCACCGGCCGACGGCGGCCGTGGCGCGCGACGGCGCTCTACACCTCGTGGCCGAACGTCGCCGACACCACCGAGCTCGCGGAGGCCGCGGACGCGTTCGAGCGCTTCGTGGTCGCCGGCTACGTCGAACGGCTCGAGCGATGGCTCGAGCGGCGCCGCTCGGAGCCGGAGGAGTGGCAGGAGGCGGCGGTCTTCGGCGACAGCCTCCTGTACCTCACGGTCGACGAGCTGGCCGGCCTCCGCGACGCGCTCCAGGCGCTCGCCGACCCGTACCTCGAGCGGATCGGCGGGCCCGACCGGCGTCCGCCCGGGACGCGCCCGGTCAAGTTCCTCCACATCGCCTTCCCGGAGGACAGGTCGTGACCGTGCTCCCGGAGACGTCCACGCGACGCCGCGTCGCCGTCCCGCGGCTCCTCCGAGAGGGTCGCGTCTTCCGGAGCTACTGGGGCGCGCACACGGTGTCGCTCTTCGGCGACCAGGTCACGCTGCTCGCCGTGCCGCTCGTGGCCGTGCTGACGCTCGACGCCAGCGCCGCCGAGATGGGGTACCTCGGGGCCGTCGCACTGCTTCCGAACCTGCTGTTCGCGCTGCACGCGGGCGCCTGGGCGGACCGCTTCGGCCGACGGCGGCACACGATGATCGCGGCCGATCTCGGTCGCGCGGCACTGCTCGCGAGCGTCCCGCTCGCCTACGCCTTCGGGGCTCTGACCTTTGCCCAGCTGTACGTCGTCGCGTTCCTCGCCGGCACGCTCTCGGTGCTGTTCAACGTCTCCGACGCGTCGCTGTTCCAGACGATCGTCCCGCGGGACCGCTTCGTCGAGGCGAGCTCGCTGCTGAACGGCAGCCGGGCGTTCTCGTTCGTCGCAGGGCCGAGCGTCGCCGGGGTGCTCGTGCACGCGGTGACGGCCCCGGGGGCGCTGCTCGTCGACGCGCTCTCGTTCCTCTCGTCGGGGGCTCTCCTCGGCCGCATCCGCCCGGAGGAGCCGCAGCCCACGCGGGAGCGCCAGGGCGTGACGGTCGGCCTCCGCTGGATCGCGGACTCGCCGATCGTCCGGCCGACGCTGCTCGCGACGGCGACGATCAACTTCTTCAACTTCGTCTTCTGGGCGCTCTTCGTCCTCTACGCGACCCGTACGCTCGGGGTCGCGGCGGGAACGCTCGGGCTGGTGCTCGGAGCGGGTGCGGTCGGAGGGCTCGTCGGCTCGGTGATCGCGACGCCCGTGACGCGGGTGCTGGGCGTCGGCCCGACGCTCGTCCTCGGGTGCATCCTGTTTCCGGCGCCGATCCTTCTCGTGCCGCTCGCACGCGGGCCCGAGACCGTGGTGCTCGGATGCCTCTTCCTCGCCGAGTTCGGCTCCGGGCTCGGAGTGATGCTGCTCGACATCAGCGCGGGCTCGCTCTTCGCGGCGGTGATCCCGCCGCGCCTGCGGTCCCGCGTGTCGGGCGCCTACACCTTCGTGAACTACGGGATCCGCGTGCTCGGGTCGCTCGCCGGAGGACTTCTGGGCGCATGGCTCGGCCTGCGGACGGCGCTCTGGATCGGCGCCGCGGGGGCGATGCTCGGCGTCCTCTTCCTTCTTCCCTCACCGGTGCCGCGCATCCGTGAGCTGCCCGAGGCCGCCGAGTAGTCGCGCGGCACCTAGTCAGCACTCGATCCGAGCTCGTCGGCGAGCCAGGCGATCCGGTCGGCTTCGGCCTGCCGGCTCAGGGCGTGGTCGGTCGGGTACCACTCGACCTTCGTCCCCTGCGGGGCGGCCGCGATGACCGCGTCGAGCGCCGCCCGCGGGACGATCGAGTCCTGACGGCCCGCCTGCACGAGGATCGAGCCCTTCGCATTCCCGACGTGCGAGAGCGGGTCGATCGGCTCGAGCGCCTCGCGGACGACGCCTTTGAGCTCCGGCGGAGCACCCTCCAGGTACGCCTCGAGCGGGGCGGCGCCGACCGACATGAGCACGGTCGCGCGGACGCGGTCGTCGACGCCGGCGACGACCGCCGCGAGCCTGCCGCCCATGCTCCAGCCGACCATTCCGAGCCGGTCGGGGTCGACGCGGTCGTCGTCGGCGAGCATGTCGAGGGCGCGTCGGGTCGCAACCACGTCCGCCGCGAGCGCAGCACCCTGCCAGCGGACGAGCTTCTTGCCGGTCGCTCCCGGAGGCGGCGTCTTGGACCCGGAGGGCGCGGTGATCGTGAGCGCGATCGCGCCGCGCTCGGCGAGCTTCACCGCGGTGCCGAGCTGCTCCTCGCGGTCTCCGCCGGCGCCGTGGAGGAAGACGACCGCCGGGTGCTTCCCCGTGGTCGAGCGTGGTGAGACGAGGTATCCCTCGACACGGTCCTGGCCGCTCGTGTAGGAGACGTCCTGCACGACGACGCCGTCGACCTCGGCGCGCGTCCCCTGCCGGAGGGCGAGCGGCGCCCGCGCGTCGTAGGAGAGCGCGTCGTCGGTCGTGCTGTCGGTGCTGCCCCCGCCGCAGCCCGTCAGGAGAACGGCCACGAGGAACGAGAGGAGCGCGGCGCGGCGCACCGCAGGCTCAGTCCCGCGGGACGACCAGGACCTTGCCCGACCGTCGCCCGCTCGCGGCGGCTGCGACCGCTTCGCGGATCTCGCGGACGTCGTACGTCGCGTGGATCGGCGCCGACAGCGTGCCTGCGGCCACGAGCCCGGCGATCTCCCGGAGGAGCGAGCGGCGCTCTGCCTCGGGCGCGTCCTTGTACCACCGCGCGAGCCAGAAGCCCCGAAGCGTCAGGTCACGGAAGATGAAGGCGTTGGGCGAGACCACGCACGGCTCGTCGCTCATGCGCCCGTAGTTGACCAGCGTCGCGCCGTGTGACAGGCAGTCCGCCAGGCGGCCCGTAGCGTGCCCACCGACGGCGTCGAGCCCCAGGCGGATCCCGGCACCGGCTGTCGCCTCGCCGACCCGGCTCGCGAGGTCGTCCCCGTCGAGGAGGACGACGTCGCCACCCGCCTCGCGCACGACCTCGACAGCGCCCTCCCTACGGACGATGCTCACGGTCCGATGGCCGCGGCCGCGGGCCAACTGGACGAGGTAGAGGCCCACCGCCGAGTTGCCGGCGTTCTGGATCACCCACTCGTCGGGCTCGAGCGTCACGAACTCGCGAAGGAGCAGCGCCGCCGTGGGCGGGTTGATCGTCATCATCGCGAGCTGCAGCGGGTCGGCCTCGTCCGGCAGCGGCACGAGGCGCGCCGCGTCGGCGACGACGTGCGTCGACCAGGTACCGGACGCGCCCACCAGCAGCACGAGCCGGCCGACCGCAGGGCCGTCCGTGCCGGCACCGAGCTCGACGACCCGCCCGACGCCCTCTCGGCCCCCGATCGCCGGAAGCGGCGGCAACTGGCCGTACTCCCCGGTCAGGGTCAGCAGATCCGACGGGTTGATCGGCGCTGCCACCACCTCGACGAGCGCCTCGCCCGCCCGAAGAGTCGGCGCCTCGAACTCGACCGCCTGGATCACGTCCTGCGGCACGGGGCCGCGTCGCTCGTACTGGGCTCTCACCATCGGGGACACCAAGGGCTCCTCGCTCTTCACGTGCCGCCGAGGATACGCTCGACGGATGGCCGACGAGCGTGAGGGCCGGCTCGAGCGCGCCGCGTCGTTCGGCGTCGTGGCGGACGCCTACGAGCGTGCGCGGCCCGGGTACCCCGACGACGCGGTCCGCTGGCTCGCGGGTGACGAGCCGTGCGACGTGATCGACCTCGGCGCCGGAACGGGCAAGCTGACCCGCTCGCTCGTGGCGCTCGGGCATCGCGTGACGGCGGTCGAGCCGCTCGAGGAGATGCTCGAGCAGCTGCGGCGCGCCGTGCCCGGTGCAACCGCCGTGAGCGGCAGCGCCGAGGCGATCCCGCTCCCCGACGGCTCGTCGGACGTCGTCACCTGCGCACAGGCGTTCCACTGGTTCGACCACCCCGTCGCGCTCCCGGAGATCGCCCGGGTGCTCCGGCCGGGCGGCCGGCTGGCGCTCGTCTGGAACACCCGCGACGACAGCGTGCCCTGGGTCTCCGAGCTCACCGACACGGTCATCGGCCGCAGCGAGTTCCGTGCAGGTGGCGTCGACTCCGTCGTGGAGAGCATCGACGAGAGCGGGCTCTTCGGGTCGGTCGAGCGCGCCTCGTTCGCCCACGTGCAGATGCTCGGGCGGTCCGACCTCGTCGAGCTCGTCCGCTCGCGAAGCCAGTGCGCGGTGCTCTCCGAGGAGGAGCGTCGCCCCGTGCTCGAGCACGTGGCGGAGCTGTTCGACGCGTACTCCACGGACGGGGTGCTGGCGATGCCGTATGCGACCGAGTGCTTCCGCGCCGTCCGGCGCTGAGCCACCGTCGTCGACGCGTCAGTAGACGCCGGGAACGAGGCGGCGCGTCTGCCGCGCGTAGTCGGCATAGGGCTCGCCGAGCTCCCTGCGCAGGAGCTCCTCCTCACGCGGGATCCGCTCGAGATATCCGACTGCCGGGAGCACCAGGCACAGGGCGATGCTCAGTGCGTTCCCGAGGCCGATGCCGACGCCGGCGAACATGAGGATCGCCCCCGTGTACGAGGGGTGGCGAACGTGCCGATACGGCCCGTCGACCACGATCTCGTGGTCCACCGCGACCTGGAGGTCTCGGGTGAACCGCGCTCCGAGGGCTCGGATCGCCCACCACCGCACGCCCACGCCGGCCAGTCCGATGACACAGCCGAGCACGGGCCAGGCCCAGGCGGGGCCAGGGAGCGCCGCACCGGGAACCACCTTGGCGACGAGCACTCCGAGAAGGAGGCCGGCGAGCTGCCACGCCTGCAAGCGCCGGTATGTCCGGTCGGCGAAGCGGCGTCCGGAGTCCCCGCGGAAGCGGCGACTCTCGGCCAGCACCGACCCGACGAGAGGCCCGAACACGAGGGCCGTTGCGACAGGGTTGTCGAGTGCGAGCGGATTCGACATGACCGAACTGGAGACCGCGCCGCCACTATCGGACAGCGTCTTCTTCGTGTCCAGTGCATGGCCCGTCCCTCTTGACACACGAACACGTGTTCGATAGAACATCTGTTCCCCCATGATCGCGTGCCTCCTCATCCCGGGATTCGAGCTTCGTGCGGCGCTCCGGGCCCGGCCGAGGCTCGCGGTCGTCCCCGCTGCGCTCGCCCCCGAGCCCGGGCGGGAGCAGCTCGTCGGGCCGGTCACCTCGGCGGCCGAGGCGGCAGGAGTCACGGCGGGGATGCGTCTTGGAGAGGCGCTCGCAACGTGCCCGCAGCTCGTGCTCGTCGACCCCGACCCTGCGCGGGCCGAACGGGAGTGGGAAGGCGTGCTGCAGCGTCTCGAGGACGCGGGATTCGCCGTCGAGCCCCTCGAGCCGGGGGCGGTCGTGTTCGAGACCCGGGGTGTGGAGCGGCTCTACGGAGGGGTGGAGGCGGCGCTCACGCGGGCGCTCGCCTCCGTCGGGCCTGCCTGGGACCCGCGCGCGGGTGCGGGGCAGCGCCGGTTCGTCGCCCTTGCGGCGGCGAGCGTCGCGCGCCCGGGGCAGGCGGTGATCGTCGAGGGGGAGGAGGAGCAGGCGTTTCTCGAGCCGCTCCCGCTCTCGCTCCTGCCGCTCGAGGAGGGGCGGTACGCCGAGCTCGAGGGTCTCGGCGTCCGCACTCTCGGGTCATTGGCCGCCCTACCGGGCGGCGCCGTGGCCGAGCGGCTGGGGCAGGAGGGGAAGCGGGCGTGGAGCCTTGCACGCGGCGGGGAGCGCCGCCGCGTGCATGGGCGATCGCCCGCGGCAGAGCTGGCCGAGGCGCTCTCCTTCCCCGAGGCGGTCGCGAACGAGCTCACGCTGCGCCGCGCGTTCGGCGCCCTGCTCGACCGGCTGATCGCACGGCCCGAACGGGCGGGAAGGCCGTTTCGCAAGCTGGCTCTCGCAGCCCGGCTCGTGGGCGGCAGCTCGTGGCGACGGACGGTGACGCTCCGTGAGGCATCCGGCGAGCGAGAGCGGATCCGCGCGGCGCTCGGCCCGAAGCTCACGGAGATCCCGGCCCCCGTGGTCGAGCTGCGGCTCGAGGCGGTCGAGCTCGCCGCGCACGCGGGGCAGCAGCTCGTACTCGTCGGACCGGAAGGCGAGGAGGCGGACGCGCGCTTGCGGGAAGGCCTCCGGCAGGTGCGGGCGAGTGCAGGCGGGGGCGCGGTCGGGGGTGTCGTCGAGGTCGCCCCCTGGTCACGGATCCCCGAGACGAGGGCACTCGTCGTGCCGCGCGATGTGTAGGCGGGAGGGCATCGGGGGATGGCACGGAGCACGCGACCCGCCGTCTTTCGGCGATGAGCGCAGCCGGCGACACCGTGCGAGCCGACCGTTCGGGCACGCTCCGGCGTGGCGTCGCGGGCCGGTTGAACGCACCCCGGCCCGCCCTCGTCGAGACGGCCGTGAGCGGCGAGCCGCGGCTCGTCGACCGCGAGCTCGTGGTCGTCGTCCGGGAGGAGTGGCGCGTCGTCGACCGCTGGTGGACCGACGACCCGGTCGATCGCCGCTACTTCGAGGTCGTGCTCGAGTCCGGCCGCAACGTGTGCGTCTACCGCGACGGGGAGCGGCGGTGCTGGTTCGCGCAGCGCGCCTGACGCCTCGCGCATGCGCGAGGCGTCGGCCTGTGGGCACCACCCGGTGTCGGATTTCAGTCCGACACCTGCTTTTCGCGCTGACCCGGCGGGATCGAATGATCTTGTGCGACCGCCTCGGCAGCGAGCGGCTCCCACTCGGCCGCCTGCTCGGGCGGGACGACCACCCACTGGCGGAAGGGCTGGCCGCGCCCGGACGGATCGAACAGGTGCGCGCCGGGGACGGAGAGCGCCCGTGCGTGCACGTCTGGGTCGGTCAGCTTGAACACCATTCCCGTGCGCGACAGCCCGAACACGACTCTGCCGGAGCGCTTGACGCACGGCATGCTGAACACCTTCCCCGCGCGACAGTCGGGATGCCACGCGGTGATCGCGTCGACGATGTCGTCGTAGCGGTCGTCCCGGGGCCGCGCCATTCAGCCGGTCGATCGGTCGGCGAGACGTTGGATCGCGCCCTCCGGCTCACGGACGAGCGACTCGACGAGGACGCCCATCGCTCAGGCGCCCGGGGCGAAGGCCCGGACGACCACCGCGTCGCCCGGATCGAGCCCACCGCCCGCCGGCGGCTCGTGCTGGTCGAAGCCGGGGTTCCGCCCGCGCAGGTAGTCCCCGAAGCCGCAGGGCGGTGCGTGGACGTTGAAGAAGCGCACGGCCGCGTCGCTCGAGTTGTCGAACGAGTGGACGACATCGGGAGGGATGAGCACGAAGGTTCCCGCAGGTGCCCGGAGCGGCCCGTCCTCGAAGGTGATCTCGAGCTCGCCCTCGACCACGAGGAACGCGTCCGAGTGGTCGTGGTGGACGTGTGGGCTGGCGCCCCGCTGGCCCGGCCCGTAGTCGAACTCCGTCAGCGTCAGGTGCTCCGTGTCCGCAAGCAGCGTCACGCGGCGACCGGGACGATCCGTGATCGCCTCGCCGTCCGCTCCGCCGGTGCGAACGACAACGACCGCCGACGCGTCGGCGCCGCCGTTCGGGAGAGCTTGCTGGTCGAACGCGGCACGTGCGCGCGCGAGCTCGTTCTCGTCCCGGGCGGCGGAGAGCGCCCGCACGAACGAGCCGTACCCGGTCGACGGCGTGTGGATGTCGAGGAACCGGACCGGGTCGTCGGCGCGGAACGTGTGCGACACGCCGGGCGGCACGACCACGACCGTGCCCGCGCCGGCGACCCTCTCCTCGCTTCCGAGGACGAGATGGAGCGTGCCCTCGAGGACGAGGAAGGCCTCCGCGTGCGCGGCGTGGACGTGCGGCGGCGGCGGCGGCCCCGCGCCGGGAGCGAACCGCGCCGTCGAGACGGCAAGGCTCGGGTGGTCCGCCAGCAGCTCGACGGTCACGTCCGGCCCCGTGGCGAGCGTCTCGGCCTGCTGGATGCTCGGTGCCACCGGGAAAGAGCGTAATGGGTCGCTCCTACGTCGAGCTCCACTGCCACTCGGCGTACTCCTTCCTCGACGGCGCCTCGCATCCGGAGGAGCTCGTCGCGCGGGCGGTGGAGCTCGGCTATCCGGCGCTCGCCCTCACCGATCACGACGGCGTCTACGGCTCGCTCGAGTTCGCGCACGCCGCGAAGCACGTCGGCCTCCGGCCGATCACAGGCGCCGAGGTCACCCTCGAAGGCGGGATGCACGTCACGCTGCTCTGCGAGAGCGGCAAGGGGTACGCGAACCTCTGCCGGATCCTCACCGCGGCCCATGCCGGCACGCGCCGTCCCGGGCGGGAGGACAGAGAGCCCTTGCCGCCTGCCGTCCCGCTCGACACCGTCGCCGAGCTGAACGACGGGCTCGTCTGCCTCTCCGGCTGCGCCCGAGACGGGCTCGCGCTCCACGACCCGCACGCCGCCGCGCGGCTCGCCGCCGCGTTCGGCCGGGAGCGGTTCTTCGTCGAGCTCCAGCGGCCGTACGAGCGCGGCGACGCGCGCCGCAACGCGATGCTCCGCGACCTCGCCGAGCGTCTCGGCGTGGAGACGGTCGCCACGGGAAACGTCCATGCGCACGCACCGCGCCGCGCGCTGCTCCAGGACGTGCTCGTCGCGATCCGCTGCCGCACCTCGCTCGACGGGTGCGAGCGCGAGCGGCGTGGGAATCGCGAGGCGGTGCTGCGGGCGCCTGCGGAGATGGCAGAGCGCTTTGCGGATGTCGATCCGGGGGCTGCGAGCCGGACGGTGGCGCTCGCCGAGCGGCTGGCCTTCGACCTCACCGAGGAGCTCGGCTACCGCTACCCCGACTTCTCCGACCGAGCCGACCCCGCGACCCGCCAGCTCGCCGACCTCTGCGAGCACGCGTTCGCCGAGCGGTACGGCGCTTGCAACAGTCTGTTACAAGCGGAGGCGCGCGCCCGCCTGGACGGCGAGCTGGCGTTGATCGGGAGGCTCCGTCTCGCGGGGTTCTTCCTCCTCCACCACGAGGTGCTCGAGATCGCGCGGGAGTGCGCGCTCGAGGTGCGCGGCCGGGGCTCGCCGCGCATGTTCCTGCCGCCGGGGCGGGGGAGGGGCAGCTCGGTCGGCTCGATCGTCTGCTACCTGACCGGGCTTTCGCACGTCGACCCCGTCGAGAACGGCCTCTCGCTCGGCCGCTTCATCAACCACGAGCTCACGTCGGTGCCGGACATCGACCTCGACTTCCCGCGCGACATCCGCGAGAAGCTGATCGTCCGCGTCACCGAGCGCTACGGGCACGAGCACGCGGCGCTCGTCGCGAGCTTCGCGACGTACCGCTCGCGGGGCGCGATTCGCGACGTCGGCAAGGCGCTCGGCCTGCCGCAGTCCGAGCTCGAGAGGCTCGCCCGCGTGACCGACGGCTGGCACGCCGAGCGCGTCGCGGACGAGGTCGCGGCGCTCCCCGACGCCGAGCAGAAGCTCCTCTCGAAGCGCTGGCGCGCGTTCCAGTTCCTCACCAGGGAGATCGCGGGCCTGCCCCGCCACGTCTCCCAGCACCCGGGTGGGATGGTGATCTCATCGCGGCCGCTCGTCGAGCTCGTTCCCGTCGCAGCCGGCCGCGATGGCCGGCCGTCAGCTCTGCCAGTGGGACAAGGACTCGTGCGCCGACGCGGGCTTCCTCAAGATCGACCTGCTCGGGCTCGGGATGCTCTCGTGCATCGAGGAGTGCGTCGACCGGATCGCGCAGCTCCACGGCGCGCCGATCGATCTCTCGCGCGTCCCGCTGGACGATCCGGCCGTGTTCGCCGAGATCCAGGCGGCCGACACCGTCGGCGTGTTCCAGATCGAGAGCCGCGCGCAGATGCAGAGCCTGCTCCGCACGAAGCCCGGGACGATGGACGACCTGACGATCCAGGTCGCGCTCGTCCGGCCCGGGCCGATCCAGGGGAAGGCCGTCCACCCGTACATCGAGCACCGTCGCCGCCTTCGCGAGGACCCGTCGTTCATCTTCCCCGTCCCGCACGAGTCGCTCCGAGAGCCGCTTGCCGCGACGCTCGGCGTCGTCGTCTTCCAGGATCAGGTGCTCGACGTCGCGATCGCGCTCGCGGGGTACACGATCGGCGAGGCCGAGGGGCTGCGGCGCGCCATGAGCCGGAAGCGGAGCCACGAGGCGCTCGAGGCGCAGAGGGCCCGCTTCGTCTCCGGGGCGATCGGCCGCGGTGTCGACGAGCAGGTTGCCGACGGGGTCTTCGACACGCTCGTGGGCTTCTCGGGCTTCGGCTTCCCGAAGGCGCACGCGGCCGCGTTCGGCCTGCTCGCCTACCAGTCGGCCTGGCTCCGTCACCACTATCCGGCCGAGTTCCTCTGCGGCCTGCTGAACGAGCAGCCGATGGGCTTCTACCCGCCCGCGAGCCTCGTCCGCGATGCGCAGCGGCGCGGGGTGGAGGTGCGCCCGCCCGACGTCAACCTGAGCGAGGCGCGCTGCTCGCTGGAGCCTCGTGCGCGAGGCGTGCAGGGCGTGGCTTCGGCCCCGTCCGCTTGTGGTGATTCAACACAAGCGCTGTCCCACGCCGTCCGCGTGGGGCTCGCGTACGTCTCGTCGGTCGGGAAGGACGACGCCGAGGCGCTCGAGGCGGAGCGGGAGGCGAACGGGCCCTACCACGGCGTCGGTGACCTCGCGCGCCGTGCCCAGGTCTCCCGCGACGCGCTCGAGGCGCTCGTCCGCGGTGGTGCCTGTGACGGCTTCGGGCCGCGCCGCCGCGACCTGCTCTGGGAGCTCGGGCTCGCGACCCGGCCGCGCACGGTCGAGGGCACGCACGGCGAGGCGAAGCAGCTGCCGTTGCCGCTCGACCCGACCGCCGAGACGCCTGCCCTGCCCGACCTCACCCGCTGGGAGCGGATGCTCGCCGACTATCGCGAGACAGGTCTCTCGGTGGGGACGCACCCGCTTGCGCTCCTGCGCCCGCACCTGCCGCCGGGGACGCTCTCGAGCCCCGAGCTCCACGAGGCGCGGCACGGAGCGTCGGTCGCGTTCGCGGGCATGGCGATCGCACGGCAGCGGCCCGCGACGGCGAAGGGGATCGTCTTCATGCTGCTCGAGGACGAGCACGGCCAGGTGAACCTCATCGTCCCGAAGGACGTCTACGAGAGCCACCGCGGGATCGTCCGCTCGGAGCCGATCGTCCTCGTGCGCGGCCGCTTCGAACGCGTCGAGCGGAACCGGAACGTTCTCGTCCGCGAGCTCGAGAGCCTCTCGCCGCTCGCCCGGCGCGTCGCTGCCACACCGGACATCGTGGCCGCTCTCCCTCGCGCCCACCACTTCGGGCACCGCTGACCGAGCGCATCGGGCACGTCGTCCGGGGGCGGAACAACAGAATGTGCCGTGCCCAGTGCCCCGGGATATCGCCTGCGTCTCGAGTCCTGGTCTCGGGACGGTGCGTCCCGCGTCCGTCACGGCGTCGGCCCGATCCTGCAGACGGCCGTCGCGACCGGTGTGGCCTGGGCGTTCTGCGTCCGCGTGCTCCACCACCCTCGCCCGATCTTCGCCGCGATCGTGGCCATCGTCGCAATGGGATTCACGTCGGGCAGGCGCGGGCGAGCCGCGCTGCTCCTCGTGGTCGGCGTGGCGATCGGGATCGGCATCGGCGACGTGCTCGTCGGCATCCTCGACCGGGGCGGGATCCAGATCGCGGTGGTCGTGTTCGTCGCGATGACGATGACGCTCTTCGTCACACGCGAGCCGGTGGTGATCATCCAGGCCGGGATCTCGGCGGCCCTCCTCGTCGCCGTCGACCGCACGACGTCGGGCCTTGCGCCCGACCGGCTGGAGGACGCGCTCGTCGGCGCGGCCGTCGCGGGCGTGATCTCGGTCGTCCTCTTCCCGATCGACCCGGTCGCGTCGGTCGTCGACCGCTCACGTCCGATCTTCTCCGTCCTCGACCGTAGCCTGACCGAGGCCGCAGCGGCGCTTCGCGAGAATCGCATCGAACGGGCAGAGCGAGCCCGCGCGCTGCGCGCCGACGAGCGGACGCTCGCCGAGGCGCTCGCGGTCGCCCGCGAGGCGACGCGGATCGCGCCGCGTCGGCGCGGGCAGCGAGGCCGCGTGGACGAGATCGCCGACGCCACCGCGCATCTCGACGTGATCGTCCGCGGGTCGCGCTCGATCGCAGGCGCCGCCTACCGGGTCGTCCGGGAAGGTGGCGGCCCGAGAGAGGACCTCGCCGACGCGATCGAGCTTCTGCGGGGCGCGCTCCGCTCCCTCGGGCGGTGGATCGAGACCGGGGACGAGGCGCTCCGCGAGACGACGCGGCGCGACGCCGGGTGGGCGTCGGCCGCCGCGCGCGACCTGCCCGCCGAGGGGATCGGCCAGGGGACGATCGCGCATCTCGTGGCTACCCTCGCGGCTGAGACCGAGCGTGCGACCGGCCGGACGTCGACAGCGCCCGTCGCCGTTCAGCGCTGAGCGAATCGCAGCGCGGCGTCGACCACCACCGCATACGCGCCGATCCGCATATCGAGCGCGCAGCGCGCGGTCACGCCGCGATCCGCGCGAGGCGCTCGGCCTGCTTGCCGACGAGCCGGAGAGTCCCGCCGAGCGTCACGAGGTAGCCGACGAAATGCAATCCGGGCGCCGCCGGGTGCGTGTCGGCGCCGTGGGCGAGCGGAACCCCGTTGTCGTCGAGCACGCCGAGATGACCGACGAGCGGCTCGAGGCCCGTGCGGAACCCGGTCGCCGCGACGATCGCGTCGACGTCCACCGGGCGCCCGTCGGCGAGGACCGGCACGCCGTCCTCGAACCGCTCGAGCGCCGGGACGATCGTGACCGTTCCGCGCTCGAGCGCTGCGACGAGGCCGACGTCCACGATCGGGATCGTGCGCCTGCGGAGAAACTCCGAGTACGGCCTCTCGGGCGCCGGCAGCCCGAGGGCCGAGAGGTCGCCGAAGGCCGCGCGGCGGAGCGTCGCCGCGACCCGGTCGACGACGCCGACCGGAAGATGCGCGCTCGCGACCCCGAGCAGCTGGCTGGGAACGCCGAGGGTGTCCCGCCGGACGAGGCCGGGCGGCGTGCGCACCGAGAGCAGTACCGTGCTGGCACCGGCCCGCGCGATATCGATCGCGATCTCTGCACCCGAGTTCCCGGCGCCGACGACGAGCACGCGACGGCCGCGATACGAATCGCCTCGTCGGTAGTCCGAGGAGTGCACCAGCTCCCCGTCGAACGCGCCGCTCCAGGCCGGGAGGTGAGGCACGTTGCTGTACCCCATCGCGATGACGACGCGATCGGCGCGGAGGTGCTCGCCGTCGGCGAGCACGGTCCAGGCGGCTCCGTCTCGGTCGACGCGCTCGACGGTGCAACCCGCCCGCACGTCGAGCGCGTGGCGGCGTGCGTACGCGCCGAGGTACTCGACGACACCGTCGCGCGAGGGCCACTTCCCGAGAGAGCGCGGGATCCGGTAGCCCGGAAGGCCGGACAGCCACCGCACCGTGTGCAGGTGAAGGCAGTCGTAGCGAGACCGCCAGGCGGCGCCGACGTCGTCGCGCTCCAGTACGACCACGTCCGCGCCCGCACCACGGAGCGTCGCGGCGCACGCGAGCCCCGCCGCCCCCGCGCCGACGACGTAGATCACGTGCGCGCCTCGGCGCCGGTCGCCGCCTCGAGCATCACCTCGACGTAGTCGGCGGCGTGGACGAAGCCGAGCTTCTCGTACGCCCGGATCGCGGCAGCGTTGTCGGCGCGCACGTTCAGCGAGATCACGTCGATGCCGTCGGCGAGCAGCATTCGGCAGAGCGAGGCGCACGCCGCCGTCGCGAGGCCCTCTCCCCGTGCCGACGGCAGGGTTGCGACGTTGCCCAGGCACGCCACTCGCCACCGCGGCGACCAGACGTGGACGCCGGCGACGCTGACGAGCTCGCCGTCGCGGCGGATGCCGACGTAGCGGCCTGTCTCGAGCATCCGCGGCTGGAACCACGTGCCCGGATACGCCCGCTCGTAGAAGCGCTCGAGCTCGCCGAGGTCGCCCGGTGCGAGGCGAACCGGATCGGCGCTCGGGCGCCCGGTCACGCGCATCCGGGTCGGCGAGCCCGAGCTTCAGGTGCGCGATCGGCTCGCTCTCGGGGACGAGCGTCGGCGCGAGCCAGTCGACGACGCCGGGGGAGAGGTGCGCATAGAGCCTCGGCGGCAGGTCGGCGGCAATCGCCTCCAGCAGCCGGCGCATCGCGCTCTCGGGCTCGTCCGCGAGCGCGAGCAGCACCGGCGGGTCAGGCTCGTCGTAGAGCAGCGCAACTTGCTCGACGCGTCCGTCCGGACGCCACGCGCGCCACCGGGTCCGCGGCCAGAAGAAGTCGTCGAGATCGCCGAGCGCGTAGGCATGGACGGCAGGCCGCCCCCGGAGGAACGTCGCCAGCACGTCCCGGTCTCGGAGCTCGACGACGGCCATCGCCCGGCTAGCCACCGGCACGGGCCGCCGGGGCCTCTGCGCCGTCGAAGGGTCGCCGTTCCGCGCGCTTGCACCTGCCCTCCTCGAGGGTCAGCGCCGCGTCCACGAGCGCGAGGTGGGTGAACGCCTGCGGGAAGTTGCCGATCAGCCGCCCTGTCGCCACGTCGTACTCCTCGGAGAGCAGGCCGAGGTCGTTGCGCAGGCCGAGCAGCCGCTCGAACAGCGCCTCTGCCTCGTCGACGCGCCCCTGTAGCGCATAGACCTGCGCGAGCCAGAACGAGCAGGGGAGGAACGTGCCCTCGCCGGGCGGCAGGCCGTCGACCTCGGCGTTCTCCTCGTCCGCGCGGTACCGCTCGACGAGCCCGCCGCGCATGAGCCCGCGCTCGATCGCGGCGACCGTCCCGACCATCCGCTCGTCGTCGGCGGGGAGGAACCCGACGAGCGGGATCATCAGCGCGCTCGCGTCGAGGCGCGGCGAGCCGTACGACTGGGTGAACGCGCGGAGCCGTGGGTCGAAGCCCTTGCGGCAGACCTCGTCGTGGATCTCGTCCCGGACCTCCCGCCAGCGGTCGGCGGGCCCTTCGAGCCCGTGCTCCTCGACGCTGCGCAGGGCCCGGTCGAAGGCGACCCACGCCATGACCTTCGAGTGCGTGAAGTGCCGCCGCGGGCCGCGCACCTCCCAGATCCCCTCGTCCGGCCGCCGCCAGCCGTCCTCGAGCCACTCGAGCAGCTTCGTGCTGAGCGACCAGGCGTCCCCCGACGCCCCGATCCCGGCACTCCGCGCGTGGAAGAGCGCGTCCGCGACCTCGCCGTAGACATCCAGCTGGAGCTGACGCGAGGCGGCGTTGCCGATGCGGACCGGGCGCGAGCCCTCGTACCCCGCGAGCCAGTCGAGCTCGAGCTCGGTGAGCCGGCGCTCTCCGGCGATCCCGTACATGATCTGGATCTCCTCGGGTAGCCCTGCGATCGCGCGCAGGAGCCAGTCGCGCCACGCGACGGCCTCGTCCTCGTAGCCGGCGCGGACCAGTGCGAGGAGCGTCAGCGTCGCGTCGCGGAGCCAGCAGTAGCGGTAGTCCCAGTTCCGCACGCCTCCGAGCGACTCGGGCAGCGACGCCGTCGGAGCGGCGACGATCCCCCCGGTCGGCCCGAACGTCAGTGCCTTCAGCGTCACGAGGGAGCGGACGAGCGCATCGCGGAAGCGACCGAGGTGGACGCACGACGTGACCCAGTCGCGCCAGTACGCCTCCGTCTCGTCGAGCGCCTGCTCGGCGTCGACGCGCGCCGGCGGCGAGCCGTTCGACGGAAACCACGTGAGGACGAACGGAACGCGCTCGCCCTCTCGCACCTCGAACTCGGCGTGGGTGTGGAAGCCGCGGCCGACGAGCTCGACGGGCGTCGCCAGCAGAAGCGCGTCGGGGCCGGCGACGGCGAGCAGCCCTTCGTCGCTCTGGCGCACCCACGGCACGACCGCGCCGTAGTCGAAGCGGATGCTCATCTGCATCTGCATTCGCACGGTCCCCTCGACGCCCTCGACGATCCGGACGACGTCCGGCGCCTCCCCGCGCGGCGGCATGAAGTCGATCAGCCGGACGGTTCCCTCCGCGGTGGAGAGCTCGGTCTCGAGGATCAGCGTGTCGTCGCGGTAGCGGCGACTGGTCGTCGTGATCTCGCTCGCGGGACGCAGCGACCACTGGCCGTTCTCGGCATCGCCGACGAGCGCCGCGAAGCACGCGCCCGAGTCGAAGCGCGGGAAGCACAGCCAGTCGACGGACCCGTGACAGGAGACGAGCGCCGCCGTCTGGAGGTCGCCGATGAGGCCGTAGTCCTCGATGCGCTCGGCCACGCCCGCACGCTAGCGCGTGCGGGCTAAGAATCCATGGATGCGCGCGGTCGTCCAGCGGGTCTCGAGCGCGTCGGTGCGCGTCGACGGGAAGACGGTCGGCGCCTGCGGCGGCGGGCTGCTCGTCCTGCTCGGCGCCGGGCACGATGACCTGCCGGTCACGGCCACGCGCCTCGCGGCGAAGGTCGCCCGCCTGCGGATCTTTCCCGACGACGCGGGTCGCTTCGACCGCTCGCTCCTGGACGTCGGCGGCGAGGCGCTCGTCGTGAGCCAGTTCACGCTCCTCGCCGACAGCAAGCGTCAGAAGGGCGCTCGTCCCAGCTTCTCGGACGCCGCGCGCCCGGAGATCGCCGAGCCGCTCATCGAGGCGTTCGTCGACGCGCTTCGCGGCGAGGGGATCCATGTCGAGACGGGCGTCTTCGGTGCGAGGATGGAAGTCGAGCTCGTGAACGACGGGCCCGTGACGCTCGTGCTCGACCTCTCGTAGCCGAGCCCGGGGGCCCCGTCGCAGGTCCCCGCCTCGCCGGCGCATGGGTGTAGGGCGGGGAACGCGCCGCGCGTTCCCCGCCCTCCCGCGCAGGGAAGCCACGCGCCGAAGCGCGTCTCCCCGCCCTCCCCCGCCGCAGGGCCGATGATGGTGCCGACGCCTCGCGCCGCACGGGCTATACGCAGGGCCAGGGATTCGCCCGGAGAGGGCTAGGTCGGGCGGGAGCACGTGCGCGGAGGCGAAGGGCTGGCCGGCTGCGGTAGCGTCGGACGATGCGGATCGTCGGCGTCCGACTGGGAACGCCCGTTGCCCGTCTGCTCGCGGAGATCCTCGAACGTGAGGGCTATCCGGAGACCGCCGGCAGGATCCTGGACGCGATCAGGCTGCAGGTCACGGTCGAGGCACCCCTGACGGGCACCGACTACGACGCGATCGCGGAGGCGCTCGGCCGCGACTGTCCGGCGGCGCTGTACCGGCTCCGGACCGAGCTCCTCGAGCAGCAGCGACGCCTCCGCCGCATCACCGGCGGTTAGCCGTTCCGGGATGCCTTGCGGGCGGAGGGCGCGCGCGTCGGGACCGTCGGCGTCGGAGCCAGGACGGAGGCTGTGCTCGTAGCGACCGGCCCGTGGCGATCGCGCTCGACGCCTGCGAAGCGGCCGGGCGCCCGCCCGGCCGCTCCGAGGCTCGCGACGCGATGGGCTGTGACCGGGCCGCGCGCGTTTGGATGCGTCTACTCCGGGACGGACGCGTTGTCGTCGGACAGGTTGTAGTAGTAGGCGCCGTTCGGTCGCGCGTTCTGCTCGAAGCCGTGACTGAGCTGGACGCAGATGACTCCGTCACCGTTCGCATCGACAGCGGCTGCTCCCGCCTCGATCTGCGCGGCGGTCGCGAGCCCGTCCGCGATCGCAGCCTGCGACCGTGGCAGCAAGACGAACGCCGCCGGCGTGTACGCGCCGAGATCGAAGCCGGGCGCGCACGTGCGGCCGGGCTTGCCGGTCGCTCCGACCGACCCGACGAGCGCCGTACCCACGAGAGCCGCGGCGACCACCGCAACCAGACGACGGCCATGGCCGAGCGTGACGTGCCGCATGACGATCCTCCCCCTGATCGGAATGTCGCGGGCGTGCCGCGAAAGAGGGCTGGAGCGTACTTCGGCGTCCGGCTCGAGGCAAGCCGGCGGGTCCCCGGCAGCTGGCTCGGTGTGGCCACGGTGCTATCCTTCGTGCACCACATTTCACCGCTTGGCGAAATGGGCGCGGGATGCGCCCATTCGTTTTGAAAGGACACGATTTCGATGGCGACGGGCACGTACGACAGGGAGCGCGAGCTGACGGCGGCGATCACGCCGGCCGTCGAGTCGACGCTGCCCGGGGTCGAGGTGCTCGCGGTCGAGCTCCTCTCACCGGCGCGGTTCTGCGTGTACGTCGACCACCCCGACGGGGTCGACTTCGCGCTCTGCGAGCGCGTCACGCGGCTGCTGGACGACTACCGGGCGAACTGGACGATCGACGTCTCGTCGCCCGGGCCCGAGCGGCCGGTCCGCCGGCCGGAGCACTTCCGCCGTGCGATCGGCGGCACCGTGAGGCTGAAGACCGCCGACGCGAAGCGCCTTCGGGGGACGCTCGTCGCGGCCGACGACAGCGCCGTCACCGTCTCGGTCGGCGGCACGGCACACCAGATTCCGGTCGACAAGATCGTCCGGGGCAACCTGATCGACGAGGACGGTGCGGAATGAGCCAGGAGATCATCGAGGGAATCCGGACGATCGAGAAGGAGAAGGGCATCGAGACCGGCACGCTCGTGGCCGCGCTCGAGGACGCCCTGCTCGCCGCCTACAAGAAGACGCCGGGCGCCGCGCGCCATGCGACGGTCGAGCTGGACGACGAGGGCGAGTTCCGCGTCTTCGCGCTCGACATCCCCGGAGACCTCGAGGAGCGGCTCCTCGACGAGGCGCGCGAGCGCGCGATCGACGAGCTCGAGCGCATCGAGGAGGAGACGGGGGAGAAGCAGCACACGCTGGTCGTCGACGACGAGCTCGACCTCGACTGGGAGAAGGTGCCCGACGATCTGATCGACCGCACCGACGCGACGCCCGACGACTTCGGCCGCATCGCGGCGATGACCGCGAAGCAGGTCATCCAGCAGCGGATCCGCGAGGCGGAGCGCGCGATCATGTACGACGAGTACGTCGACCGCCAGGGCGAGGTCGTGACCGGCATCGTCCAGCAGGCCGGCGACCGCAACAACGTCCTCGTCGACCTCGGCAAGGTGGAGGCACTTCTCCCGCGGAGCGAGCAGGTCGACGGCGAGCGGTACGAGCAGGGGTCGCGCATCAAGGCCGTGATCATCGAGGTCCGCTCGGGCACGAAGGGCCCGCAGGTCATCCTCTCGCGCCGCGCGCCGCAGCTGATCGAGGCGCTGTTCGAGCTCGAGGTCCCCGAGATCGCGGACGGGCTCGTCGAGATCCGCGGCGTCGCCCGGGAGCCGGGCTACCGCTCGAAGATCGCGGTCGAGTCGCACGTCCAGGGAGTCGACCCGGTCGGCGCCTGCGTCGGGCCGCGCGGCTCGCGCGTCCGTATGGTCGTCTCCGAGCTCCGCGGCGAGAAGATCGACATCATCCCGTGGAACACCGAGCCGGCCCGGTTCGTCGCGAAGGCGCTCTCGCCGGCACGCGTGCGGGAGGTCTACATCGACGACGAGAGCCGCGATGCCACCGTCGTCGTCCCCGACGACCAGCTGGCGCTCGCGATCGGCAAGGAGGGGCTCAACGCCCGCCTCGCCGCCCGCCTCACCGGCTGGAAGGTCGACATCAAGTCCGACTCCGAGTTCGCGCAGGAGGAGGCGGACGCCGCCTTCGCAGGCGAGGACGACGGCGACGGCGACTTCTCGGGCCGTTGCGCAGCGCTCCTCTCGAACGGCAAGCGGTGCCCGAACGCCGCTCTTCCCGGCTCGAAGTACTGCGGCGTCCCCGCCCACCAGGCGCTCGCGGCCAACCCGACGGCCGGTGCGACCGTTGCCGCCGTCGAGGCGGTCGTGGGCGATGTCGCGATCGCCGAGGAGGCTGTCGCCGAGGTCGAGGAGGCCCTCGAAGCCGGGGAGCTGACGATCGAGGAGGCCGACGCGGTCGAGGACGCGATCGCCGACACGGCGGAGGTTGCCATTGCCGCCGACCTCGAGGCTGCCGGCGTCGCGGAGGAGCCGCGCGACGACGCGTGAGCAACGCGTTTCGATCAGGACGTGCGCTCGGCTGCGGCCGGCGCGCACCGCAATCCGAGCTCGCTCGCTTCGCTGCGGTGGACGGCGTGTTGACCCCGGGGCTCGACCTCCCCGGCCGCGGCGTCCATACCTGCCGCAACTCCGGCTGCTTCGACCGCGCACGCGCGCGCCACGCCTTTGCGCGGACATTGCGCGAGAACGTGTCCGTCGGGCCCGAGCTCGCGCACATCTACACTGGGGGGTCGGATGGCTGACGGGCCCAACAGACCGAACCGACCGATCCGCCCGCGCGGAGGCGGCCCAGGCGGCCGTCGCCGCCGCGTGGTGATCGAGGGGGGCGCGGCCCGAGGGCGCGACGCGCGCGCGGCGCGCGACCGCTCCGCGCAGGCTCCGCCACGCCCGCAGGCACCCGCGCAGCCGACCGGCCCCGTCACCGTCGAGTCCGGCGTCACCGTCAAGGACCTCTCGGCGGCGCTCGGTGTCCCGATGGCGCAGATCATCAAGATCCTGATGGGGCTCGGCCAGATGCGGACGGCGACGCAGTCGCTCTCCGACGAAGAGGTCGAGCTGATCGCGGCCGAGGTCGAGCGCGAGGTGACCGTCAAGCACGCCGCGGACGACGAAGAGCCCGAGGTGGTCGAGGACGCCGAGGTGGACCTCTCCGCCCGCCCTCCCGTCGTGACCATCATGGGGCACGTCGACCACGGCAAGACGACGCTGCTGGACGCGATCCGCTCCACGGCGGTGGTCGAGACCGAGGCCGGCGGGATCACGCAGCACATCGGCGCCTACCAGACCGAGGTCGACGGGCGGAAGCTCACGTTCCTCGATACGCCGGGCCACGAGGCGTTCACGGCGATGCGCGCCCGCGGGGCGAAGGTGACCGACATCGCCGTCCTCGTCGTGGCCGCCGACGACGGCGTGATGCCGCAGACCAAGGAGTCGATCAGCCACGCACGCGCGGCCGACGTGCCGATCGTCGTGGCGATCAACAAGATCGACGTCGCCGAGGCGAACATCGACCGCGTCAAGACCGAGCTTGCATCGGAGGGGCTGCAGCCGGAGGACTGGGGCGGCACGACGCAGTTCGCGCAGGTCTCCGCGAAGCAGCAGACCGGGCTCGAGGACCTGCTCGAGCGGATCCTGCTCGTCGCGGACGCGGAGCTCGACCTCCGCGCGAACGCGAAGGCAGAGGCCTCGGGGCCGATCGTCGAGTCGCGCCTGGACGTCGGTCGGGGCGCGGTCGCGACGATGCTCGTCCAGCGCGGCACACTCCACGTCGGCGACGCGATCGTCGCAGGCGACGCGGCGGGCAAGGTCCGCGCCCTCTACGACTACCGCGGCGACAAGGTGCGCGAGGCCGGGCCGGGAGAGCCCGTCGAGATCCTCGGCTTCGACCGTCCGCCGCCCGCGGGCGAGCTCGCCCGCGTGGTCGAGCACGAGCGCCAGGCGAAGGACATCGCCGAGAAGCGCGCCGAGCGGCTCCGTCGCGAGCAGCTCGCGCAGCGCTCGAAGACGGCCGGGGTGACGCTCGAGACCCTCTTCGAGCAGATGCAGTCGGGCGGCGTCCAGGACCTGAACGTCGTCCTGAAGGGCGACGTGCAGGGCTCCGTCGAGGCGCTCATGAGCGAGCTCGGGAAGATCCAGCACCCCGAGGTGCGGGTGAACGTGATCCACACCGGCGTCGGCGGGATCACCGAGAACGACATCTATCTCGCATCGGCGTCGAACGCCCTCGTCGTCGGGTTCAACGTCCGTCCGAGCGCCGAGGCGAGGCAGCTCGCCGAGCGGGAGGGCGTCGACATCCGCACGTATCGCGTGATCTACAAGCTCACCGAGGACATCGAGCAGGCCCTCGTCGGGATGCTCTCGCCCGTCACGACCGAGGAAGTGCTCGGCGAGGCCGAGGTGCGGGCGCTCTTCAAGGTCTCGCGGCTCGGGACGATCGCAGGGTGCATGGTCACGAGCGGCGTCGTCCGCCGGAGCGCATCCGTGCGCGTCGTCCGCGACGGCACCGTGATCAACGAGACCACGATCGCCCAGCTCAAGCGGTTCAAGGAGGACGCGCGCGAGGTGGCCGAAGGGTTCGAGTGCGGCATCCTCCTCGACGGCTTCAACGACGTGAAGGAGGGCGACGTCCTCGAGGTCTTCGAGACCCGCGAGATCGAGCGCACCGATCTCGCGACGTCCGCCGCGGGCGACTAGCGCCTACGCCGCGCAGCCGCGGACGATCCGGGCGATCGCGGCCGCGCGAACGCGGTAGCCGGTCGCGGTCGGATGCACGCCGTCCGAGCCGAACCACGAGGGATGCGCGCGCGCCATCCCCGCCCAGTCGAAGACGCGGAGGTTGCCCCGGCTGCGCGCGATCGTCTCGAGCGCGCGGTTGTACCCGTCGTAGGAGACGCCCGCGTACGGCGGTCGGACGATCGTCGACCAGACGACGCAGCGGTGCGGCCCCGCGACCGCGAGCGTCTCGCGGACGATGCGCGCGAACCTGGAGACGCGTCCCGGATCGTCGTTCGTCCCGGCGCTGACGACGATCACACGCGGGAGCGAGCCGCCGAAGCCGCGAAGCGCCTCCGGCACGTCCGACGCGTGCCGCGAGATCGCTGCGGAGGTGTGCACGTCCCAGCCGCGGAGGTAGGCGCCCAGGAAGAGATCGGTGCCGACCGAGAGCGAGTCGCCGTAGCTCAGGACGTCCCGGCTGCCGGCGGAGGGTGCGGGTGAGGCTGCGGCGAGCGCACACGCGAGCGCGCCCAGGGCCGCGGTGAGGCGGACGAATCGGGACACGCGATCGTCTACGGTAGCCGCGGCGCCGCTCCTTCCCGTGGCGCCGAACGAGATCCGAACATGTCCACAGGGTTCGTCGGCATCCTCTCCTTCGAGCTCCACTTCCCCGAGAGCCGCTCGCTCAAGGAGAAGCGGATGCACCTCCGCTCGGTCAAGCAGCAGCTCGCCAACCGCACGGGCTGCTCGATCGCCGAGGTCGACCACCACGACACCTGGCAGCGCGCGCACCTGACGCTCGCGTGTGTGACGCGCCAGGCGAGCGAGGCGGAGCGCCTGCTCGACGACGCCGAACGGTGGCTCCACAGCCAGGCGTTCGAGCTCTGCGCCCGGCATCGGGAGCTGATCGCGCCGGAGTCGTAGGGAGCAGCGTTGTACCGTGGTGCCCCATGAGCCGGCCGGAGCGCATGAGGCGGGTCGACGAGGCGATGAAGAAGGTCGTCTCCGAGGCGATCCCGACGCTCAAGGACCCGCGGATCGGATTCGTCACCGTCACCGCGGTCGAGACCTCGCGCGACCTCGACCACGCGAAGGTGTGGCTCAGCGTCTTCGGCTCCGAGAAACAGCGCGCGCGGACGCTCGAGGCGCTCGACGGGGCGGCGGGCGTCATCCAGGCGAGGATCAACCGCGAGCTGAAGCTGCGCCGGACCCCGCACCTCGAGTTCGTCTACGATCGCGCCGTCGAGCAGGGGGTGCGCATGACGCACCTGATCGACGAGCTCGCGCCGCCGGACGGAGACGACGATGCAGCCGAGTGACACGAGCGCCGTCGTCGAAGCCCTCCGCGCCCACCATCGCTTCGTCGTCACCTCGCACGACAACCCGGACGGTGACGCGATCGGGTCGCTGCTCGCGACTCACCTCGCGCTCCAGGGGCTCGGGAAGGACTCCGTGATGGTGCTCGGCGGCGTGCAGCCGCTCCCGGGCGAGTACGCCTATCTCGAGCTCGAGGCGCACGGGCTGCTCCGGCAGGCGCCCCCGGACGTCGGCGAGCGAGTCCTCGTCGCCGTCGACTGCGCGCAGGAGAGCCGCATCGTCGAGCCCGGCCTCGTCACCGCGGCGCACCTGGTCGTCAACGTCGACCACCACCACGACAACACGCGCTTCGGCCACGTCGATCTCGTCGTCCCGGACGCGTCCTCGACGGGTGAGGTGCTCGCCGACGTCCTCGCCGCGCTCGGTGCGGTGACGACGCCTGCGATCGCCGAGGCCCTCTACACGGCGGTCGTCACGGACACCGGGCGGTTCCAGTACTCGAACACGACCCCGAAGGCGCTCCGGCTTGCGGCGGGCCTCGTCGAGGCGGGCGCGGACGTCAGCAAGGTGTTCGTCGAGGTCTACGAGTCGACGCCGTTCCCCAAGCTCAAGCTCCTCGCCCGCGCGCTCGACCGCGCGACCGAGCTCGCCGGCGGTCGGGTGGTCGTCTCCGAGCTGCGCCGGGAGGACTTCGAGGCCGCGGGCGCGGAGGAGCCCTACTCCGAGGGGATCATCGACCACCTCCGCGCCGTCGACGGCGCGGAGCTCGTGGCCCTCGTCCGCGAGCTCCCGGACGGAGCCTCGTCGGCCCGCAAGGGCTCGCTCCGCTCGCACCCGGACGGCGTCGACGTCTCCGCGATCGCCCGGGGCTTCGGCGGCGGCGGGCACAAGCGGGCGGCGGGCTTCTCCACCGATCTCGGGATGGACGAGATCACGCAGCGGATCGTCGACGCCTTCCTCGCGTCGAACGGCGATCACCCCGGCTGATGGCGATCCCGAAGGCGCTCGAGCCGACCGGCGTCGTGCTCGTCGACAAGCCTGCCGGGCCGTCCTCGTTCGCGATCGTCGCGGCCGTCCGGGGCCGGACGGGCGCGAAGACCGGGCACGCGGGGACGCTCGATCCCTTCGCGACCGGCCTCCTGATCCTCCTCTCGGGACGGGCGACGAGCCTGCAGGACCGGTTCATGAAGCTCGACAAGCGCTACGTCACCGAGATCGACCTCGGGGCGCGCACGACGACGGGCGACCCGGAGGGCGAGGTCTCCGAGCAGCACGACCCGCCGACCCGCGACGAGCTCGAAGCGGCGCTCCGCGGGCTGCGCGGCGAGGTCGACCTCCCGATCCCGGCCGCCTCGGCGGTGAAGATCGACGGTCAGCGTGCCTATCGCCTGCACAGGCAGGGCATCGTGGTCGAGATGCCGACGCGGCGCATGCGGGTCCTCGAGCTCGAGCTCGTGGGCTACGGGGACGGCGTCGCCCGTCTCGACCTCCGCGTGGGGTCTGGCACGTACGTGCGGTCGATCGCGGACGCGCTCGGGGGGCACTGCGTCACGCTCCGCCGGACCGAGATCGGCCCGTTCCGCGTTGCGGAGGCCGACGAGAGCCGGGTCGTGCCGCTCGAGGAGGCGCTGCCCAGGCTGGCGGCGGCCCGATGAGAATCGCGCACGCGCCCTCCCAGCTCGAACGCCGGCCGCGCGCGGTCGCGATCGGCACGTTCGACGGCGTCCACCGTGGCCACCGGTCGGTGCTCCGCGCGGCGATCGACTCCGGGCTCGAGCCGACCGTGATCACGCTCGACCCGCACCCGCGCATCGTGCTCGGGAACCGGGTCGACCTGATCACGACGCTCGAGCGGCGCCTCGAGCTCCTCGCCGCGGCGAACGTCGCCGACACGCTCGTTGCCGCATTCACACCCGAGTTCATGCGCCTCGCTCCGGACGAGTTCATCGCGACGTACCTCACCTCGATCGGAGCGGAGGCCGTCGCGGTCGGGGAGGACTTCCGTTTCGGACACCGGCGCCTCGGCACCGTCGAGACGCTCGTCCAGGCGGGCCTTAAGGTTCTTCCCGTGACGGAGATCGAGGACGTCTCCTCGACGGCGATCCGGGATGCCGTGCGGGCGGGCGACCTCTCGGCGGCCGCCACGATGCTCGGCCGCCCGTTCGAGCTGGACGGCGTCGTCGTCTCCGGCGACCAGCGTGGGGGGACGCTCGGGTACCCGACGGCGAACATCGCGATGGATCCGCAGCTTCTGTGCCCGCGGTACGGCATCTATGCCGGTGAGGCGCTCGGCCACCGCGCCGCCGTCTCGATCGGCACGAACCCGCACTACGGCGGTACCGAACGGCGCATCGAGCCGTACCTGCTCGACTTCGACGGCGACCTGTACGGCAAGCGCCTCGTCGTCGAGCTCTGGACCCGGCTGCGGGACGAGCAGGTCTTCGAGTCGGAGGACGCACTCGTGGCGCAGATCTCGCAGGACGTGGAGGCGACGCGGGCCGCCGCGCGCCCGGTCTGAGGCGGGCCGTGCGCCCCCTGGCGCCCGAGGCCGTTACGCCGGCCGCGACCCCAGGAACATCGGCTGCGGCGCGTCCTCGTCCTCGGGTCGCGCCGGGATCGCACGGGCCGAGTAGCCCGCAGCCTCGAGCACGTGCAACCACGTGTGCTCGGGGAACACGCCGAGGAGGTGGCGGTCGTGGACGACCCGCGGCTCACGGCCCGGCTCGTGGAGGAGGACTGCGAAGTCGACCTCGTAGCTCGTGTCGGAGGGATCGGAGTCCGTCGTCCACTCGACGTATCGGAGCGCGCGCCCGTCGGCTCCGTCGTGGCCGCCGTGGTCGGTCCCGGCCTCGAACGTCTCGCGCGTGCAGTCGGGGACGAAGAGGCAGACGCCGCCGGGTCGCGTATGGGCGAACGCCGCCGCGACGCAGGCCGAGAGGTCGTCGTGCGTCGTGAGGTACCCGACGGCGTCGTGCACGAACACGACGTCGAACGTCCGCCCGAGCCGCAGCGTGCGCATGTCGCCGAGGACGTGCTCGCATTCCGGGTTGAGCTCACGGCTCAGCGTCAGCATCTGCGGCGACAGGTCGGAGAGCGTGCAGGTGAAGCGCTGTTTCAGGTGGGAGGCGTTGTTGCCACCACCCGATCCGAGCTCGAGCAGCGTCACGGCGTCCGGGAGCGCCTCGAGGATCACCCGGCGATAGCGCTCCGCCTCGACCGCATAGTCCTCGGGCGCGGTCAGGAGATGGAACCACGGTGCCAGGTCGCCGTAGAGGCGCACGAGCCGATTATCCCGCCCGTCCGAACACCACGAGCGCCGCGTCTCCCAGGAGGCCGGCCGACCGTGGATAGCGCCCGACGTACGCCGCATGGGCGGCGTCGTGCCGAGGGCCGTCCGCCACGGCGCCGACGACCGCGAGCTTCGTGCCACGGACGAGGAGCGTGGCGGTACGCGGTTCCGTGAACGACCGCCACCAGCGCTTCTGCTCCCGGTCGACCGCCGCGGCTACGAAGCGCCCGTCCGGCGTCTCCGCGTACCTGAGCGGGATCGAGAACGTCGCGCCGGACCGGTGCCCCCGGTAGGTCAGGACGAGCAGCCTCCCGCTCAGCACGGAGTGCGCCGGCGTGCGGAGGACGCCGCGGACAACGGGGTTCGCGACGCGGAGGGCGCGGAGCGAGCGGGCGGCCGAGCGGGACAACGCGTCTCCAGATTCAACACGAGCGCAACCCTCGCGCGCCTCGGAGCGTCCGGACGACAGGTACCATCGGGCGCAGACCGCGGTCGCGGCCGCCCGTGTCCTTCCTTCACGGCGTGCGGGGATCGCGGAGACGCATCGAGAGAGGAGAACCGATGGCTCTCACCAAGGAAGCCAAGCAGGAGCTGATCGACAAGCACGGGCAGAACGCGCAGGACACCGGCTCGACCGAGGTCCAGGTCGCAATGCTCACCCGGAGGATCAACGAGCTCACCGAGCACCTCCGGACGCACCCCAAGGACCACTACTCGCGGCGCGGCCTGCTGAAGCTGGTCGGCCGGCGACGGCGGTTCCTCGACTATCTCCAGCGCAAGGACCTCGAGGGCTACCGCGCCCTCATCAAGGAGCTCGGCCTGCGCCGGTAGGCGAGGCGGAGCCAAGACGGGACGGAAGGTGGGCGTTTGATCGAGCGTCGCGCGGCAGGCGCCGCGGCGTTGGCTCAAACCTCCACCTTCCGCCACAACGGAAGAGTGGAAGGACACAACACGGTATGAGCACCATCAGCACCGGGCAACAGGCCACGGTGTCCGTCGACGTCGGCGCGAACGAGCTGCGCTTCGAGACGGGCAAGCTTGCGAAGCAGGCGGACGGCGCAGTCGTCGTTCGGAGCGGGGAGACGATGATTCTCGCGACGGCCGTCGGGCGCCACGAAGGCCGCGCGGACGCGGACTTCTTCCCCTCACGATCGACGTCGAGGAGCGGATGTACGCCGCCGGGAAGATCCCCGGCGGCTTCTTCAAGCGCGAGGGACGCGCCACCGAGCGCGCCACGCTCACCGCACGGATGATCGACCGCCCGATCCGGCCGCTCTGGCCGAAGGGCTTCAAGAACGAGGTGCAGGTGATCTGCACCGTCCTCTCCGCCGACATGGTCGTGCCGCACGACATCCTGGCGATCAACGGCGCATCTGCTGCGCTCGCGCTCTCGCCCCTGCCGTTCCTCGGCCCGGTGGGCGCCGTGCGTATCGGCCGGATCGAAGGCGAGTTCGTCGTCAACCCGACGTACCAGCAGATGGACGAGTCCGTGCTCGACCTGATCGTGGTCGGCACGCGCGAGGCACTGACGATGATCGAGGCCGGCGGCGACCAGGTCCCCGAGGAGACGCTGCTCGATGCGTTCGCCCTCGCGCAGTCGGAGATCGTCCGCATCTGCGACGCGATCGACGAGCTCGCGCGAGAGGTCGGCAAGGACAAGTGGATCGACGTCGAGCTGAACGCCGACCTCGACGCCCGGCACGGCGAGGCCGTCTCGCGGCGCATCGCCGAGGTCGGTCTCCGCGAGTCGGGCGGAATCGTCGAGGAGCTGCTCGCCGCGGACGCGCCGACGATCACGATGGACTCGGGCGAGGGCGACATCGTCCGCGAGCTGCAGGTCCGGAACGGCCTCGGCATGCTGCTCGAGGCGAAGCGCCTCGCCGCGGTCGAGAGCGCAGTCCGGGCGCAGTTCGAGAGCGACCTGCGGGCGCTCACGGACGCCGAGCAGGACTCGAAGGAGCTCAAGTCGCGGAAGCGCGACATCCTTCTCGCGCGCATCCAGGACGAGCTGCAGCTTCCGTTCCCGGTCGGCGACGGCGACGAGCCGGCGAAGGACTCCGTCACGAAGAGCTACGTGAAGAGGGCCGCCGACGCGATCTACAAGGACCTGGTCCGCAAGAAGATCGCGATCGAGAAGCGGCGGCCCGACGGTCGCGGCACCGAGGAGATCCGCCCGATCACGACCGAGGTCGGCATCACGCCCCGGACACACGGGTCGGCGCTCTTCACCCGGGGTCAGACGCAGATCCTGACCCTCTGCACGCTCGGCACCGCGAAGGAGCAGCAGCGGATCGACGACCTCTCCACGGAGCAGGAGCGCCGCTACATGCACCACTACAACTTCCCGCCCTACTCGGTCGGGGAGACGGGCTTCATGCGCGGCCCGAAGCGGCGCGACATCGGCCACGGGGCGCTCGCGCAGCGCGCCCTCGAGGCTGTCATCCCGTCGACCGAGGACTTCCCGTACACGATCCGCCTCGTCTCGGAGACGCTCGAGTCGAACGGCTCGTCGTCGATGGGATCCGTCTGCGGCTCGACGATGTCGCTGATGCACGCCGGCGTTCCGATCGCCGCGCCGGTCTCCGGCATCGCGATGGGCCTCGTCAAGGAGGGCGACGACTACGCCATCCTCACGGACATCCAGGGAGCCGAGGACCACCTCGGCGACATGGACTTCAAGGTCGCCGGGACGGACGAGGGCATCACCGCCCTCCAGATGGACATCAAGATCTCCGGCGTCACGCAGGAGATCATGCGCTCGGCGCTCGAGCAGGCGAAGCGGGCCCGCTCGTCCATCCTCGACAAGATGCGCGAGACGATCTCCGAGCCGCGGGCAGAGCTCGCGGGGCACGCGCCCCGGATCCAGTCGATCCAGATCAACCCGGACTTCATCGGGATGGTCATCGGGAAGGGCGGCGAGACGATTCGCTCGCTCGAGGCCGACTACGACGTCCAGATCGACATCGAGGAGGACGGCACGATCCTCGTCTACGCCACGGAGGGCACGAAGGGCGACGCGGCGATCTCGGCGATCGCGGCGATGACGAAGGAGCCCGAGGTGGGCGACACGTACACGGGCCGCGTCGTCAAGACGACCGACTTCGGGGCGTTCGTCGAGCTCAAGAAGGGCACCGACGGCCTGCTCCACGTCTCGAACGTCGGCCCGGGCCGGGTCGCGCACATCGAGGACGTGATCGCCCGCGGCGACACGCTCGACGTCGTCGTCCAGGAGGTCGACAAGGAGCGCGGCCGGATCGGGCTCAAGCTGGTCGCAAAGCACGAGGACGGCGAGCTCGTCTCGCCGGAGACGCTCGTCGAGCGGGCGAAGGACGCCCCGCCGCGCGAGCCGCGCCCGCCGCGCGACGACCGCGGCCGTGGCGGCCGCGACCGGGGCCGCCGCGAGCGCAGCTAGGTGATCGTCAGCTCGAGGGGCGGCCGCAGGGCCGCCCCTCGAGGCTCGCCGGGGAACGGCCGTTCGACCGCTCCCGCGCATTGCGTCAGCTGACCTCCATGGTGTAGTCCAGCGGGTTGGACCGCACGAGGCCGGCGCCGACCGAGTCGACGGAGACCATCTCGCCCGCGGTCCCGGTCGAGACGAACCGACCGGTCGGCTTCTGGCTCCCCGCATCGCATGTGAGGTAGTGCGTGCCGACCTTGAAGCTCGTCACCTGGGAGGTGCTGGCCAACGGGGTACGGAACGTCCCCGCCTTGAGCATCGCCCTTGCCTCGTCCCCGCCGACATACCGCATCGAGTCGGGGAAGTTCGCATAGCACGTGACGTAGGTCCTCTCCTGCACCACGAAGCAGGCACCACGCCTCACGTGGTTGGTGCTGTATCCCGGATCGAAGATGCCCTCCGGGGTCTCACCCAGGACCTCGGGGACGAACAGGAACGAGCCGCTGACCACCCCGAGGTCCAGGAAGCCCGGCGTAGAACAGTCCGCCCGGGGCGGTGGCCGCGTTGGCCTCGATGAACGCCGCAGGCGCGGCGTCGCTCAGATCGGCGCTACCCCCCTGGTACGGCACCTGGACCACGAGCGTCGCCGTGGCGCTGTTCAGGCAGACCACCGTCGGGTCTGCGGCCTGAGCCACGTTGACCGTCACGGCTGTCACGGCGAGTGCCGCGACGAGTACCACGATGAGCCTCTTCAACGAGGATCACCCCCCTTTGTCGTCGCTTGCAGGAGATGGCTCCTGGACAGCGTTGGGGAATGCACGCCTGGACGCCGCTCCGTAACCCGGCACTCACGACGCATCCGAACAACAGCTGTCGCCCATGAGGAACAGCCGCTGCCGCACGGGCAACCGCAATCGCCGCAGAACTCAGTTTTCCACCCCCCGTTCGAGGGACGGTTGTAACCGATCGCACGAGAGAAGTCAATGACGGCACCATCGAGCCAACGCCCCGCATCCGCGCACAAGCTCTAGGATCGCGACGTGCCCGAGCCGCAGATCACGACGCTTCCGGGCGGCGAGCGCGTCGCGACGGAGCCGCTGCGCGGCGTCCGGTCGGTGGCGCTCGGTCTGTGGATCGGGACGGGCTCGCGGGACGAGCCGACGTCGCGTGCAGGCGTGTCGCACTTCATCGAGCACCTGCTCTTCAAGGGCTCGTCGCGCTACAGCGCGCAGGACATCGCCGAGCTGTTCGACGGCATGGGCGGCGAGCTCAACGCCGGCACCTCGCGCGAGACGACCGTCGTCTACACCCGCGTCCCGGACAGGCGCGTCGAGGAGGCGCTCGACGCGATGACCGACATGGTCTTCGCGCCCGCGTTCGACGACGTCGACTCCGAGCGCGAGGTCGTGCTCGAGGAGATCGCGATGGTGGACGACAATCCACAGGATCTCGTCCACGACCTCGCGGCCGAGGCGGTGTTCGGACGTCATCCGCTCGGACGGCCGGTGATCGGGCGCGCGGACGTCATCGCGGGCGTCTCTCCGCGCGCGCTCCGCGCCTACCACGGCGGGGCATATGTCGGGCAGAACGTCGTGCTCTCGGCGGCGGGCCACGTTGCCCACGAGCGCCTGGTCGAGCTCTTTGCGGCCCGTCGCGCGGGGTCGAACGGCGCGTCGGCCCTTCGGCGTCCGCTCCTGCGCCGGGCGCCGTCGCCGGGCTATCGCTTCCTCCGCCGCCGGACGGAGCAGTACCACGTCGTCCTCGCCGGTCCCGGGATCGCGCGCGACGACGAGCGTCGCTACGCCGTCTCGCTGCTCGACGCGATCCTCGGCGGCTCGGCCTCGTCGCGGCTGTTCCAGGAGATCCGCGAGAAGCGCGGGATGGCCTACAGCGTGTACACGTACGGCTCGCAGTACGCGGAGACCGGCCAGGTCGGGATCTACGTCGGCACGCGCGAGGACAACCTCGACGAGTGCCTGATGGTCACGGCTGCCGAGCTCCGCGACGTCGCCGAGGGGAACATCCGCCGGGGTGAGCTCGACCGCGCCAAGGAGAACCTCGAGGGACGCCTTCTCCTCTCGTTGGAGAGCACGTCGAATCGGATGACGCGACTCGGGAAGGCCCTCGTCACCGACGCCGAGCTCGTCTCCGCCGAGGAGACGATCCGCCGCATCCGCGCGGTCGGGGAGGCCGACGTCGCCGCCGCCGCGGGCGAGCTGTTCGCGCCCGAGAGGCTCTCGGCGGCGGGGATCGGGCCGCGCGAGACGCGGTTCCGCTCGGCCGTCGCGCGCGTCAACCCGGCGCTCGTCGAGCGCCCGTGAGGGTCTGCCTCTTCGGCACCGCCGGAAAGGTGGGCTCGGTGCTCGGCCCCGCGCTCGAGCGCGCGGGTCACGAGCTCGTGGACGGCAGTGCCGAGGGGCCGCGGGGCTCCGACGTCGCGGTCGACTTCACGCGTCCGGAGGCCGTGCTCGGCAACGTGGCCCGTTGCCTGGCCGAGCGGGTCCCGGTCGTCGTGGGCACGACAGGCTTCGATACGGACGCCCTCGACCGGAGCGCTCGCGAGGCGGGCGTCCCGTGCTTCTACGCGCCGAACTTCGCCATCGGCGCGGTCCTGATGATGCGCTTCGCCGAGGAGGCAGTCGGGCTGTTCCCGCGGGCCGAGATCGTCGAGCTCCATGCCGAGACGAAGCTCGACGCCCCCTCGGGAACCGCGAAGGCGACGGCGGCGCGGATGGGCGAGGCCGTCCCGATCCACTCGGTCCGGCTTCCCGGCCTCGTCGCCCACCAGGAGGTGATCCTCGGCGGCGCCGACGAAACGCTGACGATCCGCCACGATACGACCTCGCGCGAGGCGTTCGTCCCCGGCGTGCTGCGGGCGATCGAGGCCGTGCGCGACCTTCCGCCGGGCCTCACGGTCGGTATCGACGAGATCCTCTAGCGCGCTCGCAGGGCGGCAGGGAGCTCCTACGCCGGAATCGCCTCAGCGCGTCGCCGAGTAGAATGCCGTCCGTGCTGGGCGAGGTGCTGACCGCGATCGTGACGCCGTTCCGTCCGGACGGCGCGGTCGACGTGGATGCGTTCCGCAGCCTTGCGGGCTTCCTGCTCGACAACGGCTCCGACGGGATCGTCGTGGCCGGGACGACGGGGGAGGCCCCGACGCTCTCGGACGACGAGCGCCAGCTCCTGTTCGAGGCGGCGGTCGACGCGGTCGGCGACCGCGGCACGGTGATCGCCGGGACCGGCACCTACTCGACGGCGCACTCGGTCCATCTCACGGAGCGCGCGCACGAGGCCGGCGTCGACGGCTTCCTCGTCGTGACGCCGTACTACAACCGACCGCCCCAGCGCGGGATCGTGGCGCATGTCGAGGCGGTCGCCGCAGCGACGGACCTTCCCATCGTCTTCTACGACATTCCCTCGCGCGTCGTCGTCGACGCCGAGCCTGCGACGATCGCGCACCTCGCGGAGATCGGGAACGTCCGCGCCGTCAAGCAGGCGAAGCCGAGCATCGAGGCGGCGCGCAACGTCGTCTCGTGCGGGCTCGACCTGTACGCCGGCGACGACGACCTGATCCTTCCCTTCCTCGAGGTCGGCGGGGTCGGGGGCATCTGCGTCCACACCCACGTCGTCGGGCCCCAGGTCAAGGAGCTGGTCGCGAGCTACCGGGCCGGGGACATCGAGCGAGCGCATGCGCTCGACGAGGAGATCCGGCCGGCCATCGAGATCCTCCGCGTCCAGACGAACCCGATCGCGATCAAGAAGGCGCTCCAGCTCCTCGGGCACGAGGTCGGGGGCCTCCGTCTTCCCCTCGTCGAGGCCGACGACGACGAGACCGCCCAGATCCGCGAGTGCCTGGAGAGGCTCGGGCTGCTCGCCGCGGTCGCCTGACGTCGTGCGCGACTCGACCCGGACCCTGTTCGACGGGCTGATGGGCGCCTTCGCGGGTGTCCAGACGTCTCCCGGCTTCGGGCTGCCGGGCCTCACGGGGTCCGAGCAGGCGCGCGGCCCGTGGGATGTCGTGACGACGGCCCATGCGCCCGAGCTCCCCGGGGAGACGTTGAGCTTCGTCGCGCTCGACGACGGCACGCTCGTCGTCGACGACGACGTCCCGGACGGAAGCGTGACGCCGGTGGCCGAGGCGGTCGAGAAGGAGCTCCAGCCCCCGTACGAGGCGGCCGCGGTCCGCCGCGACGACGAGGACGGGCTCTGGCGGGTGGCCGCGGTCGCGGTGCTGGTCGCTCCCGCGGATCCCGGTGAGGTCCAGCGGGTCGAGCTCGCACGCGTGGGAGGCGAGGTGAGTGCGACGGTCGACGGGGCGGAGGCCCCCGCGGGATCGGCACCCGCCGGGCTGCTCGGGCTGCTCGCACACCTCGACGGTGACGCGGCGCTGACCGCCGAGCGGCTGGACGAGGTCACGTGGGTCGCTCAGCGGTGGGCGCTGTGAGTCGCGCAGCAGGCGCTTTCGCCGTCGAGAGCCGTCCGTAGACTCAGACCGTGGGAGAGACGCTTCGGATCGTGCCGCTCGGCGGCCTCGGCGAGGTCGGCAAGAACATGACGGTGTTCGAGCTCGGCGACGAGCGCATCGTCGTCGACGCGGGCCTCGCGTTCCCCCGCGACGAGCACTTCGGCGTCGATCTCGTCCTGCCCGACTTCTCCTACCTCGTCGGGAAGCCGGTGCGGGCCGTCGTCCTGACGCACGCGCACGAGGACCACGTCGGCGGGCTCCCGTACGTCCTCCGCGAGGTCGACGTCAACGAGGTGATCGGAACACGCCTGACGCTCGCCCTCGTCAAGTCGAAGCTCGACGAGCACGGCCTCGCGGCCGTGACGGCGCTCACCGAGGCCGAGCCCGGCGGCGCTCCGATCGAGCTCGGCCCGTTCCGGCTCGAGCTGATCCGGATGGCGCACTCGATCCCGGACTCGGCGGCCATCGTGATCGAGACCCCCGCCGGGCGGGTGCTGCACTCGGGCGACTGGAAGCTCGACCACACGCCGGTCGACGGGCTCAAGACCGACGTCGGCGCGCTCGCGGCGCTCGGCAACCGCGGCGTCGACCTGCTGCTCGGCGACTCGACGAACGCCGAGCGGCCGGGAATGACGGGCTCCGAGCGGCTCGTCGGCGAGGCGTTCCGCCAGCTCATCCCCCTGCGCACCGGCCGGATCATCGTCGCGTCGTTCGCCTCGAACATCCACCGCGTGCAGCAGGCGGCCGAGGTCGCGATCGCGAACGGGCGCAAGGTCGCGGTCGTCGGCCGGTCGATGCGCAAGAACATGAACATCGCGCGCAGCCTCGGCTACGTCGACCTGCCGGAGGACGTGATCGTCTCGCCGAAGGAGGCGATGGACCTGCCGCGCGACGAGGTGCTGATCCTCTGCACGGGCAGCCAGGGCGAGCCGATGTCCGCGTTGACCCGGATCGCCTACGGCGACCACCAGAACGTCGAGGTGGAGCGGGGCGACACCGTGATCATCTCGGCCAAGCCGGTCCCGGGGAACGAGCTTCGCGTCCACGACTCGATCAACCGCCTCGCGAAGCTCGGCGCCGAGGTGCTCCACCAGGAGATCGCGCCGGTCCACGTCTCCGGGCATGCGTGCTCGGAGGAGCTGCGGACGCTGCTCTCGCTCGTCCGCCCCCGGGCGGTGATGCCGATCCACGGCGAATACCGGATGCTCGCTGCACACGCCCGCCTCGCGCACGATGCCGGTGTCCCGGACGAGGCGATCCTGCTCGCCGAGAACGGCTCGGTCGTCGAGCTGACCCGCGACGGCGCCCGGATCGCCGACCACGTCGATGCCGGAGTGACCTTCGTCGACGGCCTCGGGGTCGGAGACGTCGAGGACGTGGCGTTGCGCGACCGTCGCCGCCTCTCCGAGGACGGTGTCCTGATCGTGGTGACCACGGTCGCGCTCGACGGGGACGGGGGAGACGTGGCGCCGCCCGAGCTGATCGCACGCGGAGTGGGCGAGGACGATCTGATCGACGAGCTTCGGGCCGAGGCCGAGCGGATCGTCCGCGAGCTCGCGGGGAACGGCGTCACCGAGATCAAGCTCCTGCAGGAGCACATCCACGACGGCATCGGCCAGGCGATCTACCAGCGGACGCGGCGACGGCCGATGATCCTCCCGGTCGTCATCGAGGTGTAGCGATGGCTCGACCCGCGATGCGTGACTGGGCCGATGTCCTCGAGGCGAACGGCACGACCCCGTCGGTGGTGCGCCGCCTCGTGTCGCAGCTCCGCGCGTGCGAGGTTGCCGCGATCGCGTTCTGCCGGCTGCTCGAGCGCTGGGGCCGAGGTGATGCGGTCCCCGCGACTCCCGGCGCCCGCCGCGCCGCGTTCCGTCATGCGGCGGACAGGGTCGAGACGGCCCTCGCGGGCCTCGAGGCGCCGCTCGGGGGCTATCTGCTCGAGCTCGAGCCCGACCGGGCGGAGGGCCGCTCGTGGTACGCGGGGCCCGGCGCGGGCGAGCTCGTCGAATGGCGACCCGTGCTCGAGCGGGCCGGAGTGACCGCATGCCCGAACAGGACTGCGGCCGTGTACCTGGAGCTGGCCGTTCTCGTTCGGGCGCTCCAGGGGCTCGACGACGCAGCGCGGCTCGATGCGGTGCCGGACCGCTCGTCGCTCTGGGCCGGGCTGTTCGACCTTCGCGACACGCTCCTCGGCGCAACGGTCGACGATCTTCGCGCGCTCGCAGCCTGACCGATGCCGCCCAGGGTCGTGGTCGTCGGCTCGGTCAACCTCGACCTGGTCGTCCGCGTCGAGCGGCTGCCCGAGCCCGGGGAGACAGTCGGCGGCGGGACGTTCAGCCGCGTACCCGGCGGCAAGGGAGCGAATCAGGCGGTCGCCTGCGCGCGTCTCGGCGCAGAGGTGACGATGGTCGCGGCCGTCGGCCGCGACGCCGACGCCGACGAGGCGCTCGAGGGCCTTCGGGCGGCCGGTGTCGACCTCGTCCTCCACGAGACGGACGAGCCGACCGGTGTCGCGCTGATCCAGGTCGACTCGGCCGGCGAGACGACGATCGCCGTCGCGCCCGGCGCCAACGGGACGCTCGGAGCGGTCGCGCTGCCGCCGCACGACGCGGTCCTGTGCCAGCTCGAGGTCCCGGATGCGGCGGTGCTCGCCGCCTGGGAGGAGTGCACGGGGCTCTTCTGCCTGAACGCCGCGCCGGCCCGGCCGCTTGCCGTCGACGCCGACCTCACGGTCGTGAACCGGCACGAGCTCGATGCGCTCGCCCGCCGGGACGGGCTCGTCGCGCTGACACTCGGCGCAGAAGGCGCGGTGCTGCTCGACGACGGCGACGAGGTCGCGCGCGCCGCCCCGCCGACGATCGAGCCGGTCGACGGGACGGCTGCCGGCGACGCGTTCACGGCGTGCCTGCTCGTCTCCGTCCTCGAGGAGCGGTCGCAGGACGAGGCTCTGCTCCGCGCATGCGCCGCGGGAGCGCTCGCCGCGTCGCGCTTCGGAGCGCAGCCGTCGCTGCCGACGGCGGCCGAGGTCGACGCGATCCTTCGCACGTGACCGTCCCCGTTCGTGGCGCGTGGCGCTTGTGTTGATTCAACACAAGCTCCACCTCCGGCCGCAGCGATAATCCTGCGATGCCGACGCCGATCGTCCTCGACTGCGACCCCGGCCACGACGACGCGATCGCGCTGCTCCTGGCGCTCGGCAGCCCCGAGCTCGAGCTGCTCGGGGTGACGACGACCTACGGCAACCAGACTCTCGAGAAGACGACCGCGAATGCGCTCCGCGTGCTCGAGCTCGCCGGCCGGACCGACGTCCCGGTGGCCGTGGGCGCGGCTGCGCCGCTCGAGCGCGAGCTCGTCGTCGCCGCGCACGTCCACGGCGAGAGCGGGCTGGACGGGCCGGCGCTCCCGTCGCCGAGCGTCGAGCCGGTCGCAGACGACGCGGTCGAGTGGATCGCCGGCGCCGTCGCGGACGCGGCCGGGCCGGTCACGCTCGTCCCGACCGGCCCGCTGACGAACGTCGCCCGCTACCTCGCGGTCCACGGGACGGACGGGCTCCAGCGGATCGTGCTGATGGGCGGCGCGATCGCCGAGGGGAACATGACACCCGCGGCCGAGTTCAACATCTGGGCCGACCCGGAGGCGGCGCACGCCGTCTTCCACTCGGGCCTCGACGTGACGATGATCGGGCTCGACGTCACACACAAGGCGGTCACCGGCCCCGAGGTGCAGCGGCGGCTCCGCGAGGCCGGCTCGATCGGCGTCTTCGTCGCGGAGCTCGTCGACTTCTTCACCGTCTACCACCGCGAGACGTACGGCTGGGACGGCGCGCCGATCCACGATGCGGTCGCCGTCGCGCACGTGCTGCGGCCGGGGCTCGTGGAGACGGTCGCCCGGAACGTCGAGGTCGAGCGCGAGTCGGAGCTCTGCCGCGGCCGGACGGTCGTCGACCTCTGGAGACGCACCGGCCGCCCCGCGAACGCCCACGTCGGGGTCGATCTCGACACCGACGCCTTCTTCGACCTGCTCGTCGAGCGCATCGGGCGGCTCTAGCAGGGTAGGTTCGTGTCGTGCCGGACGTGATGGTCTTCGTCGAGGTGCCCTCGGGCTCGCGCAACAAGTATGAGGTCGATGCGGAGACCGGGCACATCGTGCTCGACCGGCGGCTGTTCACCTCGATGAGCTATCCGGCCGACTACGGCTTCGTCGAGGGAACGCTCGGCGAGGACGGCGACCCGCTCGACGCGCTCTGCCTGGTCGGCGAGCCGACCTTCCCGGGGTGCCGCATCCCCGCCCGCGTCGTCGGCGTGTTCCACATGACCGACGCGAAGGGGCCCGACGAGAAGATCCTCTGCGTCCCGCTCAAGGATCCCGCGTGGATGCGGGTCCACGACGTCCACGACATCCCGCCCGAGCTCCGCAACGAGATCGAGCACTTCTTCCAGGTCTACAAGGACCTCGAGGCGGAGAAGGTCGAGACACGCGGCTTCGGCAACCGTTCGGAGGCCGAGGTGATCGTGGACGAGGCGCGCGCCCGGGCAGGCTGAGGGGCGGCTACTCCGGGCGCGGTAGGCGATCACCTCGACGCGCTCGAGCGTGACCAGCCCCTCGGTGACCATCTCGTCGAGGATCGGCAGGATGCGCTCGATGTTCTCGGCCGAGTCGACCAGCTCGATCACGATCGGCAGGTCTTGGCTCAGGCGCAGGATCCGCGACGAGTGGATCCTCGAGTGCGCGCCGAAGCCCTCGATCCCGCGAACGACGGTCGCGCCGGCGAGACCCTCCTCGCGGACGCGCGCGACGATCGCCTCGTACAGCGGACGGCCGTGCCACGTGTCCGACTCGCCCACGAAGACGCGGAGGAGCTTCCCCTCGCCGTCGATCCGCATCAGATCGCCCTTCCGGCGGCGACGCCGAGGTAGACGGCGACGAGCCCGGCGGCCACGCTCCCGAGCGTGTTGACGAGCGCGAGGCCGATCGCCCCGTCCTCGAGCAGCCGGTAGCTCTCGAACGAGAGCGTCGAGAACGTCGTGTAAGCGCCCAGGAACCCGATCGTGATCGACGACCGTACCCACGGGTCGACGCTCACGCGCTCCGTGAGGAGCACGAAGAGGAGCCCGATCGCGAAGGCGCCGGTGATGTTGACGACGAACGTGCCCCACGGGAACGCGCCGGGCCAGCGGCGGCTGACCACGCCTTCCAGCCCGTACCGCGCGAGCGCGCCGAACGCCCCTGCCACTGCGATCCCCGCCACGCTCACGACGACAGACACTACGACGAACGGGGAGGCGACCGCGCAGGAGACGACGACGCCACGGAGAAGCAGCAAGCCCATGGCGACGCGGAAGAAGCGGGCGGCGCCTGCGCGGACGCGCAAGCCGCGCAGTCCCGCGCGCGTGCGCAAGAGGACGAGGAAGACGCGCGGCCACCACCATCCCGAGCTCTGGGGGCTCGGACTCGTCGCGTCGGGGCTCGTCCTCGCGACAGTGTTGTGGCTCGGCTGGGACGGGGGCCCGGTCGGGGCGCACGTCGCCGGCTGGCTCGACGACGCCTTGGGCACGGCCGCCCCGCTCGTGCCGGCGGCCCTCGCTCGGCTTGGGTGGCCTGATGCTCGTCCGCAGCGAGCTCGTCGACCTGCGCCCGTTCCGGACCGGCCTCGCGATCGGCCTCGTCGGGCTCATGATCGCCCTGGGGGAGGGCCACGGCGGCGCCGTCGGCTCGGCGCTCGGCGGCGGCCTCGCACGCGTGCTGGGCGAGGCGGGCTCGTTGATCGTGGGCGTCGCGCTCGTCCTCGCCGGGCTGCTGCTCGTCACCGGCGCCTCCGCCGGGGCGCTCCTGCGGCGCTCGGGGCACGCCGTCCGCCAGGCGGGCAGCGCCGCGCGGCGATCGATCGAGAGCATCGAGTGGGCGGACTGGGGCGACACCGACCCGCCGTCCGACGGCGTCGAGATGCCCGCGAGGGCGCTCCGGACGCCCGCCGTCCCGATCGACGGCGTCGCGGCATACCCCGACGTCGTCGCGTCCGGCCCGCTCTCGGCCGAGCCGCCGCCACTGATCGCGCCGGAGCCTGAGACCCGCCCCGAGGACGAGTCGACCGAGGACGACGCTGCATCGCTGGCCTTCGACGCCCCCGCGGCCGGGGCTGCGTACCGGCTTCCGGACCGGTCGCTCCTCAACGCGAGCCCACCGACGCGTGCCGACTCCGCCGACGTCAGCGCGCGGACCGCTCAGGTGCTCGTCGAGACGCTCGCGCACTTCGGCGTCGAGGCGACCGTGGTCGGCACGATCGCCGGGCCCAGGGTCGTCCGCTACGAGCTCCAGCTGGCGCCGGGGACGAAGGTCTCGAAGGTCGCCGGGCCTCAAGGACGACCTGTCGTACGCACTCGCGACGACCGAGATCCGGATCCTCGCGCCGATCCCCGGGAAGCAGGCCGTCGGGGTCGAGGTCCCCAACCTCGCGCCGCGGATGGTGACGCTCGGCGACATCTTCGACGACCTTCCCGGGACCGCGAGCCCGCTCTCCGTGTGGCTCGGCAAGGACATCTCGGGCAACGCCGTCTGGACCGACCTCGCGCGGATGCCGCACCTCCTGATCGCGGGCACGACCGGGTCGGGCAAGTCCGGCTGCATCAACACGCTCCTGACGTCCGTGCTGCTGCGGGCGACGCCGGACGACGTGCGGATGATCCTGATCGATCCGAAGCGGATCGAGCTCAACTTCTACGAGTCGATCCCGCACCTCCTGACGCCCGTCGTCTCGAGCCCGAAGGAGGCATCGGCGGTGCTCCAGAACGTCGTTGCCGAGATGGAGCGGCGGTACGAGCGGCTCTCGCTGATCCGCGCGCGGAACCTGCCCGAGGCGAACCGGACGTTCCGCGCGCGCGGGGAGGACCCGCTCCCGTACCTGCTGGTCGTGATCGACGAGCTCGCCGACCTGATGATGGTCTCGCCGCAGGCGGTCGAGGACGCGATCATCCGACTCGCCCAGAAGTCGCGCGCGGTCGGGATCCACCTCGTGCTCGCGACCCAGCGCCCGTCGGTCGACGTGATCACCGGGATGATCAAGGCGAACGTCCCGAGCCGCATCGCCTTCGCCGTGTCGAGCCAGACCGACTCGCGCGTGATCCTCGACGGCTCGGGCGCGGAGAGCCTCCTGGGCCAGGGCGACATGCTCTTCAAGCCCCTCGGCACGTCCCGGCTGCAGCGCGTTCAGGGCGCGTTCGTGACGGAGGACGAGATCGCGCTGATCGTCGAGCAGTGCCGCGCGCAGCGAGGGCAGGAGCTCGACGAGACGCTGCTCGAGGCGCCGGAGGCACCGGTTCCCCAGGACGCGGACGAGTGACCCCGACTTCGACCCGGACGAGGACCCGCTGCTCGACCGCGCGATCGAGATCGTCGTCCAGACCCAGACCGCGTCGGTGTCGCTCCTCCAGCGCCGCCTGCGCGTCGGCTACACGCGGGCCGGGCGGCTGATCGACATGCTCGAGCGCCGCGGGATCATCTCCGGGTACGAGGGCTCCAAGCCGCGGCGCGTGCTGCTCGAGGAGCACCAGCTCGCGTCGGTGATCGGGTCGCAATAAGCCGCGCTCACGAGCGGCAATTCCTTACAACGCGCAGGCGCGAGAGCGACTAGTCTGCGCCGGTTGCGACACCGGTCCAACTTCGTGTTGAATCCCGCGTCACAGAAGCGGGAGGCTTCGTAAAGCACCATCAAGGAGGGTACGTGGCGATTCGCAAATGGATGGTCCTCGCCTCGGTCGCGCTCGTCGCGATCTCGGCGCTGACCGTCGCCTCGATCGGGTCGGCCAAGCCGGCGGCGCCTGCCAAGCTGAAAGTCGCGCTCGTGACCGACATCGGAGGCCTCAACGACAGGAGCTTCAACGCACTCGCGTACAAGGGCCTCAAGGACGCCCAGAAGAAGCTCGGCATCGACGGACGCGTCTTCATCTCGAAGAGCGCCGCCGACTACATCCCGAACCTCACGACGGGCGCCCGCGGCTACGACCTCGTGATCGGCGTCGGGTTCCTGATGGGCGACCAGCTCGCCGCGGTCGCGAAGCGGTTCCCGGACACGAAGTTCGCGATCGTCGACTACCCGGCGGCCGCGCTGAAGGGGGCGCCGAAGAACGCGCGCGGCATCATCTTCGCCGAGCAGGAGGCGGGCTGCCTCGCGGGCGTCGCGGCGGCGCGCGTCTCGAAGAGCGGCACGATCGCCTCGGTCGGCGGCCAGAAGCTCCCGGCGGTCGACGCGTACATCGCCGGGTACGAGTACTGCGCGAAGAAGTTCAAGCCGGGCACCAAGACCCTGCACGACTACTCGCAGGACTTCGTCGATCAGACGAAGTGCCATGAGATCGCGCTGAACCAGATCCAGCAGGACGCCGACGTGGTCTTCCAGGTCGCCGGCGCCTGCGGGCTCGGTGCGCTCCAGGCCGCGAAGGAGAACAAGGACTGGGGCATCGGCGTCGACGCCGACCAGGGCTATCTCGGCAACCACATCCTGACGAGCGCCCAGAAGAAGGTCGACGTGGGCGTCTTCAGCACGATCGCGCTCGCCGGCACGAGCAAGTGGAAGGGCGGGGTCGACACCCTCTTCAACGCGAAGAACAACGGCGTCGGGTACGGCAAGGTCTCGACGGCCGCGCCGAGCCGCGCCGGGCTGATCGCCCTGCTCGGGAAGTGGCAGAAGGACCTCGCCTCGGGCAAGGTCAAGCCGCCGCGCACCGTCAAGTAGACGGACGAGTAGCGGCAGCATCCGGTGGGCGGGCTTCGAGCCCGCCCACCGTCGTTTGGCGCCGAGGGCGACGCGAACGGCGGCAGGGCCGAGAGTCCGCCGACGCCCTCGACTGGGAATATGATCCCGCGCCATGTCCGAGCGCCCGCAAGTCCTCGAGATGCGGCACATCACGAAGCGCTTCCCGGGGATCGTCGCGAACGACGACGTCAGCTTCGATCTGCTCGAGGGCGAGGTCCATGCGCTGCTCGGCGAGAACGGCGCCGGCAAGTCGACGCTGATGAACATCCTCTACGGCCTCTACCACGCCGACGAGGGCGAGATCCTGATCAAGGGGAAGCCCGTGCGGCTCGGCGCGCCGAGCGCGTCGATCGGAGCCGGCGTGGGAATGGTGCACCAGCACTTCATGCTCATCCCCGTGATGACGGTCGCAGAGAACATCGTCCTCGCCGAGGAGCCGACACGCAGCGGGATCGTGTTCGACGTCCACGAGGCCGAGCGGCGCGTCAAGGAGATCTCGGACCGCTACGGGCTGGCGGTCGATCCTGCGGCGCTGATCGAGGACATCACCGTCGGCCAGCAGCAGCGCGTCGAGATCCTGAAGGCGCTCTACCGCGAGGCGGACATCCTCGTCCTCGACGAGCCGACCGCCGTGCTCACGCCGCAGGAGGCCCAGGAGCTCTTCGAGGTGATCCGCGGCCTCACGGCGCGCGGCAAGTCGGTGATCTTCATCACCCACAAGCTGAACGAGGTGCTCGACATCGCCGACCGGATCACCGTCCTGCGCCGCGGCAAGCTGATCGAGACGCTGCCGGCCGAGGGCGCGACGGAGGCGAGCCTCGCCCGCCTGATGGTGGGGCGCGAGGTGCTCCTCCGGGTGGAGAAGACGCTCGGCCACGCCCGGCGAGCCGCTGCTCCAGGTCGAGGGCCTGCGCGTCCACGACGACCGGGGCCTCGAGAAGGTCCGCGGCATCTCGTTCGAGGTGCGGGCCGGCGAGATCGTCGGCCTCGCCGGCATCGACGGGAACGGCCAGACGGAGATGATCGACGCGCTCGCGGGACTGCGGGCGATCGACGCCGGCACGGTGCGCATCGACGGCGACGACGTCACGCACGACTCCGTCCACGGGCACCTCGAGGGCGGGCTGGGGCACATCCCCGAGGACCGCCAGCGTCGCGGGCTCGTGCTCGAGTACTCGATCGCCGAGAACATCGCGCTCCACGACTACCGCTCGCAGCCCGCGTCGCGGTACGGCTGGCTTTTCCCGCGCCGCCTGATCGAGCGCGCGCGCACGCTGATCAGGGCCTTCGACGTGCGCGGCGGAGGGCCGACCACGCGCGCCGGCGGTCTCTCCGGCGGCAACCAGCAGAAGGTCGTGCTCGCCCGCGAGATCGAGCGCGATCCCAAGGTGCTGATCGCCGCGCAGCCCACGCGTGGTCTCGACGTCGGCGCGATCGAGTTCGTCCACCGCAGGCTGATCGAGGAGCGCGACGAGGGCCGCGCGATCCTGCTGGTGTCGCTCGAGCTCGAGGAGGTGCTCTCCCTCTCCGACCGGATCCTCGTGATGTACGAGGGCGAGATCGCGGGCGAGTTCGCGCCGACGGCAAGCGAGGAAGAGCTCGGCATCGCGATGACGGGCGCGGGTCGGGGCGAGGTAGCGGCGTGAGCGACGCGGGCGGCGCGACGCCCACCCAGCCGTACGGTCAGCCAGCGGCGCCCCCACCGGAGGAGGGAGGCGAGAGCTTCGCGTCGCGCATCGCGCTCGCACAGCGTGCCGGCGGCGCCGTCGCGCCGCTTCTCACGGTGCTCCTCGCGTTCGTGATGGGCGGGCTGGTGGTGCTCGTCACCACCGGGAAGAACCCGATCAACACGTACCGCGCGATCTTCGACGGCTCCGGCCTCATCTGGTTCTTCCAGATCCCGTGGGACACCGGCTCCGACGCGGCTTTCAACCTCCAGCAGACGCTCATCTACACGACGACGCTCATCCTCGTCGGGCTCGCCGTCGCGTTCGCATTCCGCTGCGGCCTGTTCAACATCGGCGGCCTCGGCCAGTACCTCGCGGGGGCGATCCTCGCCGTCTGGGTCGGGTCGTCGTTCGCGGGCATGAGCCCGATCCCGCACGTCCTGCTCGTGCTCGTGGTCGGCACGCTCGCGGGAGCGCTCCTCGCCGGCATCGCGGGGTTCCTCAAGGCGACGGTGGGCGCCCACGAGGTGATCACGACGATCATGCTCAACTGGACAGTGGTCTACGTCGGCCTCTTCCTGTTCGGGCTGGGCGGGCCGCTCCACAACGACACCCAGTCGTCGACTCCCGTGTCGAACGACGTGGTCGAGGGGGCGAAGCTGCACGTCTTCTGGGGTGACCCGCTGCTGCAGGGGCTCCACATCGGCTTCTTCATCGCCCTCGGCGCCCTCGTCGTCTACTGGGCGATCCTGAACCGCACGACGCTCGGGTACGGCGTCAAGGCCGTCGGCTTCAACCCCGAGGCCGCGCGGTACGGCGGGATCAGCGTCGCCCGCAACTACTTCCTCGCGATGGCGATCTCGGGCGCGTTCGCGGGGATCGCCGGCGCGATCGACATCCTCGGCTGGCAGTTCCGGCTCTCGACCAGCGACATAACCCTGGCGTCGACGGGGTCGATCGCGTTCACCGGCATCGCCGTCGCGCTGCTCGGCCGCAGCACGGCCGTGGGAACCTTCTTCGCGGCGCTGCTCTTCGGCGCGCTCCTCACCGGGACGTCGACCCGCTACCTCGACCCCTCGATCTTCGAGCCGGATCTCGCGGGGAACCTCACGTTTCTGATCCAGGGCCTCGTGATCCTCTTCATCGGCCTCGACTTCGTCGTCCTCTGGCTGCTGGCGCGCATGCGCGGGAGGAGGGTGGTGGCGACGTGACGAGCCTCGCACTGCCTGCCGGCGCGACCCGGAACCCGCTCCGCACGCTCGCCTGGGCGGGCATCGTGGTCGGCCTCGTGGCGGCGTTCGTCGCGCTCCCGCCCGATCTCGTCCCGCTCGTGGGTCCCGAGCCTGCTGCTCGCGCTCCTCGCCGCGCTGGCGGGCATCTTCGTCTTCACGCGGGGCGAGCGGCGCTTCGGCATGTATGCGGTCGCGACGGCGCTGCTCGCGTTCGGCCTCGCATACCTCGCCACGCGCTCGTCGATCGGGAAGCTCGACACCGTCGTCGTCTGGTCGGCGCTCTTCGCCGCGATGCTCCGCTACGCGACGCCGCTCATCTTCGCCGCGCTCGGCGGGATGTTCTCGGAGCGCTCCGGGGTGGTGAACATCGGCCTCGAGGGGATGATGCTCGACGGGCGCGTTCTTCGGGATCCTGGCCGCGGACAAGCTCGACTCCTGGGAGCTCGGGCTCCTGGTCGCGATCCTCTCGGGCGGCGCGATGGCGCTGCTGCACGCGGTCTGGTCGATCCACTTCCGGGCCGACCAGATCATCTCCGGCTTCGCCGTCAACGTCCTCGCCGTCGGGCTGACCGGCTACCTGTTCATCGACATCTACGGACAGGAGGGGACGCCGAGCGACATCCCCAGCATCCCGAGCGTCCATCTCGCGTTCCTCGACGGCGTGGGGTTCCTCGGGGACATCTTCGGGAACCTCAACCTGATGATCTGGATCGCGCTGATCCTGGTCCCGGTCTCATGGTTCGTGCTCTTCCGGACGCCGCTCGGCCTCCGGATCCGCGCTGTCGGCGAGCACCCGCGGGCCGCCGACACGGTCGGCATCGACGTCTACAAGATCCGTTACGGCGCGGTGGTCGCCTCGGGCATGCTCGCCGCCGCGGGAGGCGCGTTCCTCTCGATCGGCTTCCTCGGCTCGTTCAGCGAGGGCATGACGGCCGGTAAGGGCTACATCGCCCTCGCGGCGGTGATCTTCGGCAACTGGCGCCCGTTCGGCGCGGCGGCCGCATGCCTCCTGTTCGGCTTCTCGAGCGCGCTCGCGCAGCGCCTGCCCGAGTACTCGGAGTCGGCCGCCGTGCTGTTCTCGGCGCTCCCGTACGTCCTCACGCTGATCGCGGTCGCCGGCGTCATCGGGCGCTCGATACCGCCGGCGGCGGACGGAAAGCCGTACCAGAAACAGTAGGGACATGGCCGCGAACGCCGTCACGCGCACCGACGACCACACGTCCGGAAACGGCCGAGCGGTTGGTGCGCTGCTCGCCGGCGGGCTCGCCGACAGCGACGATGCCCGTCGCGATCCTCGCGACGCGCTACTCCGGGTCCTACGAGCTGCTGCACGCAGGCTTTGCGATCCCGCTCGCCGTCCTGCTCGGAGCGGTCGCGATCGGTCTCGCAAGGGGCGCCCTCCGACTCGACGACGTGCGCCTCGGTCGGGCGGGCGGCCGCCGCGTGGCACGGCTGGGTCGCGCGCTCGGCGTGCTCGGGATCTCACTCGCGGCGACGTGCGCGGTCGCGCTCGCCGTCTACGGGATCCTCACGTACCTCGGCGAGCGCTGAGTGAGTGTCTGTCCGCCGCGCGGCGGATCGCGACTACACTCCCGGATTCGTGTTCGAGATCGGCTCGAGCCTGCGCGAGGCGCGCGTCCGTCAGCACCTCGAGTTCGAGGAGCTCGAGGCGCGGACCAAGGTGCGGGCGAAGTACCTCCGGTTTCTCGAGGAGGAACGGTTCGAGCAGCTCCCGGGGCACGCCTACACGAAGGGATTTCTCCAGGTCGTATGCAGACGCGCTCGGGCTCGACGGGCGCCTCTACGTCGAGGAGTACAACCTCCGCTTCGTCGGCGGCGAGGAGGCGGGCGGAGCGCCCACGTGCCACGCGCTCCCGTCGGCACGCAGCGGCGGCGCCGGGCACGGCGCGAGTCCGGCACGGTCGGGGTCGCGCTGGCCGCGATCCTGCTGGTGACCGCGCTCGTGATCGCGGCTTGGCGCTTCGGCGGCCACGACGAGCCGCAGGTGGACGGCGTCAACGCTGCGACGCCGCGGGCCGCTGCGTCGACCGCGTCGCGCGCCACGCGTCAGCAGGTCACCGTGACGATCGAGGCAGTCCACGGCCCGTCCTTCATGGAGGTGCGCGCGGGGAACGGGACGCCGCTCTACACGGGCACGCTCGAGAAGGGCCAGACCCAGCGGTTCACCAAGAAGTCCCTGTCGCTGTCCGTCGAGCGGCCGCGGAACGTCGTCGTAAAGTTGAACGGCTCGCGGTACGTGCTCCAGCCGAGCGGTCGGCTGACGGTGTCCGGCGCGACGGCCGTCAGCGGGTGACCCACCGCCCTCGCGCGGTCGTCGTCGTCACGGGGAGCGAGCTCGTGCGCGGCGAGCGCACCGACCGCAACGGGCCGTTCTATGCCCGCGAGGCACTCGCGCTCGGGCTCGTGCCCGAGCGCGTCGTGATCGTCGGAGACGACCCTGTCGACCTCGAAGTCCGCCCTCCGGTCGGCGGAGGGCGCCGACGTCTGCCTCGTCTCCGGCGGTCTCGGCCCCACCCACGACGACCGCACGGTCGAGCTCGTCGCCACGGTCGCCGGCCGGTCCGCTCCGGGTCGACCCGGAGCTCGAGGGGCAGATCGAGGCCATCTCCCGACGGGTTGCCGAGCGTCTCGGCCGACCGTACGCCGACTTCGCGCCCGGGGTGACGAAGCAGGCGACGGTGCCCGAAGGCGCGGTCGTCGTCGGCATCGCAGGCACGGCCCCGGGCTCGTGCTCGCGGCCGAGCGCACGGTCTTCGTCGTCATGCCAGGGCCCGCCGGGCGAGCTGCGCCGTCTGTGGCCGGCGGCGGTCTCGAGTGCAGCCGGTCCAGGCGGTGCTCGCGCGCACCGCACCGCCCGGCCGAAGAGTGCTGCGGTTCTACGGCGTCAGCGAGTCCGCGGTCGCGCGGGCGCTCGCCGACGCCGGCGGGGACGGCGACGGGATCGAGGCCACGATCTGTGCGCGCGACTTCGAGATCCACGTCGACCTCGTCGTCGAGCCAGGCGCGGAGTCAGCGCGCGAGGCGCTCGAGCGCGTTTCGTCGACCCGCTCCGCACGTACCTGTTCACGGAGGACGAGCGAACGGTGGCCGAGCATCGTGCTCGACGCCTGCCGCGTGCGCGGGCTCCGCCTCGGCGACGGCGGAGTCGTGCACCGGCGGGCTCGTCGCCGCGCGTCTGACCGACATTGCGGGCTCGAGCGACGTCTTCGCCGGCTCGGTGGTCGCATACGCGACGACGTCAAGATCAGCCGAGCTCGGCGTTTCCGAGGCACTGCTCGCCGAGCACGGCGCCGTCTCGGCGGAGGTCGCGGAGGCGATGGCCGAAGGGATCCGCGCGCGGCTCGGCGTCGACGTCGGGATCGCGGTCACCGGCGTCGCGGGCCCGGGCGGCGGGACGGACGACAAGCCCGTGGGCCTCGTCCACTTCCACGTGGCGACACGCGGGGGAGCGACGCAGGCGAGTTCTCGCTGCCCGCCGACCGCGACACGATCCGCTCGCGGGCCACGGTGGCCGCGCTGCACCTCGCGCGACGCGTTCTGACACGAAGTCGACACGAAGAGGTATGAGCTCGGCGGGTAGCGTCGAAGGAGATGCCCTCCTTCGGCTCTTCCTCGCCCTCGAGCTTCCGGCGACCACGCGGGAGGCTCTCGGGCTCTGGCAGGCCGAGCATCTCGCGGGAGGTCGTCCCGTCCCGCGAGAGCAGCTGCACGTCACGCTCGCATTTCTCGGTCGCCGGCCGGCCGGCGAGCTCGGAGCGATCGTGGAGGCGCTTCGCGGCGCGGCGGCAGGAGGCTCGGCGGCGATCGAGCTCACACCGATGCGCTGGCACGAGGGGCGGAGCGTGGGCTTCGTCGTCCTCGACGACCGCGGGGGGGAGGCTGCGCGCCTTGCCGGCCGGCTACACGTGCGGCTCGAGGCACTCGGCGTCTACCGCCCCGAATCGCGCCCCTGGCTTCCGCACGTCACCGTGCTCCGCTTCCGCGCCCGCCCGCGGCTTCGCACCACCGCTCCCGCAGACGGGAACATTCGTTCCGTCCGGTGCGGCTGCTTTCCTTTCTCGACTGCACCCGACCGGAGCCCGGTACGAGGTGCTGGAACGCGTCTCGCTGATCGCAGGAGGATGATTCGATGAACCGGGAGGAAGCGCTCGACGTCGCGCTCGGCCAGATCGAGCGGCAGTTCGGCAAGGGCTCGGTGATGCGCATGAGCGACGCCGCCCAGGTCTCGGTCGGGGCGGTGTCGACGGGCTCGCTCTCGCTCGATATCGCGCTCGGGATCGGCGGCTTGCCGCGTGGGCGCGTCGTCGAGGTCTTCGGCCCCGAGTCCTCGGGCAAGACGACGCTCGTCTATCACGCGATCGCCGAGGCGCAGCGGCGTGGCGGCATCTGCGCGTTCATCGACGCCGAGCACGCGATGGACCCGACGTACGCGCGCCGGATCGGCGTCGACATCGACCAGTTGCTCGTGTCCCAGCCCGACACCGGCGAGCAGGCGCTCGAGATCGCCGAGCTCCTGATCCGCTCGGGAGCGGTCGACATCGTCGCGGTCGACTCGGTCGCGGCGCTGACGCCGAAGGCCGAGATCGAGGGCGAGATGGGGGACAGCCACGTCGGCCTCCAGGCGCGGCTGATGAGCCAGGCGCTCCGCAAGCTCGCCGGCACGCTCAACCGCACCGACACGATCTGCATCTTCACCAACCAGCTGCGCGAGAAGATCGGCGTCATGTTCGGATCGCCCGAGACGACCTCCGGCGGTCGTGCGCTGAAGTTCTACGCCTCCGTCCGGCTCGACATCCGACGCATCGAGACGCTCAAGGAAGGCACCGAGGCGATCGGCAACCGAGTGCGCGTGAAGGTCGTCAAGAACAAGGTCGCGCCGCCGTTCAAGCAGGCGGAGTTCGACATCATCTACGGGTCGGGCATCTCGTGGGAGGGCTCCGTGCTCGACGTCGGGCTCGAACGGAAGATCGTCACGAAGTCCGGCTCGTACTTCTCGTTCGGCGACGAGCGCCTCGGTCAGGGTCGCCAGAACGCCACGGCGTTCCTCACCGAGAACCCCGATCTCGTCCAGTCGATCCTCGCCGGGATCCAGGTCGACGCAGGGCCCGAGCAGATCGTCTCCGCCCGTCTGCTGCCGACCACCGGCGGCCGCCGGCGGTGGTGACGCCCGTCGCCGAGGAGATGGCGCCCATCGCCGACGAGGTGGCGGCCGGGGCTAGATGACCGATCGTGACGGCGCTCCGACCGACGCCGGCCGGCGTCGTCGTCGAGCTCGACGGCGTCGTGTGGCGGACGCTGCCGGTTGACGCGGTTGTCGAGGCGGGGCTCGGAGTCGGCCTCGTGCTCGACAGGGCGCGCGCCGTTGCGCTCGCCCGCGCGCGGCGGCGCAGTCGGGCGGAGCGAGGTGGCGGTGCGCGCGCTCGCCCGCCGGGAGCACTCGAGGACGACTCGCTCGATGCGCGCCTCGCCCGCGCCGGAGTGGGAGCCACCGTGCGACGCGAGACGGTCGAGCGAGCCGAGCGACGCGGTCTGGTCGACGACGGACGGTTCGCCGTGCAGCGGGCGCAGCACCTGGCTGCGCGCGGTGCAGGCGACGCGCTCGTTCGAGACGATCTGGCCCGACAGGGGATCGACGAGCCGGTCGCACGGTCGATCGTCGCAGAGCTCGAGCCGGAGGCGGAACGCGCTGCCCGGATCGTTGCAGCGCGTGGGCGGAGCCCGCGAACGATCCGCTACCTCGCCTCGAAGGGGTTTTCCGAGGAGACGCTCGAGCCCTTGATTGCGGAGATCGAGACGGAGCGCTAGGATGATCAGGCTTCATCCGGACTTTCCCTGGAAACGCGCAGTTCCGAACTCGTTGAAACCGTGACCGACGTGTCGACCACTCACCTCTCGAACCGCAGGCGCGCGACCGCGGGCCTGCGGGAGGGCTCGCCGACCTAGGCCCACGCAGCAGCGGACCGGTTCCCGCATGGGCGGGGACACCGGATGTGAGCAGCCGCGGCGCCGCCGCGGACAACCCAGGCTCCTGGAGGAGTGGACATGCTCACGGTGGTCGCGCTGGTCGTCGGGCTCGGGGTGGGTGCGGGGGTCACCGCCGCCTGGTTGCGTGCCGCGAGCGGCTCCGCGGTACGCAGGAGCGAGGAGGAGCGGCGCCGGATCGTCGCGGACGCCGACCGTGAGGCGGAGACGATCCGCCGCGAGGCGCTCGTCGAGGCGCGTGAGGGAGCCGTGAAGCTTCGCTCCGAGGTGGAGGGCGAGGTCCGCGACCGTCAGGGTCGAGATCGCGAAGGTCGAGGAGCGGATCGCCCAGCGCGAGGCCGAGCTCGACCAGAAGCTGATCGAGGTGACGCGGCGGGAGCAGGGGATCGGCGACCGCGAAGTCCACCTCAAGCAGCTCCAGGACGAGGAGAAGGCGAGCCGCGAGCGGGCGATCGGAGAGCTCGAGCGCATCTCCGGCATGACGCAGGGCGAGGCGAAGGCGGCGATGCTGGAGCGATCGCAGGATCTCGTCCGCCACGAGCTCGCACGCTCGGTGCGCCAGATGGAAGAGGAGGCGCGCGGGGAGGCGAGGAGACGGGCGCGTGCTCTCGTCGCCGACGCGCTGCAGCGGGTCGCCGCAAGTCACACCGCGGAGACGACCGTCACCGTCGTCGAGCTCGCGAGCGACGACATGAAGGGACGGATCATCGGGCGCGAGGGGCGCAACATCCGCGCGCTCGAGCATCTGACAGGCGTCGACGTCATCGTCGACGACACACCGCATGCAGTTGTGCTCTCGTCGTTCGACGGCATCCGGCGGGAGGTGGCGAAGCTGACCCTCGAGAAGCTGATCGAGGACGGCCGCATCCACCCGGCGCGGATCGAGGAGATGTACTACCAGTCCAAGGCGGAGCTCGACGAGCAGATCCACCAGGCGGGGACGCAGGCCGTCTTCGAGGCGAACTGCGGAGAGCTGAACGAGGAGCTCGTGACGATTCTCGGCCGGCTCCGCTACCGGACGAGCTACGGGCAGAACGTCCTGAAGCACACGCTCGAGGTCGTCCACCTTGCGGGGATCATGGCCGCCGAGCTCGGCGCCGGCGTGAAGACCGCCAAGCGCGCGGCGCTCCTCCATGACCTCGGCAAGGCGATGACCCACGAGGTCGACGGCTCGCACGCGCTCGTCTCGGCGCAGCTGGCGCGGCGCTACGGCGAGACGGAAGGCGTCGTCCATGCGATCGAGGCCCACCACTACGAGGTTCAGCCCGCAGACCGTCGAGGCGGTGCTGCTGATCACGGCGGACGCGATCTCGGCATCGCGCCCCGGCGCGCGGGGCGAGAGCCTCGAGCACTACATCAAGCGGCTCGCGGCGCTCGAGGAGATCGCGACGTCGAAGGCAGGTGTCTCGAAGGCATACGCGCTCCAGGCAGGCCGTGAGATCCGCGTGATCGTCGAGCCGTCGGAGGTCGACGACGACGGCACGGCGCTCCTCTCCTACGAGATCGCACGGCAGATCGAGGACCAGCTCGAGTACCCGGGTCAGGTCAAGGTGATCGTGATCAGGGAGTCGCGGGCGATCGAGGTGGCGAAATGACGTGCCGCCCGGCCCCGCTCGCCGCCGGGCGACCACACCTCTGACGTCCCGCCCATCACCTCCCGTGTCGCTGCCCGACCTGACCCCGCTGGCAGCTGCCGCGGCCGAGATCGCGGCCGAGTGGGGCATCTCCCTCGGAGACGCCGTTTCCGCTCGCGCGGTTCTCCTACGTCGCCCCGGCCGGCGAGAACGCCGTCCTGAAGGTGGTTCCCGGTTCGGACGACGAGGCCGACGAGGAGGCCGACGCCCTGGCGCTGTGGGCGGGCGACGGGGCGATCGGGCTCCTTCGCCACGATCGCGAGCGCCGCGCGCTGCTGCTCGAGCGCGCGAGACCCGGCCACGACCTCGCCGTGCTCCCCGAGGAGGAGGCGACGGCCGTCGCCGTCGATCTCGGACGTCGCCTGTGGCGCCCGGCGGGGGAGCCCTTCCGCTGGATCGGCGACCACGTCCCACGGTGGCTCGCGCGGGCCGCCGACGGGCCCGGTCGGCGCTTGCTGCCTCTCGCGCACAGGCTCCTCGACCAGCTCGACGTCGGCTCGTCGGATGCTCGTGCACGGGGACTTCCACCACCACAACCTGCTCGCCTCGGGCGCGGGGTATGTCGCGATCGATCCCAAGCCGATGCTGGGCGAGCCGGAGTACGACGTCGCGTCGTTCCTCTGGAACCCGCTCTCGTACCGCATGCGCCGCGACGTCACCGAGCGGAGGATCGCCGCGTTCGCGGAGGCCGGGCTCGACGAGCAGCGGATCCGCGCGTGGGCGGTGATCCGCGGCTCGTACCTCCGCCCGGGCGAGCCAGAGACGCGAGTGCTCGAAGCCCTGGTCTGACGGCTCGCGACCCGTCCGGAGGCGGTGTCACCGAGGCCGAGGACGGCGCCGCTACCATCGGCTGACCGTGCGTCGGTACCACGTCACCACCTTCGGATGTCAGATGAACGCCCACGACTCCGAGCGGATCAAGGGCATGCTCGAATCGCTCGGGATCGGTGAGGCGCCCGCCCCGGAGGACGCCGACGTGCTCGTCTTCAACACGTGCACGATCCGCGAGAAGCCTGACACCAAGCTTGCGGCCTACCTGGGCGACGCAGGCGCGCGCAAGCGTCGCCAGCCGGATCTCGTCGTCGCAGTGGGCGGCTGCTATGCGGAGGCACAGCGCGAGGTCATCTTCGAGCGGTATCCGTTCGTCGACGTTGCCTTCGGCCCGGGCTCGATCCCGCATCTCGGCGAGTGGATCGCGGCCGGCGGGCATGCGGTGCCACGCGGGCGATTCGGCACGCACGACACGTTCGCGGCGACGCTACCGATGCACCGCGAGCGGCGGTTCAGCGCCTGGGTCCAGGTCTCGATGGGCTGCAACTCCGCCTGCGCGTACTGCATCGTCCCGGCGGTGCGCGGCCGTGAGCAGAGCCGGCGGCCCGGTGAGATCGTCGCCGAGGTCGAGGCGCTTGCGCGCGACGGGGTCAGGGAGATCACGCTCCTCGGCCAGAACGTCAACTCCTGGGGGCGCGACCTGGCACCGGCCGTCCGGACCGAGTTCGGCGAGCTCCTGCGCGCGTGCGACGCGGTCCCCGGGGTCGAGCGCATCCGCTTCACGAGCCCGCACCCGAAGGACTTCCGGGAGCCCGTGATCGCGGCGATCGCCGAGTGCGCGTCGGTGTGCGAGCACGTTCATCTGCCGCTCCAGTCCGGGTCGACGCGAATCCTGAAGGCAATGCGGCGAACGTACTCGCGTGAGAGGTACCTGGATCTGGTCGAGCGGCTCCGCGACGCGATCCCCGACCTCGCGCTCGGCACCGACATCATCGTCGGCTTCCCCGGCGAGACCGATGAGGACCTCGAGCAGACACTCGAGGTCGTGGAAGCAGTCGGGTTCGAGAGCGCCTTCACGTTCGTCTACTCGCCGAGGGTGGGGACGGAAGCCGCTGCCATGCCCGGCCAGGTGCCCGAGGACGTGAAGCGGGCACGGATGGAGCGGCTTGTCGAGGTCGTCCAGCGCGGTGCAGCCCGCCGGAACGCGGCGCGGGTCGGCCTGGTCGAGGAGGTGCTCGTCGAGGGCCCGAGCCGGACCGATCCGACGCTCCTTCGCGGGCGCACTCGGCGGAACACGACTGTCAACTTCGCCGGTGCCGCCGCCACCGGAACGCTGATCCCGGTCGAGATCGAGAGCTCGACCTCGACGACCCTGAGGGGCCGGGAGGCGTCGCTGGTCGTCGTCTGACGCCCGCTCGTCGCCCGTTGAGCGATCGGCACGCTTCCGGAACGGCGCCGTGACGGACACGTACGGGTTTCCACGATAGGCTCGAAGCGTGGGGAGGAGGTCGGTGGCCCGATGACAGGGCCGAGCGCGACATGTCCAGAACGGACACTCTCTCGCCCCACCGACCGACGCTGCAGCTGGCCGGTGCGTGGCCGGGCGCCGGCGTCGCGAGCTCTGCTCGGACGTGCAACGTGGCTGACATGAAAGGCCGCCGCCGGTGACGGAGCTCGAGGTCATCGCGATCTTCGGGCCGACCGCGTCGGGCAAGACCGCGGTCGCCGAGGCTGTCGCCGACCTGCTCGGCACGGAGGTGGTCTCTGCCGACGCGATACAGGTGTATCGGGGCCTTCCGATCCTCACGAACCAGTCTGCCCGCCCGACGCGGCTGGTCGCAATCTGCGATCTCGACGAGGAGATGACCGTCGGCGCGTTCGCCGCGCTCGCCCACCGCGAGATCGACGCCCTCGTCGTCGAGCGAGGGGCCGCCGTCGTCTCGGGGGGAACGGGCCTCTACCTGCGGGCCGCGCTCGCGGACCTGGACGTGCCCCCGGCGGTCGCACCGGGTCTGCGCGACCGGATCGCGCACGAGGTCGACACGGACCGCGCGGCCGCTCATCGGCGGCTTGCTGCACTCGACCCCGCCGCCGCGCAGGCCGTTCACCCGAACGACCGCAAGCGGCTGATCCGTGCGCTCGAGCTCGCAGAGGCGGGAACATCGCTGGTGGCGGGTCGCGACCGGCTCTGGGACGGCGCCACCCGGCGTCCGACGCTGGTCGTCGGGCTCGACATCCCGCCGGGGGTGCTCGAGGAGCGGATTCGGGAGCGCACCGAGTCGATGTTCGCGCAGGGTGTCATCGACGAGGTGTTCGCCGCGCTCGCGGGCCCGGTGTCGCGCACCGCCGAGAAGGCGCTCGGCCTGGCGGAGATCGTCGAGCTGGGGGACCGAGCGCTCGAGCCGATGGTGGTCCGGACGAGACGGTACGCGGCGTACCAGAGGAAGTGGATGCGCCGAATCCCCGGGCTCGTCTCCGTCGACGGAGCCCGACCGCCGGGGGAGATCGCAGCCGACCTCGTCGAGCGCGTGCGCGGCTAGATGGTCGATGCCACGGGATCGTCGGCTCCGGGGCGTGAGCTGGCCGCTCTGGAAGCGCCCCGGACACGCCGGCTCGTGCATCCGGACGCACGAGATCGTGGCATCGATCATCTAGCCTCTCCGTCGATGCGCTTCGAGAAATGGCACGCGCTCGGCAACGCGTACCTCCTCGTGGAGCAGCCCGACGCGGGCGAGCTCGCGCCGGAGCGCGTTCGCCGGCTCTGCGATGTCGACACCGGGATCGGGAGCGATGGAGTGCTCGAGGTGACCGGCCGCGACGGGCCGCGCGCAGCCGTCCGCATCTGGAACCCGGACGGATCGACCGCGGAGCTCTCGGGCAACGGAACCCGTATCGCAGCGGCGTGGCTCCTGCGGGAGACGGGTCTTGCGAACGTCGAGATCGAGACCGAGAGCAAGCTCGTGCGCGCGGAGCCCGGAACGCGGCAGGGGACCGTTCGCCAGGAGCTCGGGGCGGTCGCGGTGTCGGACGACGAGATCCTCGACGTCGCCGGTGAGCGCCTCACCATCGTCCCGGTCGACGTCGGCAACCCGCACGCCGTTGTCCTGCGCTACACGCTCTCGCGCGAGGATCTCCTACGTCTCGGCCCGGCGATCGAGACTCACCCGCGCTTCCCGAAGCGGACGAACGTCCAGCTCGCTGCGCCGGAGCCGAGAGACGTCGTGTCGGTCCTCGTCTGGGAGCGAGGCGCAGGGGAGACCGCGGCCTCGGGGTCGTCTGCGGTCGCCGTGGCCGCGGCGGCGACTGCACGCGGCTGGTGCTCGAGCCCGGTACGCGTCACGATGCCGGGCGGCGAGCTCGTGGTCTCGATCGCCGGTGGCCAGGCAAGCCTGGAGGGGCCCGTGGAGGAGATCTGCGAGGGCACGACCGGGCTCTGACGCCGCCCCGGCCCCGGGCTCCCTACACGGCGAGCTCGAACTCGCGCAGCACGTGGTTGAGGCTGAGCCGGAGGTCGTGCGACGCCTCGCGCCAGCCGACGATCAGGGCGCAGGAGAGCTGGTACGTCCCGGCCGGGAAGTCCTTCGGGCGGGTCCCGGGAACGACGACCGCGCGCGGCGGAACCACGCCGCGGTACTCGACCGGCTCGCTGCCCGTGACGTCGATCACCGGGACGGACGCCGTCAGCGAGACGTTCGCCGACAGCACGGCGCCCTCACCGATCCGGACACCCTCGGTGACGATGCAACGCGAGCCGATGAACGCGCCGTCCTCGACGATCACGGGCGCCGCCTGCGGCGGCTCGAGCACACCGCCGATCCCGACGCCGCCCGCGAGGTGGACGTCTGCGCCGATCTGAGCACACGAGCCGACGGTCGCCCAGGTGTCGACCATCGTGCGCGGCCCGACCCAGGCGCCGATGTTGACATAGCCGGGCATGAGCACGACACCCTCCGAGAGGAAGGACCCGTAGCGCGCCACGCCGGGCGGAACGACGCGCACTCCGAGTGCGGGGTCGACGCGCTTCACCGGGATCTTGTCGAGGTACTCGATGCCGCCGACGTCCATCGGCTCGACCTTCCGCAGGCGGAAGTAGAGGAGGATCGCCTTCTTCGCCCACTCGTTCACGACCCATCCGCCGGGCCCCGGCTCGGCGACCCGTACCTCGCCGCGATCGAGAAGCCCGACTGCCTCCTCGATCGGAGCGGCGTCGAGATCGCCGCTCTCCCACAACCGCTCGATCGTCTCCTGCAGCTCGCTCACAGCACCTCCTCGAGGATCTTGGCCGCCCGGGCGCACTCGTCCTCGGTGGGGACGAGCGCGTACCGCACATACCCCTCACCGGACGATCCGAGGTACGAGCCCGGTGTCACGAGGACGCCGCGGTCGAGGAGCCGTGCGGCGTGGCTCTCGGAGGTCTCCTCCTCCGGGACGGAGATCCAGAGGTACATCGTCGCGGGCCCTCCGGCGTCGCGCAGGCCGTGTCGCAGGAGGACGTCGAGCAACAGCTCGCGCTTCCGCCGGTACGCGTCCCGGGCCCGCGACACGTGCTGCTCGTCCCCCCAGGCGACGACGGAAGCCCGCTGGACGAACTCCTGCGGCGCCGTGCCGATGTTGGGCCTGAACTGCCGGAGGGCGGCGACGAGTGCCGGGTCACCGGCAACAAAGCCGCTCCGGAACCCCGTCATCGACGACCGCTTGGAGAGCGTGTTGAAGGCGACGACATTCGTCAGATCGTCGAGCTGGAGCGCCGACGGCGGTGGCTCGTCGAACCAGAGCTCGGAGTACGCCTCGTCGGCTGCGAGCACGAAGCCTCGCTCGCGCGCCAGCGCGGCGAGCCGCTCCAGGAGCCCGAGCGGGGCGACGGCGCCGGTCGGATTGTTGGGCGAGTTGAGCCAGACGACGGCGGCGCGGTCCCACACCTCGTCCGGAGCGTCGTCGAGCGCCGGGAGAAACCCGTGCTGCTCGCGCAGCGGGAGCTCGACGACCCGAGCTCCTGCGAAGGCCGCGCCGCGGCCCGGAACGGGATAGCCCGGCTCCGTCACGACCACGGTGTCTCGCCCGCCGGGAACGTCGAGGACGACCTGGGCAAAGGAGAAGATCGCCTCCTTCGAGCCGAGCGTCGGGATGATCTGCGTGTCGGGGTCGAGCGAGACGGCAAAGCGCCGCTCGACCCAGCCGGCGACGGCGACCCGGAGCTCTGGAAGACCGACAGCTGCCGGGTACCCCATCCGCTCCCGGACGCCGTCGCGGAGCGCCTGGAGGATGGCGGGATCGGTCGGCTCACGCGGGTCGCCCATGCCGAGGTCGATCACCTCGAGCCCCTGCTCGCGCCGCGCTGCGACGGCCTCGTTGAGGCGAACGAACGGATACGTGGCGGTCGCACGGAGGACGGGGGAGAGCGGCACGGGCCGACGCTATCCGAGCGCGACGCGGCGGAGGGCCTCGTACGCCCGCTGGAGCGAGTCGATCTCGACCCGCTCGTCGTGCGTGTGGGCGTACCGGGTCGCGCCCGGCCCGAAGTTGACTGCCGGAATGCCGCGCGAGGTGAAGTCGGCGACGTTCGTCCACGCCTGCTTCGGCGCGACCGGGAAGTCCCCGGTCGCCTGGAGCGCGCGGACGAGCGGAGCGTCGACCGACACCGCGCCGGGCGGCGAGTTACCGACGATCTCGACGGTCGCGTCGGTGGGGACGAACGAGCGGACGAGCTCTTCGGCCTCGACCGCGGTTCGATCCGGGGGATAGCGGAGATTGACGGTCGCCTCGGCGCTCCCGGGCACGACATTGTCGGCGATCCCGCCCTCGAGGCGGGTCACGGAGACGACTTCGAAGAACGGGAGCCCGTCGATCACGGCCTCGCGCCGCGGGTGAGCCGCGACGGGCGCGAGCCCTTCGATCGCACGATGCAGGGCGTTGTCGGCGAGCCAGGGCCGCGCCGAGTGGCCGCTCCTCCCGTGGAACGTGACCCGCGCGCTGAGGTTCCCGACGCAGCCGGCCTGGATCTCGAGATCGGTCGGCTCGAGCAGCACAGCCAGATCCGCCTCGCGGACGACCGCACAGCCGTCGAAGAGCGCGGGCAGGGGGTCGAACGCCGGCGGAAGCTCCTCGCGGCCGAAGAGGAGCAGCGCGACGTCGACGGCGCCGGGATCGAGCGAGGCGAGCTCTCTGACGAGCTCGAGGGCGACGGCGACCCCACCCTTCATGTCGCTTGCACCACAGCCGTGGACCGCTCCGGCCTCGATTCGCCCCGGCACGTTCGCCTGGGCGGGCACCGTGTCGTAGTGGCCGGCGAGCACGAGCAGCGGCGTGCCCGGCCGGCGCTCGCGGCTCCAGAGGAACACCTCGTCGCCGGCGTACGTCTCGGCGTACGGCTCGGGGACCAGTGCACGGAGCCGGTCGCGGATCGCCGCCTCGTGCATGCTCTCGGAGGGGATGTCGACCAGCTCGAGCGTCCGCTCCGCGAGTCGGTCTGCCAGCGTTCCCACGGGGCGAGCCTACCGCGGCCACCCGCGTCTCCGGGATCCGTCTCCGGCGCTGCGACGGGGCATACTTCCCCCGATGACGGCAGGCGAGCGCGAGCTCCGGGTAGGCCCGGAGCCCGAACGTGGGCTGCTCCTGGCCGTGCTGCCGAAGGGCGCCGACACGGAGGGAGAGCTTGCCGAGCTGCGCGAGCTCGCCCGGACGGCGGGCGTCTCTCCGGTGGCAGAGGTCGTCCAGAGGCGCGTGCACGCAGACCCGCGCCGCTATGTCGGCAAGGGCAAGCTCGAGGAGCTCGAGGCCGCGTACCGCGAGCACGGGGCGGAGGTCCTTCTGGTCGACGACGAGCTCGCGCCCGTCCAGCAGCGTGCACTGGAGGACGCGCTGTCGGCGCGGGTCGTCGACCGGACGCAGCTGATCCTCGACATCTTCGCCCAGCACGCGGTCTCGGCCGAGGGCAAGCTCCAGGTCGAGCTGGCGCAGCTCGAGTACAACCTGCCGCGCATGCGCGGCATGTGGAAGCACCTCGAGCGCCTCGGCGGCGGTGTCGGGACGCGAGGGCCCGGAGAGTCGCAGCTCGAGAGCGACCGCCGCATGGCCAACCGGCGCATCACGCTGCTCCGTCGGCGGCTGCGCGACGTCGGCGCGCATCGGGCAACGAGGCGGAAGGCGCGTACGCGCTCCGCGACTCCCACCGTCGCCCTCGCCGGGTACACGAACGTCGGCAAGTCGACGCTCCTGAACGCATTGACCGGCGCCGAGGTCACGGTCGAGGACCGCCTCTTCGAGACGCTCGATCCGACGACGAGGACGTTCTCGCACGCGGGCAAGCGATACCTCGTCACCGACACCGTCGGGTTCATCCGCCGGCTGCCCACCCAGCTCGTCGAGGGCTTCGCAGCGACGCTCGAGGAGACGCTCGTCGCCGACCTCGTCCTGCACGTGGTCGACGGCTCGCTGCCCGAGGACGTGCTCGCCGAGCAGATCGCGTCCGTCGAGACGGTGCTCGCCGAGATCGGCGCGGGAGAGATCCCGGTGGAGCTCGTCGTGAACAAGATCGACCGGCTCGGTCTCCGCGGCCGGCGTGCCGTCGAGAATCGCTTCCCCGAGGCGATCAGGATCTCCGCGACGACGGGAGAAGGGCTGGACGACCTCAAGGCGCGTATCGCGGAGCGCTTCGCGGACCGGTTCGACGAGGTCCGGTTGCTCGTGCCGTACGACGAGGGGCGCGTGCTCTCGGACCTCTACGCGCTGGGCGCGCCGATCGACGAGCGAACCGACACGGAGGCGGGTGTCATGGTGCGCGCGCGTCTCCCGCACCGGGACGTTCGACGGTTCGTGCAGTACCTCGTTTCGGGCGTCGAGTCGGAGCAGGCCTCGTGAGAACGCCCACGACCACCGCCGAGCTCGCGGTCAAGCGACTCCGCCCGGATGCCGTGGTCCCGGCCCAGGCCTATGCCGGCGACGCGGGGTTCGACCTGACCGCCTGCGAGCGCGTGGAGCTCGCTCCGGGCGATCGCGCGGTCGTGGGCACCGGCATCGCGGTCGCGCTCCCGCCGGGGCATGCCGGTCTCGTCGTCCCGCGCTCCGGTCTCGCAGCACGCCACGGCCTGGGCAAGGTGAACGCGCCGGGCCTGATCGACGAGGGCTATCGCGGCGAGATCAAGGTGATCCTGCACAACACGGACCGCGAGACCGCCTTCGTCGTCGAGCCAGGCATGAGGATCGCGCAGCTCGTCGTCGTCGAGCTGCCGCGGATCGAGCTCGTCGAGGTCGACGAGCTTCCCGAGAGCGAACGCGGAGTGGGAGGGCTCGGCTCCTCGGGGAGCGCGTGACGCATGCGGCCCGAGCCTCGGATTCGGGTGTCGGCGCTTCTCCACTGGCACGGATCGATCCTGCTGATCCGCCACGAGAAGCGCGGACATGAGCACTGGCTTCTGCCCGGCGGCGGTGTGCGTAGCGGCGAGACGCTCGTCGACGCGCTCCAGCGCGAGCTTGCCGAGGAGACGGGTCTCGTCGGAGAGCGCGACGAGCTGCCCGTGGAGGGCCCGATCGCGATCGTCGAATCGATCTCACCCGAGCGGAGCCTCTGGTCGAAGCACGTCGTTCACGTCGTCTTCGCCGGAGAGCTCGACGGCTCGCTAGAGGGCGTGGTGTCGAGCGACGAGGCCGTGCGGGGTCACCGGCTGTTCACGCCGGACGAGCTCGACGGGATCGTGCTCCATCCTCCCATCGCGCGGTTCCTGAGGCGCTGGCAGCCGGGCGATCCATGCGTCTATCTCGGCGCGCGCTGGGCCGAGTAGCGGCTCAGGCGGGCCGACCGCCCCTCGCGCGCGCCCGATCGGCTGCGACGGCGTGAGCCGCCGTCTCGAGCTCGTCGTCGAGCGCGGGCAGCCACTCGGGCTCGCCTCCCCTCGCGTGCGCCAGTGCCCAGGACAGCAGGAGGTCCGCGAGCCACGGATTGCGGGGAAGCAACGGGCCGTGGAGGTACGTGCCGACCGCGCGATCGACGCGGCAGCCCTCGAACCCCGACGACCCGTCGTTGCCGTACCCCGAGACGACGCGCCCGAGCGGCTCCGCGCCCGGGTCCAGCACTGTCCTGCCCGCGTGGTTCTCGAAACCGGCGATCGTCCTGCCCGACGCCTCCGGAAGCGTGCTCTCGAGGAGCACGTCGCCGATCATCCGCGTTTCGCCGGCGACCGTCTCGTGCGGGAAGAGTGCAGCGCCGGCCAGCCACGAGCCGTCCCGCCCGCGATAGCCGCGCCCGAGCAGCTGGTATCCGCCACACACCGCGAGAAGCGCGGCGCCCGCCTCAACCGCGGCACGGATGGGCTCGCCGCGCGCGGCCAGGTCGGGCGCGATCATCGCCTGCTCGCGATCCTGGCCGCCGCCGACGTAGAAGAGGTCGTGTGCACCCGGCGCGATCGGCGTCCCGAGCGTGACGGGCTCGACGTCGAGCTCGTGGCCACGTGCCGCCGCTCGGCGGGCGAGCACGGCGATGTTGCCGCGATCTGCGTAGATGTTGAGGTACTCGGGGTAGAGATGGCCGACGCGGATGATCATCGGCCGTCGCTCTCCCAGTACGGCCGCGTGAGACCTCGCGCCGTCGCGATCGCGCGCAGCTCCAGCATCGCGGTGTAGGTCGGGAGCACCGCCAGCTCGCCGCCGGCCGGGGTCAGCTGGAGCCCCCGGTCGAATGCGGCCTCCAGGTCCGGCACGAGCTCGAGCCGCTCGCGGGGGAAGCCCGCGTAGGTGAACCGCAGCGCGAGCTCGGCCGCCCGCTCGCCGCTGACGACGATGCGCTTCGCCCGTTCGAGCAGCGGCTCGAAATCGACGTCCCAGATCCACGAGACGTCGCGGCCGTCGGCGATCCGGTCGTTGAGCGCGACGACCAGCGTGGGGGGGACACCACCGTCCTCGAGCGTCCTGAGCGCCTCGTTCGCGCCGCGCGGGGTTCTTGACGAGCACGAGGAGGACGCCACGGTCCCCGGCCGTGAAGCGCTCGAAGCGCCCGAACGCAGCCCGGAACCGCTCGATGCCCGCGACGATCTCGTCGAGGGCGACGTCCAGTGAGAGGGCGAGCGACGCGGCCGCGAGCGCGTTGTAGACGTTGTAGAGGCCCGGTACCGCGAGGCGAACGGGTGCGTCGCCCGAAGGCGTGCTCAGGACGAAGGAGACCCCATCCAGCCCCTCGGGCTCGATCTCGCGTGCTGCGACGTCGAGCCGAGGTCGTGCGTGCCCGCACGCCTCGCAGCGGTACGCGCCGAGATGACCGACATAGGCGGCCTCGTAGCGGTACGGGTGGCCGCACCGCACGCAGTACTTCGAATCGGACGCGTGCTGGAGGCCCGAGCGGGCGCGGCGCGGGTCGTCGACGCCGAACAGGAGCCGGTGCTCCCGACCCTCCGCGAGCGTGGCGACGAGGGGGTCGTCGGCGTTCGCGACGAGCTTCGCCGCGGGCTCGAGGTGTGCGACGGCATCGCGCCAGCGCTCCGCGATGTGCTCGAGCTCCCCGTACCGGTCGAGCTGATCCCTGAACAGGTTCCCCAGGCAGACGACCTCCGGTCGCGTCCGGCGCATGATCTCGGGCAGGGCGAACTCGTCCACCTCGAGCAGGCCGAGGTCGGCGCCGTCCGAGGTGAGCAACGTCGAGGTGACGCCGGAGGCCAGGTTCGCGCCGGAGGTGTTCCACGCAAGTCGCCGCGCAGGGGCGAGGATCGCGCCGGTCATCGCGGTCGTGGTCGTCTTGCCGTTCGTCGCCGAGACGAGCGCGACGCCCTGCGGAAGTCGCGCCGCGAGAGCGTCGAGCGCGCCGGGATCGAGCTTCCACACCAGCTTTCCGGGCAGCGTCGTGCCTCCACCGCGTCCGGCGGCACGCGAGAGTCGCCCCACCAGCCGGGCCGCCGAGGCCTCGAGCGCGAGTCGTGCACCCATGCGCGCGAGGGTAGTGGAAACGCCCCGCTCTGCTTCTCTTGCAGAATGTCGAGAATGCTCTAGCATGATTGCATGAGCCGCCAACGGCGACGTCATCCTGCGCTCGAGGGCATCGACGCGGACGCGCTCGCCGAGTTCCGAGCGGGCCTGCGCAGGCGGTACACGGACGAGGAGATCCTCGCCGAGCTGCGTGCGTCGGCCTTGCGCCTCGGGCGCTCGCCGACGATGCGCGAGTTCGCGGCAGACGCCGACGCGAACGTCCACCCACAGACCGTGATCGAGCACTTCGGCACGTGGAACGCGGCAAAGCGCGCAGCGGGCCTCCAGCCCCGGCGCTTCATCAGCAGGGACGAGCTCGTCGCGCAGCTCCGCGAGCTCGGCGAGGAGCTGGGGCGGACGCCGACGGTGCGGGACATCGAGGCCCGACGCGGGCGGATGGCCTCGAAGTCGCTGATCTGGCACACGTTCGGGTCGCTCGCGGCGGCGCTCAAGGAGGCGGGCTTCGACGTCCCGATCGGCGAGGAGCGTCTCGAACGCGCGATCGCCGACGGCGCCGTGCTCGCGCGCCAGCTGGGCCACCTGCCGAAGATGGCGGAATGGAAGGACGCGCGTGCGCGCGACGCGACGCTTCTCTCCGAATGGCAGGTCTACCGGCTCGTCGACGTCAACCCCGGCGCCTGGTCCGCCTTCCAGTTCCTCGTCAGCCGGCGGCTGCGCGAGGAAGGCGTCGACGTCGGCCCGGACGGCTCCGTGACCGCTCCGTAGATGGTTGATGCCACGAGGTCGTCGGCTCCGGGCGTGAGCGGGCCGCTCTGCGCGGGACGAAGGTCTCGGCGATGCTGGTGGCATCGGTGAGACTTTCGTCCCGCGAAGCGCACAGGGGTGGTGAGCCCGCCTTGCGGGCTCACCACCCCTGGAAGCGACCCAGACACGCCGCTCCGCATCCGGACGCACGAGATCGTGGCAGCAATCATCTAGGTGTCCTACCCACAGACGTTGTGAACGCGGCTGATCGGTGGTCGGTCTCCGAGCGAGCTGTGTGGTCTGTGGTGGTTGTAGTGCTGGAGCCAGTGTGGCAGTGCGGCCGCCCGCTCGTGGTGTGAGCGGTAGGTGAGTCCGTAGGCCCACTCTCTTGCCATCGTCTGGTGGAAGCGCTCGATCTTGCCGTTCGTCCGCGGCCGGTACGGCTTGGTGCGCAGGTGCCGGATCCGATGCCGGGCGAGCACCTCGCGGAAGGCGCGACCGTGGATGTAGGCGAAGGCATTGTCCGTCATCAGCCGCCTGACCTGGATCGCGTGCTCGGCGAAGAAGGCGAGCGCTCGTTCCAAGAAGGCCGCACAGGTCGAGGTCCGCTCGTCGTCGTGGATCTCTGCGTAGGCGAGGCGTGAGCGGTCGTCGATGACCGCGTGCACGACGTCGTTGCCCACCCGTCGCTCGACCTCGGGTGTCGTGCGCGAGCGGTCGCCCGTCACCCGATGTCCTGGGCGCAGGAAGCGCGCGTAGCGGGAGACGTCCATGTGCAGGAGGTCGCCGGGACAGGGCCACTCGTAGCGGTTGGCCGGCCCCCGCGCCGGCCGCGGCGGCCGCGAGAGGCCGAAGCGGCGGAGCACCTTCCAGACCGTCGAATGCGCGAAGCCGGTCGCCCCGGCGACGAGCCTGGGACCCCAGCCGGTTGTGCGCCGACACTCGCAGATCACCCGCTCGAGCTCGGGAGCGAGACGGCGCGGACTGTGCCTGGGTCGGCTCGAACGATCGAGAAGACAGGACAGACTTCGTCGCTCGCTCTCGCTCGCTTGTCGCCAGCGACGCCACCAACGGTGCGCGGTCGCGGGCGAGACGTTGAAGGTCAACGCCGCGGTGCGAATCGAGCTACCGCCCGCGATCGCGAGGACGAGCTCCCGGCGCCCGGCGAGTCCGAGCTTGGCGTTACGGTGAAAGCGCATCTGGCCCTCCTTCTGGCCGACGTCTGGGCAGACGCACAGCCTGGAAGGAGGGCCGGATTACCTCTCAACCGTTCACAACCTGTGTGGGCGGGACATCTAGGCCTCGGGTCAGGCCGGTGCGATCAGGGCGGCGAGCCGCTCGAGGCAGAAGCGCCCCTCGTGCGGCGCACGAACTGCAGGCAGCGTCTCAGCCTCGCGGTAGCTGCGATCGGGCGTCCAGCGGCGCTCCTCGACGAGGGCGCCGTCGACGAGGGTGAGGAGGCGCCCCTCTTCGACCTCCGTCTTCCGGAACGTCGTCCGGAGCGCCTGCTCGACCACCTCGAGCGCGGCACGGGTGGATGCGAACAGGACCTCGTGGCGCCCGCGGGCGAGCCAGAGCGGGCGTCCGACACCGCGCGCGACGTGGAGCAGGTCGGGGCTCCGCTCGTCGACCCAGGCCGCTGCCATCGCCCCGACGAGCTCCTCCAGCACCCCGGGGGTCGTCCCCCCGGCGTCGACGAGCGCGAAGATCACCTCCGAGTCGACGGTCATCTCGGGCTGGTCGCGCGTGATCCGGTGCCGGTCGAAGAGCTCCTCGTCGTTCGCGATGATGCCGTTGTGGATCCCCGTCACCCGCCCGTGGCGCACGGGGTGGTTGTTGGCCGCGATCGTCGGATGGCCCTTCGTGTAGTCCCGAACGTGGATCAGCGCCTGACGCGTCGTCGCGGGGAGGATGACGGCGTCGAGGAGCGCGCTCGCACCGGTCCGCTGCTTGTGCACGACGAGTGGGCCGTCCGCTCGGTGCGCATATCCGACAGCGTCGGCTCCGCGCTCCGCGATCCCGGCGAGCAGCGCCTGCGCCGCGAGCGTGCGATTCACCCGCGACGCGTTGCCGAAGCTGTAGCCAGCGATGCCGCACATGTCGGTTGGTCCTACACGGAAGGCCGGACGGCCCGCTTCTCACCGTACTCGGATGTCCGTGAGCAAGGTGTTCGGATTTCGCAGCGGGTTTCCTGTGCTCACGGCCGCTTCGAGAAATGCCTCAAGTGGGGGACGCGAGCCGCCGATACGTCTCCCGTGGAGAATGCGGCAGAGCCACTGTTCGACGCTGTGCACGACGTCGTCGACGAGGTCGAGGTCGGTGAGCCGATCCAGGACCCCCTGAAGCTCTACGTCCGGGCGATCGGCGACGGCCGTCTGCTGACGCCCGCCGAGGAGCGCGAGCTTGCCCGGCGCAAGGACGAGGGGGACGAGGTCGCGCGGAGGCGCCTCGTCGAGTCGAACCTCCGGCTCGTCATGTCGATCACGCGGAACTACACGCGCGCCGACGTCCCGCTCCTCGACCTGATCCAGGAGGGCAACCTCGGGCTGATGCGCGCCGTCGACAAGTTCGACTGGACGATGGGCTTCAAGCTCTCGACCTACGCGACGTGGTGGATCCGCCAGGCCGTCCAGCGCGCGCTCGCCGAGCAGAGCCGAACGATCCGCCTTCCCGTCCATGTCGCTGACCAGGTGCGCCGCGTCCAGCGGGCGCGGCGGGCGTTGGGCCAGCAGCTGAGCCGCGACCCGACGTTCGACGAGATCGCGGCGGAGACAGAGCTCACGCCGCTCCGCGTCTCCGAGCTGCTCGATCTCGTCCAGGACCACGTCAGCCTCGAGACCCCGGTCGGCGACGGCGAGAGCGTGATGAGCGACCTGATCGAGGACCCGAATGCCGCCGGTCCAGAGGCGGAGACCGCCCTGCGGCTTCGCTCGACCGAGCTCGCGCGGGCGCTGTCGCAGCTCAAGCCACGCCTGCAGCGCGTCCTCGTGCTCCGCTACGGCCTCGACGGCTCCGGCGGCAGGACGCTCGAGCAGGTCGGTGCCGAGCTCGGCATCACTCGGGAGCGGGTCCGCCAGCTCGAGACGCGTGCGTTGCGCGAGCTCCGCCACGCGGCTCCGGGCCTCGAGCTGTACCTGCGCGCCTAGTCTCTATCCCTGGACGGCCTGCATCTCCCGGAGGAGGGAGAGCCGTCGGAGCGAATCGAGCTCGATCTGCCGGACACGCTCCCGTGTCAGGCCGAGGTGGTGGCCGATCTCCTCGAGCGTCCGCGGCTCCGCGCCGTCGATCCCGTAGCGGAGCGTGACCACCTCGCGCTCTCGCGGCGGGAGGGAGAGCAGCGCGTCGAGGAGGACCTGCCGGCGCAGGAGGACGTCGACCTCGTCCTCGGGGAGAGGCTCGTCACCGGCGACGAAGTCGCCCAGCGTCGCATCCTCGTCCTCGCCGACCGGCGCATCGAGGCTCGCCGACGCGCGCGCGGCCGCGCGAACCTCGAGTACCTGCTCGGAGGTGAGGCATGCCTCTTCGGCGACCTCGTCGATCGTCGGCTCCCGCCCCAGCTGGGTCCACAGCGAGCGCTCGGCGCGGTTGATCTTCTGGAGGCGCTCGACCACGTGCACGGGCATCCGGATCGTCCGCGCCTTGTCGGCGAGCGCCCGCGCGACCGCCTGCCGGATCCACCAGGTCGCGTAAGTCGAGAACTTGAAGCCGCGCCGCCAGTCGAACTTCTCGACCGCGCGGATCAATCCGAGCGTTCCCTCCTGGATCAGATCGAGGAACGGGAGGCCCTGGTTGCGGTAGTTCTTGGCGATCGAGACGACGAGACGCAGGTTGGCCTGAATCATCGCCTCCTTCGCGCCGGCATCGCCCCGCTCGATCCGCTTCGCGAGCGAGACCTCCTGCGCGGCCGTCAGCAGTCGGTGCCGTGCCGCCTCGCGGAGAAAGAGCTGCAGCGCGTCGGTGGTCGACTCGACGGGGGCCGGCAACGGTGGCGGGCGGTCGACCGAAGGCGTTTCGACGACCTCGATGCCGCGCTTGTCGAGCTCCCGGAGCAGTGCTTCCTGCTCCAGCCCGGTCAGCTCGTGCGCTTCGACGATCTCGTGGACGTCAGGTGCACGAATCGATCCCTTCTGCTCGCACGCGTCGAGCAGCGCCCGGAGATCCTCCTGGGCGAGCAGGGTCTCGATGTCGACGGTTGTCACGGGAGGGGCGGTGGGCGGCCCAGGGCGTCGAACTCGCTCCCGACGAGGTTCCCACAGTTCGTGAGCGCCTGCAACCCCAACCCGGGGCACCTCCCCTCTGGCGCCTGCACCCGATCGTGCATAGGGTGCGACACAGGGGAGGATGAGCGACGGACGGCACGGAGAGCGACGGCGCGCCCCGGCGCGCTGCGACGGATGCGGACGCAGCGCCGACGAGGCGGGCATGGTCGACCGCGGCTGGACCATCAGCCCGATCTCGGCGGCTGTCCCGGGCACGTACTGCCTGAGCTGCGCGTCGGCGTTGCGCATGCTCGACTGGTTCGTCCGCTGTGTCGACTGCGGCGCGATCGTCGAGAGCGAGGCGGAGGCGGAGAGTCAGGGCTGGCGCTTCTTTCCCGACGAGCTCGGCCAGCTCCAGCCGCGGTGCGGGATCTGCAGCGCCGAGCAGCGCTGAGCCAGCCGGGACATCCGCTCGCGACCGCCGCCGAAGCCAGCCAGTTACGGATCCCGACGATGATCGAGGACTCGCCCGAAAGCGCGCTTTGCAGGGAAAAGGCCGTAGGACGAGTGTTACTGTCCATTCGTGGCTCGGGTGATGCGCTGGGTGGAAGCGGGGCAGACGGGACATGCCCATGCTCTCTCTGTGGACGTTGTCGTCGTCGCGTACAACAGCCGTCAATGTCTCCGTGCGTGCGTCGAGCCTTTGGTGGACGTACCCGGAGTGTCCATTCTCGTCGTGGACAACGCGTGTCCAGAGCGGAGCTTCGAGGTCGTGGAGGAGCTGGCCGGTGTGCGCGTGATCCACATGCCGCGGAACGGGGGCTTTGCGTCCGGATGCAACCGAGGCTGGCGGGCCGGTGGCTCGGAGCGTGTCCTCTTCCTGAACCCCGACGCGCGGCTGGATGCAGCCGCGCTCGCCCGACTGGCTCACGTGCTCGACATCGATCCCGCCGCCGGCGTGGTCGGACCGCGCACGCACGGAACGGACGGGACGCTCGCCTGGTCGATTCGCCGATTTCCCTCGCTACGCTCGACGTACGCTCGAGCCCTCTTCCTCCACCGTCTGGCTCCGCGGGCGGCATCGGTGGACGAGGTCGTCCGAGACCCGGCGCGGTATGACCGTCCGGGGCGCGTCGACTGGTTGCCGGGAGCGTGCCTCCTCGTTCGTCGTTCGACTCTCGAGGCCGTGGGTGGTCTCGACGAGGGATTCTTCATGTACGGCGAGGACATGGACCTCTGTCGGCGAGTGAATCGCGCTGGTCTCGACGTCGTCTATGCCTCGGACGCCATCTGCTTCCACGAGGGTGGTCGGTCATTCCCTCGGACGCGACTGCTGCCGGTGCTCGTGGCAAGCCGGCTCCATTACGCCAGGCGCCACCACGGTGCGATCCGAACGATCGTGGAACGCGTCGGGATCGGGATCGGCGAGGCGCTACGGACGATTATCGGTCGTGGCGAATCGGGTTACAGGCGTGGACATCTGAAAGCACTCGGCGTGACCCTGCACGGCGATGACGGCCACCGCTTGCCCCGGAGCGCGCGTGCCACGGAGTCCGGCGGCACCACCGAGGTGCCGCCCGCCAAGACCGAGGCCGCCCAACCGAATAGCGCGCGTCGGCACCTCGTGACTCACTGGCTGGTTTGGCCGCTGCTCGCACTGTTCGCGGTTGCCGCCAACGAGGTCGTCGACCACGTCGTCTGGGACGAACGGCATGTGGCTGACACCGACATCGTGGTCGCCGTCGGCGTTGTCGCCATCGCCTTCCTGGGCTCCTTCATGAGCACGCAAGCACGCCGCACGATCACGTCCTGACGCACCGGCCCCGCCAGCCCGATTGCGGATCTGAACGCACGATAATCGACGTTATGTCAAGTTGGACACGGGAATCCCGGAGGCAAGCCAAAACCCCACTCGCAGGAACTTAACTGCACGCACCTCCGTTCGAACCATTCGGCGGTGTTGTCGACGAGCGCAACGGCGATCGTTACCGGGTCAACCGCGGCGAGATCGAAGCCGACTTCGGCCCCGTCGTGGCCTACTACGTCGGTCCAAACGGCGATCCCGTGAGCTTCACGTCGTTGATCCGGTTCGCGCCGATCGTCACCCTCGATCGACTGAACGACCCGAACTGGGCGAGGCCCGGCAGAACCGCCTACGACCACGGCTCGTTGACGTTCTTCCCCGGAAAAGCCTCGGTGCCTTTGCTCGTCAACCACGACGCCGAGCGACCGATCGGCGTCGTCCGCGAGCTCACCAGGGTCGAGGCCACAGACGGGCCATGGATCGCCGCCCTCGCCATCGTCATCGACCGCCCGGCCTGGTTGAGGCCCGGCACCCGCGCCAGCTTCGGTTACAGGGGCGGCCGCACGAGCAGCTTCGACGGCGACGTTCTCCGTCAGGGCTGGGTGACCGAGGTCTCGGTGTTGAGCGCGGAACACGAGCCGTTGGAGCCTGGGGCTCGGGTGCTGACGCTCCGCGAGAACGCCAACCCTTCCGCCTCGGCCGGTGACGCGCCCGGTGTGTTCTACGGCGGCGGGCTCATCCGACGCCCCACCGGCCAGGTACTCGGGGTGCGCTGAGTTGTGCAGAGCGGCTCCGAGGCAGAGGATGTTCGGGGGCGCGGCCTACCCCTGGGGATGCCTGGGTTGTTTCCCCTTCCCCGTCGTCCCATCGCCTGGGGCGGCCGCGCTCCCGCTTCCCTGCGCCTGGGACGATCCCGCTGGAGCGCGAGCCGGACTACAGCGGCGGTACCAAGGAGGGTCGCTGGTACGTCGCTCCATGGCCCATATACCCCCTGCGCTGGCGTCCAAACGCACCGTCGGCCCGGCATGGGCCAAGTGCTCGGCGTCGATGACCAATACCGTCCACGACAACGAGAGAACTGACCCAATCGTGTCATGTACGGCTCCATCGCCCGCATCTACCGTGGCTCTTGCGAGTTCTATACCCAGCCACCTGCAAGGCACACCGAGCAGGCGGCAGCGGTGCATCCCTAACAGGTGAGGCCCGCGCGCGCTCGCGAAAATGCGCGAGAGGCTCGACCAACCCGAGGCTCTCGCGCAGCCATTCCTTTCTCAGTGGCGCTGTCGTCAGTCACCCCCGCTATGGATTTCTCTCCCCGCTAGATGCCTCATGGGGTACAGAAAGCGACGCTGGAAGCGGAAGCCGTATCGAGCGCGATACGCCCAGGCGCACCGCGCTAGAGCGGAAGGCGCTAGCTCCGGCGGTCGCGGCGGGCCTCTACAAGTGTGCCCGGTGCCACCAGCCGATCCTGCCGGGCCAGGCTTGGGACTTGGGGCATGTGGATGGCGAGGGTCTTCGCTACACGGGGCCTGAGCATCGGCACTCGCGCGACTGCCCGGAGGGCGGGAACAGAGCAACGGCTCGGCATCGTAAGCTGCGCGAGTTCGAGCTTGAGCGGACGCGGCGGAGGTCGCGCGAGTGGTGAGCGTGACCTTGAACGAGGACGTTCGTGTATCGTTGCTCCGTCGGTAGGCTGAGTTTCGGCTGAGCGCACAGTTTGACCGCCGTCGAGGGTCTACAAAGCGCCAGACGAGAGACGCTGCGCGAGAGAGACTCGCACTGTGGGGTACGAGTCTCTCGCGCAGCGATTCGCGAGCCCGCCGCAAGCCCCGCCCGCGACCGGGGTATGCCGCCAAATACCTCCTTGCTAGGTGGCACCACTCACCTTGCTCCCCCAGGTAGCTTCGGCACCGGGCTCGCATCAGCCACGGTAGGTGCGGCCGGCGGGGCCGGATAGGACACGTTTCGGTCAATACCCCGCAGCGCCACTCAAGCCCGGCTAGACGAGACCGTCCGTACTCAGCCGACGTGCTCGCTAGCAGTACGGTGCTAGCCTCCTTTTGTTCTTGAGAGGTTCGCAGGCGTTGCTGTTCGACCCTCGAAGAGCACGAAGCGGCGAACCAACAACTGAGGAGGACACCATGGAACCGTTTCCTTGGCATCCACGGTTGCGGCACGCCGGACGCAAGACGTCTCGTGATCGCTGCCGTCGCCGCGCTGCGCTGGCGGTCGTGGCCGCGACAGCCATGGCTGCGACCAACCGGGAGCTCGGCCGCACCTTCGAACACGCAGCCCCCGGTCGTCTCCGGGACAGCCGGCGATCGGCAAGAAGCTGACGACCACGAACGGGACCTGGAGCGGCACCACGCCGCTCTACCTTCAGCTATCAGTGGCGCCGCTGCGACACGACCGGCGGAAGCTGCGCCAACATCTCCGGCGCGACCGACAACACCTACACGCTGCAGGGGCAGACGGCGGCCACACGCTGCGCGTCGTCGTCACCGCCAAGAACAGCGACGGCAGCGACAACGCGACCAGCGTCCCGACCGCGTCATCCCCGCCACGCCGGTCTCGAACAACGGCTGTCCGGCCGACAAGAGCGTGAAGACCGCCCCGATCGCTCAACTCGCACCGCCCGCGCGACTACAGATCGTCGCGTTCGACGTGCTGTCCGGGCCGATCAACAAGCAGACGCAGACAGCTTCACGCTGAAGGTGCGCGTCGGCAGCACCTGCAGCGTCAACATCCAGGGCGCGAGCGTCTACGTGACCGCAGTGCCCTACAACCAGTTCAGCATCCCAGCCGAAGAGCTCACCGGGAACGACGGCACCACAACCCTCGTCTTCCGCCGCGACGCGAACTTCCCCGCCAGCAGCAAGCAGCAGCAGCTCACGCTCTTCATCCGCGCGACCAAACCGGGCGAGGACCCCCTCGCCGGTGTCTCGACACGGCGGCTCGTCGCGGTTCAACTTCTCCAAGCTAACCCCCGTTCCGCGCACGGCCGCGCCCCGAGCCATCTCGCGGCGCGGCCGTTCGCACCAGATCGTGGCTATGGTCTTAAGGCGCTTAGAGGGGTTGCCGCAGAGCTGGCTGTTGGCCGCACCGGTGGCCGGACCGTCAGCACCAAGCTTCGCCGAACCGGCAAGAGTGGTGTCACCCTGCCCGAGGTCGTGGCGCTGGCCCTGCTCGCCCAGGTAGCCGAACGTGCCGTGACCCGAACCGCAGAACGACGCGTTGTCGTAGCCGGGCTGCTGGCCGTACGGCATCGCGCTCGCGGTGACCGGGAGGGCCAGGACGGCCGCAGCGGGCTGCACGCTGGGCCTCGAGCCCCGGCATGGAGCTTCTACCTCCGTGTCCACGGCCGGGGACGTTGTCGCGTCGCCCGGCCTCTTTTCTATTCGCGGACGCAGGGGCAAGCGGGAAGTCCATGAACGGCCGCCCAGGGCTCCAGGAGGCGCTACAGGCCGTCGAGCGCGGCGACGCGCAGGCTCTCGTCGTCGCGAAGCTCGACCGGCTCTCGCGGTCCCTGCTGGACTTCGCGTCACTGATCGACCGGGGACGCAAGCGCGGCTGGTCTCTGGTCGCTCTCGACCTCGGCGTTGACACGTCCACACCGTCCGGGGAGATGATGGCATCGGTGCTCGCGACGTTCGCGCAGTTTGAGCGCCGACTGATCGGTCAGCGAACCAGGGACGCACTCGCCGTGAAGCGTGCCCAGGGAGTCCAGCTCGGACAGCCCAGGGAGATCAGCGAACAGGTCGTCGAACGCATCCGGAATCTCCATGCCACAGGGCTCACCGTCGCCGCCATCGCACGCAAACTGAACGACGAGAACGTCCCCACCCCACGCGGAGGACGCTGGCATTCGCCCGGCGTCAAGCGGGCGCTCTCCTGGGTTCGTGCGTGAAGAACGCGGGCTACTCGGAAGCGAGAGAGTCGGGGCTAGCCCGTCTGCGTGATCGCCAGCCCAGGGCCGGGCGGGCAGCCCTCACCGAAACAGCGCGGGCCACTCGGCGTGTCCCACTTCACTCCGAAGACCATCACGCCCTGGTGCGCTTGCAGCGGGACTGCCTGGTTGCTGACCTCGACAAGCTGCCAGGCGAACTCGTAGTACCCGGCCCCGTAGCCATGCACCGTGACGTAACGGACGACCTGGCTCTCGGGCAGGTCGGGCTGCGTGTCCCGCCACTTGATCGTCGCGTTGAGCGCGGCTTGCCACGCGTCGAAGTTCGCGACGGTGGACGAGCGAGTTCCCGTCGTCTCGAGACACCCGGCCGGGATCGAGCGAGACCGTTGAGGCTCGCGCAGACCTGCCCCGCGCCCTGCTGCCGCACCTTGAACCAGACCGTCTTCGTCCCAGGTGGGGCGTTCTTGTCAATGGCCCACATCCATGCCTGGCAGCGGAACGAACCGAACCGGCCCCGCGACGCTTTGCCAACCCCCCGGCAGCCCGAGACAGCGGTCGACCCGCGAACCCACCAGATCTCGTCGTCGGACGGGAGCTGCAACTGCCTCGCTGCGGCGTGGAGCTGCTGCTGCGCCTGGGCCGGCGTCCACAGCCACTTCGGCGTCGCGCCCACGGCGCCGCCGGCAAGGCCACGGCCGCGAGACCCACGGCGACGAGCACGACTGTTCTGATTCCCCCGAGCACGACGCACCATGGTAGGCGCTGCTGGCCTCGAACCACTTTACCCAAGTATCGCGCCGCCGTGATCGTCCGAAAGTGCCAGGGTCGACAGCGCGCAATCGCTGCGTCACAGTTTCGTCATGTTGACACCACCGCGCGAGCTGTACGACATGCCGGTCGTTAGGTTCGCAGGCGACGTGACGTGGCCGGTGGTGACCCCATGGCCGCCGGGGATACCGTTCGAGGGATCCGTCGTGGCGGTAGCGATTTTGGGGTTTCAAGGGGAGTGGGCCGGTGGCCTCGTCTGCTTCTTGTACGAGGACGGCACCGTGGACGACACGTATCAATTGACGCTCGACGAGGCGATCGCAGTGGCCGAGGAAGAGGGCGACAGGCTGGGATGGGTCGAGCTTCCGGCCGACTGAGCGCGTCTGCGTAGCGGGAAAGGCTGCCGCGAACTGAACAGTCTCGACGTTATGTCAAGTTGACGGAAATGCGCATCTCCCGCATGACCCGCTTGCCCCCCAGGTCGTCCGATGCCACGGCGAGCTGCCCGCGGCCCGCCGCCGATCGGCCGTACGCACGGACGCGAACTGCGGTTGCGATCGGACGATCGGCGCGTGACGCAGCCCCGACAGGGAAACCACGCAAATTGCGGCCTTCTCCGCATCGAGCGCCTTGACCTCGCTCGCCCCTGCCCGTAGGTTTGCCCGTGCACCGAGCACGGAGCGCGACTAGGTCGAAGCCCGTCACGCAGGCACTACGCGGAAGCGGAAGGTCGATGTGGCGGGGGGACGAAAGCGCCACCGGCTCGGTGAATTCTTTTCTGGGTTAGGATCGGCCGCATGCACCTGCGCGCGCCGAGCGTCGACCGTGGCGTCCAGAGCTTCATCTGGGCCGCGGTGTTCTTCCTCTTCCTGTACCTCGGGATGGTCGCGATCGCGATCGCGAAGGGCACGGCCTTCGTCCTCTCGCTCGTCGCGGCGTTCGTGATCTTCCTGCTCGTGCGCACGCGCGGCGACGACGACCCGCGCGACCGCGCGTAGTCGCCGCGACGCGCGTCCGTGCTCGCCTAGCTTCGCTCGCTGCTCAGGCGGATGAGGAGCTTGCGTGTGAGCTCGGGGCCTAGCGCCTCCTCCAGACGTACCTTCGCAGGGGCACGCCGGCGGTCAGGCTTGCCGAGTGCGAGGCAGTCGCGGAGGAGGTGCAGATCGCGGGCATTCGCATCCGCGGGGGTTGTTTCGACGGCTGATCCCATGCTTTCGAAGATCGGCCGTCTGCCCCGGTCCGGGCGATCCCTCCGGGGAGTGAACGGCGCGTCACCCATCAGAGGACCAGCCTCCTCTCCTCGAACGACGACGCGCCGAGCTCTGTCCGGAGGGCGTCGATCGTGCACAACGCATCGTCCTCGAAGGCGCGTGCGGCGACCCCGACGACCGCGTCGGAATGGAACGGGACGTCGACATGCGGCTTGCTGACCACGTTGATCGAGGTCGACTCGCACGCCGGGCAGCGCACGGCCACGGCGACGGTGTCGGGTTGCGGCGCGAGCAGCCGGAACGACGACGGCGTGACCGGCCGCGGCGTGCTCTCGCGGTGACAGAAGAAGCACCAGGGCCACTCTCCCCTTCCGATCCGGGCGGACGCGAGCCCCGTGAGCTCGGTCCCGAGATCGTCGCGGCGCGAGGTCATGAGGTTGACGTACGCGACGCTCTCGTCCAGGCCCAGCGGCGCCCAGTCGAGCTCGTCGTGCCCGACGAGGGCGACGTGCTGCCCGCCGCAGGTACACGCGAACACGACGCGATACAGGGCCGGGTGCGCCGGGCCCGGGAGCCGCTCGATCTCGCGGAACGACGAGAGCCGCACGCGGACGGTCCCTGTGCTCGGGCACGGAAGCCGGTACGTTCCTGTGAGGGCGTCGACACCACCCATGCTCATGGTGTAGCCGCCCCGTCGGACGGCATCTAGAGGCTTGATGTGGGTTTAGCGTCCGTCGTAGGCGACGAGCGCTCGGGGTGGGCGGCCGGTGAGGGTGTTGAGGAGCATGCCGATGGTCAGTGCCAGCAGCCGTTGGACGATTCGCTGCGCGAGTCCGGCGGGTGTCTTGGCGAGGTGCTGCTCAAGCCGCATCTGGCATTTGAGGTTGGAGATGGTCGACTCGATCACGAGCCGCAGGCTGGCCAGTCGCTGCTCGCGGGCGAGGTTGGAGACGGTACGCACGCGATCGGGGGTGAGGATCGCAACGTCTTGCAGGGCGAGCGTCTGGGCGTACTCGCGGCCCCACAGGCCCTTGTCGGCGATCAGCGTGCAACCTGCCTGGGCGGTCATCAGCTCACGCACCGGCTCGTACTCCTTCTCGTTGGCGGCGACCAGCGTGTACCCGACCGGCAGCCCCGCCCGGTCGGTCACCAAGACGAGGCGCATGCCCCACACGTACTGGCTCTTGGCGGCGCAGTAGCCGTAGGCAGCCGTGCCCGCAAACTCGCTGCGACGCGCGCAGCCGGCGTAGTTGGCGACCCCGATCAAGGTGCCGTCCGCGATCCGCAGCTCGCCCGCGGCGATCAGCGCGGAGATCCGCAACTGGACGCTCGCGAGCGTCGGAGCGAGTCGGCGCAAGCGGCGGTTGTACTGCGACTGCTCCGGGAGATGCGGAAACCAGCCTGGCAGCACCTTGCCGACGATGCCGAGGAACTGACGATCCGACGGCACTCCCATCGCCGCCTGCGCCACCGCAAGAGCGACCAGCTCCGCATCGGTGATCTTGCCGACCGGACCCGGGCGAGGGATCACCGTCCGATCCGCGAAGATGTACGCCGCGACAACAAGGGTCTCCAGCGATGCTGTCATCTCGTGCTCCAATCACGAGGGAACAGGGCTGGAGGCCCTTTCTTCGTTCCCCTACCGGGTCCCTGCTCATAACCTACGAACCCACATCAAGCCTCTAGTACGCGATGAGCGCGTGGACGTCGGTACCGTCGAGCCTCGCGCGTCCGTCGAGGAACGTCAACTCGATCACGAACAGGGCACCGACGACCTCGCCGCCGACGCGTTCGACCAGCTCGATCTTCGCGCGCGCGGTCCCCCCCGTCGCGAGCACGTCGTCGAGCACGATCACCCGAGCGCCCGGCCGTAGAGCGTCGACATGGATCTCGAGCGAGTCGCTGCCGTACTCGAGCTCGTAGGTTGCGCGCACCTTCTCCCACGGGAGCTTGCCGGGCTTCCGTGCGGGAACGAACCCGCAGCCCAGCTCGTATGCCAGCGCGCCCCCGAAGATGAACCCGCGGGCCTCGGCGCCGAGGATCACGTCCGGACGCCGCGGCCGCGCCCAGTCGGCGAGGTGCTCGATCGTCGAGTGGAATGCGGCCGCGTCGCCGATCAGCGGCATCAGGTCCTTGAAGACGATTCCCTCGGTCGGGAAGTCCGGGACGTCCCGCACGAGGGCGCGGAGCTCGTCGATGGTCATCGCTCGGAGGCCTCCCGGAGATCGCGGACGAGAAGGTGCTGCGCCAGCTCGGTGGCCACCGCCGCGAGCGCCTCGAGATCGTCCAGGGCGGCTCGGCGCCGTTCGAGGTCACGGGAACGGAGCCCGGTTGCGACGAGCTGCTCGAGGAGGGCCGACTGCCGGCCCGCCGCGGTGCGGAACGCCCGCAGATGGCGTGCGTCGAGCCCGTGCTGCGCGAGGCGGCCGCAGGCGGCGGCGATCTCCACCTCGCTCTCGCGGTACATGCGCTCCCCCGCCTCGATCCGCGGCGTGACGAGGTCGTACTCCTCGAGCCGCCGCGCGAAGTCGGCTGTGATCCCGGCGCGCTCGCAGAGCTCCGCGAGATCGAGCTCCGCGCCCCCGTCGCGGAGAGCCGGGGGTCGCCTCTTCGTCGTGGTGGCGCCGTGGGCGTCCAGCTCGGTGCGGATCACCCGCAGCGGGAGGAACTCGTCCCGCTGGAGCCGCAGGATCGTCTGCAGGCGCTCGATGTCGCCCTCGGAGAACAACCGGTAGCCCCCACGGGTCCGGCGCGGGCGCAGGAGCCCCTGGTCTTCGAGGTACCGGATCTTCGAGATCGTGATGTCGCTGAACTCCCCGCGGAGCCGCTCGCAGACCGCTCCGATCGTGTAGAGCCGCCCGGCTGCCTGTGGCTCGGTCGCGGTGCTCACGGCAGCAGGAAGGTCATCCGGTACTTCCCGATCTGGACCTCGTCGTCGTCCGCGAGCGCGGAGCTCTCGATCCGGTGACGGTTGACGAAAGTGCCGTTCAGGCTGCCGAGGTCGCGGATCACGTACGCGTCACCCTCGTGGACGATCTCGGCGTGGCGGCGCGAGACCGTGACGTCGTCGAGGAAGACGTCGCAGTCGGGCGAGCGGCCGATCAGTGTGCGAGGGCCGTCGGTCTGGAAGCTCTCGCCGGCCCTGCCGCCGCCGGCGCGGACGACGAGCGCGGGCCCGCGCGTCTCGGGCGAGGCGGGCCTCCCCTCGCCCACCTCCTCGGGTGCGAGGCTCAACGTCGTCTCGCCGTGCTCGTCGCGGCGAAGGTACGCGCCGCAGCGGGCGCAATAGTTCGCTGCCTCGGGATTCTGGAAGCCGCACTCCGGGCAATAGGCATGGCTCATCGAGGGCCGCCGAGGATCGTGCCGAGATCCTTCGGGTCGACGTGGTGCCCTCGCCGCCGGCGCTCTCGCTCCGCGCGGAGGATGTCGATTCGGCCGTGGAGGACCCGGCGGTGGAGCGAGATGTCGTCCTCCTCGTGCTCGAGCGCGAAGATCGCCTCGCGGAGCTCGTCGTCCGACATCGAGGACGGATCCGGCTCCGGCGCGTCGCCCTGGTCGGCGGGCGGGTCGCCCGTGCCCTCGAAGATCGTGCGCTCGAGCGTCGCGGGGGTGCTCAGCGGCAGGGTCCCCGCGGCAACCTGGTCGCGCAGCCGCCCCACCCGCTCTCCCCGGAGCGCGTCGATCCGCTCGTGGAGGCGTCGACGGCGCTGCGAGATGCCGTCCTCCTCTCCCTCGGTCTCGCGGATCAGGCGGTCGAGGTCGTCGTCGCTCAGGGTTGCGAGATCCGGAAGCGCATCCACGGCGTACGGGCACCTTTCGTCGGGAACATCCGATTGAAGCAGGACATGCGCCGAGGGGTCAACCTCAGCTTGAGGTTTGCTCCAGGGTTCGCTGCTCGATCTCGTCTCCCTGCACGACCGAGTCGACGAACGCCGCGACCTCGTCCGCGAGCTCCGCCGTGAGATCGTCGGTCTCGCCCTCGGCGTACAGCTGCACGAGAGGCTCGTCCGGGTCCGGCACGACCTGCACCCAGCCGCGCTCGTCGTATGCCTTGACGCCGTCCGAGAGGTCGAGCCGTCGCGGCGCCAGGCGCTCGTTGAGGAGACGCATGACGATCCCCTTCCTCCCCCAGGGGCACGGCAGCGCGCGGTGGACGAGCGTCGTGCGCGGCAGCTCTGCAACGAGCTCCGACATGGGACGCTCCTGCAGTGCCAGCAGCTCGAGGATCTTGCAGAGAGCCGTGACGCTGTCGTAGCCCGGGACGACGTCCGGGAACACGAAGCCACCGGTGGGCGCGGCGGCGAGGACGACGTCGTCCTCGGTTGCCGCGAACGTCAGCTCGCTCAGGGAATGGGCGGTCCGGACGACCTCCAGCCCCGAGCCCTCGACGAGCGCGTCGACATGACCCGTCGCCGTGATCGGCACCGCGATGCGGCCCGACCGTCCGGCAAGCGCGAGGAGTCGCACGACGAGGAGCAGCCCGAGCTCGGCCGGCACGGACGCGCCGCGCTCGTCCACGAGCAGCAGCCGCTCCGCGGCACGGTCGAGCACGACTCCGAGGTCGGCGCGGACACCGGTGACGATGCGCGCGGCGTCGATCGACTGGAGGTCCTCGGTTCCGTTGTCGGCGTAGAAGCCATGTGCGCCGATCGCCTCGACGCCCAGCGGCCCGAGGACGAGCGGCAGCGTGAACGCCGCCGGCGAATAGCCGTAGTCGATGGCCACGCGGAATCGGCGGCGGCGGACCGCGTCGACGTCGACCGAGTCGAGGATGTCCTGCGCATAGCTCTCGCGCACGCGTGCGGGGTACGTCGTCTCCCCCACCTCGGCGAAGGTCGCGCGGCGCAGCTCGTGCCGGCTGAAGTGCTTCTCGACCTCCTTCTCGAGCTTCGACGTCATCTGGCTGCCGGGCCACTCGAAGACGCGGACGTTGATCATCTCCGGGTCGGTGCTCGAGCGACCGACGTGGACGCCCGCCTGGAGGCCCTGCGTCTTCAGCACGTGGCGGGTCACGGCTGCCGGGGAGATCCGCAGGTCGGCGACGTGGACGCCGGTCGAGGTCAGGCCGGCGATGATCGCGCGCTGGATCATGCGGCAGGCGTCCGCCGACGCGCGGCTCGCGACGACCCGGTCGCCTCGGCGCAGCGCCGTCCCGAGCGCGGCGGCAAGCCGGACGACCGTCTCTGGCGTGAGGTCGACGTTGACGAGCCCGACGGCGCCGTCCCGGCCGAACGGCGAGCTCGCCGCCCTCGTCTCCCACACCACGCTCTCGTGGATCTGGGCGCCCGTCTCGATCTCCTTGAACGGATAGACGCGGACGCCCGGGAAGATGGTGGCCTCGGGCCCGACCGTGACCTGGTCGCCGATCGCGACTCCCTCGTGGACGCGCACGTGATCGCGCACGTCGCAGCCGCGGCCGAGGATCGCCCCCTCGACGACCGAGCTACGGCCGAGGTAGGTGCCGGCGTCGATCACGCTCCGCTCGACGCGTGCCCCCTCCCGGACGATCACGCCACGCGAGAGAACGGAGTACGCACCGATCGAGGCGCCGTCGGCGATCCGGCAGTTCGCGCCGACGAAGGCCGGGCCGACGACTCCGTCGACCTCGTCGATGTCGACCTCCTCGCTGACCCAGACGTTGCCGCGCAGCTGCAGGCCGGGAACCTCGAGTCGCACGTGACCGTCGAGCGCGTCGAAGTTCGCCTGGCGGAACTGCTCGAGGTTGCCGATGTCCTGCCAGTAGCCGTCGAGCACATGCCCGTAGATCGGGCGACCCATCTCGAGCAGGAGCGGGAACAGCTCCTTCGAGAAGTCGTACGGTCGATCGGTCGGCACGTGGCGGAGCACCTCCGGCTCGAGGACGTAGATGCCCGTGTTGATCGTGTCGGAGAACACCTGGCCCCAGGAGGGCTTCTCGAGGAAGCGCTCGACACGGTCTTCCTCGTCCGTGACGACGATCCCGAACTCGAGCGGGTTGTCGACCGACTTGAGGCCGATCGTCACCGCCGCCCCCTTCGCCTTGTGGGCCGCGACGAGATCGGTGAGGTCGACGTCGCACAGCGCGTCACCCGAGATGACGAGAAACGTGTCGCCCAGCCGCTTCTCGGCGAGCTTCACCGAGCCCGCCGTCCCGAGGGGCTGCTCCTCGACCGAGTAGTCGATGTCGATGTCGAGCGACTCGCCGCCGCCGAAGTAGGTGCGGATCGCCTGCGGCATGAACGCGAGCGTCACGACGACTTCGTTCATCTCGTGCCGCCGGAGCAGATCGAGGATGTGCTCCATGCACGGCTTGCCGACGATCGGGACCATCGGCTTCGGCTGGTTCGAGGTCAGCGGCCGGAGACGAGTCCCCTCCCCTCCCGCCATCACCACGGCTTTCATCGACGAACCTCACGCATGGCCTTTGCAACGTACTGGCCGGCGGCCACCACGGCCAGCCCGAGGCTGACCCAGAAGAGCGCGAGCGGCCACCACGTGTCGCGCGCGGTCACGAGGACGAACGCGAGGGAGGCGTACAGCCCCCACGTCGCGATCTTCCCGAGGCGCGACACCTCGAACTCGTAGCCGCGGGGGACGACGAGCTTGTAGCCGCCGACGAGCAGGAGGTCGCGCAGCAGGATCACGAGCGCGACCCAGGGCAGCCGGTCGTAGACGACGAGCAGCACGACGCAGACGTCGATCATCAGGCGGTCGGCGAGGGGGTCGGCGACCTTCCCGAAGCTCGACTCGACGTGCCAGCGTCGCGCGAGCCAGCCGTCGAGCTGATCCGTGATGCCGGCGAGCCCGAACACGATGCCCGCAGCCCAGCTCGGCCCGTCCTGGTCGCGGGCCAGCAACACCACGAACACCGGGATCGCGACGAACCGGAGGATCGTCAGCACATTGGGCAGCTGGCGGAGCGGCTCGGGAACCGACCTCGAGGCCTGCATCGCCGCGTAGGTTAGTGTCGTCGCCCGTGGCGCGACTGGTGACGCTCCCCGGCTTCGTCAACGCCCACAGCCACGCCTTCCAGCGCGCCCTCCGGGGACGGGCGGCGGGAGGCGACTTCTGGGCCTGGCGCGAGGGCATGCTCGCCGAGGCGGAGCGACACACGCCCGACACCGTGCGCGCCCTCTACGAGCGAGCGTACCGCGAGATGCGCTCGGCCGGTTTCACGGCGGTCGGCGAGTTCCACTACCTCGGGGTCGAGACGGCCCTTGCGGCGGCGGAGGCGGCGGAGGCGGCAGGGGTCACGTTCGTCTGCCTCCACGCCGCCTACGCGCGCGGGGGGCTCGACCGGATGCGCCAGGCGTCGGTGGACGTCTACCTGGCCGAGGTCGAGCGCCTGCGCAGCGACGGGATCACGGTCGGCGTCGCCCCCCACTCCGTCCGCGCCTGCCCCCGCGAGTGGCTCGTCGAGATCGGCCGCTTCGCCGTTGCCGAGCAGCTGGTTCTCCACGTGCACGCCGACGAGCAGCCGCGGGAGATCGAGGAGTGCGTCGCCGAGCACGGCGTGCGTCCGATCGAGCTCCTCGCGGAGGCAGGCTGCCTCGGCGCGCGCACGACAGTCGTCCACGCGACCCACGCCGACGGGGCCGAGCTCGACCTCCTGCGTGACAGCGGATCGACGATCTGCGCCTGCCCGACGACCGAGGCAGATCTCGGGGACGGGTTCCTCCCCGCCGTACGCGTGCACCATCGCGGGATCCCGCTCTGCATCGGGTCGGACTCGAACGTCAGGATCGATCCGCTCGAGGAGCTTCGCGAGCTGGAAGGGATCGCGCGCCGCCAGGACGGCCGTCGCGGGGTCTTCGAGACGGACGCGCTCTGGGCGATCGGAGGCGCGAACGGCGCGCGGTCGCTCGGCCTCGACGGGACAGGCGAGATCGCCGTCGACCTCGACCATCGAGCGCTGGACGGTGTCGCCGCGGAGCATCTCCGGGCCGCGCTCGTGGCGGGTTGCGGCGCCGACGTCGTCGTGGCCTGAGCGGAGCGCTCGCCGCTACGCTGGCGGCAGATGGACGTCACCGAGCTCACCTTCGACGACGCGGTGCTCGAGCGCTCGCGCGAGCGACCCGTGGTCGTCGACTTCTGGGCCGAGTGGTGCGGCCCGTGTCACGCGCTCGCGCCGGTGCTCGAGGAAGAGGTCGGGAAGCGCGCCGGCCAGGTCGAGCTCGTGAAGATCGACGTCGACGCGAACCAGGGCCTCGCGGGGCAGTTCGGTGTCAGCTCGATCCCCGCGGTCAAGGCGTTTCGCGACGGGAAGGTCGTGAAGCAGTTCGTCGGCGCCCAGTCGAGGACGTCGGTGTCGGCGTTTCTCGACGATCTGCTCGCGCCACCCCGCGCGGACGCGCTCCTCGACGAGCTCAGGGCAAGCGGCGAGCTTCCGGCTGTCGTCGCTGCGCTCGACGCGAACGACGTCGAGGGCGCCCTCTCGCTCATCCTCGGTGCCGTCCCGGGCGCGGAGCCCCAGGAGCGGGAACGGCTGCGTGAGGTCGCCGTCGCCCTGTTCGAGCAACTCGGCCACGACGATCCCGTCGTCTCCGGCTACCGCCGCCGGCTCGCCGCCGCGCTCTACTGAGGGCGACGGGTGCCGAGTGCCGCGCCGGCCGCGCGGCGGAGGCGGCTGACCCAGTACGCCGTCCGGTCGAGGTACGCACGCTCCGCCGACAGCCCCTGGAGGCCCCACGCGTCCTCGTAGGAGAGGTACGGGCCGGCCGCGGCGCGCGCCGGCTCGATCTGCGTTCCCTCGTGCCACTCGTTGTAGCTGGTGATCGTGACGATGTCGGGCGAGGCCCGGACGGCGGCCCGCCACATGTGGTCGTACCAGCGGCCGTCGTTCCGGTCGCGCACCCGCGGGTCGCCGGTCGCGCGCGACGCGTCGAAGCCCGGGCCAACGGACGGCGCGCACAGGAGCCCGAGACGGCGGGCGCCGGCGCACATCCGGCCGAACGAGTTGCCGTCGTAGACGAGGACGTCGTAGGTGTAGAGGCCCTGGAAGCCGCCCTTGAGCGCCTTTCCCGGGAGCGACGTGTGCGCGAAGACCCTGTAGCCGGTGAGATGGGCGAGCGCTGTCCTCCACTCGTCGTCGGGAGAGCTCGTCGAGTCGTAGACGTACACGTCGCGGATGCCGAGGCCCGTGAGCGCCTGGAGGCTCTCGACGACGCCCGCAGGCGTCCTGCCCGCCCAGGGCTCGACGTGGAGCGCCACGTGCAGCCCGGCGTTCTGGGCGGCGAGGGCGACGGGCCGCAACCGCGCGTCCTCGAGCGACCCGGGCCCCCACCACGAGACGATCACGGTGTCGACCCCTGTCGCCGCGATCTCGCGCATCTGCGCCTGCACGACCTTCGACGATCCGGACGAGTACGGGCCGCGGGCCGGGTAGAAGTTCGATCCGATCACTCGCGGGGGTGTGTATCCGCCCTGGGGCCAGTGCAGCCACGACCCGTCGACGGCCGGCGTCCCGTACCACGCGTAGTAGAAGATCGCGACCCGAGGCGACGGGCTGTCTGCGGGCGTCGGCACCCCGCCCGCGACGCCCGCAGAGGCGAGGGCTGCCACCGCCGCGATGAACGCCGCCCGCCGCATGGAAACCGCGCGGATCCTACTCGCGAATCGGGCCGTCGAGAAGCCGGACACGTCTCCGGGCTCGGTCGGGGCGCCGGCGGCTCTTCGCCCCGGGGTCAGACCGCGACGATGAAGTCGTCCACCGACGGGATCGCGACGCCGTTCGCCTCCGTGACCCGGATCGGCGTCTCGGCGGTGGGATCGACCCGCGTGACATAGGCGAGGAACCCGGTGGATTCGTCCGCCGCTTCGCGCGAGGCCGACGTGATCGTGATCACGTCTCCGACGACGGGAAGCCACGCGCCCGTGTACCGGTACGCGGCGACCTCGAACATCGGGAGACCGCGCACGGCGCGGACCATCGTCACGGGATACGTCCGCTCCTCGGCCATGCTCGAAGCGTAGGCCCGCCCGCAGCGCGCGCCCGAGCCGTTGGTCCAGAGTGGCTCGTCATTTCGGCGAGGTCCTTCCCACCCGGCGCGGACCGGCGTAGCCTTCACGAACGGCCGGCACGCGCTCGAAGACGACGACGGGAGGCGGCGCATGAACTTCATCTCACGTGGGTTTCACGGGCGCCGGAGGGAGTCGGACGCCGACGAGGGACGGATCCCACCGGGCCAGTACCGCACCGACGACTTCCCCGTGCTCTCCGCAGGACCGACACCGCATACGCCGCTCGGGGACTGGACCTTCTCGATCGTCAGTGGTGATCAGACGAGGGCGTGGTCGTGGGAGGAGCTCATCGCGCTTCCGACGGAGACCGTGACCGTGGACATCCACTGCGTCACCCGCTGGTCGAAGCTGGACACGACCTGGGAGGGCGTCTCCGTCGACACGCTGCTCGCCGAGGTCGAGCGCGACGCTCCCTATGTCCTCGCGTTCTCGGACGGCGGCTACACCACGAACCTTCCACTCGAGGACGTCACCGACGGGAAGGCGTGGATCGTCTTCGGCTTCGACGGCGAGCCGCTCGAGCCGGAGCACGGAGGGCCCGCCAGGCTGCTCGTGCCCCATCTCTACTTCTGGAAGAGCGCGAAGTGGGTTCGCGGGCTCGAGCTGCGTGACCACGACGAGCCTGGTTTCTGGGAGGGGTACGGCTACCACATGTACGGCGATCCATGGCTCGAGCAGCGGTACGCGGGCGACTGAGCTGGCAGCTTGCGACCGTCGCCGACGTCGTCGACGAGACCGAGCGGACGCGCACGATCGTCCTCGAGGTGCCCGACTGGCCAGGCCACCGTGCCGGCCAGCACCTCGACATCCGGCTGACCGCGGACGACGGCTACCGGGCCGAGCGCGCATACTCGATCGCCGCGGCGCCCGACGAGCCGGTGGCGATCACCGTCGAGCGGCTGGACGACGGTGAGGTCTCGCCGTACCTCACCGAGGTGCTCCAGGTGGGCGACTCCCTCGAGCTCCGCGGTCCGGTCGGCGGCTACTTCGTGTGGACCCCTGCCGACGGAGGCCCGCTGTTCCTCGCCGCGGGAGGATCGGGCGTCGTCCCGTTCCGCGCGATGCTCCGCGATCGCGACCGCAACCAGTCCGACGTGCCCGTCCGCCTCCTCTACTCCTCGCGCTCGGTCGACGAGATCGTCTACCGCTCCGAGCTCGAGCAGCCGAGCGAGGGTGTCGAGGTGATCCACACGCTGACGCGCGCGCAACCGACCGGCTGGACGGGCTTCGCCCGCCGTGTCGACGCCGAGATGCTCGCGGAGGTCGCGTGGCCAGCGGTCGACGAGCCGCGGATATTCGTCTGCGGGCCGACGAGCTTCGTCGAGTCGGTCGCTCGGGCTCTCGTCGACCTCGGCCATCTGCCGCAACGCATCAAGACCGAGCGGTTCGGCGCAACGGGAGGATCGTGATGGACGCCCTCGACGGCAATGCGATCGCAGGCCGGCTCGAGGAGATCTTCGGCGCCGAGCTGACGGCCGAGACCGGCGCCTGCGCGGCGTGCGGCGACGCCAGGCCCGTGGGCGAGTTCGTCGTCTACCTCGACGCTCCCGGTGTCGTCGCACGGTGCCGCACCTGTTCGAGCGTGCTGATGGTGCTGGTCACGGTCCGCGGCGTCACGTGCGTCGACCTCCGCGGCCTCGTAGCCCTCGGATAGCCGCAGCGCCGAGCTACCAGGCCCTGAGCGTCTTCTTGGGATGCTTCTTCGCGTACTTCTTCGTCACGAACCGGCCCGTCGCGGCGTCACGGTATCGCCGCGGCTTATCGGCGCGCGAGGCCTTCTTCGATCCTTTCGCCATGTCGTCGTCCTCGTAGTCCGCAGGTGTCGGCACCGAAGCGGTGCGCACGTCTCCTTGGTGATCGGCCGGAAACGGCATGTCCTGAAGGCCGCAGCCGACGGGGGAAACCCTACGCCTCGATCGCGTGGGTGGGTGCCGGGGGCGTCGGGCTCGGCTACCGCGACGTCGGCAGTCGCCGCGTGCCGGTCAAGACGGCGTCCGCGACCGCAACGACTGCGGCGACGATCGCCGCGCCGATGCGCGCGTCGTGCCACGAGTGGCCGAAGTCGAAGCCCAGCTGCTTCGCGGCCCAGAAGACCACCAGAGCGGCACCGAACGTGACGAGGAACACCACGATTGCTCGTACGACCACGTGGAACATCCTGTCACGGGATGTGGACGGTCATCGAGAGCGCGCCGGGGACGGTAGCGTCGGCCGGGTGTTCGACCACGTCGCCATCGCCGTCTCTGACCTCGCGGCCTCGGAGCGCTTCTACCGCACCGTCCTGAGCGTCCTCGGCGCCGAGCCCAGCCATGCCGACGACGATCTGGTCGAGTGGGAGGACTGGGACATCGGGCCGACGGACCGCGAGCACCCGGTGACCCAGGGGCTCCACGTCGGCTTCCGCGCCCGCGATCGCGCGCAGGTCGACGCGTTCTGGCAGGCGGGCGTCGACGCGGGATACCGCGACGACGGCGCGCCGGGGCCGCGCACGCAGTACGACCCGACGTACTACGGCGCGTTCCTGCTCGACCCCGACGGCAACAGCGTCGAGGCGGTCCACCGCGACCGCGAGGACGCCGTGCCCGACGGCCGCGTCGACCACCTGTGGCTCCGCGTCCGCGACCTGCAGGCCTCCCGCCGCTTCTACACGACGGTTGCCCCACACGCCGGGCTTCACCTGGCTCACGACGAGCCCGGCCGCGTGCAGCTCTCCGGCCCGGACTACAGCCTCTCGCTCGTTCGGGATGGGCGGCCGCTGACGGAGCACGTCCACCTCGCCTTCCCCGCGCGCGAGGATGCCGTGGTGCGCGCGTTCCACGCCGCCGCGCTCGCGGCGGGCTACGAGGACCACGGCGCGCCGGGCGAGCGCGCGGTCTACCACCCGGGCTACTACGGCGCCTTCGTGCTCGACCCCGACGGGCACAACGTCGAGGTCGTCAACCACAACCGGGCCTGAACGTGGCGTTCGGGCGTCCACGAGCGGCAGCTCGGGGACGCCGCGCGAGAGAGACTCGCACGGTGGGGTGCGAGTCTCTCGCGCAGCGGATCGCGAGCCCGCCGCAGGCCCCGCCGGCGGCAGGGGTATGCCGTCGAATACGCCCCTGCAAGGTGGACCACGAAGGCTCCACCTTGGTGCCGGGGGTACTTCGGCACCGGGCTCGCATGGGCCACGGTAAGTGTGGGCGGCGCGGCCGGATAGGACACGATTGGGTCAATTCCGACCGGTGACCGAAACAGTCGACCTGTCGCCGGCCAGGTACATGACGGCAACGGGCGACGGTCGAGCCGCACGTCGTGCGGCCCTTAGCGGCGGAACCACAGATTCAGGACGATCGTCCCCACGATCGACACGATCACCATCAGCAGCACGGGGATCGTGACGCTGACGTTCTCGCTCTTCCAGTGGATCGTGCCCGGAAGCCGCTCGACGCCGAGCCGCGCCAGGACGAGCGCACCGACACCGAGCAACGCGAGCACGAAGGCAGACGCAAGCAGCACCTTCGCGGCGGTCTCCACGTCGCGGGAGCCTACTCCTACGCTCGGCGCGCTCTCACCGGTATGAGAGCGCAAGCAGGCCAGATGGGATGCCCGAACGCCGGACGCCGCGGCTCTCGCCATGGCACACCCGGCGCGCCGTCGCCGCAGGGTGCGGGCCTCTGGGCACCGTTGGGGACTTTGCAGGGACTCATGGCTCCTGCGAGTCGCTGCCCAAGCGCACGAACAGGGCAAGGCCAGCCACCAAGGCAGCGCGAACGAACGTGATCCGAGCCGCAGATCGGCGGCCAATCCTGCGAGCACGACTCCGGACCGGTGGCATCGGGGAAAGCACGTACCCGGGTCGCGGGCGGATCCGTTGTATCGCGTGTCGATGGGCGCGATACTCGCTGCATGCGCCGCGTGGCTGCAGCGGTTGCGTTCGTTGCTTTCGGGCTCGTCTCGGTCGGGGTCGTGGCGGGATGCGGTGGCGGTGACGAGGCTGGTACGAACCCGAGCGACCCGCATGTGGCAATGGGTGCCCACCTGTTTGCGCAGTTTGCGTGTTCCGCCTGCCATGGCGAGCAGGGGCAGGGCGGTGTGTCGAGTGACGTGCCGGCGCTCACGGACGTTGGGAAGGCGCTCACCGTCGCGCAGCTGACGAACATCATCAACAGCGGCCTGGGTGAGTCGGCGAACCCGCAGAAGCCGTACATGCCCGTCTGGGGGCCGGTGATCTCGCCGAGCCAGGTCACCGACCTCGTCGCGTACCTGCAAGCAGGACTTCCCAAGGTCAAAGATGCGACGCCGGTTGCGGTACCACGCGAACAAGGAGCCGCCGTCGCCGGGGGCGCGCTCTACGTACGTGACGGCTGCATCAACTGTCACGGTCCGAGCGGCCTCGGTGGCGTGCCCAACCCCCTCTCCGAGGACAAAGTGGTGCCAGCGCTATCGGGCCAGGACTTCCGCAAAGAGTTCAACACCGACGAGAAGATCAAGGAAGTGATCCGCTCCGGCAGCGTCATCGGCAAGCCACCGATCGCAAGCATGCCGCACTGGGGCGGGATCATCCCGGACGATGACCTCGACGCGCTCGTCGCCTACCTGAAGACACTGCAGTAACCCTCAGCCGCGCGTCTCAGCATCGCAACGGTGGGGGACTTTTCTTGGCGACCAATTAGGATATGTCCCCTGCGGTCATCTGGTGTCGCGCCTTCGCCCTGGCAGGCTTCGGGCGGGGGCCGGGTGCCACTGGTGAGAGTCACGTACGGGGCGTTCAGCGTACGCGAGTTCCCTGATGGCCGAGCCGGGTTGCGGTGCAACCCTAGGGAATCAACCAAGAGGAGGTGGCGACATGGCAGACGCTGGACTGTTCGTCGGGTGGGGCACCGTGGTGCGCGGACGGGAGAGCGAGTCCCTCGATCTCTTCAACGAGTTCCTCGCGTATTGCGGTGGCCTGCTGGAGAACGGCGAGATCGAGAGCTTCGAACCCGTCTTGCTAGAGCCGCATGGCGGCGACCTCGCTGGGTTCCTCCTCATCCGTGGGAAGGCCGACAGGCTCGCCTCCATCAGGATGAGCGACGAGTGGATCAAGCACTCGACCCGTGGCGGACTGATGACTGAGAACTTCGGCGTCGTCAGTGCGTCGATGGGCGAGCGCATGGAGCGCCAGATGGCCGTGTACGTAGAGCAGATCGGCGCTATTGCGTGACGGTGGCTGGGCGGTGCTCCAGATCTACCGGGTAGTGGATACTGAGATGCAGGGATCGCGGAAGGCGGCATTCCGCGGTTCTCTGCATCCACGGCGACGCCCGCCCTGTGGGATTCGTAACACCTGTAACGGCGCGATCCATCCCGGATCGCGCCGTTCGGAAGGCCGCTCAGAGGGGGCCAGGCGGAGCAGGGCGCTGGAGTCTTGATCACCTCCTCCTCGACCAGGACGCCATCCCGACGCTTATCGAGGTCAAGCGGAGCAGCGACTCCCGCATCAGGCGCGAGGTGGTCGGCCAGATGCTGGACTATGCGGCGAAACGCGGTCAGGTACTGGAACCTCGACGCGCTGCGGGAGTCGTATGAGGAGAGCCGTCGCGCTGTCGGCGAAGTCCCAGAGAGTGAGATCGCAGCGCTGACCGAAGATCCCGAGGCGGACTATGGCGAGTACTGGGAGCGAGCCAAGACGGCCCTCCTCGCGGGACGTATCCGCCTCGCGTTCGTTGCATAGTCGGCTGAGCTGACCTCGCCCACCGCCTCGATTCCGACGACGCCGTCCGGAAGCCCTTCGATCAGCTCAATCATGGGCACCTCACAACAGGTCAGCCCGCGAGCCCGGCCGATGCCTCCTCTAGCCCTGCTTTCAGCTCCTTTGCGGAGGCCTTGTCGATCTGAGCCGTGGACGAACGAATCGCGTTCGAGAGCGCGCCGGAAACGGCGTCCGCGTCGTCGTGGTCGTAGACGGCGATGATCCCCGCGGAGCCAGAAGGAAGCGCATCGTCCATCTTCTCGCCGATGCCTACCTGGATTCGCTTGCGGGCGAACTTGCCCGCGACTCCGCCGAGTGCGGCTCCGACAGCGGTCGCCGCCAGAAGCGGCGGCGCGAACAGCCCCAGCGCGAGCCCGACACCGCCGCCGACCTTGGCCCCCTTGCGCCCGAGGTGATCTCCTGTCTCGAGGACCTCGACGTCACCACTCGCGTCCTTCATGACGAGCGCGACGCCCTCGGTCGAAACGGCACCGTCCTCGACGAGCTTCACGAACCCGTCGAAATCCTGACGTGCGAGATCCGGGATGAGATAGACGGCGATCAGTACGTCGAGTTGGTCTTGCTCGCTCATGTTGTTCCTCTCCTCGGAGATTCCGCAAGACTCGTCACGCGTTTGCTCCATGTGCCGCGAGCGCCTGCGCGGCGTGTTCGTGCAGCGCCTGCCGGTCTTCGTCGCCCAAGTCCGGGGCGATATCGAACACGACCTGCTTGATCTCCCCCGGGAAGCGGAAGGGCGCCTTGTCGGCATAGCTGCGATCGACGACGAGCCCGTTGTCGCAACCGATGTCCATGCCCGCGTAGCCCGAGAAGCGCGCGGGCACGGTGTGGTCGATGCGGCCGGTCGCCACGGACTCGCCGTTCACGAACAGCGTCACCTCGCCTCCCGTCGCCGGCTTCGGCGCGTCCGCTGCGAAAACCATCTCGACGTTGACGTCGCCTGCAGGGAGGGGGGTCTCTGCGGCTTGCGTGTATTCGAGCACGCCGAGCATCGAGTAGTGGTGCTTGAGCTTCCCGTCCTGGACGTAGAGGGAGAAGCCGCCGAGGTGATCGAAGGCCGCCACGATCACGCCGTCGGCGCCGCCTTCTGGCACGACGAGGTCTGCGCTGATCGTGTACGAATGGTTGTAGACGCGTGGGATCATCCCGGCCGCGACGTTCTCGATGCGTCCCCGGTAGGTGAACCGCGACTCCTTGGGGATCGGCGGCACGATTCCGTAGAAGGACGAGAGCCCGCCAAGGATGGGCAGCACCTGGTAGCGCTCGGCTTCCTCCCAGAAGAGCTTGCGGAGCTCCTCGACCTTCTCCGGATGCTCGGTGGCGAGATCCCTCGCCTGTGCGAAGTCGTCGGGGAGGTAGTAGAGCTCGACAGGGTCGGCGTCGGGGTCCCATCCTGGGCCGAAGTGCCTCAGCGCCTCGGGATCGAGCAGCCAAGGGATGCGCGGAAGGCGCATCGACAGCCACCAGCCGTCCTTGTACATCGCCCGATTTCCAACCGCCTCGAAGTACTGCCGGATGTGTCGCTCGGGCGCGTCGGCGGTGGAGAGCGAGTCGGCGAAGGTGAAGCCATGCAGCGGCTCCTGCTCGATTCCGTCGACGTGCGTCGGAGCGGGAATTCCGGCGATCTCGAGCACGGTCGGCGCGATGTCGATGACGTGCGTGAACTGGTTGCGCACGCTGCCCGGATCCGTTATCCGCTTCGGATACCTGATGACGAGCGGGTCGCGCGTGCCGCCGAGGTGCGATGCGACCTGCTTGCCCCAGTCGAAGGGGCAGTTGCTCGCCCACGCCCAGGCTGCTGCGTAGTGCGGGGCCATGAGGTCACCGCCCCACGCCTCGAGCCCGCCGTGCTTGAAGAGAAGCCCCATCTGCTGTTCGGGCGTCAACGGGATCCCGTTCAGCGTCGTCATCTCATTGAACGTGCCCGACAGCGTGCCCTCCATGCTGGCGCCGTTGTCACCCCAGATCCAGATCACGAGCGTGTTGTCGAGCTCGCCCATGTCCTCGATCGCGTCGAGAACGCGGCCCACGTTCCAGTCCGCGTTCTCCGAGTAGCCGGCATACGTCTCCATCTGCCGGGCGTAGAGCCGCCGCTCCGTCTGGGTCAGTGACTCCCAGGTCGGGAAACCGTCGTTCCGAGGCGACAGCTCGGCATCGGGCGGAACAACGCCGAGCTCCCTCTGGCGCGCGAACGTCTTCTCGCGCAGGACGTCCCAGCCGTCATCGAACTTGCCCTTGTACTTATCCGCCCACTCCCTCGGCACGTGATGGGGGGCGTGGCTGCAGCCCGTCGCGTAGTAGACGAACCACGGTGTCCCCGGCTTCTCGGCCCGCACACGGTGGAGCCATTCGATCGTCTTGTCCGATAGGTCGTTCGGGAAGTAGTAGGGCTCGTCCCCCGAACCCTCCGGCACGCCGACGGTCTTCTGATTCTCGGTGATGAGCGGGTCGAACTGTCCAGCCTCGCCGCCGAGAAAGCCCCAGAAGTAGTCGAATCCGAGCCCGGCCGGCCACCGATTGAACGGACCTCCCGACCCCTGCTGGTTGTCGGGAGTCAGATGCCATTTTCCGAGCGCCGCCGTCATGTACCCGTTCTCCTGCAGCGTCCGCGGCAGCGTCGCGCAGTCGCGCGGAATGGTGGCGTTGTAGCCCGGGAACGGCCCGGAGAACTCCGCGACGAGTCCGAAGCCGACGCGGTGCTGGTTGCGGCCGGTGAGCAACGCGGCTCGCGTCGGCGAACAGACCGCCGTGACGTGGAAGCGGTTGTAGCGAAGGCCCCCATCGGCCATTCGCGTGTAATTCGGAGTCTCGATCGGGCCGCCGAACGTGCTTGGGTTCCCGAACCCGGCATCATCGATCAGGACGAGCAGCACGTTCGGGGCCTCCTCCGGTGGCGAGACCTGCGCGGCCTGGTTCCAGTCCGGCTTCGACCCCTGGAGCGTCCTGTTCATGACGCCGTCGAAGGGCGAACGCCGAATCGGCAAAGTAGTGCGGTCAACTCCGTCCGACATCGCTCTCACTCCTCCCTCGAGTCGCGAGGACTCGGGCATAGCAGCGCACTCCGCAGGATTCACGACATCATCCACGATCGCCCCCAGCCCTGGTCTACGCGCGGGACGAACGAGCATCTCGTCCTCGGTGATTTTCTGCCGCGGTGGGAATCTCGGCTGCGACGATCAGGCCGTGGCCCAGCCCGAACTCAACGTCGGGTTCCGGTAGTTGATCAGGGCACTGCGGCACGAGCCGACCAGGAGGAGAATCTCCGTGTTGATGCTCTCGTCCGTCAACTCCGAGTTCAGCTCCCAATGCCGAGAGCCGGCTACCAGCGAGACTTGCGCGCCCTAGCCGGCCCGAACCGTTTTGGTAACCAGCTGGTAACGGGGAGATTCCCCCGGGAACGCAGAAAGGGCTGATTTCCAGCCCTTTCCTCGATCGGGGCGCCGAGATTCGAACTCGGGACCTCTAGTCCCCCAGGCTGTGGGATTCGTAACATCCGTAACACCGCTCGTGCCCAGGGTCCATGCCGGATCGCGATGACCGAGAGACCGCCCGAAGGCACCGAATCGCGCTGTTCTTGGTCACCCGAGGACCCAGACTTCGAGGGGATTAGCGAGCTCCCGGTCCCTCTCCCCCAGTCCGATCCGGCCGATCTCACGTGCGAGCTCGAGCGCGAGGACACGTCTGCCGCGTCCTGATCGGCGGGCAGCTTCGCCCCTACCCCGTGAAGTGGGCCCGAACGTCTAGGAGTCCTCGCACGTCCTAGCCACCGGAAGTCCTGGGGTGTCCGGACGCCTTCTTCTTCCTAGGTGCTTCGGGCTTCTTGGACTTCTGCTTGTTGAGTTGCACGCACGCGGCGGCGGCCGCGATCTCAGCAATCTGCTCTCAGGGTGCCGCCCCCTCCCTGTACCTACCCCTGGCGGCGATCGGTACAGAATCGGGACGCCATTGCCACCCTCCCTTGCGTCTGCCTACAGTGGGTTCGGGGAGGGACCAGATGAAGGCGTCGCATGAGATCCGGACGCTCGAGGAGTTCCGGGGCGTGACGAAACAACCCGTCGGAGTGATCGTGGTCACCGACACCGCCTGGGAATCCAAGGCTCACCGGACCGACTGCCCTTACGTCACCGAGTCGAACTTCACCGCGAAGGTCGTCGAGGGACGCAACAAGAACGGCCGCTACTACTACTTCTTCAGATACGACGACGCAGCCCAGCAGACCGGAGCACGTCAATGCAGGCTGTGCTCACCTGCGGACACCTCAGTTGCGCCCGTCGCCCTCAAGCACGAGCTCCTCGAGGCGTAAGTAACTCGCGAGCTCTCGGTCGTCGCGTCTCACTTCCTCGACGAACCGTTCGGCGTCCCTACGTCGGGCGAACACACGTCGATCGCGTCGTTTGCCAGCGCGCCGAGGCAGCGCGGCTGATTGCCTACGCCGAGAGGGGCTCAACCGGAATCGTGTGCTTCTAGATGTCGATCCCGAGCTTCCGTAGCTCGACGATCGCGGCTTTGCGCCAGCGCGTGGTATCGGGTGAGAACGGCAACATGAACGGCATCCCGTTCGCCTTGCGGAGCGGTGCTCCGTTCCTCAACACACGATAGTGCCCAGGAGTCGCCTCGACTGTAAGGCCGACGGCCTCGAGTCGGCGGATGAACTCGCGTACGTCCTTCCTCATCTCAAACCCCCATCCCGGGCCGGAGCCAGCGTGCCAGCCGGCCGATCTCACGCGCGAGTTCGAGCGCGACGACACCTCCGCCGCGTCCTGATCGGCGGGCAGCTTCGCCCCTACCGCAAGACTACGCACGCCCTGAGGGTCGTCCCGTTCGCTGAGAGGGCCCTTGAGGCGCTTGAAGGACAGCCGGCGCGGATCGACACGACCCTGCTGTCCACGACGCAGAGCGGACGCCCATCGACCTGCCCCGCTGCGCTCCTCCACGGCGCGGTGGACGAACGGCGGCGACTGCGATATACGGGGCGGGGTTGCCACGCAACAGGGAGGGAAACGAGATGAGAATCTTGTTGCTCGCCGGGAGCTTCGCGGCGGTGATCGTGCTCGCGGCAACTGCCCTTGCTGCTGGAGCGGCCGGGATGTCCAAGACGATTCGGGTCGTCGAGCACGCAACCACGGACGCGGTGACCGATACCGGCAAGAAGGGTGATTCTGCAGGCGATCTGGTGACGTTCGCGAACGCCCTCTACAACGCGGCCAACACAACGTCGGTCGGCTCCGACGACGGTTGGTGCATCCGCACCGTCGTCGGGAAGTCATCGGAGTGTGCCTGGACGAACACGCTCGCAGGGGGCCAGATCATGGTCGCCGGACGGTTCCTCGATGCGGGCCCGAGCAAGCTCGCGATCGTCGGCGGCACGGGCATGTACGCCGGGGCGCGCGGGTGGATGAACCTGCGGAAACGAAACAAGAAGGCCACCAAGAAGTTCACGGAGTACGACTTGGTGTTCCACGTCTCCTAGTGCAAATAGCCGGGTGGCGGTCACATCGCCCGGCGCCACCCGCTCGGCTGGTGTTTACGCCGGCGCGGCGCCGGCCTGGTGACGGTGGACGCGCGGCCTCGAAGACCCCCGAAACGCGCTCTTCTTCGTCACCGCGAGGACCTAGACTTCGGGGAGATGGGCGAGCTTGCGCCTCCTCTCCCCCAGCCCGATCCCGAGGACCTCGTCCGCGAGCTTGAGCGCGAGGAGCGGAACATCACGAGAGACCTGATTGACGGCGAGCAGCGGCGCCCGTTGATCAGGGAAAACCTCCGCGCCGAGCTGCTGCTGCGCCTCGGCGTCGTCGATCCCCGTCACGACAATCGTGTCGGTCTACACCCAGTTGTAGGTGGCGACGATCGCCGTCCTGACGTTGTTCTCCCAGGAGTAGGTGAACGACATCACGACGACGATCCCCGGCACGAGCGCGGCGCCGCGCCGGCGACGCGCGAGGAGCGGGTCGCCTTCGTGCTCGCGAGACCGCAGGCCGGCGTGCGCGAGCTCGCGCGGGAGCTCGGGGTCGCGCCCTCGACCGTGACGCGGATCCGCCGAAAGCACGCAACACCCGATGCAACGCCCGCCGAAACACCGATCGCGACGGCTGTCGCGCAGTCGGAGGCGATGGCTGCCGCGACGACGATCGTCGCGGATGCCCCCGCTCATGGCGCGGCCGAGCAGATCGCAGAGCACCAGCGCCGGCTCGCCGGTGTAGATCCGCCCGCCAAGGGGATCGCACCCGTGCCGCAGCCGAGGCTGTTCTACATCGAGCAGCCCAGGACAGGCGAGGAGCCGGTCAACGTCGGCACCTACGACCTGTCTCGCGACCGGATCGAGACCGGGCCGCTCTCGCAGGGTCGGCGCGGGCGCAAGCCGCCCAAGAACCCGTTCACGCCGTACGCGCCGAACAACGCATGAGCCAGATCCCGCCGATGGAGTGGACGACCCGCTCGATCCCCTACCACGAGATGGACTCGGTGAAGCGGCGGCTGCTCGCCGGCGAGAGCAGGAACAAGATCGCCAGGGACTACGGCTGCACGGGCAGGCACGTCAGCAGGCTGCTCGTGCAGTACCTACACCTCGAAGGGCAGCCCGTGATCCCGGGGCTGACGAGGAAGATCCGCTCAGAGCGCAACGCCCGTGCGAGAGCCGCGTTCAAGCAGTGGACGAAGAAGCGCGACGCGCACGAGAAGGCCGTGGTCGCAGAGGGAAGCCTCCAGCACGCACGGCGGGAGGCTGCTCTTGATCTCCCTCGCGAGCAGCGCCTCGTACAGGAGACACCCGCACAGAGGGATCTGAGGCGGAGGACAGCGGGGTACATCAAGGGAGCGTTCTAGCCGCAACACCGGCGCGCTGTCCATACGTAGGGCCTGCGGCGGACTGGCGCGGGCACGTGGCGCTCTCTGATCCCAGCCCCCATGCGGCCCTAGCGCGCGCGTAGACCCTCACGCCGCATCGCAGCAGCGCATTTCCGCCTTTCTGCATGCCACCCATGCCACCCAAGGGCTGCACACACACGTGCCACCCACGCAGTACACGCATGCACCCGTCGACCGGTTCGGCATCGATTGGTGACCAGAGCGACCCTCACGCTCGCCGCAAAGACTTTCACGGCCGGCGATCCGCGCTAATCCCGCAGGCTGGAGGCGCGGCCGAGCTCGCGCCTGATGCGTCATGACGTTCGCCGTGGTCGCGGCCTGGCCGCATGACGCGATGCTGCTGTTCGACGAGGCGGACGCCCTCTTCGCGCGACGCGGCGAGGTGCGCGAGGCCAGGGATCGCTCCGCGAACCTCGAGGTCAACTCATCACCCGAAGCGGATCGAGCGCCGGGCAGGTATCCCCCGCGCGTGTGCGATCGCGTGGGGTCATGCGTCAAGGCTCAGCGCTTCCTGGCTTCGCGTCCCGCTCGAGCTGGACGAGAGTGACCCTCACGGCCCGCAAAGCCGCAGAAACGCAGTGCAGCGGTGCAGTAGTGCAGCAGTGCACAGGTGCCCTAGTTCCTGCAACCGGGGATCACCCTCTCGAGCCCTGATGGCATCGGTAGCAGCGCAGTACATGGCTGCACCTTGGCTGCACCCTCACGACCCTCCGGCCGGCGTCTAGAGCCCAGGAAGGTCATGACGGGCTCGAGACTCCGATGTCACGGCACCCCGGGTACCCCGCGCACGCGTCCCCTGGGTGGCGGGCGCGTCTCCCAGGGCGGGCCAGGCATCCCCCCCGAGATTCTGCGCGCGGCCGGGTCCTAGTCTGAGAGGGGCACAACCCTCCCGGCCAGCCTTGTGGACATGGGGGAATGCGCAGGACAAGGGGTTCGCGAGAGCAGGAATATGTCCCCTGGCAACCGGCTGGCGTGCCCGCCCACCAGCGGTCGGGGTGGCCTTGTGTTCGCGGGCAGCCGGGCATCCCACCGCACGTGTGCGTGGGCGGGGGTCCTCTCTGTCGGAGGTTCATCCCCCGTCAGCTGCGGGTGGTCACGCTGCCACCCAGACGAGGGTGATCAGGAACGTGGTGACGCTCACCGCCGTGATGACGAAAGCCCGCGCCCTCCAGCTGAGGCGGAACCTGACGCCGCGTCGGGGCCCGCTTAACAGGATTAGCAGCCAGGCGACGACGCTTGCGGCGACCGCAGCCGTGATCAGGCTGTCCGTGATTACTTCAGGCACTTCGACTCTCCGTCGGATCGATTTTCGGGGATTCGGTCCTCTTCGCCGCTCCCGCCACGCACGGATTCTGGGAGCGGGTGTACCGACCGTCTCGAACGAGGGCCGATGGTCGAGCGGGGAGATGCCCCCCTGCAGCGGCGCACGCTCCTCTGCGTCGGCCCACGCCGCCCAGGTCGAGGTATGCCCGCAGGCGTAGAGCCCGGACTGGGCCAGTGTGCGGGAACTTCCCCCGAGAGCCGGCTGCGTTCAGCTCGCCGCCGGGTCTCCTCGCTGTCGGTTGCAGCTTGCGCTGCTAGAACCCCCGGCATGGTGAACCGGTGGGAGTACATGCTGCTCGCCGGGAAGGGTCTCGATGCCGAGCAGCTCCTGGACAAGCTGAACGAACCGGGCTCGGAGGGATGGGAAGTCGTTGCGCACGTCGGCTATGAGGTGGTCGATTCGATTGTTCTCAAGCGCCCCCGGGCGGCCGCGGGGAAGCGGCGCGGGCCGAGGGACGGAGCTTCCGCGGGGTGACCTAGCTTCGCGCTGCTAGTCGACGGAGGTTTCAAACCAGGCAAATCCGGCTATACCCGTTACGCGCGGTGGTTGTCTTTGACGGCGTCGAGGGTTCGTAGGTTCCTCTTCGATTGTCACCCCCGACCTGAGCGCAGCAGAGAGTTCGTTCGGGCTCCCTGTCCTGAAGGAAAGAAGGAGCCTCACATGTTTGCGATCATTCGTCGTTACGACGGTGTGGACCAGAATCGGTCGGCCGAGCTGACCCGCAAGGTCAACGAGATGCTCGTCCCGAAGCTGGAAAAGCTCTCCGGCTTCGCGGGCTACTACCTGATCGAGGGGAACGGCGTCTTCAGCTCGCTTAGTCTCTTCGAGACGCCTGAGCAGGCTATGGAGTCGACGAAGTTCGTCGCCACCTGGTTGCGCGACGAGAAGCTCGACACGATCGTCCCCAACGAGCCCAAGCTCACGAGCGGCAAGGTCGTCGTTCACAGCGACCGCGTCCTGGTCGCCGCGTAGCTCGACCGCACCGCATTCGGACGAGATGGGGCCCGGCATGCCGGGCCCCATCTCTTCGTTGCGCCCTGTCGACCGCGCTGCGCGGGAGCGCACGTCCGATGGCGCGTCGAGCGGCAAGATAATTGGGTGCGCCAGCGTTCAGGAATGTCACCCGAGCGGAAGGGCGACAGTCGCGAGCGTGACCGACCGATCCGCCGGGCATCGGCGAGTTGACGCGAGCCGAACCACTGTGGGAGAGTGGTGGTCTCAGCGGCCCGAGTCGCGCGACCGCCTCATGGACAGCCGCACCTTGTGTGTGGTGTCTGCGACGCCAAGCCCTCTCCTCCTCGCTGGAGCAGCGTCTTGCTGCAAACCAGCACCACTAGAGAGGGGATGCTGTGCCTTCGAGACCCACGACTATGAGCACTCCCATGAGCAGGCTCAAGGTTGCGCTGGCAGCGGCGGTTGTTCTGTTGGCTGGCGTGGCCGTGATCCCGGCGTACGGAGTCGTGCCCGTCGCGAACGGGAAGGTCGCGTTTGTCGCCGATGAGGCTGGGAGGCCTCAAGTTTTCACCGTCAAACCCGACGGAACCGGGCTGACGAGGCTGACCAACCGTCCCAACGGGGCGGGGGAATACGGACTCGCATGGTCACCTGATGCCTCGAGTCTGCTGATGGTCCTGAGCGGGAGCCACGACCTGATCTACAAGGCAGACGCGGACGGCGCAGCCGTCCGGCGGCTCGGCCCTCGGTGTGCGGGCAACTGTCTTGGCGACAGCTCCCCGACGTACAGCCGCTCGGGAGCACGAATTGCGTTTGAGCGTGCGTTCGGGCCGGTCACGGGCGACAATGCGGCTGCGGTTGCCATCCTCACGATGAACGCCGACGGAAGCGGTCTGAAGCAGCTGACGCAAAGGAAGAAACCGACCTCGACCGAGGACCACACGCCGAGTTGGTCTCCCGACGGAAAGAGGATCGCCTTCCAGCGCTACAACACCACCGCGCAACCGGCCCGCCTAAGCGCGATCTACGTCATGAATGCCGACGGGACACAGCTCCGGCGACTGACGCCGCGCTCTCTGGACGCCAGCAATCCGAGATGGTCTCGCGACGGGACGAGAATCGCCTTCAACGACTACGCCGAGGACGTCCCGAACAAGAGCGCGAATGTCTACACGATCCGCACCGACGGCACGGGTCTGCGAAAGGTCACGCACTACAGCGGCGGCACAAAGCGGGCGTTCGTCAACGACTGGTCGCCCGACGGGCGGCAGATCGTGTACCACCTCATCGGCGACGCCGTCAACGACCTCTATGTCGTCAACGCAGATGGGACGAACACCCACGCGCTGACCCACCTTGGCCCGAAGGCGAACCCGCGCCACTCCACCTGGGGAACAGCCCACTGACGTCCTCGGAGAGACCGGAGCTAGCTTCCGACTCTCGGCACGCGTGAAGTCTAAGTCAGAGGAACGAGCGGCACCCTGCGCGAGTGTTCAAGAATGTCTCTTGAAGGAGACTCCTGAGCTAGCCCGTCGGCATCTCCCCGCCCGTGTGGGCGAACGTCTTGTTGACGATCTTCCACGCGCCGTCGATCTTTGCCAGCGTGAAGAAGTCGACGAAGGAGATGTTGCCCCAGCAGCCGTCTTCCTCCAGTCGCACGGTGGCCGCGTCGCCGACCTGCTCGATCGCCGTGAGCCGGGCGCTGAACTCGCCGTTGCTGTCGAGCGGCTGAGCAGCGAGCGTCTCGATCATCTGGGCGATCGGCATGTCGAACCGCTGGCCGCCGATCGACCCGAGCATCCATGCCGCTTCGTGAAACGTCTCCTTCAACTTCGCGGCGTCACCCTTCGAGGCGCCGTCGATGTAGAGCTGGATCGCCTGCTCAATCGCCGCCTGCTCTGTTGCGGCGGCATGTGTCGTCGCCATGGTGTCTCCTTGTCGGTGGTGGCCGATCCTACTCCTGATCCAGGTGTGACGTTCGGGCAGTAGCGGCCTGAGGTGGGCCAGCGTGCTCTCGCCTGACATCGCTCGGAGGGCCCGCCGCGCCGCTGAGCGTGAAAAGGTCCTCAGATGCCGCGAGACGCGATGAGTTTCACATCGAGCGTCCAGGCGACGGTACGCGAGCTCGGCACCGATCCGTGACCAGACATACCCTCTCGCCCGCCGGAACGACTCTCCCACCCAGCGTTCAGCTCCAGTCTCGGAGGCTGGAGGGCGCGGCCGAGGTCCCGCCTCGAGCACCCTCCCGCCAACACCTTCCGATCGATGCCCGGGAACAGCGCCGTGACGAGGGTGGCCGGATGATCCCCCTCCGCCCGGTGGAGACGCGCGACGCCCGCGGCGGAAGGGACCTCCCGCGCTGAGCTCCACCTGCGCTCAAACGCAGGGAACGACGAAACGAAGGGGTGGGGATAGTGCCTTGTGTGTGTCCCCCTCGAAGCGTGTCTGCCGATCGGCAGGGGCGGGTATGCGCCCGTCAGGCCCAGGCATCCCCCGCGCGGACGCGAGTGCCCCGGGTCCTAGAGACGGGGCGCTGATCGGTCGAGCTGGACCTGATCACGGCCTTCAGCGCCAGAAGACGACTCGGCTCAACCGCCCTGGATGGGGCTTTCGGGACACGGGGCTACGGGGCCTGGTCGTTCCTGCTCTCCCTCAACCGATTCCACGGCCACACGCCGTCGATCTCCACGTCGAGCGAGAAGCTGAGCAGGATCCGGATCAGGACGATGATTCCGAGCACGGTCACGCTCTGGAACGTCTGATCTACGACAACGGTGCGGACGATGTCCGCGACGATGAGCACTTCGAGCCCGAGCAGGATGCATCGGCCGAGATTGCGGCGAAGCCGTTCGTACGACCCGGCTCTTCCCGCGTCTGTGACTGCGTCGCGCAGAAACGCGAGGAGCGCGCCCAGCCCGCCGATGACCATGATGCCGGTGCCGACCGTCTCGACTACCTTGACGACCTCGGTGATCCACTGCTCGTAGGTCACGGGCGAGAAGCTACTCCATCAGGCCAAGATGCCCTTGCTGCCGAGCCGGATCGCGAGCGCGAAGCCAACAACCGCGATCCCCTACGTGCCTCTTCGCCGCCGAACCCGCGCAAATCGGGCATACGGCAGGAGCGAGCGACGCAAAGTCTGACTACGGGCGGGCTGGGTGGTGTCGCGGCGCCCCCAGATCGGCGTTGTTGGAGCGGTTCTGTCAGACGCCAATTTCGGCTTTCACGCGGCCGGATGCTGCTGCTGTCTTGAGCGCTTGGTAGTCGAGGTCGTTCTGCTCGGCGTAGCTCTCGGCGAATGCGGAAAGTGCCCGGTCGAGCGCATCGGAGTTTCCGAGGTAGCTCGCGATCGCTATCGCATCCCCGGAGCGGGCGTGGCTCTTGGCGAGCGCCCAGCCGCACACGTTCGCGTACGTCGCCATCATCTTCGGGTTCATCGTCTCGATGACCGCTGATCCCTTCGAGTCCCAGAGTTGGCGGAGGTAGAAGTCACGGTCCACGCCCTCGACGTCGGTGGTGCGGAGCCAGCCCAGCATGATGTCGCTCGCGGCCTGGGTCAGCTGCTGACCCTCGACGACGCGCTGGCCGTGATGGGAGAAGGCGCTCTTGCCGAGGAACGGCTCGAGCACCGATGCCTCTGCCTGCTTGGCCTGGAGGAAGAGGGGGTCGCTCTCGTCGCGGCCGACCATGAGCACGATCCAGGCGCGGGTGCCGACGCTGCCGACGCCGACGACCTTCCGCGCTGCGTGCACATAGCGGAAGCGCTCGAGCAGCCGCCGGCGGTCGCCCGTCAACGTCTGCCGGTACGCGCGGATCAGACCGTGCAGGAACTCTTCGAGACTGCCGCCTTCGCGCGGCGGCACGAGATCCTCGACCGGAACGATCAGCGGCGGATCGCCGGCGATCCGCGGCTCTCCGTCGACGAGGTGGGTCAGCTTCGCGAACGCGGCAAGGCTGTCCTTTGTCCGAGCTTTCGCGACGTTACGGTCGATCCGCACGGTCTGCTTCTTGCTCGACTGCTTCTGGAAAAGCTGGACGATCTCATCCACGTCGATTCGCGCGTACCACACCGCGAGGGTGCCCATGCCTGCGAAGTCCTTCATCGCCGTGCGGTAGGCGCGGGTCACTGCACGGTTGATCGCCTGTCGCTGTTTGGCGTCGAAGCCGCGGTCCCGTCCGGCGATCGCGAAGCTCGCTACGAGTCGCTTCAGGTCCCACTCGAACGGGCCCGGCAGCGTCTCGTCGAAGTCGTTGATGTCGAAGACGAGCCGCCGGTCAGAGGCGGCGTACACGCCGAAATTGGAGAGGTGAGCGTCCCCGCAGAGCTGCACCTCCAGTCCCGTCCTCGGGGCACCTGAGAGATCCGACGCCATCACGGAGGCGGCGCCGCGGAAGAACGTGAACGGGGAGACGAGCATGCGCCCGTACCGGATCGGGACCAGTTCCTGCACGCGCGTGTTTGCCTGCGCTTCGAGCAGGTCGACCGGGTCGCGCCGGTTTGCCGGCGGGGCCCACTCGCCGTGGACCGAGCGCCCGACCTCGGCCCGTGCAGCCTTGCCCCACGCGGCCCGCTCGGCCGGCGTGAGGTGCGGTACGACCTTCGCCCTGGACGGCCGGCCGCGGCGCGGAGGGCTGGTCTTCGCTGTGGGCTTCCTCGGGGATCGCGGCGAACGCCTGCGCCGAGTGCTCTCGGCAACCGGCTCGGGCGCCGCTGGCGCAGGCGGCTCGTCCGCAACGGGCTCGGCCTCCGGCGGCGACTCCTCGCCCGCGGTGGGACCGGTGTCGTCGGCGTGCGGCGACGCGTCCTTGGGCTGCTCCGGCTCGCGAGGGCCGTGGATCGAGTCGGCGGCCGCGTCCGCGGTTTCGCTTGTGTGATCGTCGTCAGTCATTTCTTGCTCCTCTCGCGGCGGCCGGGGATCTCGGAGAGACAGTCGGGCTCGTCGGTAGGTGTCAAAGGGTGGGCTATGTCGGCGGTGAGCTGGGCTTGGATTGAGCGCCGGGCTGCACCGTGGGGATGCCTCGGGTGAACAGCAAGGCGACGAGCGCGAAGAGCGCCAGGATCGACACGGCGACGCGCAGCCCGTCGATCCGGCTCTGCTCGTTGGTCTCCACGATCGCGTCGACCGTCCGCGGGCGGACGTGCGCATCCGAGAGCGCGGCCTTCAGGTCGGCGTCCGAGATGAACGGGACGCCACCGGCGAGGCTTGTCTGTGCCTGGCCAGCGACGCGGTCGGGGACGGCCGGGTTGTTCTGGACGCCGGTAAGAAACGAGGTGGTCAGCGCGGAGATGAGCACGGCGCCTGCCAGCGCGGTGCCGATCGAGGCGCCGAGCTGGGTCCCCGTGTTCTGGATTCCGCCCACCTCGCCGCTCTGCTCGTCGGGCACCGCCGACACGGTCACGCTCCCCAGCTGGGAGGCGATCGAGCCGATCCCCGCACCGGCAAGCAGCAGCGGCCAGGTGACGATCTCCGCTCCGGCGCCGTAGTCGAGCAAGGCGACCAGCAGCACAAGCCCGGCGAACATGGCCATGAAGCCGAGGCGGATCACCCGCTGCGGGTTCGCGTTCGGCAGCAGCTTGGGGACTCCGGCCGCGAAGAGCAGCAGCATCAGCGAGAGCGGCAGCAGATGCATGCCCGTGTTGACCGCCGACAGACCGAGCGCAACCGACAGGAACAGCGGCACGACGAAGAAGATCCCGCCCTGCACCAGGAACAGGAAGAAGAACGAGGTGACGCCGTCGCGCAGCTGGATGTTGCGCAGCATCTTCGGGTCGATCAGTGCAGCCTGGCCGCGCGCGATACGCCGGTTCTCCCACATCGCGAAGAGTCCGACCACCACGCCGCCCGCGAGCACGAGCCAGATCACCGGCGAGAGCCCGAGCCACTCGGGAGAACCCGGCTTGGGCCGCACGAACCCCCACGCACCCGAGCGCAGGATGCCGATCACGATCAGCCCGAGGCCGGCCGCCGACAGCCCGGTGCCGACCAGGTCGAGCCTGGCGCCCTTCTCGGGCGGTGTGTCGTTCACCCGCCGCGCCAGAGCGAGGATCACGATCACGATCAGCACCTCGCCGACGAACACCCACCGCCACGAGGCGTAGGTCGTGAACAAGCCGCCGATCACCGGCCCGACGGCAGCCGCGATCGCGCCGGCAGCCGCCACGAGCCCGTACGCACGCGGCCGGTCCGACCGTCGCGAAGTTCGAGGCGACGAGCGCCACGATCGCCGGCATGATCAACACCGCGCCGAAGCCCTCCAGGAACGACCAGCCGATGATCAGCACCGGCAGGCTGTGGGACAGCGCCGTCGTCAGCGACCCACACGCGTAGACGATGCACCCAATCGTGAACGCACGCTTCCGGCCGATGATCTCTCCGACCCTGCCGCCGGTGATCATGAAAGACGCCATGACCAGCGTGTAGAGCGTGATCGCCGTCTGGATCCCGATCACATCGGTCCCGACGTCCTCGGCGACCGTGGCGATCGCCGTGTTCATGACCGTCATGTCCAGGGCCATCACGAACTGCCCCGTCGCCAACGTGAGCAACACCAAACCAGAAGCCTTGGCAGCAGCAGAAGATGCAGTCGGCCCAGCCGTCACGACGAAGATCCCATTAGCGGCTGGAGATCGACACGCGCGTCGCGGTCAGCTGAGATGGTGCGCTCCTTCTCTCACTGCGACCGGCTCAACCGCCGGTCGCGCAGTTCTTCTCGACCCGATCGGCCGACGGCGCAACGCTACGCCGGAGACGGTCGGCCAGTCATCGGCCACAATGGCCGATATCGCCGACCCTTACCCGGGCGGCCATCCCGCCCGGGGCGGCGAGCTCAGTCGGGATCCGGATCCGGAATCGTGAGCCGGCCGTCGATCGCTCCGAGGCCGGACTGCTCGACGAGCTCGACGGCTTGGGACCTGCCCTTGACACCGAGCTTGTTGTAGATCGAAGCGACCTGAGTCTTGACCGTTGGGCGCGAGAGGTGGAGACGGTCGGCGATCTCCTGGAGCGAGAGATGCGTGGGCAGGAAGCCGATCAGCCGGAGCTCGGCCGGAGTGAGCTCGTAGTCCTTCCCTCGCCTGATCCGCTCTTCGAGACGCCGCAGCCGGACGGGGATCGTTCCGCCGTCGGGGTAGCCCTGGAGTGCGTCGCCCGCAACCCGCGCAAACTCGAGGGCGCCAGCGAGATCGCCGAGGTTCAGGCTGATATCGGCGCAGCGCAGCGCGCAGTCGGCTTCGAGCCAAGGGACCGCGCGGAGCAGTGGGCGGAGGCGCCGGACGTTCTCGAGCTGGCGCGCGGCCTGCGTGTAGTCACCGCGCTGCTGCTGTGCGAGCGCTCCCGCCGCGTAGGCGATGGCGCTCTGGGCTAGGTCGTCGAGACGCGCTTCTTCGACCAGCTGTAGCGCTTCGATCGCCCATCTGTGCGCGTTCCGCCGATCGCCGATCTCCGTGGCCGCGAAGGACATGTAGGCGAGACAGAAGAGCCGCACGTGCGCGAGCTCCGGCCGGTGGCTCGACAGAGCGAGTGCCTCACCGAGCACGTCGATCGCTTCCTGCGGTCGGCCCAGGAGAACGTGCGCCGTCCCCAGAGCGCGACAGGCACTGAGAAGCCGGCGGGTGCCCTCGGGCTTCTCCGCGGCGTAGACGAACTCGGCGTCACGCAGCATCCCGTGGATCCCGTCGGGTGCCACGGCAGTTCGAACGTTCGCGAGTGCCGATCGAAGCGAGGTCGCCCCGTCGGCTGATGCCACATCGAGCGGCCTCCGCTCGGCGGCAGCGACGAACCGTCTCGCTCCGACCGGATCGCCGAGCAGCACGGACACCCAGGCTGCCGCGATCGAGAGCTGGGCGTCCGATTCGATTTCCTCGTCCGCGCAGCGGTCGAGCCAGAGCCGCAAGGTCCCGATCCGCCCGCGAGCGGTGAGTTCGTCCCAGTGCCCGAGCGCGATCCTTCCGGCCCGCGCGAGATCGCCGCTCTCGTGCGCATAGGTGAACGCCTCGTCGGGGCTTCCGTGCAGCTCGCACCACTCCGCTGCCCGCTCGAGGTACATAGAGAGCAACTCCGGATGGCGACGGTTGAGCTCGGCCCGGAGGAGATCGCTGAACAGGTGGTGGTAGCGGTACCAACCGCCGCGATCGTCGAGCGGGACGACGAACGCATTCGAACGCGCCAGGGCCTCGAGCGAATCGGCCGCATCGTCCGTGCCGAGCACCGCGTCGCACAGGGGTGGGGTCATCCGGTCGAGGATCGACGTGCCGAGCAGGAACGTCTTGAGCTTGCCCGGCTGGCGCCCCAGTACCTCTTCCAGGAGGTAGTCGGCGATCTGCTGCTGAGTGCCCGTTAGCCCGGCAGCCCTCGCGGCGGCATCGTCCCGGTCTCGCAACGAAGCGTTGCCAGCGCGACCGCCGCAGCCCACCCCTCCGTCCGCTCGCGCAGAGCCTCGGCCGCCTCCTCCGACAGCTCCAGGCCGCCGAGGGCGGCAACGGCTCGCGTCTCCTCCGTGTCCAGTGCGAGCAGCGCGGCCCCGACCTCGACCAACTCGCCACTTGCACGGAGGCGGCCGAGCCGGCGGTGCGGGATCGCCTCGCTGACCAGCACCAGCTGAGAGCCGGATGGCACCCGCTGGGCGAGGAACCCGAGAATCGAACGGCTGGTCTTGGCGGTGACCAGGTGAACGTCGTCCAGCACCAACATGAACGGGTCACGCTCGCCGAGGTCAGCGGCCAGGAGAGGCAGGGCGGACCTCGACGATCCTCGGGTTCACTCTCGACAGTTCCTCGAGCGGTCACCGCGGACGGGGCCGGTGCGCTCGAGCGCCGCCGCAACGCAGGCGAGCAGCGCCACGGGGTCGTTGTCGCCGTGCGCGAGCTGCAACCAGCCGCTGAGCCTCGGATCAAGCTCGCTCCATTGCGCGACCGGAGTCGATTCCCGTAGCCCGCCGGAGCAGAACCAGCACGACCCGGCTGCGCTGCACGACCTCCCGCAACGGAGCGAGTCGGGTCCGCGGCACCGCATCGGATCGAACAGGCGGTACCAGTCTCGCCGACGCTCTTAGCAGGCGCCGACGCTCGAGAGGAGGAGAGGTATTAGCGATAGCTCCGACCTACGCTCCTGCCGCACCGCGCGCCGGCGCGACCTCGAGACACGCGTGGCGTCGAGTGCAAGTCCCGCAGCCCAAGGGTAGGGAACGCTCGCGACGACTCCGACTTCCAAGAAGCGAGTGATCGGTCACGGCCACGGGGGCCAGCCGCCTTTCATCGGCGGGCGCTTCTCGGCGACGTCCGCGCTCGAGTTGGATTCCGGGGCGAGAATATCAGCCACTTTGGCCGATGAGAGATCGGCCGCCG
>CAVUAH010000002.1:0-5694 GCA_963739405.1 uncultured Actinomycetes bacterium | reverse complement strand
CACGTCGCGGCATGAGCAGCGTCTGGGTCCTGCTCCAGCTCGTCTTCGGGTTCGCGGTCGTGCTGGCGCCCGGGGCGCTCCTCGCCAGGACGATCGGCGTCCGGAGCATGTCGGCGACGCTTGCCTGGGCCCTCGCACTGGTGTTCGCGGCGCTCGCGGTGACGTTCGTCGTGCACGGCTCGTTGACGCTGACGCTCGTCCTCCTCCTCGCCGCCGGCGCCGCCGCCCTCGCCGTCGGCATCGCGCAGGGCCGTCCGGGAGACTTTGTGTTGAATCACCACAAGCTCCCCGGCAGACGCATCGTCGTGGGCCTCGGCGCGCTGCTCGGCCTCCTGCTCTGGCGCACCGCGGGGCATGTCGGCGGCGACGGCTTCTTCCACCTCGCCGGATCCAGAAGCTGCTCGCGTTCGGCGACCTGTCGCTGTCGAGCGCCAACGAGTTCCCCGACGGCGGGCTCCACCCCGGCTACGCCTTCCCGCTCTGGCACGGCTTCCTCGCGCTCGTCGCGAAGGTCTCGGGCGCCGACCCGGTCGACGTCGTCCTCCACGGGCCGACCGTGCTCGCACCGATCGCCGTGCTCGTCGCGTACGAGGCGGGCTGGGCGCTCTTCCGCCGTCCGGTGCTGGCCGGAGCGGCGACCGCCGCCGGCGTCGCGCTCGTCGCGATGGCGCCCGGGCACGGGGAGCATTGACCGCGCCCGCGTCCCGGCGACCGCCTCGAGGCAGCTGCTCGTCCCCGCCGCGCTGGCGCTCGCTCTCGAGGCGACGAGGCGATCGGGCCGGTCCTCGGCGTCGCGCATGCCGTCACCGGCGCTGCTCGCGTCGGTCGCCGCCGCCTCGCTCGCACTCGCCGTCGTCCACCCGACGTACGCCCTCTTTCTCTGGGTGCCGTTCGCCGGGTTCATCGGCGTCCGCTGGCTCTGGGAGCGGCGCGACGCGCGGGAGGGCGGTCTCGCGCTGGCCGCGCTCGTCGTCCCCGCCGGGCTGTTCTTCGCGTGGCTTCTGCCGGTGATCGCGGACACGGCCTCGGTCGCCCCCGACTCGGACGAGCGCGTGCGCGGGTTCGACCAGTACGCGGGCCAGCTGAGCGGCTCGCCGGATCGCTTCTCCGTCGTCCCCGAGCTCTTCGGCCGGACGGGGGCGGTGCGGTGGCGGCGCTGCTCCTCTTCCCCCTCGCCGGGCTCGGTACGCCGCCGCTGGGCGGCGTTCGTCGTCGGAGGGTCGCTCGCCGTGTTCGTCGTCGCCTGGTTCCCTGGGTCTTCACGCCGTTCTCGGACGTCGTCTCGCTCTCGCAGTCGCGGAGGCTGGCCGGCTTCCTGCCGCTCACGTTCGCGCTGGCCGGAGGGATGGGGGTGCTCGCCCGACTGGTCGGCCGGGCCGTCGTCCCGATCGCCCTCGTCCCGGGGATCGCGTTCCAGCTCGCCTTCCCCGGGGAGTTCGGCTACACGCTGAACGACGGCGGCCCGGCGGCGGCGACCTGGATCGCGGTGGCCGGTGCGGTCGTCGCGCTCGGCCTCGGCTTCCGCCGTCGCCCGCCGCTCGAGCGCACGGCGGCGCTCGCTTCCGCGCTCGTCCTCCTGCCGACGTACGTCCACGGCCTGACGCACTGGACGGCCTCGGAGGCCCGTCGTCCCAACCCCCTGTCCGACGGCCTCGTCGCAGCCGTCCATACCGATGTTCCCGTGGGCGCCGTCGTCTATGCGACCCCCGAGTCGAGCTACAGGCTCGGGGCGATCGCGCCCATCCGGGTGTGCGTCAACCCGCCCGGCCACGTCGCCGACACGGTCGAGAATCGCCCCTGGGCACGGATCGCCGATTTCCGGCGCTTCGTCCGCACTGGAGATCTCGCGATCCCGCGCGCGTGCGGCGCCACCTGGCTCCTCGTCGACATGCAGCGCTTTCCGCACCTGACGCCGAACCTGCCCGTCGCCCATCGCGACGAGCGCTGGGTTCTTATCGGCTGTGAGCCGGCGGCCTAACGGCGGCGCAGGTACCCCGAGGGGTTGAACGTGAGGAGGAGCTTCTCGCGCGAGTGGTCGACCTCGAAGTCGTCCGTCGAGGCGAGGAAGTCGCGCACGGCCTCCATCGGACCCGGGCCGAAGGTGGGCGCCACCGGGTGCCCGTTGATGTTCGTGTCCTCGACGACGAGGTAGCAGCCCGGCGTGACGAACCGGCTGTAGAGCTCGAGCTCGCGCAGGACGTGTTCTCGGCGGTGATCCGAGTCGAGGATCACCAGTCAGCGCTCGGCGTGTCGGACGCGCTCGCGGACCTCGTCTACGACGTCGTCGGCGACGGATGACCCCGTGACGTACGTGATCCGCTCGTGCTCGGGAAGACCCGGCTGCGGGTCGAGGTCGATCGTCATGACGGTGCCCGCGCCGAGGAGATCGCAGATGCTCGCGAGGTAGTACGCGCTGCCTCCCCCGTACGTCCCGGTCTCGAGGATCAGGTCGGGCTTCGTCTCGAAGAGGATCTCCTGGTAGATCCACAGGTCGAGCGGGCACTTGAGGGCGGGGACGCCCCGCCACAGCGTTCGCGTCCAGGTCGAGTCGTGCGCGTCGTAGTAGAGCCGGTGGAAGCCCTCGATCAGCCCCCTTGCGATCGACGGCTGCCTGATCACTGACCAGCCGGCGAAATGCTGCGCGCTTCGCGCCGTCGACGTACCTCCTCGCGCCCATTCGCACCGCGAGCCTACCCTCGTCCCACGACAGTACGATCCGCACGGCGTCATGCCCGTCCTGCGCCACCTTTCCTCGAGGGGCATCGCGGCAGTCGCGATCGCTGCGCTCACCCTCGCGGCGGCGACGGTCGTCCAGTCGAGCGGCCCGAACCAGGCGGCGCACTTCGCGCTCGTCCGCGCACTGGCGTCGGGGACAGCGGAGATCGACCCCGGCGAGACCATCGACGCGTCGTTCGTCGACGGGCGCTACTACGCGGCGAAGGCGCCCGGGCTCGCGCTCGCCACGCTCCCGTGGTACGGGCGCTGCGCTCGGTCGGCCTCCAGCGCGGCAACCTTGCGGTCGCGGCGGAGTACCGCGACCGGGTCTGGGAGCTCAGCCTCTACGGCGCAGTCCTGCCGTTCGCCCTCCTGCTGGTGCTCATGGCTCTCGTCGCCGAGCGGCTCGTGCCCGGCTCCGGGGCCCCGTCAGCCGTCCTCCTCGGGGCAGGGACGCTGCTCCTGCCCTTTGCGACGCTGTTCTTCGACCACCTGCTCTCGGCCGCGCTCGGCTTCGCGGCGTTCGCCGTGCTCTTCCACGCGCGCGAACGGGGCCGGGCGGGTTTTCCGCTCGTCGCCGCCGGCGCGCTCGCCGGGCTCGCCGTCGTCGTCGAGTTCCCGCTCGGGATCGTGGCGGTCGTGCTCGCCGCGTATGCCGCAGCCGCGAGCGGCCGGGGCGAAGGGCGCTCGTCTACACCGGGGGCTTCGCCGCCGGCCTCCTGCCGCTCCTGGCGTTCAATACCTGGGCGTTCGGGTCGCCATGGGCCCTCGGGTACACGAATGCCCTCGTGGCGCCGTCGGGGGGAGGGGAAGCGCCGCTCGTCGGGGCGAACGACGACGGCTTTTTGGTGTCGGCCTCCCCGATCCGCGCGCGGCGTTGACGTTGCTCGTCTCGGAGAAGGGCCTCCTCATCGTCGCGCCGCTCGCGATCGTCGCACTCGCCGGCCTCCCGCTCGCGTGGCGCGCGGGACGGCGGCCGGAGGCGCTCGTCTGCTGCGGGATCCCGCTGCTCTTCCTGCTCTACAACGCGGCCTACTACCTGCCGTTCGGCGGCCAGGGGCCGGGACGCGCTTCCTCGTCCCTGCGCTGCCGTTCCTCGTCGTCCCGCTCGCCTACCTCGTCCGTGCGCGACCCGTGCTCGCAACGGGCATCGGGCTCGTGTCCGCGGCGGTGATGGCGCTCGCGACCATCGCCGGGCCGCTGACAGGCGTCGAGTACGGGATCGGGACCTGGCTCGACCGCGCCGGCGGGAGCGAACTCGAGGCCACGCTCGCGACGCGGCTCGGCGTCGGTGACCCGTGGACTGCTGCGCTGCCGTTCCTCGTACTGCTCGCGATCGCCCTCGGGCTCGGGCTGGCGCGGCTCCCGCTTCGCGCCCGGATGCGTGCCGACGGCCCGTTGCTCGCCGTGCTGCTCGCAGGATGGCTGCTGCTCGTGCTCGCGGCGCCGGACCTGCTCCCCGCGGACGCCGGGCACGGCACGCTGGCGGGAGCGGGCGCCGTGACCGTCCTGCTCGCGGTCGGTGCGGCTGCGCTCGTGCTGGCGCGACGGTGGGGGCCGGTCGCGCTGCTCCCGCTCGCCCCGCTGACCGTGCTCGCACTGCCCGCGTTCGACACGAGACCGCGGGTCGCGCTCCTGGTCGCGGGGGTCTCGGTCCCCGCAGCGGCGGTCTGCTGGCCGTGGGTAGCCCGCTCGCGCGCCGTGGCGCACGGATAGCGCGCTTCCCGGCTCTCAGTACGATCACCGCGGTGAAGGCCCTCCTCGTCAGCTTCTATTTCCCGCCGGCCGGTGGAGGCGGCGTGCAGCGGCCGCTGAAGCTCGCGCAGTACCTCCCCGCGATGGGGATCGAGACCCATGTGCTCGCGCCGGACGACCCCCGCTGGCTCCACCGCGACGAGGCGCTCACGTGCCGTCCCAGGCCTGGGTCCACCGCGCCCGCTACGTCGGGGTCTCCGGCGGCAAGCCGTCCGAGGTGCTCGCCGGAACCCAGGGCCTCGGCCGTGCGGTCACCCGGGCCAGGCTCCAGCTGCGCCGGCTCGTCGTCCCCGACGAGAACGCGACCTGGGCGGTCACCGCGATCCCCGCTGGAATCCGGCTCGTGCGCGAGCACGGGATCGACGTCGTCGTCTCGACCTCGCCGCCGCCGTCGACGCACCTGATCGCGGCGGCGATCGCCCGCGCGACCGGCGCCCGGTGGGTCGCCGACCTGCGAGACTCGCTCGTCTTCCATGCCCATCGCCGCTCCGACACCACCGCGACGAAGGCGAAGGCTGCGCTCCAGGAGCGGGTCGCGCGGCTCGTCGCGTCCCGTGCAGACGCCATCACCTGTGTGTCGGAGGCGATCAGCGAGGAGACGCGCGCGCTCGACCCGCGTGGACCCGTGGTGACGATCCCTAACGGCGCCGACTTCGACGACGTTGCCGGGCTGGAGCGGCACCCCTCGGAGCGATTCCGCATCACCCATACCGGGAGCTTCTTCGGGCGCCGCGACCCGAAGCCGTTCCTCCAGGCGCTCGCCGATTCGGGGCTCGACGTCGTCGCGCGGTTCCTCGGGGACTTCCGCGACACGGACCGGGAATGGGCTACGGGGCTCGGCCTTGGCGACCGGCTCGAGCTGCGGCCGTACGCGCCGAGGGCCGAGTCGCTCGCCCTCCAACGCGACTCCGAGGCGCTGCTCCTGCTGATCCCCGACGCAGGCGGCCGGGGCAAGGGCGTCCTCTCGGGAAAGGTGTTCGAGTACGTCGCGGTAGGACGGCCGATCCTCGCCTCCGTCCCGCTCGACGGAGCCGCCGCGGAGCTCATCCGTGACACTGGCGCCGGCGTCGTCGCGCCTCCCGACGACCCGGGGGCGATCCGCGAGGCCCTCGAGGAGCTCCACGCCAGCTGGCGCGACGGTCGGCTTCCCGACGTCGACCTCTCGCCCGAGTGGCGGGACCGGCTCTCCCGCAGGACGCGCGTCGAGGAGATGGCCGAGGTGCT
>CAVUAH010000001.1:0-26680 GCA_963739405.1 uncultured Actinomycetes bacterium | reverse complement strand
TGGTTCTACGCCCAGTCGATCGTCACGAGCTCGATCGGGTCCAACAGGCCCTTGAGCTCCACTGTCCGCGCGTTGCTGAAGCGGAGCCCTGCCACGTCCGCCGCCTCGCGACTCGAAACGACCTCGTCCGCCGCCGCCAAGGCTCCGATGCGTGCGACAACGATGCCCTTGCCGCGATAGCCGCCGTCGACCTGCATCGCCGATGGGCGCCGTGGACCCGAGTCGCCAACCGGCGGCGCGTACCCGTGCTGGCGCCGATGCTCGGCAAGTGCCTGCTGGATGGCGACGGCGCATCCGAGAGCAGACCCTGCCGTTGTGAAGGCGACGAAGAAGCCGTCGCCCGCGCGGTACCTCTTCGCCGCGGTGCTCGCGGAACAGCCCGCGAAGCGTGCGGTCGTGCCAGTCGACGAGGTCGAGCCAGGGCGCGTCGCCGATCGCCTCGACGAGATTCGTCGACCCGCAGATGTCGCTGAACATGAAGGTCGCGGTAACGGCATCGCCGCGATCGCCTCGAAGGAGATCCGTGACCCGGCGCGCGTCGGAAACGGCGCCGAGGCGCTCGAAGATTGCATGCGCCGCGTCGAGCTCGAGCTCGGCCGAGTCCTCCTCCTCGGTCGCCTGGTACGCCTCGGCGAGGACGGTGCGAGCACGAGCTGCCTCGTAGGGCGATCGAGGGCATGCCAGCGTCGGACCGACTCTCGAAGCGGCGAGATCGCGGCGTCCGGAGCGCGTCGGCGAGATCGACCAATCCTCGTGCCCAGCATGCGGTCGCGATGAGCGCGTCCGAGCCGTACAGCGTTGAAGGCGTCGAGCTCCTCGGCAGCTCGCGTGCGGTCTCCAGCCGCTCGGCGGCAACGGCAAGCTCGACGAACGCGGGAAGCAGCCGCGCGCGCTCGACCCGGTCGTCGGGGACATCGGCGAGCACCCTGGTGAGCTCGGCCAGTCCGACGTTCGGCTTTCCCTCGGCCATCCGCAGGAGCGCGAGGCCGGGTTGCGGCTCTCGTCCTGCTTCGACCGCACGTCGAAACGCCGCCGAGGCGCCCGCCAGGTCGCCCCGACGAAGCCGGAGGTCGCCGAGCACGGCGCTCGCCTGTCCGGCCTCTCCGGGCATGTTGAATGCGAGAAAGTCCTCGCACGCAGCCTCCGCCTCCGTCTCCGCCTCGGCCCACCGACCCCTCAACCGGAGCACCTCGGCATGGTGAACGCGACAGTCGGCCCGCCAGCCGCCGGGCAGGGATGCTCGTTCGCACCAGTGCTCGAAGCGAGCTTTCCATTCACCCGCGCGACGCACCTCCTGGAGGTCGCGGCACGTGCTGATCGTCCAGCAATACACGCTTCCCGTGGCTGTCGGCCACAGGGCTCCGGCTGCGGCGGCCGCTGCCGACTCGTCGATCAGCGCCCAGCCGTCGTCCACGTCGCCGGTGGCGATGCACACGGATCCTTGGTTGTGAAGCGTCAGGGCCTCGAGGTCCCGGTCGCCAAAGCGCCGTGCGATCTCGAGTGCTCGGCCCAGCTGCTCCTGCGCTTGGCCGAGCTCGCCTCGCACATTCGCGGACACGCCACGCAGTCGCGCAAGCTGTCCGTGCTCGACGCACTCGGGCTGATCCTCCAGCAGATGCTCCGCCCGCCTCACCCAGCCTCCCGCGACAGAACCGGCCGAGAGGAGGTAGTAGCCGCGGGCGAGCCGCAATGCGATGCGCGCGGCACTCGCGCCGTCGTCACGGCTCAGGTAGCCGTTGAACGCGCGCTCGGCTGCGTCGATGCACCGGTCGGACGGCCCCGTCCAGGACGTCGCCTCGGCGATCAGCTCCAGATCGCCAGGCGAGAGCTCCGCCGACTCCACGCTGCTCAGAAGGTCGTAGGCCTCGCGCCACGACCCCCGTTCAGCCGCTTCGCGGCCGCGTTCGACGACGTCGCCCACCTGGTCTGCTTCGATCATCACACGAGAGATAGCGCAGACCGAGCATGACCGCCACCGAGAGAGTGGACGCGGCTGGTTGACCACGGGCGCCAGCCTGGGCCCTTTCGAGCCACAGTCCGCTACGTCGCGAGGCGGCTCCGGCGGCTCAGCGCGAGGGCGCCGGCAGCCGGAGGAAGATCGCCCGGCTGCTGTTCCAGCGCCGATGGCCGCATCGCTCCAGTGGAAGGCGCGGTCGGCGCTCTGGATCGGTGAGGCTTGTCGTCCGAGCGGCGGTTGCGTGGAGTCGGGAGTAGCGGGTGCGCCGCCGTCCGCGCTTCGTATGGGTGAGCTCGTTGCCTTGTACGTGTGGATGGCATGGAGTTGGGGGTACCCCGACTTGTAACCGTCGTCGATGTCCGACGCATGGCTGAACAGTTGGGGGTAGTCCGACTGTTGCCGGCCTCCAGGTCCGTCGCGGAGCGAACGGGACGGTGGTCGCCGCGACCGCCAGTGCGACGACCGTGCTCGTGCGCAGGCGATGCGTCATGATCCGCTCCTCTGACCTGCCGACCGCGGATGCGGTGGCAGGACGAGCGTTGCGGAGGCCGGTCAGCGGTTGGTCATTCCGCGGTAACGACCTCTCACGCGACAGCAGTCAAAGGCTCGTATTGCTCACGATTTCCCTCTGAGGGTGGTACGGTCAGCCGCGAGGCAGATGGATTTCCACATCCTCGGTCCGCTCGAGGTCCGCGACGATCGAGGGGAGACCGCCTCCGTCGGCGGCGGCAAGCAGCGGTCGCTGCTCGCGCTTCTGCTGATCCACCCGAACGAACCGCTGGCGACGGACAGGTTGATCGACGAGCTCTGGGGCGAGGAGCCGCCGCTGACGGCGGCGAAGATCATCCAGAACCACGTCTCCCAGCTGCGCCGCGTCTTGGGCGATGACCGCCTCCAGACGCTGGCGCGAGGTTATGCATTCCGCGTCGGGCCGGGGGAGCTCGACGTCGACCGGTTCAGGCAACGGCTCGCGGACGCGCGACGACGCAGGCCGCAGGTGACCCTGAGGTGCGTCGCTGGTGCTGCACGAAGCGCTCGCGATGTGGCGCGGCCCTCCGCTCGCCGAGTTCACCTATGAGCCGTTCGCCGAGCACGAGATCGGCCGGCTTGAGGAGCTTCGCCTGAACGCCCTGATCGAGCGGATCGACGTCGACCTGGCGCTCGGCCGGCACATCGACCTTGTCGGGGAGCTCGAGACGCTCGTCGCTCAGCACCCATTGCAGGAGCGTCTGCGCGGGCAGCTCATGCTCGCCCTCTACCGCTGCGGCCGTCAGGCGGAGGCGCTCGACGTTACCAGGATGCTCGACGGACATTCGTCCAGGACTTGGGAATCGAGCCGGGCGAGCCGTTACGGCGCCTGGAGCAGTCGATCCTCAGTCACGACCCGGCTATCGAGCCGCCGGCCTCCGACAGATCACGTCCCGCAGCAGGCATTCCGTCGAGGTCGAGGCGCTGGCCGGTCATGCTCCGTAACCAGCGGGTGCTCGTCGTGGTCCTCGTCTCGGCAGCTGTCGTCACCGCGTCTGCCGCCGTGGTCTTCGCCTGGAGCGATCACTCCGTGCCGAGGGCGACCATCACGGCAACGAGGTTGCGATCATCGACCCGGGCTCGAATCGGGTCACGGGCCAGGTCGGAGTCGGTGTTGCACCGGCAGCGCTCGCGCTCGGCAACGGCGGCCTCTGGGTCGCGAACACCGTCGATCAGAGCGTCTCCCGCGTCGATCTCAAGAGCAGGAAGGTGACCCGGAACATCCCGGTCGGCGGCGTGCCGATCAGCCTGGCCATCGGCCGCAACGCGGTGTGGGTCGTCCGGAGACGGCCCGACGGCTTTCCCGAGCTGATCAAGATCGATCCCCGCTTCGACGTCCCGGGATCGGGTCGGCGGGTGCTACACGGCGATCCCTGGGGGTCAGCAAGCGTCGCCGCTGACGCGGACGCGGTCGGGTAGCGGCAGAAGCCGGTTCGCTCGAGCGTCTCGACCCTCGAGGGAACGCGCGCACGGCGACCGTCGACACCGAGAACAGTCCCACCAGCGTCGCGCTCGGCGCGGGCGGGGTGTGGGTCGGTGACGCGCGAGGCAACAACGTTGCCCGGATCGATCCCGTCACGAAGCTCGTGATCAAGTCGATCCCTGTCGGAGACGGAGCGGACGCCGTCGCGGTCGGCGTAGGGGCGGTGTGGATTGCCGACCGACTCGCGGGCGCCGTCGTCCGGATCGATCCCGCGACGAACTCCGTCACGACGACGATCCCGGTCGGTCGCTCACCCACCGCCATCGCGGTCGGCCTCGGCAGCGTCTGGGTCGCGAACAGCCGCGACGGCACCGTGTCCCGGATCGATCCCGCAAACCGCCGGGTCGTGAAGACGATCGAGGTCGGTGGGAGCCCGCAGGCGATCGCCGTCGGGGATGGCCGGGTCTGGGTGTCCGTCCAGACGGCGCTCGCCTGCCCCGGGGTCCGGACCGGCGATGTCGCGTGTGTCGACTCTGCGTACGGGCTCGACTCGCTCGATCCCGCAATCGCCAACACCGTCCCCTCCTGGACGATCATGTACGCGACCTGCGCAGGGCTGTTCAACTACCCGGACCGTCCGGCGCCGGCGGGGTCCCGGCCCGAGCCGGAGATAGCGTCGGCACTGCCGGTCAGCTCGGCCGACGGAAAGACCTACACCTTCACGATCAGGCGCGGCTTCCGCTTCTCGCCGCCGTCGAACGCGCCCGTCACCGCCCAGACCTTCAAGTTCGCGATCGAGCGAGCGTTGAGCCCGAAGATCAGGTATGCGCCGGCGATGGGTTTCGCTACCGACATCGTCGGCGTGCGAGCCTTCGAGGCCGGGAAGGCGAAGCACATCTCGGGCATCCGCGCGCACGGCCGCACGCTCACTGTCCAACTGACCCACCCCTCCCCGGACATCGTCTCGCGGCTCGCGCTGCCGCACTTCTGCGCCGTCCCGCCCGGTACGCCGATCGCGGCTCGGGGTGTGAACCACGTGTCCTCGGCGGGACCGTACTACGTCGCGTCATACACACCGGGTCAGGGCGCCGTGCTGAAGCGAAACCCCAACTACCACGGCTCGCGGCCGCAGGCGCTCGACGAGATCGACTACAGCGTCGGTATCGGCGCGACCCAGATCGTGAAGGAGATCGAGGACGGCATGGCCGACTTCGGCGTCGTGGACGACCTTCCGCCCGGACGGCACGCGGGGCTCGCCGCCCGCTACGGCTCGGGTAGCCCGGCTGCCCGAGCCGGCGGGCAGCGGTACTTCGTCAATCCACTCCTCGGCTTCATGAACCTCGACCTGAACACGAGCCGGCCGTTGTTCGCAAACGCGACCCTGCGCAAGGCGGTCAACTATGCGGTCGACCGCGGGCGATCGCCCGCGTCTACCGGCCCCTGGCGACGCCGACCGACCAGTACCTCCAGCCGGGCATCCCGGCTTCCGCAACACCCACGTCTATCCGCTCACGAGGGATCTCGCGCGGGCACGACGCCTCGCCCGTGGACACGCCGGCCACGCCGTCCTCTATGCGTGCGCCGAACCCCCTGTCGCGAGATCGCGGAACTGATCCAGGCCGAGCTTGCGCCGATCGGGATCAGCGTCGAGATCAAGGCGATGTCCGGCTACGCGCTCTTCAATCGCACCGGGAATCGCGGCGAGCCGTTCGACATGGCTCTCGACGTCTGGTATCCGGTCTACCCAGACCCGACCAACGTCCTCGATTACCTCTTCGACGGGCGCTCGATCAGAGCCGACGCGAACAGCAACAAGTCCTACTTCGACGACCCCATCTTCAACCGCAAGCTCGCGGCTGCAGCCCTGCTCACCGGCCCCCGGCGCTACACCGCGTACCTGGCGCTCGAAAGAGGTCTCTTGCGCAACGCCGCACCGTCGGCACCGCTCTTCGACTGGGAAGAGACAGACTTCTTCTCCGCCCGCATCGGCTGCCAGGTCTTCCAGCCGATCTACCAGATCGACCTGGCTGCACTCTGCCTCAAGCGCTCTCGCTGAGACCGCGCTCGCCGAGACGGCGTCGTGTCAGTGGGGGCGGCTTCCGTGTTACGTGTGCTCACGGCCGACGAGCTGTTCGAGCGTCTCGACGGCCTGCTGTGGGCCGGGCATCGTGTCGAACTCCGTCTTGATGCGGAGCGCCGCGGTTCGGAACGTGTCGTCGTGCAGGAGGACGCGAATGGCGTCGCGAGCTGATTCGGCGGTCAGGCGATCGGGCATGAGCCGGACCGCGGCGCCCGCGGCAACGACGCGGTCGGCGTTGTAGAAGTGATCGGCGCCCTGCGGGACGATGAGGAGCGGCAGCCCGAACGCGAGCGCCCCGAGGGTCGAGCCGCGCCCCCGTGCGTCACGACAGCGGCGCAGTGAGGGAGCAGCTGCTCTTGCGCGATGTATCGGTGCACGTGGATGTTCGACGGCTGGTCACCGAGCATCGCAGGTTCGTTTTGCCTGCCTACGGTGACGACGATGTTCAGCGCTTCGTCGCGGAGGCCGTCGAGCAGCGCCCGGAACACGTCGACGTTGCGGTTGTAGACGGTGCCCAGCGTGATGTAGACGATCGGCCGCCCACGCAGCTCGTCCAGCCACGGGAGCTGCTTGGCCGGTGACTGAGTCTCGACCGTGCGGATGCTCTGCACTGCGCCCGCAACCGCTCCGGGTATCTGGAGGCTGGGTGGGCACACGTCGAGTCAGGTAGCGGTAGGAGCCACCGAGGGGGTGCGGCGCAAGGTCGTGCGAGCCCCAGAAGGGGGCAGCCGCCCGGCCGGCGGCTCGGATCACGTCGTCCTGGACGGCGGGCCCGTAGCTGTGCTCCACGTACGGGATGCCGACTACGGTCGCGACGAGGGGTGCGGCGAATTCCGCGACGTCGTGGACCACAACGTGTGGCGCCCACTGCTCGATGACGGTGAACAAGTCGTTCGCGCGTGGCTCCAGCTCGATCCCGACGAAGAGCTCCGTGAAGACGAAGCGGCGAACGTCCGAAGGAGGAAGCGAGGCAGCAAGACCCCGTACCCGCCGGGCGAGCGGCTCCACCGTGTCCGGGGCGAGCCCGACGCGAAACGCCGTGAAGCCTTCCATTTCGGCGGCGCCGACGACAGGCTCGCTCGACGCGAATGCCACGTCATGTCCCGCTTCGGCGAGGGAGCGTGCGAGTGGCAGCATCGGTCGGTAGTGACCCACCAACGGTCTGCAGGTCAGGAGCGCACGCATCCCACCACGCTAGCCGGGTCGCCGTCACACCCGGCGTTGCCTCTCTGTGACACAGGGGCAGCCCAGCGGCCCGTCCCGCTCGTTACGGGCTGGGCGTGAACAGCTTCCAGTGCCCCTCGGAGACGACTTCGACGGTGCCGTCGGTCACCTTGATGGCGGTCTGATCGTCGATCGCATACGCCGGATTTGGGATCCCGGCCGCCCATCGCTCCGCGTTGGCCATGGTGTTGTCCGGCAGGTCCTCGTGATCCACGTGCGGGAAGATCGAGAAGTCGACGATGCCCAGCGCGCTGTCGTCGCGCGTGGGCGGCTCCCAGCCGACGAAGTCCTCCCCGATACGGGGTGTCAGCACCATGCTCCCGGCGCTCAGCCCCGCCCAGACCGTCTCGCGCAGCGCCGGCAAGAGGTCCACCAGGCCCGACTGCCGCATCCAGTGGCACAGGTACAGAGCGTCCCCGCCGTTCACGAGCAGGACGTCCGCCTCCCGGACCCAGCGGGACCCAGCGCTCCTCGCCGACGCTGGGCAGCGCGGTCAGCTCCAGCACTCCAAGGGACTTCCAACCCAGCTCGCACATGGGTGTGGAGGCCTGACCGGTGATGAAGCGCCATGCCCCACCAGGACTGCCCTGAGGGTGCCCGTACCCGGCGGTCGGGATGCAGAGGGCGCTGGACTCTGCGATCGGCTTGCCCAGCAGGTCGACCAGCGCGTCGCGGATGCTCGTGTTCTTGATGCCAGCCGACGTGAGAAGAAACCTCATCCTGCCTCCCGGAGTCAGTACTGCAGACGAGAGCCGTTGTAGGCGATTGCGGTATGTCTGCGAGGGAGACTGGCAGACGACCCAGGACTCATCGGCTCTGGTCCAGATCCAGCCTCACGTCCTCGGGACTCCGGAGCTCCCAGACCGACACGTGCTTGCGGCTCTCGCTCGTGAACGGGGAACGGTCCCAGTCCTGCCAGCGTTCGCGTAACCGCATGCCGGCGAGACGCGCCATCAGGTCGAGCTCGGCCGGCCACACGTAGCGGAAGGGAATCGAGGACATGCGCCACGTGCCTCCGTCCGGCCGGAGGTGGTGCGAGACGAGCCCCTGGCCGGCAACGTCGTACTCGTCCAGACCGATGTGCTCCGGGCCTACCGTGAACGGGTAGAACCTTTCGCCCGGTGGGAGGCGCTGCAGATCGGGTGTGAAGACCTCGATCACGAAGCGTCCGCCCGACTCCAGATGATGGGCGGCGTTCCGAAAGCATGCGACCTGTTCGTCCTGCGTGGTCAGGTTGCAGATCGTGTTGAAGACGAGGTAGACCAGCGTGAACGTCCCGTCGACGTGCGTTGTCGCGAAGTCGCCGATCGTCGCGCCGATCCCCTCCGCGCCGGGCTTCTCCCGCATCCTGGCGACCATCGCCTCCGAGAGGTCGATGCCGTGCACGCGGACGCCTTGCCGCGCGAGCGGGAGGGCCACCCGACCGGTCCCGATGCCGAACTCGAGTGCCGCGCCGTCACCTGCGAGCGATGCGAGGAAGTCGACCGTCCGATCGAGCACCTCGGGGCTGAACATCGGACCGTCGTCGTCGTAGCTCTCCGCGACCTCGTCGCCGAAGTAGTCCGTCGTCATGCCACGTGAGCCTATGCGCCGACGCCGCGGGGCCTGTCGCTGCAGCGCAGGAACGCCTAGATCGCACGGGATCGGGACTCTGTAAACCGTCTGACCTCGAGGCCGCGAGCAGTCGACAGGCCGCGCTCGGCCGAGCCCCCGCCGGTTCAGCGACGGGCTCGGGCCGGTGCGCGGCGGTGCGACTCAGTCGTGGATCTCGAACGGCACGGCGACGATGTTCGAGGCAACTCCGTAGGCCTCGAGGTCGGCAGCGTTGATGCGGCCGTCGTGGTTGGAGTCGGGAACGACCGGCGGGGCGTCGTTGTAGATCCCGTCCTTGTTCTTGTCGGCCGCGACCGCGACCCGCAGCACCGAGCGGACGTTCTTGCCGAAGCTCGGGGCTCCGACGATCCACGTGTCCCAGATCTCGTTCGTCTTCTGGTTCGTGAAGCCGGTCAGGTTGAAGAGGTTGGCGAGGTTCTGAGCGTTCTTGGCGCCGACCGTGGTGGTCGAGAGCAGCACGATCAGGCCTGGCACCTTCTCGTCCACGCCGGGCGCGAAGGCGCCGGGGAAGGGACCCTGGTTCTGGTGGGTCGTCGGTCCCGTCAGCTGGAAGTCGGCCCCACTCGCCGCGAGGCTCGGATAGCGGAGAGCGAGATCGACGAAGAAGCCCTTGCTCTGCTTCCCGGCGACGTCACCCTCCCGTGGTGAGAAGACCTCCACCTGCACCGCCGGGTTGGCGGTCGTCGAAGCCTTCTTCCCGTAGGCCGCATTGGCGGTCGTCGCGACGACGGCCGCGAGCGCGACGACGGAGAGGATGGTGAGCAGCGTTCGCTTGTACACGGGAATCTCCTTTTCTCGGGTGGCATTGCTCAAGAACAAGGACACCGTGAGCCGGCGTCTATTCCCCGGGTTACCGATCGAACGTTCCTTCGGTCCGACCGGCTGTGCGGGATCGGCAGCCGGGGTACGGAGCCCGTGCCTCCGGAAGGACGGGGCCCCCATGAAGAGGGCCCCGCCGCTGCCGAGCTGGTCGCTCTACGGGAGTGGAACGCCGTTCACGAGGAGCTGGATCGCACCGGCCGCCAAGCCGCCCGCGTCCACTCTGTTCCCGCCCCCGGGTGTGTTGATCTCGAGCCGGTCGTTGGCGAGCTCCGGATGGAGCACGTCGACGGTCGCAGGGAGACCACTCACCTTCACGGCGCCTGCATCTCCGTTGACGCGGACCGTGCGGTTGCTGTTCGTGGCGTTGACGACGACGCGGTCGGCCGCTCCGTCGCCGGTGGCGCCGCCAGGGGTCCCTGCGAGGTCGACGTTCACGTTGCTGACGTCGGTGCCGCTCAGGTCGTTGACGGTGACGAGGTCGGCGCCGCCGAGGGCGTTGAAGTCGACCGTCTCGACGCCGTCGGTGTCCATCGTGATCGTGCCCTGGGTGCGGAAGAAGCGCAGTCGCTCACCGTTCGCCGACAGGTCGACCTGCTCGGGGCCGTTGGCTCCGTTGAAGAGCATCGTGTCGGAGCCGTTCTGACCCTCGACGATGTCGCTCCCGTCGCCGGGATCCCAGACGAACGTGTCGTCGCCGTTGCCCAACAGCCCGACGTCACTACCGCCGTTCCCGTCGATCGAGTCGTTGCCGTTACCGCCCTCGAGCGTCTCCGCGCCGGAGCCACCGGCGAGGATGTCGTTCCCGTTGCCGCCAAGCAACGTGCCGGCTCCGGCTCCCCCGACGAGGTTGTCGTCTCCGTTCCCGCCATCGATCGTCGTCGCGATGGTGTCGGTGAAGACGCCGTTGCGCTCGTCGATGCGCACGACGTCATCGCCGTTCCCCGCGTCGACGGAGATCTTCGCGATCCCCGCGCGGGCGAACTGGAAGTCGGCCGAGCCGTCGTCCCCGACGTCGACCTGCAGAATCGCCGGGTTGCCGCTCTGCAGCCGAAGCGCGAGCCTGTCGCCCGCATTGGTCCCCTCGATCGCCAGCTCGCCATGCGCGAGTTGGGGATCATCGAACGCCGCCTCCTGCCGCGCCTGCGACGCCTTGTGGGCATGGTGGGCGGGCGTGGTGCCGTATCCGGCCGCGGTCCCTGCCGTGCCGCCGACGGCGGCGATCGCAGCCATTGCCGAGACCGCCAACACTGCCGGCCGCGGTACACGCGAGTCGTGGAGTCGAATGAAGTTCCTCATGGCTTCCTTTCGGGAGTGGGATGACCTGTCGTGTGTTGAAGACACCGGCGATCGGCCTCTATTCCCGCGGGTGAGCCGCTAGGCGGCCATCGAGCGCGACTCCCCGGCCCGGGAGGTGGGGAGTGCAAACCGCTCGCGCGCCCGACCCACGAGATCGGCGACGTGATCGGCCGAGCGCTCTCGCGCGGCGGAGATCACGATCTCGTCGGCCTGGAAGGTCGGCAATGCATCCGCGACTGCCTGGAGGGGATCGGCGTCGCCGATGCGACCCTCGACGTGCACCACGGCTCGCTGCAGCTCTCCGACGACGAAGGCCAGCCGCTCCTTCGCTCGACGGCGGGCGGGGTCTTCGTCCGACAGCCAGTGCCGGAGCCAGGAGTTCAGTGCCGGCGCGACGACGAGGACCTCGGCGTGCGCCAGATCCGCGGGAACGACAGGATCGATGGCGATGACGAGCACGTTCGTCCGGCGGGCTCCTCCCCGAAGGCCAGGAACCTCGCCCAGTGGGGCGACTCGAGCAGAAGCACCGGCGCGCCCGCGTTGCCGACGGTCGCCGAGCTCCCGGACGATTCGGTCCGAGACTGCCTGCCGGGGCCGTGATGTGTTCATGGCTGTCCTTTCGAAGTGGTTGTTACCTCTCGTCAGCTCGAGACACCGGTGGCGGGCCACCCATTCCCGAAGCGGCAGATGCACGCCGTTCGCACTCGGGCGGCAAACGAGTGAGGGCACGCACATCCGCAACGGGGCATCGACCGCCCGCGGCGTGTGCGGATGAATCCCGCTCGCGACACGGGAATGAAAGGCCCCGAAGTGGTGTCCTTCAGAGCGAGATGTTCCCACGCGCCGCTCGCCCCAGTCCACCCTGCGGCTGCGCCGACTCCTGCGACACGCGGGCCCGGACGGCGCGGTCGCGTGGCAGACGGATGCACGATGCTCTTCGAGAGTTGGTGTTCCTGCGCCACGGCGCGGCGCGCCCGGCGTTACCTTTGGCGGTGCCGTGTCGCTGAGACGTCATCGAGAAGACGAGGCCGGTGATCGGGAGATCGTCGAGCTGGCAGCGCTCGCGGACGGGTCGCTCGCACCGGAACGGCGTCTTGCCCTCGAGGCGCAAGTGGCTGTGTCCTCGGAGCTCGCCGCCAAGCTCGCCGAGCAGCAGCGGGCGGTTGCGCTCAGTCGGAGCGCCGCAGAAGGGGTAGAGGCGCCCGCGGCCCTGCGCGCGCGCATCGAGGCGCAGCGGCGTCCAGGGCGTCAGCGCTCGCCCCGTCGTCTCGTGGTGGCGGGTGCCGCCACGAGCGCTGTGCTGGTCGTCGCCGTGGCGGTGGCCGTGAGCGTGCTCGGTTCGGGTGCTTCTGCCGAGAGCTTTCACGCTGCCCTTGCACCGACCGACCTCGCGCACGGAGCAACGGGCGAGGCGACACTCACCAAGACCTCCTCGGGCTGGCGGATCGAGCTCGATGCCACCGGGCTTCCCCGCCTCGACGCGGGACGCTTCTACCAGGGGTGGCTGCGGGACAGCGCCGGCATGCTCGTGCCGATCGGGACCTTCAACGAGGGCCGTGAGGTCACCCTCTGGGCCGGGGTGTCGCCGACGAAGTTCACGACGCTGACCGTCACGCGCGAACGGGCCGACGGCGATCAGAGCTCATCGGGCGAGAAGGTGCTCGCTGGAGAGGTCGACACAGAGGGCTGATCGGGGCGCGCTGCGCTTCAAGCCGTGCCGCCTTCTACTCGGCGCACCACCTGCTGGCGAGCGCGGTACAGGCGGCTCATCACCGTGCCCTCGCGGATGCGCAGCGCGCGTGCCGCCTCCTTGTAGGAGAGTCCGGTGACATCCACGGCCACGAGGACGTCGCGGAAGTCACCCGGAAGCGCGGCGATCGCGGCGTAGAGCTCGGCAGCTTCGAGTGCGGCATGCGGCTCGCGCGCGTGCGGGTCGGCAACGAGGTCGAGACCGTCGGGCAACGGCACGGGACTGAGTCGGCGGCTCTCGGTCCGCTTCTGGTTCAGGAAAGTGTTGCGCAGCGCACGCAGGAGGTAGCCGAGGTCGTCCTCGTTGCGGAGCAGGCGAGGGCGTGCGAGCAGGCGTGCGTACGTTTCCTGGACGAGGTCCTCTGCATCCTCCCGCGAGCCGCAGAGCGCCCACGCCGCCCGGTAAAGCCGGTCGAGGTGGTCTCCAAGTCGGGCGGGGTCGAGCGTGCGCTGCATCTGGTGACTGCTCGTGCGTCCCGGCGAGCATAAGGCGGCGAAGCCGACCGCTGTGAGCCACCCTTCGCCGACGCCGCAATCCGGTCACGAAGCGGCAGCCGAGTCGAACCGACCGAAAGTTCGATGCGACCTTCGCATCGGTCGTTTGGCGGGATCGGATGGTCTACACGGCGGTGACGGTGCAGGTGCCGAGGTCGTACACGCCCGCGGTGGTGAAGTTCGCATACATCAGGCCGGTTCCATCCCATGGCGGCTGGAAGTTGGCCTCTGGATCCCAGTCGCTGCTCGCCGGAACGAGCTCCTTGACCTAGGAGGCGCGGGCTTCACGCCCAACTTGGCCGTTCTCCTGCGCCAGACGTCCTCCTTCAGGAGCGGCGCCGCACATCCGAGCAGCTACAGAGTCGAGCGCCTCCGGAGGGCGGTGTGTCGAGAGCGTGAGAGTCTGCGGCGGCACCGGCTGGAAGGAATCACCGCAGTCATTCCCCCACAGTCCGCCCCCCAGCGCCGCCGCAGAACCGGATCGTGCTGCCGCACTCGACTTCGCGGGCTGGACACATAGCCAGGGATTCGCGGCGCGAGGGCTAGGGCGCGCGCGGGATCTCGCCGGCGAGACGAGTCTCTCGAGGCTCGTCACTGACGGCGTTCAGCTACCCGCCCGAGGCGTGCCGGCTCTCGGGAAACCGCGGGAGGCCGTCGTCGGGAATGGGCTCCCACGGCGCCGCGTACGCGACGAACTGCCGCACCGAAGGGCGTATGCCCGGGTCGTTGTCGAACGTGCCCATACGGATCCCGATTGACTCGGGATGGGCGGGGTTGGAGCCGAACAGCGCAGACCCGCACTCCCCGCAGAACCACTTCTCGCCGCCGCCCTCCGGCCTCCAGACACGCAGCCTGTCCTCGCCCGCGACGATCCGGAACGACTCCGGCGCCGGATGCGCCTGCGCCGAGGCGGCGGTGCCACTCCGCCGCTGGCAGCGCCGGCAGTGGCAATAGCTCGCGCGGACGAGCGGCTCGCCGACCTCGTAACGAACTGCGCCGCAATTACAGCCGCCCGTGAGCGGAAGCTTCATCTCACCATGATGCCGCGGCGGGTCGCCGCACGCAGCCCGGCCCGCTCCTCCTCGCTCAACTCGATCACGAATCCGCTCCGGCCGGCGATGACCGATTCGGTGGAGCGGCGCCGGAGGCGAACCGACCAGCGTGGGGCTACCACACCGCACCGGTTCTCGAAGTCTTGAGTCGAGCTGGTCGCGGAAACGTGCAGCGACGCGCCCTCAGGCTTCCGGGACATGTCCGTGCGACAACGTCTGCCTTGTTGAGCGGTGATGTCCCGGGCTCCTGGATTCACCTCGACCCAGAGGGCGGTCGGGCGCGAGCCAGACGACTGGGCGTGAGGTCAGTCGGAACGAACGGCGTCGAGCAGATCTTCGAGTTGTGCCGTCGCCACGCAGATCGTGGTGTCGGCCGCTCCGTAATACAGCCTGACCTCGCCTGACTGCGGGTCGTGGACGAGCCCGCACGGGAACACCGTGTTGGGTATGTCGCCCTCGCGTTCATACGGGGCGGTCGGCCCGAGTACCCAGTTCGATGCGCGGTGGAGGACGCGCGCAGGATTGTCGAGGGCCGTCAGAGCAAGACCGACGCGATAGATGGTGCCCGCAACGGTTTCCTTGACACCGTGGTAGATCACGAGCCAGCCGTCGTCCGTCCGAAGCGGTGGCGGGCCGATGCCGATACGAAGCGAGTCCCACCAGGCGCCGTGCCGGGGCTGTAGGACTTGTTCGGGCGTGCCCCAGTTCGTGAGGTCGTCCGACCGGGAGAGAACGACTTCGCCGCGTGAGCCGCCGTAGGACGTCATCGGCCGGTGAAAGAGAACCCATTGTCCGTCGACGCGCTCGGACAGCACAGCCGCGTTCTTGTCTTCCGGCTGGCAGATGATTCCGATCCGCTCGACCGTCCGGAAATCAGTCGTGGAGGCGAGATAGACGGCCGGGCCACTCGGTCCGTACGCCGTGCACGTGATCAGCCAACGCTCGAGCTCGGCCACCCACACTGCGCGTGGGTCTTCGAAGCCCCACTGCTCGCTCTCGATCCCGTCGGCGGGCGCAAGCAGCGGCACCGGATCGATCGACCATCCACTCAGGCCGTCAGCCGAGCGCGCGACGCTGAGATGGGAAATTCCTCGACGATCCTCGACGCGCGCGAGCACGACGGTTTCACCGTCGACGAGCGCCGCCGCGGGGTTGAAGACGGCGTTCACCGGCTGGCTCCAATCGGCCGCGGTCAGGATCGGGTTGCCGGCATGGCGCCGGAACACCTCGTGGCTCGACATCACGCCGCCCTGGCCCGGATCCTGAGTCGGTCCGGGGCCGGGAGGGCGGCGGCGTCGAGCAGGAGCTGGGCGCGATGGAAGGCCAGCGTGGATTCGGCGCCCTCGTTCGCGTTCAGGTCGGTCTCGCCGAGACCGTCGCTGCAGCCTCCTGTTGCGAAGTCGTAGAGCGGGCGGTCGAGCCGATTGCGGCCCAGGAACCAGTCGAACGCATTGCGTGCTCGCGATGCGTGCTCGCTGTCGCCCGTCGCGGCGAGCGCGGCGAGTTCGGCCTCGACGAACGCGGTCGCGTCGAGAGGCTGTTCGTCCCCCTGCCCGGGGCCACGCTCGTCACGGTCCCGCCCATGATGCCCCGTGAGGCGAAGCATGCCCTCGTCGAGGCCCGATTCGTCGCCCAGCCATGCGAGCGACTCGAGGCCGATGGCGATCTCGTCCGGCCGACGGAGTGCGGAGCCACCGACGATGAGCGCCTGTGAGAGCCGCGCGTTGTCGTAGGAGAGGCGGTCCTCGAACCACCTCCACGAGCTCGCTGCCGACGCAGCGTAGGCCGACATGAGCTGCTCGACCAGCCGTTCGAGCAGCAACCTCGCGTCGGGATCGAGACGATCGGGATCGAGACGCGCGAGGCCGAGAACGGTGTAGGCGGCTGTCCGCAACGAGACGTCCGCGCGGAGCGATGGCACGAGTTCGTCGAGAAGTGTCCGAGCCGGGCCCGAGAGCGCCGGAATCCAGGCGGTGGCAAGAATCTCACCGAGAGCCCAGATCGTGCGACCGACGTGGTCCCCTATGTGCGGCTCGTCCAGCCAGCGCCGGTCGTACCCCATGAAGTTCCGCATCCCGGTGCCTGCCGGCCCCGCAGCGAACTGCAGGAACGCCAGTGAGCGGTGCAGGACGGGGTCCACTGACGATCGGGTGTCCTCCCGGTCAGCTCGAGCGCGACGACCGCGAGCCGAGCGACGTCGTCGACGCAATACCCCGTTCCCCAGTTCGGAATCACGCCGGTCGCGTGCTGGATGATCCCGACGTCGTCGACCAGAGTCCGCAGATGATCCGTTCGGACCGACGTGAGCTCGAGCTCGACGATCGGGATCGGCTCTCGCCGCGGTCGGGCCGCAGCGGCCTCCTGCAGGACGACTGCCGTCTCGGCCGCGATCGACGGCCAGGCGAGATCGGCTCCTATCCGCCCTGCCTCCGCGCGCGCCGCGGCGAGTGAATCGGGATTCTCGATGAAATCTCGGACCGCATGCGCGATCGCCGGGGCGTCGTCGAACGGAACGAGCGTCCCCGCCCCTGTCGCGAGCATGTCCCTGGCGAAGAGGTACGGCGTGGAGATCGCGGCGCAACCGGCAGCGATCGCGTAGGTCAACGCCCCTGACGCGATCTGCTCCGGGTTGCGGTACGGCGTCAGGAAGACGTCGGTGGCGTGCAGCAGATCGGCGAGCTCGGGGACGGAGAGAAAGCGATCGTCGAACTCGACGTGATCCGCGACTCCGAGGTCGACCGCGCGACGCTCGAGGAGGAGCCGATACTCCTCGCCGTTGAGCCGCGCCACCTCCGGGTGGGTTCTCCCCGCGACGAGGTACAGCACCTCGGGATGACGCTCGACGATCGCCGGCAGCGCCGCAATCGCCGTCTCGATCCCCTTGCCGGGAGAGATGAGCCCGAACGTCGAGAGAACGAAACGTGACCGGAGTCGATCGAGGCCACGTGACGGTGCCGAGCCGTTGCCTCCTCGGCGACCGAGGACGACCGGCGCCCCGTGCTGGACGACGCGGATCTTGTCCGGGGCGCAGCCGTTCATCCGCAGGAGCAGCGTTCGCGCAGTCTCCGTCATGACGATCACGCGCTCCGCCTCCGCGCACAACGCGGTGAGCACCTCGCGTTGGTGATCCGTCGGCTCCGAAAGGACCGTGTGCAGCGTCAGGACGAGCGGTCGCGAGAGTTCGCGCGCGAACGACAGGACGTACTCGCCGTCGGCACCGCCGAAGATCCCGTACTCGTGCTGCAACAGGACGACGTCGATGTCGAGTCGGCCCAAGAGCCTGGCCGCTCGGATGTAATCGCCACGCACCGTCTGCGACACGGTTGCGAGCACGTCGTGCCGCTGTGGGCTCGACGCCTCGTCGACGATCGCGATCGCACCGACGCTCTTCACGCCCGGACTCGTCAGCAGCGACGTCCGCACATCGAAGGCGAAGGTTCCGATCCCGCACGCGCGCGGCGGATACGTCGAGAAGATCGCAGTACGCACGGTGCCCGTGCGCCCCTTTCGGCGGAGGTCCGGCGTGCTGGCGCTCAACCGCCGGAAGCCTGGCCGGGTCGCAACCCATCGTACCGGAGTGCCTGACCCCGGTTGCCCGTAGTCAGGAGCGCAGAGGTTCGGCCGGGCGGATGGACACCTCGCCCTGACGATCGACCGAGACGACTTGGCGTGGGAGCGAACCCCGCCTGCGAAGGAGATCGCGGAGCGATCCACGCCGGTCAGGCGGGCCGATGATCGCCTGTGTATGCGTGTGACTCTCGACGCGATACCCCTCTCGTTCACGCTCGTCGAGAAAGGCTGTGAGCGCGGCCCTTCGGAGCTGCTCCTGGTCGCGTCCTCGCGTCATGGCCTGTCGAGTGAGAGCGTCGCGCCGCCCTCGTCTTCCCATTCCCGCAAGGCGGTCTCGCCCGGGGCGCCCCGCCCCGCGGCCCCTGCGGGCTGGGCGGAAGATGCCGTTCCGGCGTCGCGCGATCGCTTGTACGCCGAGTAGGCGGTCAGCGCCTCCAGGTCGTGGCGGCGGCGTCCGGGAAAGTGGGCGGCGCTGAACGCCAGCCAGTCGAGGCCGCCCGGTCCATCCGCCCCGGTCGGGGCGGCGGGAGGGCTATCGATCGTCACGGGGGGCCTCCGGTCGGAACGCGGTGAGCGCCGTGTCTCGACCTCAACGCGCATCGCGTCGCACCTCACTCGCCCGGTGCGGGACGATGAAGCTCGTTGCGCGGTGCCGCCTTTCGAACAGCGGCTGTGTGCCGAGCCAGAGCGCGCCGAAGACAATCACGCCTGCGAGCCACCAGAACGTGACGATCGCGGGGCCGGAGCCGGTGATCACCGCCCACGTCGCGACGTACCCGCTCCAGAGCGCGAACGCCCAGGCCATCTTGCGCCAGTGGAGGACGTTGGTCATCTCGGTCACCTCTTCCCGACCGGGCAGCGGAGCTGCCGATCGAATCGCTCGAACGGGTTCACCGCTCCGCTCGGGTCAAAGGGAACAGCTGAAGAGGAGTGCCAATGCCTCGGCGGCTACGACGCTCGACCGGACGCCCACAGAGGATAGCCGAAAATTGTGCGGTCTGTCACATTTTCGCCTCGGTAGTCACGGGCGACGCGCCGGGGAGACATTCTCGATTGGAGCCGGCCGGGCGCCGAAACCCCTATCGCGGATCGCCGGCCCGTGCCCGCGCGGCCATGCGATAGCGAGCGTAGAGACGTGGGAGCGCGACGTTCGGCTCGGCGAGGAACTCGTCGGGTTCGAGATCGATCCACGGGAACCCGTCGAGGGCGGCGAGTCGCCGCGCGCCGGCGAACGCTTCCACGACGGCGACGGAGGGCTTGGGCGAGCCGTCGGCCCTCCATAGCCCGAACGAGCGCTCGTGGACGGCGAGGTCGAGGGGCGGGTCGGCCAGATGGCCGAGTCGTAGTCGGTGTAGCACCAGAGCATGGCGCCCACGCAGCCTGCCCGCTGCAACGCAGCAAGCGCTCGTTCGGTGTAGGCCGCGGCAGCCTGCTCCTCGACGAGAGAGCTTGCGTATCGACGCCTGTCCGCCTCCCCGGCCGGATCGCCGTGTCGGTAGGTGGGCAGTCCGAACTCCGCGAACAGCACGTCGCGTCCGCCGGCGAGCCAGCGCGTGATATCGGCCAGGAACGGCAGGAGGTGCTCGTCCGTGGGGCCGTCTGCCCAGCGGGCGTAGATGGGGTAGCCGTGCATCGAGAGGACGTCGGATACCTCGGAGGCCTCACGTGGCCCGAGCACGCGATCGTTCTCCAGGTCTTCCATGTGCAAGCCGACCGTGAGCCGGGCGCCCGGGTCGGCGGTGCGGATGGCGGAGGCGATCCGGCGCAGCCACTCCCGCGCAGACGACTTGGTCGGCGGTATCACGCAGTTCGAGTTCTCGTTTCCGAGGTCCCACATCCAGACGGCTTCGTGGCCGGCAAGTGCTCGAGCTGCCTCGGTCGCCAACAAGGTCTGCGCTCGGGTGATGAGCGGATCCGAGTACCAGTTCCGCAATGCGCGTCCATCGACCCTGCCGTTGGACACCACACGAAAGCGATCGTCGCGATCGGTCCCGCCGAGCGCCCACCCCGGAATCCAGTTCACTCCGCTCATGTGACCGGTGAAGAGGGTGGGAACGAGCCCGAGGCCCGACCCGGCGGCAAGATCCGCCACGGCGATCAGTCGATCCAGCATCCGTCGATCCACCTGGTCCGGGGCGGGTTGGAAGTCGGCCCAGGTGAGGAAGAGCCTGATCGAGTCGAGACCGCTCGCGGCGATCCGTGCGAAATCGGCTGCGACCTCCGTGCGATCGAAGTCCGACCACCACGCCATCGCCGTTCGGGCCGGCCAGTAGTTGACGCCGAGGCGGAAACGCTCGCTCGACGGGAGGGGCTCAGACAACGTTGCCCGCGCGTCGCGCTTCATCCAGCGCCGCGACGCGGGCATAGAGCTCGAGATACTCGTCGACCATGCGGTTGGAGTCGAAGCGACGCTCGACCGAGGCGCGCACGAGCGTCCGGTCCATCGAGGCGGCCGCGTGCACGCCGGCGACCGCTTCGTCGAGAGAGCCGACCAGGAAGCCGTTCTCACCGTCGCGGACGATCTCGACCATCGATCCGCGCGGGTGGGCGATCACCGGCGTTCCGCACGCCATTGCCTCGACGACGCTGAAGCCGAACGGCTCGTCGAAGCTGACGAGGTGGAGGAGGGCCCGGGCTCCGGCGAGGAGCGCGCCGCGACCGTCGGGACCTACCGGGCCGACGTACGTGACCCGTTCTCCGTCGAGCCGGGGCTCGACGGATCGCTCGTAGTACTCGCGGTCCTGGATGATCCCCGCGATGATCAGCGGCAGACCGGCCTCGCGGGCAACGTCGATCGCCTCGACGGTGCCTTTCTCCGGATGGATCCTTCCGAAGAACAGCAGGTAGTCGCCCGGCCCCTCCCCGCGCTCGAACTCGTTCATGTCGATCCCGTGGTGAATCGTCGCGACGTAGTCGAGGCGCTCGTGTCGATCTGACTCGCTGATCGCGACGTAGTACCCGCCCGCGTTGTACTTCTCGAAGACGGGGACGATCTGCTCGGACGAGAAGCCGTGAATCGTGGTGACCACCGGCGTGTCGACCAGATTGCTGTAGGTGAGCGGCAGGAAGTCGAAGCTGTTGTGGATCACGTCGAACTCGCCCGCTCGTTCGAACAACGCCGAGATGTGGAGGGCCTCCCAGACCTTCGCGGACAGTCCCGGATCCTCCGAGTATCCGGTCGGGGCGGTCGCTACGAGGTGTGCCGCGGTTACCGAGTCCGCCGTGGCGAACAGCGTGACGTCGACTCCCCGGCGAACCAAGCCCTCGGTCAGGAGCGACACGAACTGCTCCCAGGGCCCGTAGTGACGCGGGGGGACGCGCCACGAGATCGGAGCAAGCATCGCTATTCGGAGCCCGTCGGCCGACGCCGGCCGGCCCCGGCTCGTTGTCCAACACGTGCTAGTGGTCCGACGCGGCCGCGACATCCGCTGCCGTGTCGCCTCTTTGCGAGGCGGCGAGGGCCTCGATCTCGAGGCTCAACTCGCCGACGACCCGCTCGAGCCGGTCATTTCGTGCAATGAGCTCCGCGATCGCAACCTGTGTCCCAGTCGTGGACAGAATTGGCTGCCGACCCTCGTCCGACCCTGCCAACTCGTCGATGCGCGCTCGCAGGGCCTCGTCCAGGGTGTCCATTCGTACTCCTTGTCGACCTCGAATGATACAAGCGGGTTCAAGGCACGGCAGGATGAGGGCTGCCGTTGCGACGACGACGTCGGGTCGCGAGCGTCACCGAGAAACACTGACGTGCGGGTGCGATCCGTGCGATACTCGGCGCGGGTACGTCGCAGCGGTCGCGCCGATCGTCGAGCTCGGATTCGCACCACCACGGCTTTCGCGTTGTGCCTACGAGCGGGTCGAACCCGGCGACCAGGAAGGGATGCACGTGAAGGGCTCGCAGAAACCCAAGAAGCTCGGAAAGAAGCCCGCGCAGAAGACGCTCAAGGAGCGACGGACCGAAAAGCGCGCCGCCGCGAAACAGGCCAGCCGGTCGCTCGACGCCTGACTCCGAGGCCGCACCGACAGGCGGACGGAGGAGTAGGGAACTCGAGCCCACAGGGGCGGTGAGCCGCCCACGGTCGCGCTCACGCCGCAGGTGCAGTCTCGACCTGCCCCCACGCTGCCGTCCGGGCACCACGCGCCACGGCCGCCAGCGAGCCGAGGTCGGCTTGACGGAGCGGCGCCGGAGTCGAACCGACCGAGCCGAGCACGACGGTCACGTCCCGTAGCGTGCTGTTACTGAGCGACCCAACTCACGTTGAAGATCGGCCACGCGCTCGCTCCTTTCCTCTGCGACCTTTCCGGCCGCAAGTGGCCCGAGGAGCCAACCGCCCGTGCGCGCGAGCTAACTCGCCGTCTCGTCGACCGTCCACTCGCCACCGACCTCACGCCGAAGGACCTTCGCGCAATTTGGACAGCGCCGCTCCGTCGCCTCACGGAGTGGCTCGCCTGGAGCGCTGATTGTGGATTCGACCCGCGTTCCGCAGTTCGGACAGGCGTCTTTCTCTCGGTCGTCTCCAGAGGCGCTCAAGTCTCTGGAACCTACCACCGGACGTTTGATGTTCGGCCACGTCGGTATGCCGGCAGCGTGGTCCGGTCACCCTGCATCGCAGAGGAAGCCCTCGAACCGGCCGCGGCGAACGCGCTCCGAGAATCAACCTGACCGACTAGCCGGCCGGGTCGCCGGCGGCGTTCTGACAGCGCGTGCACGTCTTGCGGCAGCGCGAAGGCCTCTGACAACGCACCAAGGCGTAGACTGAGGTCAAGCGACCACTCTTCCTCCGCCCTGACCACCCCGGCCACCGCGCCGGTCGAGCGAAAAGAGGAAGAGCATGACCCGCTTCCACCTCGTGTTCCGTCGAAACGGCGAAGTCACACGGTCGGAGTTCCGCGCCAGCAGCTTCGAGAACGAGCCCCATATCGACGGCCGGCTGGTGATCGACGGCGGGACGTACCCGATCCGTGGCGTCGAATGGCTGCTCAGACGCGAGGACGCCGGCGACGAGCCGCGGTTCGTCTGCACACCCGTCGGCGAACCAGCCGCAGCGTGATCCTCTCCGGCTCGACAGTACGCACCGAAAACGTGCACCTGCTCAGACCATGCTCGAGGGCGACGAGCTGGCGACAAAGCTCGAACGGGCCATCACGAACAACAACACGATCGTGGCGCTGAGCATCGCGGATCGGGAGCAGATCGTGGCAATGATTGCCGACGGGCCCGCTGGATTCGCGGAGCTGCGACGTGTGCTCGTCACGCAGCTCGAGAAGCACCATGAGCGCGAGGCACAGGTGGGGCGGTTGAGGCTTGATCGCGAACGCCTTCGGCGCGAACGCGAAAGCCTCGATTAGCAGGCCCACCGACCCAGGCGCGCGCCGCCGTCGAAGCGCGCAGGATCGTAGCGGGCGGTCGAACCGGGAGGAACCCCGCACGGCTGACGGTGCGCCACTCGCGTGGAGGAAGCGGCGCGGCAAGAGAGAGGGCCCGGCAAGCCGGGCCCTCTCTGTCGGGATGCGGTGCGGTCGAGCTACGCGGCGACCAGGACGCGGTCGCTGTGAGCGACGACCTTGCCGCTCGTGATCTTTGGCTCGTTGGGGATCATCGTCTCGAGCTTCTCGTCGCGAATCCAGCTGGCGACGATCTTCGTCGACTCCTTGCTCTGCTCAGGAGTCTCGAACAGGCTGAGCGAGCTGAAGACGCCGTTGTCGGCCTCGATCAGCCAGTAGCCAGCGAGCCCGGCCCTTCTCCAGCTTCGGGACGAGCGTCTCGTTGACCTTGCGGGTCAACTCGGCCGAACGATTCTGGTCCACACCGTCGTAACGGCGAATGGTCGCAAACATGAGGTGCTCCTTCGTTCCGTACAGGACAGCGAGTCCGAACGAACTCTCTGCTGCGCTCAGGCCGGGGGTGACAATCGAAGAGGAACCAACAGACCTCGACGCCGTCAAAGACAACCAACGCGCTCGCACAGTCTACCTGCGATCCTCGAGCGCCCTTGGTGCCCCACCCCGACGTTCGCGGAGGAGGCGAGTGTTCCGCCGCCCCGGCTTGGCTCGGGCCGGTTCGGCTACGCCGCGCGGGCGGGCCTCTCGTCGCGACCGCCGGTTGCGGGCCTACGGCCCGGATCCTGGGTGCGGGCAGCGCGAGTGATCGCCTCGTCGCTAGGCTGGTCGTGGCATGGTGTACAAGGTGCAGCGTCTTGGGCTTCGTGTCGAGGTGCAGCAAGTGACGAATCTTGGCAATCAGATTGCTCATGCGTCGAGTCCCCTGTCCATTCGTGATTCGTGGTCAAGCAGCCTGGGCCGTCGGGCTGGCTTGGGGTGGCTCTGCGATTGCGCCGCCCTCTGTTTCCCAGTCCTGGACTGCTTCCTTCTGATCTCGAACTGCTCCGGTGCCGGCCTGCTCGGGGGTTCCTCCCAGGTCGCTGTTCGTGCCGGGTAGTCGCGCCGTGATGGGTCGCGGGCCGAAGCGGGGACCGAATGGGCCGTGTCTGCGTGACGGCTCGATGCGTCCCCAGTGCATGATGATCAGCTGCAGCAAGCCGGCGCCCGCGAGCCACCACAGGACGACGATCACCGGGCCGGAGCGTGTGAGCACCATCCATGTGGCGAGGTAGGCACTCCAGAGCACGAGCGCCCACGTCATCTTGCGCCAGTGAAGGAAACTCGTCATCTGCACCACCTCTTCTTGGTCCCTCGCCAGAGCTCTCTGCTTGCGCTCGGGCCAAATGGAACAGCTGAAGAGGAGTGCTAAGGCCTCGGCGGCTACAACGCTCGACCGGACGCCCATGCAACGCATACCACATTTGTGCGATCTGCCACATTATTGTGCTAGTCTCTGTAGTCGGCACTCTCGGTAGCCGAGTGCCAGACCCTTCTAGCCAGAGACCGAACCAAAGTGTTTTGGGAGGCGTTTGATGAACTTGTATCCGCTCGGTGACCGGTTGATCGTGGAGGTCCTCGAGGAGGAGTCAGATCACGGTCAGCGGCATCGTGCTGCCCGACACGGCGCAGGAGAAGCCGCAGCGAGGCAAGGTCCTGGCGGTCGGTCCCGGCCCGCGTGATGAGGACGGGGAGTACATCAAGATGGATCTGGAGGAGGGTGACGAGATCATCTTCTCCAAGTACGGCGGCACCGAGATCAAGCTCGGCGCCGACGAGGTCCTGATCCTGCGCGAATCGGATGTGCTCGCGAAGGTCGTAACCACCGGCGACAAGGGCAAGCGCAAGCTTGCCGGCGCCGCCGCCTAGCTCGTTTCGCTCAGGAGGAAAGGGATATGGCTCACAAGGAGCTGAAGTTCAACGAGGACGCGCGCCGCGCGCTCGAGCGGGGGGTCAACACCCTCGCCGACGCGGTCAAGGTGACGCTTGGCCCGAAGGGCCGCTATGTCGTCCTCGACAAGAAGTTCGGTGCGCCGACGATCACGAACGACGGCGTCACTATCGCCCGCGAGATCGAGGTCGAGGACCCGTTCGAGAACCAGGGCGCGCAGCTCGTCCGCGAGGTCGCCACGGCGACCAACGACGTCGCCGGCGACGGCACGACGACCGCGACGGTGCTCGCCCAGGCGATCGTGCGCGAGGGCCTCAAGAACGTCGCCGCCGGCGCCAACCCGATGGGTCTCAAGCGGGGGATCGAGAAGGCCGTCGATGCGATCGTGACCGACCTCAAGGGGCAGTCAAAGGATGTCAACGGCAAGGAGGACATCGCGCGGGTCGCGACGATCTCCTCGCGTGAGCGCGAGATCGGCGATGTGATCGCGGACGCGATCGAGAAGGTCGGCAAGGACGGCGTCGTCAACGTCGAGGAGGGCCAGACGTTCGGTCTCGACCTCGAGTTCACGGAGGGGATGCAGTTCGACAAGGGCTATCTGTCGCCGTACATGATCACCGACGCCGAGCGCATGGAGGCGGTGCTCGACGACCCGTACGTGCTGATCGCCAACCAGAAGGTCGGCGCGGTCAAGGATCTGCTCCCCGTCCTGGAGCAGGTGATCCAGGCCGGCCGCCCGCTGCTGATCGTGGCGGAGGACGTCGAGGGCGAGGCGCTCGCGACGGTCGTCGTCAACAAGCTCCGTGGCGTCTTCACCGCCGTCGCCGTCAAGGCGCCGGGCTTCGGCGACCGGCGCAAGCGGATGCTCGAGGACATCGCGATCCTCACCGGCGGCGAGGTGATCACCGAGGAGATGGGTCTCAAGCTCGAGAACACGAAGCTCTCGCAGCTCGGCAAGGCCCGCAAGATCGTGATCGACAAGGACTCGACCACGATCGTGGACGGGGCCGGCGACTCCGAGGCGATCAAGGGCCGCATCAAGCAGCTCAAGGCGGAGGTCGAGAACACCGACTCCGACTTCGACCGCGAGAAGCTCCAGGAACGGCTCGCGAAGCTGTCCGGCGGCGTCGCGGTCGTCAAGGTCGGCGCCGCGACCGAGACCGAGATGAAAGAGAAGAAACACCGCGTCGAGGACGCCCTGCAAGCAACCCGCGCAGCGCTCGAGGAAGGCATCGTCGCCGGCGGCGGCGTCGCGCTCCTGAACGCCGCCAAGGCGATCAAGCTCGACGCGATGGACGGGGACGAGCGCACGGGCGCGGCAATCATCGTGCGCGCGCTGGAGGAGCCACTCCGGCAGCTCGCCTACAACGCGGGCCTCGAGGGCTCGGTCGTCGTCAACCAGGTCCGCTCGGCCAAGAAGGGCCACGGCCTGGACGTCGAAACGACCGAGGTCGTCGACCTCGTGGCCGCGGGCATCATCGACCCGACGATGGTCACCCGGTCGGCGCTGCAGAACGCCGCGTCGATCGCGAAGAACATCCTCATGACCGAGGCAATCGTCACCGACGCGCCCGAGCAGGCCACTGCCGGAGCAGGCATGGCC